>CAVPHL010000001.1:0-373000 GCA_963704225.1 uncultured Actinomycetota bacterium
ACAGAAGCGATGCCGCCAGAGGTCGTCCCGATAGGCCTCTGTGCCCCGCGCCCCGGTGGGTCGGCAGCCAGTCACTGGGCTCGGCCGGTGAGAAGCGCCCGTTGACCCCATACGCATAGACCTTGTAGCCGCCCTGGATGGTGCAGCGGATCCCCTCGAAGGAGACGTTGCGCTGGCCGGCGGGGCTCTCGGCGACCAGGGTGTAACGCACCACGCCGCCAGCGGGGTCGATCGCGAGGTTGCGGGCGTCGATGTAGAAGCGGAACCCCCCCGAGATCCCCTCGGGGGAGAACTCTTGGAGGTCGCCGTCCTGGGGCCAGGGCGGCAGGGACACCCGTCCCTCGGACCAGGTATCGGCCTCGCCGATGCTGCTCGGCCTGGGGGGCTCGGCGTCGGGCTGGAAGGCGTCGTCCCGGAAGGCCTGGGTCTCGACGGACGCGCCGAGCAAGACGAGACAGGCGACGGCTCGCAAGGGTCGGTTCTGGATTGGCGGCATGGGCTCCTGTGCGGGCGCTGCCGCCCGCGCTCCTCGGTTGGGGTTGGTTCCACGGAGACGCCCGCGGATGGTCCCGCGGACGTGGTGGGCCCACGTTAGCCGTGTTCCGCCGCCGCGGGCAAGGCCGCGGGTCCAGCGCCGGTGGCGCGCGCCGCCGGGTGCCCGAGGGCCCTCAAGGCGTGATCAGTGGGCGCTGGACCGGGCCCTCGAGCACCGGGCGGGCATCCGAGAACCAATGCACCAGCTCGGAGTCGCCGCTCGGCCATTGGCCTTTGAGGCGGTTGTCGGGCGCGGCCCCGGTGAAGAGCAGATATCCGTACTTGCCGTAGTGGGGCAGTTTGCGGGCCAGCCCGGGGATGGCATCCGCCTCGCCCGCCGCCAGCCAGGCCAGCGGCTGGCCCGCCCGCGAGGCGGTCAGCGCCAGGCTCGCGCCGGGATCCGCGACCGGGGTCTCGCCGATGCTCAAGGTCCGCCCGCCGGGGTCGAGTGAGGCGCCGTGCAGGGACTCGGCGACCCGCTCGAGATGGCGGTTCTCCCAGCCCAGGATCCACACAGGCCGGTCGCTCGGAAGATCCCTGAGCCGGCGGTCGTCCTGCACCTTCCAACCGGGGCGCCCCCGTGTCCAGGCCTCGGCGAGGGCCGCGTAGCCCTGGCGCAAGCCGTCATCGGCCTGGGCCGGCAGGACGATCAGGCCCTCGTCGGAACCGAACAGGTTGCTCAGGGCCACCGGGGATTCGCCGGGCATGAGGTCGCGGAAGGTGTCGAACCCCGGGTCGACCGCCAGGCGCACCGGGAAGGAGGGGAGCTCGGTCTCGAAGCGGCCCGAGCGTTCGCGCATCGGCACCATGACCGTCACCGGGTCGCCGCGCTCCTGGTGGATCACCGTCGGCACGCTCATGGGGAAGGCCGGCTCGAGCTGGGTCTGATCCACCCGGCCGCTCACCCGATAACCGGCGCCGTGTTGTTGGACCCGCACGTCCGTGAGACCCAGACGCGGCGCACCGGGGCGGCTCGTCCAGGCCGTGAAATAGTCGCCGAGCGGGCGGTTGCTCACCCCCTCGAAGGACCGTTGCAGGTCGCCCCAACCGGCGACCTGGAAGCGGTTGTCACGGTAGAACCCTTGCAGGCCGCGCTGGAATCGGTCGTCGCCCAGGTCGCGGCGCAGCATGTGGAAGACCATCGCGGTCTTGCCGTAGCCGATCGCCTGGCTCGCGGAGCCGTGCCGGGCGCGGAACTCCACCAGCGGAAAGTCCGCGTCGTCGCGCACATAGTCCGCGTAGGACTTGAGCAGGTCGCGGCGATAATCAGAGCCCTCGCCCTGCAACTCCTTCATCAGATGATCGGCCAGATAGGCGGTCAGCCCCTCGCTCCAGTTGCCCGACTCGAAGTCGACGAAGACCCCGTTGCCCCACCAGTTGTGCAGCATCTCGTGGGGGTAGGAGGTGTGGAGGATGAACGGCAGGCGGATGACCCGCGGGCCGAGCAGGGTAAAGGACGGCATCCCGTAGCCGGTCTCCCAGAAGTTCTCCACCAGGGCGAACTTGGCGTAGGGATAGGCGCCGATCAGACGGCTGTAGAGCGCCAGATAGCCGGCGGTCGCCTCGGAGATAGGTCTCCGCGAGCCCCAGATCCGGCCTCCCGCAGCGTAGACCTGCGCCTCGCCGTGGGCCGTGTCCTGACGGTAGAGGGTGAAGGGGGCCGCGATCAGATAGATGTCGTCCTGGGGCTGTCCCTCGCTCCAGGTGGCCGGGCCCTCGGGTGCGCCTGGCCCGGCCCCCTGGGAGACCGCCTGCCAGCCGTCCGGGAGGTTGACCGTCAGGGGCTGAAGCGCTGGAGGCTGTCCGGCACCAGCGGATGCCGAGCCGCTGCCGCCGCCGAGGAAGACCGCCTCGGCCGAGATGGTCCCGGACGGCGTGGTCTCGCGCGCCGACCCCACCCTCGGAATGCGCGGCGAGGTCATGGCGGATCGTCCCCCCGTAGCTCAGGACCACGGGCCCCTCGCCCGTGACCCTCAGCCTCAACGCTCCAGTAGCCCCCGCGTCCCAGGGTCTCCAGGGATGCGTTGTCCGAGGTGACCCTGGGGTCGAGCCCGGCGTGGAGGAGGATGTCCCAATCCGTTTGTCCCGGCGGCAGGGTGAGGGCGTCGGTGGCCTGGAGCGTGCCACGCGCAGGATCGAGGGTGACGGTGATCTCGTGACCGACGACCAGCGGGGCGGCCGCGGCGACGCCCCCGAAGCTGAGCAGCGCGGACCATCAGCACCGCGGCCCACCAGCGGCGCCCTTGATCGGCGCGGGGTCGAGACTCATACCGGCGACTTACCGGATTCCTGCTTCGGCACGAGTCAGTCTCCTGCCGGCCATGTCGAGCATCCTCGCTACTCGCCACTCGATACTCGCCGACTCTCGGTTAGATCCATGGGCAGGGGGTCCGAACGATGCGCTTGGTTAGGGGGAAGCGGTTGAGCGACTCCGACCTGCTGGATTCGTCCTGGCGATGGGCCGAACCCGACCTGGGCGGCACGGTGCGCGTCGCCTCGCAGGCCGAGCCCGCGGAGCTGGTCGTCACCAACACCGCCGGCCGCCGCTGGTCGGGCCTCGCGGTCACCAAGACCTACGACGGTCCCGGCGGCGCCTTCGACGCGTCCGCGACGGTCAACGGCACCTGGCAGTGCGTCTACCGCGGCCAGGTGGCCGCCTCCGGGAGCTGGCGGCTGCCGGCCGACGGCGGAACCACGGTCATCGCCCGGCCTTCCGACCTGGCGATCCCGGCGGCCTCGGTGTGTACCGTCACCGAGGACTCCCTCGACCCCGGCCTGCTCACCGACAGCTCCTACGCCTGGGGCGCAACGACCTACGCACCGGCCGGCGGAACGGTCACCATGACCGCCGACGACACCGCGTCGGTCACCGTGGCGAACACCGCCACCCGGGTGCGGGAGTCGTTCACGGTGACCAAGCGCCTCGCGCTGGGCAACGGCGTGACCGCGTCCGCGGTCGAGTCCGACCTGACCTTCTCCGGCACCTACCGGTGCACCCACCCCGGCGACAACCCGGTCAACGGCGATTGGGGCCCGGTGGCCGCCGACGCAGACTGGACCAGTCCGCCGGTGCTGGTGGGCTCCACCTGCACCGTCACCGCCGAGGACGACCCGGCCGCACCGTCCAAGGCCGACGACTCCTACCTGTGGGGCAGCGCCGACCTGGGCAGCCCGGTCACCGTGGTCGCCGCCGGCCAACCCCGGCCCGCGATCGTGGTCACCAACCCGGTGTCCCGGGTGACCGGCTCCTTCGCGGTCACCAAGGTGGTCACCGGTGACACCGAGGGCGTCGAGCCGTCCGCGCTGTACAGCTTCGACTGGCAGTGCGTGGCCGCCAACGGCGACAGCTTCCCCGCCGCCGGTCCGGGCAGCTTCGGGCTGACCGCCGGCAGCACCTGGAACGCGCCCGACGACGTTCCCGTGGGCAGTACCTGCGAGGTCACCGAGGAGGCGCCCCCCGCGTCGACCGACCCGTCCTACGCCTGGACGCTCGCCCTGGACGTGTTGAACGCGACCGGGACGACCTCGGGCCGGACGATCCGGTTCACCCTGCCCCGCGGCGGCGACCCGGTCTCGGTCACCGCCACGAACCGGCTGGACCGCACCAAGGGCAGCTTCAGCCTCGCCAAGTCCGCCGTGCCGTCCGACGGCGCCACCGTGCTGCCGGGCCAGGCGATCCGCTACACCGTCGCGGTCACCCCCGCCGAGGCCGGATTCACCCGCGACGTCGTGATCACCGACGCGCTGGCCGGCGTGCTGCCGCACGCCGACGTGACCGACATCGTGGCGAGCCAGGGCAGCGCGACCCTGGTCGGCACCGACCTGGTCTGGACCGCCGGCACCGTCCGGGCCGGGACGAACCCCACCCTCAGCTACACCGCCACCGTCCACGACGACGCCGTCGGCGCCGACCTGACCAACACCGTCGCCGGCACCGGTGAGGTTCCGCCCGCGGCCTGCGGCGCGGCCTGCACGACCACCCATCACACCCCGGCCTGGACGCTGGCCAAGACCTCCGACCCCGCCAGCGGTGCGATCGTGGAGCCCGGCGACGTGATCACCTACACCCTGACCGCCACCAACACCTCGCAGGCCACCGTGACCGGCGCCACCGCGACCGACGACCTGTCCGGGCTGGACGACGCCGTGGTGGGGTTCAGCTCGCCGCAACTGACCCGCAGCGGCGACACCCTGACCTGGGACGTCCCGACCCTGGACCCCGGCGAGACCCGCTCGGTCAGCTACACCGCCGCCGTTCGCCCCGGGGCGGACGGAGTCACCCTGGCCAACTCGGTGACCCCACACGGTCCGGGCGCCTCCTGTGAGGGCGGCTGCCGCACCACCCAGTCCACCGCCAAGTGGAGCCTGTCCAAGGTCTCCGACCCCGGTTCGGGCACCGTGGTCGCACCCGGTGACGTCATCGCCTACACCCTCACCGTGACCAACACCGGGCCGGTCGGGCTGATCGGCGCGAGCGTCACCGACGACCTGTCCGACCTGGTCGACGATGCCACCCTCGCCGAGCTGCCGGCGGGCCTCAGCCGTTCGGGCGACACGCTGACCTGGGCCGTGCCCACCCTTGTGGTCGGGCATACCGCGTCGATCACCTACTTCGCCACCGTGGACGCCGACGCCCGCGGCGCGACCCTGGCCAACAGTGCCGCCCCGGCGTCCGCCGGCGGGCACTGCGACGGCGGCTGTGCCACGGTGCAGCACACGCCGGCGTGGTCGCTGGCCAAGACCTCCGACCCGGCCGACGGCGCCACCCTGACCCCCGGCGACGTGATCAACTACACCCTCACCGTCACCAACGACGGCCCGGCGACGCTCACCGGCGCCCGGGTGTCGGACGACCTGGCCGACGTGCTCGACGACGGCGCCCTGGTCGCGGTGCCGGCCGGAGCCACCCTGGCCGGCGCCGTGCTGGACTGGGCCGTGCCGGACGTCGCGCCCGGGGAGTCGGTGCCACTGGCCTACTCCGTCCGCGTGACCGACGACGGCGCCACCCTGCACAACGACGCGTCCCCGATCGGGACCGGTGGCCGCTGCGGCAACGCCTGCGCCACCACCCACTACACCCCGGCGTGGACCCTGGCGAAGACCTCCGACCCGGCCGACGGGGCCACCGTCTCGGTCGGCGATGTGATCACCTACACCCTCACCGCCACCAACTCCGGGCAGGGCGTGGTCACCGGCGCCAGCGCCACCGACGACCTGTCCGGCGTGCTGGCCAACGCCGAGGTGACCTTCACCTCCCCGCAGCTCGGGCAGGACGGCACCACCCTGACCTGGGCGATCCCCACCCTGCTGCCGGGGGAGCGGGCCACGGTCAGCTACACCGCGACCGTGCGCGTCGCCGGCGTCACCGTGATCAACACCGTCACCGCGAACGGCGCCGGCGGAACCTGCCTGGCGTGCAGCACGAGCCAGTCGACCCCCAAGTGGGGCCTCACCAAGATCTCCGACCCGGCTTCGGGCGCGACCGTCCTCCCCGGCCAACGGATCACCTACACCCTGACCGTCGCCAACGAGGGTCCGGTGGCGGTGACCGGCGCGACGGTGAGCGACGACCTGTCCGGCGTGCTGGACGACGCCACCCTCGGCCTGCTGCCGGACGGCCTGACCCGTGACGGCGACACCCTGACCTGGACCGTGCCCACCCTCGCGGTGGGCGCCGTGGCCGCGATCAGCTACCCGGTGGTGGTCCGCGACGACGCCCTCGGTGCGGCGATCACCAACTCGGCGATCCCCCTCGGCGCGGGCGGGCACTGTGCGCTGGACTGCACCACCACCGTGTGGACCGACGCCTGGACGTTGGCCAAGTCCAGCACCCCGGGCGACGGGGCGACCGTGCTGCCGGGCGACACCGTCGGCTACACCCTCACGGTGACCAACACCGGCGCCACCACCTTGCGCGGCGCGACCGTCTCCGACGACCTGTCCGACGTCCTCGACGACGCCGACCTGGGCGCGTTGCCGGCCGGCGCGGCCCTGTCCGGGAGCACGCTCACCTGGCTCGTGCCGGACCTCGCCGCGGGAACCGCCACCACCCTCGACTACACCGCGACCGTCCGCTCCGGCGCCACCGGCGCCCGGCTGCGGAACGCGGCGACGCCGGCCAGCAACGGCGGTGCCTGCGCAGGCTCGTGCCGCACCACCCAGCACACCCCGGCCTGGACGCTGGAGAAGACCTCCGACCCGGCCTCCGGCGTGGTCGTGCCCGGCCAGCGGATCACCTGGACGCTGACCGCGACCAACACCTCCCAGGCCACCGTCGCCGGCGCGACCGCCACCGACGACCTCGGCGCCGTCCTGGCGTCCGCCGACGTCGAGCTCGGTTCCCCCGAGCTCACCCTGGCCGGCAGCACCCTGACCTGGGCGATCCCGGACCTGGCCCCCGGGGAGACCGGCACGGTCAGCTACACCGGCACGGTGCAGCCGGACGCGGCCGGCCGTACCCTCACCAACACCGTGGTCCCGACCGCGCCGGGCGGGAGCTGTGGCGCGTCCTGCACCACCGAGCACACCACGCCCAGCTGGACGCTGGCCAAGACCGCCGACCCGGCGTCGGGCACGGTCGTCGATCCCGGTGACACCGTCACCTGGACGCTCACCGTGACCAACACCGGCCCGGCCACCCTGACCGGCGCACGGGTGGACGACGACCTGGCCGAGGTGGCCGACGACGCCACCCTCGGTGCCCTCCCGGACGGACTCACCCGCTCCGGCGACACCCTGACCTGGGCCGTGCCGGACCTGGCCTCAGGGGCCACGGCGAGCGTCAGCTACACCGCGACCGTCGATGCCGGCGCCCGCGGCGCCAGCCTGACCAACACGGCCGCCCCGGCCACCGCCGGCGGGACCTGCCTCGGTTGCACCACCACCCACACCACCCCCGCGTGGCGGCTGGAGAAGACCAGCGACGCCGGCGCGGTCGTGCACCCGGGCGACGTGGTCGGCTACACCCTGACCGTCACCAACACCGGCCCGGACACCCTGTCCGGGGCACAGGTGAGCGATGACCTGGCCGACGTGCTGGACGACGCCACCCTGGTGGCGGTGCCGGCCGGGGCGACCCTCACCGGCAGCACGCTGGCGTGGGCGGTGCCGACGCTCGCGCCGGGCGCGACCACGTCCCTGACCTACGCGGTCACCGTGACCGCCGACGGTGCCACCCTGGCCAACAGCGCGTCCCCGGCGAGCGCCGGTGGCCGCTGCGGCGCGGCCTGCACCACGACCACCGGCACCCCGGCGTGGACCCTGGCCAAGAGCTCCGACCCGGCGGCGGGTACCACCGTGGTGCCGGGTGACGTGCTGACCTGGACCCTGACCGCCACCAACACCTCGGCGGTGCCGGTGACCGGGGCGACCGCGGTCGACGACCTCACCGGCGTGCTGCCCTACGCGGACGTGTCGTTCACCTCCGCCCGGCTCACCCGGTCGGGCGCCACCCTGACCTGGGCGATCCCGGACCTGGCCCCGGGTGAGACCCGCACGGTCAGCTATTCCGGCACCGTCCGCGGCGACGGCGCCACGATCACCAACTCCGC
This sequence comes from uncultured Actinomycetota bacterium, assembly GCA_963704225.1. GTDB lineage: Bacteria > Actinomycetota > Actinomycetes > Propionibacteriales > Propionibacteriaceae > Propionicimonas. The sequence goes on from CAVPHL010000001.1 coordinate 8,085, forward strand.
CACGCCGCACGGCCAGGGCGGGGAGTGCACCGGCCCGTCCGGCTGCTCCACCACGGCCCACACCGCGCAGTGGACCTTGGCGAAGACCAGCGACGCGGGTGCCGTGGTCGACCCCGGCGATGTGGTGCGCTACACCCTGACGGTCACCAACACCGGTCCGGTCGCGGTGACCGGCGCCTCCGTGCTCGACGACGTGTCCGACGTGGTGGACGACGCCAGCCTCGGGGCCCTCCCCGACGGGCTGACCCGGTCCGGCGGCACCCTCGCCTGGACCGTGCCCGACCTGGCGCCCGGCGCGTCGGTGTCGGTCAGCTACACCGCCACCGTGGACGGCGACGTCGTCGGCGCCACGCTGCGCAACATCGCGGCCCCGGCCACCCCGGGCGGGAGCTGCGACCCGTCCTGCTCCACCACGGCCCACACCCCGGCCTGGCAGCTGGCCAAGACCAGCAGCGTCGGCCCGGGCGCCACCGTGCAGCCGGGCGACACCGTCGACTACACCCTCACCGTCACCAACACCGGCGCCGCCACCCTGTCCGGGGCGCGGGTGTCCGACGACCTGGCCGACGTGCTGGACGACGCCACCCTGGTGGCGGTGCCGGCCGGAGCGACCCTGACCGGCAACCAGCTGGAGTGGACCGTGCCGGACGTGCCGGCCGGGGCCTCTGCCAGCCTCCGCTACCAGGTGGTCGTGGCTGCGGACGCGGTCGGCGCCAGCCTGGCCAACACCGCCGCTCCGGCCAGCGTCGGCGGCAGTTGCGAGAGCGCCACGGCCTGCGCCACCCTTGCCCACACCCCGGCGTGGACGCTCGCGAAGACGTCCGACCCGGCGTCCGGGGCCACGGTGCGGCCCGGAGACGTGATCACCTACACCCTGGAGGCGACCAACACCTCCGACGCGGAGATCCGTGGGGCGCTGGCCCTGGACGATCTCGCCGGAGTGCTCCCGCACGCCGACGTGACGTTCAGCTCGCCGCAGCTCAGCCGCGCCGGTGACCTGCTCACCTGGTCGATCCCCACCCTGGCCAGGGGTGAGCGGGCCACGGTGACCTACACCGCCACCGTGCGCGCGGGCGCCGACGGCGTGACCGTGGTGAACCGGGTGACCCCGGTCGGCGCGGGCGGCAGCTGCGTGGGCGGCTGCGCCACCGTCGCCTCCACCGGGGCGTGGCGCCTGACCAAGGACACCGACGCCTCCGCGGTCGTGCTGCCCGGCGACACCATCACCTACACCCTGACCGTGGCCAACACCGGCCTGGTGGCGGTGACCGGAGCCCTGGTGACCGACGACCTTTCCGGAGTGCTCGACGACGCGCTCGTCTTCGGCCTCGGTTCGGGCCTGGTGCGCTCCGGCGCCACCCTGGTGTGGACCGTGCCGGACGTCCCGGTCGGCGGGAGCGTGTCGGTGTCCTACCGCGCCATCGTCGATGCCGGCGCCGTCGGCGCGACCCTGACCAACACCGCCGGCCCGGCGAGCACCGGCGGGCGGTGCAGCAGCTGCACCACCACCCAGACCACCCCCGCGTGGGAACTCGCCAAGTCCTCCGACCCCGCCGACGGCGCGACCGTCGCCCCGGGATCCACCGTGCGGTACACCCTCACCGTGACCAACACCGGCCCGGGCACGCTCTCCGGTGCCCGGGTGGACGACGACGTCGCGGGGCTGGTGGACGACGCCACCCTCGGGCCGCTGCCGGCCGGTCTCACCCGGACCGGCGACACCCTGACCTGGTCGGTGCCGGACCTGGCCCCGGGCGGGTCGGCGTCGGTCAGCTACGCCGCGGTCGTCGTCACCGCCGCCACCGGCGCGACCCTGCGCAACGTGGCGTCCCCGGCCTCGGTGGGGGGCCGCTGCGGCACGACCTGCGCGACCGCCCACTTCACCGGTGCGTGGGAGCTGGAGAAGACGTCCGACCCCGGCGACGGGGCCGTCGTGGAGCCCGGGGACGTGATCACCTGGACGCTGAGCGCCACGAACACCTCGGCGGCGGTCGTCTCCGGAGCCCGCGCCACCGACGATCTGGCCGGGGTCGTCGACGACGCCACGGTGTCGTACACCTCGCCGCAGCTGAGCCGGGCCGGCGACACGTTGACCTGGCAGATCCCGACCCTGGCGCCGGGGGAATCGGCGTCGGTGACCTACACCGGTGTGGTCACCTCGGAGGGGGCCACGATCGTCAACACCGCTGCGCCGGTGGGCGCGGCAGGCTCCTGCACCGCCTGCACCACCACCCAGCACTCGCTGCGGTGGACGCTGGCGAAGGCGGCCGACCCCGCTTCGGGGACGGTCGTCGACCCGGGCGACGTGATCACCTACACGTTGTCCGTCACCAACACCGGCCCGGTCCCGCTGGTGGACGCCGTCGTGTCCGACGACCTGTCGGACGTCCTCGACGACGCCACGCTCGGCGACCTGGCTGAGGGCCTGTCGGTCCGCGGGGACGAGCTCACCTGGCGGGTGCCGGCACTACCGGTGGGCGAGACCGTGGAGGTCTCGTACCCGGTGACGGTGGGCGTCGACGCCTTGGGGGTTTCCCTGACCAACAAGGCGTCGGCGTCCACTCCGGGCGGAACCTGCACCGTTTGTACCACGAAGAACTACACGGCGGCGTGGTCGTTGGTGAAGTCGTCGGATGCCGATGGGGCGACGGTGGTGCCCGGTGAGGTGGTGTCGTACTCGCTGGTGGTGGCCAACACGGGTCCGGCGGTCCTGTCGGGGGCGCGGGTGTCGGACGTTCTGGCGGATGTCCTGGATGACGCGGTCCTGGTGTCGGTGCCGGAGGGTGCGGTCCTGACCGGCACGGTGCTGGAGTGGGTGGTGCCGGAGGTGCCGGTGGGCGGTACGGCCGAGCTCAGCTACCAGGTGCGGGTGGTTGCTGATGGGGCGACGCTGCGGAACGTGGCGGTGCCGGTGTCGGTGGGCGGTTCGTGTTCGGGTTCGTGTGTGACGACGTCGTTCACGCCGGCGTGGACGTTGGAGAAGGTTTCGGACGCGCCGGTGGTGGTGTCGCCGGGTGAGGTGATCACCTGGACGTTGACCGCGTCGAACACGTCGGCGGGTGTGGTGGCCGGGGCGTTGGCGGTCGATGACCTGTCCGGGGTGTTGGACGATGTGGACCTGGCCGGGTTGCCGGAGGGCTTGTCGTTGGCGGGGTCGGTGTTGACGTGGCGGATCCCGACGTTGGCGGCGGGGGAGTCGGTGTCGGTGGAGTACTCCGCGACGGTTCGGGTTGACGGGGCGACGATCACGAACACGGTGGTCCCGGTCGGTCCGGGCGGGAGTTGTGGGGTGTGTTCGACGACGTCGTTCACGCCGGCGTGGACGTTGGCGAAGGTGTCGGACCGGCCGGCGGGGGCGGTGCTGGTGCCGGGTGAGGTGATCGGCTACACCCTGACGGTGGTCAATACCGGTCCGGTGCCGGTGTCGGGTGCGCGGGTCAGTGATGACGTGTCGGATCTGGTCGATGAGGCGGTGCTCGCGGTGTTGCCCGACGGCATGTCCCGGGACGGCGACGTGTTGTCGTGGGAGGTTCCCGAGGTGCCGGTGGGCGGGTCTGTGGAGGTCGGGTACTCGGCGACGGTGACCGCGTCCGGGGCGACGCTGCGGAATGTTGCGGCGCCGGCCACGTCGGGCGGGGAGTGCCTGGAGTGTGTGACCGAGGCGTTCACGGCGGCGTGGTCGTTGGTGAAGTCGTCGGATGCTGATGGGGCGACGGTGGTGCCCGGTGATGTGGTGTCGTACTCGCTGGTGGTGGCCAATACGGGTCCGGCGGTCGTGTCGGGGGCGCGGGTGTCGGACGATCTGGCGGATGTGTTGGATGACGCGGTCCTGGTGGGGGTGCCGGAGGGTGCGGTCCTGACCGGCACGGTGCTGGAGTGGGTGGTGCCGGAGGTGCCGGTGGGTGGCACGGCCGAGCTCGCCTACCAGGTGCGGATCGCGGCGACGGCGCTCGGCGCCACCGTCCGGAACGTGGCGGTGCCCGCGTCGGTCGGTGGCACCTGCCCCGAGAGCTGCGAGACGGTGGCCCACACGATCGCCTGGAGCCTGGCCAAGACGTCCGACCCGGGCGACGGCGCCACCGTGGTGCCGGGCGAGGAGATCACCTACACCTTGCGGGTGACCAACACCGGCCCGGTGGCCCTCACCGACACGGTGGTCAACGACGACATGGCCAACCTGCTCGATGACGCCGACCTCGTCGGTGGCCTTCCGTCCGGCGCGGTGCTCGACGGCGACCAGCTCACCTGGCGGGTGCCGGAGGTGCCGGTGGGTGGCACCGCAGAGCTCAGCTACACCGTCCGGGTGACGGCGGGCGCCTACGGCGCGACGCTGGGCAACGTGGCGTTCGGCGAGGGCGCGACCTCGTGTGCGGTGGCCGGCCTCGCCCCGATCGACGCCACCGCGACCGGTGCCTGCCGGACCCGCCACTTCAGCCCCGCCTGGTCACTGTGGAAGACGGCCGACCCGGACAGCGGCTCCACCATCGTCCCGGGCAGCCCGGTGACCTACACCCTGCGGGTGCGCAACACCTCGCAGGCGGTGGTCAGCGACGCCGTGGTCACCGACGATCTGGCCGACGTGCTGCAGTATGCGACGCTCGAACTGCCGCCGGAGGGGACGACTGTGGCGGGCACGGTGCTCACCTGGTCGGTCCCGGAACTCCAACCGGGCGAGGAGGCCTCGGTCAGCTACACCGTCCTGGTCGGCGAGGACGACACGGCCTACGGCGTCCGGTTCGTGAACACCGCGCTGCCCGGCGGCGGCGGTACCTGCGAAACCTGCACCGTCGAGCTGGCGACCATCCCCGCAGTCGTCGATCCCGACCATGACTCCGACCCGAACTCCGACCCGAAGTCTGGCGGCACCCGCAGCGCCGGTGGCGGAACCCTCGCCTACACCGGCAGCGACCTCGGCGTGCTCGGCCTCGCCGGCGTGGCCCTGGCCGCCGGTGCCGGCCTGCTGGTCCTCGGCCGGCGTCGCCGCGAGCAGGATGAGTGAGGCCGCCCCGGCCGGGCGGGCAGGGGCGGTTCAGCCCAGCTGGGCCTGCAGGCCGTCGGCGATGGCGTCGGCGGCCTGACGGCGGAATCCCGCCGAGGTGAGCAGGTCTGCGTCCCGGCGGTCGCGCATGTTGCCCAGCTCCAGCATCACGGCCGGCCGTCGGGACAGGTTCAGCGTGCCGAGGTCGTCCCGCAGGCTGAGCGCCGTGCCGCCGCCGGTGTAGGTGGAGCGCGGCATCGGCGTCCCGGTCTCGATGGCCTGGCGAAGGGCCTTCGCCAGTGCGAGGGAGCGCCGTTCGACGGCAGCGCCCCCCACCATCGTGGTGCTGGCGATGACGTGGAAGCCGCGCGCCCCCCGGGCGTAGCTGCCGTCGGCGTGGATGGACACCAGCGCGTCCGCCCCCAGTTCGTTGGCGAGCCGGGAGCGCAGGTTCACGCACGGGCCCTCGCCGCGATCGTCGGGACGGGTCAGCCGCACCGTGGCGCCGCGGGACCGCAGCTCCCTGGCCAGCGCGGTCGCCTGGGCCCAGTTGTAGGCGTGCTCGGGGTAGCCGGCGTCGGTGGCGGTGCCCGAGGAGTTGCAGGCCTTGGTGCGTCCGTTGCCGCTGGGCACCAGGCGCTGCTGGCGCCGCGTCCAGACGCCGTTGTGGCCGGGGTCCAGGACGATGGTCCGGCCGGCCAGCGGCAGGGCCCCCGGCGTTGCGGCCGGCTCGGCCGCGGTGGCTGCGGCGGTGGGCCCGGGCGCGGTGGCGGACGCGGCCCGAACGGACGCGGGGCCCGGGGCCTGGGCCGGGGCCGGCTGGCAGCCGGCGAGCAGCCCGAGCAGGGCGAGCCCGGTGAGTATCCTCGACGCACGCACGGGATGACCCTAGTCCCGGTCCGGGCAACGGTCGGGGCCAGTGAGCAGAGGAGCGCGATGACCGAGGAGTTCACCCACCATCGGAACTCGAACCAGTTCAAGGTGACCGTCGACGGCCGGGCCGCCGGCGAGGTGCACTACACGCTCGAATCCGGCGTCGCCGCGTTCGACCACACCTTCGTGGCCCCCGAGTTCGGGGGGCGCGGGATCGCCGGCCGGCTGGTGCGCCACGCCATGGACGAGGTGCGGGCGGAGGGGGCGTGGAAGGTGCGCCCGGCCTGCGCGTTCGTGGTGAGCTGGTTCGAACAGAACCCGCAGGACGCCGACCTCCTCGCCTGAGCGCGGAGCAGGGGACCTCGCCGCGACGGCGCCGGTCGGCGGGTTCGCGGCGGCCAGGAGGGTCGCCGTCCCGCCGGTCGGCGAACCGGCCCGGCAGCACGGGCAGAGTTGCGGCCTGACAGCGGGGCCCGGAGGGGCGTAACGTGGCCCGGCTATGCACGACTTCCCGCCCCGCCTCGACGCCTACACGGCCGCCGCGACGACCCTTCCGGACACCCGTAGCCCGGCCAGGTTCCTGGCCTGGGTGCTGCGGGTGCAGGCCGACGTGGTCGTCGCCATGTCGGTGGCCGGCATCTTCTGGTTCCTGCCCGGGGCGCTGAGCCCGCTGCTGCTGGGCAGGGCCATCGACTCCGGCATCCTGCGGGGTGACGTGACCGCCGTGCTCGGCTGGTCGGCGCTGCTCACCCTGGTGATCCTGGTCGGGGCGGCCGCCGGCATCATCCAGCACACCCTGGTCGTCCGCAGCTGGCTGATCGCCCTGTACGGCACCCAGAAGCTCGTGATCCGCAAGGCCACCCAGTTGGGTCACGTCCTGTCCCGCCGGCTTCCGACCGGCGAGGTGCTGAGCGTCTCCTCCTCCGACTCCGACATCTTCGGCCAGACCGTCGAGGTGTTCTCCCGCCTGGTCGGCTCGCTGGCCGCGTTCGCGCTGGTCTGCACGCTGATGTTCACCACCTCGCCCCCGCTGGGCTGGGTGGTGCTGATCGCCGCGCCGCTGCTGGTCGCCGCCGCCTCGCCGGTGCTGCGTCCGCTGAACACCGCGCAGACGGCCGAGCGCACCCAGAACTCCGACCTGACGTCGATGGCCACCGACATCGTGGCCGGCCTGCGGATCCTGAGGGGGATCGGCGGCGAGAGCACCTTCGGCAGCAACTACGCCGCCCAGTCGCAGCGGGTCCGCCGGCTCGGGGTCGTGACCGGAACCTGGCAGGCGGTCACCGAGACGATCAGCGTGCTGCTGTCCGGGCTGCTGCTGGTCGTGCTGGTGTGGCTGGGCTCCCACCAGATGCTGGACGGACGGCTCACCGTGGGCCAGCTGATCTCCTTCGTCGGCTACGCGCTGTACCTGGTCTGGCCGCTGCAGAACATCTTCGAGTTCGCCCAGAAGTGGGTGCAGGGGCTGGTGTCGGCCCGCAAGACGATCGCGCTGCTCGCGGTGACCCCGCCGTTCGGGCACGGCGAGGCCGAGGTGTCGCCGCGTCCGCGGCTGGTGGACGCGGCGTGTGGCGTGGTGGTCGAACCGGGCCGGTTCCTGGCCGTGGTGAGCGCCGTCCCCGACGAGACCGCGGCCCTCGCCGACCGGCTCGGGCGCTACCTGCCGACCGAGAACCTCCCCTCGGAGCCGGAGGAGGCCCAGGACCGCGACCTGGACCGTCGGGCCGCCCGGCGGCGGCGCGCGGAGACGGCCGCCCGCCGTGCCCGGATCGCGGCCGCCGATGCCGAACGGGTCGCCCAGGCCTGGGGGGTGACGGCGGACGGGGTGGACTACCGGCACCTGTCCCTGGCTTCGTTGCGCCGGACGGTCGTGGTCAGCGACACCAGCAGCCAGCTCTTCGCCGGCACCCTCCAGCAGGCCGTCGATCCGTGGGGGACGCACACCCGCGCCCAGGCCGAGGCCGTCCTGCACACCGCGGCGGCCGGGGATGTCCGGGCCGGCCTGCCCGGCGGCTGGCAGGGACGGATCGACGAACTGGGTCGCGGGCTGTCCGGCGGCCAGCGGCAGCGGGTGGTGCTGGCCCGCGCCCTGTTGCTCGACCCGGAGGTGCTGGTGCTGGTGGAACCCACCTCCGCGGTGGACGCGCACACCGAGGCGACGATCGCCGAACGACTGGCGGAACACCGCCGCGGCCGCACCACCGTGGTCATGACCGCCTCGCCGCTGGTGCTGCACCACGCCGACGAGGTGTCGCTGCTGGAAGGCGGTCGCGAGGTCGCCCGGGGCCGGCACGCCGACCTGCTCGCCGATCCGCGCTACCGGAGGGTCGTGGGACGCGGGATGGAGGACGACGAATGAGCACCGGCGCGGACGGGCCGGGCGCGGAGGCCACCGAGGGTGCGGTCGGGGCGGACACCTGGCTCGACCACCCCGACCAGCCTCGCCTCCCGGACGGGCTGCAGCTCACCCCGGGCCTGCCGTGGGGGGAGAGGCTGGCCGCGCTCCGCCGCCGACACCGGCTCCGCCGGGAACGGGCCGAGACGGTCTTCGGTGAATCCCGGAATCCCGAGCGGGGGCTGCCGGTCGCCGGCAGTCGTGCGGCCTGGGCGTTCGTGCAGCGGCTGCTCGCCGCCCGCAAGGGCCGGCTCGCGGTGGTGATCGGCTCGAACCTCGCCGCGGCGGTCACCGGCCTGGCGGTGCCGTGGATGCTCGGGGACCTGGTCGACGTGGTGACCGGCGGGCGCGCGGACGCGTCCGGGGTCGACCCGATCATCGGCGGGGTCGTGGCGGTGGTGCTGGTGCAGGCGGTGCTGGTGCTGCTCGCCCGGCGCTCCTCGGCGGTCCTCGGCTACGACCTGCTCGCGTCCGCCCGCGAGGAGGTCGTCGACACCGTCCTGAAGCTGCCGCTGGGCCGGGTGGAGCAGGCGTCCAGCGGCGACCTGCTGACCCGGATCACCTCCGACGTGTCGAAGATGAGCCGTTCGGTGCGGTGGGCGTTCCCGCAACTGGTGATGTCGGCGGTGCTGGTGGGCGCGACCATGGTGGCGCTGATGCTGAACTCGCCGTTCCTGGCGCTGTCGGTGGTCGGCTCGTGGGTGGTGCTCTGGTTCGCCACCCGCTGGTACCTGCGCTACGCCGGCGCCGGCTACATCACCGAGTCGGCGACCTACAGCCGGATCAACTCCACCACCACCGAGGCGGTGGAGGGTGCCCGGACGGTCGAGGCGCTCGGGCTGGGCCGGCGCCGGATCGCGGTCAGTGACGCCGACGTCGACGAGAGCGCACAGGCCGAGCGGTACACGATGACGCTCCGGAACCTGTACTTCATCTTCCTGGACGCGTCCTACAACCTGCCGCTGGTCGGGGTGGTGCTGCTCGGCACCTGGGGCTACGCGGAGGGCTGGGTGACCCTCGGCCAGATCACCACGGCCGCGATCTACGTGCAGGGGATCGTGGAGCCGATGGACCGGCTGATCCAGGTGTTCGACACCCTCCAGGTCGGGCTGGCCGCCACCACCCGGCTGCTCGGCGTCGCCGAGGTGCCCGAGGACCGCGTCCCCGGCCGGTCGCTGCCGCGGGGCAGGAAGGTGGACGGGTCGGACCTGCGGTTCGCCTACCGTCCCGGTGTCGACGTGCTGCACGGCATCGACCTCGACCTCCGGCCGGGGGAGCGGCTGGCTGTCGTGGGGCCTTCCGGCTCGGGGAAGTCCACGCTGGGACGGCTGCTGGCCGGCATCAACGCTCCGCGGACCGGCGGGGTCGAGATCGGTGGGGTGGACGTGATGACGCTGCCGCTGGGCGTGCTCCGCACCGAGGTGGCCCTGGTCACCCAGGAACACCACGTGTTCGTGGGCACGGTTCGCGACAACGTGGTGCTCGCCCGCGACCGGCAGCTCGCGCCGGACCAGGTGGACCCGACGGTGCGGGCCGCGCTGCGGGCCGTGGACGCCCTGGACTGGGTGGACCGGCTGCCGAACGGCCTGGACACGATGCTCGGCCGGGGTCGCGTCCACCTCACCCCGGCGCAGGCCCAGCAGGTGGCGCTGGCCCGGCTGGTGGTGGCCGATCCGCACACGCTGGTGCTGGACGAGGCGACGTCGCTGATCGACCCGCGCACGGCCCGGCACCTGGAGGGTTCGATGGCCGCCCTGCTGGAGGATCGGACGGTGATCGCGATCGCCCACCGGTTGCACACCGCCCACGACGCCGACCGGATCGCAGTGGTGATCGACGGCCGGATCGTGGAGTTGGGCTCGCACGCCGAACTGCTGGACCGGGACGGCGAGTACGCCCGGCTGTGGCGTACCTGGCGCTCCTGACGCCGCGGGGCGGTGGTCAGGCGTGGGTCCCGGGGCTGGCCTGGAGGGTCAGGACCACCTTGCCGATGTTCTGCCCGGACTCCAGCCGCCGGTGGGCGTCGGCCACCTGCTCGAGGGCGAACCTGGTTTCCCGGGCGGGGGCGATCCGGCCGGACTCGATCAACGGCCAGGCACGCTCGGCGACGGCGGCGCAGATGGCGGCCTTCTGGTGGGCCGGCCGGAACCGAAGGCTGGTGGCGGTGACGGTGGCCCGCCGGGTCAGCAGCCGGTTCAGGTCCAGGGTGCCCTTGCGTCCCCCCTGGAGTCCGATCACGACCAGCCGTCCGTCGAGGGCGAGGGAGGCCACGTTGGCTTCGAGGTACTTGGCGCCGATGACGTCGAGGATCACGTCGACGCCCTTGCCGCCGGTCGCCTCCCCGAGGGCGGCCGCCCAGTCCTGGTGGTAGTCGAGCGCCACGTCGGCGCCGAGTTCGCGGCACACGGCCAGTTTCTCGGGCGATCCGGCGGTGGCCAGGACGCGGGCGCCGAGCGCCTTGGCGTACTGGATGGCGAAGGTCCCGATGCCGCCGGTGCCACCGTGGACGAGGACGCTCTCGCCCGCGGCAAGGTGGACGTGGTCGAAGTTGGACACCACCGTGGCGGCGACCTCGATCAGGCCGGCGGCGGTGACCAGGTCCACCCCGGCCGGCGGGGCGATCACCTGGCCGGCCGGGACGGCCACGTACTCCGCGTAGCCGCCGCCGGCGAGCAGGGCGACGCACTCGGCGCCCTCCGTCCAGCCCGTGACCCCGGCGCCGACCGTGGCGATCGTCCCGGACACCTCCAGCCCGATCACCTCGCTGGTGCCCGGCGGCGGCGGGTAGAAGCCCTGCCGCTGGAGCAGGTCGGCCCGGTTCACGCCGGCCGCGACGACCCGGACGACGACCTCTCCCGGGAGGGCGACGGGGGGCGGGGCGTCGGCGACGACCAGGTTCTCCGGGCCTCCGGGCTCGGTGACGGTGACGATGCGCATGGGCCCAGCCTGCCACGACTCAGGCGCGACCGGCTCGCGGCGGGGAGGGCGGTCAGTACACTGACCCGGCACGGGCGAGGTCGCATAGTGGACTAGTGCAGCCGCCTTGAAAGCGGCCGAGCTTCACGGCTCCGTGGGTTCGAATCCCACCCTCGCCGCTCGGCACAGCGATGAAGGGGGACAGGTGGCAGCGTCGACGCACGAGATCCGTCAGCGGCCGCCGCTGCGCGCGCTCGGGCTGTCCGCGCTCCTGAGCCTGGTCGGGTTGGTTCTGCTGTTGATGGCGACCCTCGTGGGCGCCAACCTGCTGCTGACCGTGGCGGGGCTGGTTGTGGTCGTCCTGGGGCTGGCCCTGTTCGTCGTGGCGGTGTGGACCGCCGCAACGCAGCGTGCCCGGGTCGAGCTGGACGATGCCGGCTACGCGATCCGTGACGAGCAGATGGTCCACGTCGGCACCTGGTCGGAGGTGGCGCGGGTGACGCGTGGCCGGGACCGGATCACCCTGCACCGCAGGGACGGCTCCCGGATGCGGTTGCTGATCCCTCGAGGTGCCAGAGCCGACCTGGACGCCCTGGGGGCAGACATCGCGCGACGCCTGGACGCCGATCGGGGCTACCGGGCCTGATCGCCCGGGTCGGGCACGGAGTCCGGGTCCCGCGGCGGACCGGTTCCGACCTCGGTCAGCTGTCCTCGGGGTGGTAGCCGCAGACGTAGTCGAGATCGTCGCTCCTCGCCTTGGCGGTGGACTTCTTCGTCGGCGACGCGCTGGCGGTGGGGGACGCGGAGCCGGAGGCCGACGAGCTGGCCGAGGCGGTGGGCTCGGGTGTTGCCGTCACGCCGGCGGAGGTCTCCTTCAGCGCCTTCAGCACCCGCTTCTGCACGGTGGGCCAGTCGGGACTGGCGCTGGTGAAGCCGGTGTCGGGGGTGAACACGATGCTGCGCAGCTCGGTGTCCTTCACCTTCAGCCCGAGGTCGACCAGGGCGCCCAGGAGTGACCGTGGCACGTCGGTCTGGATGGTGCTCTCCCCGGCCTTGGCGATCGACTGGTAGTTGGCGAGCACCTTCTCCGGCGTGGTCTGCTGCACCACGGCGTTGATCACGCAGCGTTGACGCTCCATGCGCTTGTAGTCGTCCAGCCCGTAGCGGCCACGGGCGTACCAGAGCGCCTCCTTGCCGTCGAGGTGCTGGTTCGGGCCGGGCTTGAGATAGCCGTCGGGCGGGATGCCGGCGTCGGTCTGGCCACCGATCGGGATCTTGTAGTTGATGTTCACCGTGATTCCGTCGATGGCGTTGACGAACTGGCGGAAGCCGTCCATGTTCACCTTGACGTAGTAGTCGATGTCGAGGCCGAGCGCCTCGCCCACCGACACCTTCATCACGCTCGCGCCGAGGTCGCTGGTCTTGCCCAGCAGGTTGTTCGGGACCCGCGCCGGCACGTTGCGGTACATGGCGTTGAGGAAGTACTCGGCATTCGCCGGGTTCGCCCCGTCATAGAACCCGTTCGGGTAGTACTTGTGCAGCGGGGAATCGGAGGGGAACGGCATCCTGGCGGTGTTGCGCGGCAGGGTGAACAGCGTGGTGGCGCCGGTGTGGGTGTCGATGCTGGCCACGATGATCGTGTCGGTGCGGTCCCCCAGCGAGGACGACCGGTCGTTGCCGGAATCCCCACCGATGATCAGGAAGCTGAGCCGGTCCTTGTCCTGCCACGGGTCCACGGCGTCGATCGTGGGCTGGGTGGCGTTCGGCGTCTCCTCGTCGCTGAAGATCTTGTCGAACAGCCCCGCGGTGGTCCAGGCCAGGTTGGCGCCGAGCGCCATGGGTGCGGCCACCACGAACGCAAGGAGTCCGACGACCGCGGCCCCCGCCGCACGCTGGCCCAACGTGGGGTTCGCCGGGCGCAGGGACAGGTGGGTGAACCCGATCAGTGCGACCCACAGCACCGCGACGACGAGCAGGCCGATCGCGATGGCCTCCAGCGAGCCGGAGGCGAAGGTGAGGCTCTGGACGAGGGTCGGGTTGACGAAGGCGTAGATCCCGCCGCCGATCACGAGGGCGAACATGGCCAGTCCCAGGCCACCGGTGATGCGGCGTCCGGCCCGCCACAGGCCGAGGCCCGGGATGAGGGTGCCGAGCACCGTCCAGCCCAGGGATCCGGGGAAGGAGCGCTGGTCGGCCGCCCTGCGGGCGGTGCCACCGGCGGTCGGCGCATCCGGGTCGACGGCGCGACGCGCGGGACTACCGCCTCGTGCGGAGGAATCTGTGCTCATTCGGGAAGGGATCCTTACTGCAGGACGAAGGCCGAGTCAATACTACCGGCCGACGCCAATCAGCCTGGAGTCCGCCCAGGAGGCGTCCGGGCGGGGGGCGCGGCGGCCCGCCCGAGTTCGTCGCCGGGGACGTTCCTTTTTGCCCCGCCGGAGCGGGGCCTTGTAGGCTGGCCTGCGGTCTGGAGGTGTCGCCTAGTCCGGTCTATGGCGCCCGCCTGCTAAGCGGGTTGAGGGCTTCAACCCTCTCGCGAGTTCAAATCTCGCCACCTCCGCCATGACAAGCGGAAACGCCCCTCCCGGGGAGGTCTCGGGAGGGGCGTTTCCCGGCAGCAGACCCGTCAGGCGACGAATGGCTGATCGTCGAACCAGGACGTTGGAGCCGCGTGGGGGGCCTGACCGGTTGGCTGTGGGTGGTGCTTGTGGTGTGCCCGCCAGAAAGCCTCTTGATGCTCGGGTCCGTCGGAATGGTCTCGGCTTGGTCGGACTACGGCGGGTCCAAGCGGGCACCAGCAGTCTCAGGACGCAAGTTCTGCTGCATGCGCCTCCGCTGCCTGTTGGGCTTGTCGCAGCATTGCCATCGTCGCCTGAATCTGGTGGGCGCGTTCTGAGATGTGAGGGGCGGTGGCGCCAGGGTCATGAGTGTGCTTGTGACCCCATAGTTCGAAGGCCATCGCTAGCGTGGCGGCAGCCATGAGTCGGGGGGCGGCGCTGTCTGGGAGTAGACCCATCTCGGCGGCGATTGCCTCGGCAACGTCATGCTCTGCCTCGATGATGCGTTCGCGGTCTCGGATCTGCAGCTGAGGGTTCTGAGCCATCGCCCTCCGCACCAGGTTCTGGCCCGTCTCGTCACCGATCGTGGTTTCGCCGTCGAGCCAGGCCTGCACGGCGTCCAGGGCGGAGTCGCTCGGCTGGCGCTGCTGAAGGTGGCGCCGCAACCTGTCGAGGATCAGGTCCAGTGGGCCAACTGCGATGTCTGCCTTGGCTGGGAAGTAGGTCGAGACGGTGCGAGGGGAGACCCCGGCCGCTGCGGCGATCATTGGGATGGTCGTCTGCTCGTAGCCGATCTCGATGAACAGTCGAAGGGCGGCACGGACGATGGCCACGCGCGTCCGTTCCTTGTTCTTCTCCCTCAAAGTTGCTGCCACGCGCAAATAATACTGCACGTAGCAGGTCTTGCGCGAGGCTGCAAACCTGCAATAGGCTGCAGAAACAGCAACCCGTTGCAATCGGGTTGCAGGATGCGAGCACAAGCTCGCGGACACCTCGGTACCTTCCGATGACGAAAGGTCGACATGATGTTCCGCCAAACCGCAGCCATTGGCACCGCAGCACTCCTGTGCCTCACTGCCAGTGCCTGTTCGTCGCCCTCGGCGAACCCAGCCGTCACCTCGGCGGCATCGAGCGATCCCGTGGTTTCGGTTCAGTTCGTGAACCCACTGCCCAACTACCCCGCCTGGCGCACGATCGGTGACTGCATGGCGAAGGAGGCCGCGGCGAAGGGAGTCGACTTCGTTGAGAGCGGACCCACCGGAGCCCTCGACGCCACCAAGATGATCCAGCAAGTGCAGCAGGCCATCGCGGCCAAGAAGGACGCGATCATCACCTTCCCCGCCAGCGACGCATTCGCCCCGTTGCTCCAGCAGGCTCAGGCCGCAGGCATCACCACTGCCACCCTCTACGGGTCCGGCGCAGCCGACAGCGGCGCCAGTGTGAACGTCGGAGTCGACTGGTCCGCGCTCGGTGCGCAGTACGTGGCCGAGATCGCCACGCGGCCGGGCCAGCAGAACCTCGGCCTGGTCACGGTGGCCGAGACCGGCATCGGCAAGTCGTTCGCTGACGGAGTCAAGGCGGCCGCGTCCGCGACGAGCAACGTCAAGGTCGTCGGCGAGGTCTACACCGGCGACGACGCAGCCAAGGCACTTCCTCAGGCCAGTGCGCTCCTCACCGCCCACCCGGAAATCACTGCCATCGCGACCCACATGGGCACCGCCACACCCGGTGTGATCGCCGCGATCAAGAGCAAGGGTCTCACCGACGAGGTTGCCTTCGTCGCCAACGGTCCCGACAACGGTGGCACGGAAGGCCTGGCCTCCGGCGGGGTCTGGCGACTGTTGGTTCAGGACCTGTGCGGGGAGGGTGCTGCCGCCCTGAACGCCGTCCTCGAGCAGCGCGCGGCCGGGGCCGCATCTTCAGCCACCGATATCCCCTTCGTTCCGGTCGGTACCGTCGTGGCCTCCTCCGACAACCTCCAGGAGTACCTCGACAAGGGCTGGGGATGACGTCCTCGGTCCCTGCACTGGAGCTCCGGGGCATCAAGAAGGCCTTCGGGTCGGTCGAGGCGCTGGTCCACGTCGACTTCGCCGCCAACGCCGGTGAGATCCACGCGATCGTGGGTGACAACGGCGCCGGCAAGTCCACGATGATCAAGATCGTGACCGGCATCCACCGAGGTGACGCCGGACAGATCTTCATCGAGGGCGAACCCCTCGACCTTCGGCACGACGCCTCGGATGCGCAGTCACTGGGTGTTGCGGTTGTCTACCAGGATCTTGCGCTGGTCGAGTGCCTCGACATTGCCACCAATATGGCCCTGGGCAACCTGCCCCGACGCTTCCGGTTCGTCCTCGACCGGCGCCGCATGGACCGGGAGGCTTCAAAGGTGCTCACCGACCTCAAGGTCCGGGTCGGTGACGTCAAGACTCCCGTCGGCCTCCTTTCGGGGGGGCAGCGCCAAGTCGTCGCGATCGCCCGTGCGGTCCGGATGGACAAGCCGATCATGCTGCTCGACGAACCAACGGCTGCACTCGGAGTCCAGGAATCGGCCCATGTGGGCAGAATCCTCGACGAACTCAAGACCACCGGGAAAGCCGTCATCCTGGTCAGCCACGACCTCGAATTCGTGTTCAAGCACGCGGACCGGGTCACTGTCCTTCGCCTTGGCCGCAGTGTCGGGACCCGAGCGATCGCCCAAACCTCCCGTGACGAAGTCATCGCCATGATCACCGGCCTCGCTTCCGATCTTGAGGGAGCCCCGGACACGACCCGGACGAAGGGAGCGGAACGATGACCACTCAGGCAGCCGTCGAGCAGTTCGCGGCCACCAAGCGCAGCACCCGTTCGATCATCACCGGTTCGCTGATGCGACAGGAGGCCACGTTGCTCCTGGTCATCCTGGTGATCGGGATCGGTTCCGCCGTGACCAATCCAGCGTTCCTCAGCGGTGACAACCTTCTGGAAATCCTGCGCAGCACCGTCATCTACTTCGTGATGGCCTGTGGGGCTGGTCTCCTCGTCATCGGCGGAGGGCTGGACTTCTCCGCCGGCGCCTCGTTCGCTGCTGGCGCCCTCGCCTGCAGTGGCCTCCTGGTCAACGGTGTTTGGGTACCAGTCGCCATCCTGGGCGGCCTCGCCGTGGGGGCAGCGGTCGGGACGGTGAACCACCTCGTCATCACGTATTGGCATGTGCCGCCGATCATCGCGACCCTGGGTACGTTCTTCATCATCATCGGCATCAATGCCAAGGTGACGAACGGCGTCGACATCCTCCCGCTGCCTGCGGGGTTCACCGATCTGGGCCAAGGAGCCTTCGTCGGCGTCCCGAACGTCATTTGGTATGCAGTCGTCGTGGGCCTGGCCTTCTGGTTCCTCCTCGAACGAACGCGCTTCGGGGTCAACGTCCGAGCTTTGGGCGGTAACAGGGAGGCTGCAGTCGGGAACGGCCTGCGCACTGTCCGGCTGGATCTTGCCCTCTACATCCTGGCCGCAGCCACGGCTGCTCTCGCCGGCATGATCTACTCCGCGAGAGTCGGTGCCGGCCAAGTTGAGGCTGGTGGCTCGGCGACGACGCTGGTCGTGGTGACCGCTGTCCTGATCGGTGGGGTGAGCTTGCTCGGCGGTCTGGGTTCGATCACCGGTGTCGCTGCCGGCGCGCTGTTGCTGTCGGTGATCGACAACGCCCTGGTCGTGACCGGGATCCCGCCGCAGTACAACAACATCGTCGTGGGCGCGATCCTGATCGCAGCCGTTGCGGTCGACCACCTTCGTCGCAATCGACTCTACCGACGCCGGTGAGCCCGACCGGAGGCACCAGGCCGGAGGACTCGAGTGCGACATTGGACGGCGACGTCCGAGGGTTACTGGCGAAGCTGAGCGCGCAGCCTAGTCAGACCCGAAGCCCGGACAGCGCCGATGGGCTGCGCCGCGACTTCAACGCCATGTTCGCCCTGCTCCATCCGGGGGAACCCCAGGAGTTCGCGGGAAGTATCGAGGACGTGTCCATCCCGGTCGAGGGAAGGACGATCCGGGCGAGATGCTACCGCCCCGATGGCTCCGACCCGGGTGCCGCAGCGCTCATCTACGCCCACGGTGGCGGCTGGGTGGCGGGAGACCTGGATTCGTGTGACCCGCACGTCAGGCGCACGGCGGAGATGCTCGGAACCACGGTCGTATCGGTCGAGTACAGCAAGGCCCCGGAGCATCCGTTCCCGGCAGCGCTGATGGACGTCACGGCGGCCCATGAATGGGTCATCGATCGATGGAATCCGAGCTGGGTCGGGGTCTCGGGAGACAGCTCCGGCGGGAATCTGGCGGCAGCGGCTGCAATCGTCGCTGCGCAACGCGGCACCCGGTGCGATGCCCAACTCCTCTTCTATCCCGCGCTCGACCCGCGGATGAGCTCCGAGTCGTACCGTGCGAGGGCGGTTGGATTCATGCTCGAGGGCGACGCCATGAAGTGGTACTGGCAGTGCTATCTGGGTGCGGTCGCCTCACCAGACGACCCCCTGGTCGCTCCACTTCAGTCGGATCCCGCCATCCTGTCCCGGGTGGCCCCGGCGGTGATCGCCACGGCCGGCTTCGATCCGCTCAGGGACGAGGGTAGGGAGTACGCCTCCAGGCTGTCAGCCCTGGGTGTTCGTACCGTGTACCTGGAGCAGCCGACGCTCATCCACGGATGGCTTGACCACCAAGACGTGGTGCCGGCGGCCGTTGCAGCACACAAGGCTGCCATCCGTGGGTTTGAGCAATTGGTCAAGGAGCTAGCGCCAGGGAGTCGGGCCAACGACAACAGGATGAATGGAGACCCGGCGTGAGTCTCGCAAGCAATCGGATCGTTCGTGGAGCAGTCCTGCTCCTTGCGGTCCGTTTTGATGGGCCCAAGGCGACGCTGCCTCGTCCCAAGGCCCGGGCGGCGGTGGTGGCATGAGAAGTCACCGACTCCTGTTCACCCCCTCCTACGGCGAACCACGACCGGAAGTGGCAATAGAGCAAGCGGAGCAATTCGACCTCGCCCACCCTGAGCAATCCAGAACTGAGCTGGCGATCAGCGCGATTTCAACCTTGACGGCGCTGTGGGAGCCCCTCCAGTGCTATCCCGCGATGCTGCAAGTTGACGTAGCTCGAGAAACCATCGTCGACAACGAAGCAGAAGCAGAAGTCCCAGTTCGCGTCTATCGACGCCCCGGCGCAGAGGGTTGCCCCGTGGTCGTGTATTTCCACGGCGGATCGTTCTGCATGAACTCATCGGCCGTCTACCATCAGCTCTACCGCTACTTGGCGGCATTTGAGGACGTGGTCGTGGTGGCCGCCGACTACCGCCTCGCACCCGAGTTCCGCTTTCCCGCGGGGCTCGAGGATGCCTATCGCTCACTGACGTGGGCGAAGGCGAACGCTGAGAAATATGGTGGGAATCCCCAACAACTAGTCGTGGCTGGCGACAGTTCCGGAGGCAACTTCAGTACGGTTGTGGCCCAAATGTGCCGCGATCGCGGTGGTGCAAGCCTCTCAGGTCAGGTCTTGGTCTATCCGGTCGTCAGCCTCGATCCAGGCGTGAGGCTCCGATCCGAGGTGCGATACGGCACCGGCTATTTCTTCGAATACGATAGCGCCGCATCGCCATTCGGCTTCTATCTCGACGATGAGACAGGCTCGGCAAGCCCGCTGGTTTCGCCACTCGAGGCCCCGACCCTGGAGGGGCTTCCGCCGGCGCTCATAATAGGTGCCGAATGCGATCCGCTGCTGGATCAGGGACTCATGTACGCGGCTCGACTGAGCGACGAGGGCGTGGGCGTCGAGTACAGACTGGCCAAGGGAATGATCCATGGCTTCTTGAATCGACCCTACGCGGAGACCTTTGAGTGCCTGCACGCGATCGGGAAGTTCGCGCACAATGGCCTGTCGTCCCCACTGCGCAAGAACCAGGCCTCGCTGTGAGTGTGAGCCGCGCACCAAGGCGCATGGCCCCAAGGGCCACAGCGGACTCGATGCGAGCGAGTCGAGAGCGGCCGCTTCTCTTGGGGATCGACTACGGCACGGAGAGCTGCCGGGTCGCCATCTTCGATACACACGGCAGCATGGTGGCGTTCGCATCGACTCCCTACCCAACGAGCTTTCCCCACCCCGGATGGGCTGAACAGAGCGTCGAGGACTGGTACACCGCCCTCGTTCAATCCACTCGCCAGGTAATGACCCGCTCGGGCGTCGCGGCAGCCGACATCGCGGGGATCGGGTTCGCCGCTACCTCCGCCACATTGGTCGCGCTCGACTCCTCGCACCGGCCACTGCGACCGGCGATGATGTGGATGGACGTCCGCGCAATCCATCAGGCTGCACGCGTCGAGCAAGTTGTCGCCGGCATGGACAAGCCTGGAAGAATCCGGAACGTACCGGCAAGTGCAGAAATGATTCCGTTCAAGATCGCGTGGCTCAAGGAGAACGAGCCGGAGATCTATCAGAGCGCCGCTCACCTGGTTGACGCGCCGGACTGGCTTGGGCATACCCTCACCGGGGAGTTCCGAACCAACGAAAACACGGCCGCAATAAAGATGTACCACGACCGCAGTACTGGCGGCTTCCCTCATCATTTCTATGAAGCAATCGGGTGCGCCGACGCCTTCGAGAAGATCCCGACCATTGTGCAACCCCTGGGCACCCCGCTCGGAGTACTCTCGCGGAGCGCCGCCGCCGACCTCGGCCTACGGCCAGGAACGCCCGTGGCTGAAGGCTGTATCGACGCCTACGCCGGACAGATCGGACTGAACGTCCTGACCCCTGGCCGTATGGCATTGATCACCGGCTCCTCACATGCCCTCCTTGGCCAGGCGCCGCTGGCTCTCGCCGACACGGCGATGCTCGGCGCGTATGCGGACGCCGTCATCCCGGGCCAGTGCACAGTGGAGGCAGCGCTGGTTTCTTCGGGATCGGCAATAAGGTGGTTCCGAGACACATTCGCACTCGACCTGGTGGCCGCCGCTGAACGCGAGTCCGTCTCAGCCTATGACCTCCTCAACGATGCTGCTCATCTGATCCCCCCGGGTTCGAACGGCCTCATCGTGACCCCCTACTTCCAGGGCACCCGCAACCCGTACGCAGACTCCCGCGCGCGAGCGATCTTCACCGGTCTCTCGCTCAGCCACACACGAGCCCACGTCTACCACGCGTTGCAGGAGTCCATTTGCTATGCCGTCGCACATAACCTTCGGCATATGGCGGCAAACGACTACCAAGTGACAGAACTGGTCGCGTGTGGCGGAGCACTCAAGAGCAAGCAATGGACACAGATGCACGCTGACGTCACCGGACTGCCGATCACCATCACCGAGGTCCAGGATGCAGTGTCTCTCGGCGCCTGCGTGATGGCAGCCACAGCAGGCGGCATATACAACTCCCTGGCTGAAGCTGCGACCCAAATGGTGCACACCGCGCGCACAGTGGAGCCGAACCAGCAGCGGCACGACGAGTACGCCTTCTTCGTTGACAACTATGTCCAGACCTATCCGCTCCTACGGGACCTTCAGCACCGCATGAGCGAGCACCTTGAGAACCCCGGGGGGCTGCTGCGCGGATAGGTGGCCCTTGGATCTGTGGCCTGAGCGTCGTGGTGGACGGCCGCAGGGTCACGGTCATGCCAATGCCCATTTGGCACGGCCTCGCGCTTGAGCATCCGGCGTTGTCAGAGCCGATACGGCTGACCATGGAAGCCCCAGTTCGTCAAATGCACCTTGGGCAATAGGTGACGCCATGTCTGGTGGCACGGTCATCCTGTCGAACATGAGTCAGTCGATTCGAACACGGACGCTGAGGCACGGTCTCAGCTCTAGTCTCATTTGGGTGCGTTCAGCGCTGTTCGCAGACATGCGGCGAGCGAAACGCCTAGCCGCGGAGATGTACGAACAGCCCGGAACGCCACTGTGCCTTACTGCCAAGCGGGTTGAGGGCTTCAACCCTCTCGTGAGTTCAAATCTCGCCACCTCCGCCAGGACAAGGGGAAACGCTCCTCCCGAGGGATGCTCGGGAGGGGCGTTTCCCGGCCCGGGCGGCTTGGGCTCAGCGGGGATTCGAGGAGCTTGCCATTCGGGCTTTCGTCCTTGTCGGGACCGTGCTTTGCGCGGACCCACGGATCTCATGCGTCGAGGTCTACCTGTCCCAGGTCCCGTCGAGTTGGGCCTTGGTCGCGTTGGAGAGCACGCGGGTCGCGGAGTTCAGCCTCGGGCCGGCGTTGGCAGTTGCCGGCGTCAGTCGGCACGGGGGTCGGGAGGCAAGCGGTGGCCGAGGCGGTCACGCTTGGCTCGCAGGTAGGCAGCGTTGTCGGGATCGGGTGCGGTCAGCAGCGGTTCGATCGAGACGACCTCGAGACCGGCGGCCGTGAGGGCCTCGACCTTGCGGGGGTTGTTGGTGAGCAACCGGATGCGCAGCGCCCCGATGGTTTCCAGGATCGCCGCGGCCGCCCCGTACTCCCGGTCGTCGACGGGGAGTCCGAGCTCGAGCTGGGCGTCGACCGTGTCGAGCCCCTCGTCCTGCAGGCGGTAGGCCTCGAGTTTGGCGAGCAGGCCGACTCCGCGGCCCTCGTGGCCACGCAGGTACACCACGGCCCCGGGTTCCCGGGACACCCGGGCAAGGGCCCGCGCCAGCTGGGCCCCGCAGTCGCAACGTCGGGAACCGAAGACGTCTCCGGTGAGGCACTCCGACTGAACCCGGACCAACGCCGGGAGGTTCCCGGTGGGTGCGAGTCCGAGCGGGCTGATCAGCACCAGGTGCTCGTCACCGGTGAGTTGGTCGAAGAAGCCCAGCGCCCGGAACCGGCCCTGTGCGGTGGGAAGGAAGGTCCGACCCACCTCGATGACCCGGCCGGGCTGCCTGCCCGCGATCATGTCACCGCCACGGCCGGAGGGTGGGGAGTCGCGGTGACGCGCACATCGCCACCCACCTGGACGACCTGGGTGATCCGCAGGCGAAGGGCGTCCTGCATGGTGCCGATCCCCAGATCGCCGATCACGGGTCGTCCGGCGCCGAGCAGGGCAGGGGCCAGGTAGGCGACGACCTCGTCGATCAGCCCGGCCCGGAGGAACGCGCCGGCGAGGGTGGGGCCGCCTTCCAGCAGGGCATGGTGGATTCCCCGCTGCGCCAGCCCCGCGACCACCTCGTGCGGGTCGTGGGTGCCGAGGACGAGGCTGGCTGCCTCGCCGTCGAGCACGTGGGCGTGAGGAGGGATCCGGCGGTGGCCCACCACCACCCGCAACGGCTGGGTCGGGGCCGGGCCATCAGCCGGCCTTGCGGTGAGGCGGGGATCGTCGGCGAGGACCGTGCCGGTGCCCACGATCACTGCACCGCACCGTGCCCGCAGCGCATGGACGTCCGCCCGCGCCGCCGGGCCGGTGATCCAGCGGGACGAGCCGTCGGCGGCCGCGCTTCGTCCATCCAGGGTGCCCGCGAACTTCCAGGTCACGAACGGGCGGCCGGTGCGCATCAGGTGGGACCAGGTGCGGTTGATCGCCCCGGCCTCGGCTGCCAGAAGCCCGGCCCGCACCCGGACCCCGGCCGCCGCGAGGGCCAGGGCTCCGCCTGCGGCGACCGGATTCGGGTCGGTCTGCGCGAAGACGACGCGGGCGACGCCGGCCGCGATCAGAGCCTCCACGCAGGGGGCCGTCCGGCCGTGGTGGTTGCACGGCTCCAGCGAGCTGTAGACCGTGCCGCCGTGTGCGGAGGGGCCGGCCGCCCTGAGTGCCTCGATCTCGGCGTGCGGAGTTCCGGCGCCCCGGTGGTGGCCCTCCCCGACCACCGTGCCAACGGAGTCGGTGACGACCGCTCCGACCCGGGGGTTGGTGTCGGTCCACGACCCGAGCCCGGCCAGATCCAGGGCGCGACGCAGAAGGGCCTCGTCGTCCACGCGGCCCGGCATGGTCGTCAGCGGTACTCCGGGTTGGGATGGTCAGGTCTGGACAGGTCCCAGTCGCTGGCGATGTTGCCGTAGGTCGGGATACCGCCGGCATCGGTCAGCATCCGGGCCAGGTGCAGCAGGTTCCACGTCATGAAGACGGTGTTGCGGGTGGTCCAGGCGTTGTTCTGGCCACCGCCCGGCTCGTCGAGGTAGTTGGGCCCCGGCCCCGCTTCGCCGTCCCAGTACGCGTCCGCCTGCGGGGGCACGGTCAGCCCGATGTGTTGCAACGCGTACAGCATCTGGGCGGCGCAGTGCTTGCCGCCGTCCTCGTTGCCGGTGATCAGCGCGCCCCCGACCTTCCCGTAGTAGGACCACTGCCCGGCAGCGTTGAGCTGGCCGGACCAGCCGTAGAGGCGTTCGATGACCAGCCTGGTCTGGGAACTCTGGTCGCCCAGCCAGATCGGGGTGGCCAGCACGATGATGTGGGCCGGCTCCACGAACTGGCGGTAGAGGTCGGGGAAGTCGTCGCGCTCCCAGCCGTGTTCGCGCATGTCCGGCTGCACTCCCGGCGGAATCACATGGTCAACGGTCCGCACCACGTCCACCCGGACGCCCAGCGCCCGCAGGAGCCCGATCGAGATTGCCGCCAGTCCGTCGGTGTTGCTCGTGCCGGGCGACCGCTTCAGCGTGCCGTTGAGGAAGACCGCCCGCAGGTCGGAGTAGTCCGTTGAGGAACGACCCGCCTGATCGTTGATGAAGCGCTGGATAGATTCGGGGATCACTGGGGACGTCCTCCCGCTGGTGCCGTCTCCCGGCGCGGGCCTCTCGCCAACCCGGTCGGGACGACAATGGACAAGACGCCAGCCTAGGCCGCACCGGTCCTCATTGCACGACGGCAGCATTGCTCCCTGGACCCAGCCGGTTGGCTCGCCCTGGCCGGCGGTCGGGGCAGCCGGGTAGGGGTGGCGGTGACGGAGGTGGTCACCCAACCCTCGTCCGAGATCGCCACGCCCGTGACCCTCCTGGTCGCCGGGCACACGGCCCTTCCCTGGTGCATCACCGGGCCCTTCGGGTGCACTCGACGGGGCGGGGGCTGGCGAGGGTTCGTCCCGAAGCTGCTCCGTAGCGGCGGGGCGGGCGGGAGCCTGGCCGGAATCCCTCAGGATCGAGGCTCGCACCCACACCGGTCTGGAGGTCACGGCCCGCTGGCGGCGGTCGCAGGCCCGCTTCACGGGCGGGACAGCTCCACGATGAAGGTCACCAACAGCACGACGCCGATCATCGACAGGTAGGTGGCAACCAGCAGTCGGGCCAGTCTCAAGGTCCACCTCGCACTCGCACGGGACGGCCGGGTCGGGTTCGACCCGGCCGGGGTCGCCCTCAGCCGCAGGGAGACGCCGAGGCAGGCAACTGCTCGTCGACGAGCACCGGGGCGACCTCCAGCGCAGGCCGGACGTCGTTCGACGCCGTCGGTGCCGGTCGGCGGCCTGAGGCCGTCAGGTGCCCGCGCGCAGCCGGTACCGGCGGACCTCCCGCGTGTCTCCTTCGATCCGGAAGTACCCGGATCGGGGCTCGGCAAACCGGCGGGGCAACGGCTCACCGGCACGGGTCGGCCATCGGCCTCCTGCCACCCACAGCGGCCGGATTCGCCCCCTGCTGCTCAACGGGCGAGGCCGCCTGGGAAGCCGGTGACGGCGTCGAACGAGCGGCCGCCGCGCGAGTGCCTTGTCGAAGGAGGTGCCGTCGGAGAGCGGCCCTGGTTCGGTCCAGGGCCCACGTTTACCTTCGGTGCCCAAGGGGTACTGCCCGCACGATGACCGGACAGCAGGACGGCTTCCCGCCGCCGGAGCAGCGTGGGAAGGCGTTCCGCCTCGAACCCTCCGGCGGCAGGGCCACCCTCCGAGCCGGTGCCGGTCCTCCGCCAGAAGGCACCCCTGGGGCGAGCGGAGGGCCGGCACCACGGGCCACCCGCGTTCGGATGGAGCCGGGAACGGCTCAGCTTCCGGTGTTCCCGACGTAGCTGCCGGGGTCGGCGACGAACACGTTCCGGCAGCCTTCGGAACAGAAGTGGTAGGTCTGGGCGTCGTGGATGGCAACGGGCGCCGTTGTTGGGTCCACGCTCACGTCGCAGACGGGACAGGTCAGGTGTTCCTCAGCCATCGGGCCTCCTCGACTCTCCGCGTTCCGATTGCCGGTCAGGCGCGGAACGAAACTGTCCTGCACAAGCAGTATCTGCCGGGTAGCGGTCGTCGGACAAGGGCACCGGCTCGTTGCGCAACCACTCGGGGCCCCACGGCAGCAGGACGCCCCTCCCTGGCAGGACCGGGGCCCCAACCAGGCGCGGCGGGCCGGTCTGCCCGGGACGCGCCGCCCCTGGGCGGCCGGCGGATGCGGGTCCTTCGCGCGGGTCCCGCGGGGACTTCCGCCCAACCTCGGGCCACCACGGTTTACCCCGCCGCCGACGGGGTAATTGGTCAGGGAGCCCACAAGAGAGGAGCAAGCCATGGGTATCGACGACAAGCTGAAGAACGCCGCTGACGAGGCCAAGGGCAAGGTCAAGGAGGGCTGGGGCGGACTCACCGACAACGAGCGCCTCGAGGCCGAGGGCAAGGCCGAGCAGGCCGCCGCCAACGTGAAGCAGGCCGGGGAGAACGTCAAGGACGCCTTCAAGTAGTCACAGCGGAAGCGACCTTCAAGTAGTCACACAGCGGAAGAGAGGAGCCCTTCACATGGCCTTCCTGTTATGGATCCTGGCCGCAGTTCTCGTCGTGTCCGGCATCTTCGCGATCGTCCGGAAGCAGGTCCTCTGGGGGATCGTGCTGATCGTGGTGGGTCTCCTCGTCGGCCCCGGCGGGGTCAGCGTGTTCGGCAACAACCTGGGCTGACCCACCCGGCTGCTCTCGTCCGTCGCTCCGCTCAGGAGCGGCGGACGAGCAGCGTCCGGGAACCAGCATCCTCCCCGCGATCCGCGCAGACGGTCCGCCGTTCCCGGGTTCCGCCAGTGCGACCGTTGCCGCAGACCTCGGACGTGGGCTGGTCGGGGAGCTGCCCACCGGCGGCCCCGGCCGGCTCTAGGCGGCGGGCGCCTCGGGATCGACGGCATCCGGATCCGCCACCGTCACCGTTGCACTGACCGGACGCCGCGGCGAGCTGGCCCGCGCCCGGGACCCGCGCAGCCGCATCGGGCGCAGCCGTCGACCGCCGGACGGGGGCTCGGCGAGGTGGCGCAGGAGCCGGGTGAAGCGGACGAGCAGCGGACCGCGCTGGCGCAGCGGGATGTGGTTGGGCTGGAACAGCACCTGGAGCGACATCATCGTCAGTGCCTCGCGCAGCAGCCTGCGGTAGGACCGTTGCCACAGCTCCCAGAGCCCATTTGTGTGCAGGTCGTGGCGCAGGACGTTGATGGCGGCAGCGAACGAGAACACGTTCCTGGCTGCGAAGTGGCCGGTGATGCTGTCCGGGCGCAGGCAGTAGTGGTAGTAGCCCCGCCGGGTCAGAGCCACGGTGCGGGCCCGCCGCAGCACGCGGGGCGTGGTGGCAAGGTCCTCGTACTCGATGCTGGGGAACGGAGGGTCGTCGGGGTGGAACAGGCTGCGACGGTACAGCTTGTTCCAGGCGAAGGAGGGCATCCGGGTCAGCTGGAGGGACCGCTCGGCCGCCTCCGGGCCGGTGAAGGCCGCCCTCCGCGGGAGGAACGGGAAAGGAACCCGCAGCGGGCCGACCTGGAAGACGAAGCCGCTCACCACGACGTCGGCACCGGTGTGCTCGGCGAGTGCGACGGTCTCCTCCAGCCAGGCCGGTTCCACCCAGTCGTCGGCGTCGACCATGCCGACGTACTCGCCGCACGCAATGCTGATCGCGGCGTTGCGGGCCGGGCCGAGACCCCGGTGTCGCTGGGTGATCGCCGTCACCTCCGGATGCCGCTCGGCGTAGGCCCGGATCACCGCGGGCGACCCGTCGCTCGACCCGTCGTCGACGACGAGGATCTCGATCGGGCGGTGGGTTTGCGCCAGGAGCGAGTCGAGGCAGCGCGGAAGCAGCCTCTCGACGTCCCACACCGGGACGACGATGCTCACCAGGGGGCTCATCTCACTCCTTCCCGTGGGCGCCTACGATGCTCCATTACCCGCCAGGGCCGCCGGCCATGCGAGCAGGTCAGCACCAGGATCACCAAGGGAGATCCCTCGATGCCACCCGACAAGCCTCCGGCACCCGCCCGACCCCCGTCGATACCCAGGGATTCCCCCTTCCGGCTTCGTTGTGCATGATTGCCCTACCCCAACGAATGGAGCCACGGACGTGATCGGTGGTGCGGAGTGAGGGACGACGGTTCGGATCCGGCTGGGCTACGGCTCGGCATCCTGGCGAGGCTCGCCGATGCGGTGTCCCTGGCCGAAACCCTCGACCAGGTGGGCGAGCGGGGCGTTGCCGTGTTGCGGCTCAACGACGTCGACCACCCTGCGGTGTGGCTGCTGGACGCCAGCGGAGCGGGTGGGGTGGAGGTCGCCCAAGGTGGGGCTTCCGAAGCGTCGCAAGCCGCCCACACCCCCGACGCGCACGCGCTGGCCCGCGCTGCGGTGAACTCGGGACGCCGGGAGATCCACCCGCTCACCGGCTCGCCCGCCCGGCTCGCCGAATTGCAGGCGCAGCCCGTCGTCGAGCCGGGGCAGGACGCGCCGTCCCACGTGCTGGTGGTCGGTCTGGCGCGCAAGCTGGGCACCGACGCAGAGTTCGCCGACTATCTCGAAGTGGCCGCGGCACTACTCGGAGCCGGTTTCAGCGGGATGCGTGAACTCGCGGTCGTTCGCCAGCAGTCGGAGACCCTGCGGGAACTCGATGCCGCCAAGTCCGTCTTTCTCGCCAACGTCAGCCACGAGCTGCGCACGCCGCTCACGTTGATCTCCGCGCCCCTGGCAGACGTGCTGGCAGCCCCACCCGAGGAGCTCGCCGACCGGCTGCGGGACCGACTCACCACGGCACGCACCAACGTGGTTCGGCTCACCCGCATGGTCGACGCGATGCTCGACTTCAGCCGGATGGAGGCCGGCCGGATCAGCCCCAACCTGGTCGAGCTCGATGTGGCCGCCCTGCTGCGATCGCTGGCGGCGTCCTTCGGGCCGGCGATCGAACGGGCCGGTCTGCGCTTCGCCACCGATCTGCACGAGCTGCCCGGATCGGCGCGCCTCGATCGGGACATCCTCGAGCGGATCGTGTTGAACCTGCTGTCCAATGCACTGAAGTACACCCCGGACGGTTCGGTGGAACTGACCCTGCACCCGGTGCGGGGCGGCTTCGAGGTGGCGGTCGCAGACACCGGCGTCGGCATCGCCGTCCGCGACCAGGAGCGGGTGTTCGCGCGTTTCGAACAACTGCCCCGGAATGCGCAGGCGCGCAGTACCGAGGGCGCCGGGATCGGGCTCGCCATGGTGCGGGAACTGTCCCGGATGCTCGGGGGCGACGTCGACCTGCGTTCGGCGCCGGGCCGCGGCAGCACCTTCACCGTCAGGCTGCCGTACGTCCCTCCGCCAGCACCGGCGCAACCGGACGGTACCCGCTCGATCACTCCCCGCGGTGCGGATGCGTTTCTCGCCGACCTGGCGGCCAGGGAGGCGGCCGAGCAGCTGCTGGAGGGCCTGGCTGCACCGGCGGATCCCCGCACCGAACGACCCCGACTGCTCGTGGTCGAGGACAACGCCGACCTGGCCCGGTACCTCGCCGAGCAACTCGGCGACGACTACGAGGTCGAACTGGCTGGGGACGGGCTGCAGGCGCTGGCCGCGGCCCGCTCAAGGCGTCCGGAAGCCGTGCTGTCGGATGTGATGATGCCCGGGCTCGACGGCTTCGGGCTGGTCGCGGAGATCCGCGCGGACCCCGACCTGAGGGATCTTCCGGTGCTGCTCCTGACCGCCCGTGCGGGCCTGGAGGACACGACCACCGGGCTCGAGAGCGGCGCCGACGACTACCTGGTGAAGCCCTTCGAGGTGGCCAACCTGCGGGCGCGGCTGGCCAGCAACATCATTCGGGCGGCCGGACGCAGCGCCGAGACCGCCTGGCGGCGGGCGATCCTGGCGTCGCTGCAGGAGGCGGTGGTGATCCGGGACGGCGACGGCCGGGTTGCCGAGTTCAACCAGGCCTTCACCCGGCTGTTCGGCTGGACCATGGACGACGGACCGTTCACGCCGCCGTACCCGTGGTGGCCCGACCCGAAGGAACAGCCGGAGCTGTCCGAATGGCGGGAATCGGTCACCGATGATCTGACCCACGGCCGGCCCGTCGAGGGCGAGTTCCCGCTGCGCCGCCGCGATGGCGCCGTTGTCTGGGTGCGGGTCACGGGCAGCGAGGTGCAGGTGCCCGGCCGTGGCCGCTCGGCGATCCTGACGACGCTGTGGGACATCACCCGCGAGCACGCCGCCCAGGTGCGGCGTCGCGATGCCGCCCGGATCACCGGCGACTTCGCGTCCGCGGACGCCCTCGACCACGTCGTCGGAGTCGCCGTCGACGGACTGCACGCGCTGTTCAACGGCGACTCCACCGTTCAGGTGGCCGGTCCGGGTGTGCTGCAGACGTTCACCGCGTCCGGCCCGGTCGAGGTGGACCTGCTGCCCGAGGCGATCGCGCTACGGCTGACCGGTGCCGATGCCGACGAGCCCGATCCGACCGAGCCGGTGGACGGGATCCTGCTCGTGCCGCCGAGCGCGGCCAGCGGGACGCGCGCCTGGGTGCAGTTCAGCCAGCCGCGCCTGGTGAGCACCGACGAGCAGATCGTTGCCGACATGCTCGCACAGGCCTTCGCCCTCGCGGTCGACCGGGTCCTGGCGGTCGGTGAGCTGGCCGACAAGCAGGCGAACCTGGAGAAGGCGATCGAGAGCCACCGCCTGATCGGGCAGGCCGTCGGCGTCCTGGTCGAGCGGCACCGGCTCACGCCGGGCCAGGCCTTCCAGCAACTTCGCCGGACGTCCCAGGACCGCAACGTCCGGCTCCGGGAGATCGCGCAACGCATCCTGGAGACCGGGCTGGACCCGGTCGACGCCTAGCACGCACCCTCCAGCCTCTGACTCAGTCCCTGTCGGCAGCGCCGCGGGAGGCGAGCCCGAGGATGGATCCGGCGTCGACGGAGGGGGATGCGACGCGAGGGATCCACCCCCGGGTGGCTCAGCCGGCCAACGGCTCGGTCCCACTGAGGGCGTCGCGAGTCCGGTCGAGGCTCCGCCGCAGGATGCGGGACACCTGCATCTGGGAGACACCGAGCCGGTGGCCGATCTCGGCCTGGGTGCAGCCGTCGGCGAACCGCCACCTCAGAATGAGCCGTTCGCGCGGGCTCAGCCCGCCGAGGGCCCGTTGCAGGGCGATCCGGTCGACGACGAACTCGGGGTC
This sequence comes from uncultured Actinomycetota bacterium, assembly GCA_963704225.1. Lineage (GTDB taxonomy): Bacteria > Actinomycetota > Actinomycetes > Propionibacteriales > Propionibacteriaceae > Propionicimonas. The sequence continues at coordinate 39,062 of CAVPHL010000001.1, forward strand.
CGCGTCATCGGCCAGGGTCGAGCCGAGGGTGGTGTCGCCGGCCGCGTCGATCGGGGCGTCGAGGGACCACGGACGGAAGCTGCCGTCGGCGACCGTCGCCTCGCGGACGAGAGCTTCGTCGACCCCGAGATCCGTGCCGAGCTCGTCAGCCGTGGCCCACCGGCCGAGCTGCTGCTCGAGTTCCTGACGCCGGCGGCTGACGCCGGCCCGGAGCTCCTGGATCCGGCGGGGCGGACGAATCATCCAGCACTGGTCGCGGAAGTGGCGCTTGATCTCGCCGGTGATGGTGGGGGCCGCGAAAGCGACGAAGTGGCGCCCGGCTCCTGGCCGGAAGCGCTGGATCGCCAGCACCAGAGCCATCCTGGCCACCTGGACCAGGTCGTCCCGCTCGACGCCCCGATGGGCGTAGCGGTTGGCGAGGGCGTCGCACAGGGCGAGGTTCAACTCGACCAGCTCTGCGGTGACGGCTTCCCGCTCGGGTTGGGCGGTGCAGCGGTGCAGGCGCCCGAGGAGTTCCTCAATGCGCTGGTCGCGAGTGTGGGGGGTGGTGGCGCTGGCGGGCTCAAGGCCACGTGCCATCGTCGTCTCCTTCTGGAGTGGGACGCTGGAGTCGGCACGTGGTTTGACCGCTCTGAGCAAACTCACGTTCCCAGAGCCCAGCGTCGGGGTCAAGAAGCGCCACGGCCGGTGGCAGCGGAGCCCGGCCCAGAGGTACGCAATTGCTTGCAGGCAGCATCTCGCCGCACGGGGAGCTGAAGGCAACCGGTCCTGGCCCGGGGGAGCGGCGCTCGGCGGGCTCGTCGGTGGACGGGGACCGGTGCCCTGCCGGATTCCTGAAAACGGCACCCGGCCGGGCCGGCCCTCGGTAGCTTGGCCTCGTGGCGCTCTCCCTCAGGCGACGTTGGTGGTTGCTGGCCCTTGGCGGCGCGGTCAGCCTGACCCTCGTGGCCACCGCCGCCTACCTGATCGCGAAGCCGCGGCTCGCCGACAGTCGTACCGGTGACCAGGCCATCCTTGACGCTCTGGGTACACCGCAGGGCCACAACGAGATCGCCGCCGTGCTGATTGAGCAGGGACGTCTCGCTCGGTATGCGGGCATCGGGGCCGACGAACACCGCCCGTTCGAGACCGGATCGAACGGCAAGACCATGACCGGGATGCTGCTCGCGGACGCCGTCGAACGCGGCGAGATCGCGCTCCAGGACCGCCTGGACCGCTGGGTCCCGGAGGTGGCCGGAGCCCCGGTCGGGGAGGTGGAACTGGAATCGCTGGCCAGCCACACTTCGGGCCTGCCCCGCGATGGCGCGCAGTCCCCCTTGGCGTTCTGCTGGGTGGTCGGCAGCAACTGCATGGGCGCCGATGAGACCGTCCTGCTGGAGGACCTCGCCGGTGCCAGGCTCGACACGCCGGGCAGGGTCGCCTATTCGAACCTGGGGACGGGCGCACTGGGGCTGGCGCTCACCCGCGCGACCGCGCTGAGCTACGCCGAGCTGGCCGAGCGGCTGACCGGACCGCTGGGCATGACCCAGACCCGTGTCCAGTCCGCCGCAACGGGCGCCCTGGCGCCGAGGGGCTTCCAGCCGTGGGGCGTCCGGCCGGAGAATTGGGTGATGGACGCCTACCAGCCGGCCGGTGGTTATGTGAGCACCGCGGCCGACATGGGGAAGTACCTGCGGGCGGTGCTGGACGGCACCGCGGTCGGAATGGACGCGACGCGGCAGCGGGCGGAGTGTCTCGACCTGCCTCCGGTCGGCAATGTGCGGAGCGCGGGCGTGGGCCTGTTCTGGATCACCGGCACCCTGGACGGGCGCGCCATCGTCTATCACACAGGTGAAACCGGCGGGTACCGGAGCGTCATGATGATCGACCCCGAACGCGGGCGCGCCGCCATGGTGCTGGCCAACGTGAACCTGCCGGTGGGTGGGCTTGCCGAGCGGGTGCTCCGTGCCCCCTGACCAGGGCCGACGCGCCATCGGCCGGCAGTCTGCCGCGGGCGGCCGCGGGGCCCGGCGGAAGAAGGCCCCCCGCACCGTGGAGAAGGTCTTTGTCGACATCAACGGGTTCCGCCAGGGCATGTTCCTGTCCTCGACCGACGCCACGAAGCCGGTGCTGCTGTTCCTGCACGGCGGCATCGGCATGCCGGAGTTCTTCCTCAACGAGGTGTATCCGGCGAGGTTGGAGGAGCACTTCACGGTCTGCTGGTGGGAGCGCCGGGGCGCCGGAATGTCCTTCACCCCCCGGATGGCGGCCGGCGGCATCACCCTGGAGCAGTACGTTGCCGACACCCTCGCGGTGACCGACTACCTCGCGCGCAGGTTCGGCCAGGATCGCATCTACCTCATGGCGCACTCCGGCGGAACCGTCATCGGCCTCCAGGCAGCGGCACGCGCCCCGGAGAAGTACCGGGCCTACGTCGCCGTCGGGCAGATCACCGACCAGGCGGAATCGGAACGGATCGCCTACCGGTACATGGTCGAGGCGTACACCCGCCGCGGGAACGGGAAGGCACTGGCGAGGCTGCGCGAGCACCCCGTGCCCACCGCCGACACCGACACCCTGCTCGCCTATTTCCTCTCCCCGGTCCGCGACGTGTCGATGCACGAGTTGGGGGTCGGGACGATGCGCTCCATGCGGTCGGTGGTGACGGGCGTGTTCCTTCCTTCGCTCCGCTGCCGCGCCTACACCCTGCGGGAGAGGCTGAACATCTGGCGGGGCAAGGCCTTCCTCCAGCGGTACACGGGGATCGCGCGGGAGATCCTGACCACGGACTTCGCGCAGCGGGTCCCGCGCCTGGAGATCCCGGCCCACTTCGCCAGCGGCTCCCATGACCAGACCGTCTCCCCGCTGCTGGGGAGGCGGTACCTCGACCGGCTGGACGCACCGGTGAAGGGCTTCTACACGTTCGCCGAGTCCGCCCACAGCCCGATGTTCGAGGAACCCGACGCCTTCCTGCAGGTCATGACCGGGGACGTCCTGCGGGGCAGGGCGGAGCTCACCGACCGGGCCTGAGCAGGCGGGCGATCGCCCTCACCGGGGTGTCCGGGCCGAGCATCGCCACGAGGTCCGCTGCCGCGGCCGACGCGCAGCTGAACAGGACGCAGCTGGCCGGACCGCCGGACCTGGTCAGCGGGAGGTCCCCGGTGTCGAGCAGGCTCACTTCCAGGCCCGCCGAGGCGGCGAGCTGGTCAAGCTCCCAGGCGAGGCCCCTGGAGCCGACCGGCAGCGCGTCGTGGACCACGCCGGACCCGACCGCTGCCGCCACCGCGGCCACGGTGACCTGGCTGGGGTGGCCGATCGTCACCTCGTCGTGGGGCGCGGACAGCGGCCGGCCGGCGCACAGCACGACGTCCCCGGCCCGGGAGCCTCCGCTGAGCAGCCCGTCCGGCGGGATCCGTCCCAGGACGGTGACGCCGATGCCGGTCGCCCGGGTGGCCACGTTCTCCTCGGTGCTGCCGGTGACCGCGTCCGGATCGATGCCGGCCGCCGCCGCGAGCCGGCGGATCTCCTGCAGCATGGTCCGTCCAGTGGGTTCGAACTCAACACACAGGTTGTCTACGGCCGCGACCGGACGGGCGCCGGAGCAGATCACCTCCAGCAGCGGGACGCGGAAGGCGAAGTGCGCCACGGTGGCGGCGTCGGCGTAGTAGGTGTCGGCCGGCTTGGGCCCGATCCCGCCGAGGGAGTCGGTCGCGATGACCAGCCGCTCGTCGAGGATCAGCAGGTCGCGGATCCGCCGTACCGGGGTCGGCTCTCCCGGGTGGTGCGGCGTGTGGTCGGTCACCGGTGTTCCTCCAACCAGTCGGGGACGCGTGCAGCGCCAGGAACCGCGCCGGCCGCGTCGGGGTGTCGTCAGGTCACACCACGCCGTGGCCGAGGCCGTAGCGCAGCCAGAGTACGGCGGCGAGGCACGTGACCACCGCAGCGAGGGCGGCCAGGTCGCTGGCGCGGAGCCGGAGGTCCCGCATCGCGGTCATCGAACCGGTGGCACCGTAGCCCCGGTTGGTCATGGCGATGGCGAGGTTGTCGGCCAGCAGGATCGAGTTGGTGATCAGGGGGACCATGATCGGCACGAAGGCGGTGAGCCGGCCCACCGGCCCGCGGGCGTTCGGCCGGGCGCCCCGGGCCCGTTGGGCCTCCATCACCAGGTCCTTCCTGCGGGCCAGGGTCGGGACGAACGAGATCGCCGTGGTCACCAGGATCGACAGCCAGTAGGGCGCACGCACCTTCGACAGCACCACCAGCAGGTCGTCGACCGGGGTGCTGACCGTGAGGGCGTAGGTGGCCACCACCATCAGCACGATCCGCACCACGAAGTTCAGTCCCACCAGGAGGCCCCCGAGGGTCGCCCGAACCCCCCACAGGGTGAACAGGACGGAGGCGTTCCCGGGGAGCGTGAACGCGGTGCTGGAGAGGGTCGCGGCCACGACGATCAGGACGAAGACGGGCAGCAGGGGCTGCAGCATCCCCCAGACCCCGCGCAGGGGCGTCCCCGACGCCAGCAGCGCCGCCACCAGCACGGCGAGCAGGGCGAGGTTCCCCAGCGGGTGAGTGACCACGAACAGCCCGATCATGATCGCGACGAAGGCGGCGAGCTTCACCCGCACATCGAGGCGCTCCAGCCTCATCGCGCGTCCCCCGCGCTCAGCGCCCGGGCCAGGTGGCGGCCGAGCTCGCCCTCGTCCAGCACCGCCGGGGACGCCGGCCAGAGGCGTCGGGACAGGGCCACGGTCTGGGTGGTCTCCACGGCCGCCGCGGTCAGTACGTCAAGGCGGGACAGGACGTCCCCGGTGGGCCCGTCGGCGGTGACCCGGCCGCCATCCATGACCACCACCCGCCGCGCATGATGGGCCACGACGTCCATGTCGTGGGTGACCATCAGGATCGTGGTGCCGGCGGCGTTGAGCCGGTCGATCAGGGTCATCATGGCCTGCACCCCCGCCCAGTCCTGGCCGGTGGTGGGCTCGTCCACCACCAGGATCGCCGGGCGGAGGGCGAGGATCGAGGCCACGGCGAGGCGCTGCCGTGCACTCTTGCCGAGCGAGAACGGATGCTCGTCGCGGACGTCGTCCAGGCCGGTGACGGCGAGCACCTCGTCGATGCGCTGCTCGATCTCGGCCAGCGTGAGCCCGGCCAGCGTGAGCCCGTAGCGGACCTCCGCCGCGACACTGCTGCTGAAGATCTGGTGGTCGGGGTTCTGGAAGACGTAGCCGACCTGGCGGGCCAGCTGCCAGGCAGGGAGCGTGCGCGCGTCCACGCCGTTCAGCCGGACCGTGCCCGAACCGGGGTCGAGCAGCCGGTTCAGGTGCTTGACCAGCGTGGTCTTGCCGGCCCCGTTCCGGCCGACGAGGGCGACGTACTCGCCGCGGCGAACCGTCAGGTCGACCCCGGCCAGGCCGCGATGCCCGCCCGGGTAGGTGTGGGTCAGCCCGCGGAGCTCGATCACCGGCTCGGCGGACGGCTCCGGCGGCGGCGCCGCGGTGGTGTCCGGGGCAGGAATCGTGCGGCCACCGGCCAGGTGCCGGAGCAGCGACTCGGCGGTGTCGAGGTCGAGCGGCACCTGTGCCGCTTCGATCAGGCCCGCCTCGACGAGCCCGGCACCGATCACCGCCAGGGGGAGCGGTTTGACCAGATGGCGCCTGGCCAGTTCGGCGTCGCGGAAGAAGTCGGTCGGCGCACCCTGCCAGCCGACCCGGCCGTCGGTGAGCACCACCAGGTGGTCCGCGCGGTGCACCACATCGTTGCTGGCGTGCTCGACGGCCACGATGGTGGCCTCGCCGGAGCGACGCAGCGCGTCGACCGTGGCGTAGAGCTCGGCCCGACCCTGCGGGTCGAGTTCGGAGGTCGGTTCGTCGAGGCAGAGCACCCGGGGCTGCAGCGCGAGGATGCCGGCGACGGCCAGGCGCTGCTTCTGCCCGCCGGACAGCCGGGCGGTCTCCCGGGTCTCGAACCCGGTGAGCTGGACGGCGGCCAGACAGCCGGCGGTGCGGTCGAGGATCTCCTGGCGGGGCACCCCGTGGTTGCGGGGTCCGAAGGCGACATCCTCGGCGACGGTTCGGCCGAGGATCTGGCTCTCGGGATCCTGGAGCACCAGTCCGACGTGCGCGGTGATGGTCTGCACGCGGAAACCCCGCAGGTCGGTGCCGTCGAGGGTGATCCGGCCGGTCAGCGTGCCCTCCTTGAGGTGCGGGATCACCCCGTTCAGGGTCATCAGCAGCGTCGACTTCCCCGATCCGGTCTGCCCCATCAGGACGGTGAAGCTGCCCCGGGGGAAGCGCAGGTCGACGTCGCTGAGGGCGGCGGCGTCCGCCTTCGGATAGCGGTAGCTGACGCCGTCGACGTCCAGTGACTGCTCCACCAGGTTCAGTGCAGCAGCGTGCTGCCACGTACCGCGCGGTAGGCGACGGCCGCGATGACGAGGTTCACCACTGCGCCCAGCAGCAACGACGGCACGGCCGCGACGTACATCCCCCAGCCGCCGACCGGCAGCACGACCAGGCCGAGCCCGAAGCTGTTCAGCAGGGCTGCGGCGATCACTCCGACGACCAGCCAGACCGTGCCCCTGGCGCCCAGCCAGCGGAAGACCAGTGCGCACCCGCCCATGCCGACGGCGATCGCCAGGTGCAGCCCGAGGGTGAGCGGGAAGCCGACGATCGCCGAGGTGAGGAGGTGGCCGACCGCGATCACCGTGAAGCCCATCCAGCCACCGAAGGCGACGGCGACGAAGAAGCCGGGAGCCGAATCGAGGGCGACCGTGCCGATCGGGCTGGGGATCTTGATCATCGCCCCGACCGCACTCAGCGCGATGAAGATCGCCATGACGGCGAGCTTCCGCGCCGAGACCGGTGCGGCTTTGGCGAGGTCGGGGGCCTGGTCGGTGAGGGACATGAGAACTCCTTGGTGTGGTTGGGACGGGGGAGCCCGGTGCCGGGCTGGAACGGGACGCGCTACTTCCTTCGCAGGGTGATCGTGTGGTGGTAGCGGTCGGCGCGGATCAGGACCCGGCCGTACTCCACGGGTCGGCCCGCCTTGTCGAAGGCGCTGCGGGTCATCAGCAGCAACGGCTCGCCCGGATCCACCTGGAGCTGGGCGGCCGTGCGGGGGTCGGCCGTGGCGATCCCGAACACGTCCTCGGTGGTGTGCACCACCACGTTGAACCCGTCCTCCAGCTGGGCATACAGGGACTGGCCGGCACCAAGGGGCTGCAGGTCGAAGCCGCCGAACAGCTCCTGCGGCAGGTAGGAGACGGTCAGCGAGATCGGGCCGCCGTCGGCGGTCCGCACGCGCTGGAGCCGCACCACCGGGCTGCCCGGTGCCAGCGCCAGCGCGGCGGCGACCTCGGCGGTGGCCGGCTCAAGGTCGAGTGACTCGTCCCGCTGCCCCGGCTCCAGGCCCTGGCTCCGCATCAACTGGGTGAAGCTCATCAGGACCGCCGGCTTGAGGCTGAGGCGCGGCGCCACCACCTGGGTGCCCCGGCCGCGGAGGATCGCCAGCTGGCCCTCGCCGGCCAGTTCCTCGACGGCCTTTCGGACGGTGGTCCGGGACACCCCGTAGTGCTGGCAGAGTTGGGGTTCGCTCGGAATGTAGGACCCGGGGAGCCAGACGCCCCGCCCGATGCGCGCGACCAGGTCCTTCTTCACCCTGAGGTACAAAGGTTCCCGGGTCACTGGCCACTCCTGTCATCACGACGTCATGATGTCTCTAGTCTGGCCGGGATCGCCACGCGGTGCAACCCCGGCCGCGGGACGGTCGGGCCGCCGTCGGCGCGGTTGGGCCGCACGCGTAGGTTCGGGGCATGACCGTGCGCGAGCTGGTGGGGGTCTACGACGCCGACGGCGGACTGCTGGGTGAGGTCGCCTACCTGTGGGGCAGGCTCCGTGGCACCCGGCACTGCGCCCTGTGCGACATCACCCATTCCCCGGTGCGCCGGAAGGCGGCGTGGGACGCCCTGGTGGACACGCTCGGGGTGACGTTCGTGCTCCTGCACCTCAACGAGCTGCCCGACGACGTTGCCGCCGTCGTCCGCCAGACCGGCGTCCCGGTGGTGCTGGCCCGCACCGGGCACCAGCTGGTCCCGTTGCTCGACGCCGCCGAACTGGAGCAGGTCGAAGGCAGCGTCGACCGCTTCGCCGTCGCGCTGGCCGGCCGCCTCGGCGAGCTCTGAGGGGCCCGGCGGGCCGTCCCGTGGTGCTGCCGGAGGGCTCTAGAGCGATCCGCCCGCCGCCGGCGGGGCCGCGGAATCCAGGCCTCCGTCGCCGATGCTCTCCCGGGCGACGTAGTTCTCCAGGTCGAACCAGTTGTCCCCGGCCCGCTGGGCCACGTTGAGCAGGGTGGTCATCGAGGCGACCTCCTCCACCTGTTCCTTGAGGAACCACAGCATGAACTGCTCGCCCAGAGGATCGCCCTGGGCGCGGGCCGCGGCGAACAGCGCCTCGATGTCGGCGGTCACCTGGTTCTCCTGGGCCAGCGCCAGGGCGATCGGATCGGTGGGGCCGGAGAAGTCGTTGCGCACCGGCCCGATGCCGGGGATGGTGACCGGGAGGTCCCGATCGAGCATGTACTGGACCATCATCATCGCGTGGTTGCGCTCTTCGAGTGACTGCCGGTAGAAGTACCGGGCGAGCTGCGGCAGGTCCTGCGAGTCGAACCACACCGCCACCGCCGCGTACTGCTGGGACGCGGCGAACTCATTCTTGACCTGTGCTCCGAGGAGCTCCGTGAAGGTTCCCATGCCCTCAGGCTAGAAGCCCGTCGGGCCCGGGGCCACCCGCTCCCGCCTCGTCTCGCGGAACCCGCCGCCGGGCGCACGCTCCGCCGCGGCCAGAGCGGGCCGGGCGCCGGCCGGCCGGACGAGCGGCGGACGCGTCGCGCACGGCGGGCTCACGTCCCTACCCTGTAGTCGTGTCCTCCTTGTTCAGCCCGCTGCAACTGCGGGACCTCACCGTTCCCAACCGGATCTTCCTGGCGCCGATGTGCCAGTACCAGTGTGAGGCGCGCGACGGCGTCCCCACCGACTGGCATCTGGTGCACCTGGGCGCCCGCGCGGCCGGCGGCTTCGGGCTGCTGGTCGCCGAAGCCACCGGAGTGGTGCCGGAGGGCCGGATCACGCCGAACTGCACCGGCCTGTGGAACGACGAGCAGGTGGCAGGCTGGCGCCGGATCGTCGACTTCTGCCACGGCCAGGGCGCGAAGATGGCGATCCAGCTGCAGCACGCCGGCCGCAAGGGATCGGTGTACCGCGAGTTCGAGCCGGACAAGGCCGGATCGGTGCCCCTCGAGGACGGTGGCTGGGAGACCATCGGCCCCTCCCCGATCCCGTTCCCCGGGCTGACACCACCGCGGGAGGCCACCGAGGCTGACCTGGCCGCCGTGGTGGCCGCGTTCGCCGCCGCCACCGAGCGGGCCGACACGGCCGGCTTCGACGCGGTGGAGATCCACGCCGCCCACGGCTACCTGCTCTTCCAGTTCCTCTCCCCGCTGTCGAACCGGCGCACCGACGGCTACGGCGGCGACCTCGCCGGACGCAGCCGGTTGCTGCTCGAGGTGACCGACGCGGTCCGGGCCGCCTGGCCGGCCGGGAAGCCGCTGTTCGTGCGGATCTCCGCCCAGGAGTGGACCGACGGCGGGTTCACCCTGGACGAGGCGGTCCAGGTCGCCCGGGCGCTCTCCGAACACGGCGTCGACCTGATCGACGTCTCGACCGGCGGCAACGTGATGGCCAGGATCCCGGCCGCTCCCGGCTTCCAGGTACCGATGGCGCGGGCCGTCCGGGCTGCCGGGCTGCCGGTCAGCGCGGTCGGCCTGATCACCGAACCGGTGCAGGCCCAGGCGATCCTCGACGACGGCTCAGCCGACGTGATCTCGCTGGGCCGGGTCGCGTTGCGCGAACCCGCCTGGCCGCTGCGGGCCGCCGCCGAACTCGACGCCGACGGCCTGGCCCGCTACCCGAACTCCTACCGGCGCGGCCGCTGGCCGTCCGTCGAACCGGTCCGCTGAGCCGATCCCCCGGCCGGCCCGTCGCCGGCCGGCGCCGGCCTGCCCCGCCGGTGGGCCGCAGTCGCGATCTCGGGACGAAGAGCGTCGAGCCGCGAACACAGGCCGGTGGGCCGCAGCCGGTCCCGCTGGCGACCGGAATGCCCCCGGGCCAGGACTAGCGGAGCCGGCAGAAGGCGTCGACGTCGGCGGTCTCCCCGGAGACGATGAGTTCGTCCCCGGCGTGGATCACGGTCTCCGGAACCGCGTAGATGAAGTCCTGGCCCGCGCGTTTCACCCCGACCACGGTGATGTTGTTCCGGGATCTCACCAGCGACTCCCGCAGCGGCTTGTCCCAGGTCATGCGGGGTGCCCTGGTGCGGGCGATGGCGAAGCCGTCCTCGAACTCGAAGTAGTCGATCATGAACCCGGACACGGCATGAGCCACCCGCCGGCCGGTCGAAGCCTCGGAGTAGACCACGTGGTGGGCGCCGATGCGTTCCAGGATCGAGCCGTGCGCCTTGGTCGCGGCCCGGGCCCAGATCTCCGGAACCCCCGCCTCGGAGAGGGCGAGCACCGTCATGATCGACAGCTCCACCTGGCTCAACGCGACCACGGCCTTTCGCACCTGGGCGATCCCGATCTGCTCGAGCGCTTCGGGGTCGGCCGGGTTCATCTCGATGACGTGGGTGAGGTCGTCGGCGTAGCGCACCGCCTGGGCGTGGTCCTCGGTGATGGCGATCAGTGGCACGTCCATCTCCTTGAGTGCCAGGGCGACCGCCGAGCCGAACAACCCCAGACCGACCACCAGGACGGTCTCCTCGCTGATCTTCCGATCACGTGATCTACCCAACAATTGGCTGCTCCTCCGGGAGTCGGTAATGCCGGTGCCGTGCCCGAACGGCGAGCGCGGTGGCCACAGAGATGGTCCCCACCCGGCCCACGTACATGAGGACCATCAGAACGACCAGGGACTCGGGACGGAGGTGTGGGGTGATTCCGGTGGTCTGCCCCACGGTACCGAAGGCCGAGATGGTTTCGAAGAGGACCTGCTGGAGGCTGAAGCGCTCGAAGGCGACGATGAGGGCGGTGCCCAGGCCCACCGCGAGCATCCCGAGCAGGACGATGGCCAGCGCCGAGCGCTGCACCATCGTGGGGACGCTCCGGTGGGCGACAACCACCTGGTCCTCGCCGCGGAGTTCGGCCAGGACGGTGGCGATCACGATCCCGATCGTGCCCACCTTGACCCCGCCCGCGGTGCCCGCCGACCCGCCACCGATGAACATCAGCACGTAGGACAGGCCCAGGGTGGATTCGCTGGCGGCACCGTAGTCGATGGAATTGAAGCCGGCTGTCCGCGGGAAGACGCCACCGGCCAGGGCGGCGAGCAGCTTGTCGCCGAGCGGCAGCGCACCGATCGTTCGAGGGTTGTTCCATTCGAACAGCCCGAAGGCGAGGATGCCCAGGCCCAGCAGGATGAGGCTCCCGTAGACCGTCAGGCGGGTGTGGGCCGACCAGTGGGCCGGGCCCCGGGGACGGCGACGGTCAGCCAGCTCGAAGAGGACGGGAAAGCCGATCCCGCCCACGATCACGGCCAGGCAGATGGGCACGATGATGCCGGGATCGCCGGCGAGGCCGATCAGGTTGTCGCTGAACAGGGCGAAGCCGGCGTTGTTGAACGACGAGACCGCGTGGAAGACGCCGTACCATGCGGCGAGGCCCCAGTCGTCGGTGTGCCGGCGGAAGCCCAGCGTGAGCGCGACCGCGGTGACCGACTCGGCGGCGAGCATGACCGCGCCGATCCGGGCGGGGACGCGCAGCACGTCGGTCAGGTTCCGTTGCTGGAGTTCCTTGCCGGCCAGCAGCGAGCCCTGGAGGGAGATCCGGCCGGTCGCGATCAGGGTGAGGAAGCTGGCCAGGGTGACGATGCCGAAGCCGCCGACCTGAACCAGCACCATGATCACGAACTGCCCGAACGGGCTCCAGTGGGTCTGGGTGTCGACGGTGGTCAACCCGGTGATGCAGATGGCCGAGACCGAGGTGAAGGCAGCGTCGACCAGCGAGGTGGCCTGGCGGTTCGAGGCGGCCGGAAGCATCAGCAGGACGGAGCCAACTGCCATGGCGAAGAGATAGGAAGCGGGAATCACTCGCGAGGGGTGACCCAGCCATCGCGCCAGCCGCACGACTTGATGATAGGTCACACCCCTCGCCGGAGATCAGCCCCTTTGCCGACGTCGCCCGGGTGGGTCCACCCGACTCCGCCGGAGACGATCCGGCCGTGCGGTGCCCCCGCCGAGCCCGGGGAGCGGGGGGACGGGCTACCGGGCCGCGGCGATCCGGTCCCGCAGGTTCGCGAGCTGCCGGCGCAACGCCTCGGGAACCCGGTCGCCGAAGCGGACGAAGAACTCCTCGGTGAGGTCGGCCTCGGCCGCCCACGCGTCCGGGTCGAGATCGAACAGGGCCGACAGGTCGGCGTCGCTGATCTCCAGACCGTCGGTGTTCAGCTCGCCCGGCGCGGGGATGCGTCCGGTGAGGGCGTCCACCGCACCCACCTCCCCGATGACGCGTCGCAGCGCCCACTCGATCGCCCGGGAGTTCTCGCCGAAGCCGGGCCACAGCCAACGGCCCGCATCGTCGCGGCGGAACCAGTTCACGCTGAACACGCGCGGCGCCTGGTCGCCCAGGGCCTGCCCGATGGAGAGCCAGTGCGCCCAGTAGTCCGCCATGTTGTAGCCGCAGAAGGGCAGCATCGCGAACGGGTCGCGGCGCAACTCGCCGACCACACCCTCCGCGGCCGCGGTCTGCTCGCTGGCGACCGTCGCCCCGACGAACACCCCGTGCTCCCAGTCGTAGGCCTCGCTGATCAGTGGCACGTTGTGCGCCCGGCGGCCACCGAACAGGATCACGTCGATCGCGACGCCGGCCGGGTCGTCCCAGTCCGCGGCGAGGGAGGCGGCGTTCTCCGCCGGCACGGTGAACCGGCCGTTCGGGTGGGCGGCGGGGCGGCCGCAGCCCGGCGTCCAGTGGTTGCCCTCCCAGTCGAGGAGGTGTTGCGGCGGTTCCGCGGTCATCCCCTCCCACCACACGTCGCCGTCGTCGGTGAGTGCCACGTTGGTGAAGATCGTGTCGTGTTCGAGCGCGTGCAGCGCGGTCGGGTTGGTCGCCTCCGAGGTTCCGGGCGCGACGCCGAAGAAGCCGCGCTCGGGGTTGATCGCGTACAGCCGCCCGTCCGCGCCCGGCCGCATCCAGGCGATGTCGTCGCCGACCGTCTCCACCTTCCAGCCCGGAATCGTGGGGCGCAGCATCGCGAGGTTGGTCTTCCCGCAGGCGGACGGGAAGGCGGCGGTCAGGTGGAACACCCGGCCGGCCGGATCAGTGATCCGCAGCACCAGCATGTGCTCGGCCAGCCAGCCCTCGTCCCTGGCCATCGCCGACCCGATCCGCAGCGCGAAGCACTTCTTGCCCAGCAGGGCGTTGCCGCCGTAGCCGGAGCCGTAGGACCAGATCTCCCGGGTCTCGGGGAAGTGGGTGATGTAGACGGTGCTCGTTGCACGGCCACGGCACCTCCGGACGACGGTTGCCGTCGGCGTCCACCAGCGGGTAGCCGACGGAGTGCACGGCCGGAACCCACGGCGCTCCGGCGGCGAGCGCGTCCAGCACCGCGGTGCCCATCCGGGTCATCATCCACATGTTCGTCACCACGTAGAGGCTGTCGGTGACCTCCACGCCGAAGCGGGTCAGCTCACCACCCAGTGGGCCCATCGCGAACGGGATCACGTACAGGGTGCGGCCCCGCATCGACCCGTCGAACGCGTCGGCGAGGGTGCGCCGCATCGCCGCGGGCTCGGCCCAGTTGTTGGTCGGGCCGGCGTCCTCCTCCCGCTCGGAGCAGATGAACGTCCGCCCCTCGACGCGGGCCACGTCGGAGGGAGCCGAACGCGCGAGGTAGCAGCCGGGCCGCCGCTGCTGGTTCAGCCGGATCAAGGTGCCGGTCGCCACCATCTGGTCGTACATCCGCTCGCGTTCGGCCTCGGTGCCGTCGCACCAGTGGATCGCGTCCGGACGGGTGAGTTCGGCGATGCCGGCCACCCAGGCGACCAGGTCGTGCGGCGCGTTGGCCGGCGCGGCTGCGGTGAGGGCGGCGCTGTTCAGGGTCATCTGGGCCTCCTAGGCGGGGGTTTCGCCGTCACGGCAGGGTCCCTCCGGCACCCATCCTGCCCCGCAGGCCAAGAGACGGGGGCGCGGTGGCGCGACCCGTCCCAGAATATGCACAGATTTCACCTAACGACGTAAAGGCATTTCTGGGGCGCCTCGACCTGGTGGAGGCGGGCCGCAACCGGGGCGCCGAGTGCGGTCGGTGGTGCTGAGCCGGCCCTTCGGGCCGAGCGTGGCACGTACTCGTGCCCCAACACGCCGGTTGGACTGCCCCCAGCCCGGTCCAGTAGGGTTGAGGACGCTCTGAAGCGCCCGTGGCTCAACGGATAGAGCATCTGACTACGGATCAGAAGGTTGGGGGTTCGAATCCCTCCGGGCGCGCGTTTCGGAAAGGCGTCTCCGGCACCGCCGGGGGCGCCTTTCCAATTGCCGGTCGGGCGGCCGGCCCGGGCGCCACTTGTGGTGGGGCTGGTGCGGTCTGGCACCCTTGGGTCGTGAGCCGTCACTTCGCGTCCCCGTCCGAGCCCTGGTTCAAGATCCGCAACCTTGAGGTGACCACGGTCATCCTGGTCGCGCTGGTGGGGGTGGCGTCCGGCCTCGCCGCGGTGATCAGCCCCGCCCTGCCCCAGGTGCTGTACTTCCACCCGTCGCTGGTGGCCGAGGGTCAGCTCTGGCGAGTGGTCACCTGGCCCCTCGCGAACTCGATCTGGGTGGTGATCACCGCCCTGATCCTGTGGTACTTCGGATCGGACCTGGAGCGCACCCTGGGCCGCACCCGGATGGCGTGGCTGCTGGTGGGTGCCTGGGCGAGCCTGACCGTCGCGTCCACGCTGGTCTCGCTGCTTCCGTCGCTGGGCGGGTCGAGCCTGGCCGGCCTCGACCTGATCCAGTTCGCGGTGCTGCTGCTGTGGATCGCGGAGTACCCCAAGCGGCCCTTCCTCTTCGGTATCCCCGCCTGGGTGTTCGGTGCCGTGATCTCGGCGGTCCAGGTGCTCGGTCTGGTGGCCAACCGCGCGTTCGGCGCCCTGCTGAGCCTCCTGCTCGGCCTGGTGTTCGTGGCGATCGCGGCCCGACGTTTCGGCCTGCTCGACGCCTACGCCTGGATCCCCGGCCGTGGTGGGGTGCGTCCGGCCGCCCCGGCGCGGACCCGTCCGGCGCCCCCACGCTCCCGGGTGCGGCGCGACGGGCAGCGATTGTCCGACCGGGAGCGGTTGGACGCGCTGCTCGACCAGATCAACGAGCGGGGCATCGGCAGCCTGTCCGAGTCCCAACGCCGTGAGCTGATGCGGCTGCGGGACCGGCTTCGCGGCAGCTGACCGGGACGTCGGGCCTGGGGCCGCGGCGTCGGTCAGCGCAGCAGGCAGTCCGCCGCACCGGCCCGCACGGCCGCGGCAACGGCGTCGAGGCTGGTCGTGTGCAGCGACCACTGCTGCCAGTACAGGTCCACCTCGACCGGCCGGAGCACAGAGCCGGCCAGTCCGGCGAGATCGACCCCCGTCCACGGCCGTTCTTCCAGGTCAGGCAGCATCCCCCAGCCGTAGCCGAGCCGGACTGCCTCGGAGAACTGGTTGCTGGCCGGGACGGTGTGCGCGGGCGGGCCGTCGGCGGCGACACCGGCCTCGAGGAGGCGCTCGGTCTGGAGGCGGTCGCGGGAGTCGAAGACCACGACCGGCGCGGCGCCGAGGGCGTCGGTGGTGACCCCCGCGGCGAACCAGTGGGCCGCGAACGCCGCCGAGGCGACCGGCCGGTAGCGCATGGCGCCCAGCGCCTCGACCGAGCACCCCTGCACCGGTGTCCGCTGGCTGGTGATCGCAGCCATGGCGGTGCCGTCGCGGAGCAGTTCTGCGGTGTGCTCCTGGTCCTCGCGCAGGAAGGTGACCTGCACCTCGTGGGCGACCGGGGCCAGGGCCGGCAGAGTCCAGGTGGCAAGGGAATCGGCGTTCACCGCCAGCCGAACCTCGGGCAGCCGGGCGCCGGATCCGGCCAGGCTCGCGTCCGCGTCAGCGGCGAGGGCGGCCACCTGGCGGGCGAGCCGCAGCACCGGTCGTCCGGCGTCGGTGGGTACCGCCGGGCGGCTGCGGCGCAGCAGGACGGCCCCGGCCGACCGCTCCAGCGCCTTGAGCCGTTGGCTGACCGCGGACGGGGTCAGGTGCAGCGCGGCGGCGGCCGCCTCCAGCGAGCCGTGATCGACGATCGCGGCGAACGCCCGCAGTTGGGGCAGGTCCCAGTCCATGCCCCCAGAGTAAGCGATGCTAATGAAGCGTAAGAATAAATCGCTGGACTGAATCGGAGCCGGCCCGTACGGTCGTCGGTGTGATCACCTCCGCCCTCTCCGGTTTCGGCTTCGGCGCCGGCCTGATCGTCGCCATCGGCGCCCAGAACGCCTACGTGCTGCAGCAGGGTCTGCGCCGGGAACACGTCGGCGCCGTCGTGGCCATCTGTGCGCTCAGCGACGCGGCGCTGATCGCTCTCGGCACCGCCGGAGTCGGTGCGGTGATCGCGGCCAACCCCGGCGTCCTGGCCGCCATCACGGTGCTGGGTGCCGGGGTGCTGCTGTGGTACGCCGTCACCGCCCTGCGCCGGGCCCTGCACCCGCAGGCCCTGGTCGCCGACGGCGCCGGAACCCCCGCCCACCTGGCGCAGGTGGCGCTGACCGCCTTCGCCCTGACCTGGCTGAACCCCCACGTGTACCTGGACACGGTGGTGCTCCTGGGTTCGGTGGCCTCCGCCCAATCCCTGCCCTGGGTGTTCGCGGCCGGGGCGATGGTCGCCAGCGTCACCTGGTTCTCGGGGCTCGGCTACGGTTCCCGCGCCCTGCGTCCGCTGTTCGCCAAACCGGCGGCCTGGCGGGTCTTCGACCTCGTGGTGGCCGCGGTGATGGTCGCGGTCGCGGTCGGCCTGCTCGCCGGGCTGGTCGACGGCAACTGACGCGCGCTCGTCAGCTGGCGCAGAGCGAGCCGATGGCGGCGAGCTGCTGTTGCACCCCGCCGAAGGCGGCCGCCAGGCCGGCCGCCTTCGATGCGTCTCTGGAGACGGCGTCGGCTGCATCGACCAGCTGGTTCAGGGCGTCCAGGGTCGACTGGGCCTGGGCCCTGACCTGCGGGTTGTCCACCGTGGCGACTGCCTTGCCGAACTTCTTCGCGAACGTGGTCAGAGCCTTCACGGCCTTCTCGGGGTCGGAGCCGGCGTCGGCGAACGACTTCGGCAGCGTGGTCGCCGCCTCACTGATCACGGTGCCCAGAGCAGCACAGGCCGCCTTGGCCGACTGGCCGGAGGCTGCCCCGGTGGCGGCAGGGGTGGATGGCGAGACCCCCGGAATCAGCCCGCCCAGAGCGGAACAGCCAGTGAGCAGCAGGAGGCCCAGGGCAAGGCCGAGGGCGGAACGGGCGAGGGAGCGCATGGGTCCTCCAGGGAACGGAAACGGCTCCTCCGACTTTAGCCCGGGCGTTGAACCGGCCGTCCGGCCCGCGGCGCACGGTCGGTGACCCGGGCGGCGCGCCCTGGACGGGACTGCAACGGTGCTCGGCCGGCATGCCGGGAATCGGCCGGCTGGGCCGTCCGGGTGTGGCAGGGGAGCCGGGTGGAAGTGAATCAGTGGCTGGATCGAGACACGGGCGCCTGACGGGCGGGGTCAGCGTGCCAGCGAGCGCACGGTGTCGACCGTGTCGGCGTCCCGAGGGCGCTTGTCCTCCCGGTAGCGCAGCACCCGGGCGAAGCGCAGCGCCATGCCGCCGGGGTAGCGGGTGGAACGCTGGACGCCGTCGAAGGCGACCTCCACGACCTGCTCGGGACGCACGAACACCACGTGTCCCTCCCGGTGGGTCTCGAGTTCGAGGAAGCGTGTCGTCTGCCAGGCCAGGACCTCGTCGGTCATGCCCTTGAACGTCTTGCCGAGCATCACGAACCCGCCGGACTCCGGATCGCGGGCGCCGAGGTGAATGTTGGACAGCCGGCCCTGCCGCCGTCCGCTGCCCCACTCGACGGCGAGCACCACGAGGTCGAGGGTGTGCACCGGCTTGACCTTCACCCACGCCGCGCCGCGTCGGCCGGCGGCGTAACCCGCGCCGAGCGCCTTGACCACCACACCCTCGTGGCCGGCGGCGAGCACCTCGGCGGCGAAGGCCTCGGCCTCGGCCGGATCGGCGGTGACCAGGCGCTCGACCCTCAGCCGGGACGGCACCAGCCCGGCCAGGCGCTCCCCGCGGACCACCGCCGGCTCGTCGACCAGGTCGAGATCGTCGACGTGCAGCAGGTCGAAGAAGAACGGGCTCAGCTCGGACCGGGCGGTCGCGGTGTCCTGGAACAGCATCGGGCGACCGTCCGGCCGCAGGCCCAGCGCTTCACCGTCCAGCACCAGCCGCCGCGCAGGCAGGTCGGTCACGGCCGCCACCACACCGGGGAGTCGGGCGGTGATGTCGTCGAGGCTGCGGCTGTACACCGCGATGTCGGCGCCGTCGCGGTGCACCTGGATCCGGATGCCGTCCAGCTTGGCCTCGACCGCCACCTGCGCGCCGCCCAGGCGGTCGAAGGCGTCGGCGATCGTGGGCGCGCTCGAGGCGAGCATGGGCAACACCGGGCGTCCGACCTGCAGGGTGATCGCGGCCAGCGCCGGCTCACCACCCGCCCTGGCTGCCGACGCCACGGTCAGGATCGAACCCGCGAACATCGCCGCTCTCCGCACGGCGTCCACGGGAACGCTGAAGGCCGCGGCGATTGCCGGCAGCAGCAGGCCCTCGAGGGCGCCCTGCCGGGTTTCGCCCGTGACCAGCCCGGCGAGGAACGCCTGTTCGGCCGCGGTGGCGGCGCCCATCAGTTCGGCAAGGAGTGCCTGCCGCGTGCCCTGCGAGCCCGCGCCGGACACCAGGGCCAACTTCTCGAACGCGGCGTCGACCCCGGCGATCGTGAGGACGGGTGAGGCCGCCGGTTCGGGTCGGGCCATCAGCGATCGCCACCCGACCCCGGTGCGGCGCTGGCGCAGCGAGCCGGACAGGAAGTGGGCGACGATCTCCAGCTCGTCGGTGTCGGCGGCGGCCAGGGCTTCCGCGAGCGCGGCGACCTTCGCCGTCCGCGAGCGCGTGGCGGCCACCTGCGCCGAGGTGCGCACCACCTGCTCGAACAGCATGGTTCCACTATGGGCGCTCCCGCAGCCCCCCGAAAGGGCACCAACGCCGAGAGCCACCCACCTTCACCGAACCCCAGCACCAGAGGCGGGCCGCCGGCGCAAGCGGGTGGCCCTCGACGGGGGGACGTGGCCGGAGGCTATGTTCACGGCATGGAATCCGTCCACACCCGCGACTGGCGGCCGGACTGGCCGTGCCCGGTCGAGCAGGTGTGGGGGACGTTCCAGAGGGGCGCGACCGACCCGACCTACCGGGTCCGGGACGGACGCCACTGGCGCGCGCTGAACACGCCCGAGGGGACCACGACCCTCGCCGTCCGGCCGTTGGACGCCGACGGGGTGGTCAGCGCCCAGGCGTGGGGGCCGGGCGCGGAATGGGCGATCGAGGCGATCCCGGTGCTGCTGGGGGCAGCCGACGACCCGTCCGGGTTCCGCCCCCTGCACCCACCGGTCGCCGAGTCCCACCGGCAGCACCCGCACTGGCGGCTGGCCCGCACCGCGAGCGTCTGGGACGCCTTCGTCCCGGTCGTCATCGAGCAGAAGGTCACCGGCCAGGAGGCCGGCTACGGCATCCGCGCGCTGCTCGCCCGACACGGGCAGCCGGCGCCGGGGCCCGGCGCGGAGCTGGGACTGCGGGCCTTCCCGACACCCGAGGTGGTGCGACGGATCCCGTCCTGGGAGTGGCTGGCCATGCACATCGACCCGGCGCGGTCACGCACCCTCGTCGGCACGGCCGGGGTCGCCGGCAGCCTGGAACGCGTCCTCCCGGCCAACCCCGCCGCGGCGGACGCCCGGCTGCGGAGCCTGCCCGGGATCGGCGTCTGGACCAGCGCGGAAGTGCGGGCCCGCGCCCTGGGCGATGCGGACGCGGTGAGCTTCGGCGACTACCACGTCGCTCGCGACCTCGGCTGGGCACTGCTCGGCCGCCCGCTCGACGATGCCGGTCTCGCCGAACTGCTCGAGCCGTACCGCCCGCACCGCCTGCGCGTGCAGCGCCTGATCGGCATGGCCGGGATCCGCGCCCCCCGAAGGGGCCCCCGGCTGGCGCCTCGCACCCACCTGCCATGAGGCACTCCTGGAGACCGGTCATTCGCGCAGCGGGAACGGTGACCTCGCCGAGGCTGAACGTCCTGAGGGAACCTGGGGTTCGGGATGGCCATCCACCGGGACGAGGCCGCGTACGCCGGGACGGTGAAGATCGGCGGCAGCACGGAGCGGGTCGCCGCCGACCTGGTCGGCCCCGAGGACGGGCAGATGCTCAGGTTGGCGGAGCGCTCCGCATCGGGCATTTGCCCAGGTCCATCGCCCGGGGATGCCTCCGACGCAGGCAGACCGTACCGTCGGCTGCAGGTCGCCCACAACGGAGCTGGACGGCCTAAGGACGAAGGGTGTGGTCATGGCCGGGCGCAAGCAGGTGTGGTTCCTGACGGGAAGTCAGGCCCTGTACGGCGAGGAGATCCTCGCCCAGGTGGCCCAGCAGAGCCGGGCCGTCGCGGATGTGCTGGCCGCGTCCCCGCAGGTTGTGACTGGCATCGTCCACAAGCCGGTGCTGACCAGCGCGGACGCGATCCGCCGGATCATGCTGGAGGCCAACGCTGATGACAACTGCGTCGGGGTGATCACCTGGATGCATACGTTCTCGCCGGCCAAGCTGTGGATCAAGGGTCTCGACGTGCTCCGCAAGCCGCTGCTGCACTTCCACACCCAGGCGAACGTCGAGCTGCCGTGGTCCACGATCGACATGAGCTTCATGAACCTCAACCAGGCCGCGCACGGTGACCGTGAGTATGCGTTCATCGCCACGCGCCTGGGGAAAGCCCGCGCGACCGTGGCCGGGCACGTGAGCACGCCCCGCGTGCAGGAGCGGATCGGCACGTGGACTCGGGCTGCGGTCGCCGCGGATGCCCTGTACCACCTCAAGGTGTGCCGGATCGGCGACAACATGCGCTACGTCGCAGTCACCGAGGGCGACAAGGTCGAGGCGGAGATCAACTACGGCGTCGAGGTGAACACCTGGGCTGTCAACGACCTGGCGGCCGTGGTCGACACGATCGGCGATGCGTCCGTGGACGCCCTGGTCGAGGAGTACCTCGACCTGTACGACGTGGCGGAGGAACTCCGACCGGGCAAGGATCGCGCGGACTCGCTCCGGGTCGCGGCTCGAATCGAGCTCGGACTGCGTCACTTCGTCGTCGATGCTGGCTTCGGTGCGTTCACCACGAACTTCGAGGACCTCGGCGGGCTGCGTCAGCTCCCGGGACTGGGCGTCCAGCGGCTCATGGCGGAGGGGATCGGCTTCGCCGGCGAAGGCGACTGGAAGACGGCAGTGCTGGCGCGCACACTCAAGGTGATGGCTGAAGGGTTGACCGGTGGTACGTCGTTCATGGAGGACTACACCTACGACCTGACGTCCGGCCAGGAACTGAGCCTCGGCGCTCACATGCTCGAGGTGTGCCCGTCGATCGCGAAGGGAACACCCCGGATCGAGGTCCACCCGCTGTTCGTCGGCGGGCGTGAGGATCCGGTGCGGATGGTCTTCGACGCAGAGCCCGGTGAGGGCGTGATCATGGGAATGTGCGATCTCGGCGACCGCTACCGCTGGGTCTCCAACGAGCTGACGGTGATCGACCCTCCGCAGCCCATGCCGCGCCTTCCGGTTGCCCGGGCGGTCTGGCGGGTGAAGGCGGACTGGGACACCGCGACCGAGTGCTGGCTGGCCGCAGGTGGGCCCCATCACTCGGTGCTCTCCACAGCGCTCACCACCGAGCATCTCAAGCAGCTGTCCGACGTCGTCGGTACCGAGCTGGCAGCAATCACAGCCCGCACCCGAGACGTGGACGAGTTCATCGAGCGACTGCGCTGGACCAACGCCTACCGACGACTCGGGACGGGTTTCTGAACCACCAGTTCCTCAGGTCGTTGCGTCGATGCCCGGGCTTCGTCCCGCAGACCTGATGGAACCAACCGGCAACGGTCCCGCGCGCCCCTGAGCGTGCCTGACCCACGTGACACAGGCGAGACGAGGAAGAAATGCCGATCATTCGGGGCAAGGATCAGGTGGTCGCTCTCTACCGGGCGGCGGCCGGGCGGAGGTGGGTCGTCCCCACGTTCTGCGCAGAGAACCAGACCACCATCGAGGCGGTGCTTGCTGCCTGCCAGGCGAAGGCGATCGAGCTCGGTACCCGAGTGCCGGTAACGATCGCGATGACCGGGCGGTACTCGCACCGTGCACAGGCGGTCTTCTACGCGGGCAGTGGCAACCCCGACACGGGCTTCGAGTTGTTTCTCGGCGACTGCGATGTGCTCGCCCGAGCGGGTGGTGACTACCCGGACGTGGACGTGCTGACTCACTTCGACCATGGTCAGTACGACGATGACGCCGCTCAGCTCGCCGGAGACCTCTCCAGGTTCTCCTCGGTGATGTACGACGCGTCGGCCGCGCCGTGGCAGGTGAACCTCGCCAAGACCGCGGAGTTCGTGGCCGCTCACGGCGGCGACCTGCTGGTCGAGGGAGCCGCTGACGAGATCGTCGACGCGACCGGCAACGTCCGCGGTGAGTTGACCTCCCCGGAGCGTGCCGAGGAGTTCACCGAGCGGACCGGTGTGGACATGGTGGTGGCGAACCTGGGTACGGAGCACCGCGCTACCGCCCGGGACCTCCGCTACATCCCGGAGGCCGCTCGGGCCATCCAGGACCGGATCGGTGCTCGGCTGGTCCTGCACGGCGCCTCCAGCGTGCCCGTGCCGGAGCTGGAGACCTTGTTCAGTGACGGCGTGTGCAAGGTGAACATCTGGACCACCCTCGAGCGGGACACGAGTCCCGAGCTCCTCCGTGCGATGGTCGAGCACGCCGACGCAGTCGCCGGACCGGTCGCCGCTGCGCTGGCGCGGGAGGGTTTGCTCGGCCCGAAGGCGCCGGTCTCAGGCCGGGCGGACATCGCGTACTTCACGACCGCGTGGCGCCAGCAGGTCGTGCTGGCAGGCATGCAGCGCATCGTCGCGAGCTACCTGGACCTCTGGTACCGCTGATGGTCGCCCGAAGTCAGACTCTGGCGCCCACGATCCCTCACCAACCGCCGCGTCGACCTGAGAGCATCAATCATGTCGATTCCTGCGGTGGCGCCTGAGCGGCCACGACCATGATCCTGTCATCGTCCCCCGGAGACGTGGACCTGGTGGTTCGCGCTGCCTGGTTCTACTACGGCGACGGGCTCACCCAGGCACAGGTGGCGAAACGGTTGTACGTCTCCCGCCAGACCGTCGGCCGGTTGCTGGAGGCCGCGCGGGCGAAAGGCATCGTACGGGTGGAGATCGATGCGCGGTGCCTTGCCGCTCTCGAACTGTCCACCCGACTCCGTGACACGCTCGGGCTCGCCGACGTCATCGTGGTTCCCCGGGACGACGGCGCGCCCAAGCCGACCGGGCGTGTCAACGAACGGGTTGCCAGCGCACTGGCCGCCTACGTGCGACGGTACCTGCACCCGGGCGCCGTCGTGGGGGTCGGTTGGGGCGACACGGTCGCCAGGGTGCTGTCGATGTTGGCTGAGGAGTCGCTGGACGGGGTCACCTTCGCTTCTGCGGCCGGCTCGATCCAGGCCATCGCCCAGTCGATGGGCGGGGATCCGAAGTTGGCTCACCACCTGCGTGCGGTACCGGCGCCGTTGGTGGTGTCGTCACCGGAGGCCGCGGCCACGCTTCGCGCAGAGGCCAGCGTGCGCGAGGTCCTTGACCTCGCGGCCTCCGCGACCGTCACCTTGACGGGTATCGGGTCGGTCGGCCCGGAGGCGTCGGCCGTACGGTCCAAGGTCCTGACTGAGGACGAGGTTGCCTCATTCGCCGCCCAGGGGGCGGTGGGCGACATGCTGGGGGAGTGGTTCGACGCGCGAGGACGGATCGTGGCCTCCGCGACGTCCGACCGTCGGATCGGACTCAGCCTCGAGCAGCTTCGCGAGATGCCGAACGTTGTCGCGGTGGCCGGGGGCAGGAACAAGGCGGAGGCGGTGCTCGGAGCCATCCGGGGTCGCTTCATCAAGGTGCTGGTGACCGACGAGCCGACTGCGGAGGAGATCCTTGCTCTAGGGGCACCGGGCTGGATCCCTCCCGGGACGGAGCGATCGACGAGGGGGGCCAGGACCACATGACGACACCCGATCTGCTGCTGGCCATCGACGCCGGCGGCTCGGTGGTCAAAGCCACGGTGTTTCAGGCCGGCGGCGGCGGTTCCCTGACTGCCGCCCGTCCCGTGCCTCTGATGCGCACCCAGCCCGGACGGACCGAGCGCGACGCCGAGTTGCTCTGGCAGGCGACCGTCGAGTGTGTACGAGAGATCCTCGCCGAGGTGGTCGATGCCGATCGGATCCTGGCCGTCGGGTTCACGGGGCACGGCAACGGTGTCTACCTGGTCGATGCCGCTGGCCGCCCCACCCGGGCAGCGGTCATGGCGGCAGACACGCGCGCTGCGGGAGCCGTGCGTCGTTGGAGCCTGGCGGGCATCGGCGACAACCTGCAAGCGCGGAGCTGGAACGGCTTGTGGGCAGGGCAACCGGGCCCGATCCTGTCGAACCTGGCCGATCGCGAGCCCGACATGCTCGAGCGCACCCACGCTGTCGTCTCGTGCAAGGACTACCTGCGCGGGCGACTCTCCGGTGTCGTCGCGACAGAGTTGTCCGACGCCTCTGCGGGAGGCTTGTACGACAACACCGCCTGGGCTGCATCGGGCGGCTCTCGGCCGCTGGGGCTGAACGAGCCGGCCATCGATGCCTTCGGGCTTCTGCACCTCCGTCGCCTGTTGCTCACCCCGGTCGCGTCGGAGTCCACCGGAGTCGTGTCCAGCCATGCCGGGCAGGAGACCGGTCTGGCGGTCGGTACGCCGGTGGTGGCGGGTCTGGTCGACAACGCTGCGCTCCACCACGGTTCGGCGGTCTTCGACGGCAGCGCGATCTGTATCGGCGCGGGTACGTGGAGCGTGAACCAGGTGCTGATACCTGCCCGCGAGGCCACGATGGATGCCGCCCTCGGTGCCATTCGCCCGTATGCGGCGAGCATCGCGCTGGGCGAGATGGCCCTGATGTGTGAGGCGTCCCCGACGTCGGCGTCCAATCTCGACTGGGCGCTCAACCGCGCCATCACCGGCGCCGCGAACGCGGACCGTCTCGACGGTCAGGACATCTACGCAGTCCGGCTCACCCGGGAGGGGGGCAGGACCCAGCGCCTCGACGACCCGATGTTCTTCCCGTTCCTGGACGGGAGCCGGGCCGATGCCGGGGTACGCGGAGGCTGGCTGGGCCTGTCCTCCTCCAACGGCGAGGACGAACTGCTCGGCGCCGTGGTGGAGGGCATCTGCCTGGAGCACCGGCGCCACGTCGAGCGCCTGCAGTCGGCGCTGCCGACCAGGCTCCCCGTACGCCTCTCCGGCGGTGCCACGAAGTCCCCGGCGTGGTGCCAGCGGTTCGCCGACGTGCTCGGGGTCCCGGTCCTGGTCTCCCCGGTCAGCGAGCTCGGGTCAGTCTGTGCGGCAGCCATGGCAGGTGTCGCCGCGGGGGCGTTCGCCGACATCCCGGCCGGCGTGCACACCCTCAATCCGGAGTGGCGCACCTACGAGCCGGACCCGGCCCGCGCGGATTTCGTCGCCGCCCGGTACGACCGCTACTGCCACCTCGCACAGGCGTTGGACGCCATTCCGTGGGGAGAATGACCATCAACATCAATGCTGTTCAGATGCTCGATGCGGGCTGTTTCGGCTCCATCGACGCGCTCGTTCAGATTCGCGAACTCGCGGGCGACCCGCACAGCGGCTCGGGTGGCCGGGCGTATCGGGTCACGCTGGCGGGCGGCCTCGGGTTCGAAGTACTCCCCGACCGCGGGCTCGACATTGGCGCTGCCTGGTACGCCAACCTGCCCATCGGCTGGCGCTCGCCCCTCGGTAGTCCGGGCCCGGCGCCGATCCCGAGCAACTGGCTGGGCAGGTTCGGTGGCGGTCTGCTGGTGAGGTGCGGACCGGACAACATCGGCTCGCCTCGCGGCCGGTACGGGCAGCACGGGTCCCATCACGACACCCGCGCCCACGATGTGGCCGTGGAACGCGTCACGGAGCCCGGTCGCCTCGGGGTCCGGATCTCCGGCACGATCGACTCGGTCGAGGTCTCCGGACGTCGCGTACGAACCCACCGGGTGATCACGTCCTGCACCGACGATCCGGCAGTACACATCCGTGACCGCGTGGTCAACGAAGGCGCCTGGCCCGCGGCCGTGGCGTTGTTGTACCACCTGCAATTTCGGGGCGCCCCTCGTCCTTCCGGGAACCATCGGTGACGTCCCCGGCCGGGCTCACCGCCGACGTCAGCTGGGGGGCCGCCGAACTGCCCCTGCTCGTGGAGTGGATCTTCCCCCGCGGCACTCCTGGGCGTTGGGAATCGAGCCGGCCAACGCGCCCATCTTCGGGCCCGGTCGAGATGCCTCCGACGCGGGGATCCCGATCCTGGCACCTGGCGAGTCCTTCACGACCACCTTGACGGTGCGCATCTCAGGCCCCTCGACAAGCCTCAACCAGTGAAGGAACTCTGATGACCGCCATCCCTTCTGTGCAGCACGCGATCCAGTACATCGGCGTGGACGACTTCGTCCACAACCAGAGCAAGCCCGTCGATGCGATTGGCCCGACCCAACTGCTGCTGAAGGTGGAGTCGTGTGGCATCTGCTTCAGCGACACCAAGCTCCTCCATGCCTTCGACAACCATCCCCGGAAGTCGGGGGTGATCGGCGGGCTCACCGCAGCGCAGCTCGCGGAGATCCCCAGCTATCACCCAGACCTGGAGCCCACCGTTCCCGGCCACGAACCGGTCGGGCGGATAGTGGCGACGGGCGACAAGGTGGCCCACTTCCGGGTGGGGGAGCGCGTCCTCGTCCAGGCCGACTGGCGCCACCTGCCCACCGCCGCCTCCAACGGAGCCTTCGGGTACAACTTCGAGGGAGCACTTCAGGAGTACGTGGTCGTGGACGAGCGGATGGTGGTGGCCCACGGCGAGGAGTTCCTGCTGCGGGTCAGCGAACGGCCCACGTCCGCAGCCCTGGCGCTGGTCGAACCGTGGGCCACCGTGGAGGCGGCATACTCCCGCACCGAGCGGAACACCCTGAAGAGCGGCGGCCGGTTGCTCGTGGTCGCCGCACCAGGACGCACCCCGACCGGCCTCGACGATCTGCTCGCGATCGCGCGACCGGGTCAGATCGCCGTGGCGGGTCTCGACCCGGCCACAGTGGCGCACGATGCGATCGGGACCCAGCTGCCCGATGTCGCTCCGGGACTCGACGACATCATCTACTTCGGTTCGGACGCGGCGACCATCGAGGGTCTCAGCGGGCTGCTCGGTGACCAGAGCCTGATGTGTGTCGTCCTCGGCGGGGAGCGCATCGACCGCCGCGTCCGGCTCGACGTGGGTCGGGTCCACTACGACTTCGTCCGTTACATCGGTACCACCGACGCGGACCCGGCCGGTGCGTACCGGAGGATCCCCGCCAGCGGGGAGATCCGTCCCGGCGACCGCGTGGCGATCATCGGTGCTGCCGGGCCCATGGGTCTGATGCACACGATGCGTGCCGTTGTCCTCGGCGTGCCCGGGATCTCCCTCGACGCGAGTGACGTCAACGACTCCCGGCTGGCGCACCTGGCCGAGGTCGTGGGGCCGACCGCTGCGAAGCACCAGGTCCCGTTGCGGATGGTGAACTCCGCGAACGAGCCGCTGAGTCCCGGCTACACCTACCTGACCTGCCTGGTGCCTGCTCCTGGACTGCTGTCGCAGGCGGTCGATCTCGCCACCGAGGGCGCGATCATCAACGCCTTCGCCGGGTTCCCTGCGGGCACACTGGCCGAGCTCGACCTCCAGCACATCATCGAGTCGCACGTGTTCCTGATCGGCACCTCGGGATCCGAGATGCAGGATCTGCGCCGGGTCCTGGAGAAGGTCGAGTCGGGGGTCGTGGACACCTCGATCTCGCTGGATGCGATCACCGGGATGGCTGGTTTCGCCGACGCCATCCAATCGGTCATGGACCGCACCTCGGGCGGCAAGATCGTGGTCTACCCGCAGCTGCACGACCAGGGACTGGTCCGCCTGGTCGACCTCGCGGCACAGCTTCCGCATGTCGCCGAACGGCTCGATCAGGGCCGGTGGACCGTCGCAGCCGAAGAAGCGCTGATCGCCGGAGCCTGAGTCAGGACGCGCCCGTCGGGGCGCGTTCACCGTCGTCACGAGGAGTTCACATGCACGAAGCGGCAGTCTTCGGCGCGGGCAATATTGGCCGTGGCTTCGTCGGTCAGTTGTTCTGCGAGGCCGGTTGGCGGGTCACCTTCCTCGACGTCGACCCCGCTCTCGTCGGAGCCCTGGCGAGCAACGGTTCGTACCCGCATGTCACGGTGAGCAACACCCTGTCCGTGCGTACGGTGATCGGCCCGGTCGCCGCAGTCGACGCCAGGGATACCGTCGCGGCGCTCGATGTGCTCGTGGCGGCCGATGCGGCCGCCACAGCGGTCGGTGCCCGGGTGCTGCCTCGAATCGTTCCGCTGCTGGCCGAGGCGATCAGCCGGCGGATCGAGAGAGGCCGGCCGCCACTGAACGTCCTCCTGTGCGAGAACTTGCATGGAGCTGCCGGTGTGGCCCGCGCCCTCCTTGCCGAGCAGTTGCCGCAGCTTTCCGCGGAGGTGCTCGATTCGAACCTGGGCCTCCTGGAAACCTCGATCGGTCGCATGATCCCCGCGCCCGATCCCTCGGTGTTGGCGGTCGAACCGACTCTCATCCGGGCCGAGCCCTACCGGCAACTTCCTTACGACGCATCGGGTGTCCGGGGAGAGCCGCTGAGGATACCGGGGCTCGTCGGCGTGACCGGTGTCCCGTTCGCGTTCTACGGGGACCGCAAGCTGTACGTCCACAACATGGGTCATGCGCTCACGGCGTACCTGGGTGAGCGGGCCGGGGTGACCTACGTATGGGAAGCGATCGCGATACCTGAGCTCCGCTATCTCGTCCGGGCCGCCATGATCGAATCGGCGACGGCGTTGTCCATCGCCTATTCCCAACCCATGGCGCCATTGCTGGAGCACGTGGACGACCTGATCCACCGGTTCGGGAACCGGGCATTGGGCGACACGGTGGAGCGGGTGGGCCGCGACCCGATCCGCAAGACAGCGGCGGGTGACCGATTGATGGGCGCGTACGTCTCTGCCCTTTCACATCGGGTCCCGGCGCGCTACCTGTCGCTGGCAGTCGCGGCGGGAGTGGACGCGCTGCGCAGGCACGAGAGCTGGACGGATGCCCAGATCGAAAGCCATGTCTGGCGAGCACTGGGTCCAGCCGCCATGACCGATGGTCAACGCAGGCTGCTCAAGGCGCAGGTCGATGCCTTCGCCCGCGGTGTCGATCTCCAACACCAGATCGACCTCGTGGACGCCACCTACGAGAGCGCGCCCGTCCTGTGAACCCCTCCGCATGAGACGACGGCCTGTTCGACCACGAGTGGCGTGGACGAACAGACGTCCTGGTCGACGCTGCCGATCGGTTCCTGCCTCTCGATTCGCTCGCCACCGGATGGATCGATGGCTACGTGGTGGACGACCCGGGCGCGGGTACTCGCCGGGTATCGGCACCCGCATCACGGGCGTCACCCTGCGGTGGTGACGCTGGACAGCGGGGCCGGGGCGGGTCACCAGCATCGGGACCATTCCCAGCGAGGCCCTCGGCGCGGCCCTGGGGAAAACAAGTCGATGGGGTCCGGCGATGAGCGGACGTAGGCTGGTGAGGTTTCCGACCGCAGGCCGGTAGCTCACGGCGTCCGACAACCCGCTCGCCGAGAGCGCCGACGGCTTCTACGACGTAGACCGCTGCGCGCCTCCGCCGGTGCCCTCGTTGTCGTCCACACTCGTCTGGCGGCTCGCACCCCGCTGCCATGAGGCATCCTTGGAGGCAGTTTCCTGAGGCCGCGGGATCGGAGTGCTCACCATCGAGAGCGATCGTCATGAGGGGCCCCCCGGGGGCAAGAGCTCCGGGGGTCACAGAACATGCCTGCGTTGATCCTCGACTGCGACGGCGTGCTGGCCGACACCGAGCGGGACGGCCACCTGCCCGCGTTCAACGCCGCGTTCGCCGAGTTCGGGCTGGCGCTGCGCTGGTCCGACGACGACTACCACCGGCTGCTCCAGGTCGGCGGTGGCAAGGAGCGGATCGCTGCGGGCGTGCCGGCCGCGGCCGGGGACGCCGGTCTGATCGGACGGCTCCATGCCCGCAAGACCGAGTTGTTCACCGAGCGGGTCCGGGCCGGCCTGCTCCCGGCGCGTCCGGGCGTCCGGCGACTGGTCGGAGCCGTCCTCACAGCAGGCTGGACGGTGGCGGTGGCCTCGACCTCCGCGGAGCCCTCGGTGCGGGCCGTGCTGCAACATGCCGTGGGCCCGGATCTGGCCGCCCGGTGCCACGTGTTCGCCGGCGACGTCGTACCGAGGAAGAAGCCGGCGCCGGACATCTACCTCAAGGTCCTCGCCGACCTCCGCCTTGAGCCGGCCGGGTGCCTGGTCGTGGAGGACTCCGGGATCGGTGTCCGGGCGGCGACCGGAGCCGGCCTGGCCACGGTGGTCACGGTCAGTGCGTTCACCGGGGCCGACGACTTCACCGGGGCAGCCCTCGTGCTCAGCCATCTCGGTGATCCCGACAACCCCCTCACCGTGATCGCCGCGCCGGCCGGCGTCCGGGCGGAGGGGACCCTCGAGACCGCCGACCTCGAGCACCTGCTCGTGGCCGGGGGTGCAAGGTCCGGGCGGGCGGATCCGGCACCGGGGCGGTGACGGGGAGCGGTTCAGTCCAGCCCGAGCGCCATCGGGAGAACCGACAGCGGCACCGAGCCGAGGTTCAGGGCACGGGTGTGGAAGTCCTTCAGGCTGAACCCGGCACCGACCTTCGCGGCGGCGTCAGCCCGGTACGACTCCCAGAGGCGCTGGCCGATCTTGTACGACGGCGCCTGGCCCGGCCAGCCGAGGTAGCGGTTCAGCTCGAACCGCAGGAAGGCCTCGGGCATGTTGACGTTGCGCCAGCAGGAAGTCCCAGCGCCTTCGTCGGCGTCCCAGGTGCCGCCGCCCCACGCGCTGCGGTGCCTGCTTGCCCAGGTGCACGCCGATGTCGAGCACCACGCGGGCGGCGCGCATCCGCTGCCCGTCGAGCATGCCGAGCCGGTCGCCGGGGTCGTCGAGGAAGCCGAGCTCCTCCATGAGCCGCTCGGCGTACAGCGCCCAGCCCTCGCCGTGGCCCGAACTCCAGCAGGCCAGCCGGCGCCACGTGTTCAGCTCGTCGCGCGTTCGAGCACCGCCTGGCCGATCTGCAGGTGATGGCCGGGGACGCCCTCGTGGTAGACGGTCGTCTTCTCGCGCCAGGTGTTGAACTCGGTGACGCCCGCGCGGCACCGACCACCACATGCGGCCCGGTCGGGAGAAGTCGTCCGACGGGCCGGTGTAGTAGATGCCGCCGTTCTGCGGTCGGGCGCGATCAGGCACTCGAGGGTGCGCATCGGCTCGGGGATGTCGAAGTGCGACGCCGTCGAGCGCGGCGATCGCGCGCGTCGGCGGTCGTCCTGCATCCAGCGCCTGCAGCGCGTCGGTGCCGTGCAGGGTGCGGGCCGGGTCGGCGTCGAGCAGCGCGACGGCGTCCGCGACGCGACGCGCCCGGTCCGGCGATCTCCGGCGACGATCCGTCCTGCTCGGCGACCATCCGGGCGAGCTCCTCGAGGCCCCACTCGTAGGTCTCGTCGAGGTCGACCGTCGCGCCGAGGAACTCGCGCGACCACAGCGCGTAGCGCTCGCGGCCGACGGCGTCGGCCTGCCGGTGCCTGCCGGCGCCAGCTCGTCGCGCGAGGAACGCCGACCAGCGTCGCGTAGGCCTCGCGCGGCCTTGCCGTCCGCGCCATCGCCAGGTCATCGGCCAGGGCGCCGGACGCGGGCTCGCCGTCCGGCCGGGCGCCGGCCAGGAAGGTGACGAAGAACGACGACGCCGGGTCGGCGAGCTCCGCGGCCTGCTCGATGCACTCCTCCACCTGGAGTTCCGCGGCCACCAGCCCGTGGCGGGCCGCCGTCCGCAGCGACTCGATGTAGCCGTGCGACCGCCTCGGGCACCCGGCTCACCCGGGAGGCGATGTTCGCCCAGTCGTCGGTGGTCGCGGTCGGCATCAGGTCGAGCACGTCGCGCAGCTCCTGCACCGGGGAGGCGATCACGTTCAGCGTCGCGAGCAATTCCCCGGACTCGTGCAGCTCCTGGGCGAGACCGAGGCGGTCGGTCATCGCCGCGATGGTCATCCGGTCGATCTCGTCGGCGGCGGCGACGGCCCGTAGCGCAGCGAGGGTCTCCCGGTCGAGCCGGGCCAGTTCGGCGTGGCCGTCGGGCGAGAGGTCGGTCATCTGGTGGTCGTGCCCGGGGATGCCCATGTCGGTGGCCGCGATCGGATCGAGTTCGGCGAAGCGTGCGGTGTAGGCGTCGGCGAGAGCGTCTACGGCGGTGGGTTGGCGTACAGTCACCCTCCGACACTAAAGGATGAGGGGTGCGGTGCGAACCCCCGGCGAACGACCCACGAGGACTGCCATGACCGAGATCTGGGCCCACCGGGGCGCCCGCAAGGAAGCGCCGGAGAACACGCTCCCCGCGTTCGAGCGGGCGCTCGGGCACGGCGCGGACGGGGTGGAGTTCGACGTCCAGCTCACCGCCGACGGCGTGCCCGTGGTGATCCACGACGAGACCGTGGGGCGGACCACGAGCGGTCAGGGTCACGTGGTCGGCCACTCGCTCGCCCAGCTTCGACGGCTGGACGCGTCCGCGGGAATGGAAGGCTTCGCCGGCACCCGCGTCCCGACGCTGGCAGAGGTGCTCGACCTGCTCGCGCCGGCCGGGGTGCAGCTCAACATCGAGTTGAAGAACAGCGTCGAGGACTACCCCGGCCTGGAGGAGCAGGTGCTGGCGGCCGTCGAGGAGTACCGGATCGCCGACCGCGCCGTGCTGTCGACGTTCAACCACTACTCGCTGAAGCGACTGCAGCACCTGGGCGCCCCGACCGAGCTCGGCATGATCCACACCGATCCGCTGTACCGGCCCTGGCGCTACGCGGCGAAACTCGGCGTGGCCGCCATCCACCCGCCCGCCCAGTTCGTGTTCGGCGCCCGCTACGTCCGCAAGGCGCACGCGGCGGGGCTGAAGGTGCGACCGTGGGTGGTGAACTCCCGGCTCCGGCTCGCCCAGATGTTCGACTGGGGCGTCGACGCGGTCTTCACCGACCTGCCCGAACTCGCCCTGAAGGTACGCGACGCCGGCTGAGCCGACCGCCCTATCCTGAGCCCATGACCAACCCCTGGCAGCCCGGGCGCTGGCGGGCCGTCGACGGCTTCGCGTTCACCGACATCACCTATCACCGGGCGCTCGACGTCCCCGCGGTGCGGATCGCCTTCGACCGTCCGGAGGTGCGCAACGCCTTCCGCCCGCACACCGTCGACGAGTTGCACACCGCGCTGGACCACGCCCGGCGGAGCTCCGATGTGGGCTGCGTCCTGCTCACCGGCAACGGGCCCTCGACCAGGGACGGTGGCTGGGCTTTCTGCTCCGGCGGCGACCAGCGGATCCGGGGACGTTCGGGCTACCAGTACGCCGAGGGTGAGACCGCCGAGACGGTGGACGCCCGTCGCGCGGCCGCTGAGGGCGGACGGTTGCACATCCTGGAGGTGCAGCGGCTGATCCGGTTCATGCCCAAGGTCGTGATCGCGCTGGTCAACGGGTGGGCGGCCGGTGGCGGCCACTCCCTGCACGTGGTCTGCGACCTGACCCTCGCCTCGGCCGAGCATGCCCGGTTCAAGCAGACCGACGCCGACGTGGGC
Source organism: uncultured Actinomycetota bacterium (assembly GCA_963704225.1). Classification (GTDB taxonomy): domain Bacteria; phylum Actinomycetota; class Actinomycetes; order Propionibacteriales; family Propionibacteriaceae; genus Propionicimonas. The sequence continues at coordinate 73,189 of CAVPHL010000001.1, forward strand.
TCCTTCGACGCCGGCTTCGGCTCGGCCTATCTCGCCCGCCAGGTCGGCCAGAAGGTGGCCCGCGAGATCTTCTTCCTCGGTGAGACCTACGACGCCCAGCGGGGCTATGAGATGGGCACCGTGAACAAGGTGGTGCCGCACGCCGACCTGGAGACCGTCGGGCTGGAGTGGGCTGCCAGGATCTGCGGAAAGAGCCCCACCGCGCAACGGATGCTGAAGTTCGCCTTCAACGCCATCGATGACGGCCTGATCGGCCAGCAGGTGTTCGCCGGTGAGACGACCCGGCTCGCCTACATGACCGACGAGGCCGTGGAGGGGCGCGACTCGTTCCTGGAGAAGCGCGCGCCCGACTGGTCGCCGTTCCCCTACTACTACTGAAACGGGCCTATAAAGCGTAGTCAGAGCGAAATCAGGCCTCGCTAGTCCGCACAGAGTCCGCAGGAAGTCCGAGAACGGTGGCCATCAGACCGCCGGCAGCGGCCCTCGTCCGGTCCTCGGCGGAAGGCCACAGATGGGCGTAGGTGTTCAGCGTCGTGGTCGCCGACGCATGACCGAGAGCCCGCTGGACGGTGACCACGTCGCACCCTGCGGCGATCAGCCCCGAAGCATAGAAGTGGCGCAGATTGTGCAGGCTGACGCCCTCGATGCCCGCACCGCCGGACGCTCGTCGCCAAAGGTAGGTGGCACGGTTGTCGTGCCACGGCGTCCCGGCGTCGGAGAACAGCCAGCGTGCCGGGTCCTTGCCGGGACACCATCGCGCGACATGGTCGGCGAGCATCTCGATAAGGCTCTCGGCCAGGTACACCACCCGCTCCGAACCGTACTTCGGCGGCACGGCCACCATCTGGCCGTCGTCGGCCCGCTGCAGCTGACGCGACACGGTGAGGGTGCGCCGCAGGAAGTCGATGTCGCCGACCTGGACGCCGGCGGCCTCGCCCCGGCGGAGTCCTGCGAAAGCGCACAGCGCCACGAACGCGCGGAACCGGGTGCGCACGCCGAGCAGCAGCGCCACCTGGTCCGTCGAAGGGATCTCCATGGCTGCGTCCGCGCGCCTCTTGCGGGGCAGTCGGACGCCGATGCACGGGTCGACGGCGATCACCTTGTCACGGATCGCGGCGCGGAACACCGAGCGCACCTGCTGGAACCGGACGCCGATCGTGGAGGGCGCCAGACCGTCGGAGACCTGCTGCTGCACCCACGCCTCGATCTGAGAGGTACGAATCGACCGGATCGAGAGCTCCCTGAAGGATGCGGTCCTGACCGCCCGATCAAACGACAGCCGGGTGCTCCGCACCCACACCTGACGGGACGACCAGCCCTGGTAGTAGGAGGCAAAGGTCACCTTGCCGGCCTTCGGGTCCGCGTACAGGCCGGTCAGGATCGCGGCGGTCACCTCGTCGAGCCACCGCTGGGCATCAACCTTGCGGCCGAAGTGCCGGGCATGCTCCTCGCCGTTCTGGTCACGGTACCGAGCCCGCCACACCCCGTCCGGCCTTCGCGAGATCGACGCCATCACGCCCCCCTTTCACTTGCAAAGGCTTCGGGCCGGAAGCTGTTCAGCACGCCAGCCACCCACGCCGGGAAGCTTGTGTTCACGATGTTCTTACCTGCCATCAGCCTGGCCCGCATCCATGAGGTCCTGCGTGTCTGAGGTGGTGGCTTCGGCGCGAGGGGCGGCGACCGCCGCGTTGTGGGCGGTCAGGATCCCTGCGAAGTACTGGCGGTTCACCTCCTCCAACACACCGCCGGGCCTGGGCGGCAGCTGCGCCGTGATGCCCTGGAGGACGCGCTCCGCCCCGGAGGAGAGGGTGTCGAGCAGTCCCAGCACTTCCTCGGCCCAGGCCCGTACCTGGTCGCGGTCGGCTGAGTCGCCGCTTCGGGCCAGACCGGCCACCACGCGTTCGCGGTCGCCGTCGATCGCTGCCAGTTCCTGCTGAATGCCCATCGAGATCCGGAACTCGGTCTCGTGGGCACGCATCGCTATGTTGGTGAGCTCGCGGAATGCGTCGTCGGCATTCGACCAGTCCGCCAGCATGTCGTCCAGGGTGGAGCCCAGGACCTCGGCGAGGGCGTACACCTCGTCCAGTCGGCAGGGCCGGACACCCTTCTCGACCCGGTCGATCGTCGCCTGGTGGAACTTCAGGCCGTACCGCTCGCGCAGCTGAGCCGCCAGATCGGTCTGGGACAAGCCGCGAAGCTCCCGGAGGCGCCGCACCTCGCGCGCGAAGGTCTGGCCCAGGGGACCGACGTCGGCGCCGCCGTCACGGTCGGGCCGACTGCTGTTCGGGGACAACCCGTGTGTGCGCATACCTGAACCATAACAACACCATGTTGCGTTGCCAATATGGTGCTTGACAACCGTTGGTCAGCAACGCTACCATCAGGATGTTGGTATCCCATCACCCTGTTATGGAGCGAGCGATGATCGACGAAGCCGAGATCTGGTTCACCGCGCAGGTAGCCGAGTACCTCAAGACCCCCGCCACGACCATCCGGTGGTGGCGCCACATCGGCCAAGGCCCCAGGAGCTTCAAGCTCGGCGCCCGCAAGGTCGCCTACCTCAGACACGACGTCGAAACCTGGCTCGAGGAGCAATACACCTCTCAGGCGGTCTAGGGCACTGACCCGTCGCCGGAGATCACGCCAATCAGTGAGGCCGCCGGCCCGGTTGTTCGCCCGACTGCCGGAACGCAGGCTCATCACTTCCCCCAGACCCCAGTGAGCCGAGAGCCCGCTCATCAACACAGTCGACCGCGCCGGGTGCGGCATTTAGTTCCGGGCGTTTCGTGGCTTGACCGTGTTCGTCAGCGTTAGCCCATGCCGGGCGTGGCTGACTCGTCGAGAAGCCGTACCTCGCCTGTCTCCATGCTGTAGAGGCAGCCGATGATCGCGATCTTTCCGGTGCGCTCCAGGTCTGCAAGAATCGCGCTCTCGCGGCGAATGCGCTCGATGTTCAACGCCACATTCATCTCGGCCACGCGCAATACAAACTCTGGATTAGTGCTGCTTCTTTCGCCGGAGTAGCTGGACAGGGCCTCGATGGCCGGGCGAATGTTGGCCACCATTGAGGTGATGTGTCCCAACTCCACATTGTCGATGGCGCCCTTGACGGCTCCGCATCGCGCATGCCCCAATACTACGATCAGTTTGGCGTGAGCCACGGCGCAGGCAAACTCCATACTGCCCAGCAGGTCGGTATTCACGAAGTTGCCGGCAACCCTTCCCACAAAGACGTCCCCGATGCCGCAGTCGAACACATCCTCAACTGGTATGCGCGAGTCGACGCAGGACAAGACGATAGCCTTGGGAAATTGATCCATAGCTGAGCGACGGATCTGCTCCTTGTGGTTGCGCAGAGTGACCTCCCCTGCCGCGAAGCGCGCATTGCCCTCGAATAGCATTGCGACGACATCAGCCGGGATCAGCTTGTCTTGTTCGTCCTTCGTCACAACCGTGTCGACGAGCCCTTTGGTTTCGGTGTTTATTTGCGGAGCCATGATAGTTTAATTCCCTTCGATGTTGTGGCGCTAGTAGCCCAGAGGTTCTACAAGAGGGCGGTTCAAGCCGTCTCGCTGATGTTCGGGTCGGCAGGTTTTCGGTTATTCAGCCATGATGCGCAGGCCTCAATGTTGGAGAAGATGTGATCTTCGCCAATGAGGTCGGGCACGATACGAATTCTGCGCAGCATGTCCTCGGGTTGCTGCTGAACGCCGGTCAGAAGGACTTCGGCGCCCTTGAGGCGTACGTCGAGTATGGCACTCTCGAGTGCGTACAGCCCGGATTGGTCGATGTAGGGGACGCGGTCGAGACGGATGATCAGGACTTCCACCTCCTGTTCCAATGCGTCGATCATGTCGCGGAATCCAGCCGTGAATCCGAAGAACAATGGGCCGTCGAGATGCTTGATGTGGACGTGGGCGGCTCTGTGGCCTGTCAGCAACACCGCCTCGTCCCCCCACTCGGATGAGTCCGCCGCCTTCACGGTGGCTGCGGCCTCCGCCAGGTCGCCCGCCTTCTTCATGAACAACACACTGGCCAACACAACGCCCAGACCTACGGCGTAGATCAGGTTGCCGAAGACGGTGATGAGCAGAACCAGTACGAACACCGCCGCGTCCGCCCGGGGGATTTGCAGCAGGTGCTTCAGGCCTCGTCGATCGATGATGGCCAACCCCACCGGAATGAGCAGGCCTGCGAGGACGCTCAGGGGGATAAAACCTGCAAGGCCGCCGGCACCGAGCAGCACCACCAGCAGCACCACCCCGTGGATGGTTCCCGACAGGCGTGTGCGCCCACCGGCCTGAATGTTGACAACCGTGCCTTTGGTGGCGCCGGCGCCTGGGATACCCCCAAAAAGCGCGGCGACGGCATTGCCGATACCCTGACCGATCAACTCGCGCTTGCTGTTGTGTTTGGTCTTGGTGAGGTTGTCGGCGATGACTGAGGTGAGCAGTGAATCGATGCTGCCAAGTAAGGCCAGCGTCAGACCGATTTCGATGACGATGGCGTAGTGCTCGGGTGGAACCGACAGGATTTCGGCGATCTGCAGGCTGGGTAAGCCTTGAGGGATATCTCCAATCAACGGTACGTCGAACCGGCCGACCTGGGCCACTGCGGTTCCAACCAGCAAGGCGACCAGCACACTCGGCACCGCCGTGGTGAGGCGTGGGAAGAGGTAATAGGTAGCCACGGTCACGGTTCCCACGAGTACCGCAGCAAAATTGATGTTGCCAAAGGCCTCCGGCATGCGGGTGAACACTTCGATGATGGTCTTGGGGGACGCCGACCCCATGAAGGGCCACAACTGCAAACAGATGATAATCACACCCACGCCGCTCATGAATCCGGACACCACGGGGTAGGGGAAATACTTGACGTACTTGCCAACCCCAAGGAGTCCGAGCAATATCTGTCCGATGCCGCCCACGAGGAATGCCAACAGGATGATGCCGATTCCCGCCTCCACGCTACCGGTGCGCTCAACGGCGATGGCCACTATGGCGGCCGAGACCACAGTCATCGGACCTGTGGGTCCAGATGCCTGGGTTCGCGTTCCGCCCAAAGCGGCAGCGAGAATGCCCACAGCGATTGCGCCGTGGAGGCCTGCAGCGGCACCAAGCCCTGACTGCACCCCGAATGCCAGCGCCAGTGGAAGAGCAATGATTCCTGCGACTAGCCCACCCGAGAGATCCCCCCTCAGGTTCGCCATCTCATACAGGCGCGCCTTCCGCCCCGGGATCTTCGGTGCTGTCGTCTGTCGCATGACGAACCCTTTCGGAATCGGACCAAAACCACGAGTCCATGGGGCGCACCCCCGGAGCCTTCCGTCGATGCTATTCGGCTCGAGCAAACGCTGAACCGACACCGGCAGCGCCACGCCTCGGCGAAACGTGGGCGGTGCCGTTCGTCCTACCTGTTGGCAAGGCAGCCGGTGCGGCGCTCGTGGCCCTCGAACAACGCCGTCAACGCCCTTACCAACCTGCGCTGACCACCATCACTGAGGCCACCGACCAAGCGTCGCGGTTCGTTCCAGCACAGGGTTGACGCAGAGGAGTGGGGCTTTCGGGGGCTGGATCGCATGAGCCGACGGGCGGCGCAAGTGGAGCGGAACCTAGCGGTGATCGAGGCCGCGTGGCGGGCGGAGCACCCGGGCAGGAGGCCGACCGCAAGGATTCTGCGGAAGTGGGGCGTACTGGCGTGGGAGAAGCAACGACCCTACAAGGGCGAGCCTGGTGCTTTGGATGCTGAGCTGGCGGTGTGGGCTGCCCGGATCGGCGTGTTGAGGCCGGTTGGAGGCGGAGAACGCCCGGCTACGGGCCGACAAGGTCAAGGTCGAGACCGAGCGGGACATCCTGCGGAAAGCGGCCAAGTATTTCGCTGGGGAGACGAACTGGTGAACCGCTTCCAGTTCGTCGCCGACCACCAGCACGCCTTCGAGGTGAAGCGGTTGTGTCAGGCTGTGGAGGTCTCCCGGTCGTCGTTCTACGCCTGGTGCGCCGCCGCACCGGCCCGGGCCGAACGGGCCGTGGCCGATGCCGAGCTCGCCGACCGAATCCGGACCGTCCAGGACCCGAAGGCCGGCGGGGATCGGGCCTACGGGGCGCCGCGGGTGACCGCCGAACTCAACGACGGCGTCCCGGAGGGCGAGCGGGTGAACCACAAGCGGGTCGCCCGGGTGATGCGCAGCCATCAGCTGGCCGGGATCCGGCTGCGGCGTCGGGTCCGGACCACGCTGCCCGAGCCGGCCGACCAGAAGTATCCCGACCTGCTCAAGCGGGACTTCACCGCCGAGCGACCCAACACCACCTACGTCGGTGACATCACCTACCTGCCGCTGCCCGAGGGCCGCAACCTGTACCTGGCCACCGTGATCGACTGCTTCTCCCGGAAACTCGCCGGCTGGGCGATCGCCGACCACATGCGCACCGAGCTCGTCGAAGACGCCCTCAAAGCCGCCCGCCTTGACCGGGGCAGCCTCCAAGGTGCGGTGTTCCACAGCGATCACGGGTCGGTCTACACCTCGGCTGACTACGCCAAACTGTGCAGCCAGCTCGGCGTCACCCAATCCATGGGGGCCGTCGGCACCAGCGCCGACAACGCCCTGGCCGAGTCGTTCAACGCCACCCTGAAACGTGAACTCCTCGCCGGCGCCGCCACCTTCACCGACGAGGCCAGCTGCCGGCGCACCGTGTTCCGCTGGGCCACCCGCTACAACACCCGCCGCCGCCACTCCTGGTGCGGCCACCAGTCCCCGTCCACCTACGAGGCCCACCGGGCCGCTACGCTGCCAACCGCAGCGTAATCAACCAACACCGTGTCCAAGACTCGGGGCGAAGGCCCATGGTCGAGCACGGGATCACTGAACCCGTCCCGGGAAGTGTTGTCGACAGGCGGGTCAGTGTGGCCGAGTTCGACCGGGACGCGCTGGCGGCTCAGTTGGTGGAGACGCAGGGTCTGAGGCGGTCGGCTTGGTCGCGGGCGGATCTGGAAGCGGCAGCGATCATGGCCGTCGAGGGGCGGGTGCGGGGGGATCGTGCCGCGGTCGACGAGCTGGCTGCGGATGTGGTGGCCCGGGCGTTGGGGGAGTCCCGGCTGTTGCCGTCGGTCGCCGGCGGTAGGCCATCGGCGGCGGTGAAGTGGTGGACCAGCCCGGCGGTCATGGAGCGGGAGAACGAGCTGCGGGCCGGGCTGGCCGTCCTGGCTGACGATGGCCGGTTGAGCGTGGTTGAGGGTGCCGCGGGTGTAGGTAAGACGACCAACCTGGCCGGGCACCTCGAGGAGGCGGTCGCGGCCGGCCAGCGGGTCGCGGTGGTGGCCCCGACCGGGGCGGCTGCGATCGTTGCTGCCGGGGCTGGTGTCGAGGCGTCGACGGTCGGTTCTCTGCTGGGACGGTACGGCTGGGACAAGAACGCGGCGGGCGGCTGGGTGTGGGTCGAGCCCGACCGGCGTCCGAGGGAACCGCTTCCCACCGGCAGCAGACTCGTGGTCGACGAGGCCGGGATGGTGTCCCAGGACGCGGCCCGGGCGCTGGTCACCCTCGCCGCCGTGTGCGGCTGGCAGGTCCGGGTCCAGGGTGACTCGTTCCAGTTCTCCGCGGTCGGCGTGGGCGGGGTCATGGAGATCGCCAAGGGCGCCGCGCAGCCCGAACGGGTGGCCCTGCTGGAGGACGCCAGCGACGTCCACCGCTTCCGGACCGCAGACGGCGGCCGGGATGAGGCCTACGCGGCGCACAGCATCGCGATCCGGAGCGGAACCGACCCCGAAGCGACCGCCGCGCGGGTGATGGATCGCGCGACGGTGTACGCCTCCGAGGCCGAACGTCAGACGGCGATCGCGCAGGAGTGGGCCGAGCGGACTCATGCCGGCACGGGGTTGGTGATCGCCGGCACGAATGCGGACGTGCAGCAGCTGAACGGGCTGATCGCCGACTGGTTGCGCGCGGTCGGGATCGTGACCGGTGACACGCTTGCGACGACACCGCGGGGGAGTGGGCCTCCGAGACAATCAGCGAGGGCGACATCGTTGCGACCCGGGTCAACGGGGTCGACGAGGCCGGCCACCGGTATGCGAACCGGGAACGCTGGCGGGTCGACGCCCTGGATGATGCCGGGGCGTACCTGATCAGCCTCGACGGCCGCCGGGAGTTGCGGCTGTCGGTCGGCGCGGCGCGTGAGCAGCTGCAACTGGCGTATGCGGTGACCGGGTACGGCGCCCAGGGGGTCACGGTCAACGAGGCTGTCCTGCTGGTCGCCGAGCAGATGGACCGTCCGTCGTTCTATGTGGGCTCGACCCGCGGCCGCTACACCAACCAGGTCGCGATCCTCGCCACCGATGGGGACGCGAACCTGGCGCGCGCCCAGGTAGAGGCGATCTTGTCCCAGCCTGGCGCCGATACAGGATGGCGTGCCGCCGACCTGGCCGCGGCCGCCGACCGGCAACGGATGGGCGACCTCGTCGACATGCCCAGCCGCCACGTTCCCGCGATCGGTGGCGGCCAGGTCGCCGAGGCTGCCGAGCAGATCGCTCGGGACGCCGACTGGCCGAGCGAGGTTCGCGATCCCCACCTGTTCGATCGGGCCCTCGCCTACCTCGACCGGCTGCAGCGGCAGCGGGCGGTCGACGCCGGCCAGCAGGAGGCCAGCCTGGAGCAGCTGCGAGGCACGCTCGCCAAGGCCATCGACGCCAACCGACAGGCAGCGTCCAGGGTGGCCAGTGCGACGCGCGGGGTCGGGCAGGCTGAGAAGGCCACGAAGGCTGCCCAGGAAGCCGTGCTGGCTGCGGAGGACAGTGTCAGGCACGCGAATCCGTTCAACCGCGGCAGCCGCGAGCGTGACCTCACCGCCGCCCGGGACACGCTCTGGGCCGCCCGACAGGCCGAGACCGGCCAGCGTGCGCGTCGCGCCGAGCTAGGCAAGGACGCCCAACGGCAGCAGGAAGTCTCCCGCCGGCTCTCCCGCGAGGTCGAACTCGCCGAAACCCAACTTGGCTGGCTGCGCGGCGAGCGGCACCAGCTCACCCTCGACCTGATGCCGCTGCCCGGCGTGGAATACCCGCAGTCGTACAGTCGCGGCGACCTCGAAGCGCTCCGGGACGCCTGGCTCGCTGAGCCTCAGCCCCGCGACACGGCCGACCCGGTTCGGGCGATCATCGACCTCGTCAACGACGACCGCCACATCGCCGACCTCTCCACCCCCAGCCAGTGGCACACGCTCGCCGATGCAGCCAGCCCCGATGACCTCGTGTGGGGCGGCGACTACGACAAGCCCTGGCTACGAGGCATGCGCCAACCCCTCCTCGGCTGGCTCGACCAGCAAGCCAATCGGCTCGCCAGCGACCCCCAGTGGCACGACGCGGCCGACCAGCTCACCAGCCGCTGGGCCACCATCGAGCAGGCCGAGACCCGGCGCGCCAAACTCAAACCCAGCCGGCCGCCCGCCGACACGCGGATCGACCCCCGCCGAGAACCCCCACGGCTCGGCCCGCCCGGCCCCGACCTCACTCCCGGCTGGTGAGGCCTCTTCGGAGGCTTTCGGGGGCTGGATCGTACGGAGGGGCGACGGTGCCTGACTCCCCGTGCTACGGGCCCAAGGACGTGATCGGCACGACGAGGACGCCGTCCGGCCGCCGGTAGGCGAAACGTCCACCCGTCACGACGACGAGGGCGGCAGGCTCGCCGTGCTGCTCCTTGTCGACCTTGCTCGCCATGTGAAGCAGCGACTCGGCTGCGGTATCGGCCTGGGCCTCGCCGAGCTTGAACTCGAATCCGGCCCAGCGACCGTTGGGGAGCTCGAGAATGGCGTCGATCTCCTGGTTCAGTTGCGTGTCGCGCCAGGAGGACAGCGTTGCGCCGAGTGCTTGGCTGTAGACGCGGAGGTCCCTTAGTCCGAGCGACTCGAAGTGGAATCCGGCGGCCTCCAGGTCGGCGAGCAGCTCGGCTGTTCCGACGCCGAGCGCCGCAATCCCGATCGACGGATCCACGAAGTGGTGCACCGGGGTCGTGCGGAGACGAGTACGGGAACGCATGTGGGGCTGCCAGGCGGGCAGCGGCTCGGTGAGCATGAGCCGGTCCAGCGCGTCGAGGTAGTTGGTGAGGGTCTTGTCGTCGATCGGGCCGTTCTGGCCGCCGACCTCGATCGTGACCGCCGACCTACGCAGCGGAGTGCCCACCGCACGACCCAGCGATGCAAGCAGCCGGTTGAGGTTGCCGGGGTTGCGGCGTGGCCCCAGCGCGGGAACGTCGACCTCGACGACGTTGCGGTTGTAGGCGCCGAGCCATGCTCGCGCAGTCCGTTCGGGCAAGTCGATGGTCTCGGGCCAACCTCCGATGACGATGCGCTCGATCAACTCAGGAATGGTCAAGGCGGCGGGAGGGCCGCTCGGCTCGGCGCCATCCAGGATCGCGGCCAAGCTCGCCGCGCCGGTCGAGTGGCCTGACTCGAACAGGCTCATCGGCCGCATTCGCAGGCGTGCGATCCGGCCTGCCCCGGAGTGCAGGCGCGCGTTGTCACGGGGCCGCGACGACCCGGTGAGGAGGTACAGCCCCTTCTCGCTGTGGTCGTCGACCGCGCGCCGAACGAGGTTCCAGATGTCCGGAGTGTCCTGCCACTCGTCGAACAGGATTGGCGTCGGGGATGCGAACAGCTGGTCCGGGAACGTCTCCAGCGCCGCACGAGCGGCCCGGTCGACCTCCATCCGGAACACGGTCTGCGCCACCTGGGATGCCGAGACGGTCTTTCCGACGGCCTTCGGGCCGTCGATGAGGACCGCACCCATGAAGCCCATGAGATCCCGTAGCTCGGCGTCGACCACGCGCGGGCGGTAGCTGGTCACCGCTCAAGTCTAGGCGCTGTGACGGCGGAATCCCCGATTCGTCGGAGCTGAAATCCGAGATCCGTCGGTCATGAAGTCGGAGATCCGTCGAAGTCGGCGCGTGGAGTTTGGGTAACCCGGTCCACCCCGGTGGCCGGCTTCTTGTCGAACGCTGAACCGTGCGCGTCGGCGGGAGGCGACCGCAAGTCCGTTCGACCTCGGCTTCTGGACGCGCGGGATCGTCTGCCCCCTGAAGTGTCAGTCCGCAGAAAGTCCGCAAGAAGTCCGCAGGAGCACCGAACCAGCTTCTGCACCACCAACGCCGACCAACGCTATACACCCTAGTCAAATGGCTGTTACCAACGCTGTTCGCCAATGCCCGAGCATGGCCGTAGACTGCCCGGATAGTTCCCCTACTACTACTGAAACGGCACTGAATAGACCTGGTCAGGGCCCGGCACGACCGTGGTTCAGGGCCCGGTCGACCGGCGCCGATCCGCGCAGGGTCCGCGGCAGCCTGCCCGTCCGCGAGCAGATCACCATCGACGTCTCCGGTCGACCGGCGCCGATCCGCACGGAGTCCGCGGCAGCCCCCAGGTTCTGGCTCCGCGTGCGGAAGGTCGCGCTCCTCAGCTGCGACGGGTGAGGCCTGGCCGGCGGCAGAACACCGCTGAGGCGGTTCTGCCCAGTGGCCGGACCGCGCGTATTCCCCGACCAGCGAATTCATCCCGGGCGGGGGATGGAAAGCGCGATTTGACCGGTAAAAGCCGACTCGGCTAATATGTCCGGGAAATGCGCCGCCGCTGGTCGGCAATGATCTGGAGGTACGGCATTGTCGAATGCGGCGAGTTTCCCACGGTGGATTCCTTTGCTCGGCGGGCTTCTGGGTAGCACCGCCTGCGGCCTTTTGCTTTACGCATTCAGCGTCTTCGTAAAGCCGTTGGAAAAGCAGTTCGGCTGGTCCTCGGGCGACGTCCTGATCGCCTATGCCATCGTCTGCCTGGTCTTCGGCCTGGTGACGTTTCCGGCGGGGCGGCTCAGTGACCGGTTCGGTCCGCGCACCGTGGTCCTCGCCGGTGGGCTGATCATGGCCTTCGGGTTCTTCATGGTCTCCACCATCACTCCTCCGGACCCGGCGGTCCTCGCCGCGGGCGGAAGTGCGGCCGAGGCCGCCGGCCGGGTGCAGCTGTACCTGCTCTACCTCTACTACGGGGTGATCGCCGGCTTCGGCGGCGGCCTGGTCTACCTTCCCCCCATCGCCACTGCCCCCAAGTGGTGGCCGGACCGTCGTGCCCTGGCCACCGGGTTCGCGGTCGTCGGCCTCGGGCTGGGCTCCTTCGTGATGGGCCCCCTGGCCACCTCCATGATCGCCTCGCCGGGGATCGGCAACGGCAGTGCCCTGCCGGTCTTCGGCTACGTGGGCATCGCGATGCTGGTCGTTGTCGTCCTGGCCGCCCTGTGCCAGAAGGAGCCGCCGTCCGGCTATCGGCCCGCGGGCTGGGTGCCGCCGGTGCCCGTCGCGGCAGCCGGGGGCGAGGACGTCCCGGCCAGTCGGGACCACACCCACCAGGAGAGCCGCCGGACGCCGCAGTTCTGGCTGCTCTGGCTGGCGTACTTCGGGGGCTCGTTCGCGGGCTTGATGTGTGTCGGCATGGTGGCCCGCTACGGCATCACCGCCCTCGAGCTCGACTACCTGGCCGGCACTCTGGGTCAGGCCGTGGAGACCCTCAAGCAGCTCCCACCGGCCGAACTCCAGGCGGTTGTTGCGACCATTCCCGACAATGTGGCGGCCGACCTTGCCCTCACCGCGTCCTATGCGGTTTCGACCCTGGCCATCGGAAATGCCGCCGCCCGGATACTGATCGGCCCGCTCGTGGACCGGATCGGAACGAAACCCGTTTTCGTCGCCCTGTTCTCCCTGCAGACCGTGGCGTTCCTCGCCCTCTACCAGGTGGGCAGTGTTCCGGTGCTGCTGTGGAGCCTGGCCGCCGTGATCGGCTGGAACTTCGGTGCCATGTTCGTGCTCTTCCCCTCCGCGACCCTGCAGTACTACGGCGCCACCGCGCAGGCCTCGAACTACGGGTTGGTGTTCACGGCCTGGGGCATCGGCGGGTTCATCGGGGTCATCCTCGGGGGCCGCATCCTGGAGTGGACCGGATCGTACCTGTACCCCTTCCTGATCGCCTCGGCGTTGCTCGCGGGGTCGGTGGTCATCCTGGCGTCCTTGAAGGCACCGGACCGGGCCCGGTCGTCCGCCGCACTGCTGAGCCCCTGAGCTGACGCCGGCGGTGGGCTGCCCCCGCCCGACTCCCGCACGAACGGCGATCGGCCTGCAACCAGCCCCGGGAGGGGCTTCGGGGGGCAGCGAGACCGGGTTCAGGCCCTGGCTTCGGTCCCGCTTCACCGGTGCCGTGAGCGGCCTGCCCTCGTCGCGGTTCACGGCGCCGCGAACCGGGAGCGCACGAATCCACAGCTAGCTTGCGTGACAAGGTAGCTGGCGTTACCGTGTAGCCATGGACAGGTCGCAGGAGGGCTGGGGCTCACAACTCCGCAAGGGTGTGCTGGAACTCGCCGTGCTGGGTCTGCTCGCCCGCGAGCCGCGATACGGTTCCCAGCTGGTCGACGACCTCGCGGCGCACCCGGAGCTGGCGATCACCGCCGGCACCGTCTACCCGTTGGTCGCCCGACTCGCCAAGGGCGGACTGGTCACTTCCACCTGGCGGGAGTCGCCGGTGGGTCCGCCCCGCAAGTACTACACGCTCACCCCGGCCGGGCGGGCGGCCCTGGCCGGGATGACAACCACCTTCACCGCGATCGCCACGGCGGTGCGCGGCATCGTCGAGGAGTCATGATGATCAGTTCCCTGGAGGAGCTCTCCGACGCCGCGCGGGCGGCAGCGGAGGCCTGGCTGGCGCGGATGGGTCAGGGGGTCGAGGCGGAGTACCGGGACGCCGTCGTGGAGGATCTGCGGTCCTACCTCGCCGATCATCTGGGCGCCAACGCGACCGTCGCCGACGTCGCCACTCTCGCCGCCGGAGTCGGCGCGGCCGACGGCGAGCACCGGGACCGGCGCACCTTCAGGGGAGTGCCGATCGACCTGACCCCGCCCACCGCGGAGCGCGTGGCGCACACCTGGTGGAATCCGCGGGACGAGCGGCTGTTCGTGCCCCGGGTGTTCGGGCTGGGGTGGGACCTGAACCTGGGGGCGGTGGCGGTCAGGCTCGGCCTGATCGAGCCGGACGCCGAGGACGAGCCGTTCGAGACCACGCCTGCCGCTGCGTTCCGGCAGGGCCTGGTCGTGCCTGCGCTGCTCTCGGCAGCGGTGGTTGCGCACTACGCGTTCCGGGGTCGCAAGCTGCCGGATCGACTCCCCAGCCAGGCGGACCTCGCCGGGCGGGTCGGCAGCTGGACGAGCAAGCCGGCGGCCGCGGCCACCGACATCGCGGTCGCCGTCCTCCCCACGGCCCTGGCTACCGTGACCCTCGGACGTGGTGGCAACGGCGCGAGCGCAGCCGGCTCGCTCGCCACCGCCACCGGTGCGGCAGCGGTCGCTGCCGGGTTGACCCTCTGGCGCACCGCTGCTCTCGACGGGCGGCCGCGGCCGTGGTTCGGTCCCGCACTCGCCGGACTCCTCTGGTTGCCGGCCGGCGGGATGCTCCTCGCCCTCGCCCGTGCCGGGAGGGCCGCAGAGCAGCGACGTGACCTGGGAGGTGCCCGATGACAACCGAACCGCTCGAACGCGTGGCCTGGTCGCGGGTGGCCTGGTTCTACGGCATCGCTTTCGGTGGTGCGGTCCTGGCCGGACTGCTGCTCTGGGCCCTGCATCAGACCGGGTCGCCCATCGTCGTCGTCCAGGGCGGTGCGGCGGTGCTCTACATGCCGCTGCCCCTGGTCGCCGGCCTGATCGTGGAACGCCGCGCCGGCCGCCGGCCGCTGATCGCCACTGAGTGGCTGCACCTCCGCACCCGGTTCTGGGCAACAGTCGGGCCCAGCGCCGTCCACGCGTTCGTGGTGATGGCTGTCGTGCTCGCCCTCGGCTTCCTGGTGGTCTGGGGTGCGGGTGCACTCGGCCTTCCGGGCGCGGGCCACTTCGTCTCCAGCGACGCCGAGTTCCGCGAGCGCCTGTTGCAGATCGTGCCGGCGCTCCCGGCAGACGCGCAGCTGCCTCCGGTCGCCGTCATCGCCGTCACCCTGCTCCTCCAGGGCCTGCTGGCCGGCTTGACCATCAACGGCCTGTTCGCCTTCGGTGAGGAGTACGGCTGGCGGGGAGTGCTGGCCGAGGAACTGCGTCCGCTGGGCAACGTCCGGGCGAACCTGCTCACTGGCATGCTCTGGGGCCTGTGGCACGCGCCGATGATCATCCTGCTGGGCCACAACTACGGCGCCGAGTGGGGGTGGGGCGTTCCGCTGATGGTGGCCTGGGCCACGCCGCTGGCCTTCCTCCTCTCCTGGGTGCGTCAGCGCTCCGGCTCGGTGCTCGCTTCGGCCTTCCTTCACGGCGCCTACAACGGCACCATCGGGCTCTTCGTGCTGATCACCATCGGCGGCTCCGTCTTCATCGCGCTGCCGATGGGACTGCTGATGGCGCTGGTGCTGACCGTGGTCGCCGTCGTCGTCTGGCGACTGCCGCTGCGCCCCGTTCCCGTCCCCGGAACCGGGGAAGCCGCCGTTCAAGGGTCCGGCCATGCCGCCGAGGGTGTGGACGAGGCCGAATCCGGTTCCCGCCGTCGAGCGTCCTGACCTGCTCCCCGTCGCGGCGGGTCGCCCGGCCGGACCGGCTGAGGCGTCCTCGACGACCCCCGCCCCGGGATCCCCGGACCCCCGGGGCGAGATGATGACCAACCAGGTGCACACATTCCCGCAAGCTCCCCTCCCATCGCCTGGGCGCGCACCGGGGCGTAGGATCGCAGCAAGGTGGTTGACACAGGACCACGACTCACGCCGGATTGCGGGGGGCCCTGCGGGGTGAGTCGTTCCACTGGTTGAGCGTCGGACGGGTGGGGGCAGTGCCGGACGCTCAACCAGTAAGCCCCCCCGAACGGGAACACCGCCGAGACCTGAACCGGCGATGGCGCGGGCGGAGGCTGTCGGCTCAGGCGTCCAGGCCGATGAACGACCGGAACGCCGCGACGCCGGTGACGGCGAGTTCCGGGCCCCGGACGAAGTTCTCCGGTGTCAGGAGCCACTGCCGGCAGTCCCGCCACTCGCCCGGCCGCCGGGCCTTGCGGACCACCCCGTTGGGCAGGTAGCCGACCTTGCGGCTGACCGAGTTCGAGGCCGGATTGTCGGTGAAGGCGGCCGAGGTGATCTGGTCAGCGTCCAGGTGGTCGAACAGGAACGCGCAGATCGCCTGCCGCATCGCGGTGCCGATGCCGCGTCCCTGGTACTTCTGGCCGAGCCAGGAGCCGGTCTCGCCGGCCCGGGTGACCAGGTAGTGGTCGCTGAAGAAGCCCTGGCAGCCGACGATCCGGCCATCCACCTCGACCGCGAACTGAAGGTCCCAGGACTCCCTTCGCCACCGCGTGCGCAGGCCCCAGTGGTACTGGGCATAGTTCAACGGGAGTTCGGCGGCCGGCGCGTCCGTCCAGGGCACGCAGAACGGCATCAGCTCCGGCGGGTGGACGCCCGACAGCGCCAGCGAGATGAGGTCGGGCAGCACCTCATCGGTGACCGGACGCAGCACCAGCGGCCCGGCCTCGATCCTCAGACCGAATGGAGGGAACCATTCCTCGATCGGCGATGGGCGTGCACGATCCCGTACCGACTTCGGTTCAGGATCCTGCATGGTGCCGCTCCGTTCACTGGGCGAGCCCGTAGAGCCGGTCGCCGGCGTCACCCAGCCCGGGAACGATGTAGCCCATCTCGTTGAGGTGGTCATCGAGCGCCGCGCAGACCAGGGTGCAGGGCACGCCGATCGGGTCGACCAGCTCCCGCATCCGTTCCACGCCCTCGGGTGCAGCGATCAGGCAGATGCAGGTGATGTGGTCTGCGCCCCTGTCCACCAGGAACTGGACGGTCCCGCCGAGCGAGCCGCCGGTGGCCAGCATCGGGTCGAGGACGTAGCACTGGCGGCCGGACAGGTCCGCCGGCAGGCGCTCGGCGTAGGTGAACGGCTGCAACGTGGTCTCGTCCCGCACCATGCCGACGAAGCCCACTTCGGCCGTCGGCATCAGCCGCATCATGCCCTCGAGCATCCCCAGCCCGGCGCGCAGGATCGGCACCACGAGGGGCCGGGGGCGGCTGAGCCCGACACCGAGGGTGGTGGTGATCGGCGTCTTCACCGCCACCGATTCGACCCGGACCTCGCGGGTGGCCTCGTAGGCCAGCAGCGTCACCAGTTCCTCGACCAGTTGGCGGAAAGTGGCGCTGGCGGTCTTCTCGTCCCGCAGCAGGCTGATCTTGTGAGCAACCAGGGGGTGCTCTATGACGTGTAGTTCCACGTCGGATAGGTTCCCACACCGGGCGGGCCCCGATTGACCTGACCGGACTGTGCTCAGTCCCGCGGATCTGCCACGATGGGGGCCTGATCTGGCTGAGGAGGCGTCGATGAGCACGACGGACGAGCAGGAGTTCGAAATGCCCAATCGTGGCGACGACCGGGCCGGACTCGACGACCTGGTTGACCTGGTCAGCGGCGAGGAACTGGACGCCGACGACGACGCCGACGAAGACGACGACGACGACATTGACGATGACGACGACGATGATGACGACTACCCCGAGGACGCGACCGAGGACGACATCGATCTGGTGGTCGCCTGCTATCGCGAGGACACCGAGCCGGTGGTCGTCCCGCTGGAGCTCGACCTGGCCAATGATCTGGACGGGTTGATCGAGCAGCTGCGCCGGATCCCCGGCGACGGCGGGGCGGTCGGCATGGTGTCGGTGGCGAACGAGGTGTTCGTCCTGGTCCGGGTGCGCGGCAAGCGGGTACAGGTGTTCTGCTCCGACGGGCTGACCGCCGACGAGTGGCCGATCGCCCGGGACGTGGCCGACTTCCTCGACGCGGAGCTACCGGACGACGACACCGATGAGGCGTATCCGATCGGCGACGTCGACATCCTCGCCGATGCCGGGCTGCCCGATTTCGAGCTGGAGGCGATGGCGGAGGAGGCTGAGGAGGACTCCACCGCGGTGCTGGAGTTGATCGCGGCCAAACTGGGGTTCAAGGCACAATTCGCCAAGGCGTTCGCCTCGTTCGAGTGAACCGCTGGCAACCGGCCATGGCCGCGGCGCTGGCCGAGGCCGAACTCGCCCCCGCCCACGGTGACGTCCCGATCGGCGCCCTGGTGCTGGACGGGTCCGGTCAGGAACTTGCCCGTGCCCACAACGAACGCGAGCTCACCGGAGACCCGACCGCGCACGCCGAGGTGCTCGCCCTGCGAGCAGCGGCCGAAAGGCTCGACTCCTGGCGCCTGGAGGACTGCACCCTGGTGGTGACCCTCGAACCCTGCACCATGTGTGCGGGCGCGCTGGTGCTCGCCAGGGTTCGCCGGCTGGTGTTCGGCGCCTACGACCCGAAGGCCGGCGCGGTCGCGTCCCTGTGGGACGTGGTGCGCGACCCCCGCCTGAACCACCGTCCCGAGGTGGTCGGTGGAATCTCGGCCGACGAGTGCGGCGCCCTGCTGCAGGAGTTCTTCGCCTCCCACCGCTGAGATTCCGGGCAGCTCCGCCACCTGGCCGCACGGGCCCGGGAGGTTTCCGCGGGGCTGGTGAATGGATTGGCCCGTCTGAGATTCCGGGGGCACCTCCGCCACCTGGCCGCACGGGCCCGGGAGGTTTCCCCGGGGCTGGTGAATGGATTGGCCCGTCGCGACCCCGCTGGGTACACTCCTGCGCGGTGGCGTGTCTGAGCGGCCTAAAGAGCGCGCCTCGAAAGCGCGTGAGGGGCAACCCTCCGAGGGTTCAAATCCCTCCGCCACCGCCAGTTGATGTCCGTCGGACATCGGAAACCGGTGAATCCTCCGACGAGGTTCACCGGTTCTTCCCTGTCGGATCGGCGCCCGGCCCGGGGTTAGCGCTGACACCCGTTCAGCCCGGCACCCATCGGGTGCACGAAGGTGCGAGCCGCGGCCCCTTTCCCACCGCCCTGGGACACGGCAGAGTATGCATTGCCCACCCGCAATGCACCGCGCCTCAAAGGAGAGCCTTGTGAAGAAACTGATCAACGACCCGACCAACGTCGTGGCCGAGACCCTGGCCGGCTTCCAGGCGGCCCACGCCGACCTGGTGACCGTTCATTTCGACCCGGATTACGTGGTTCGCGCGGACGCTCCGGTGCAGGGCAAGGTGGGGCTGGTCTCCGGTGGCGGCTCCGGCCACGAGCCGCTGCACGCCGGCTATGTGGGCAAGGGCATGCTCGACGCCGCCGTTCCCGGCGCCGTGTTCACCTCCCCGACCCCCGATCCGATCCTCGACGCCACCAAGGCCGTCGACGGCGGCGCGGGCGTGCTGCACATCGTGAAGAACTACACCGGTGACGTGCTGAACTTCGAGACCGCCGCCGAGATGGCCGAGATGGAGGGCATCAACGTCAAGGCGATCGTGGTCGATGACGACGTGGCCGTGGAGAACTCGACCTGGACCGCCGGCCGCCGCGGAGTCGGTGGCACCGTGATGGTGGAGAAGATCGCCGGTGCGGCCGCCGAGCGTGGCGACGACCTGGACGCGGTCCTGGCCGTGGCCACCAAGGTCAACGCCAACGTCCGCTCGATGGGCATGGCGATCAGCGCCTGCACCGTGCCGCACGCCGGCAAGCCGTCGTTCGACCTCGGCGAGGACGAGATCGAGATCGGCATCGGCATCCACGGCGAGCCTGGCCGGCGCCGCGTCCCGATGGCTCCGGCCAACGAGATCACCGAAATGCTGGTCAAGCCGATCCTGGAGGACATGAAGCCCGAGGCCGGCAGCAAGGTGCTGCTGTTCGTCAACGGCATGGGCGGCACTCCCGAGGCCGAGCTCTACATCGTCTACAGCCACGCCCGGAAACTCCTCGAAGAGGCCGGGCTGGAGGTCGCCCGTTCGCTGGTCGGCAACTACATCACCTCGCTGGAGATGCAGGGCTGCTCGGTGACCGTGCTCAAGCTCGACGACGAGATGACCGAGCTCTGGGACGCCCCGGTGTACACCCCCGCGCTTCGTCGCGGCCTGTGAGGTAAGGACAGGTGAGTCAGACTCTGTCTCACGCCTGGGCGGACGCGTGGATCCGGTCCGCCCAGGTCGTCCTCGCCGAGCACCGGATGGAACTGATCGACCTTGATCGGGCGATCGGCGACGGTGACCACGGGGAGAACATGGACCGTGGCTTCAAGGCCGTGGTGGCCCGTCTCGACGACGGTGGCACCGACGACGTCCAGGGCGTGCTCAAGGTGGTGGCGTCGACGTTGATGTCCAAGGTCGGCGGAGCCGCCGGGCCGCTGTACGGGACTGCGTTCCTGCGGGCCGCGAAGGCGGTCGAGGGCGAGGTGGATGCCGCCGCGGTGGTTGCGCTGATCGAGGCGTGCACTGGACGGGATCGTCGCCCGGGGCAAGGCGACCACGGGCGAGAAGACCATGGTGGACGCCTGGACCCCGGCCCTGGAGGCGGCCCGCGCCGCCGCCGGTAAGGGGAGCACCCCGGCAGCCGTCCTCCGGGCCGCCGCCGAGGCCGCAGCCCTCGGGGCGGAGGCGACCATTCCGTTGCAGGCGACCAAGGGTCGCGCGTCCTACCTGGGCGAGCGTTCCATCGGTCACAAGGACCCGGGCGCCACCTCCACCGCCTACATCCTCGGCGCGGCCGCGGACACGGCGGAGGGGCTGTGAGTGTCGCCCTGGTGATCGTCTCCCACTCGGTGCAGCTCGCCGAGGGAGTGGTGGAGCTGGCCGCCCAGATGGCCAAGAGTGTGGCCCTGAGGGCGGCCGGCGGCACCGATGACGGACGCATCGGCACCTCTTTCGACAAGGTCAACGACGCCGTGACCGAGCTGCGGACAGCCGGTCACGACGTCGCGATCCTGACCGATCTGGGGTCGGCGACCATGACGGTGGAGTCGGTGCTGGACTTCCTCGACGACGACGAGTCGGCGCATGTCATGTTCGCCGACGGGCCGCTGGTCGAGGGCGCAGTGGCCGCAGCCGTGATCGCCCAGGTGGGCGGGGACCTGGAGGCGGTCGTTGCCGCAGCCAGGGCCCGGGAGTTGTTCAGCTGAGGCAACACCCCCTCCGGGCCGCAGGAACCAGGCGCGGTACGGTGGGGGCCCGCTGACGCGAGGGGGCGGTTCTCGCCGCGTCCCACTTCTGCACAGTCTGTGGAGAGGTGGGCGGAACGGGAACCGCCCCCGTTCCTCGCCGGCTGCGGACCGGGACGACGGGGGATCGGCCACGGTTTCACTACAATCCCCGAAAAGGGAGGCCGCGCGTGGAACTGGACCAGGTTCTGTTGCTCGGCTCGGTCGTCCTGCTCGTGGCGATCATCGCGGCACGGCTGGGGACCCGCCTGGGGCTACCGTCCCTGATCCTGTTCCTCGGCCTGGGTGTCCTGCTGGGCACCATCGTCTACGACTTCGAGGACGCCAACCTCGCCCATGCGCTGGGTTTCGCCGCCCTCGTCCTGATCCTCGGTGAGGGCGGCTTCAACACCCGCTGGTCGGAGATCAGGGGAGCGTTGCCCGCCGCGTTGCTGCTGGCGACCCTCGGGGTGGGCGTCTCGATCGCCGTGGTGGCCGCCTTCGGCCATTACGTGCTCGGACTCGACCTGACCACGTCCATCCTGCTGGGAGCGATCACCTCCCCGACCGACGCCGCGGCAGTCTTCTCGGTGCTTCGCAAGGTGCCGTTGCCGTCACGGGTGCGGGCCATCATCGAGGCCGAGTCGGGCTTCAACGACGCCCCGGTCGTGCTGCTGGTGGCGACCGCCACCCAGTGGTCGCTCGGCCAGGGTGGCGAGGGCGGTCCGGTGATTCTGGTCGGGATGATCCTGCTCGAACTCCTCGGTGGGGCCCTGCTCGGCGCGGCGCTCGGCTGGGTCGGTGTCCGGGCACTGCGCCAGATCGCGCTGCCCGCGTCCGGCCTGTACCCGCTGGCCGGGCTCGGCTGGGCGGTGATGGCCTACGGCCTGGGCAGCTGGCTGCATCTGTCCGGGTTCGCGGCGGTCTACGTCACCGCCGTGGTGCTCGGCAACGGGGAACTGCCCCACCGGCACGCCACCCGGTCGTTCGCGGAGGGTGTCGGCTGGATCGCCCAGATCGGGCTGTTCGTGATGCTGGGCATGCTCGCCGAACCGCAGCGGCTGTCCTGGTCGACGATCCTCACCGGGATCGCGGCGGGCGCCGTCCTCACCTTCGTGGCCAGGCCGCTGTCGGTGTTCGCCTGCCTGGTCTGGCTCCGGATCCCGTGGCGGGAGCAGGCCTTCATCTCGTGGGCGGGGCTGCGCGGGGCGGTGCCGATCATCATGGCGACCGTGCCCCTGGCCGCCCAGGCCCCGGGGGCGGCCGGCCTGTTCGACCTGGTGTTCGCGTTCGTGGTGGTGTTCACCCTCCTGCAGGCACCGACGCTGCCGTGGGTCGCCCGGATGCTGAAGGTCTCCACCGGCGACGACGCGACGGACGTCTCGATCGAGTTCGCACCGCTGGACACCATCAAGGCGGACATGATGCAGGTCCACGTCCCGGAGGGCTCGCGGCTGCACGGCGTGACGATCCGCGAGTTGCGGCTGCCGAAGAACTCGGTGGTGTCGCTGGTCGTCCGCGAGAACGAGCCGTTCACCCCCAAGCCCGACCAGGTCGTGCGCACCGGTGACGACCTGCTGATCGTGACCAACGGCGCCGACCGGCACACCGGTGGAGAACCGGCTCCGGAGCGTCTCCCACGGCGGGCGGCTGGCCCGCTGGACGCCGGAGGATTGACCCGGCGGGGCGGGGACTACTTCTTCGTCGACTTCTTGGCGGGGCTGGCGCTCGGCGACGGCTCGGTGGACTCACCGGGTTCGGCCGTCGGGCTGGCCGAAACGGCCGCTTCGGCGACCGGCAGGCACACCGGCCCGCTGACGGCGATCGACGGTTTCGACGGGTTGGTCCGCTTCTGGTCGGCGGTGCCCAGGATCACGTCCACCACGTGGTCGGCCCGGCCGTCGCCCTTGGTGACCGCCCCGTCGAACATCTTCTGGACCAGGCGAACTTCGGGATCGTCGGCGGCGTTGCCGACGATCGTGGTGACCTCGACCGGGATGTCGGAGTTCCCGTAGGTGAGGACGTTGAACTCGTAGGCGATCAGGAAGCTGCGGGTGCGCGCCGCCTGGCCACCGGTCTCGCCGCCGTTCAGGACCCGCACCGAGACGTACTCGGGGGTCAGGGTCTTCCCCACGTCGGTCGGCACGCAGGTGGCTTCGGGCCGGCTGGTGTCGGCCGTCACCTGCTTGTAGCCCCAGTAGCCGCCGTAGCCGACCACGGCCAGGAGGGCGAGCATCGTCACCGGGGTCACGAGCGCCCTCAGCACCTGCCGTACGTCCACCACGCGGCCTCCCTGACGAGCTACAACCTGCCCAAGCCTACGCCAGCTCGAGGATCCGGGCGTGCACGGTCTGGCGCTGCTGCAGCGCGGCACGCAACGCCCGGTGCAGCCCGTCCTCCAGGTACAGGTCCCCTTCGAACCGCACCACGTGGGCGAACAGGTCACCGTAGAAGGTCGAGTCCTCCTCCAGCAGCGACTCCAGGTCGAGGATGCGCTTGGTGGTGACCAGCTCGTCGAGCCTCACCTGCTCAGGCGCGATCGCGGCCCACTGCTTCTGGACGTAGCCGTGGTCGGGGTACGGACGGGAGTCGCCAACGCGCTTGAAGATCACGGGGCAAGTCTAGAGGGCTTCGGACACCGCTTCGGGTCCCGCTGCCGGATGCCCCGGGTTCGCGGCCCGATCGGCGCCGCGGCTCTACCGGCCGGTGCCGCCGTAGACGACCGCCTCGCCGTCGGCGTCCAGGCCGAAGGCGGTGTGGCCCGCCCGGACAGCGCGGTCCACGTCCTCGATGTCCACCACCACCGAGATCCGGATCTCCGAGGTGGAGATCATGGAGATGTTGACGCCGTCCGCGGCCAGCGCCCGGAAGAACCGGGCGGTCACGCCGGGGTGCGACCGCATCCCGACGCCCACGACCGACACCTTGCCGACCTGGTCGTCGTAGAGCACGTCGACGAAACCGATCCGCTCCTGCGCGGCGCGCAGCGCCTCGATCGCCTTCACGCCGTCGGCCTGGCCGAGGGTGAACGAAATATCGGTGGCCTGCTCGTGCTCCCGGGACACGTTCTGCACGATCATGTCGACGTTCACGTCGGCCTCGGCCACCACGGAGAAGATGTCGGCGGCCTCGCCCACCCGGTCGGGCACCCCGACGATGGTGATCTTCGCCTCGCTCCGGTCGTGCGCGATGCCCTCGATCAGCGGCCGCTCCATGCCTGTCCCCTCGTAGTCGACGTCCTTCACCCAGGTGCCCGGCTTGTCCGAGAAGGACGAGCGGACGTGTACCGCCACGTGCTCGCGCCGGGCGTACTCCACGCAGCGCAGATGCAGGATCTTCGCGCCGTTCGCCGCCAGCTCCAGCATGTCCTCGTACCCGATCTGCGGGATCCGCCGGGCACCCGGCACGATCCGCGGGTCGGCGGTGAACACCCCGTCGACATCGGAGTAGATCTCGCAGCAGGCCGCGCCCAACGCGGCGGCAAGGGCCACCGCGGTGGTGTCGGACGCGCCGCGGCCGAGCGTGGTCACGTCCTTGGTGGTCTGGGAGACCCCCTGGAAGCCGGCGACGATCACGATGTCGCCTTCCTCCAGCGCCGAGACGATCCGTCCCGGGGTGATGTCAATGATCCGGGCATCGCCGTGGGTGCCGGTGGTGATCACCCCGGCCTGGGACCCGGTGAACGAGCGTGCGTCCGCGCCGAGGTCGTTGATCGCCATCGCCAGGAGCGCCGCACTCATCCGCTCGCCGGCGGTGAGCAGCATGTCGAGTTCGCGGGGCCGTGGCTGTGGCGACACCTGCTGGGCGAGGTCCATCAGGTCGTCGGTGGTGTCACCCATCGCCGAGATGACCACCACCACCTCGTTGCCTTCGGCGTGCGAACCGACGATTCGCCGGGCCACCCGCTTGATGCTTTCGGCGTCCGCCACGGAGGAGCCGCCGAACTTCTGAACCACCCGCACCGTTCCACTCTGCCAGAACCTGCCGTCGCCGGAACGCCGGACTCACCTGCTGGGCCGTGCCGGCCACCTGCGGGACCGGTCAGGGACGACTCGTGGAAGTGCCCGATTCGCCTGCGACCCCCGCGCGCCTAGGCTGGCAGGCATGTCCAGCCCGTCCACCGAACGGTGGGAACAACCGTCCTTCACCTCCGCAGCCGTCCCGATGCCCCTGGCCGGGGTCGTGCTCGCGCCGGGACAGCAGTACCTCGAACAGGCGCCGGGACCCCAGGAGCAGCGGCTGCGGCTCGTTCTGCAGTTGATCTGGCCGATCGCTCTGGTCGCGGCCATTCTGACCGGTAGCTGGCTGAGCCTGATCGTGCTGGCCGTGATCCTTCGGGCCGTGCTGAAACACCGGGTCCAGGAGTTGCGGCTGCGGCGACGGGGTCCGGTGCCGGCCACCCTGCACTGAGGCGGCGATCCCGCCTACGATGATTGGGTGAGCAACCAGCCGCCGGAGGGTGAACCGGAGCGCCAGTGGCAGCAGCCGGCGTTCGAGCCGCGCGACGACCCGAACGCGGGCCTGCCTGCACCGGTGACGCCGCCCCCTGCCGCGGAGCTGGCTGCCGCGCTCGCCCGTGCTGCCGCCCTCGGTGGCCGAGACCACCCTGGCAACCGTGTCCGGCCTGATCTGGCCGGTGGTGATCGTGTTGGCCATCGCCGGCTTCCTCAGCTGGTGGCCGGCGATCCTGATCGCGATCGTGACCAGCGTGGTCACCGACAACGTCCGCAAGCACCTGCGGCAACGCCGGCGCGCGCTCGGCGCGGCGCCGGATCCGGACAACGGTGGGGAGGCGTTGCGATGAGCATCAAGTGGGGGATCGCCGGGCCGGGACGGATCGCCGCGACCGTCGCCGAGGAGTTCGCCCACGTCCCGGACGCGGAACTGGTCGCGGTCGGTTCCCGTTCGGCCGAGCGGGCGCGGGAGTTCGCCGGCCGGTTCGGGATCCCGCAGGCGTACGGCAGCTACGACGACCTGTTCGCCGCGGACCTGGACGCGATCTACCTGGCCACCCCGCACGGGCAGCACACCGCACTGGCCCTGGCCGCGATCGAGGCGGGGAAGGCGCTGCTGGTGGAGAAATCATTTACCACCACGGTGGCCGACACCCGCGCCGTGATCGAGGCTGCCCGTGCCCGCGGCACCTTCTGCATGGAGGCCATGTGGACCCGGTTCCTGCCGGCGGTCACCCACCTGCGCGAGCTGGTCGCGTCCGGCCGGCTGGGGGAGGTCCGGGCCGTCTACGGTGACCTGCTCGCGTTCCGGGAGTACGAGCCGTCCGACCGGCTGTTCAACCCCGACCTCGGCGGCGGCGCGGTGCTCGACCTCGGCGTGTACGTGATCTCGTTCGCCCAGCAGTTCCTCGGTTCGCCGAGCGTGGTGCACGCCGTCGGCGGGCACTTCCCCAACGGGGTGGAGGGTGAGGCGGGCATCCTGTTGGGCTGGGCCGATGGCCGCCATGCCGCGCAGTCCATCGGGTTCACCGCTCCCGGGCCGGGACGTCAGGTCGTCGCCGGCACCCGCGGTTGGGTGGAGCTGAAGCCCCGGTTCCACCGGGGCGAGGCGCTGTCGATCCACCTGCGGGGCGAGGAGCCCACCGAGCTGGTGCTGCCGAAGACCGGTGCCGGCTACTGCCACGAGCTGCGGCACGTGGACGCCTGCCTCGCTGACGGGCTCACCGAGAGCCCGGTGATGCCGCTGGACGACACCATCGCCGTCCAGGAAGTGATGGCCGAGGTGCTGCGCCAGCTGGGTCGCTGACCGGTCCGGTCGCGGTCCGGGGACCGAACCCCACCGCTGTGGCCTGCGGACACCGGTGAACCGGGGGCCGGCCGGGTTGCGACAGTGGTAGCTGTGCGCATCACCGGTTCGGGCGAGCGTGCGCAGCGGTACGGTGCGACGGTACCTCGAACAAAGGAGCGGACCATGGCGGTCGCACTGGTCGCGTACGCGAGCTTCCCCGGGAACGCCCGCGAGGCCATGACCTACTACCAGGAGGTGTTCGGCGGGGAGCTGACCATCTCGACCTTCGCCGAATACGGCATGGAGGGGATGCCGCCGGACGGCGTCATGCACTCCGCGCTGGCGACCGACGCGTTCCGGCTGATGGGCGCCGACGCCATGGAGGGTGCCACCGAGACCGGGAGCCAGGTCAGCCTGGCATTCATGGGCGACGACCTGGCGAGGATGACCGGCTGGTTCGAACGGATCGCCGCGGACGGCACCGTCCGCATGCCTCTGGCGAGCCAGGTGTGGGGGGACATCTACGGCGACGTCGTGGACAAGTACGGCCTGATGTGGATGTTCAACATCGAGGTGACGCAGGACTCCGCCTGAGCCGACGCCCGGCACATCGACGGCGGCGAGGCGGGCGTCCCTGCCACCGGTTCGCCTGCCGGGCAGGTCAGTCCATCACCGAGGGTTCGATCAGGAAGTCGCGGGTGCGCGCGGCGTTGAGGCTGTCCACGGTCAGCACCACCAGCGCCACCCAGACCAGGCCGAAGCCGATCCAGCGGGCGGTCGGCATCACCTCGTGGTTCACCCACACCCCGATCGCGAACTGGATCACCGGGGTCAGGTACTGGATCAGGCCCATCATGCTCAGCGGGATCCGGCTGGAGGCGGCCGCAAAAAGCAGCAGCGGAATGGCGGTGACCGCGCCGGCTGCGGCCAGCCCGAAGGTGAGGCCCGGCCCGTGGTCGAGGAACGTGCTGCCCCCGCTGGCCTGCAGCCAGACCAGGAAGGCCAGCGCGAGCGGCGCCAGCAGGGCGGTCTCCACGGTCAGGCCGACCAGCGGCGACACCCGTCCGCCCACCTGCTTCTTCACCAGCCCGTAGAGGCCGAACGTGACCGCGAGCGACAGCGCCACCCACGGCACCTGCCCGTAGCCGACGGTGATCACCAGGACTGCGGCCAGGCCGATCCCGACCGCGACCCACTGGACGACCCGTAGCCGCTCGCGCAGCACGAAGACCGCCAGCGTGACCGTGAACAGCGGGTTGATGAAGTAGCCGAGGGCGGCGTCGACGATGTGGTCGGTGAGGACGCCCCACACGTAGATCGACCAGTTCACGGTGACCAGGACGCCGGCGCCGGCCAGTCCCCAGAACAGCTTCGGCTCTGACAGCACCGCCCTCAGATGCCCCACTTCCCGCCACACCACGACACCGAGCGCGCAGAAGATGAAGGTCCACAGCACCCGATGGCCGATGATCTCGAACGGGCCGGCCGCCGCGAGGAGCTTGAAGTAGAACGGGAAGGCGCCCCACAGCAGGTACGCCGAGAAGGCGAGCAACAGCCCCTTGGTGTTGAGGGGTTGCTCTGCTGGCACGCGTTCACCCTAGTTGCGGCAGGCGCCCGCCCCGACCGGCGAGACGGCCGGCGTCAGCAGGCCCCGTCGAGGGCGGCCAGCCCGAGCGCGTCGGGACTCCGGGTCGTCGCGGACAGCACCACCGCGCCGATGCCGAGGTCGCGGCGAAGGCCCAGCCAGCTCCGGAAGCCGCCGGTGCCGCCGTTGTGCCAGGTCAGCACTCCCCGGTCGCGGCGATCGACGACCAGCCAGCCGGCGCCGATCCGGACCGCCGGCCCGGCGAAATCCGCGACCGGGTCGAGCGCGGACGCCCCCGGGACGGTTCCGGCGAGCAGCGCGGACACCAGGCCCGCCATCGCCGAGATGGACGCCCGGACGCCGCCGGCCGGCGAGAGCGCCTCGCTCGCCCACGGCCCGACGACCCGACGCAGGCTGTGACCCGGCAGGGCGTCGGCAGCCAGGCCGGCGGCGGAGGTCGTGGCGTAGAACGGTGACAGCCCGGCCGGGGCCGCCAGCCGGGTGGCCACCAGTTCGGCGTACGGGAGCCCGGCCGCGGTCGCGACCGCGTGGCCGAGCAGCTGGAAGCCGGCGTTGGAGTACCGCGGCCGCCCCGGCCGCAGCCGGGCGCGCCCGGCGTCGGCGTACAGCTCGGCGAGGGGTTGTTCGTAGGGGTCGGTGCCGTGGCGCAGCAGGGCGAGGCTGCGGCCGACGACCCGGCCACCGATCGTCCTGGGCAGGCCGGAACGGTGGGTGGCGAGCTCGGCGAGGGTGATCCGTCCGGCGGGAGTGCCGGCCAGCGGCAGCAGGTCGGCGAGCGGGGTGTCGCCGCGCACCTCCCCCCGGGCAAGGGCGTCGACGTACAGCAGGCCGGTGACGCCCTTGCTGATCGAGCCGATCTCGAAGTCGGCGGACTCGGTGCAGGCGTGCCGGACGATCCGGGTGCCGGCGGGCGTCACCACCGCCAGCGCGGCCGGGTGCCCACCGGAGACCCGTTGCAGCCGGGGGAGGAGTTCTGCGTCCATGCCCGAAGCGTAGGAGGTCGCGGACCGGACCGGGGGCCGCTACCCTTCACGGAACGCTTCCGGCTTCGCCGCCGACCCGTTGCGGGCGGCAGCCCGACAACCTGGCGGCCGGACTGCCGGACAGCCGGACAGCCGAAGCGCCGCGCGTGACCGGGAGGACAGCAGATGTTCACAGCCGTTGTGGTCGAGAAGGAGGGCGACGGCCCGCCGCGGGCCTCGGTGCAGGACGTCGACGACGCGCGCCTGCCTGAGGGCGAGGTCACGGTGGCGGTCGAGTACTCCACGCTGAACTACAAGGACGGGTTGTGCCTGGGGCCCGGGGGCGGTCTGGTCAGGACCTATCCGCACGTTCCGGGGATCGACTTCGCCGGCACGGTCGAGAACTCGGACGACGCCCGCTACCGGCCCGGCGACCGGGTGGTGCTCACCGGCTGGCGGGTCGGCGAAGTCCGTTGGGGTGGCTACGCGACGAGGGCCCGGGTCAGGGCCGACTGGCTGGTCGGGTTGCCCGAGGAGTTGTCGACCCGACAGGCGATGGCGGTGGGTACGGCCGGCCTGACCTCGATGCTGGCGGTTCGGGCGCTGGAACAGCACGGACTGGTGCCCGGTCAGGGGCCGGTGCTGGTGACCGGGGCCGCCGGTGGGGTCGGCTCGGTCGCGGTTGCGCTCCTCGCTGCGCTCGGCTACGAGGTCGCCGCTGTCACCGGCCGCCCCGAGACCGCGGACTACCTGAAGGACCTGGGCGCCACCCGGATCGTGCCCCGAGCCGAACTGGCCGAGACGATCCGGCGTCCGTTGGAGTCCGAGACCTGGTCGGGTTGTGTCGATGCGGTCGGCGGCGCGATGCTCGCCCGGCTGCTGGGCCAGCTGAAGTACGGGGCCTCGGTCGCCGCCGTCGGCCTTGCCGGGGGTGCGCAGCTGCCCGCCACCGTGACCCCGTTCATCCTGCGCGGGGTCAACCTGCTCGGCATCGACTCGGTGATGCAGCCCTACCAGAGCCGGCTGGCCGCCTGGCGGCGGATCGCCACCGACCTGCCGATGGACAAGCTCGAGGCGATGATCCGCCCGGCCGTGCTCGCCGACCTGCCTGAGCTGGGTGCGGCGATCCTTGACGGCCAGGTTCAGGGCAGGGTGGTCGTGGACGTCAACGGCTGAGCCGGGTCAGTCCGGCCCCGGCCTGCCCGCGCTGGTCCGGGGTGGGTCAGCTGCCCAGGAACTCCACCAGGAGGCGGTTGTAGGCCTCGGGATCAACCAGGCTCGGATTGGCACCGACTCCGGCCAGCGTCTCCAGTCGGGCGTCGGGCAACAGCCCGGCCAACTTCTCCGCGGCCGGCAGCCCCGGATCGGAGGTTCCCGCGATCACCAGCACCGGAACTCCGATCTCGGCCAGGTGCCGGCCGAAGTCGGCGGTGGCCATCAGGTCCAGGGCCCGAACCAGGTCGGCCCTGGTGGCCCCGCTTTCAGCCAGGGCCCGGTTGGGCAGCAGCCTGATCAGCGCCTTCTGCAGCCGCAACGCCACCTTCCCCGGGGCCACGAACGCCCCCGAAAGCACCAGTCCGGCCACCCGCTCCGGGGTCGCGGCCGCCACCTGGAGGGCAACCATCGCCCCCAGCTGGTGACCCACCAGCCGGGCCCGTTCGATGCCGTAGCGGTCGAGGGTCGCGGCCACCTCCGCCGCGGCACCGGCCAGCGACAGGTCCGAAGGCCGCCCGGGACGCAGCCCGGCCAGCCACGGGGCGATCACCTGGACGTCGGCGCCGACCGCTTCCACCTGGGCCTGCCACATCTGTGGCGTCAGCCCGGCGGAGTGCAGGAAGACGACCGGGGTGGGCTTCGCCGGCTCGGTCATCGGGCCAGCCCGACCCGGGCGACGGTGAACTCCAGGCCGAGGTCGTCGTCGGCGAACCAGCCGTCGGCGGTGCCCGCGGCGGCGGTGCCGGCCGGCGCCTCGACCTCGGTCAGCTCGACCGCGAGCACCTCGCCGCCGATCAGTCCGGCGTGCGCCCGCAGCGCTTCGGTCAGTTCGGGGTTGGTGGACGCCCAGGCTGAGCCGGATCCGGTCGGACACTTCGAACCCGGAGGTCTTGCGCGCTTCCTGAACCGCCCGGATGAATTCCCGGGCCAGGCCGGCGCGCACCAACGCGGGAGTGAGCTCGAGATCCAGGGCGACCGTCTCCCCCTGCTCGTTGACCACCGACCAGCCCTCCCGGGGGCGCTCGGAGACGATCACCTCCTCGGGGCTCACCTCGACCTC
Source organism: uncultured Actinomycetota bacterium (assembly GCA_963704225.1). Classification (GTDB taxonomy): domain Bacteria; phylum Actinomycetota; class Actinomycetes; order Propionibacteriales; family Propionibacteriaceae; genus Propionicimonas. Next base: position 104,788 of record CAVPHL010000001.1, read on the forward strand.
GCCCAGGTCGGTGACCAGCACGTACGCCCGGCCGTGGGTGGCCAGGTCGGCGGCCAGCACCCCGGCGTCGGCGGACGCGATCGCGCCGGCCACCAGCGGCGTCTGCTTGCCGAACCGCTTGCCGAGGGCACGGAAGTTGCCCTTGGCAGAGTGGTCGACCAGGTCGCCGGCGGACGCGAACGACTCCACGTTCTCCACGTTCAGCTCGGCCATCACCTCGGCGCGAAGGCCGGCGTCCAGCAACTCGAACGCCCCGGACGGGATCAGCGCCCGGCGCAGCGGCTGGCGGGTCCTCACCTTCGCCTCGGAGCGGGCCGAGCGGCCCAGCTCGACGATCCGGCGGGTCAGCCGCATCGCCTCGTCCAGCCGCGGGTCGATCGCGGTGGTGTCGGCGACCGGCCAGGACGCCAGGTGCACCGACGCCGGTGCGTCCGGGTCGGTGGTGACCACGAGGTCCTGCCAGACCCGCTCGGTGAGGAACGGCACCAGCGGCGCCATCAGCCGGTTCACCACGTCGATGGTGTCGTGCAGGGTCGCCAGGGCGCCCGGGTCGCCCTCCCAGAACCGGCGGCGGGACCGCCGCACGTACCAGTTCGACAGGTCGTCGACGAAGCCCGCCAGCAGGGACCCGGCCCGCTGGGTGTCGAAGTCCTCCAGCGCCTCGGTGACCTGCTGCACCAGAGTGTTCCGGGCCGAGACCAGCCACCGGTCGAGGACGTGCGCCGAACCGGCCGCGGCGCCGGTGGAGGCTGCCGAAACCCCGCCCGGTGCCCCGGCCGGCGGCGCGGACGGGCTCCAGTCGTTGGCCCGGGCGTACAGGCTCTGGAAGGCGACGGTGTTGAGGTAGGTCATCAGCACCTTGCGGACCGTCTCCTGGATGGTCTGGTGCCCGACCCTGCGGGACGCCCACGGCGAGCCGCCCGCGGCCATGAACCAGCGCACCGCGTCCGCACCGTGGGTGTCCATCAGCGGGATCGGCTCCAGGATGTTGCCCAGGTGCTTGCTCATCTTGCGGCCGTCCTCGGCCAGGATGTGGCCCAGGCAGAGCACGTTCTTGTACGACGACCGGTCGAACACCAGGGTGCCGATCGCCATCAGGGAGTAGAACCAGCCGCGGGTCTGGTCGATCGCCTCGCAGATGAAGTCGGCCGGGTAGGCCTGGCCGAACGCCTCCGTCGACCCCTCCGCCCACGGGTAGCCCCACTGCCCGAACGGCATCGAGCCGCTGTCGAACCAGGCGTCGATCACCTCGGGCACCCGGGTCGCCGTCTGCTGGCAGTGGGGGCAGGCGAAGGTCACGTCGTCGACGAACGGACGGTGCGGGTCGAGCCCGGAGTGGTCACGTCCGGTCAGCTCGGACAGCTCCGCGCGCGAACCCACACAGGTCTGGTGGCCGGCGGGGCACCGCCAGATCGGCAGGGGCGTGCCCCAGTACCGCGACCGGGACAGTGCCCAGTCGATGTTGTTGTTCAGCCAGTCGCCGTACCGGCCCCACTTGATGTGTTCGGGATGCCAGTTGGTGGCCCTGTTCTCGCGGAGCAGAGCGTCCTTCACCTGGGTGGTGCGGATGTACCAGGACGGCTGCGCGTAGTACAGCAGCGTGGTGTGACAGCGCCAGCAGTGCGGATAGGAGTGCTCGTAGTCGAGCACCCGGAACATCAGGCCGCGGCTGGTCAGGTCCTCGACCAGCGCCGTGTCGGCGGTCTTGAAGAACTGGCCGCCGACCAGGTCGAGGGTGTCGTCGAAGGTGCCGTCGGGGCGGATCGGGTTCACCATCGGCAGCCCGTACTGGCGGCACACGGTCATGTCGTCCTCGCCGAAGGCGGGCGCCTGGTGGACCAGGCCGGAGCCGTCCTCGGTGGTCACGTAGTCGGCCAGCACCACGTAGTGGGTGCCGCCCACCACGGCCGGGAACTCGACGAGCTCGAACGGCCGGGAGTAGCGCCACAGTTCCAGTTCGCGTCCGGTGAACGTCTGGCCGAGCAGCCAGCCCTCGCCCAGCACCCTCTCGGCGAGCGGCTCGGCGATCACGAGGGACTCGGTCCCGTTGTTCGCCACGACGTAGGTGACGTCGGGGTGCACGGCGACGGCGGTGTTGCTCACCAGCGTCCAGGGCGTGGTGGTCCACACCAGCAGGGACGCCTTTCCGGCCAGCGGGCCGGAGGTCAGCGGGAACCGGACGTAGACCGACGGGTCGGTGATGTCCTCGTAGCCCTGGGCGAGCTCGTGATCGCTGAGCGTGGTGCCGCAGCGCGGGCAGTACGGGGCGACCCGGTGGTCCTCCACCAGCAGCCCCCTGGAGTGGATCTGCTTCAGCGCCCACCACACCGACTCGACGAAGGAGGCGTCCATCGTCCAGTACGCCTGGTCGAGGTTCACCCAGTAGCCCATCCGGTGGGTGAGTTCGGTGAACGCGTCCACGTGCCGGGAGACCGACTCGCGGCAGCGGGCGTTGAACGCCTCGACGCCGTACGCCTCGATGTCGGGCTTGCCGTTGAAGCCCAGCTCCTTCTCCACCGCCAGCTCGACCGGGAGGCCGTGGCAGTCCCAGCCGGCCTTCCGTTCGACGTGGAATCCCTGCATGGTCTTGAACCGGGGGAAGACGTCCTTGAACACCCGGGCCTCGATGTGGTGGGTTCCGGGCATGCCGTTCGCGGTGGGCGGGCCCTCGTAGAACGTCCACGGCTTGCCGGAACGGGTCGCGTCCAGTGAGGCGCCGAAGGTGTTGTTGGCTGCCCAGAAGTCGAGGATCTGACGTTCCATGGCCGGCAGGTCGAGCATCGCCGGCACGGCACGGTAGCGCCGGTCGGCAGCGGGAGCGGTGGTCATCGGCAGTCCTTCGTCGTCGGTGGTGCGACGAAGGGACGAGCCCTCGCGGACCCGCGGTACCACCCTCCTTGGGCCCCGGCGACGCCGGAAACCCCACTTCGTTGCCTTGCCGCGGCCGGTTCTAGTGGGGGCTCACGCGCGACCGGGTCACCCGGCCACCTGCGCCCTGTTCTTCCGGCAGCTCCGGGGTGATGGCCCCATCGATGCCTGCGGACCAGGGCAGTCTACAACCGCTCGTCGGGCCAGTTCGACCTGCGGCCCCTGCCCAATCTGGCCCCGAGAGCGGAAGCCGCGGGCGATCCGGGCCCGGACGCGGCAGAGCCCGGACGGGATCGATCTCCGTCCGGGCTCTGCCGGGAATGACGGCGGGGACAGGTCGCCGTACCGCGGCGACGGGTCAGGCCCGTCGCCGGTCGGGCTCAGGCCGAGGGGCTGTCCCCGCTCGGCGGCGGGGTCCCCTCAGGCTGGGGCGGGGTCGCCATGCCGGGCCGCCACTCGTTCGGGACGGTGCCGGCGTTGCCGAGCAGTGCCGCCCTTCGGGTCATGTAGTCCTCCACCTCGATCTCGCCGCGGGCCAGGCGCTCGTCGAGCACCTGCATCGCCGGGGGCATCGCCGGGTACGCTCCCGGACGGTGGTGCGCCGGCTGTCCGGACGGGCCCGGTCCGAATTTCCGTCCGTTGCTCCGCTTCACCAGGTAGATCACCAGCAGCGTGATCAGCCCCAGCACCGCCAGGGTGCCGACGAAGCCCATGAATCCCCAGAGCAGGCTTCCGCCCATTCCAGGTCCGGGGTAGTTACGCATCTTCTTCCAACTTCCTTGAGGTCCGTGCCGTGGATCCAGTGTGACTCCGGATCCTGTGGCCGTCCTGTGAATTGGCTCGGGGGTTGCTGGCGTCGGACCGCGGGTGCTCGGCAGGGCCGGCGTCGGTCGGACCGACCGCACACGCGGCGGGTTCCGGTGCGGGCGGTTCGCCCTCGCCGAAGACGCCGGGACGCAGGTGTGCGGGCAGGCTCAGCCACTGCTGCCGGCGTTCGGTGGCGGCGTTGGCGTCCTGCTCGCACGGGGCGCTGTTCACGGTGAGGGACTCGCTCGCGAGCAGGGCCGCGGCCACGGCCAGACCGGGATCGTCGACGCTGGCGGCGGCGCTCGCCGCCGACCGGAGCGCGACGGCGAGCGCCCGATAGCCGGCGTCGTGGGCCTCGCGCGCGGTGGCCTGGGCCTCGAAGGCGGCTTCGCGGCAGGCATCGGCCGGTCCGGCGCCGGTCGACCATGCCCGTGCGGCGGCGATCGTCCGGCCGGCCAGGTCGTCGGTGAAGGTCGTGGCGAACATCGCCAGCGCGCGCTCGGCGCAGCCGGCCGCCCAGGCGGTGAGCAGCCGGGCGTCCGCCGTCCCCGCGGCAGTCACCGGCCGGCTCGGGCCGGTCGCACCGGGCCGGTCACCGGTCCAGTTCCTGCCGGTCGAGGAACTGTTCGATCGCCAGCGCCAGGCCGTCCGCGTCGTTGCCGGCGGTCACCCAGTCGGCCGCGGCGGTCGTCTCCGGCACGGCGTTGCCCATCGCGACGCCGACTCCGGCCCAGCGCAGCAGCTCGATGTCGTTCTTCGCATCACCGGCCGCGAGCACTTCCGCGGCGTCGATCGCGAGGAGCCGGCAGAGCCGGGCCACCCCGCTGGCCTTGGTCACGCCCGCGCCCGCGATCTCGACGAAGGGTGCCCCCGACGTGGTGGCGTGGAAGCCGGCCAGGCCGGACCGGTCGAGGACGGCGAGCAGTCCGTCGGCGTCGACGCGGGGGTGTCGCGCGGTGAGCTTCAGGGTGGGCTCGGCGACCAGGGCGGCGAGGTCGACGGTGTCGACCCGCCAGAACGCCAGCTCGCGCGGGCTGAGCAGGTCGAGGTAGCCGGGCTCGGCCGCGTGGCGGTGGCCGTGGTCGCGCACGGCGGAGAACCGGACGCCCTCCAGTTCGGCGGTGAGGAAGGCCACGATGGCGGCGGCGGCGTCGGGGGCGAGCAACTCCTCGAACAGGATCTCGCCGCCGGCCAGATCGACCCCGATCGCGCCGTTGCTGCCGACCGCGTGGCTCACGCCGCTGGCCGTGACCGCCTCCGGCAGTTGGGTGACCTGGCGTCCGGTGGCGGCGACCACCCGCACTCCGGACGCGACGGCCCGGCCGATGGCGGCCGTGGTGCGGGCGCTCACCTGTTCGTGCGGGGTGAGCAGGGTGCCGTCCAGGTCGCTGGCGACCAGGCGGATCGGTCGTGGCGGCACGGGCGGGGCGCAGGCGGCTGCGCGGCAGGGGACGCTCATGAGGTCAGCTGTCGGCGTCCCTGGAAGGCGCGGCCGAGGGTCACCTCGTCGGCGTACTCCAGGTCTCCGCCGACCGGCAGGCCGCTGGCCAGCCGGCTCACCGTGACGCCCATCGGGATCAGCAGGCGGGAGATGAAGGTGGCCGTGGCTTCACCTTCGAGGTTCGGGTCGGTGGCGAGGATCACCTCGGTGACGGTGCCGTCGGCCAGCCGCCGGCACAGCTCGCTGATCCGCAGGTCGGCGGGGCCGACGTTGTCGATCGGGCTGATCGCGCCTCCGAGCACGTGGTAGAGGCCGCGGAACTCGTGCGTCCGCTCGATCGCCATCACGTCCTTGGACTCCTCGACCACGCAGATGGCGGTGCGGTCACGGCGCGGATCGCGGCAAACCCGGCAGGTCTCGTCGGCGGAGATGTTGAAGCACACCTCGCAGAAACGGACCTTCTCGGTGACCTCGCGCAGGGCCGTGGCCAGGCGCTCCACGTCGGCCTTGTCGGTGCTGAGGATGTGGAAGGCGATCCGCTGGGCGCCCTTCGGGCCGACGCCGGGCAGCCTGCCCAGCTCGTCGATCAGGTCCTGGATCGGGCCTTCGTACACGATGATTCCTTCGGGTGGTGCGGTGGTCCCGCGGGCTGCCGGCCGTTCCCCGCTCGCGGCGGGGAACGGTCGGTGGCTACAGGCCGAGCTCGGGAAGCGGCGGCATGGTCGCCTGGGCCAGCGCCATCGCCTGGTGGTTCGCGTCCCGGACCGCGGCGACGATCAGGTCGGCCAGGGTCTCGGTGTCGGCGGGGTCGCACGCCTCCGGCTTGATCACCAGGCCGACCAGCTCGCCGGTGCCGGTGACCGTGGCCTCGACGAGGTCGCCGCCGGAGGTGCCCGTCACCGTCCGCTGGGCGAGCTCTGCCTGGGCCTGCTCCAGCTGGTCCTGCATCGCCTGTGCCTGGCTCAACAGGCCCTGCAGGTCGATGCTGCCGGGATCGAACATCTCAACTCCTCGTCTGGAAAGCTGCGGCCATGGTAGCCGCGGTCGTGCCGCTCAGGATCCGTCGTCGGCGATGAGCTCGGCACCGAGGTGCTTCACCATCAGCTCTTCGGCCGACGCTGCGTCCTCGGTCATCACCTGGTCGTCGCGGCTGGGTTCGGCTTCCGGCCCGGGCTCGCCGGCACCGGCCTGGGAGCGGGTCGGACGCAGGTTCGCGCGGGCCTCCTCGGCCGCGGGGGAGCGCGGCGGGCTGGCCGGCGAGGCGGGGCGTGTTTCGGGTTCGTCGGTCCTGGCCGACGGGGCCTGGCCGGCGGACGCGTCGGCGGTCACGTCCACGATCGGGTTGATGTGGAGGGCCTCCCCGATCACCTCCAGGATGGCCTCCCGGAGCACGTCGGGGCTGCCGCCGCGGCCGAAGCTGTCCCGCGCGCCGACGTTGGTAAGGCCGAGGGTGAGCACGCCCTCACGGACCTCGACGACCTGGGCGTTCTGGCTGAGCAGGATCCAGGTGAAGCGGCGACGGTCCTTGACGTTGTCGAGCACCTGCGGCCAGAGCCGGCGCAGGTCGGCGGTGCCGATGCCTCCGGACGCGGGCGCCGAGTCGGGCCGGTCGGGTGTGGGCTGCTCGGCGGGTGCCGGGTCGGGTGCGTGCTGTTCGGGCTGGCCTGCCGGTTCGGCGGCTGCCGGGTCGGGTGTGGGCGGTTCGGGGTGGTCGGCCGGGTCGGGTGTGGGCGGTTCGGGGTGGTCGGCCGGTTCGGCGGGTGCCGGGTCGGGTGGGAGCGGTTCGGGGTGGCCGGCCGGTTCGGCGGCTGCCCTGGCCGGGGCGGCCGGCCTGGCAGGTGCGGGTGGTGCGGGTGGTGCGCCCACGGGCGGGGGGGCCGGCGGCTTCGGCTCGGTGGCCTTCCGGGGGGCGCGACCGGTGTCCCCGGGATGGGCCACGTCCGGGGCGGCTGCCGCGCTTACGGCGGCGGCCGGGGCGTGGGCGATCGGGCTCGGGGCGTCGGGCGCCAGGCGGGACGCCGCTCCGTCGTCCGGGATCGACGGGGTGGTGCCCATGCTCAGGCGACGTTCCAGCCGGTCGAGGCGGGCGTGCAGGCCGCGTCCGTTGACGTCGGCTCCGGGCAGCAGGACCCGGGCGCACATCAGCTCCAGGTGCAGGCGCGGGGCGGTGGTGCCGCGCATCTCGGTGAGCCCGACCGCGATCACCTCCGCGGCCCGGGTGAGCTCGCCGGGCCCGAGCGCGGTCGCCTGGGCGGTGAGACGCTCGCCCTGGTCGCCGGCCACGTCCACCAGGCCGCTGCTCAGCGCTTCGGGCACGGCCGCCACGATGATCAGGTCGCGGAGCCGGCGCAGCAGGTCCTCGGCGAACCGGCGCGGGTCCTGGCCGACCTCGATCACCTTGTCGACGGCGGCGAACACGCCCGCGGCGTCACCGGCGGCGAAGGCGTCGACGATCTCGTCCAGCAGCGTGTCGGGGGTGTAGCCGAGCAGCGCGGCGGCCTGCGGCGTAGCTGACCCCGTGCTCGCCGGCCCCGCCCAGAAGCTGGTCGAGCACCGACAGCGAGTCGCGCACCGAGCCGGCGCCGGCCCGCACGACCAGCGGCAGCACGGCCGGCTCGACCGGCGATGCCCTCGGCATCGCAGAGGGTGGCGAGGTACGTCGAGAGCGTCTTCGGCGGCACCAGCCGGAACGGGTAGTGGTGGGTGCGCGAGCGGATGGTGCCGAGCACCTTGTCGGGCTCGGTGGTGGCGAAGACGAACTTGACGTGCGGCGGCGGCTCCTCGACCAGCTTCAGCAGGGCGTTGAAGCCCTGGGTGGTGACCATGTGCGCCTCGTCGACGATGTAGATCTTGTAGCGGCTGGCGACCGGGGCGAAGAACGCCCGCTCGCGCAGGTCGCGGGCGTCGTCGACGCCACCGTGGGACTGGCCGCGTCGATCTCGATCACGTCGATGCTGCCCGAACCGCCGCGGGCGAGGTCGGTGCAGGACTGGCAGGTCGCCGCACGGGGTCGGGGTCGGGCCCTTCGGCGCAGTTGAGGCAGCGGGCCAGGATGCGGGCCGAGGTGGTCTTGCCGCAGCCCGCGGGGCCCGGAGAACAGGTAGGCGTGGTTCACCCGGTTGTTGGTCAGTGCCCGCTGCAGCGGTTCGGTGACGTGCTCCTGGCCGATCACGTCGGCGAAGGTGTCGGGACGGTAGCGCCGGTACAGGGCGAGCGGGGTGTCGGGACGGCTCACCTGGTGGGGCGGCTGGCGCAACGCGTCCACCACCTCCATCAGGGACGCGGTGACTTCCTGTTCGGAGCGTCGGTGCGGGCCCGGCTCGACCGGGGGCTCGATCGCGTCGACGGGCAGGTCCTCCACCACGGGGCCGTCCTGGCCGAAGAGGTCGGGACCGTCCTGGTCGGGGGGCTCGATCGGCTCCTCGGCGAACAGGTCGTCGTCGCTCTCCTCCACGGGTGGAACCTTACGGGTAGACGGTGACATTTCGGATGGCCGCCGGAAATGCAGCGGCCCCCGCGCACCCGGTAGAGCTCACTTACCCTTGCTGTCTTCCGACCCTGGGGGAGTTGGGCGAGGTACCGCCGCGCGGGGAACCATGGACAAGCCTACCCGGCCGCGCCGGACGGGGCGAGTCCGCCCCCGAATCCGCCGAGCGTCCGGGAACCTTGCTGCTCGGCCCAACCAAGGGGGCTCAGGACGTGCCGCCGGACGGGAGTCGCACGGCGTGCTGCAACACCGGCAGGCGCTCCCGGACGCCGGCCACCGACCCGAGGTCGAGGTCGACCACTGCCACCTCGTCCGCCTCGCCGAGTTCGAGCAGCACCGCGCCGGTGGGGTCGACGACCAGGGAATGCCCGATGCCGGTCGGGGTGCGTTCGTCGGCTGCCACGGGAGGCACGGACTGGTCGACGGCGACCACGAAGCAGGTGGAGTCCATGGCGCGGGCGGTGACCAGGGTGCGCCACTGGTGCAGCTTCGCCTCACCCGGCGCCCAGGACGCCGGTAGCACGATCAGTTCGGCGCCCCCGGCGGCCAGGTGGGTGAACAGCGCGGGAAACCGCACGTCGTAGCAGGTGGCCAGCCCGATCGGGTGGCCGGCCAGCGTGATCGTCACCGGCTGCGTACCAGCCTCGATCTGGCGGGACTCGGCGTAGCCGAGCGCGTCGAACAGGTGCAGCTTGTCGTAGCGGGCCTCGACGGCGCCAGTGACCAGCAGGGTGTTGCGGACGCGCGGGCCGTCGGTGGTGGTGAACATGCCGGCGACGATCGTGAGCCCCAGTTCGGTTGCGATCGCCCGGACCCCGTTCGCCCACGGCCCGTCGAACGGCTCGGCCGCGTCGGCGCGGGGGCGGGCGAAGGAACACATCGCGGCTTCGGGGAAGACCACCAGTTCGGCGCCGCGAGCGGCGGCCTCGGCAGCGAGCTCCCGGACACGGGTGAGGTTGGCGGCCGGGTCGGTGGACGCCGCGAACTGGGCAAGGGCGATCCGCATGCGTCCAGCCTGTCACGGCGGGCGCCGACGCGCACCGACTGCCGCCCAGCGTACGGGTGTCGCTGGCGTTGTGCTGTTGACAAGGCCGGATACCCGGTTTGGAGTTCGGCGCGACAGACCCGGTATCCTTCTCGGCGGAGGATTCGCCTAGAGGCCTATGGCGCTCGCTTGGAAAGCGGGTTGGGTTCACGCCCTCACGAGTTCGAATCTCGTATCCTCCGCCAGTTGACTAGGGGAAACGCTCCGATCGCGAGGTTCGCGGGAGGAGCGTTTGCGGGTTTTGGCCAGAAGATTGGCCCAATTGTGAGGCTGCTGATCCGGTCGGGAACGAATCCCGGCGGACGAAAGCGAACGACTCAGGAGCTTCGGAGAGTCGCGGACGGCTGGGGTTTGGCCAGGAAATCGGGCGCCGTCGGCGTGCTGTGAGGTGGCGTGCTTGCGGTGGACGCGATGTTCTCAGTCGGTGGTGGCTGCTGAACCGATCATATGACTGGACTGCCGGTCGTTTGGCTGGCATGATGGTCATGTGATGCTTGGTGAGCCTTTCGGCGGGTTGTTCCCTGGAGCCCGCGGCGCCGTGTTGGCGGTCCTGTTGCGGACAGGCGCCGCACTGACGGGGAGGCAGGTGCATGCCATGGTTCGGGACAACCACAGTCTGTGGTCGGTTCAGCAGGCGCTGGCCGACATCGTCTCGCTCGGCCTGGTCGGAAGCAGTCCGGTCGGTCGGGCGAACCTCTACACGGTCAACGAGCGCCACTACGCGGTCGCGCCGCTGAGGGTTCTGCTGGATCCGCTGGGTGCCCTGCGTGAGGTGGTCGCTGGGGCTGGTGCCCAGGTGGTGATCCTGTTCGGGTCGCTCGCGCGTGGAGATGCGACTGCCAGCAGTGACATCGACCTCGCTGTCCTCGCCGGCGACGACTGGGACGGACGGGTCGAGCTGGAGGACGCCGTCCGTGCGCGACTGGGCAACGAGTGTGACGTCGTAGTGTTCACCCCGGAACGGTTCGAGCGTCTCGCGGCTAGCGGGGATGAGCCCCTGGTCGGGGAGATCCTTGCTGACGGGGTGGCTCTGGTCGGGGCGATCCCGCGGCCCAGAACTCGGGTGGCGTGATGGCGAACTTTGAGCAGCGCAACCACGCCCGCAGCTTCTTGAAGAAGGCGCAGGAGTACCTCGCCTCCGCTGAGGCCGATCTCGCCGCCAGCCGCTACACCGTTGCCGCGGGGAACGCGATCCACGCCGGCATCAGCGCCAAGGACGCCATCGTGACCGAACTCACCGGCGCCACCGCCAAGGGCAAGGACCACGCGAGCGCCGCGAAAGAGCTACGCCGAGCCCTCGGCCAGCGACCCGAAGCCGCCGGCGCCGAGAAGTGGCTGCGTGAGCTGGTCTCCAGCAAGGCCGACGTCGAGTACGGCGTCACCCTGCTGCCCGCAGCGAAGGCCGAACCGCTCGTCCGCCGCGCGCACAACCTGGTCGAGCTGGCAATCAACATCGTGCGACTCGGCAACTGACCCGGCGCTTCCCGCGGGGCCGCTCGATCGTGGTGGGGGCCGGTTCGACCTTGGCCAGGAATTGTCTCAATGCGCCCGTCTTCGGGGCCGATCGCCGGGGTTCGGGGGAACTGTGAAACGGCTAGTCACGGCCATGTACGGACAGTGCCGGACACGCGTCCGCCCGGTTGGAAAGCGGGTTGGGTTCACGCCCTCACGAGTTCGAATCTCGTATCCTCCGCCATTTGACTAGGGGAAACGCTCCACCCGCGAAGTTTGCGGGAGGAGCGTTCTCGGGTTTTGGTCAGAAGTCTGGCCAGTTGCGGGGCGTCTTTGGCAGCTCAAATCCAGACGCTGACGGATGGTGGCGAACGTCTGCGAGCGATTCAGGGTGCCAATGTGCGTCGCAAGAAGGGGCCGCCCGTTGAGAAATCGGGCGCCATCTTCGGGCTGGGAGCCGTTGAGGTTAGGCAGCTGCCCCGAATGCTCCTTGCGCTGAACCGAGTTCGGAACCGTCCCGTCGAAGGCGGTCAACCGCCGCGCAGCACTCCGGGGCCCGCAAGAGCGTCCAGATGCCTTTGGGGGTGCGTGGGACACGATCTTGCGGGCCGGGGCCTCAGCAGCGCACCGTTCGTGGGTTGCTGGGTAGGGGCTGTTGAGGTACGGGACTGGCTGGATATGGATCTGCAATCGCCTGGCCGTGGACATGCTGGCATCTCGTCGACTCGACCATGAGGAGGCATGGTCATTCGCCCGCGCCGGTCTCTGCTCAGGCGTCGTCGACACCGAATCCTGGGCCACGTCGGAGCACATAGATAGGGGCAGCATCTCGAGATTGGGGTGCTGCACCGGGCGTGACTATCGATGTTTGCGGATTCGATTGCGCCGATTATCCTCAATTCTGAACGCCGCACGTCCGTCAGCGGCAGCCCCCGAGCCCCTGGGAGACGCGATGACCGACGCCGTCACCGACCACTTCGACATCGTCGTCATCGGCGCTGGCCCCGCAGGCACGGCTGCCGCGCTCCGGGCGGCCGAACTGGGCGCAAAAGTCGCCGTCGCTGAGGCCAACCGCACCGGTGGAACCTGCGTGAATACCGGCTGCGTTCCGACCCGGGTGCTTGCGAAGGCGGCGCGGCTGATGCGCGAGATTCGCACGGCCGGGGCCTACGGAATTGATGTGGCGCAGCGTCCGCTCGACTGGTCGGCCACGGTCGCACGCGTGCAGGAGCGCGTTGCCCTGGTGCGCTCGATCAAGCGCGAGGCCGAGCGCTTCTCCGACGCCGGAATCGAGCTCGTGCTTGAGGGCAAGGCGAGGTTCACGGATGCTCAGACCGTAGTGCTCGACTCGGGTCGGCGCCTCACCGCAAACACCTTCATAGTGTGTGTCGGCGGACATTCGCGCAGGCTACCGGTGCCCGGGGCCGCGCTCGCGACCGTTCCCGAAGATGTGCTCACTCTGCCGCAGCTCCCCGGTCGCGTCGCCATCATCGGCGCCGGAAACACCGGCGCCCAACTCGCCACTGTCTTCAGCTCGTTCGGCTCGCAGGTCACCCTGCTCGATGTCGCGCCGCGCATCCTGATGGCTTCCGATGCCCTCATCAGCGAGCATGTTTCGCGTGCGTTCGTTGAGCAAGGCATGAGCGTGCGTACCGGAATCGAGACGGTCACAGGACTCGCCAGAGCCGAGGATGGCTCCATCACCATGTCTTGGCGCGAGGCTGGTCGCCCGGAGTCGAGTCGCTTCGACGCCGTGATCATGGCGACGGGATGGCCGGCGGATGTACACGACCTCGGGCTCGATGCGGCAGGGATTCAGGTCGTGAAGTCCGCAATCCCGGTCGACGCGTACTTCCGCAGCGAGGTGTCGCATATCTTCGCGGTCGGTGACGCTAACGGTCGCGACATGCTCGTGCAGGCCGCGCAGTTCGAGGGGGAGGCCGCTGCGGAGAACGCTGTCCTCGATACCAACCATCGCACTCCACATCACTTGCTGCCGGCAGGCGGATTCACCGATCCCGACTATGCCGGCGTCGGTTTCACCGAGGAGCAGGCGCGGCAGCGCGACGCTCACTGCATCGTGTCGGTCGTGTCCTACACGGCGCTCGATCGGGCGGTGATCGATGACCGTGAGCGGGGATTCCTCAAGCTCATCGCGGACAGGAGGCGCGAACTCATCCTCGGCGCACACGCCGTGGGGGAAAACGCGGTAGAGGTGATCCAGTCGGTGACAACGGCGATGGCGGCCGGGATCGACGTGGCGACTCTCGCTGGAGTGAAGTTCGCCTACCCCACCTACAGCGCGGTGATCGGGATGGCGGCCCGTGGCCTACTCGCTGAGAAAGCGGAGCGCCCGGAGCTCGCCTGAGTTCGACATCCCCCAGGAGATTGCGACCGGCGGAGTGTCCCAAGTTCCCCGAACGCGTGCCGCGACACACCTCCAAGGCCCCCGCGGGCCGCCGTCTTCGCGGGTTGATCTCACGAGCACCCGGGCGGCGAGCGCTGGCGTCACCTCCACTTGCCGGCCGACCGCCGCCGATACCGGCCTTCTCTGCCGGATCGGCCTCGAAGCGTGCGGTTTCGCTGGGGGAGGTCGTCAAGCACGCGAACGTCGCCCACAAGACAGGCTCCCACGGCTGAATCGCGGGTAGCGATGATCTGGGGCGGATCTACTGAAAGCCCGACGGGGACAGGGTTCTAGAATTCGTCGACGTCAAGCCTGACGACAAGACGCAGCCCCGCCAATCCGGGAGACCGTCAAGTCGTCGTTCCTGAGCGCACCGGGTTCCAAGAGGGTAGGGCTACGCTCTGCCCATGTCACGGACACTGCAGGGCAAGGTTGTCGCCGTGGTTGGCACCGGTGGCCTAGGGCGGGCACTGGCAGAGACGCTGGCCGGGCGTGGCTCCACTGTGATCGTGGCGGGGCGGTCTGGCGCGGTCGACGTGACGATCGACCTGACCGACGCTGACGCCGGCGCGGCACTGGTTGACCATGCGCTCACCCTCTACGGACGCCTCGACGGCGTGGTGATCGCGGCCGGTGTGGTCGCGTTCGGCGACTTGGAGGGTACTGAGGACACCGTCATCGAGGAACTCCTGCTGACCAACGCGCTGGGGCCCTTGTGGCTGGCCAAGCGCGTCGTTCCTGCGCTGCGGGAGAGCCGGGGATTCCTCGCCAACCTCTCAGGGGTTGTAGCGGCCACCCCTTCACCGGGCATGGCCGCGTACTCGGCGTCCAAGGCCTCGGCCGCCGCCGGTTTCCAGGCACTCGGCCGGGAACTGCGGCGGGCAGGGGTGCTGGTGTGCGATGCCCAGCCTCCCCACACCGAGACCGGGCTGGCGACCCGCCCGATCGCGGGCAGTGGGCCCCGGTTCGGCCCCGGTCTTGACCCGCGCGCAGTGGCCGACCGGGTCGTCGCCGGGATCGAGGCGGACCAGAGGGTCATCACCGCTGCAGACTTCTGATCCCTTGACCGCGACACGCTCCTGGTCGTGAGATCACGTCCTGGCCGAAGGTCTGGCCTGGATGCCGTGAGCTTTGGGCGGTTCTGGGGGTTGCGGGCCGGGAACCCCATCACCGCTATGGGGGGCTGCCGACTGATTCACTGACTGGTCAGGTCTGAGGTCGCGGTGCGGACTTCGGCGAGGAGCTCATCGATGGTTCGTCCAGAGCCTCCGATGACGACGGGGGTTGCGGAGTTCCGGAGGGCCGTTGCGGCACGTTGAGCAAGCGGTTCAACGTCGCTGCTGGTGACGGACAGTACGGCGACGGTGATGTTGTGGCTGGCGCAGAAGTCGACGAGCTCATCGGGGGGCATGTTCGCGCCGAGGTGCTCGACGTTCCAGTTGTCCGCACGGAGGGCAGCAGCGGCCATCGAGGTGGGAAGGGCATGCAGGTCACCGGAGACCGCGGCCACCATCACCGTGCCACGCCGGCGACCCCGCGGAGTGGGGGTCAGTTCCCCGAGGATCCTTTCGACGATCGCGGACGCTCTGTGCTCAACCCAGATCGAGACCTGGCCGTCGTGCCAGGACTGGCCAAGCTTGCGCATCGGAGGACTCAGGACCTGCGCGATGAGGTCCTTGACTGGGGTTCCGTCATTGATGAGACGGCGAGCGATCTGTCGCGCGCTCGGATCATCGCCGGTCCGCAGAGCTTCATACATGCGTTCGGCTTGTCCATCCAGGCGTTGCGCGCTGGGTAGGGAGACTGGCGTCGGGATGGATCGACGCTGCGCGAACGCAACCAGGTCCGAGCGGCTGACTGAGTACTTCCCGGCAACCATCGTTGCCGGGAGCCGACCGCTGCGCACCCACCGGTAGGCAGTTTGATAATGCACTCCGAGTTCGGCGGCAGCGACGCGGAGCTCCACCGGCGGCTCGTTCTGCATAGGTCCATCTTAGCCTTCGCACAGATCTCCAGCTAACGGTTGATAAATCAGACTAAGCAGGGCTAAGATAAGGAAGAACCGTCTTCGTCCATCACACCGTCGAAGGAGCCAACCATGGACCTCAATCTGAGTGCGGGCCAGTACGAACTGGTCTACAACTCTTTCTCATTCGTCATAGCCGCGATGGGCGCCTCGCTGCTCTTCTTCGTCCTGGTTCGAGGCGCTGTTGCCCCTCGTCACCGCATGGCGCTCACGCTCTCCACCCTTGTCGTGGGCATCGCGCTCTACCACTACGTGCGCATCTTCAACTCGTGGGTCGAAGCCTTCACCTACACCGGCGGGGCATACGTCCAGGACGGCATCCCCTTCAACGAGGCTTATCGCTACGTCGACTGGATCCTGACCGTCCCGCTACTGCTGGCCGAGCTCGTGGTCGTGCTCAAACTCGACAAGGGCAAGACCCGCAGCCTGCTCTTCCGTCTCACGATCGCTGCGCTGGCGATGATCCTCGCCGGCTATCCCGGTGAACTGGCTGCCGCTGATAGTGCAGCGAAGATCGTCTGGGGCGTCCTCGGAACCCTGCCGTTCCTCTACATTCTGTACGTCCTCTTCGTCGAACTAGGCAACTCCCTCGGACGCCAAGCCCCCGGGGTGATTCGCCTCCTCAGTGGCCTGCGCTGGATCCTGCTGGTGACGTGGAGCGTCTACCCCATCGCCTACATTCTCCCCGCCGTCATCAACGACCCGGTCCTCGCCGAGGTCGCCCGTCAGGTGGGCTACTCGGTAGCAGACGTCCTGGCCAAACCGCTGTTCGGGCTCCTCATCCTCGCGATCGCTCTCGCCAAGTCGCGCGACGAGGGATACCGGGAGGCGGGCGACACGCGGCCGGACCACGACACCAACACCTCCCTCACTCCAGAGGCCGCTGTTTCCTGACCACCACCCGCGTCTCGGTCCGGCGTCCCCGCGCTGGGACCGAGACGCGGTACTCCAACCAAGGCAGCAACCATGAAGAACAGCACCACATACTCCCGCCGGTCGCTGGGCGAATCGTCCTCCGCATTCAAGGATCAGCCGTTCTACGAAGAAACCGTCTGCCTGCTCCGAAGCATCCGTGACCATGACTTCGCCACCCTGGCGGCTCTGTGTGACGACGACTTCGGCATCATCGACATCGGAACCACACGTCCCATCCGTACCCGCGCCGAGTGGGAACACTGGTTTACAACGCTGTTCGCGTCCCTGAAGGGCATGAACGCAACCACCGACTCGGTGATCCTCGACTACCAGGCCCTGAGGCAGGGCTCCCTCGGCTTCGGAGTGCTCGAGTTTCAGCAGACCATGACGGTCGGCACCAAAGTCGCCACTGTCGATTGCGTGGCTACCATCATCTGGAAACTCACACCGACAGGATGGCGCGAGGCTCGATGGCACGCCTCAATCATCTCTTCCGACGTACCATCCGAGCTGCTTCTCGCCGCTTGACCCGTTGTCTCTGCCCGCGCCCCGCCCGGCCGCCATGCCCAAGGGAAGGCCGGATCCGGTTCGGTGAGGCCCGCCCGGACGACAGCCTCACTAGGGTGGGCCCATGAACTCCGAGAAGGTCGTCTTCGGCTTCTTCGTTCTGCTCGCGGCCACGCTCAACTTCGGCTATGTAACCGGCGACATCGGCGACCCGCAGCACCACAACGCGCTGGAGTTGTACGCCGCGGTCGCGGTCAACCTGATCGCGACCGTGCTGAAACTGGGTGACCGCACCCAGATGGGTGCGATCCACCTGGCATCCAGCCTGGTCGCCTCCATCCAGCTGCTGCTCGCCGCGGGCGTCTGGATCTGGGTGACCCAGGGGGTGGGCGTCGATCCGTTCCAGGTGAGCGTCCCCGCGATGAGCGGCGTGGTCTCCCTGGCGCTCGGTGCCCTGCTGGCCAACATCGTCTCCGTTGTGCTGATGGTCATCGAGACGGCGAACTTCCGCCGGCGGGTGTGACCGTGGGGCTGCGCGCGGCGACCGGGGTTCGGCAGCCGCGGTCGGCCCTGCGGCGAACCCGCGTCGCCCTACCCCCGACGGACGCGTCCGCCGACGTGATCTTCATCCTGATGCGTCGGATGCGCGGCCCCCTGGTCGTCCTGATCAGCATCTTCGCCTTCGACGTGTTCGGGCTCACCCTGATGCCCGGCACCGACCCGACCGGTGCCGCGCACCACCTGACCGTCTTCGAAGCCTTCTACGTGATGAGCTTCACCGCCACCACGATCGGCTTCGGCGAGATCCCCTACAGCTTCTCCACGGCGCAGCGGATGTGGATCACCTTCGCGATCTTCAGCTCTGTCGTCGGCTGGACCTACGCCCTGGGCACCCTGTTCGGACTGTTCCAGGATCGGGCGTTCCGCGACGCCGTGCGCCGGCAGCGGATCGGCCGGCAGGTGCGGCGCTTGAGCGAGCCGTTTCTGATCATCGCCGGGTACGGCCAGATGGGGCGGCACATCGCCGAGAGGCTGGACGCGCTGGGCCGGCGGCTCGTCGTGATCGACTCCGATGAGCACGCCCTCGACCAGCTGGTCGGCGGCAAGCTGTCGATCGACGTTCCCGGGATCGACGGGGACGCCCGCGACCCGGCCACCCTGGGCCTGGCCGGGCTCGCCCACCCCTACTGCGAGGGCGTCCTGGCCACCACCCACGACGACTCGGTGAACCTCGCCGTGGTGATGGCGGTGCAACTGCTGTGCCCGCAGGTCCGGGTCTACGCCCGCGCCAACGGCCGGGAGACGGCCGCGGCGATGAGCGACTACGCGGTGGACGGCATCATCCGGCCCTTCGACCGCTACGGGGAGTACCTGGCGCTGAGGCTCGCGCGCCCGGTCACCCACCAGCTGGTGACCTGGCTGCTGGCGCCCTACAACACCCCGCTCGGCCCGCGCCAGCAGCCGTTGCCGCCCGGACGCTGGGTGGTTGCCTCCGACGACCCGTTCGGCGCCGAGATCGCCGCGGACCTGGAGCGAAGCGGCGCAACGGTCGAACTGGTCGACGCGGCCCGGGAACTGCCCGACCTCACCGGGGTCTCCGGCGTCGTCGCCGGGTCGGCCGACGAGCATCGCAACCTGATCCTGGCGGCCCGTGCGCGGCTCAGTGCTTCCGACGCCTTCATCTCGGTCCGGGCGTGCTCGGAAGCTCTCACTCCGCTGCTGGATGCCTTCGCGCCCGACAGCGTGTTCATCCCGGCCCGGCTGACCGCGGAGGAGGCCATCGCCCGGGTGGTCACCCCCGATTTCTGGACGTTCTTCGGTTACGCGTTCGTCCAGAGCGAGGAGTGGTCGCAGGAGCTGCTGGACCGCCTGGTGGAGCGGCAGGGCGAGGGCTCACCGGCGAGTGCCCGGGTGACGATCGACCAGGGCCACGCGCCCGGCGTGCTGACCTGGCTCAAGCACCACGAACTCCGCCTCGGCGACCTGCTGCGCGACCCCAACGGCCGCGACCACCCGCTCGGGCTGGTGCCGCTGTTCCTGACCCGCGAGTCGTCCGACGAGTTCCTGCCGGGCGAGGACACCCTGCTGAGGGCCGGCGACGAGATCGTCGTCGCCGGGCACGACGGGGCGATCGCGAGCCTCGACCACACCCTCTTCCACTCCGGCGCCGTGGAGTACGTGGCGACCGGAAACGTCGTCCCCGAGACCTGGATCTTCCGGCTGCTCAGCCCGCGGGTGCAGGACGTCTGACTCCGGCTGAGGGAACCGGATCGCGCCGGAAGGGGGTGCTTCTCCGGTGGTCGGGTCGACCGCGACCTAGTCTGGGCGGGGTGAACGTAACCACTGCCGGGCCGGGGCCGGCCGGCCGCCGGATCGTGCTGGTGCACGGCGCCGCGTCGGGTCCCTGGGTGTTCGACGGGTGGGCCGGGGGGTGGCCCCACGACGACGTCCGCGTCCCGGATCTCCAGGAGGGGCTCGACGTGGCCCACGCCGGCATGTCCGACTACGCGGACCGGGTGCTGGCCGCCGTCGGGGACCGGTCGGCCGTGCTGTGCGGCTGGAGCATGGGCGGTCTGGTCGCGATGATGGCCGCGGTGCGCTGCCGGCCGGCAGCCCTGGTGGTGATCGAGCCCAGCGTCCCGGCGGAGATCGACGGCGGTGATCCCGACTGGCCGTGGGAAGCCGGCACCTATGACGCCGCGGCCGTCTACGGCCCGTCAGGACCGGGCCGCCGTCACCGGCCCGAATCGCTGCGGGCCCGCAGCGAGCGCAAGCGGGGCATCGGCGTTGCGGCGGTCGACTGCCCGCTGCTGGTGGTGGCCGGCCGCGACTACACCGACACCCGCGGCCGCCCGGTGGCCGAGCACTACGGCGCCGAACTCCTGCTGTTCCCGACGCTCAGCCACTACCAGCTCGTCGCGGACCCGCGGGTACGCGAGGCCGTCGCCCGGTGGGTGGACTCCGTCGCCCCCGGGGCAGTCAGGGTCGGCCCGGAGGCACCCGAAGCCTGATCGGGCCGGGCCGGGTCGCGCAGGGCCAGCGGGAGGGGGCCTCAACGACAGCCACACCGCGACCAGCAGGTCGAGGTCCTCCCGCTCCCGAACGCCCGCGCAGGCGTAGATTCATCCTCAGGTCTCGGATGGGGGGTCGGATGGATCCGGTCATCACCGTGGTGGTCGCCCTGGTCGCTGCCGGAACGCTGGCCGCCTGGCTCCTTCGACGCGGCCGCCGGCGCATGGTCGAGGAGGACGAGTGGTCGCCGCCACCCGAGGACACCCCGGGCACCTGGGCGGCGGAGCCGATTCCCCAACCGTTCAGCCGGGAGGCGCTCCTCCACCGGGACCGCAACCTCGACCCGTCGAAGTGGGACAACACCCCCGACGCCGCCACCGACGAAGCGGTGGAGGGCGACCTGCCCCGGCACTTCGATCGGGACGACCTGCGTCGCCGCGAGACCTGACCGGCGGCGCGACCGTCCACCCCGGGGCCCCGCCCGTCTCCGGCCGGATCGCGACCGGGCCGGAAGCGGTGTCGGGGCCGGTCCGGCTGTAGAAGGGGAGTTCGGGGCGCCCGCCCCGGCTCCCGGCCGGGAACTCAACCGGTCGGTTGATCCACCTCGCCGCCGGCCTCGACCCAGGACTTGAAGCCGCCGAGGTTGTAGACCTCGCCGAAGCCAAGTTCCTTGAGCGCCTTGCCGCCCAGCGCCGAGCGGCCACCCGACGCGCAGTAGACGATCACGGTGCGGTCGGTCCGGAACTGCGGATCGTGGGTCGGGCTGGCCGGGTCGGCCCGGAATTCGAGCAGGCCGCGCGAGACGTTGATCGCCCCGGCCACCTTGCCCTCCCGCGCCACCTCCGGTGCGTCGCGGACGTCCACAACCAGGACGTCGCCGTCCGAGATCAGGCGCTGCGCCACCTCCGGGGTGATCCGTGGCACCACCACGTCCGCGGCCTCGACCATCTGCTTCACACCCATGCTCACTGTCCCCCGTCTCGATTGATTCGGCCGTGCCAGCCGTCGGGCAAGCCTATTGCCAGGCCCCGGGGCCCGTGCCGGAATGGCGGGTCGGGGTCCGCCAAGACGGATTCCCGCCCTCCGGCCAGTGCGCGACCAAATCGGGAACCGGCTCAGGCGACCCGGACGCTGCGGCGGAGTACCCGGACGAACGGATACCCGGCCGGCAGGTGCCCGAGCACACGGACGGTGACCGTGGAGAACCCGGACGGCAGGATCGCCGATGACCCGTCCCACGCCAGCCGCCGCACACGCCGTCCCGACTTGCGCAGCAGCGCCTGGAGCTCGCCGGTGTCGCGGTCGGGATCCAGGCCATCCGGCAGGGCGAGCCGGGGCGACCAGGCCGAATCGATCGCCAGCCGGGGCGGACGCAGCGCCCGCTTTTCGAAGCGTGCGGACACCGCGACCTCCACCGGACCG
The DNA here is from genome assembly GCA_963704225.1 of uncultured Actinomycetota bacterium. GTDB lineage: Bacteria > Actinomycetota > Actinomycetes > Propionibacteriales > Propionibacteriaceae > Propionicimonas. The sequence goes on from CAVPHL010000001.1 coordinate 126,177, forward strand.
CGTTCCTTCACGACCGGGGGCACGGCCACCCGCAACCGCAGCGGAGACCTGACGAAGGCCGCCGACGCGCAGGCCCCGGCCCGATCGCCCCGCCGCAGCCGCCAGATCCCGGCGGCCGGCCTGAGCACCGCGATGTTCGCGTAGCCCTCCCCGCGGGTGGCGGTCACTCCCCAGTCGTCAGCGGCCACGGCGCGTCCCGAGGGCGAGACCAGCTGGATCCCGCCGAGCTTGCCGGCGAGCGCCGAAACGCTGACGGTGAGCTCGTCGACCCCCGGCTCCACCGGGACGTCGGTTGTCGGCGCACTGTCCACCTGGTTGACCACCAGGCCGGAGTCGGTGAGCCCGGCCCGCATGTCGTTGTAGGCCAGGTGCAGGTCGAGGACGGTCGGGCTGTCCAGGAAGTCGCCGCCGGTGGCGGTGGCGATCGACTGCAGCAGCGGTGCGTCCGCGGCCGGACCCAGGGCCACCGTGTACACCCGCAACCCCGCCGGGAGCCCCGCCAGGGCCGTGGCCACGGTGGGATCGACGTTCTGGAAGCCGTCGGAGATGAGCAGCGCGGCGCGGGGTGCCGGAGCGGCGGCGAGTTGGGCGCCCGAGGCCAGCAGGCCCGCCCCGATCGGGGTCCAGCCGCCGAAGGCGATGCCGTCGACCGCCGCGCGCAGGGCGGCCGCGTCGCCGGGGTCGTCCAGCAGGGTGAGCGGCGCCTCGACCACGGCACGGTCGGCCGGCGGGGTGACCCCGGGGTCCGGATCGGCGAAACTCACCACCGCGCTGGAGTCGCCGAGGGACAGCAGGTCGACGAATCGCTTCGCGTTCTGCCGGGCGGCGGCCTCGTAGCCGAACGACACCATGCTGCCGGTGCGGTCGATGCACTGGACCACGCTGAGCGGGGTCGGGGTGGTGAGGGTCAACGTCCGGGTGGCTTCGGCCAGCGCCCGCAACCCGGCCGTCATCTCGGCGATGACGCCGGTGGCCTGGGTCCACGGCGGCTGGAAGTCCTGGCCGCACTCGGTGTTGAACCCGAACACCCGGTGGGCGAAGAACAGGTACTCATCCGACGGCCCGGCATGGTTCGACGTGGTTCCCAGGGAGTAGGCCGCCCCGTTCACCGCCTGGATCGCCGTGCGCAGGGTGGTCTCCAGCGTGGAGTAGATCGCGTTGTCGGCCGCCGAGACCGGTTCGGTGGCGATGAAGCCGCCGCCGGCCGGATTGGGGCGCAGAATCTGCTGGCCGTAGGAGTGCAGGTCGACCCCGACCAGGACGTTCGGGAACTGCTCCAGCAGCCGGCCGACGTTGCGGTTCTCGGCCTCGGAGAAGGCGAACGCTCCCCGGTAGGTGTCGTTGCAGGGCAGCCCGGAGGAGCCGGCGCCGCCGAAGTACACCTCGTAGTTGCGGTTGTTGTCCACCCCGAAACAGCCGCCACCGTTGTTGCGCCGGTTCTTGCGCCAGCCGGCGTTGTCGTGGATGGAGTAGGTGAGCCCGTCCGGGTTCAGCACCGGGACGATGAGCACGTCCAGTCCCTCCACCAGGGCGTTGATCGCCTGGACGCTGGGGTCTGGGCTGGTCGGGTCGTAGTTGTTGACCAGCTGGGCGGCGAACTCGATCGCGATCAACGGGTTCATCCACTCCCGGGCATGGGTGCCGCCGATCAGCAGGAGCCCGGGCAGGGCCTGGGAGGCCGGCGTGGCGGTGATCCGGAGCAGCGGGATCGAGCCCGGCCCGACGGCGGGCAGGAAGCTCCCGTCGTAGCCGAGCGTGGGCTCGGACAGGTTGCTGAGGGTGCACAGCGCCGGGTGCGCGGTGGCCAGCGCGGTGACGGCCGCCGCGACGCCGGGCCCGTCGAGGTAGCCGGAGACGAAGCCGGTGGCGATGTCCACGCCGCCGCCGACGTCGTCGCGGAGCGCCCGCACCCGCAGCTCCGGGCCGCGGGCGACGGCGATCCCCAGGCCTTCGAGGATCGAGATCTCGTCCTCGGTGAGCGCGAGGTGCAGGTCAAGGCCGGACACCCGCCGGTGATCGGCCGCGACCCGGCCGTCGGCGTCCAACTGCGCCAGGAGCAGCAGGGTGGCCGGGGTCGCGGGGACCGAGCACCGGTAGGTGGCCACGGCGCTCAGTCCTTGCCGATACGGATCACGAAGCCGACCGAGCCGTCGACCCGACCCTGGTCGTCGCGCTGCAGCGCGACCACCTCGTACTCACCCGGGTGGAGTGTCGGGTCCGACGATGCCGCCGAGCACCAGCAGGGTGAGGTGGCTCGCCGTCGTCGGGACCGGCACCCGGACCCGCTTCGACGGGTGCAGGAGTACCACCTCGGTGCCGGCGATGACCCCCAGCGTCCAGGTCGGCCGCACGGGCACCTTGATGCCCTTGAGCGCCCGTTCCAGCACCAGGGTGGTGGCCACCCGCTGGAACTTGAGCCGGGACGGTGTCTCCACCGGTTCTCCCTGCTGGCGCTCGGTCAGCACCCGGAGGCGGCGCTTCAGCACCGGATCGAGCAGGTCGAGGTACAGCTGGACGCTCCGGGGCAGCTCGCCGCGCAGGATCTCCAGCGTCATCGACTTGCTCGGGTTCAGCTCCTGGCCGATCACGAACCCCGAGGCGAAATCGCCGCCCGAGGAGTCGGCGTTGGCGATCGAGATGTTCTTCTGCGCCAGGTTGTTGTCGTCCCAGACGTGGTTGCCGGTGGGCAGCGGGCCGTCGTGCGGAGTGACCTCCGCCAGCAGGCACGGATGCCAGTCGACCGGACTGCCGGCGATCAGGACGCTCTCCGGTGGCACCAGCCCGGCCGGCCATTCCACCGTCACGGTCTGGTCCGCGCCCGGGGCCAACGGACCCACCTTGGCCTCGCCGATGAAGTAGGTGCCGTGCGCCATCGGCGACGGGATCGGGTCGCCGGGACCGTTGTTGGGGATGAAGGAGGCCGGCCAGGTGAACTCGGTTCCCGGCCAGTGCGTGATCGACACCCGCACCCAGGCCTCGTTGGAGGCGACCGGGCCACGGTTCCGCACCCGGACGTAGATCCAGTTGGCCTGGCCGCGGATCGGCGACTGGTGGGGTCCGGCGTTGGCGTAGGCGGCGGGAAGCGCGCCCGGGTCGGTCGCCGGGGCGGTGGTGCGGCACCACAGGTCCGGGGTGTTCCAGAAGGCGCCGGTCGCCGGCACGTTGCCGGTGTCGGCGAGGTTGTCCCGCATCACGATGTCCGGCAGTGCGCCGAAGGTGATCGCGCCCTGCACGGCAGCGGCGGCGTCGATGCGGCCGTAGCCGTACCAGCCGCTGCGTACCTCGGCCAGCCCGGACGTCACCGACGGGTCGCCGTTGGCGTCCAGCCACTGCCCGTTGGGGTGGGTGTTGGCGAGGTCGAACTTCACCGCGGTGTCCCGCAGCACCTGCCGCGCCTGCACCCAGGTGAGGCTGGGTCTGGCCGAGAGCACCAGGGCAGCCACCCCGGCCGCCAGGGGCGTGGCCGAAGAGGTGCCGCCGAAGGCGTTCGTGTGCCCGGCCGGGCCCTGGGTGAGGATCGCGCCGTTGGCGTGGGCGTTGATCAGACCGCCCGACCACCCGGTGAAGTAGTCCGGCCAGCCCTGGACGGTGAGGGTGCTCGTGGCGACGTTCACCGAGCTGATCCGGGCCGGCTCGCTGCCGTTCACCCCGATCACGCCCAGGTGGATCACCTGGTTGGCGGCCAGGCCGGCCACGCTGGCCACGGTGATCGTGGTCGCCCCGGCGACGCTGGCCGCGGTCAGGGAGGTGGAGATCGCCGGGTAGCTGGGCAGGTTGCCGCTGCCGGCGTGGGCCGCCCCCCAGGTGGCGTAGCCGGTCGGCGGGTTGTGGACGCCGCTGTAGTCCTCGGTCGGCGCCGAGACGGCGATGCTGCCCCAGCCGGACATCGTGGCCCGCGCCTCGGTCACGCCGTCATCGGCCAGGGTGGTGCCGGCGATCCCGAACGCCTTCTCGTAGGCGCCCCACGGACGCGAGGTCACGTTGTTGGCGTTGGCGTTGCCGGTGGAGAAGAAGCACAGCGTGCCCCGGCCGCCGCGGCCGAAGGTGGTGACGAAGTCGAGGGTGGCCCGGGCGGTGCCGGACAGCGGCGCGCCGGCGCCCGGGGTGAGGCTGCAGGTGATCACGTCGGCGCCCCGGCTGAGCGGGGCGGGGAAGCCCGCCAGCGGACTCTGCGGGTTGAAGCCGGCCATCCAGATGTACTGGTCGGACACCTCGAGGTCGACGTACGGCGTCCGTCCGGTGACCGACATCATCGCCACGTTGGGGGCGGCGCCGGCCACGCCGAAGCCGCCGCCCCCCGGGGCCGGGTTGTTGGCCATGGCCACCGAGACCCCGGCGACACCGGAGCCGTGGTTGCTCCACGGGTTGTTGTTGTTGGCCACCATGTTGTCGAAGTCGAAGGAGCCGAACACCTTGGGCTGGCCGTTGGTGAGGGTGCCGGTGAAGTCGGCGTTGGTCGACACCCCGCCGGACTGCTGGACGCCGGAGTCCCACACGGCCAGCAGGATGTTCGGGTCGCCGAAGGTCTGCAGGCCGTTGTCCTGCAGCGTCTGCCAGGCGTCCGGGCAGCCGACCAGGACGCGGTCCCAGGCGCCGGGGAAGAGGAAGTCGGTCGGCGTGACGGCGTCCACCTGCGGGGAGACGGCCAGGCTCGGCTCGGCCCAGGTGACGTCGTCGCGGCCGGCGAGCTTCTCGATCACGTCGAGGGTGTCCAGCGAGGCTGCCCGGAGCAGCCGGAACACGAAGGTGGTCGTGGCGTACGGCAGTTCGCGGGTGAGCACGCAGCCGAGATCCTTGGCGATGACAGCCGCCTCCTCCCGGCGCGGCCCGCGGAACTGGACGACGATGTCGCGGGTGAGGTGGCTGAACCCGTCCGGCCCGCTCACGACGACGGACCCGGCGTGCTCCACCTCGTCGAGGGCGTCGAGCCGCTCGAGGGTCTCCTCGACCGGGCGGTTCGCGTGGTACAGCCGCATGCCGGCGCGGCGGGCCAGCTCGGGCAGCTGCACCTCCGACAGGCCGAGGTCGGCAGCGACCGGATCGAGCCGGTTCCGCTCCCGCGCCTGCCTGGCGAGGGTGACGCCGACCAGGTCGGGCCCGGCCGTGACCGGGACCCGCACGGTCTCCCGGAAGAAGGTGCGGGTGCCCGGCTTCGCCAGCAGCACCAGCTGGGTGTTGTCGCCCTCACCGAGGGTGACCTGCCGGGCCTGTTCGTCGAAGTCGGGGTGCCTGACGACCATCGTCACGGTACCGGTGGGGAGTTTCTCGCCACGGTAGGCCTGCACCGACCGCTGGAAGGTCAGGGCCGAGCCCGACCCCGGGTCGCGGCGGGGGAAGACCTCGACCTTGGCGTCGGGGATCGGAACGTCGCCGAACCGGACGTCGACGTGGAGCGTGGAAGTCATGGGAATCGCCCTCCTCGGGGTAGCGGTCACCCCATGGGAGGTCGGGCGTGGCCCGAGTGATACCCCTCAGGCCACCGTGCCCGGCCGGACCAGCTGGGGGACGTCGCCCGCGCCAGGGCCCGGGCCGGCTACGCCGGGGAGGTCGGGCGGCGCTCGGCCCGGTGCGCCTCGCCGACCGCGGCCGACCCGCCGGGGTTCGGGTTGGGGTCGGCGAGGAAATCGGCCGTACGTTTCAGGGCGATCCGGGCGGCGGCGGGATCGTGCTCGGGCCGGCTCGATTCGGCGAACCAGTGCCGGGTGCCCGGGTAGTCGAAGGCCGTGTAGCGGTTTCCGCTGCGGTTGATCGCGCGCTCCATGGTCCGGCGTGCTGCTGTGGTCACGAACGCGTCCCGAGCCGCGAAGTGGGCAAGCACGGGCGCGTTCGTCGGGGAGAAGTCACCGGCTCGGGCGGCGTAGTGGAGCACGACGGCCGACACCGGCGGATCCGGATGCTGAGCCAGCCACACAGCCCAGTGCCCGCCCATCGAGAAGCCCACCACGGCCGGGACCGGGCCGGCGCCGCGATCGAGGGCCGTCAGCCCCGCCAGGGCGCGCTGCAGGATCCGGTAGGCGGGTTCGGCGCCTCGTCGCCGCCGCAGCCGGCGCGCCTCCTCCTCGGTGTGGGCGACGTCACCGCGGTAGAGGTCGACGCACCCCACGGTGAAGCCCCGGGTGGCGAGCTCGTCGGCATAGGCGGTGAACGACGAGGTCAGCCCCCACCAGGAGTGGATCAGCAGAACGGGCCGGACCCCACCCCCGGACGACGAGGCCAGGTAGGCCAGGTCGGGTCCGCCGTCCTGCCGGGGCGTCACGCCGGGAGCGGCTCGGTGTCGACCATCACCAGGCTCAGCTGGCTGGGCTCGTCGGCGATCAGGGAGTGGCGGACGCCGGGGGCGAGGTAGAGGACGTCGCCGGCGACCATCGCGTGCTCGGTCTGGTCGACGGTGAACCGAACGGCGCCGGTGAGCAGCTGGACGACGACCGCCCGCGGTGAGCTGTGGTCGGTGAGGAGTTCGCCGGTGTCGAACGCGAAACAGACCACCCGGAGGAGCGGGTTGTTGACCACCACCCGGGAGGTGGTGGCGTCCTGCTGGACGGCCAGCGCCGCCAGTAGTCCGAGCGAGGCACTGGACTCCCCGACCGCTGATAGCTTCTGCGCCATGTTCGTTCCTTCCTCCCTGGAGGCGACCCGGCGCGCCTCCACTCCGGCGACGCACACCCGGCGACCGCTCCCCATTCTGGGCGCCGAACCCGTGCCGGCGCCATCCCCGGTCGCGGCCGGGCACCTGCCCCGTTCCCTACCTGGGCTGGGGCCATGGACGCTGACTGGTGCCTGCCCCTGACCCGGCTGAGCGCCGCCGACCTGGCTGTCGCCGGCGGCAAGGGAGCGAACCTCGGCGAGCGGTGGCGGGCTCCCGCACGGCATCGGCTCCGGGCCGCTCCCGGCGACCGCCCGAACCGACCGGGGTGGGGTCAGCGCCGGGTCTGGGCGATCAGGCCGGCCAGCTTCGTCCAGTCGACGAGCGCCGCAGCCCCGGTGGCCAGCGCCATCACTGCGGCGGCCGGGGTGTGTGCACAGCGGACGCCGCGCGCCCGTTCGCGCTCCCCGTGGGCGAAGATGGCCTTCTCGGCCCAGACGGTGCCGGCCACGGCGCTGGCCGTCGCGGCCAGCGCGAGAGCGGCGACGGTGGTACGGGACAGGTCGGAGGAGGGCTCCGGCCTGGCGCGCCGGACTCCCGGGAACACCTGCGGGATCATCGCGGAACCCGCGGCGGTCACGCCCAGGAGACCGGCCTTGATGACCACCCGGGCCCGGCGGTTGCGCACGGCATCCGGCAGGGCGTACCAGGTCAACACCGTCAGCGCCGACACGCCGGCGAAGGTGAAGCGGCTGACCCGGAGATCATCGAGTGCCATCGGAACCTCCGTCTCGGAACATCGACCACGCTACCCGAAGGTCATCCCCGGCGAAGGTGTCGCGGATCGAACCTGAATCTGCCGCCGAGGGCGGGGCGGGTCCGTCTGTCCCTCGGCGGTGCCGGGGCTCCGAGGTCGGGAGCCGGAGCCAGTTCCGACGGGTCCGTCGCGAGTCGGTGCCGGGCGCCAGGTCGGGGCGGAGCGCGTCCGTCCGGCAGCGCGTTCGGCGTCCCCGGCCTCCCTGGCCGCGGCGATCGGGTCGTGCTGGGTGGGGGAGTCGGCACCGGTGAGCGAGCCGAAGTTGGAGGAATCCGGTACGGGAACGCGTCCTCCTCGTGCGCTTTGACATGCTAGGCATGCATGCGCAACATGCTGCGACGAGAGGACGACCTTGAGGCTCCACGACTTCCCCCGCCATCCGCTGACCTTCGGGCCCAGCCCCGTCCACCACCTGCAGCGACTGAGCGACCACCTCGGCGGCGCCGCAGGTGTGGGCCAAGCGCGAGGACGTGCAACAGCGGCCTCGCCTTCGGCGGCAACAAGATGCGCAAGCTGGAGTACATCGTCCCCGACGTGCTCGCCTCGGGGCGCCGACACCCTGGTCTCCATCGGCGGCTACCAGTCCAACCACACCCGGCAGGTCGCCGCCGTCGCCGCGCACCTCGGCCTGAAGTGCCGCCTGGTGCAGGAGAAGTGGGTGCCGTGGGACGACCCGGTCAACGACCAGGTCGGCAACATCCTGCTGTCCCGGATCATGGGCGCCGACGTCGCGGCTCGACCCGGCCGGCTTCGACATCGGCATCCGCGACTCGTGGAAGGACGCGCTCGCGCGAGGTCGAGGCGGCCGGCGGCACGCCGTACGCGATCCCGGCCGGCGCCTCGGAGCACCCGCTCGGCGGCCTGGGCTTCGCCAACTGGGCCTTCGAGGTCGCCGAGCAGGAGCAGCGAGCTCGGCGTCTTCTTCGACACGATCGTGGTCTGCACGGTCACCGGCTCGACCCACGCCGGGATGATCGCCGGCTTCGCCGCGCTCGAGGACCTGACCGGCGTGACGCCGACGCGTGCTCGGCATCGACGCGTCCGCGACGCTCGACGCAGACCCGCGACCAGGTCGCCCGGATCGCGCGGCAACACCGCGGAGCTGATCGAGCTCGGCCGCGACCTGCGCGACGACGAGATCACCGTGCTCGAGGGCTGGGCCGGCGACCTCTACGGCATCCCGGTGGAGTCGACGATGGAGGCGATCCGGCTGGGCGCCCAGCTCGAGGCGATGATCACCGACCCGGTCTACGAGGGGAAGTCGATGGCCGGGCTGATCGACCTGGTCGCCGCCGGCGAGATCCCCGGCGGACTCGCACGGTGCTCTACGCCCACCTCGGCGGCCAGCCCGCGATCAACGCCTACCACCGTCTCTGGGCCTGAAGCACTGAACCGCCGGGTAGCCCCCGGCCGCCCCGGGTCGAGGCCCGGCGAACGGCAGCCGTGGACCCTTCCCGGTCGCCGGTCGCCGGTGGCCCGGTGGCCCGGTGGCCCGGTGGCCCGGTGTCCCGGTGTCCTTTGGCCCGGTGGCCGGGCGCCCTCGCGGCGTCCCACGGCACCGGAGTACTCTCCGATCCGGGGGTTCGGGACACGCCGTCCCGCCCCGCACGCGCCGACGGCGCAGCGTCGCGAGGTGAGGAGCAACGTGAGGATCCTGGTCACCGGAGGTGCGGGCTACATCGGTTCGCACACCACGCTGGCTCTGCTCGAGGCCGGCCACGACGCGTTCGTGGTCGACGACCTCTCCAACAGCTCGGCCGAGGCGATCCGTCGGGTCGCCGAGCTGGCCGGACGCGAACCCGGCTTCCGCCAGGCCAATGTGCGCGACCGCGCTGCGCTGGACGCGGTGTTCGCGGAGTTCGCGCCGGACGCCGTGATCCACTTCGCCGGGCTGAAGGCGGTGGGGGAGTCCACCCGGGAGCCGCTGCGGTACTACCGGGAGAACGTCGGGGGCGCGATCTCGCTGCTGGAGGCGATGCAGGAGCACGGCTGCACCCGTTTCGTGTTCAGCTCCTCGGCCACCGTGTACGGCGCCGGCGAGCCGCCGTTCGGGGAGGACGACCCGGCCTCGGCCACCAACCCCTACGGCCGCACCAAGCTGATCATCGAGGAGATCCTGGCCGACACCGTGAAGGCCTGGCCGCAACTCTCGGTCGGGGTGCTGCGCTACTTCAACCCGGTCGGGGCGCACGAGTCCGGCCGGATCGGCGAGTTCCCGTCCGGTGTCCCCAACAACCTGATGCCCTACCTCGCCCAGGTGGTGTCGGGACGGCTCAGCCGCCTTCGGATCTTCGGCGACGACTACGACACCCCGGACGGCACCGGGGTCCGGGACTACATCCACGTGGTCGACCTGGCCCTGGGGCACCTCGCCGCGCTGGAACACCTGGCGGACCGCACCGGCTACCACGTCTGGAACCTCGGCACCGGGCAGGGCACGTCGGTGCTGGAGCTGGTGGCCGCCTACGAGCGCGCCGCCGGGGTCACGGTGCCCTACGAGATCGTCGAGCGTCGCCCCGGCGACGTGGCGCGATCCTTCGCCGAGCCGGCCAGGGCCCAGGCAGAACTGGGCTGGGTCGCCACCCGGGGGATCGACGAGATGTGCACCGACACCGTCCGCTGGCAGTCGCTGAACCCCTCCGGCTACGAAGCCGGGTGAGCCGTTCGTCACGGGTGGGGCGAGCGGGCCCGGGCTGGGCCGGGACGACGCGTGGGGCGTGGTCGAGGCTGAGCGCACCTCCAGGGACGGGGTTCCGGTGCGGGCAACACCCCACTCGGCTTTATCAATGCTGGTTGAATAGCAGGTGGAAACGCGCTCAGTTGGAGGTTGTCGATGTCCTGGTTGTCCCGAGTGGCCGCGCTGGCGGCCCTGGTCCTGATCGTCCCGGTGACCGGTTGCGGGACGGTGCCCGCCGTCGCCCCGGGGGCGGCGTCCACGGCGCCGGGGATCGTGGTCTCCGACGCCTGGGTCCGGGCGACCGAGGGAACCGTGGACCCGTCGATGACCGGTGCGTTCATGGTGCTTTCGAACCAGGGCGACGCGGAGGCGGAACTGGTCGGGGCAGGCGCTGACGTCGCGCGGATGGTCCAGCTCCACGAGATGGTCATGGACGGCGACAAGATGATGATGCAGGAGGTCCCCGGGGGCATCCCCATCCCGGCGGGGGGTGAGCAGCAGCTCAAGCCGGGCGGCTACCACGTGATGCTGATGGGACTCACCCGGCAGCTGAAGGTCGGCGACGAGGTCACGGTCACGCTCACCTTCGCCGACGGCACCACCCAGCAGGTGACGGCCCCGGTGAAGGAGTTCGTCGAGGAGGAGGACCATTACCACAGCCCCGACGACCCCTCGATGACGCCGGCCCCGTCCGTCGACCCCACGGCAGCGGTGGCGCGGACGGTGACGGTGACGCTCGCCGGCGGGAAGGTCGATCCCAGCGGTGAGCGGCTCGAACTGGTCAAGGGGGACATCGTCGAGTTCGTGGTCACCTCCGACCGGGACGAGCAGCTCCACGTCCACGGCTTCGAGGTGGTCATCCCGGTCAAGGCGGGCGAGACGGTGACCCGGCGGGTGCTGCTGAACCAGAGCGGCCGGTTCGAGGTCGAGTCCCACGACCCGGCCCTGCTGGTCGTCGAACTCGTCGTTCGGTGACCCTCACGCTGGTCCCGCTCCACGGGATCGGCTCGCGCCAGGACCTGCCGCTGCCGTTCGAGTACGTGCTGGCGGGGGCAGCGCTCGCGCTGGTGGTGTCGTTCGTGGTGCTCGTCTTCGCCTGGCGGGAGCCGCGCTGGACGGAGCCGCCGGCGGGACGTCCGCTCGCCGCGGCCCTGGCGGCCGACCACCCCCTCGCCCGCGGGCTGGCGCGCGCCCTGGTCCTGCTGGTCTGGCTCGCCGCCGGGCTCGGCCTCTGGTTCGGCAAGGACCTGGTCACGAACCCGGCGCTCGGTTTCGTCTACGTCTGGCTGTGGGTCGGACTGGTGCCGCTCTCCCTGGTGGCCGGGCCGGTGTGGCGGGTGGTGAACCCGATCCGCACGCTGTACGCCGGGCTCCGTCTGCTCCCCGGCGTCGGCGTCCGGGTGGGGCGGCGGGTGTTGCCCGAACGGGTGGGGCTGTGGCCCGGTGCCGCGGCGCTGGCCGGCTTCCTCTGGCTGGAACTCGTGCAGCCGGCGAACAGCACGCTGCCCGTGCTCCAGGCGTGGGCAATCGCGTGGTTCGTCTGGGTGTTCGCCGGCGCCCTCGCCTGGGGTCCTGCCTGGATCGCCGCCGCCGATCCGTTCGAGGTGGTGTCCAGCCTGGCCGGACGGCTCTCGCCGTGGCGGCGGACGGGTGGCCTGCTGCGGCTGGTCAACCCGCTCCACCACGTCGCGGCCGGACCGCACCCCCGGGGAACGGCGGCGGCGGTGGTGGTCCTGCTCGGCGGCACCGCCTTCGACTCCTTCGGCGCCAGCCTGGGCTGGGTCCGGATGGTCCAGGCCGCCGACCTCAGCCGCGAACTGCTCGGCAGCCTCGGGCTGGCCGGCATGATCGCGCTGGTGGCGTTCACCTTCTGGATCGCGGTCCGGCGGCTCGGCGCCGATGCGATGGCCGCCAGCGTGATCCCGATCGTGGTCGGCTACACGCTCGGCCATTACCTCAGCCTGCTGGTGCTCGAAGGGCAGCGCACCGCGATCCTGTTGTCCGATCCGCTCGGGGTGGGCTGGAACCTGTTCGGCACCGCGGAGCTGGGCATCTCGATGCTGTGGCTCGAGAACGGCACCGCGACCGCCCTGATCCAGCTGGCGGCCATCGTCGGCGGTCACCTGCTCGGCGTCCTGGTCGCCCACGACGTGGCGATCGCCCGGCTGCCGCGGGCCCGCACCGTGAGCGGCCAGGTGCCGCTGCTGCTGGTGATGGTCGGCTACACGATCGGTGGACTGGTCCTGCTGTTCTCGCCCTGAACCCGGCCGCGGCGGGCCGCCGCCACCGTCAGGATCAGCCGGCAGGCCGGAGCCGCCAACAGAGCCGCTGCGGCGTCGGCGGCGGGACCGTCGGCGGGCTCGCCGTACTCAGGCCGAGTGGCCGACCAGCCAGTCGATCGCCTGGCGTGCCGTCCAGCCCTGCGGGTAGTGCTGGAGCAGGCGACGGGCACCGGTGAGGTCCTGGCCGAGCGTGACCGCGGGCTCCTCGACGTAGCCGTCGCGGCGCACCTGGCCCAGGCCCACGTTCGCCATCAGCGCGTTGCACAGGCACTTGCGGCCGGCGAGCTCGGCGTCCCGGCCGCCCTTCTTCAGGTACATGTGCTCCGGTTCGGACGCGCACCGGTAGCTGACGCCCCCGTCGGGGCGTTCCACCGGCGTGCGGAGATAGCCGAGGTCGCAGATGCGTTCCCGGGCGGCGTAGCGGTCGGGAGCGGACAAGGTGTCCTCGAGTTCGGCCACCTTGAACGGGAAGCCGGTCGGTGAGGCCAGCGGGTCGTTGCGGACGACCAGGGTCTCGGCGGCGAGCCCGGTGAGCAGGCGGGTCCGCAGGTCTGCCCGCAGGCCGGATTCGGCCGCCAGCGCGAACAGTGTCCCGATCTGCACTCCGGCGGCCCCGGCCTCACGGGCGGCCGCGACCTGCTCGGGCGGTGGCGTAGGCGCCGGCCAGCCAGAACGGCAGGCCCAGGGCGGCGATCTTGGCCAGGTCGGCGTCGTCCCTCGGCCCGTAGACCGGGTCGCCCGCCTCATCCAGCACCAGCTTGCCTCGCGGCGGGGCGCTGTGGCCGCCGGCCCGGGGGCCCTCGACGACGAAGCCGTCCGGACGGATCGCGGGGTCCCGGTTCAGGTAGCCGGCCAGGACGTGCACCGACACGATCGCCAGGAACTGCGGACGTCGCAGCGGCGGCAGCCCGGTGCCCAGGTAGTCGGACGCGGTGAGCGTGGCGATGTGCGGGCGGGTGGCGTCGGCGACATCGATGGTGAGCTGTCCGGTGCGACCGGCGGCGTAGTCGGTGAGCAGCCGGGGGATCTCGGTGGGCACGCCGGCGCCCATGATCACGTAGTCGACGTCGGCCAGCATCGCGCCCAGGACTGCCGAAGCGGTCGCGGTCTGGAGCTTCTCCAGCAGGTTGATGCCGATCAGCCCGTCGTGGCCCTCCTTGGCGAGCCAGACCTCGACGAAGTTCCCGACCAGGGCGAGCTCGATGGCGTCGCGGCCGGGGCTGATCGTCAGCGTGGGGTGCGGTCGGTACGGGCGGCCGCCGGGGCGGCCGTCGGGCAGGAAGTACCGGTCGAGGACCCGGTGGGCGAGGTCGGGGACGGGGAAGGCGGCGATCGCGCGGCGGACGTGGCCGCCCGGGTCTCCGTCCTGCAGTTTCCGGGCCACCACGCCGTCGAGGGCGGTGCCGGAGACGACTCCGAGTTGCCCGGACTGGGCGACGGAGCGGGCGAGCTGCCAGGAAGAGACGGCGATTCCCATGCCGCCCTGGATGACCTCAGGTGGGTTCGAGACGGACAACTGAGCTCCTTCGGGTCGGTCGCGTTTCCCTACGGTAGCGTAAGTTACGCAGTCGTAGGTAATCGGGCCGGCCGGAAGCCGGGGGGACGGATCCCCCTCCGCGGTGAAATGTGCGCCGCCGGAAGCGCCGATCCCAACCCCCACCTCGTCCCCACGGCGGTGAAATAGGGACCGTCCTGGCAGCGTGCACGATCCTGTACCGAACTCGGTTCAAGATCCTGCAGGTGGGGGCTGCCAGCTCTGGCCTGCGGGTGGCGACCGTGACAGGATCGGCCGATGCGCGCCGACAGCCACGACCTGATCCGGGTCCACGGGGCCCGGGAGAACAACCTCAAGAACATCAGCGTCGAGTTACCCAAGCGCCGGCTCACCGTCTTCACCGGGGTCTCCGGCTCGGGCAAGAGTTCGCTGGTGTTCGACACCATCGCGGCGGAGTCGCAGCGGTTGATCAACGAGACCTATTCCGCCTTCGTCCAGGGGTTCATGCCTTCGCAGGCCCGCCCCGACGTGGACGTGCTGGAGGGCCTCACCACCGCGATCATCGTCGACCAGGAGCGGATGGGCGCGAACTCCCGCTCCACCGTGGGTACCGCCACCGATGCGAACGCCATGCTCCGGATCATCTTCAGCCGGCTCGGCCGGCCGCGGATCGGCTCGTCCCAGGCCTTCTCCTTCAACGTCGCCAGCGTCACCGGCAAGGGTGCGATCACCGTCGAGCGGGGTGGGGCGGGGAAGACCGTGGAACGCCGTGAGTTCCGGGTCCAGGGCGGTATGTGCCCGCGCTGCGAGGGGATGGGTTCGGTCAGCGACTTCGACCTGACCGCGCTCTACGACGCCGGGAAGTCGCTGCGCGCGGGGGCGCTCACCATTCCCGGCTACAGCATGGACGGCTGGTACGGACGGGTCTTCATGGGTAGCGGCTTCTACGACCCGGACAAGCCGATCCGCGACTTCACCGAGCGGGAACTCCACGACCTGCTCTACAAGGAACCGACGAAGATCAAGGTCGACGGCATCAACATCACCTACGAGGGGCTGGTGCCGCGGATCCAGAAGTCCATGCTCAGCAAGGACCTGGACGCCATGCAGCCGCACATCCGGGCGTTCGTCGAACGGGCGATCGCGTTCAGCCACTGCCCCGACTGTGGCGGTACCCGGCTGAACGACCTGGCCCGGTCGTCGAAGGTGGACGGGCTGAACATCGCCGACGCCTGTGCCCTGCAGATCACCGACCTGGCGGGATGGGTGCGAGGCCTGGACGCCCCGTCCGTGGCGCCGGTGTTGAAGGCGCTCGCCGCCTCGCTGGACTCGTTCGTGCAGGTCGGGCTGGGCTACCTCTCCCTCGACCGGCCGGCCGGCACCCTGTCCGGCGGCGAGGCGCAGCGCACCAAGATGGTGCGGCATCTCGGCTCCTCCCTCACCGATGTCACCTACGTGTTCGACGAGCCCACCATCGGCCTGCACCCGCACGACATCGCCCGGATGAACGAGTTGCTGATCCAGTTGCGGGACAAGGGCAACACCGTCCTGGTGGTCGAGCACAAGCCGGAGGTGATCGCGATCGCCGACCACGTGGTCGACCTCGGCCCGGGTGCGGGCACCGCCGGCGGTGAGGTGGTCTTCGAGGGCAGCGTCGCCGGGCTGCGGGGCAGCGGCACGCTCACCGGGCGGCACCTGGACGACCGGGCGCGGCTCAAGCCGGCCGTCCGGAGCGCCACCGGGACGCTGCCGGTGCGCGGCGCGTCCCTGCACAACCTGCGTGACGTCGACGTGGACATCCCGCTCGGGGTGCTGGTCGTCGTGACCGGCGTCGCCGGTTCGGGGAAGAGCTCGCTGATCCACGGCTCGGTGTCCTGCCGGGACGGCGTGGTGACCGTCGACCAGGCCGGGATCCGCGGCTCCCGGCGCAGCAACCCGGCCACCTACACCGGGCTGCTCGACCCGATCCGCAAGGCGTTCGCCAAGGCCAACGGGGTGAAGCCCGCCCTGTTCAGCGCCAACTCCGAGGGCGCCTGCCCGAACTGCAACGGTGCCGGGGTGGTCTACACCGACCTGGCGATGATGGCCGGCGTGGCGACGCCCTGCGAGGTGTGCGAGGGCAAGCGGTTCGACGCGTCCGTGCTGGAGTACCACTTCGCCGGCAAGGACATCAGCCAGGTGCTGGAGCTGCCGGTCACCGAGGCGCTGGAGTTCTTCGGTCCGGGGAGGGACGGACGCCGGCCGCGCAGGCGATCCTGGCCCGGCTGGCGGATGTCGGGCTCGGGTACGTCACGCTCGGCCAGCCGCTGACCACGCTGTCCGGCGGCGAGCGGCAACGGCTGAAGCTGGCCGTCCAGCTGGCCAACGCCGGGGGCACCTACGTGCTCGACGAGCCCACCACCGGCCTGCACCTGGCCGACGTCGAGCAACTCCTGGCGCTGCTCGACCGGCTGGTGGACGGCGGCAAGTCGGTGATCGTGATCGAGCACCACCAGGCCGTGATGGCCCACGCCGACTGGATCATCGACCTCGGTCCCGGCGCCGGGCACGACGGCGGCCTGGTCGTGTTCGAGGGCACGCCGGCCGACCTGGTCGCGTCCGCCTCGACGCTGACCGGGCAGCACCTGGCCGGGTACGTGGCCGGCTGAACCCACGGGTGCGACGCGGGTCGCAGCAGGGACGCCGGGTCAGGAGGCGAGCGCCCGGGGGGCCTCGGACCCGCGGGGCCGCGAGGCCGTCGTGGCGGGCCTGCGCTCGGGGACCAGGGACTCGGTGTAGCCGGCCGGGACCTGCAGCGACTCGGTGGCCGGCAGCGGCAGGCGGCACTCCAGTGGCGTGCCCGCCTCGAGCACCAGGCCGCTCCTGGTGCTCGCGGCCAGGCGCAGCAGGTCGGCGCCGGTGAAGCCCCGGAACTCCAGGCGACGGTGGGTTCCTGCGGGCTGCGGCCGGGGGGCGGTGAACGCCACCAGCCACGGCCGTCCGGACCGGTCGGTGCGCCGCAGCGGCTCGAAGCCGGTGGTCGTGGTGAAGCCCTGGAGATACAGGCTCGCCGGTCCCATCGCGGCTCCCAGCTGGTACAGGCTGCGGTGGCTGGCGCCTTGGCCGGCGATGGCCTGCAGCGCCGCTCGCACGGTCGTGATGGTGGGCTTCGACACCGGCACAAGCTCCTTCGCTCGTCGTCGACGCGCGTCGACTAATCGCGTCGATTCATGGTCGCACGACAACCGGTTGCCCGCAAGGGGTAGCTCAGCGGAGAGTGCGGACGCTCGCCCGTTCCACCAGCGGCGCGTCCAGCAGGACCTCGGAATGGGGGAGCGGATGGCCCTCCACCAGCGCGACGAGCATCCGCACCGCCGAGCCGGTCAGGCTGGCCACCGAAGGAGTGAAGGTGGTCAGCGGCGGGTCGAGCTCGGCCGCGTCCTCGCCCATGCCGATCGCGACCACGGACAGGTCCCCGGGGATGGACCGCCCGGCGAGCTGGGCGGCGTGGACGAAACCGACCGTCGCCCGGTCGTTGAACAGGGCCACCGCCGTCGTCGGGGTGCCGGACGCGACCAGCCGGCGGAAGGCGTCCCGGCCGGTGCCGTAGGTGCGCGGGCCGGTCTCGACGGCGAGGGACAACCCGAACCGGCGGGCCGAGTCGTGGAGTTCGGAGATGGTGCGCACCATCGGCCCGTGCCCCAGCGCGAACCGGTCCTCGCCGATGAACAGCACCTCCCGGTGGCCACGGTCCAGCAGGTAGGCCAGGGCGCTGCGTGCCGTGGCGGCGAAGTCGGTGTCGACGTAGGCCAGACCGGTGGGATCGGCGTTCCGGCCGAGCAGGACGAACGGCACGCCCCGCTCCCGGAACAGCGCCATCCGGGGGTCGTCCCACTCCACCTCCATGGCGATCACCCCGTCCACCAGCTGGGAGGACAGCAGGTCGGAGAGCGTGCCGGTGTCGTCGGCGGCGTTGGGCCACAGCAGCAGGTGGAACCCGGCGGCGTGGGCGGCGGCCGTGGCGGTCTCGAAGTAGCTGACCTCCATGGGCGACCAGCCCTCGTCCTTCAGCGGGTAGTTCAGCGCGAGGATGCCCGTGCGCGCACCGGCCAGTCCCTGCGCAAACGCGTTCGGCGTGTAGTCGAGCTCGCGCATCGCGGCGAAGACCCGCTCGCGGGTCTCCGTGGAGATTCGCCGGCGGCCACTGATCGCGTAGGACACCGTGCTGGAGGAGACGCCGGCCCGGCGCGCCACGTCGTCCCTGGTCGCCATGAAGCCACCTCCTTCGACGCTGCCCACGCCCGACACCGGGCTCGTCGCAGCCTACCGCCCGCCCTCGGCGGAACCCGGGCCCGCGCCCGTCCCGCCCCGTGGGTCGGTGCCCGGCGCCGGGCGTGCGCCGGTCGGGCCGTGACCGGCCCTCAGAAGCCGTGCCGGCCCCGGCTCTCCTGCTCCTGGGCCCGGAACAGGCCGAACCGGGGCAGGAGCTTGTCCCAGTCGATGCTGTGGGCGTCCACCTCCGGGCCGTCGATGCAGGCGTGCTTGCGGACCAGCCTGCCCTCCTCGACCACCGGCACCATGCACGCGCCGCACATGCCGGTGGCGTCGACCATGATCGAGTTCAGGCTGGCCACGGTGGGCACGCCGAACGGCCGGGTCAGGTCGGCGACGGCCCGCATCATCATCGGCGGCCCGATCGTCACCACCTCGGCGATCCGGCGTCCCTGTCCGGCCTGGCTCGCCGTCAGCATCGCTTCCAGCGGCGTGGTGACGAAGCCCTGGACGCCGACCGAGCCGTCGTTGGTCGCGTAGACGACGTCGAGTCGGTCGCCGAACCGGGCCTTCAGCCGCCCGATCCGCTCCGCCGGGCCGTCCCAGAACATCAGGTCGGCGCTGCGGAAGCCCGAGATCAGGGTGACGTGGTTCCCCAGCTTCAGGTGCTCGCGCATGATCGGGTACACCGGCGGCAGGCCGAGGCCGCCGGCGGTGAACACCACCGTCGAGTCCTCAGGGTGCCGGGCGAGGTCGCTGGGGCGTCCCAGCGGCCCGGCGACGCCGGCCAGGGCCTGGCCGACCCGCATCTGGTTGATCGAGATCGTGCTGGTGCCCATGCCCTGTACGACGATCGTGATCGTGCCGGCCCTGGCGTCCCAGTCGGCAAGGGTGAGCGGGATCAGCTCGCCGTCGGCGGCGGGCAGGACCCGGACGAACTGTCCGGCGCGCGCCGTCCGGGCGATCACGGGGGCCCGGACGGTGAACTCCTCGATCCCCACGCTCAGGTGCTGCTTGGCCAGGATCGCCGGCACCTCCCCGGCGAGCTCGGTGTAGGTCAGCGCCCGGGCCACGGCGGCGGTGACCTCCGCCGGCTCGCCCGCCGGGATGGTGCGCACGATCTCCCGTGCGGCGGACTGGCCGTCGCCTGCCGCCCGGATCGCGGTCGACCCGCCCCGGGCCGCGTCCCCGCCGGTGAACACCCCGGGCAGGGTGGTCTCCTTCGAGTTGTCGGCCACCTGCTGGATGGCCCCGGACACCGACACCGCCAGCCGCGGCTCCGACTCGGCGATGATCGGGTTGGCGGTGTTCCCCAGCGCCATGATCACCAGGTCGGCGGGCAGTCCGGTGGTGCGCCCGGTCGCCACCGGACGACGGCGCCCCGATTCGTCCGGTTCGCCCAGGCCCATGATCTCCACGCTCGCCGAGGTCACGAACCCCGCCTCGTTGCCCGTGAACTCGACCGGCGAGCGGAGCACGGCCAGCTCGACGCCCTCCTCCAGGGCGTGCTCCAGCTCCTCCACCCGGGCCGGCATCTCCGAGCGCGTCCGCCGGTAGACGATCGTGACGTGGCCACCCAGCCGGCGAGCGGTACGGGCGGCGTCCATCGCGGTGTTCCCGCCGCCGACGATCAGCACCTGCTGGCCGGCGGTCACCGGCAGCGGCGTTTCGTGGTCGGGGCGGTGGGCCTGCATCAGGTTCACCCGGGTCAGGAACTCGTTGGCGCTCATCACGTTCAGCAGGTGCTCGCCGGGCACGTTCAGGAACCGGGGCAGTCCCGCCCCGCTGCCCACGAACACCCGGGTAAAGCCGGCGTCGTGCAGCTGCTCCAGGGTGGCGGTCCGGCCGACCACGAAGTTGGTCACGAACCGGCCGCCGAGCTGCCGGATCCGGGACACCACATCGTCGATCAGCTCGTTCGGCAGCCGGAACTCGGGGATGCCGTAGCGCAGCACACCGCCCAGGGCGTGGAACGCCTCGAACACCGTGACCGGGAAACCCTCCGAGGCCAGCAGGTAGGCGGTGATCAGGCCGGACGGGCCCGAACCGACGATCGCGACCGGCGGGCGCAGGGCCGTGGCCCACGGGTCCCGGACGCCCGGGTACCGCGAGGCGGCCCGTTCGGGGTCGGCCAGCTTCTCCCATTCCGGCAGGAACCACTCCAACTGGCCGATGCTCATGGCCTGCTTGTGGGTGCACTGGCCCTGGCACTGGAGCTCCTGGGGGCACACCCGTCCGGTCACGTTCGGCAGCGGGTTGCACGACTCGAGCATCTCCAGCGCCTCCCGGAAGTGGCCGGTGCCGATCAGCTCGAACATCTTCGGGATGTGGATCTGCACCGGGCAGCCGCCCCGGGGCTCGGTGTGCCCGGCGAGCAGGACGCCCAGCTCGCACGGGGCCTCGGCACACTGCTTGTCCCGCAACGCCTCCAGCCACACGAACAGTTCCACGTCCCGGCGGGTGTAGCCCAGGTCCATGTAGCCGAGGTAGCCCTTGTTGACCAGTTCGAAGTCCTCCGAGCGCTCCGACGGCTTCCGGATGTAGGGGCCGATCCCGTTGCCTGAGGGCCAGTTCTCGCTGAGCCCGGCGAACATCGGGTAACGCCCGGCGAGATGCTCGTCCAGCGCACGGATGAAGCCGCGCTTGCGGCCCAGCGGCAGCTGCCACAGGAACCGCATCAGCAGCCGGCTGGCGTCGTCGTCGCGGCTGAGCACCTCCCACAGCTGCCGGGTGAACTTCGCCCCGAGCGCCGGCTGGCGGAACTCCCAGGCCACCGACTCCATCCCGTCGGCGGTGAACAGCTCCCGGAACGCCCGCGGGTCGGCGGCCAGACGACGCTCCAGCAGTCCCAGCTGGTTGCTGAACGACGGGCTGTTCACCGGATGATCTCCGCGTCGCAGGTGGCCTTGACCCGGGTGATCCGGGCCTGCAGCTCGGTGGTCAGATCCAGCCCGTCCAGGGCGTCGGGACGCATCCGTCCCACCGTCCGCACGTCGCCGTCGACGACGATGGTCGCCTTCTCGAACAGCTGCGGCAGCTCCTGGTAGCAGGTGGCGCAGTCGTTGCAGCTGGCCAGGTCGGCCGGGTCGAGCCAGATCGGCTGGTCCGCCAGGGCGGTCGCGGCCGGCGCCGGTTCGGCGGCGGGCGCAGCCAGCGGGGCCCCGAACAGCCCGAACTGCAGCGCCCCACCGGGCGGCGCGCCGCTGGCGGTGGCCAGGTCGGCCATCGCCTTGGCGATCGTGTCCAGCGCGGACTCCCGCGCCTGGATCGCCTCGCCGTAGCGGCTGCTCCACTCGCCCAGTTCGGTGCGGTGCCGCGCCTCCAGGACGGCCTCGGACTGGCCGGCGAGGAATTGCAGGGTCTGCCAGTTGCGGCGCCGGTCCTCGACCAGGGCGACGATGCTGGCCGAGCACGCCATCTTCACCAGCCGGCGCTTGCGGTCGGTGGTGAGGACGAATGGCGTCCGGCCGGCGCGCTGGTGCGGCGGCAGCTCCACGTACTCCGCGATCGGGACGGCCCCGGCCTCCTCGTGGGTGGCCAGCCACCGGAACTGGCGGGCGAACCGGACCTCCCCGATCGCGAACTCGGCCGGGGTCAGCGGCATGGTCAGCAACTGCAGCTGGCCGCGGTCGTCGCGGTGCGTCACGGTGGTCTCGATCCACAGCCGCTCCGGCTCAGGGTTGCCCTCCAGGCTGAACCGGTCCGCCAGCGAGACCCCCTTGCGGGGGTCGTGCACGAACAGCGGGCTGACCCGGGCCTCCACGGCGAGCCGGGAGCGGGCGTTGGCCAGGTCCTCGGGCATGCCGTTCTCGGTGTCGCAGGGCGAGTAGGCGATCATCAGCGCGGCACCGTCGGTGTAGTCGATCAGGTCGGCGCAGGCGCGCAGGAAGTGCCCGTGGAACGCGGTGGCGGTGGAGCAGACGAACACGTTCGGGTGGAACGCGGCCAGCAGCCCCAACTCCTTGCGGGACTCCTGCTTGCCGCCGTGGGCGCTGCCGTAGCGGGCCAGGTCGGCGTCCTGCCCGGCAAAGCTCGCAGTGGACGCCTGGCCGCCGGTGTTGGAGTAGCCGCCGGTGTCCAGCACCAGCGACTTGATCGGCGTGCCGCCGGCGAGGACCCGGGACATCGCCCCGAAGCCGATGTCGAAGGCCGCGCCGTCGCCGCTGATGGTCAGCACCACCGGCACCAGTGCCCGCTCCGCCGGGGTGAAGTCGCGCCACGACAACGTGGCCAGAGCCGCGTCGTGTAGTTCAGGGTCGTACGCGCCGTCGAGTTCGAGCCGGGCCACCCGGCGGGCCCGGACCTCGTCCACCAGGCCGGAGACGAGCCCCTCGTAGATCCCCACCGCCAGTGGCTGGGCATCCTGGAACAGGCCGTTCACCCACGGGTCGAGGTAGGGCGAGAACGGGACGGTGGAGGCGTACACACTCGAGCAGCCGGTCGAGTTCGCGATCACCGTCGGGGCCGGGCCGTCGCCGGTCGGCCCGGACTCGTACAGGTAGAGCCGACGCTCCAGCTCGGCCATCGTCGCAGCCACCCGGCGCCGGCGGTCCCCGTCGGGGAGCACCTCCTGCAACCGGGCCAGCGCGTCGAGGACCTCGTCCAGTTCTTGCTGGCGGGCCTTCCGCCGGTCCGCGCCGATGCGGTGGTTGAGCGAGTTCAGCAGGTGGATCGCGGTCACCTCGCCGCAGCCCCGGCAGGCACCGTGGCCACCGGTCATCGAGTAGTAGTCGGTGCGGTTGAGCAGGATCCGCTTGATGTCGCCGCCGGGGGCGGTGGCCTCCGCGGCGAGCCGCTCGGGGGAGTCCGGCAACCGGGTCAGCCGCTCGAACCGGGCCTCGAGCGCGCCGAGCAACAGGTCGTCCTGCTCGGCGGAGCTGAGCGCGTCCGGACCGCAGACCTCGATGCACTGCAGGCAACCGGTGCACTTCCAGGGGTCGATCACGGCGGAGAACAGCACGCCGCTGCCCGCCTCGGCCTTCTCCAGCGCGTCGAACAGCGGCCGTGTCCGGGCCACCGGGAAGACCTCCAGGGCTGCGATCACCGCGTCCAGTCCATGGGCGGGCAGCCGGTCCCCGGGCAGGGCGGCTGCGGTGGCGCGGGCCACCGCAGCCAGGTCGATGGCGCCCGGGTCGGCGCGGAACGCCTCCCGGACGGCCACGGTCCAGTCGGGCACGGCGGCGTACCACGCGGCACGGTCGTCCTCGACCAGCCCGGCGGCGTCGACGGCCGACCAGAGCAGGTCGCTCAGCTCGTGGCCGGTGTTCGGGATGGCGGTGTCCGGGCAGGCGAGGGCGCACTCCATGCAGGCGGTGCAGGCGGCCGGGTCGAAGACCGGGACGTTGCGGCGGAAGATCCCCTTGTTCTTCGCCGCCCCGGTGCCCACCGGCATGAACAGGCCGGTGCCGGGCAGCACCGGGGCCTCGTCGATCGTTCCCTCCCGGAACGGCCGGGCGAGGATCTCCTCGTAGTAGCCCGGGTCGAACAACCCGCTGCTGCGCTCGGCCGTCACCGACGGGGTCATCGCCAGCGACAGGGACTCCCGGAGCCTGGCGCGTGCGGGCTCGGCCTCGACGGCTCCGAGGGCCGGGTCGGCGTAGTCGACGACGATCGCACCCATGCCCTCCCGGATCACGGCCAGGTTCGCCTCGATCACGGTCTCGCCGCGCCGGCCGAACTTCCGGGCCAGCTCGGCCCGCACCTCGTGCTCGATCTCCGCGGGGCTCCGGGTGACCCCTACCTGGCCGAGGATCGCCCCGATGAAGGCGATCCCCATCATCCGGGTCTCGAGGTCCGGATTGGGGGCGTGGGCCCTC
This sequence comes from uncultured Actinomycetota bacterium, assembly GCA_963704225.1. Lineage (GTDB taxonomy): Bacteria > Actinomycetota > Actinomycetes > Propionibacteriales > Propionibacteriaceae > Propionicimonas. Next base: position 150,098 of record CAVPHL010000001.1, read on the forward strand.
GCGACCGCGAACGCGTCCAGTACCAGGAACCGGATGCCACGGTCGCGGATCGTGCGCCGGGCGAAGGCCGGGAGCCCCCGCCACACCTCGAGCGGGGTCCGGTCGGACTGCATGATCAGGGTGCCGCCCGCCGCCAGGCCCTTCAGGGGGTTGGTGTGGGAGAACACCTGGTGGTCGGGCGCGACGACGAGGTCGACGTCCTCGAGTTCGGCGTTGGTGAGCAGCACCGGCTCCGGGGAGAGGGTGATGTAGTAGTTCGTGGCCGCCCCCGATTTCTCCGAGCCGTACTTGGGGGCCGACTTCGAGTGCATGCCGAGCAGCGAGGAGAGCAGGTCGGTCAGCAGTTTCCCGGTGGCCACGGTGCCGTAGCCACCGACGGAGTGGAACCGGATCCGCAGCGAGCCCGGCGGCAGGATCTCCGGGTTCGGCAGGGTCTCCAGGGCCATCAGTTCGGTCTCGGGGTAGGCGGCGCGCAGCCGGTCCTGGATGGCCGCCACCGCCGGGGTCGGGTTGGCCGTGAAGAACTGTGAACCGAGGTAGACCAGGGGCACCGGCGCCTCGGCGGCCATGTTGGCGAAGGCGGCCACCAGGTGCCGGGGCTGGAGGTCGTGCCCGCCCAGGCCGAAGATCGCGGTGGTCAGCCGCGGGCTGGCCGACAGCGGCGGGATCCCCGGATGGGGCCGGGACGCCGGGTCGGCGTCGGCGTTCGCGCGGGCCCGGAACAGGGCCTGGGTGACCAGCCGGGTGAGTGCGGTGTCGTCGGAGCGTTCCAGGACGGTGACCGCCTTCGCGCCGCTGAGCGCGGCGACCAGTTCCGCCTCCGGGAACGGCTGCAGCAGCTTCACCGAGGCCACCCCGACCTTCAGCCCCTGGGCACGGAGGTGGGGCAGGACGGCCCGGACGTCGTCGGTGATCGAGCCCATCCCGACCATCACGAGATCGGCGTCGGCGCAGTCGTGGGCGACCACCGGCGCGTAGCTGCGTCCGGTGAGCTCGGCGTACTCGGCCATCGCCTGCCGTACCAGGGCGGGCACGGCACTGGCGAAGTGGGTGCGGTGGTCGGCCGACCCGGCCTGGAAGTCGGGCTGGTTCTGAACCGGCCCGGTCAGCCCCGGGTTGTGCGGGTCGACCAGCGCCGGGACGAGCTGACGGGTGCCGGCGGGCCAGGCGTGCAGCCACTGCCGTCGCCACGGTGCGTGCAGGCGCCCGGGGACCCGGGCCAGGGTCTCCTCGACGAGGTCGCCGTCGGCGTCGGCCTCGATCCGCGGGCGGCGCGCCTCCAGCCAGCCGCGCAGGGCGGCCAGGTCGGCGGCCTCGAACTCGCCGGCGTGCCGGTCGAGGTAGCGCAACAACTGGAACACCCGGCCCTTGGCGCCGAAGAGCAGGTCCTGGGCGACGGTGGGGCACGGGATCCGGCCGGCGGGGTCGCCGAGGTAGCTGCGCAGCAGTTCCGGCTCGGGCAGCAGCGCCTCGCTCATCACGTGGCTGGTCGCGAAGCCGTCCATCGCGTTCGCCACCGGCACCAGGGACAGCGACGACGTGCGGAACGAGATCGCGGCCAGGTCGGCGGCCTCCTGGGGGTTGGAGCCGAACAGGATCGTGTAGCCGGTCGGCAGCAGCGCGTACACGTCGTCGTGCCCCGCCATCACGTTCAGCGAGTGCCGGGTGACCACCCGGGCGGCGACCTGGAGGACGAACCCTCCGATCTTCCGGCCCACGGTGACGTAGTGCGATTCCAGGCCGTAGAGAATGCCCTGGCTGGAGGACGCGTTCGAGACGAAGTTGCCGCCGACCAGCGCTGCCCCGAGCGCGCCACTCTGCGCGGAGTGCTCGCCCTCGGTCTCGACGAAGAACGGGTGCTTCCCCCACGCGTTCAGCTGCCCGTCGGCGCGGGCCGCCTCGAAGATCTCCGAGATCTCGGTGGACGGGGTGATCGGGTAGCCGATCACACCCCCGCAGACGTGCTTCATGACGTGAGCGATGGCGCCGTTGCCATTGATCACGTCCGGGATGCCGGGGAACCGGGGGCTGGTTGTGGACATGCGGGTTCTTCCTCGAGGGGAGGCTGGTCGGGCCCGTCCGGCTCGTCGACGATGGCGAGCGCGGGTGGAGCCCGCAGCGCGGTCCTCCGTATTGTCTCCCCGAGGGAAACCCCCGGGGGCATATTCCGGGTTATTCGAAGATCGTCTGCCGGGCACCGTCGGGCTTGTCGACCGCGTCCGCGGCCGCGACCGCCCGGCGCAGGCCGCCCAGGGAGCCGACCGCGATGGCGGCGGCCGCCGCGGCGAAGCCGCACACCACGATGAAGCCGGAGTGGTAGCCCGCAGCGTCGATCACGGCCCCGGAGATGCTGGAGCCGGCCGCGGCCCCGATCCCGATCCCGGTGCCCATCCAGGCCAGACCCTCGGTCAGGCGGCTGGTCGGCACCACCCGTCCGATCAGGGTGTTGCCGTTGATCAGCGTCGGTGCAACGGTCACCCCGACCAGGAGTCCGACCCCGCTGAGCAGCACGATCGAGTCGGCCAGGATTAGCCCGGTGGCGCTGAGGAACATCGCCACCACCCCGACCGCGAAGCGTCCGGGCAGCGGGGAGTGCCACGTCCGGGCGCCGTAGAACAGCCCGGCCAGGCCGGACCCGGCGGAGAACACGGCCAGCACGATCCCCGACGCCGGGCGGACGTCCCAGCTGGTGGCGGCCGCTACCACGGTGACATCGATGCCGCCGAAGACGCAGCCGATCAGCAGGTTCACCGCGACCACCGCCGCGACGCCGGGCGCGCGCAGGATGAACCGGCGCAGGCCAGCGGTGCCTTCGCCGGCCAGGCGCGGGGTGGCCGGGGGTTCAGTGGCGCGCTGGGAGTAGAAGAGCTGGGCACCGGTCAGGCCCAGGACGACCGGGGCGACCAGCCCCGCGGCGGGGTGGACGCCGGTGGACAGCGCCGTGGCCAGGACCGGGCCGATCACGTAGGTGAGCTCGTCCAGCGTCGACTCCAGCGAGAACGCCACGTGCAGTTGTTGCGGTTCGGTGGTGACGTGGTTCCAGCGGGCCCGGACCAGCGCCCCCGGGGAACCGCCGGTGAGGCCGCTGACCATGGCCGGGACGAACAGGGTCCAGGCCGGCAGTTGCCAGACCGCCAGCACGACCACGACGGCCAGGGACACCGCGGAGACCACCGCGGCCGGATACATCACCCGGCGCTGGCCGTGCTGGTCGACGAGGTTCGACAACAGCGCCGTCCCGATCGCCCACGACACGGCGTTGGCGGCGGCGAGCGCGCCGGCGAGCGCGTAGCTGCCGTAGAGCGCGGAAACCATCAGCACGATGCCGAGGCCCATCATCGCTCCGCCGGAACGGGCCAGCAGCCCGGCGGCGGAGAAGGCGAGCGCGCCGGGGATCGCGAGGATGTCACGGTAGGGGCGCACCCGAGGAGTCTGGCACACCGCCCCGGCCACCCCGCCGAAGAATCGTCCCGGCCGCCGGGCAGGACCTTCTGCTACCGGCGCGACGGCGGCAGGAGGGACGTCCCGGCACCGGGAGCAGGCTCCGCCGACCGGGGTCGCGGGGCCGGTCAGGGTCAGCCTTCGGCGAGCAGCGCGTCGATCTGGTTGGTGGCCAGGGTGGCGCCCTCCTCCATGCCCATGTCGAGCACCTGCTGGAGGGCCTCGGCGGTGGCGTAGGTGGTGGTGAAGACCGCCCGGGTGCCGGCGGCGGTCGCCTCGAAGCGGAACTCGCAGCTCGACTCCGGCAGGCCGGTGTCTGGGGTGAAGTCGGCGTCGGCGAAGTAGTCCTCGAACGTGAACCGGACCGGGGCCTGGACCTCCTCGATCCGCCAACCGCCGTAGTACTTCTCGCCGTCCGGGCCGGTCATGAAGTAGTGCAGGTGGCCGCCCGGTACCAGGGCGTGGGCGACGACGGTGGCGGGGTGCGTGGGCGGGCCCCACACCCGCTCGAGCTGGCGTGGGTCGGCGTAGACCTGCCACACCCGTTCGACCGGCGCGGTGAACTCGGCGGTGATGACGATCGAACGGGCGTCGAGGTCCTTGGTGATCCCTGTGACGGGCATGGGTCAGCCTTTCTGGAGGAGTTCGTCGATGCGCGAGATGCGGCCCCGCCAGACGTCCTCGAGGTCTTCCAGCATCGAGGTGACGGAGCGGAGGGCCGCCACCTCGCCGCTGGCGAGTTGCTCGCGGCCACGGCGCCGCTTGGTCAGCAGGCCGGCCCGCTGGAGGACGGCGACGTGTTTCTGCACCGCGGCGAAGCTCATCCCGTAGTTCGCCGCGAGGGCGGTGACCGAGTGCTCCCCGGCCAGCACCCGGCGGAGGATGTCCCGCCGCGTCCGGTCGGCCAGGGCGTGGAAGAACGCGTCCGCCCGGTCCTCATTCTGCTCGGCCACAAGGAGAACCTACAACCGAACAGTTGTAGATTGTCAACCCGGGACGCCCGGTAGGGCTGTCGGTCTCGCCCGTGCGGAACCCCGAGGAGCGGTCTCGCCACGTCGCCCGGCGCGTCCTTCCTGACCCTCCGGGGACCCTGCGGCAGGCCGGTCGGACCGACTTCCGCGACGGCGCTAGGCTGCCACTCGTGGAAGACCCGAAACGCCAGGCCTGGCTCTATCTCGTTGTCGGTGCGCTCGCCGTGGCGTCGGCGACCTATTTCCTGTCCACCCAGGGGAACGCCGGGACGCTGGGCATCTTCGACTGGGTGATTCTGGGGATGGGTCTGGTGGCGGTCTACCGCGGCGTTCGCGGGCTGCTCGCGCTGCGCCGTGGCGAGGCGCCACCCACCGGCCCGGCCGCACGGCCCGGCCCGGCCGCGCCGACGAAGATCACCCGCCCCGCGCCCGGCAAGGGCCGTCCCGGGAAACCGGAGGCGGACCGGTCCGCCCCGGCAGATCCCGACAGCTGAGCCCGGGTCGGGGTCGGGGCGTCGACGCTGCTACCGCGCCACGATCGCCGCGGACTGGCGGGTCGCTCCCGGCTGGCCGGCGGCGATCGGCTCCACCACGACCGCCGTCCCGTAGGCGCACACCTCGGAGAACGCCTGGGCGATGTCGCCGGTGTCGAACCGCATCCCCACGATCGCGTTCGCGCCGCGGCTGACCGCGTCCTGCCACATCCTTTGCATCACCTGCTGGCGGCTCTCGTTGACCAGCCGGGTGTACTCGTCGACCTCCCCGCCACCGAGGGAACGGAAGCTCGCGACGATGTTCGCACCGATGTTGGCCGCACGCACGGTCATGCCCATCACCTCGCCGAGGACCGCCTCGATGCGGTAGCCCGGAACGTCGTTCGTGGTCACAATCAGCATGGCGCACATCGTATGCGGGCATCGCCGGGGAATGTGGTGGGACCGCCTCAGACGCGCTTGTAGGCGTCCCTCAGGTTGTCCTCTGAATCCTGCCGGAACTGCAGCACCATCCCCGCCACCGCCAGCGCCGCGAACGCGGCGGTCCAGGCGGCGTGCGGCAGCAGGTCGGCCCGCCAACCCGCCTGGTCGAGCAGGTCCAGCGGCTGGCCGATCAACACCTGGACGCCGTTGATGATGGCGCCGGCGCCGACCAGGGCCGTCATCACCACGAGCATCGCCTTGGGCAGGCTGAGCGTCCAGCCGACCATCACCAGCCCCGCAGCGACCACCAGCCCCATGGCGAGGGCGATCCATTCCGGCATGTTCAGGTTGGTCGACACGAACACGCCCATCCCCCAGCCGATGGCACCCATCGAGACCAGCACGCCCATCGCGTAGAACGCGAACGAAAGCCAGGCGGCCAGTAGCCCCAGGGCGACCGCGAACGCCCACCACGGCACCATCGCCAACACGGCAGCCTGCTCCCAGCGGAGCAGCGCAACGTAGAGGAGGGTGCCGCCGACGAAGCCCACCAGGGCCCCCCAGAGGGCCAGCACGACCCGCGCCGCGGAGTGGCCGACGAAGCAGAAGACCAGGCCCAGTCCGACCTGTGTCAACCCTCCCAAGATCGGGTCCAGTCCTTGCAGCATGGGGCGAGGTTACCGCTACCCGGTGGGAAAACCCACGCATTTCAGGAAATCAAGCGTGGACCGGCCGCATTTCTTGAGTGAATAGCCGAAATGCAGCCATTCATGTCCCCCTTTCGGGTGATAGCAGAACGCGCCGCCGGCCGGCGGTTTGGGCAGGGCCGGACCCGGACGGCGGACGCCGTCCGTGCCGGGTGCCCCGCGCCGGGCCCGTCGCCACCGATCCCGTCAACGGGACCCCGTTGTGGCCGATGGGGCCGGACAGGGGACAATGGCCGCATGGCCCAGATCGAACCCGCCGCCATCTACCTCCGTCTCGCCCAGGCCGGCCTGCCCGCGCCGGCAGCGGAGAAGGATTCCGCCACCGCGAAGCTGGTCGCGCCGATCCTCGCCCGGCAACGTGAACTGAGCCGTCGGCTCAGCGACCGGCTGTGCGCGGCCGACGCCCGGATCCAGGACTGGCTGGACGACTACCTGGCCGACACCGGGGTGGCTCCGAAGCTGCCGCGTCGCACCCTGGTGCTGGACGAAGCCGGCCTGGCCCGCGAGCTGTCGCTCCCCTACGACGCCGACTCGTTCACCTCCCCGCTGCTCAGCAGCTACCGGCTGGCCAACGGGGTGCTGCACAACCCGGCGAACGACCGCCGCACGACGGCCGGCGTGTTCCACATCGCCGAGGGGGGCCTGCCGATCCCCGACGACAAGGTGGCCGTACCCAAGGCGGTCTTCGCGCGGCTGCTGGAGTTGGCCTTCCGCCCTCCGGAGCGGGACAAGATCCTGCCCTACACCGCGAATTCCGCGGAGCCTGCGGCGTGCTTCGTCTCCCTCCAGTTGCGCCCCCTGGTCGCCCCGGCGGTGCCCGGCTGGGTGCGGGAGAAGCGGATGGAGACACGGTTCATCGTGCCCGGCGGACTGGTCGCGAACCTCGACTTCGTCGAGGGCATCTTCGGCAACGGCGGCGACCCGTACCTGCCTGAGCACGACGCGTCCCTGGCTCCGGAGACCTGGACGGGCCACACCGGCGCGGTGATCCTGGCCCCCCACCTGGTCGGGGCCACCAAGAAGTCGCTCGGCCTGCCGCACCTCAGCGAGGCCACCGAGCGGCAGCGCCGGGACGGCATGTGCTGGGAGTCCGAGGACGAGCGCTACAACGGCGGCCAGGCCTTCAAGGCGTGTGCCCGCGACTCCCGCGGTGTGATCGTGACCGTGATCGCCGACAACTACTTCGGCTATTGCAAGAAGGAGGTGAAGACCCAGATCAGCTACTCGGCGAACCTGTTCGGAAATGCGGAGGAGGAGCATGCCGGGGGCGCCCTGGTCTTCCCCAGCTACAACCTCGGCCAGGAGTACACCGTCCCCGATGCGGGGGCGGACCACACCGTGGCGCAGGTGTTGCAGCGCGATCCGGGGCGCTTCGCCCCGCAGCCGGAGGGCCACGCCCTCGACACCGAGCAGCCGCACCTCGTCCTGGTGCCTGCGGGGCCGACCTTCTCGCTGCGTACCCTCACCGTGTCCTGGCCCGACCCGGCCGGTGGCACCGCGTCGATCCGGCTGCGAGCGGATCGCACCTACCTCACCCCCGACGGCTACCGGGTGGAGATGGTGCAGCAGGTCGCCGACCGGACCCAGTGGAGCCTGGTGGGGACTGTCCCCACCGCCACCAGCTGCCACAAGCCGGCCACGGTCTCCGGCGGCGGCAAGTCCGAGATCTCCAAGGCGATCACCGACGCGTTCATCTTCGGCAACGCCTACGTGCCCGACTTCGACGCCGACATGGACGCGGTCGCGGCCATCCTGGAGCGGGACTTCAGTGACCGCTTCGCCGCCCCGGCGGACCGCGGACTCGACCGCCGGCCGATCCTGGGCGACGACCGGTCGATCGGCAGCGTGATCAAGCTGCTGACGCCCTCGCCGAGCGACTACCGGCCGGAGTACAACGCCTGGCTCGAGTCGATCCCGCAGCACATCAAGGAACTCGTGTTCGTGGTGAAGCGGTTCTACCGGCCGGAATGGCACGGCGAGTGGCGCAGCCATTTCACGGTGGGCATCATCAACGGTCGCCGCGGCATCAACCTGCGACTCGACGGCGACAAGATCATGGTCAACATGCTCCGGGTGGGCTTCGACAGTGACGGCTCCTGGCGGCTGTTCGGGCTCCGGCACGACTTCAACCCGGCCGTGAAGGTCCAGACCGAGGACGACATCACCGCGTCGGTGGTGGTCGACGGACACATGCTCGGGTTGGAGCCCGGCCGGTCCTACAAGCTGGTGGAGAACTGCGAGCAGTTGCTGTTCCAGCGTCCCGACGACGCCATCCACCGCGGCTACGACAAGCAGGCCGAGGCGGACATCGCCTCGCCGGGCACGTTCCTGTCGAACTTCCAGCCGCTCACCCGGGACGACGCGGTGGCGATGCGGGACGACGCGGTGGCGTTCAGCCAGTTCACCGAGCCGATGCGGCGCCTGATCTCGACGGTGGCCGATGCCCCGGCCGGGAGCTCGCCGGCCTACTTCGTGTGCTCGGCGAACCCGCGGCTGGTGGACGGGCTGCCGAGCAAGAACCCGCGCTACCTGCAGCGGCGCCCCGATCGCGCCAACGCGGCGGCGACGGCCACCGCCGACCTGGCCGCCCACCTGGTGCGCCGCCTGCCGTCTCACGACCCGCTGCCCGTCCCGGTCGACGTGGTCGCGGCCGGCCGCCGGAACAACCCGCCCGACGGCACGGTGCCGCCGCTGTGCTCCTACAACCCGCTGCACTACATGGAGTTGCCGGAGCTCTTCGCGGAGTTCATCTCCTCGATGACCGGGAAGTCGCCGTCCACCACCGGCGCGGGCTCCGAGGGTGCGATGACCAAGGGCCCGTTCAACGCCCTGCCCGCCGTCCTGGACCTGAACGCCGCGTTGCTGTCGTTCGTGCTGACGGGCCACGACGGCTGGGTCTCCTGCGCCGGCTACGTCGGCCCCCGGGTGCGGGTGGAACACGACATCTCGATGCTGGTGCCGGAAGTGTTCTCCCGGATGACGCCGACCGAGCGGGACGCGGTGAACCTGGTGGCCGAGGGTGCCCTGGAGCGGATCAGCGACTACGAGCACGACGGCCGGCGGGTGCTGGCCAGTCGGCTCGGCTACCGGATGACCAAGGAGTTCGCCCGCAAGTACTTCGGCCGGATCTTCCTGCATCCGCACGTGGTCTTCACCGAGGAGATGCTCTGCCCCGAGCTGCAGGACCCGGGCGTCTTCGCCGAGTCGGTGGCGACGATCGTGGCCACGCACGAGCGGGTGGCAAAGGCCTACTTCGCCGACGGCACGATCGACCTGGCGATCCCGCCGCTGCGGGCATTGCTGGAGATCATGGCCCACGGCGTCTCGGCGCAGGGCTGGACGCTGGAGTCGCCGGAGTTCCGGGCCCTGTTCGGACGCGAGGCGATCCTTGCCACCGACTGGTACCGGGCCCGCCTGGACGCCAAGCAGGCCGCTGCGGCCTCCCGGGCGGACGCCGGGCTGAAGGCGCTGCAGAAGTTCATCTCCACCCCGGGCAACGAGGAACCGACCGAACGCCTCGACGTGCCGCAACGGATCCAGGCCGCGCAGGCCGAGTACAACAAGTTCAGCAGCCGGGAGTACCGGGCCGGGATCATCGGGACGGTTGGTCGCCAACCATTGTGAGCGGCGAGAGGGGCCTGATGGCCAGCGATTCCGAGCCGACCGGCGGGGCTCCACGGCGGGCCGTCGTGGACGGCAACGAGGCGGCCGCCCTGGTGGCGCATGCGCTCAGCGAGGTGATCGCCGTCTACCCGATCACGCCCTCCTCGCCGATGGGGGAATCCGCCGACGCCTGGTCGGCCGGCGGCCGTCCCAACCTGTGGGGCGGGGTGCCGGAGGTGGTGGAGCTGCAGTCGGAGGCGGGGGCTGCCGGCGCGCTGCACGGCGCGGTCACCAAGGGCGTCCTGGGGACCACGTTCACCGCGTCCCAGGGCCTGCTGCTGATGCTGCCCAACATGTACAAGATCGCCGGAGAACTCACCCCGGCGGTGATCCACGTGGCCGCCCGGACGGTGGCGACGCACGCGCTGAGCATTTTCGGGGACCACTCCGACGTGATGGCCGCCCGCACCACCGGCTGGGCGATGCTGTGTGCGTCCAGCGTGCAGGAGGCCCACGACTTCGCCCTGGTCGCGCACGCGGCCACGCTGCGCACCCGGGTGCCGTTCGTGCACTTCTTCGACGGTTTCCGGACCAGCCACGAGGAGAACACCATCCGGCTGCTCCCCCAGGCCGACCTGCGTGCCCTGGTCCGGGAGTCCGACGTGCTGGCCCACCGGGCCCGCGGCCTCACCCCGGACGCCCCGGTGGTACGAGGGGTGGCGGAGAACCCGGACACCTTCTTCCAGGCCGCGGAGGCGGCCAACCCCTTCCATCTCGCCGTGCCCGACGCGGTGGCGGAGGTGTTCGACGAACTCGCCGAGCGCACCGGACGGCGCTACTCGCTGGCCGACTACACCGGCGCGCCCGACGCGGAGCGGGTGGTGGTGGCGATGGGGTCGGCCGCCGGTTGCCTCGCCGAGACGGTGGAGGAACTGGTCCGCCGCGGCGAGAAGGTCGGCCTGGTCACGCTCCGGCTGTTCCGTCCCTTCCCGGTCGAGGCGTTCCTGGCCGCGTTGCCGGCCACCGTCGGCGCGATCGCGGTCCTGGACCGCACCAAGGAGGTGGGCGCCCCGGCCGAACCGCTGCACGCCGACGTCCTGGTCGCCCTGTGCTCGCGCGCCGATCGGCCGGTCGCGCCCGTCGACGCCACGGCCTCGACCGGATCAACCGGCCGTGGGGGACCCGCCGTCATCGGTGGCCGCTACGGGTTGTCCTCCAAGGAGTTCACCCCGGCGATGGCGAAGGCGGTCTTCGACGAGCTCGCCAAGGCCGCCCCGAAGCCGCGGTTCACCGTCGGCATCGTCGACGACGTCACCCACCTGTCCCTCACCCCTGACCTGACCTTCCGGGTCCCCGACGACCACCTGTCGGCGGTCTTCTTCGGGCTCGGCTCGGACGGCACGGTGGGAGCGGCGAAGAACTCGGTGAAGATCATCGGCGAGCGAGCCCGACGCCCATGCGCAGGGCTACTTCGTCTACGACTCCCGCAAGGCCGGAGCGGTCACGGTGTCGCACCTGCGGTTCGGCCGGGCACCGATCAGGGCCACCTACCTGGTCGATGCCGCCGACTTCGTGGCGGTCCACCAGTTCGACCTGTTGCGGACGATGAAGACCGTCGACGTCGCCAAGCCCGGGGCGACCCTGCTGATCAACTCACCCTACGGCGAGGACACCTGGGAGCGGCTCCCGGTGGAGGTGCAGGCCGAGATCGCCGCCAAGCGGCTGCGGACCTGGGTGATCGACGCCGAAGCCGTGTCGAAGGCGGCCGGCCTGGGTCGGCGGATCAACACGGTGATGCAGCCCTGCTTCTTCTACCTCTCCGGGGTGATGCCCGCCGACGAGGCCGTCGCCGCGATCAAGACTGCGGTCGAACGGACCTACGGACGCCGCGGCCGCACCGTCGTGGAGCGCAACTTCGCCGCGATCGACGCCGCCATCGCCGCCCTGCACCCGCTGCCGGCCGGGCTGCGTCCGACCAGCCACGAGCACCGCCTGCCCGCCCTTCCCGACGCCGCCGGCGACTTCGTGAAGCGAGTGACGGCGGTCATGCTGCACGGCCAGGGGGACCTGCTGCCGGTGAGCGCCCTCCCGGTGGACGGGACCTGGCCGACCGGCACCGCGAAGTGGGAGAAGCGCGGGCTGGCCGCGGAACTGCCGGTCTGGGACCCCTCACTGTGCATCGACTGCGGCAAGTGCGCGGTGGTCTGCCCGCACACCGCGATCCGGATCAAGCTGGCCGACCCCGCGGACCTCGGCTCCGCCCCCGAGGGCTTCCTGCACAAGGAGTACAAGGACCGGGCGCAGCCCGGCCGGCGACTGATCGTCCAGGTCGCTCCCGACGACTGCACCGGCTGCGGGATCTGCTCCGACATCTGCCCCGCGCGGTCCAAGAGCGAGTTCAAGCACAAGTCGCTGGACATGGAGCCGGCCGGCGAACACCGGGAACGGGAACGGGAGAACTTCGAGTTCTTCCTCGGGCTGCCCGAGGTGGACCGCACCCAGGTGCGCCACGACCAGGTGAAGGGCGTCGCCCAGCTGCAACCCCTGTTCGAGTTCTCGCTGGCCTGCTCCGGCTGCGGCGAGACCCCCTACATCAAGACGCTCACCCAGCTTTTCGGTGACCGGATGATCGTCGCGAATGCCACCGGCTGCTCGTCCATCTTCGGCGGCAACCTGCCGACCTCGCCCTACACCACCAACGCCGCCGGACGCGGCCCGGCCTGGTCGAACTCCCTGTTCGAGGACAACGCCGAGTTCGGCCTGGGCATGCGGATCGCCTGGGAACGGCAGCACGCGGAGGCGTGCAGGCTGCTGGGCGCGCTGCGCAACGAGGTCGGACCCGCCCTCGCGGACGAGATCCTGGGCGCCGATCAGGGCGACGAGGCGGGCCTGGCCGCCCAGCGCGAGCGGGTGGCCGCGTTGAAGCGGGTGCTGGACCGGGCGCTGGGGACGGCGGTCCCACCGGGTGCGCCCGGCGAAACCACCCCGAGGGCCCCGACGGGGTCGGGGCGCACGGCCGGCGGCCTCGCGACCGACGTGGAACGGGCCCGGCGGCTGCTCTCGCTGGCTGACGAGCTGGTGGAGAAGTCGGTGTGGATCATCGGCGGCGACGGGTGGGCCTACGACATCGGCTACGGAGGGCTCGACCACGTCCTGGGGTCGGGGCGGAACGTGAACGTCCTGGTCCTCGACACCGAGGTGTACTCCAACACCGGCGGCCAGGCCTCCAAGGCGAGTCCCCGGGGCGCGACCGCGAAGTTCGCGACCGCCGGGAAGGCCACCGCGAAGAAGGACCTCGGCATGCTCGCCCAGGCCTACGGCGACGTGTACGTCGCCCAGCTGGCGATCGGCGCCAACCAGCAACAGACGGTGCGGGCGATGCTCGAGGCGCAGGCCTGGCCGGGTCCGTCGCTGCTGATCGCCTACTCCACCTGCATCGCCCACGGCATCGACATGGCCACCTCGATGAGCCACCAGACCGAGGCGGTGGCCAGTGGCTACTGGCCGCTGTACCGGTTCCGCCCAGGTTCCGGTGGCCACCCGCTGCACCTGGACAGCAAGGCGCCCACCGTCGGGGTGGCCGAATTCATGATGAAGGAGGCCCGGTTCGCGATGCTGGCCCGGGCGAATCCGGAACGCGCCGAGGAATTGGCGAAGCTTGCGCAGGCGGATGCCGACGTTCGCTGGCACTATTACTCGCAACTGGCCGGGGTGGAGCGCACCTTGCCGGCGGTGAAGGAGGAACCATGAGGCCCCAGTTGGCGACCACCTATCTGGGACTGCCGGTGTCGGGCCCGGTGATCGCGGCCGCATCCCCCCTCACCGGCAGGGTCGAGACGCTCCTGGAGCTGGAGGCGGCCGGTGCGTCCGCGGTCGTGCTGCCGTCGCTGTTCGAGGAGGACGTGCTGGCCGAGGAGGCCCGGCAGTCCGACGTGATGGACGCCGGCAGCGAGTTCGTGGAGTACTCCGGCCCGGTGCTGCCCGACCTCGTGCAGCCGGAGCTGGGGGCGGGCCGGTTCGTCCGGCTGGTCCAGCTGGCCAAGGAGCAGCTCAAGGTCCCGGTGATCGCCAGCCTGAACGCCACCCGTCCGGGCTCCTGGCAGCGCTACGCCGAGGAACTCGCCGCCGCCGGCGCGGACGCGCTCGAGTTGAACCTGTACACGATGGCCGCGGACCCGGCGCGCGGTGCCGCCGAGATCGAGCTGGCGCACCTGGCCGCGATCGAGGCGGTCAAGATCGTGGTGGACGTCCCGCTGTCGGTGAAGTTGTCGCCCTACTACTCGGCCCTGTCCCGGTTCGCCGCCAACGCGGTGGACGCCGGCGCCGACGGGCTGGTGCTGTTCAACCGGTTCTACGCCCCCGACATCGACCTGTCCAACCTGGCCCTGCTGGCCCGGGCCGACCTCTCCGAGCCCGACGACGAACGGCTGGCGCTGCGCTGGCTGGGCATCCTGCGTGGACAATTGCCGGAGGTGTCCCTGGCCTGCACCTCGGGCGTCCACTCCGGCGCCGAGGTGTTGAAGGCGTTGCTGGTGGGTGCTGACGTCACCTGCACCGCCTCAGCCGTGCTGCGACGCGGTCCGGAGGCGATCACCCGGATGCTGGCCGAGGTGGAGGAATGGCTCACCCGGAACGAGTACACCGGGGTCGACCAGCTGCGCGGGTCGATGAGTGCGGTCTCCGTCGACGACGCGTCCGCCTACGAGCGCGTCCAGTACCAGTCGGTGCTGCACTCGGGGAAGTACGCCTGAACCGGTCCCCGGCCGGACCGACCGACGGGTTCAGCGGCGGGCGGTACCCCACATCGTCCGGACGACCTGGCTACCGACCCGCATCACCTGGTTCCAGAAGGTCGGGGAGCTGAGCACCTTCTCCACGCCCGACTTCGGCTGGCTCCGCGACGTCGTCCGGGAGCTGCGCGGGGCGCCGGCCCGCTCCCGGGCGGCGTCCTCCCTGGCGCGCTCGACCTCCGCCGCCTCGGCGGCGGCCCGGGCTGCGCCGGCCTCCAGCTTGCGGGCCAGCATCTCGTAGGCGGAGTCCCGGTCGACCGCCTGGCCGTACTTCGCCTGCAGGGCGGACGCGGCGACCCCGCTGGCCAGCCAGTCGGCCGGCATCGGCGCCATCGACGCCCGTGGCGCCCGCATCCGGGTCCAGGCCACCGGGGTCGGGGCTCCGTTCGGGTTCATCACGGTCACGATCGCCTCGCCGATGCCGAGCGACGTGCAGCGCCTCGGCCAGGTCGTAGTGCGCTGGTCGGGTAGGTCGTCGACGGTGGCCTTGAGCGCCTTGGCGTCCCGGGGTGTGCGCCCGCAGCTGGTGCTGGACGCGGGAGCCGAGCTGGGCGAGCACGTCGTCCGGCACGTCTTCGGGCGTCTGGGTGACGAAGAAGATGCCGACACCCTTGGACCGGATCAGCCGGACGGTCTGGGTGATCGCGTCCAGGAAGGCCTTGGAGGCGTCCGTTGAACAGCAGGTGCGCCTCGTCGAAGAAGAACACCAGCTTGGGCTTGTCGAGGTCGCCGACCTCGGGCAGGTCGTCGAACAGGTCGGCCAGCAGCCACATCAGGAACGTCGAGAACAGCCCGGGCTGGTCCTGCACGTCGGGCAGCTCGAGCAGGGAGATGACGCCCCGGCCGTCGGGGGTGGTGCGCAGCAGGTCGCGCGGTGTCGAACTCGGGCTCGCCGAAGAACACGTCGGCGCCCTGGGTCTGCAAGGTGATCAGCGTTACGCAGGATCACCCCGACCGTGGCACTGGACAGCCCGCCGATGCTCCTTGAGCTCGTCCTTGCCCTCGTCGGTGGTCAGGTACGCCAGCACTGCCCGCAGGTCGGCCAGGTCGAGCAGCGGCAGGCCGCGCGTGTCGGCGTAGTGGAAGACCAGCCCGAGGGAGGACTCCTGGGTCTCGTTCAGGCCCAGCACCTTGGTCAGCAGGATCGGGCCGAAGGACGACATCGTGGCGCGCACCGGGACGCCGGTGCCCTGGCCGCCGAGGGCTGAAGAACTCGGTGGGGAAGCCCTGCGGCTGCCAGTCCTGCCCGATGCTCTCCGTGCGGGCGAGCAGCTTCTCGCTCGGCGTGCCCGGCGATCGCGATCCCGGAGAGGTCGCCCTTGATGTCGGCGGCGAACACCGGCACCCCGGCCGCGGAGAGCTGCTCGGCGAGCACCTGCAGCGTGCGGGTCTTGCCGGTGCCGGTCGCGCCGGCGACCAGGCCGTGCCGGTTCAGCATCGACAGGGACAGCCGGATCCGGGTGTCCGGCTGCGGGGTGCCGTCCACCACGAGCACGCCCAGGTCGATGGACGGGTTGTCGAAGGTGTAGCCGCTCTTGATCTTCTCGTGGGCCTCGGACTGCGCTGTCATGCGCCCAAGACTGGCACAACCCGGGTCTGGCCGTGGCTCCGGCCGGTGCCGGATCCGCAGGGAGGTCGCCGGCGGGCCGCTCCCCGCAGCCGGGCTACCCGGGGGCGCCACCGGCGGCCGGTGGCCGGCCGGATCGCGACGCCGGCCGCGCTGGTAGTATTCGGTCCAGACAGGGGAGCGCCGCGGGGCGCTGAGAGTGCGGGTGTCCGCAGACCCTCGAACCTGATCCGGCTAGCACCGGCGTAGGGAGTCGGGATCTCCCCGGGAACCTCCCGGGCCCTCCGAGCTTTTGGAGGAGTCGTCATGTCCAGCCGTGCCTTCCTGGCCGCCGCCGCGGCCACCGTCCTGCTGACCGGGTGTGCGGGCGTGTCCACGCCGGCCGCCGTCCCGTCGGGGTCCGCGCGGTCCCCTCACCCCGACCGAGAGCAGGACGCTCACGGTGTCACCCACGACTCCTTCGCCCTGTCGGAGGAGACCCTGGAGCGCGTTCGAGGTGGAGTCGGGCTACGAGGTGACCTATGTCGCCCCCGGCGACGGCGGCGCGCTGGTCAACCAGCTGGTCCTCACCAAGGACGCCCCGCTGGGCGACGTGGTGTTCGGCATCGACAACACGTTCGCCGCGCCGGGCGTCGACGAGGGCGTCCTGAGCCCTACACCTCGTCCGCACTGCCGGACGGCGCGGACGCCTTCGCCGCGACGACCCGGGCGCGCTGACGCCGGTCGACTACGGCGACGTCTGCCTCAACGTCGACCCCGACTGGTTCGACGCGAACCGGGCCTCGCCGTGCCCGAGACCCTCGACGACCTGCCGAAGCCCGAGTACAAGGACCTGCTGGTGGTACAGAACCCGGCGACCTCGTCGCCGGGCCTGTCGTTCCTGCTCGCGACGGTCGGGGCGAACGGCGACGACGGCTACCTGGACTACTGGACGGCGCTGAAGGCCAACGGCGTGAAGGTGGCCGAGGGCTGGTCGGACGCCTACTACCGGACTTCTCGGCGGTCCGCGGCGAGGGCGACCGGCCGCTGGTCGTGCTCCTACGCCTCCTCGCCCCCGGCGACGTACCGACGGCACCGCCCACCGACGCGCTGCTGCGACACCTGCTTCCGGCAGGTGGAGTACGCCGGGGTGCTCGCCGGCGCGCAGAACCCGAGGTCGGCGCGCAGGCGCTCATCGACTTCCTGCTGTCGGCCCCGGTGCAGGCCGACATCCCGGTGCACATGTACGTGTACCCGGTCGACACCGCGGTGGAGCTGCCCGAGGAGTGGCGCCAGAACGCCGCCGCTGGTCACCGAACCGATCCAGGTGCCGGCCGCCGAACATCGCCGCGAACCGCGAGGCGTGGATCAAGGCGTGGACCGCCACCGTCATCGGCTGAGCCGGGCCGCGGGCCCGGGTCCGGGCCCGGGTCCGGCGTGCCGGCGTGCCCGGCGCGCCCGTCCCGGCCCCACCGGCGGCCAGACGCCACCGAAAGCCGCAGACGCCACCGGAATTTCGATGGCGTTTGCCGTTTTCGGTGGCGGCTGTCAGGGGTGGCGGGATGACCGGCGGACGCCCCTGGCAGTGGGTGCTGGTCGCGGTGCTCCCGGTGGCGTTCCTGGCGGTGTTCTTCGCCTGGCCGGTGACCGCGCTCCTCGCCAGGGGGTTCGTGATCGACGGCACCCCGACCCTCGCCGGCGTCGAGGCGGTCCTGGCCGCGCCGCGCACCTGGCGGATCCTCGGCCCAGACACTCACCCAGGCCGTCACCGGCACGGTCGCCGCCGTCCTGCTCGGGGTGCCGGGCGCCTACGTGCTGTACCGCCGCCGATTCCCCGGCCGCCGGCTGCTGCGCGCCGTGGTCACGATCCCGTTCGTGCTGCCGACGGTGGTGGTCGGGGTGGCGTTCCAGTCCCTGCTGGTGCCGTCGGGCCGCTGGGGGTCCTCGGCCTGGACGGAGTCGCTGGCCGCGATCGTCGCGGCGCTGGTGTTCTTCAACTACTCGGTGGTGGTGCGGACGGTCGGCGTGCTGTGGTCGCGACTGGACCCCCGGGCGGAGGACGCGGCGCGATCGCTCGGCGCCGGACGGCTGCGGGTGCTGGCGACGGTCACCCTGCCCGCACTGGCGCCCGCGATCGCGTCCGCCGCGGCCCTGGTGTTCCTGTTCTGCGCGACGGCGTTCGGGGTGGTGCTGGTGCTCGGCGGCCAGGGCTACGGCACGATCGAGACCGAGATCTGGTACCAGACCACCCAGTTCCTCGACCTGCGGGCCGCCGCGGTGCTGTCGATCCTGCAGCTGCTCGTGGTGAGCGCCTCGCTGATGGTTGCCGGCGCCACGCGGGCGCGGCAGGAGCGGGCGCTGCGCCTGTCCGGCAACCCGGTGGACGCGCCGCTGCGGGTCGCCGACGTGCCGGCCGTGCTGGTCACCGCCGGCGTGGTCGGGGTCCTGCTCTTCGTTCCGCTCGGTCGCTGGTGTGGCGCTCCTTCGTCACCCCGGACGGCTGGGCCTGGACAACTACGCCGCCCTGTCCGGCACCGCGGGGCGGCTCAGCACCAGCGTGTGGCAGGCGCTGGTGAACTCGATGGGGACGGCGCTGGCCGCCACCGCGCTGGCGCTCGGCCTGGGGCTGATGGTCAGCTTGTGCTCTCCCGGCGGCCCCGCGTCGCGGACCCGGCCGCCGGCTGATGCGGACGCTGGACGCGGTCTTCATGCTGCCGCTCGGCGTCTCGGCGGTCACGGTCGGCTTCGGCTTCCTGATCACCCTGAACCGTCCGCCGCTCGACCTGCGCTCCAGCTCGCTGCTGATCCCGATCGCCCAGGCGATGGTGGCGCTGCCGCTGGTCGTGCGGACCCTGCTGCCCATGCTGCGCGCGATCGACCCCCGGCTGCAGCAGGCTGCCGCCGCCCTCGGCGCCTCGCCGGGCCGGGTGGTCGCCACGGTCGACGGCCCGTTCGCGCTCCGCGGCACTGGGACTGGCGGTCGGGTTCGCGTTCGCCACTCGCTGGGTGAGTTCGGTGCGACGTCCTTCCTCGCCCGTCCCGACCGACCCGACCCTGCCGGTGGTGATCTTCCGGCTGATCGGACGACCGGGCGCGGAGAACTTCGGCTGGCGCTGGCCGCCTCGGTGGTGCTGGCGGTGCTGACCGCGCTGGTGATGGTGGTGGCGGAATGGTTCGGACCCAAGGAGGTGAACCCGTGGTGACGGTACTGGAGGCGAGCGCCTCCCGGCAGGGGCTCGAGGTCCGTGACGCGGTCGTCCGCTACGGCGGACCCGCGCCGACCGGGGAGTGACCGCCGTCGACCGGGTGTCGCTGCGACGTCGCACCCGGGGAGGTGGTCGCACTGCTCGGCGCCGTCGGGCTGCGGGCAAGTCCTCCCTGCTGCGCGCGGTCGCCGGGCTGGAGCCGCTGGTCGCCGGATCGGTGCACTGGGACGGGAGCGACCTGGCCGGCGATTGCCGGTGCACCGGCGCGGGTTTCGGCGCTGATGTTCCAGGACGGCCAGCTCTTCCGCACCTGCCCGTCGCGCGGGAACGTGGCCTACGCCCTGCACGGCCGGCCACGCGGGAGCGCGACCGCCGGGTGGCCGAGCTGCTGGAGCTGGTCGGGCTGGCCGGCTACGGCGGACGGCCGGTCGCGACGCTGTCCGGCGGCGAGCGCGCAGCGGGTGGCGCTGGCCCGGTCGCTGGCCGCCGCAGCCGCGGCTGCTGCTGCTCGACGAGCCGCTGTCGGCGCTCGACCGGGCACTGCGCGAGCGCCTCGCCGGCGACCTGCGCGCGCACGCTGCGTCGCGACCGGGACCACCGCGCTGCTACGTCACCCACGACCAGGACGAGGCGTTCGCGATCGCCGACCGGGTCGCGGTGCTGTCCGCGGGCAGGTTGCTGCAGGTGGCCGACCCGGCGACGCTGTGGCGCCGCCCGGCCGGCCGTGAGGTGGCCGAGTTCCTGGGCTACGGACCCTTCCTGGACGTCTCGGCCGCCGCCGGCCTGGGCTGGACCGGGCCTCCCGGTGAGGTGGGGATCGGCCCGGCCGGCCTGGTGCCGGACGTGACCGGAACGGAGCTGGCGGTGGTTGAGGTGCGGGCCCGCAGAGGCGGCAGCGAGATCACCGTGCGGTTGCCGGACGGCCGGCTCGCCCGGGTGCGGACGCCCGACATCCCCGCACACGGACGTGCGCCGGCGACGCTGGCGGTCCGCCTGGACACCGCCGGCTGCGTGGTTCTGGGTGGACCTGCCGGGGGCGTGGTCTCCTGACCGTCCCCGGCGGCCCGGCCTCGGCCTGAGCGGCGTGCCGCCCTACCCGTGGCGGGTGGCGATCGTGGCCGTGCCGAGTCGGGGAAGTGCCGTGTGCAGGGAGCGCCGGGCCTGGTCGGCGACGGCCACCGCGTCGGCCAGGGACAGCTCGGGGGCGAGGGTGAGGACCGCCTCGGCGTGGAGGCGGTGCCCGATCCAGCGGAGTCGCACGTCTCCGGTTCCGGCAACCCCGGGGGTGTCGGCCAGGGCCTGCTCGGCCTGCCCGGTCAGTTCGGGATCG
The DNA here is from genome assembly GCA_963704225.1 of uncultured Actinomycetota bacterium. Taxonomy (GTDB): domain Bacteria; phylum Actinomycetota; class Actinomycetes; order Propionibacteriales; family Propionibacteriaceae; genus Propionicimonas. The sequence continues at coordinate 170,609 of CAVPHL010000001.1, forward strand.
ACCCCGTCCATCAGGCGCGCGAACACGCTGCGGCCGGCCGTCCGGAGCACCATCAGGATCGCGACGGTGATCACCAGCCCGATCACCGGGTCCGCCCACGTCCACCCCAGCCCGATTCCACCGGCGCCGACCAGGACCGCCAGCGAGGTCAGCCCGTCGGTACGGGCGTGGTACCCGTCGGCGACGAGGGCGGCCGACCCGATGGCCTTGCCTTCCCGGATTCGGAACAGGGCCACCGCTTCGTTGCCGAGGAACCCGACCAGGCCGGCGACGGCGACCCAGCCGAGGTTGGTCACCGGGGCGGGAGCGAACAGCCTGGTGATCGACTCGTAGCCGGCCAGGACGGCCGACAGGGCGATCATCGCCACCACGAACAGTCCGGCGAGGTCCTCGGCGCGGCCGTAGCCGTAGGTGTAGCCGCGGTTCGCGGCACGCCGCCCGAGCACGAACGCGATCCACAGCGGCACCGCAGTGAGGGCGTCGGAGAAGTTGTGGATGGTGTCGGCGAGGAGGGCCACCGACCCCGAGACCGCGAAGATCAGCAGCTGGAGCGTTGCGGTCGCACCCAGGCCGACCAGGCTGATCTTGACCGCCCGGATCCCGCGCGCGCTGGACTCCAGGGCGGAGTCGAGCGAGTCGGCCGCGTCGTGGGAGTGCGGCGTGACGGAATGCCGCAGCCGGGCGAAGAGCCCGGCGGGGTGCTCGTGGTCGTGGTCGTGGTCGTGGTCGTGCTCGTGGTCGTGGTCGTGGTCGTGGTCGTGGTCGTGGTCGTGGTCGTGCTCGTGCCCGGGCTCCTGCCGGTGACCGTGGCTCCGGTCGTGCTCGTGGCGATGCTCCGGCGTCCCCGGGTACGCGGGACCCGGCACCGGGTCTGCGGTCTCGTCGCGCTGGGCACCGGTGTGGGTCGGAACGGACATGACTCCAGCCTATCTGCGTAAGTACGCATACATGCACGCATCTAGGATGGTGGCATGCAGCGGGACCTCCCAGACCTGACCATGCCGGAGCCGGAGCAGGCCGACCTCGCCGCAGAGACGTTCCGGATGCTGGCCGACCCCACGCGGATCAAGATCCTGTGGGCGTTGCTCCAGGGCGAATCATCCGTGTCCCGACTGGCCGACCTGGCCGGGGTGAGCCCGACCTCGGTCAGCCAGCACCTGGCCAAGCTCCGCCTCGCCGGCCTGGTCCACCGGCGCCGCGAAGGCACCTTCATCTACTACACCGCCGCGGACGCCCACGTGCAGAGCCTCCTCACCGAAGCCCTCTCCCACGCCGATCACACCGATGTCGCGCTCGGTCCGGAGGACGAGCACCAGCACGCGCTGCCGAAGGCGGGGATCCCCGCGTCGGGCTGATCCACACCGGCCGCGGCAGGTCACACCCGGCCCGGGCGCGACGGCATCCAGGAGTGCCCGGGACCGCCTCCGGGGCAGGACGGGGAGTCAGCCGGCGGCTGGTGCCGCGGCGGCCAGCACGGACGCGCGCGCGTCCCCGGGGAGGGCCGGCAGCAGCGGGATGCCCATCGACTGCATCACCCGCTGCATGCCTTCGCCCATGTGATCGACAACCACCGCCTGCACGCCCTGCTCCTTCAGGAACCGGACGATCCGGGCGTGGTGGGACCCGTGCGTCCCCGCGTCATGGGACTCGTCCCACGCGACCTCGTGCACCCGCCAGGCGCGCAGCTCGCCGTCGGCGACGTCGGCCACGCCGATCCAGTGGGCTTTCCCCCAGGCGCCGGCGGACTCGCCCGTGGCGGTGACGGGTGTGGCAACGATCATGACGGCTCCCTCGAACGGCGTGGCGTCCATCGTAGGGCCGTCGGGCCGCCTGCTCGCTACGCTGGGCCAGCGCTCAGGGAAGGAGCCGGCGGGTATGGGCGGTAGCGGCGGGGGTGCGCGCGTGCAGGGCGGAGCCGGGTCGCGGGCGGCCGCGGCCGAGCCGCTGCGCTTTCCGTCGGAGCTGTTCGACGCCTACCTGTTCGACCTCGACGGCACCATCTACCTGGGTGACCGGCTGCTGCCCGGCGCGGCCCGGCTGATCGGCGAGCTGCGACGTCGGGGCATCCCGCTGCGGTTCCTCTCCAACAACGCCACCAAGGACACGGAGCAGTTCGCGGACCTGCTCACCGCTCTCGGGCTGCCCGTCGACGCGGCGGAGATCTCCAACACCGTCGTCACCACCACCGCCTGGCTCGCCGCTCACCACCGGGACGCGGTCGTGTTCCCGATCGCCGAGGCGCCCCTGAAGCGCGCGCTCGCCGAAGCCGGGATCCGGATGAGTGAGGACCCGGCCGAGATCGACATCGTGATCGCGTCGTACGACCGCGGCTTCGACTACCGCAAGCTCCAGATCGCGTTCGACGCGATCTGGTTCCACAAGCGGGCCTTCCTGATCCAGACCAACCCGGACCGGTTCTGCCCCTATCCCGGCGGACGTGGCGAACCGGACTGCGCCGCGATCACCGCGGCGATCGAGGCCAGCACCGGCACTACCTGCCGCCACAGCCTCGGGAAGCCCGACCCGATCATGCTGCGGACGGCGTTGGCGACGCTCCCCGGCGTGGTGCCGGAACGGTCGCTGATGGTCGGGGACCGCCTCCAGACCGACCACCGGATGGCGCTCGACGCCGGCATGGGTTCCGCGATCGTGCTGACCGGGGAGGTGACGGCGGCGGAGGTCGCCGCGCTGCCCCCCGATGAGGCGCCGCGATTCGTCCTCGACCGGATCGACCGGTTGCTTCCCGGGCACCTCTGGACGGAGCTCGGCTGGCTGGCCGACTGACGCCCGTCCCCTCCGGCGGGCGGTGGCACGCCGTGCCGGCGTGAACGGCGGCCGCGGCGTGGGTCGCTTGCACGCCGGCCCCGGGGGTGCTGGACTCGGCCCCGGAGGCCGCAATCCAGGAGGCGAACGTGCTCGCAGTGTGCCCGAACCCGACCATCGACCGGCTGGTCGTGCTGAAGGAACTGTGCCCCGGCACCGTCGACCGGGCCCGGGAGAACCATGCCTACCCGGCCGGCAAGTCGGTGTCGGCCGCCCGGGGAAGCCGCGCCTGCGGCGGCGATCCCGAGGTTCTCGTGCTGCTCCCGGCCACGGGGGCGGACTGGTACCTCTCCGCCCTGCGGGCCGAAGGGCTGGACGTCGCCGCGCACGTCTACCCGGGCGCGGTGCGGGAGTCGGTGATCGTCCTGGAGGACTCCGGCCGGGCGACCGTCCTGAACGGCACCGGTGCGCCGGTGGACGCCCAGACCTGGGAGGCGTTCGTCGACGCCGCGGTGGCCCGCACCCGGCCGGGGGGGTGGGTGGTGTGCAGTGGCAGCTTCCCGCCGGGGGTCGGGCCCGAGGCCCTGACCGGCCTCGTCGCCGCGATCACCGGGGCGGGCGGCCGGCTGGCGCTGGACACCGGCCCGGCCTGGCTGCCCCAGGCCCTGCTGGGGCCGGTGCTGCCCGCCCTGGTGACACCCAACCTCGCCGAGGCGGAGGCTGTGCTCGCCGGCGGGGCCGCGGTGGAGAACACCTGGGTCGGAGCGGGGGCCCTTGACCGGGCGGCTGCAGCGGCGGACGCGCTGCACCGGCGGGGGGTCGCCTCGGTCGTGGTCACCGCGGGTTCGGCCGGGCTGGCGTGGGCCGGCGACGACAGCTCCGGCTGCATGCGGGGGCAACAGGTCACGGTCCGCAACCCGATCGGCGCCGGCGACGCCTTCATGGGTGGGCTGGTCGCGCGACTCGAACAGGGCCTTGGTTTCGCGGACGCGGCCGCCTGGGGCATGGCCACCTCCTGCGGGGCGATCGAACAGTGGTCGCCCGGTGGGGCGTCCGCGGCGCGGGTGGAGCACTACCACGGCCTGATCGCGGGAGTGGCCGGTGCCGAAACCGCCGGGCGCGGGTAGCTTGGCGGCATGACCAAGGCCGAGGCGGTCGAACTCACGGTCGGTGGGCGGGTGGTCCGGTTGAGCAGCCCTGACCGGGTCTACTTCCCGGCGCACGGCTGGACCAAGCTCGATCTGGCCCACTACTACCTGGCCGTCGGGGACGGGATCGTCAGGGCGCTGCGCGAACGTCCGTGCATGCTGCACCGCTTCCCGACCGGGCTGGCGGGGGAGAAGGTGCACCAGAAGCGGCTGCCCGCCGGCGCCCCGCCGTGGGTGCAGACCGTCCAGGTGTACTTCCCCCGGTACGGCCGGACCGCCGACGAGCTGTGCGTCACCGAGCTGGGTGCGGTGCTGTGGGCGGTCCAGATGGCGACGGTGGAGTTCCACCCGTGGAACTCCCGCCGGGCCGACGTGGAGCGTCCCGACGAGTGGCGCATCGACCTCGACCCGATGCCGGAGGCGGGCTTCGAACGGGTCCGGACGGTGGCCGGTGTGGCGAAGGACGTGCTCGACGACCTGGGTATCGCCGGTTATCCGAAGACCTCCGGCGGCAACGGGCTGCACATCTACGTCCGGATCACGCCGGAGTGCGGGTTCGGGGAGGTGCGCAGGGCAGCGCTCGCGTTCGCCCGCGAGGTCGAGCGGCGCGCGCCCGACGAGGTGACCACCACCTGGTGGCGCAAGGACCGTGACCCCCGCCACGTCTTCGTCGACTACAACCAGAACGCCCGCGACCACACGATCGCCAGCGCCTGGTCGGTTCGGGGGGTACCGGACGGGACGGTCTCCACCCCCTTCACCTGGGACGAGCTGGACGCGATCGCCCCTCGCGAGCTCACCCTTGCCACCGTGCCCGCCCGCTTCGCCGAGCGCGGCGATCCGCACGCCACGATCGACGACGTCGCGCACCGCCTTGACACCCTGCTCGAGTGGGCGGACCGGGACGGTCTGCCCGAGTAGCGAAGGCCCCACTATTGATAGACGCACGTCTATGTGATATTCCTGCGTCCATGAGAGCTGCAGAGGTGACGCCCGGGCTGCGGGTGGGTGACCTGTGCTGCTCCCCGGTGCTCCAGGCCGAGCTCCGGCCGGCCGAGGCGGTGGTGCTGGCCGCGGCCCTGAAGGTGCTGGCCGACCCGGCACGGTTGCGACTGTTGGGCCTGATCCGCTCGGCGGTTGGCGGGCGGGCCACCACCGGGGCACTCGCCGATCGGGTCGGGCTCACCCAGCCGACCGTCACCCACCACCTCGGCGCCCTGCTGGGCGCCGGCTTCCTGGAGCGGGAGCGGGATGGGCGGCAGACCTGGTACTGGGTGAACCCCGAGGGGCTGGAGGCTGTCCGCCAGCTCCTCGACCCCTCGCCACCGTCGCCGGCGGTGCTGCAGGTCAACCCCCGAGAGAGGAAAGAGATGTCTGATCGCGACCTGGTCGAGCAGGTTCGCCTCCGCTATGGCGCCGCCGCGCGCGCGGCGATGGGCACCGGGCACCGGGCCCTCGACCTCCTGGAAGAGCCCGGCGGCAGTGGCGGCTGCTGCTCCGGTTCGGGGGCCGGGGAGGTCTTCGGCTCCGTGCTGTACGACGCCGGGACGGCCGAGGGGGCCCCCGCGCAGGCCGTCACCGCCAGCCTGGGTTGCGGCAACCCGATCGCCGTGGCCGCCCTGCACCCCGGGGAGCGGGTGCTCGACCTGGGTTCGGGGGGCGGGCTGGACGTGCTGTTGTCGGCACGCCGGGTCGGCCCGGACGGTTTCGCCTACGGCGTCGACATGACCGACGAAATGCTGGAGCTCGCCCGCCAGAACGCTGCCCGGGCCGGTGCCACCAACGTCGAATTCCTGAAGGGCCGGATCGAGCAGGTGCCACTGCCGGACGCCGCGGTGGACGTGGTGATCTCGAACTGTGTCATCAACCTCAGCGTTGACAAGGGGCAGGTGCTGGCGGAGATGTTCCGCGTCCTCGCCCCTGGCGGCCGGGTGGGTCTCTCCGACGTGGTCGCCGAGGACCGGTTGACCCCGGCGGACCGGGCCGAGCGGGGCAGCCACGTCGGTTGTGTCGCCGGCGCCCTCTCCCGCAGCGAGTACCTGGACGGGCTCGCCGCGGCCGGCTTCACCGAGGCCGAGGTGGAGTTCACCCACGAGGTGGCCCCGCAGATGCACGCCGCGGTGGTCCGCGCCACGAAGCCGGCCAGCTGACTGCCAGGGTGGGGCACCGTGACCGCTCGGGCTGGCCGGGACCCCCTACACGGCGCCGACGAGTTCGACGAGCAGTGCCTCGACCCGGCGGCGGATCTCGTCCCGGATCGGCCGAACGGACTCAATGCCCTGACCGGCCGGGTCGTCGAGCACCCAGTCCTCGTACCGCTTGCCCGGGAAGAACGGACAGGTGTCGCCACAGCCCATGGTGATCACCACGTCGGAAGCCCTAACCGCCTCGGTGGCCAGCACCTTGGGCTGTTCGGTGGCGATGTCGATGCCCTCCTCGGCCATGGCCTGGACGGCAACCGGGTTGATCGCGTCCGCCGGCGCGGAACCGGCCGACAGTACCTCGACGCGGCCGGCGCCGAGGTGGCGAAGGTAACCCGCCGCCATCTGGGAACGTCCGGCGTTGTGGATGCACACGAACAGGACGGTGGGCTTGCTCATCACGGCTCTTCCTCCGAGGTCGACAGCTGACGGGCGATTGACTCAGCTAATATTGAGTCAATCGTTGTGGAGGTGAATCCGGATGTCAATCGCCGCTCTGGCGGGACCGGCGCGGGCGTTCGCGGCGCTGGGCGCCCCGCCGCGGCTGGCGATCGTGGCGGAGCTCGCGCACGGCGACCTCGCGTCCGGCGAACTCGGGGCACGGTTGCAGCTGCCGACCAACCTGTTGGCCCACCACCTGCGGGTACTGGAGCAGGCAGGGCTCGTCGCCCGGCACCGCTCCGAGGGTGACGGCCGGCGGACCTATGTGCGCCGGACGCCGGCCTGCGACCGGCTGCTGGCGCTGCCCGGCGTGCCCAGGCCGGTGCGGGTCGCCTTCCTCTGCTCGCGGAACTCCGCCCGCTCCCCGCTCGCGGAGTCGTACTGGCGCACCGTCAGCGACGTCCCGGCCGTGTCCGCGGGCACCCATCCCGCCCCTCGCGTGCATCCGGGGGCGGTCGCGGCCGGACGACGTCACGGCCTCGACCTTTCCGGGGCGCGGACCCGGCTGGTGGCCGACGTGCTCACCGGCGACGAGCTGGTGGTCGCGGTGTGTGACCGGGCCTACGAGGAACTTCCCGGCCAGATCCTGCACTGGTCGATCCCCGACCCGGCCCGCAAAGGGGATCCGGGGGCGTTCGATGCGGCCTACGACGACCTCGCCCGCCGGATCGATCAGCTGTCGGCCGCACTCGAACCCCGGCAGCACTCCGGCTGACCTCCCGGGTGTGGGCCGGCGGGGCGCCGACCGGGTCGCCTTCCCCGCCGGCGGGTCGGTCCGGCCCGGGTCAGGTCGGCCCTGGTCCTGGCCGACGGCGGTTCGGGCCGCAGGTCGAGCCAGCGCAACCACTGGGCGTTGAGCGCCACGACGACAGTGGACCACGACATCAGCACCGCGCCGAGTTCCATGGGCAGGTTGACACCGACCGGTGCCAGCACGCCGGCCGCGAGCGGCACCGAGACCAGGTTGTAGCCGGTCGCCCGCCACAGGTTCTGCAGCATCTTGCGGTGACTGGACTTGGCCACCGTGATCACCGACACCACCGTGCGCGGGTCGTCGCCGGCCAGGATCACTCCGGCCGAGGCGATCGCCACGTCGGTACCGGCACCGATCGCCAGCCCGACATCGGCCTGGGCCCGTGCCGGGGCGTCGTTGACTCCGTCGCCCACCATCGCGATCCGCTCGCCGCCCTGCTGGAGTTCGGCGACCCGTGCGGCCTCCTCCTCCGGCCTGACCTCGGCCAGGACGGTGTCGATGCCCAGCTGGGCTGCGACCCGGTCGGCCACCGACTGCGCGTCGCCGGTGATCATGGCCACCCGAACCCCCAGCCGATGGAGGGTCGGCGACGGTGTGGGCGGACTCCGGACGGATCTCGTCAGCCAGGCTCAGCGCCCCGACCACCGTGCCCCACGGATCACGAACAGCCGGGTCAGGCCGGCGTCGCGATCCCCGGAGCCGGTGAACGGGTCGGTCACGCCGGTCTCGGTGAGCAGTCCGGGACCGCCGACGCGGACTTCCACCCCGTCGATCCGGGCCGAGACGCCCAGAGCCGGCCGGGACATGAACCCGGTCGCGCCAGACACCTGAAGCCGGCGCTCCTGCGCGGCCCGGACGATCGCCCGCGCCAGCGGATGCTCGCTGTCGGTCTACCAGGTGCGTGGGGGCCGACGTGTGGCCGAGGGCAGCGCGTCGCGCAGTTCCAGGGACCGGTGGAGGCGTGGAAGGTGGTGAGCAGCACCATGCTCACCTCGGCGTAGTCGCGCTCCACCTGGAAGTCGGCGCCAGGGCGAATCGACCAGTACCCGGCCTCGTCGTCGAGGATGCGTGCGAAGATCGCGGGACTGTCGAATCCAGGCACGCACAACCAGTCGATCGAGCCGACGGCGGTGACCAGGGCGGCGGAGTGCCGGTCCGACAACTGGCGTGGTCGGCGATCGGGATCGAGGTCATGCCGACTCCCCGGGCGGGTCGTCCGCCGCCAGGGTGGTGCGCACGTCGACCTCGGAGTGCAGGGTTCGGTGCACGGGGCACCGCTCCGCCATCTCGAGCAGTCGTCCGCGCTGTTCGGCGTCCAGGGCGCCACTCAGCTGGACTACCCGATCGATGCGATCGAGCTGGCCGGAGTCGGTCTCGCAGTTCTCGCAGTCCTCGGCGTGGATCCGGGCGTGGCGCAGCGTAATGGTGACGCCTTCCAGTGGCCATTTCTTGCGGGCCGCGTACATGCGCAGGGTCATGGAGGTGCAGGCGCCGAGGCTGGCGAGAAGGAGGTCGTACGGCGTGGGGCCGGTGTCGTGGCCGACCGGAGTTGGCTCGTCGGCGCTCAGCTGGTGTCGGCCGGCCGTGATTCGCTGGCCGTACGGGCCACGACCGTTCTCCGACACCACGACCACCCCCTGCTGGACCTCTTCTGCCGTGGGGGCCGAAGACCCCGAAGTCGGGGGGACGCCCCCGTCGAGATACCTGCTTGCCCAAGTCGCCAGCATCGAGGCGGCGAAACGGGAATCGGGGGAACGGGTGAGCAGGTGGTCAGCGCCGTCGAGCGACACGAACGACTTGGGGTGGCGCGCGGTGTCAAAGATGCTGCGGGCGTTCTCGATGCCCACCGTCTTGTCAGTGGGGGAGTGCATCACCAGGAGGGCGGCGCCCAGCCGTCCGATCCTGTCCGACTGGGGTTGATCAGCGATGTCGTCCAGGAACTGGCTCTGGATTCGGAACGGCCGCTCCGCCAAGCAGACCTCGGCCTCACCGGTCTCCCTGATCTCCCGCTGACTCTCGCCGATCAGGTTCAGCAGGTGCTCGGTGTCGAATGGCGCCCCGATGGTGGCGACGGCGCGCGCTTCGGGGACGTGCTCGGCGACTGCCAGGACAGCGGCGCCACCCAGCGAGTGCCCGATCAGGATGCTGGGCGCCGTGTGGTTGTCGCGCAGGAAGTCTGCCGCGTTGACCAGGTCCGCGATGTTCGAAGTGAAGTTGGTGTTCGCGAAGTCGCCGTCGGAGCCGCCGAGGCCGGTGAAGTCGAAGCGAAGCACCGCGATGCCGGACCCCGCCAGAGCCTTCGCGATTCTCGACGCGGCACGCACGTCCTTGCTGCACGTGAAGCAGTGGGCAAAGAGCGCGAACGCCAGTGGCTGGGTGTCCGGCATGTCCAGCCGTCCGGCCAGCGGGGTGCCGCTCGAGCCCGGAAAGGTGACCTCTTCGCTGCGCATGTGTCGAGCTTCCTCTCAGCCAGGGGAGATCCTGCGTGTGAAAGGGAAACCCGTGAGACCGGCGCTGGATTCCAGCGTCACCGGAGGGGAGAGCCCGAGGGCACGCTGACTGACAGGTGATCGACCACCTGGACCCATCACAGCGCGGTGTCGATCACCCCGCCAGTCCGGACAGTTCTCCCACGCCTGCTGATCTCCGACGTCAACGCGACGCTCTCTGACCTGTCGCCCATGGCGAAGTGGTCCGAGGACCTCGGCGTCCGGCCCGCCTTTCGGCCATCTGGTTCGCGGGGCTGTTGCGCGATGGCTCTGCGCTCACGGCCGTCGACCCCAGCGACCCGTTCGCCACTCCGCGGTTCGCGGTCAGGCAGGACCTCAGCCTGCACGGGAAGTCCGGTCACAGCCCGCCAGCAGCCGGGACACCATCCAGTTGGCCGACATCCCTGTTCCAGGCGGCGTCTCCTGCAGAGGCAACACCCATCCGCTCCCCTGGGTCGCAGATGCCGGTGTGGATGGTCGCAGCATGCCGCGATTGTGGCCAACTCCGGGACGCAAAAGAGCCTCTGGACTGCGTTTCCGCTTGCCAGAGGCTCTATGCCTGGTGTCGGGGTGACAGGATTTGAACCTGCGACCTCATCGTCCCGAACGATGCGCGCTACCAAGCTGCGCCACACCCCGAACAGCCCTGACTGGGTCAGGGCCGACAGGAAGTCTAGCCCAACTGCTGGGCCTCAGCCATTCGGTCCCGGGGTGAGCGTCAGCAGCGTCACTTCCGGCGGACAGGCGAACCGGTACGGGGCGAACGGCGACGTCCCCAGACCGGCGGACACGTGCAGCCAGGAGGCGGGGGCGGCGGCGGGGTAGCGACTCAGGCCCTTCGCCTGGTCGGTGGGCAGGTCACAGTTCGTGGTCAGCGCGCCCCAGCCGGGCACGCACACCTGGCCCCCGTGGGTGTGGCCGGCGAACAGCAGCGGCAGCCCGTCGGCCACCATCGCGTCGAGGACCCGCGAGTAGGGGGCGTGGGTCACCCCGATCGCCAGGTCGGTGCCGTCGGCCGCAGGACCGGCCACCAGCGAGTAGTCGTCTCGGTGCAGGTGGGCGTCGTCGGTCCCGCGCAGCTCGAGGCGCACGCCCTGAACCTCGATCACCACCCTGCGTCCAGTCAGGTCGGTCCATCCGCCGGACGCGAGCCCCGCGCGCAATTCTGCGGTGGGCAGTTCCTCGAGGTCCTCGGGGAGGTCGTGACGGGTGGTCGGGCCCGCCAGGTAGCGCAGCGGGTTGGTGAGCCGCGGTGCGGTGAAGTCGTTGGAGCCGAGGACGAACGCGCCCGGCGCGTCCAGCAACCGCCCGAACGCCTCCAGGAGGGGTTCGAGGGCGTCGGCATGGGCGATGTTGTCGCCGGTGTTGATCACCAGGTCGGGCTCAAGACCGGCCAGGGCGGAGATGAACTGGCGCTTGGCCCGCTGGCCCACGGTCAGGTGCGCGTCCGACACGTGGAGCACCCGCAGCGACGGCGAGCCCGCCGGTAGCACCGGCACGCTGACCCGGCGCACCCGGAACGACCGGGCCTCGGCGAACCCGTAGGCGACACACGCCGCACCGGCCAGCGACAACCGGCCGGCGAGCCTCCCGATCACCGTCGGCGGGTTGGGGTGGCCGTGGGCGTCGGGATCGCGGTCGGTTCCGGCGCCGGCTTGGGACCCTTCGACACCCGGACGCCGATCGAGGTGCCCTTCGGCGCCGAGCCCGACCGGCTGACGCCGATCAGGGCGCCCTTGGCCACCACGTCGGAGAACTCCGTGGTCGTGTAGGTCGAGAACCCGGCCTTCTGCAGCGTGAGGCTACAGCCCGACGGGCCCATGCCCGAGCAGCTCGGGATGCTGACCGACTCGCCGTTCAACACCGAGGCTGACGGCTCGACGAACTTCGTGTTCTTGCCGATGTCCTCCAGCGCCTTCTGCATGGCCGGCTTCAGGATCCGCTGGCCCGCATCCGAGCCGAAGCCGGTGAGGGTGATGCCGGTCTTCAGCCGCAGGTAGCGCAGGAAGTTCTGCCCGCGGGACTTCCAGAACTTCGTGTACTTGGGGCCGTTGTCGAAGCTGATGCCCGCGGCAGCCACCAGGTCGGGGGTGTAGGCGACCGACCATGCCGCCTTGTTCAGCGGCACGGTGCCGGTCTTGCCCGCCATGTCGTAGCCGTAGATCCGCGCGCCGCGCAGCGTGCCGCTGGTGACCGGGCCCTGGAACACCTTGTTCACCGCGTCCGCCACGCCTGCGGGGATCACCCGCTTGCAGCCGGCGCTGGGCACCGGGAACTCGTTGCCCTCCTTGCCGGTGATCGTCTTGATGATGATCGGGTTGCAGCGGACGCCGCGGTTCGCGAACGTGCCGTAGGCGGTGACCATCGACAGTGGTGTCACATCGGCCGCACCCAGGGTGAACGCCGGGTACGCCTCGGTGGTGAGGTCGGCGCCGCTGGCCAGCTCCAGGCCGACCTTCTTGGCCATCTTTACTACCGGGCAGATGCCGACTGCCTGCTCCAGCTGCACGAAGTAGTTGTTCACCGACCCCGAGGTGCCGTTGTACAGGTTGTAGGTGCCACGTTCGGGGCCGTCGACCACCCAGCGCCGGTTCACCTTGATGCTGCCGTTGCAGGACCGGAAGACCTCGCCCTCGTAGTTCTTGCTGTAGGGCACCCTGAAGCTCGTGCCCACGCCGAAGCCGTTGTCGAGGGCGGCGGCGGCGACATAGATCTTGAACGTCGAGCCGCCCTGGAAGCCGTTGTAGCCGTTGTAGGACTGGCTCACGTTGTAGTTGTAGAAGGTCTGGCCCTTCTTCTTGCCCATCTCCGGGCGACTCTGCACCATCGCCCGGATCAGGCCCGTGCTCGGCTCCATCATCGTGACCACGCCGATCACGGGGTCCTTGGCGGCGACGCTCCTGCTGAGCACCTTCTGTGCGTTGCGCTGGGCCGCCCGGTCGATCTGGGTGGTGATGGTGAGGCCGCCCCGGTACACCCGCTCCAGGCGCTCCTCCTCGGTGGCTCCCAGGGCGGTGGCCTGCTGCTTGAGCACCTCCAGGGCGTAGTCGCAAACGAACGGGAACTCCGAGTTCGCGCAACCCTTGCGGGAGAACTTCATCTTGGAGGGGTCGAACTCGGTGGCCTTGGCCTCGGCTGCCTCGGCGTGGCTGACCACGCCCAGCTGTGCCATCCGGTCGAGCACGTCGTTTCGTCGCTGCAGGCCCACGGTGGGATGGGTACGCGGATTCGTGGCCACCGGGTTGCGGACCAGGCCGGCCAGCATCGCGGACTGGGGCAGGTTCAACTTGGCGGCGCTGACGCCGAAGTAGTGCTTCGCCGCCGCCTCGACGCCGTAGGCGCCGTCGCCGTAGTAGGCGATGTTCAGGTAGCGCTCCAGGATTTCGTCCTTGGAGAGCTTCTTCTCCATCGCCATCGCGTACCGCAGCTCACGCACCTTGCGGGCGAGCGTGTTCTCGGTGGCCGCGGCCTTCGCCTCGGCGTCGTTGTTCTCCACCGCCGTCTCCACCAGCACCATCCGCACGTACTGCTGGGTGAGGCTGGATCCGCCCTGGGTGCGACCCTGACTGGTGGAGACCAGCGCGCGCAGGGTGCCCTGGAGGTCGATGGCGCCGTGCTCGAAGAAGCGGTGGTCCTCGATGGCCACCTGCGCCTTCTGCATGATCGGGGAGATGTTGCTCAACGGCTCGTAGAGCCGGTTCTCGTCGTAGAAGTAGGCCAGCACGCTGCCGTCGGAGTTCAGCAGCCGGGACCGCTCCCACTGCGGGGGCACCTCAAGCTCGGTCGGAAGGGTCGCCAGCGCGCCTGCCGCGTCCCTTCCCGCCGAGGTGGCCATGCCCGTGACGGGGACCACGAGGCCCGCGGAAAGGAGCCCACCGATGACGGCGACAACCACGAACATGATCAGTGAGTACAGCCGCTTCCCCATCCGCATGGGTTCTAGGGTACGTGACGCCTCCCACGCGGCCCACCTCGGCGCGTCGCCCCGCCGGATGACGGGTGAAGGAGCTCTGGTCTGGGCACAGTCCTTGACATACCCTGACCCGTACGCCTAGCAATTGCGTATACGGCACACGCGGGGAACCCCCTCCGAAAGGACAGTGCGATGACCGTCGGAGTCGACGACTGGACCCTCCAGGCGAAATGCCGCGGGTTGCAGGACGAGCTGTTCCCTGAAGGCGCGGACCAGAAGCGGGCCCGTTCGGTGTGCTTCAGCTGCCCGGTCCGCAACGAATGCCTTGCCGAAGCGCTGGACAACCGCATCGAATGGGGTGTGTGGGGGGGCATGACCGAAAGGGAGCGCCGGCAGCTGCTCAGGCAGCGGACCGACATCACCTCCTGGACCTCCATCCTCTGCCCCAAGGGGCATCGCTACGACTGAGCCGGGACCCCGCCCGCGCGCGCTGCGGGTCCGATCACCGATACTTGCCCCATGAAGAAGTGGGAATACGTGACCGTGCCCGTCCTGGTGCACGCCACCAAGCAGATCCTGGACAACTGGGGCGCCGACGGCTGGGAACTGGTGCAGGTGGTACCGGGCCCGAACCCGCAGAACCTGGTCGCCTACCTGAAGCGGCCGGTCGCGGAATGAACGAGGAGCTGGACGAGGCTCCGGCCTCGGCGCGCCTGGCCGCGATCGGCCTGGAGCTTCCGGCCGTCCCCGCGCCGGTCGCCGCCTACCAGCCCGCCGTGGTGTCGGCCGGCCAGGTGTTCACCGCCGGCCAGTTGCCGTTCGTGGACGGTGTCCTCGCGGCGGTCGGCAAGGTCGGGGCCGAGGTGGACCCGGTTCAGGCGAAGGAGCTCGCCCGGCTGGCCGCGCTCAACGCGGTCGCCGCCGCCGCCTCGGCCGTGGGTGGGGTGGACGGAATCCGTCGCGTGGTCAAGCTCGTCGTGTTCGTCGCCAGCGACCCGTCCTTCACCGGCCAGCCTGCGGTCGCCAACGGCGCGTCCGAGCTGTTGCGGGAGGTGTTCGGGCCGCGTGGAGCCCACGCCCGCAGCGCCGTCGGCGTCGCCGTACTGCCCCTGGACTCCCCGGTGGAGGTCGAACTCATCGTCGAGGCGAACGCCGCCGCGTTCTGATTGTGGTGCCCGTCGAATCCCGGACGGCGCGGGTGCGCCGGGCTCGCGCGATCAACCGCGAGCTCGCAGCGCTGTATCCCGAAGCCCACTGCGAACTCGACCACGCGGGGCCGTTCCAGCTGCTCGTGGCCACGGTGCTCTCAGCCCAGTCGACCGACCGCCGGGTGAACACGGTCACCCCGGCGTTGTTCGCCCGCTACCCCGACGCCGCGGCGCTGGCCGGCGCCGACCGGGCCGAACTGGAGGCGCTGATCACACCGACCGGCTTCTTCCGGGCCAAGGCGGACGCCCTGCTGAAGCTGGGCGCAGCGCTGGTGGCAGGCTTCGGCGGCGAAGTGCCCCGCACGCTCCCGGAACTGGTCACGCTGCCGGGGGTGGGTCGCAAGACCGCCAACGTGGTGCTCACCGACGCCTTCGGGGTGCCGGGGATCACCACCGACACCCACCTGATCCGGCTCGCCCGGCGGTTCGGCTGGACCGACTCCGACAAGCCTGCCGGGGTAGAGGCGGACGTCGCCTCGCTGTTTCCGCGCACGGAGTGGATCATGGTGAACCATCGCGTGATCTGGCACGGGCGGCGGCGCTGCCACGCCCGGCGTCCGGCCTGCGGGGTCTGCCCCCTCGCCCGGCTCTGCCCGGCCTACGGGGAGGGCCCCACCGAGGAGAAGATCGCCGCGAAGCTGGTCCGGGAGCCCCGCCGATGAACCGGCCGACGGGCACGAGGGTCGCCACCGCGACCATCCTGTCGCTGCTGCTGGCCGGGTGCGTGACGCTGCTGCCGGGTGCCGGCACGACCGCGGAGGTGTCCGCGGGGGCCGACCTGGTCGCCGCCCGGAAGGCCGCCGGAATCGCGGAGTGCCCGGCGAGCACCGACGAGCCGGCTGTGGCCGGCGGGCTACCCGATCTCAGCCTCGACTGCCTCGGCGGCGGCTCCCCGGTGCGCCTGGCCGGACTGCGCGGGCCGATGCTGGTGAACCTGTGGGCGCAGTGGTGCGAGCCGTGCCGGGCCGAGGCCGCCATCCTGGCCGGCTTCGCCAGGGAGCAGGACGAGGTGGCCGTACTGGGGGTCAACTACACCGACCCCCAGCCGGCGCTGGCGATCGAGTTCGCCGGACTGACCGGGATGACCTTCCCGCACCTGGCCGATGAGGAGTACGTGCTCAAGGCGCCGCTCGGCGTCGTCGGCATCCCGTACTCGTTGCTGGTCGACGAAGGTGGGATGGTGGTCGCCCGGCACCCCGGACCGTTCCCGTCCAGCGACGACCTCGAGCAGTGGGTGGCCGCAGGACTGGCCCGATGAACGCCGTCCCGCCGGAGCTGACCGTGGCCGCCGCCGGCTTCGGCCGGCCGGACGCGCTCGGGTTCATCACCGGGGCCAGGGCCCCGACGGGCAAGCGCCGGGCCGCGGTGCTGATCCTGCTGGGAAGCGGGACCGGGCAGCCGGCCGGGCCAGCGCCCGGCGGGCAACGTCCCTACGACGTCGTCCTGGTGGAGAAGCGGGCGGACCTGCGCAGCCACGCCGGACAGATCGCCTTCCCCGGCGGCGGGATCGAGGCCGGGGACGCGGACCCGGTCGCGGCCGCCCTGCGCGAGGCGCGCGAGGAGGTGGGGGTCGAACCGGCGCTGGTGGAGGTGCTGGGCACGTTGCCCGACGCCCACATCCCCCGCAGCGGCTTCGACGTCACCTCGGTGGTCGGCTGGTGGCTCGACCCCGTCCGGCTGGCCCCGGTGGACACCACCGAGATCGCCGCCGTCCACCAGGTGCCGG
The DNA here is from genome assembly GCA_963704225.1 of uncultured Actinomycetota bacterium. Lineage (GTDB taxonomy): Bacteria > Actinomycetota > Actinomycetes > Propionibacteriales > Propionibacteriaceae > Propionicimonas. The sequence goes on from CAVPHL010000001.1 coordinate 187,252, forward strand.
TGGCGCAGTTGCTCGACCCTGCGAACCGGAGCACCTGGGTGCACCCGCGGGGCTTCTCGGGGCCCGCGTTCGCCCTGGGCGAGCTCTACGTGTGGGGGTTCACCGCCTACCTGCTGGACGGCCTGTTCGACCTGCTCGGCTGGACCCGCGCGTGGGACGCGACGGCCACCTCCCAGATCCCCGCACGCTTCCTCAGCGAACGCCTCTGACCCGAAGCCCGGCTAGCGCTCCAGCTCGGAGCGCTTCCCGGTCAGGGACAGGGCGGCCACGTCCTGCATCCCGGTCTCCACTGCGCCCTTCACCGCCGCGACGGACGCCTCGGCGCTCGCGACGGTGGCCTCGGGGCCGGAGAATTTCAGCTTGTTCTTCCCGATCAGCACGAGCACACCGGCGAGCAGGAAGAACACGACCGCCATCGTCGCGTAGCCCCAGGCGAGGGACGCGAGCAGGTCGAGGGCGAACCAGCCCTGGAAGCACCACGACAGCCAGAACGACAGGCCCAGGAACAGCAGCAGGAGCCCGGTGATCCCGACGTAGGCCGCGCCGCCGAACAAGCCGGCTCCGATCCCGGCGGCCCTGGCCTGGGGCATCAGTTCGGCCTTGGCGAGCTCGACCTCCCCCTTGACGATCGTGGTGACGTCGGCCTGGATGTTCTTGATCACCTCGGCGATGTCGGGCTGCTCAGCCATGCGGTGCTCCTTCGGCGCTGTGGCTGCCAGCCTAACGGCTCGGGTGAGGGCCGGTGGGGTTCGGCACCCACCACATCGTCCGGCACCACGTCAGAGGTTGATCCGCAGGCCCCGGTGGTGTTCCAGGTCGGCGGCGAGATCGCTGTGGTCGACCCGCGCCCGCCAGCACAGAATCGAGTAGGGCAGGAGCAGTGGCTCGGGCCTCCTGGCGGTGCTGTCGTAGAGGTCGCCCACCTCGGCGATGAGGCGGTCGAGGTCGGAGCCGTCGAGCGTCGCGAGCCCGGGGGCCCGACTGACCATCTCCAGCATTCCGTCGCGGGTGATCGGCACCCATAGCCGGAAGGCGTGGTGCTCGACCACCGGGAAGTGCGGGGACGCAGCGATCGCGGCCACCGAGTAGAGCTCCTCGCCGGACGTCATCGCGCCCGGGTCCCAGGTGCGTACGATCTTCGCGAGCCGGCGAACCCAGGGCACCGAGTCGTCCCGGACGGTGTACACCACCGCCAGCGAACCTCCGGGGGCCAGGACCCGGGCGAACTCGTCCAGCGCCAGGCCGGGGGCCAGCAGGTGCATGCCCTGGGCGACCAGCACCTCGTCGAACAGGCAGGGCCGGAACGGCAGCGCGTCGGGGGCGGCGCCGAGGCTGGGCAGGTCGGGGTAGCGGTGGCGTCCGGCGCGGGCCGCGGACGGGGACCGGTCGATCAGCAGCACCCGGTTACCCAGTGCTTCGAGCCGGTGGGCGGTGGCGGCGGAGGCCCGGCCCACGGCCAGCACCCGGCCCGGCGCCGTCGGCGCCAGCCAGTCGATCGCCGTCGGCGGGAAACTCGCGGCGCTCCGGTAGCTCATGGGCGCATCGTAGGTGACCGGGCGCGGGCCGCCGCGGCGAACCTCCGCAGGTGGCCCGCCTGTGGACGACCTCATGCGGGGACCGGTTTGTCCACAGCACCCGAGAAGAGGTGTCCGCGGACGGGGCCGGTTGCCCAAGGTGGCGGGTGTGGAGGCTGGTCGAAGCAGGGACGTGCTGGTCGTCGCCGCGCCGGGGGAGGTGCAGGACGTGCTCCTGGCGGCGGTCGCCGCCCAGGACCTGGGCGCCGAGGTGGTGACCGACCAGGAGTTGGCCGCCGGGCCGTGGCGCGCGGCGGGCACGGTGCTGGTGGCGGCCGACCTGGCGGCAGGGGTCGCGGCCCGGGCCCTGCCGCACCGCGACGGTGTCTTCCTGGTCGGTCCCGATGCCGCCCAGCTGTCGGAGTGGTCGGCGCCGTTGGCTGCCCAGGTCATCCCGCTGTCCCAGGCGGGGGCGTGGCTGGGAGCGGCGCTGGCGGAGGGGGCGGGGCGGGCCCGGGCGCCGGTGGTGGCGGTGCTCGGCGGCTCGGGGGGCGTGGGGGCGTCCACCCTTGCCGCCGCGCTCGCCCAGGTGGCGGCCGAGGTCACGGCAGGCGCCTCGCCGGCCGGGGCGGCCCTGGTCGACGTGGACGGGCTGGGGGGCGGGATCGACCTGCTGCTGGGTGCCGAGCGCACCGGCGGCTGGCGGTGGCCACGGCTCAAGGCGGCCGAAGGCCAGCTCGGCGACCTGCGCCCCTTCCTTCCGGTGGTGGACGGCGTGTCGGTGGTGGCGATGGCCCGTGGGCCGGCCCTCGACCTGGCCCGGGAGCCGCTGGCCGCGATCGTGGGTGCGCTGCGCGCCTGGCACGCGCTGGTCGTGCTGGACGCCGGCCGCAGCCTGGCGGCGTCGAGCCGGGAGGCACTGCGGCTGGCCGGCCGGCAGCTGGTCGTGGTCGCTCCCGGCGTCCGGGGCGCGGCCGCGGCCCGGCAGGCGGTGGCCGTCCTCGGCCTGGAACGGGCCGAACTGGTGCTCCGCGGGAGGGGACTGCCGGCCGGGGTGGTCGCCGACGCGGTCGGTTGCCCGGTGCTGGCCCGCCTGCCGAACGAGCGCGGGCTCGCCGCCGCCGCGGAGCGGGGCGAGCCGCCGGCGCGAGGTGCGCGGCGGCCCTACCGGCGTGCCGTCCTCGGGCTGGTCCGCGGTCTGCTCGATCCGGTGTCGGGTCGTGGCTGAGCTCGACCTGGACGCGGTTCGGGCGCACCTGGGCCGCACCGGCCAGCAGCCCGGACCGGTCGAGGTGGGCGCGGCCCTGCGCGCGCTGGGGCTGCTGGTCAGCGACGCGGTGGTCCGGCAGACCGTGGCGGCGCTGCGCCGCGACAGCACCGGGGCCGGGGTCCTCGACCCCCTGCTGACCCTGCCGGGGGTCACCGACGTCCTGGTCAACGGGCCCGACGAGGTCTACCTCGATCGTGGCCGCGGGCTGGAGCCGGCCGGCGTCCGTTTCGGTGATGAGGCCGAGGTGCGGCGGCTCGCGGTGCGCCTGGCCGCGTCCGTCGGTCGGCGGCTGGACGACGGGTCGCCGTTCGTGGACGCCAGACTGGCCAACGGGGTCCGGGTGCACGCGGTACTGCCCTGTGTGGCCGGCCCGGGCACCTGCCTGTCGCTGCGGGTGCCGAACCGGCAACGGCTGAGCCTCGACGACTGGGTCGCGGCGGGCAGCCTGCCGGAAGCGGGCGCAGGCCTGTTGCGGGCCGTGGTGGCGGCCCGGCTCGCCTTCCTGGTCTCCGGCGGGACCGGCTCGGGAAAGACAACCCTGCTCGGGGCGATGCTCGCCCTGGTGCCGCCCGCCGATCGGATCGTGATCGTCGAGGACTCCCGGGAGCTGCGTCCCGACCACCCGCACTGCGTCCGGCTGGAGGGGCGGCCCGCGAACGCCGAAGGCGTCGGTGCGGTCACCCTGACCGACCTGGTCCGGCAGGCGCTGCGGATGCGCCCCGACCGCCTGGTCGTCGGAGAGGTGAGAGGGGCAGAGCTCGCCGACCTGCTCAGGGCGCTCAACACCGGCCACGAAGGCGGCTGCGGCACGGTGCATGCCAACTCCGCCGCCGACGTTCCGGCCAGGCTTGAGGCTCTCGGCACGCTCGGCGGCCTAGGCCGGGACGCGCTGCACGCCCAGCTCGCGGCAGCACTCCGGGTGCTGGTGCACGTCCGCCGCCTGCCCGGCGGGCGACGTTGGGTCGACGAGCTGCGGCTGATCCGCGCGGAGCCGGCGACCGATCGCTGCCACACGGTGCCCGCGGTGCGGTTCATCCCCGGCGAGGGAGCCGTCCCCGGTACGGCCTGGGCTGAGCTGGGTCGGCTGCTGGAAAAGGCGGAGCCGTGACCCTGCTGGCGGCGATGGCGGCGGCGTGGGCGTGCTGGCTGGTGTTCGGGCCACAGCCAGCGCTCCGGCTGCGCGAGCCGGCAGCCTCGCCGGGCCTGCCCATGGTCGCGCGCCTGGGTCGCATCACCCTTCCCCCGCTGGTCGCCGCCGGAGCGGCAGCAGCCGGCGGGCTGGTCGCCGGCGGCGCCGGCACGGCGAGCGGCCTCGCGGCCGCGCTGCCGGCGCTCACCGCGGTGCACCTGTGGCGACGCCAGCGCGCCCGGGCGACGGCAGCGGCGCGAGCGCGGGAGGTGGTGAGCGCGTGCCAGCTGCTGGCCGGGTTGCTGCGGGTGGGCCACGTCCCGGCGTCGGCGCTCGAGATCGCGGCCGGGGACGCGCCGGTGCTCGCCGAGGCCGCGGCGGTGCTGCGCGTGGGAGGCCCGGCCGGAACGGTCCTGCGGCGGCTCGGTGAGGGGCCCGGAGGGGCAGGGCTCAGGGAACTCGGGGTTGCCTGGGACGTTGCCGAGCGGACCGGCGCCTCGCTGACGGCGACCCTGGACACGCTCGCCGAGCGGCTCGTTGCGCGACAGACCGTCCGGGATGTCGTCGCCGCCGAGCTGGCGGCGCCGCGCGCGACCGGGCGCCTCCTGGCCGCCCTGCCGGTGGCCGGCGTGCTGCTCGGCTACTCCTTCGGCGGAGACCCACTCGACTTCCTCACCGGGTCGCTGCCGGGGCAACTGAGCCTGGTCGTCGGCGCGGTGCTGGGCTGCGCGGGCGTGTTGTGGACCGAACGCATCGCAGACGCGGGGGAGGAGTAGGCGGTGTGGTCGGTCGTGGCCGCGCTGGCCCTGGGCCTGGCGGTGGTGTGTTGGCGGGTGGGGCCGGGTCCCCGGCTCCAGCCACCGCCCGCCCGGACGCCGGCGGACGGTGGCGGGCGCGCCCGCGGCACCCACGCCCTAGCGCTCGGGATCGGGGTGAGCGCCCTGGTGATGGTGTTCGGTCTGGGCTGGTGGGGGGTCCCGGTCGCGGCGGCGATCGGCGTCGGCAGTCGGGTCGCGCTCGGCGGGCTGGAGGACGCAGCGACGGCCCGTCGCCGGGCGGACATCACGTCCGGGTTGCCGCAGGCCTGCGACCTGCTGGCGGTGTGCCTGGAGTCCGGGCTGCCCCTGCGGCGGGCCGCCGAAGTGATCGCCGGCGCCCTCGGCGGGCCCGTGGCGGACCTGCTCGGCGAGGTGGCGGCGAAGGTCCGGCTCGGTGCGGACGAGGCCGAGGCCTGGGCCGAGATCGGGACCACCGAGCCTGCGCTGGCCGCCCTGGGCCGGGAGGTGGCGCGGACGGTCGGGTCGGGGGTGGCGCTGTCCCGCTCGTTGCGCGCCCTGGGGCTGGAGGCACGGCGGGCGGCGGCCGCCGCCGCCGAGATCCGGGCACACCGGGTGGGGGTGCGCAGCGTGCTGCCCCTGATGCTCTGCTTCCTGCCCGCCTTCCTGCTGCTCGGCGTGGTGCCGATCATCGGCGGGGTCGTCCAGCGCCTGCTGCCGTGACCCGTCCACAGGAACGGAGGGACCCGGAGCGTCCTCCACAGGCAACCGACGCGCCTGACCGGCGCTGCGCCCGGTTGCCGAAGGTGAGGATGCGTCCCCTGTCCGGGGCGCCGAGGGAAGGAGTCAGGCATGGCGGGTCAGCTGGTGAGCGTCGGCGGTCGGCAGGACCAGAAGGGCATGACCACCGCGGAATACGCGGTCGGGACGGTGGCCTCGGTCAGCTTCGTGGGGGTGATCCTGGCGATCATCAACAACGACGAGTTCCGGGACGCGATCTGGCGGCTGATCAAGGCGATCATCGAGATCGTTCTGCACCTGGTCGGGGCCTCGTGACCGGTCCGCCAGAGCCGGGGGCCGGCCGGAAGCGTCCCGGCCGGCCCCCGGCACGATCGACCCGGGGGATGGTGACCGCGGAACTCGCCTTCGCCAGCATCGGCGCCGCATTGGTCGGAGTCATGCTGGCCTGGGTGCTGGCCCTGATCAGCTTGCTGGTGCGCTGCCAGGACACCGCTGCCGAGGTGGCCCGGCAGGAGGCGCGCGCCGATCAGGCCGCGGCGGCCAGGGCGAGGGTCGACCGCCCCGAGGGTGCGGCGATCACGGTGCGTCAGGACTCCGGGCAGGTCGTCGTGCGGGTGGAACTCCAGGCCCGGCCCTGGGGGGCCTGGCTACCCGCCGTCCCCCTGGTCGCCGACGCGACGGTGCTGCGGGAGCCGGCGTGAGCGGCGCACCGGGCCCGGTGAGTTGCGGCCAGCGCGGGTCGGGCACCGCCCTGGTGGCCGGTGCCCTGCTGGTGGCGATGGTGGTTGCCGCGGCGGTGCTGGTGGTGGCCGGTTACCTCACCGCAGCCCACCGCGCCCGGGCGGCGGCTGACCTGGTGGCTCTGTCCGGGGCTGCGGCCCAGGCCCACGGTGAGGACCCCTGCCGGGCCGCGGCGCGGGCGGCCGCGGCGAACCGGGTTCGGCTGTCTGCGTGCCGGGTGCGTGGCGACAGCCTCGACCACGTGGTGTCGGTGGCGGTCGCGCTCGGAGTCCCCAACCCTGCCCCGGTACTGCCCGGCGAGGTGCAGGCGACGGCCCACGCCGGCCGGCTGGGACTGCTGCGATGACCAGTCCGGCCGGGTCAGGACTCGAGCAGGAGGGCCAGCAGCCGGGCGGCCGCGTCCTTGGCCAGCGGTTGGTTCCCGTTGCCGCACTTGGGCGACACGACGCAGGCCGGGCACCCGGCCGGGCACTCGCAGGTGCGCAGTCGCCCCAGGGCGGCCGCGAGCCAGGCCTCCGCGAGCTCAAAGCCGCGTTCTGCGAACCCCGCGCCTCCGGGATGGCCGTCGTGGACGAACACGGTCAGTTCCCCGGTGTCGGGATGGAGGACCGTGGACAGGCCGCCGATGTCCCAGCGGTCGCAAGGGGCGAAGGCCGGCAGCAGCCCGATCGCACAATGCTCGGCGGCGTGCGCCGCGCCGGCCAGGTCCCGGGTCGGGATGCCGGTGAGGGCGTGGCTCGGCACGGTGTACCAGACCGACTGCGTCCGCAGCACGTGACGGGGAAGGTCCAGCGGGTGGCTGTCCCACACCGTGCCGCTGGCCTCGTCCCGGCGCAGGAATCCGGTCACCCGGCTGGTCAGTTCGACCGAGCCGAGGCTGAGGGTCGCGGCCCCCAGGGCCCTGCTGCGCAGCTCGGCGACCACCCGAACGTCGGACTCCCCGAGCGGCTGGGTGAAGTAGCCGGGCCGGTCCGGAACGGCCAGGGCGGCGTGGGCGTGCCGGTCGTAGCCGACCACTCGCCACTGCTCGCCCTGGTGCAGGTAGATCGCCCCCTCGTGCACGGTGCGGTCCGCTGCGGCCGGGTCGACCTGCCCGATCACCCGGCCGGTGGCCTCCTCGACCACTTCCACCGAGCGGCCGTTGGCCGATCGCAGGTCGATCGAGTCGACCGCCCGGTCGGCCCGCGTCCAGAACCAGCCCGAGTTCCGGCGGCGCAGGTGGCCGGCCGCGGTGAGTGCGTCCAGCAGCCCGGGCAGCGTGTCGCCGAACCATTCGGTGTCGGCCGCGGTGACCGGCAGTTCCTGGGCTGCCGCGGCCACGTGGGGGGCGAGCACATTCGGGTTCTCCGGGTGGAGCACCGTGCGTTCGACGGGCCGGTCGAACACCAGCTCAGGGTGCTCGCACAGGTAGGCGTCCAACGGGTCGGGGCGGGCCACCAGCACCCCCAGGGCGTCCCGGCCCGCCCTTCCGGCGCGGCCCACCTGCTGCCACAGCGCCGCGACCGTGCCGGGGAAGCCGCAGGTGAGGACCGCGTCCACCCCCGAGATGTCCACCCCGAGTTCGAGCGCGTTCGTGCACGCGACCCCCCGCAGGGAACCCCTCTGGAGCGCCGCCTCCAGCGCCCGCCGGTCGCCGGCAAGGTAGCCACCCCGGTAGGACGCGACCCCGGCAGGCTCGGCGACCTGACGTTGCGCCCGGACCGCCACCAACTCGGCCTGCACCCGGGACGTGGTGAACGCCAGGGTCTGGCGGCCCTCGTCCACCAGCCGGGCGAGCAGGTCGGCCGCCTCCTGGTGCGGGTCCTGCTCCGGCCACCACAGCAGGTAGTCCAGCGCCGGCCGCGCCGAGGTGTCGGTGGACACCTCGACGACGTCGCGAACGCCGGCGAGACGGCCCAGCAGGTCGCCCGCGCCGGTCACGGTTGCCGAGGCGGCCACGAACACCGGGTCGGCGCCGTAGTGGTGGGCGAGCCTGCGGAGCCGGCGCAGCACGACGGCGACGTGGGCACCGAACACGCCGCGGTACCGGTGCGCCTCGTCCACCACCACGTAGCGCAGCGTCGACAGCAGCCGGGTCCACTGCTGGTGACGCGGCAGGACCGAGCGGTGCAGCATGTCGGGGTTGGTCAGCACGAACCGGCCGTAGTCGCGGGCGAAACGGCGCTCGGCGCCATCGGAGTCGCCGTCCAGGGTGGTTACCTTCGCGCCGGCGAGCCCGAGCGAACCGATCACCCGCAACTGGTCGTGGGCGAGGGCCTTGGTGGGGGCGAGGTACAGGGCGCTGTGGCCCCGTCCCAGCTCCAGCGGTCCGCGCGCGGTCACCTCGAAGCCGACCCGGCCGTCCACAGTCGCGGTGAGCGCCGGCAGCAGGTAGCCCAGGGTCTTGCCGGACGCGGTGCCCGTGGCCAGCGCCACGTGGCGACCGGAGAAGGCGGCATCGGCGGCCATCACCTGGTGCTCCCACAGCCGGTCGACCCCGATCCGGCCGATGGCCGCGCCGAGGTCGGCACCGACCCAGGCCGGAAGGCCGGCCGTCACCCCTGCGGTGGCGGGCCGGTGATGGTGGTGGCGCACCCGCGGGTCCGCCAACAGCCACCCGGGTACGGTCACGCGCCAAGCGTGCCACGTCCCTCCGACGGGGCGGCCCGGGGAACGCCCGGCCCCGCCAGGGACGGGCGCCCGGCCCGGGGTGTGGCAGGCTCTCGGGCATGCTCGCCGACTCCGACATCCTGCGGCTGCGGGACGACCTGCTGGCCGCCGACTACTCCCTGGACGCGGTGAGCGACCGGCTCGGGGAGGCGGGCCTGGCCGGTCTGGCCCGGAACTCCACGGTGGCGGCCACGAGGGTGCTGGCGGACGCCGACGACGCGCAGGCGGACGCCATTCGGCTCTGGCTCCTGCAGCAGCCGGTGCCGGCCGCCCGGCTGGCCGGGTGGGGCAGCCTGCCCGCGCTGCGCAACGCGGGTCTGGTCGACGCCGCGGACGCCGTGCGCGCCACCGTCGAGCTCAAGCCGCACGGCTCCGAGCGCCGGCAAGGCTGGATCTGCTCCGACCCGACACCACTCGACACCCGGGTCACCCCGCCGCGCCCGGACTTCGTGCTCGGCGCCTCGCCGGCGTCGACCACCCTGACCCAGCTCGTGCCCCCGCGCCACTACGGGCGGGCCCTCGACCTCGGCACTGGCTGCGGCATCCAGTCGCTGCACCTCGACGCCGCTGACCTCGTCGCCACCGACCTCAACCCGCGTGCCCTGGCGCTCGCCCGGATCAGCCTCGGGCTGTCCGGGATCACCGCCGACCTGCGACTCGGCTCCCTGTACGAGCCGGTGGCCGGGGAGCGGTTCGACCTCATCGTCTCCAACCCGCCGTACGTGATCAGCCCGCCCTCGCCCGACCGGTTGGTGTACCGCGAGGGCGGGCTGGGGGCCGACGACCTGATGCGGACGGTGGTTGCCGGAGCCGGGGAGCACCTCGCCCCGTCCGGCCATCTCGTCGTGCTCGGCAACTGGGCGGTGACCGATCGACCCTGGGCCGAGCGCCTCTCCGAATGGATCGCCCCGACCGGCTGTGACGCGCTGGTGCTCCAGCGGGAACTGCTCGACCCGTACGAGTACGTCGAGCTGTGGCTGGCCGATGCCGGGCTCGCCGACACCCCCGGCTACCTGCAGCGGTACGGGGCGTGGCTGGACTACTTCACCGCCGAGGGCATCGAGGCCGTGGGCCTTGGCTGGCTGGTGCTCCACCGGTCCGGACGCGAGCAGCCGCTGGTGCGCCTGGAGGAGTGGCCGCACAGCGTCCACCAGCCGGTGGGGGAGGCGTTCGGGGGGTTCTTCGACGCCATCGCCGGGTCCCGGCTGCCGGACACCGACCTCCTCGCAGCCACCTGGCGGGTGCGCCCCGGAGTGGTGCAGGAGACGATCGGGCTCCCCGGCGCAACCGATCCGCAGCACGTCGTGCTCCGCCAGCAGTTCGGCTTCGGTCGGGCGGTCGAATCGGGCACGGCGCTGTCGGCGATCGTGGGGGCGTGTGACGGTGAGCTCCCCCTTGGCCTGCTGATCGGCGCGGTGGCCGGGCTGCTGGAGGTCGATCCCGGGACCCTTGGTGCCGAGGTCTTGCCCCGGCTTCGTAGTCTGGTGGTGGACGGCTACCTGTTGCCCGGCTGAGGCCACAGGTTCGCACAGGAACGGGACAGCCTCCCCCAAGGTGGGAGGACTTCACTGGATCGCAACGAACGAACCAGGAGCCGAGGATGACGAACCTCAACGACAACGAGCGGTGGCCCGACGGGTCGAAGCAACTGCCGCCGGACGAGCCGACGCAGGGGGTGCCGTCCGGTGTGGAGCTGACGCAGGTGCTGCCGTCCGGTGTGGAGCTGACGCAGGTGCTGCCGTCCGGTGTGGAGCCGACGCAGGTGCTGCCTACCCCCGCCGGTCCCGACGTGCCGCCGGGTCCGGGCGGGACCGGTGACTGGCCGGCCCCGCAGCCCGCGTACTGGCCGGGTGCCACCCCACTGCCCGTCGGCCCGCAGCAGTACGGTCCGTACGGGTACGGGTCCTACGGGCCACCCCCCTCGACCGGCCCGGCCCCGGGGCACACGCCCGGCTACCAGGCCCAGGACTTCGGCGCCGGCGCGTATCCCCCGCCGGGCGGGTCCTGGAACAGCACCGGATCCTTCCCCGCGCCGGGCCAGCAACTGCCCGGCCCGGGTCATGCCCCGCATCCCGGGTACTACCCACCCGACCAGTACTACGCCCCGCCGGCGACGCGACGCCGCCGCTGGCCGCTCGCATTGGCCGCCATGCTGGTGGCCCTCCTGATGGGTGGCGGCACCTTTCTGTGGGCGGCCAACCAGTTCATCGGTGCCGAGACCAGCCCGACCACGACCTACCCGCAGGCCGAGCAGCCGCAACAACCCGCCGGCCCGCAGGCCGAGCAGGATCAGCGCCAGGAGGGCACCCGCACCAGCACCGCGGTGACCGCCGCCCAGTCGGCCGGGATCGTGCTGATCAGTGCGGAGACCTCCTCGGGACGCGCCGCGGGCACCGGCATGGTGATCAGCGCCGGCGGCAGGGTGCTGACCAACTACCACGTCGTGGCGGGTTCGGAGTCGGTGGCGGTCACCATCGCCGACACCGGCGACACCTACGTCGCCACAGTGGTCGGCTTCGACCAGACCAGGGACGTGGCGATGCTGCAGTTGAAGGACGCCAGCGGACTCACCACGGTGCAGGTCGACACCTCCGTCCCGTCCGTGGGCGCAGCGGTCGCCGCGGTCGGCAACGCGGAGGGCGGCGGCGAACTGGTGAAGGCGGCCGGCGAGGTGACCGACACCGACCAGGACCTGACCGTCTCCTCGGACTCCCCGTGGGGAGCCACCGAGGACCTCGAGGGCCTGATCGAGACCAGCGCCCGGGCGGTCCCGGGGGACTCGGGCGGGCCGATGTTCGACGCCGACGACGAGGTGATCGGGATCACGACCGCGGGTTCCACCAAGGACGGCACCAGCTACGCCGTGCCGATCCAGGACGCCCTTGCCGTGGTGGACCAGATCGAGACCGGGCAGGACGCGGGCACCGTGAGGGTCGGCCCGGCCGGCTTCCTGGGCATCCAGGTGGCCGAAGCCGAGTCCGGCCTCTCCGGCAAGACCATCACCGGCGTGGTCGAGGGGAGCCCGGCCGAGGAGGCCGGCGTGAAGGCGGGCAGCCGCCTGACGAAGGTCGGGGACACGACGATCCGGTCCACTACCAACCTGGCCACGGTGATCCGTTCCCTGGAGCCGGGCCAGCAGGTGTCGATCGGTTGGACGGGCCCGAACGGCAACGCCCGGCAGGCAACCGTCACCCTGGACAGCAGTCCGGTCAACTGACCACGACCGGGGAGGTCCAGGGCAAGGAATCCGCCAGGCCCCGACCGCCGCTGAGGCCGACTCCGCGGCCGGGGGCCCGGCCCGAACCGACGAAGTCCTCCCCGGGTCGGCGCTAGAGTGGGCGACCGACCGTCCCCGACCGCCAGGAAGAAGCCCGTGGCCACTGCGAGCAAGCGCCGACTCGTCATCGTCGAGTCGCCGACCAAGGCGGTCAGCCTGGCCAAGTTCCTCGGCCCGGGCTACGTCGTGGAGTCCAGCCGCGGCCACGTCCGCGACCTGCCCACCGGCGCCGCCGACATCCCGGCGAAGTACAAGGGCGAGAAATGGGCCCGCACCGGCGTGAACATCGAGGCCGACTTCGAGCCGCTGTACGTCGTGGCGGCCGACAAGAAGGGCACCATCCGCGATCTCAAGGCCAAGCTGAAGGACGCCGACGAACTCCTGCTGGCCACCGACGAGGACCGGGAGGGGGAGGCGATCGCCTGGCACCTGCTGGACGAGCTCAAACCCAAGATCCCGGTGAAGCGGATGGTGTTCCACGAGATCACCCCGGAGGCCATCCACGCCGCCGTCGAGGCCACCCGCGACCTCGACACCGACCTGGTCGACGCGCAGGAAACCCGGCGGATCCTCGACCGCCTGTACGGCTACGAGGTCTCCCCGGTGCTGTGGAAGAAGGTCATGCCGAAACTGTCGGCGGGCCGTGTCCAGTCGGTGGCAACCCGGCTGATCGTCGATCGCGAGCGGGATCGGATCGCGTTCCGGCCGGCGGCCTACGCCGACATCGAGGCCCTGCTGGACACCGGCGAGGACGCAGAACCGAGCACGTTCACCGCCCGCCTGGCCAGCTTCGGTGCCCACCGCATCGCCCAGGGTCGCGACTTCGACTCCTCCGGCACCCTGACCGGCAAGGATCTCCTCCAGTTGGGCGAGGAGCAGGCGCAGCAGCTGGCCGCCGAACTGGCCGGGGCATCGTTCGCCGTTGCCGGGGTGGAGGCGAAGGGCTACACCCGGCGCCCCTATCCGCCGTTCCGCACCACCACGTTGCAGCAGGAGGCCGGGCGCAAGCTGGGTTTCACCGCGCAGCGCACGATGAGCGTCGCGCAGGACCTGTACGAACGCGGCTTCATCACCTATATGCGTACCGACTCGGTCACGCTGTCGGCCACGGCGATCGCCGCGGCCCGGGAACAGGTGAAGCACCTGTTCGGCGGCCAGTACCTGCCCGCGCAGCCCCGGGTCTACACCTCGAAGGTGAAGAACGCGCAGGAGGCCCATGAGGCGATCCGGCCCGCCGGCGAGAGCTTTCGCACCCCGCAGCAGGCGGGGCTCAACGGCGATCACCTGCGCCTGTACGAGCTGGTCTGGAAGCGCACGATCGCGTCCCAGATGAAGGACGCCGAAGGTGAGACGGTCAGCGTCCGGATCGGCGCCACCCTGCCCGGGCGGGTGGCGGTGACCGATGCGGCCACCGGCGAGACGGTGGAGTCGGGCCGGGCGAACTTCGCCGCGTCCGGGCGGACGATCACCTTCCTCGGCTTCCTGAAGGCCTACGTCGAGAGCGTGGACGACGACGAGTCCAGTGACGACGCCCAGGCGCGACTGCCGCAGCTGGCGACCGGTCGGCAACTGGTGGCCGAGCGGGTCACCGCGTCGGCCCATGAGACCCGCCCGCCGGCCCGGTACACCGAGCCGTCGCTGGTGGCGAAGCTGGAGGAACTGGAGATCGGGCGGCCGTCGACCTACGCAGCCATCATCCGCACCATCACCTCCCGCGACTACGTGTTCAAGAAGGGCTCCGCCCTGGTTCCGACCTGGCTGGCGTTCGCGGTGACGCGGCTGCTGGAGGAGCACTTCCAGCCGGTTGGTGGACTACAAGTTCACCGCGGAGATGGAGGACGATCCTCGACGAGATCGCCAGCGGTGATGCCGCGCGGGTGGCGGTGCTGAAGGACTTCTACTTCGGGCCGGCGGGATCCCGCCCAGGAAGGCCTGCAGCGACTCGTCACTGAGCTGGGCGACATCGACGCCCGGGCCCTGTCGACGTTCGAGCTGGGCGACGGCGTGGTGGTGCGGGTGGGCCGTTACGGCACCTATGTCGAGGACCCGGACGGGCGTCGGGCCAACGTGGATCGCCGATCTGCCTCCGGACGGCCTGACGGTGGCGGGCGCGCGCGAGCTGCTGGACCGTCCGGCCGCGGAGGAGCGCGAGGTGGGCATCGACCCGACGTCCGGGCTGAAGGTGGTCGCGAAGGCGGGACGCTACGGACCGTACGTCACTGAGGTGCTTCCCGAGGAGGCGCCGAAGTCGGCCAAGCCGAGGACCGGCTCGCTGTTCGCGTCGATGAGCGTCGAGGACGTGTCCCTGGAGGACGCTCTGCGGCTGCTCAGCCTGCCGCGGGTGGTGGGCGCGGGGGCCGACGGTGAGGAGATCACCGCGCAGAACGGCCGCTACGGCCCCTACCTGAAGAAGGGGACCGACTCCCGATCGCTGACCAGCGAGGACCAGATCTTCGACGATCACCCTGGCGGAGGCCGAGGCGATCTACGCCCAGCCGAAGACCCGGGGCGCGGCGCGGCCGGTGCGGCAGCCGGACCGCTGAAGGAGCTCGGCGTCGACCCGGCCTCCGGCAAGCCGGTGGTGGTCAAGGACGGCCGGTTCGGCCCCTACGTCACCGACGGCGAGACCAACGCCACACTGCGGCGCAGCGACGCGGTGGACACCGTCACCCTGGACCGCGCCGCGGAACTGCTGGCCGAGAAGCGCGCCAAGGGGCCCGCTCCGAAGCGGGCCACCCGCCGCGCCACAACCAGGAAGCCGGCCGCGCGCGGGAAGTAAGTCGTCCCGACCGCGAGGACACCGGGATCGGCCCCGGACCACCCCGAGGATCGCCCCGGGCCGACGCCGCCGGGCACGTCGGGCGGTCCGCTACCGTTGGCACGCCGGAAGGAGGTCAGGGTGGCCGAGGGGCTGTTCATCGTTTTCGAGGGCGGCGACGGGGTCGGCAAGTCCACCCAGGCCCGCAAGCTGGCCGACTGGGTGGCGTCGAAGGGGCGCGAGGTCGTGCTCACCTTCGAGCCCGGCGACACCGCGACTGGCGCGACCCTGCGCAGGATCGTCCTGGACCCGGCCACCGCAGACCTCTCGCCACGGGCGGAAGCCCTGATCTATGCCGCTGACAAGGCCCAACACGTGCACGAGGTGGTTCTGCCCGCGCTCCTGCGGGGTGCTGTGGTGATCTCGGACCGCTACGTGGACTCGATGCTGGCCTACCAGGGCGCAGGACGGGTGCTGGAGCCCGAACGGGTGGAGCAGCTGGCACGGTGGGCGACCCTGGACCTGCTGCCCGACCTGACGGTCGTGCTGGACCTCGATCCCGAGCGGGGCCTGGCCACGATCGAGCGCAAGGACCGGGTCGAGGGTGCCGGGGCCGACTTCCACTCCCGCGCCCGGCAGCTCTTCCTCGATCTGGCCGGGCGGGATCCGGACCACTACCTGGTGCTGCCGGCACGTACCGGAGTGAAGGCCCTCGCCCACCAGGTCCGGGAGCGGGTGGCGCCGCTGTTGTCGGACCCGGCTGTCAGGGTGGAACCGTGACCGCAGCCGTCGCCAGCACCGGGGTCTGGACCGACCTGATCGGCCAGGAGAGGGTCGTGCAGACCCTCCAGCGGGCCGTGCGGGTGGCCGCGTCCGCGGACGGGCACCGGCACGCGATGACCCACGCCTGGCTCATCACCGGCCCGCCGGGATCGGGACGCTCCAACGCGGCGCGGGCCTTCGCGGCCGCCCTGGAATGCCGTGTCGGCGGCTGCGGGGAGTGCAACACCTGCACGACCTCGCTCAGCGGAGCCCACCCCGATGTGACCCTGGTGCGCACCGAGTTGCTGAGCATCGGGGTCGACGAGGTCCGTGACCTGGTGCGAAGGGCCGCGATGTCGCCCACCCTCGCCCGCTACCAGGTGCTCGTGGTGGAGGACGCCGACCGGATCACCGAGCGAGGGGCCGACGCCCTGCTGAAGAGCATTGAGGAGCCGGCGACGCGCACCGTGTGGTTGCTGTGCGCGCCCACCGCCGACGACGTCGTGGCCACGATCCGCTCCCGCTGCCGCCGGGTCGAGTTGAGCACGCCGAGCACGGCGGCGATCACCGAACTCCTGCAACGCCGGGACGGCGTGGAGCCCGCACTGGCACGCTTCGCTGCCAGGGTCGCCCAGGGCCATATCGGACGTGCGCGCGCGCTGGCCCGCAGCGAAGCGGTGCGGGAGCGGCGCATGGAGGTGCTTCGCCTGCCGGCGCAGGTGACGACGCTGGGCGCCTGCCTGAACGCGGCCGCCCGGCTGGTCGAGGCGGCAACGGCCGAGACGCTCCAGGTCACCGCCGACCTGGACGCCCGGGAGCTGGCCGCGCTGTCCGAGGCGCTGGGGTTCACCACGAAGGGCGCCCGCCCCAGGAACACCCAGGCGGCGATGCGGGAACTCGAGGACCAGCAGAAGGCCAGGTCGAAGCGGCTGCAGCGGGATGCGCTCGACCGCGTACTCACCGAGCTCACGTCGTTCTACCGGGACGTCCTGGCCGTGCAGACCGGGGCGGGCGCGGAACTGATCAACACCGAACTGGAGGACTCGATCGCGCTGATCGCCCGAAGCTCGACGCCGGAGGCGACGATCGCCCGCCTCGACGCGGTGCTCGACTGCCGCACCGCGCTGGAAACCAACGTGGCCCCGTTGCTGGCCATGGAGGCGTTGATGCTCGGACTGGCCGGCCTCGGCGGGACGCGCGGCGCCTGACCGTGTCGCTGAGCGGTTCGGCGGTGTTCCGGTGCAACATGGAACCGAACGCCCAGGAAAGGACGTCCGTCGTGACCGAGCCACGCGAACCCGAAGCCCCCTCAGCGGACGTGCCGCCAGAGACTCCGGAGCCGAACCCCTGGCGCCCGGTCGAGCCTCCCCAGCAGCCGCCGGTCGAACCTGCCGAACCGCCGGAAGAGCCGCCGGTCGCGTCCTTCGAGCCACCGGAGCAGCCGCTGGTCGAGCGTGTCGAGCCCGTCGGGGCCCGGGAGCAGCCATCGGCTGAGCCTGACCAGACGCCCGGCGAGCCGGAACACGGCCAGGCCGAGGAGCCCACCACCGTGCTCCAGGACGAGGGGGAACCGACCACGCCGGTGTTCGCCCCCGCCGCAACCCAACGCCTGGCGCTCCCCGAACCGGTGCCCCCGCCGTTGGTCCCGGCCGAGGCGATCTTCCGCCAGCCGAGCCCGACGACGGTCCCCAACCCGGAGCAGACCCGGGTCGAGCCACCGTCGCAGGAGGAGGAACGCCTGGCCGCCGAACGCGCCGCCCGCCGCGATGCCCGGACTGCCGCCTTCGCCGCACCCGTCGTGGAACCCATGGTCGCTCCCGAACCGGTGGTGGTGCTCAAGCGCACCAACGACGGGTTCTGGGGCTCCCTCGGGCTGTTCCTGGTGCGGGTCGTGCTGGCCGGGGTCATCGCCGTGCGCGGGCTGTTCATCCTCACCGACATCCCGGCCGCGGAGGCCCAGTTCGCCACCACGATCCTCGCCGACTACCCGCCGGGAGCCCAGCTGTGGGCGATCATCACCGGGGTGTCGTCGTTGCTCGTCGCCCTGTCGTTGCTGCTCGGGCTGCTCACCCGGGTGGCCGGCCTGGGCGTCGCGCTGATCACCGGCGGCGCGCTCACCTTCCTCTACTGGGGCCCCTGGAGTCCGTTCCTGCCCGGCCAGCCCGGCTTCCTCGGCGAGTACGAGCTGGTGCTCGCCGCCGTCGGCCTGCTGCTGCTGTTCATCGGCGGCGGCGGCTGGAGCCTCGACCGCAGCTTCCGGGCAGGCCGGGAGCGGAACAGGCTCGAGCGGACCGCAGAAGACGAATAGTCTGCGGCCATGCCGCGGGTCATGGCTGTCGCCTTCGAACCCCTTGGTCGTCTCAGCTACGTCGACCCGGGTGCGGCGGAGTACGCCTACGGCCAGGCCGTGCTCGTCCCCACCGGGGACGGCGTGGAGGTCGCCCACTGCGTGTGGGGTCCTGCCGATGTGGAGTGGTCGGGGACGTTGCCGGCCTGCCAGGGCCCGGCGGGACCGCCTGACCTGGCGCGGAACACGGCCAACCGGAGCCGTCGCGCCCAGATCGCGTTGGTGGCCCGCCAACTGGTGGCCCGCCACGACCTGCCGATGCGGATCGTGGGCGTGGACTTCGTCGACCAGAGCGACGACTTCGACCAGCAGGCAGTGATCTACTTCGAGGCGCCCGGACGCGTGGACTTCCGGGCCCTGCTCGGCGACCTGGCCCGGGCCCTGCAGGCCCGGATCGACCTGCGCCAGGTCGGGGCCAGGGACGCCGCGGCCCTCGTCGGCGGGCTCGGCATGTGTGGCCGGGAGGTGTGCTGTGCGGCGATGGGGCCGCAGCGTGAGCCGATCCACGGCGGGCTGGTGCGCGAGCAGTCGCTGCCCCACAGCCAGTCCCAGTTCCAGGGCACCTGCGGGCGCCTGATGTGCTGCCTGGCCTACGAGTCGGCGCTCTACGCCGACTTCCGGACGCGCGCCCCGCAGACCGGAACCCCGGTCACCACCGAGGCCGGGGACGGGGTGGTCGTCGCCCACGTGGTGCCGCTGGACGCTGTCGTGGTGGAGGTCGCCGGCACCCGCGTGACCTGCCCGGTCGGCCGGGTCTGTCCCCGCACGGACCCGGGGCAGTCCCCGTCCTGACCCCCCGGCAGCGGTGACCGGCGGCGGGCACCGTCCTCGCCGAGTGGCCTCGCCCCGGCTCCCCACGGTGCCCGCGCCCCGCCCACGAGGGGCACGCCCCAGGGTCCGGTCCCGCCAGGGGCAGGTGTCGTCCGACTACTCTGGCGGGGTGCACCCCGCCACCCGAGTCACCGCCTCCCTCGTGGCGTGCGTCCTGCTCCTCACCGGCTGCGTGGTGCCGTCGCCCCCGACAGCCGAGGAGATCCGGCTGTCCCCGGTGGCCCGGGCGGCGGTGGACCGTCCGCAGTTCCCCGACGTCGAGCCTGCTGTCGCGGGTCTGGTCGCCGGCCTCCCGGGAGCGGGCCTCACCGGGTACCTCGCGCAGTCGGTCCGCTGGAGCGACTGCGGGAACGGCACCGAGTGCTCTACCGTGCTGGCGCCGCTGGACTACGCCGATCCGGCCGAACGCGCGGTGACCCTCTCCCTGCGCCGCAAGCCGGCGGCCCGGACCCCACGGCTGGGGTCGCTGTTCGTGAACCCTGGTGGTCCGGGGGGATCGGGAACCGAACTGGCGGCCCGGTTCGAGAGCGCGGGCCTGGAACAGTACGACATCGTCGGCTGGGACCCGCGCGGCACCGGATCGTCCACGCCGGTCACCTGCTTCGGCCCGGAGGAGACCGACGCACTGAACGAGGTCGACCCCTCGCCCGACGACGCCGGGGAGCGCACCGCCCTGATCCGGGCCGCCTGGGCGTTCGGGCGGTCGTGCTGGGAGCACAGCGGCGTCCTGCTCGAACACATCTCCACCATCGAGACCGTGCGGGACCTCGACCTGCTCCGCGAGCTGCTCGGCGACGACAAGCTCAACTACCTCGGCTACTCCTACGGGACCCAGATCGGGGCCACCTATGCCGAGCTCTTCGGCCGCAACACCGGACAGCTGGTGCTGGACGCCGCCGTGGACATCACCGACGACGACGAGGTGATCCAGGCGATGGGCTTCGACCTGGCCCTGGGCAACTTCGCGGCCTGGTGTGCCGATCAGGGCTGCGCGCTGGGCGGGACGAGACAGGAGGTGCTGGACTCGGTCACCGGCCTCCTCGACGACCTGGACGCCGCCCCGGCGCGGGCCGGCGACCGGACCCTCACCCAGGGGCTCGCGGTCACCGGGGTGGCGGCCATGCTGTACGGCGGCACCAGCGCCTGGCAGACCCTGGTGGCGATGGTGGCGGCGGCCCGGAAGGGCAATGGCACCGGGCTCCTGCTCGCCGCCGACGCGCTCAACGACCGCCGCGAGGACGGCAGCTACGGGCCGTTGTTCTACGCGTTCCCGGCGATCAGCTGCCTGGACAGCGACGACGAGTCCGGCATCCTCGACGCCGACAAGGTGTGGGGCGAGGACCAGGCCAGGGCGCCGATCTTCGGTCGCTACTTCGGCCCCGGTTACAGCTGCGCGCTGTGGCCGGTACGGCCCGCGCGGCAGCTCGAACTGCGCGGGACCGACGCCCGGCCGTTGCTGGTGATCGGCGGTACCGGGGACAACGCCACGCCCTACCAGCAGGCGGTGGACATGGCGGGGCAGCTGGAGTCGGCGGTGCTGGTCACCCGCGAGGGCGAGGGCCACGGCAGCTACGCCAACGGCTCGGCCTGTATCGACCGGATCGTGGTGGACTTCCTCGTTGACGCCACCCTGCCCAGGGACGGGACGCGCTGCCCGGGTTGAGCCGGGCGAGTCGGTGCCAAACGCCCCGACCCCCTATAGTTGTTCCCCGGCCCGGCCGTCCGGGCAGGCCACCTTAGCTCAGTCGGTAGAGCGACGCTCTCGTAAAGCGTAGGTCGCGGGTTCGATTCCCGCAGGTGGCTCTCCGCGCCCGCCGGGGGACGCCCGCCACGCTCAACTGGTCACGTCCTTGCGGCGGAACCACCACCACGCCGCGAGGAAGAACACCGCCCCGTAGGCCAGGTCCACCCACAGGCCGGTCACGATCCGGTCGGTGAAGACCGGGTCTCGCAACAGGTCCACGAACGCCGTCCAGCGGTCCACCAACAGCCACGGATGCAGCCAGTCCAGCTGCGGCACCGCGTCCAGGATCCACAGCAGCGTGCTCGTCATGGCGGTGGCCACGGTGGCGGCGATCGGTTGCTCGGTGAGCGTGGAGATGAACAGGCCCACCATCGCCAGTGCGGTCAGCCCCGCGGCGACGTAGCCGGTCGCGGCCAGCAGCCGCAGCAGTCCGTCGGCCATGCTGATCTGGCTGCCCGAGAGCGTCGTCAACGGCCCGGCCCCGAACAGGGCCGTCCCCACCACCACCCCCCCGACCGACACCAGTGCGGTCCCGGTGAAGGCGCCGACAGCCAGCGCGCAGGCCTTGACCGCGAGCAGCCGGGTCCGGCCGACCGGCGCGGCCAGCAGGTAGCGCAGGGTGCCGAGGTTGGCCTCGCCGGCGATGCTGTCCCCGGCCAGGACCGCCACGGCCAGCGGCAGGAACAGCCCGATCTCGATGGTCAGGCCCGCGAAGCCAAGGAAGACGCCGTTTCCGGCCACCGCGGTGATCAGGTCCCCGCCCCGGCCGCCGGGGTGGCGGAGTTCGGACGCCTTCAGGGCGAGCCCGACCACGACCACCAGGGCGAGCAGTACCGCCAGCCCCACCTGGTTGCGACGCCGGCCGAACACCAGGCGCAGCTCCGAGGCGAGCAGGCGGGCGGTACTGCCCGGCCGCCTCGCCGTGGTCACCGCTGCCGGATCAGCCGCTGACATCGAAGCCCTCCCCGGTGAGTTCCACGAACGCCTCTTCGAGGGTGGGCGCTACCGGCATGAACGACCGGACCGCGACTCCTGCCGTGACCAGACCGGCGACCAGCTCCTCGGGGGCGCGGTCCCCGAGGGTGCCGGACACCCCTTCGGGGTCGGCGGCCGCGTCGGCCACGCCGAGGCCGGCCAGGACGGTCAGCGCGGCGGCGTGGTCGGGGGTCACCAGCCGGAACCGTTTCGCGGTCAGCCCGCGCAGTTCCGGCAACGGGCCCTGGGCCACCAACCGTCCGGTCCGCATCACCCCGACGTGGTCGCACAGTTGCTCGATCTCGACCAGCAGGTGGCTGGAGAGGAAGATCGTGGTGCCGTCGGCGGCCAGGTCGGCCACGAGGTGTCGCACCTCACGGGTGCCCTGGGGGTCCAGGCCGTTGGTGGGCTCGTCGAGCATCAGCAGGTCGCGTGGCTGCAGGAGGGCCGCGGCGATGCCGAGCCGCTGCCGCATCCCCAGGGAGTAGGCGCGGTACCGCTTGCCGGCCGCGGCGGCCAGGCCCACCCGTTCCAGGGCGGCCCCGACCCGGGAGCGAGCAGTCCGCGGATCGCTGGTGGCGTCCGCGGCGTCCAGCCGGAGCAGGTTGGTCCGACCGGTCAGGTAGGGATGGAATGCGGGTCCTTCGACCAGGGCGCCCACGCGTGGCAGCACCCGACCGGCCGCGTTCGGCATGGTCTCGCCGAGCAGGGAGCAGGTGCCCGCGTCCGGTCGCACCAGGCCGAGCAGCATCCGGATCGTCGTGGTCTTCCCCGACCCGTTGGGGCCGATGAAGCCGTAGCAGGAGCCGCGCGGCACCTCCAGGGCCAGGTCGGCCACCACCTGCTGGCGACCGAAGCGCTTCGCCAGTCCGACGGACGCGATGGCCGGCGGGCCGGAGGTCACCGGGCGGCCAGCGCGGCGTACAGCCGCTCCGGCTCGACCGAGCCGACGGCAACCCGACCGTCGTCGGCGATCACCGCATTGACCAGGACGGTGCTCAGCAGGCGCCCGCTGCCCCACGGCCCGGACACCTCGGGCAGGGCCTCCAGCAGTGCGTCGGCGGAGGGGTCGTCGGGCCGGTCGGCCTCCCGCTGAACGACGACCACCGTGGTCCAGCCGGAACCGACGACGTCGGGCCCGTCACCGCTGGCGTCGGTGGTTTCACCGGTCGGGGTGGGCCGGCCCATCTTGACCGTTTCGACGACCTCGGCGCCCGGCGGCGGGGTGAAGGCGAACACGGCGTCATCGGGCCGGGTGAAGTCGACCGAGGAGGCCGTGATGGTGAGCGCGTCGCTGCCGTCATCGGCCACCACCCGCAAGCCCAGCGGGACGAACTCCTCGGCGTCCACCGACACCCGCACCTGGCCGACCAGGCTGGCGTCGTCCTTGGGGGTGAGCAGCAGCTGGTACACCGGTCGCCCCGCCACGTAGCCGGTGCCGGTGGTCGCCACCGTGGTGGTCGGCTCCACAGCCTCGAGCAGCTGCCGGATCGCCTCCGCCGGAGAGACCGGCGTCGCGGACGGCTCCGGCGTGCCGCCCGTCGGGAAGACGGTGTGCTGGGCCTTCTGCTCCGCGCTGGACCAGGCCCAGACCTCGTTGCCGTTGCGGATCAGGGCGGTCTCGGTGGCGCCGTCGACCAGGGCGGCCTTCGCGCGCCCGGTGCCGGCCAGCCAGACCCGGACGGTGTGGTCGCCGCTCAGCAGTGACAGCGCGTCCTGCACGTCGTTGCCGGTGGTGCCCATCCCGGACGGCAGGGCGGGCAGGCCGAGATCACTGCGCTGCTCGAAGGTCGCGCTCAGCCCGTCCACCTCTGCCGAAGCCACCCTGGTCAGCAGTTCCGCCGCGGTCAGCGGTGGAAGGACGGGATCGGCCATCGCCCGGGTGGCCAGGCCGGTGGCGCCGGCCGCGACCGCCAGGCCGACAGCCACGGCAACCAGCCTGAGTCGGCGTGCGGGCCTGGCCGTTGTGTTCATGGGTCCATGATGCCTCCGGGGGCCAAGAACCGCACCGGTCCGACCGGGGAGGGGCTGGGGCGTGGCGGGGATCAGTCCCTGGCCATGGCGCCGGCCAGCTGCACCGCGCCCACCAGTTCGGCTCGGCGCCCCAGCTGGGCGGCCGAGATCTGGATCGCGCTCGAAGTCGAGGGCTGCGCGAACCGGTTGACCGAGGCGCGGACGCCGTCCACCAGTGGTTGGCCCGACGACCCCAGCTCGCCGCCGATGATCAGCACGGTCGGGTTGATCAGGTCGCACAGACCGGCGAGGACCGCGCCGAGGGTCCGCCCGGTCTCGTTGAACAGCCGTGCCGAGATCGGATCGTCCAGTTCGGCCAGGTCGATGGTCTCCGGGTCCAGATGAGGGTGGGTGTGGCTCAGCTGTTCGCGCACCGACGGCACCGACACCACCGCCTCCAGGCAGCCGCGGTTGCCGCAGCGGCACAGTTCGGGGCGTCCGGCGATGATGATGTGTCCGACCTCGCCGGCGAACCCGGCGCCACCACGGTAGAGCCGGCCGTTCATCACGACGCCGGCGCCGATGCCGTGGGACGCCTTCACGTAGAGGAAGTCGCGGTGCCCCCTGCCGGCGCCGTGGAACTGCTCGCCGACCGCCCCCAGGTTGGCGTCGTTGTGGGCCTTTGCGGGAACGCCGAGGCGTTTCTCGAGTTCCCGGGCCGGGAACATGCCCGCCCAGTTCGACAAGGTCGTGGTCGAGCACACCAACCCGCTGGCGGCGTCGATGGGACCGGGTACGCCGGCGACCACACAGGCGAGCGCGGTGTTCCCGTGGCGCACACACAGGTCCTTCAGGCCCTGGGCCGCCTCGTCCAGGCCGCGGCTGGGTGAGGCGTCCACGTTGAGGGCAACCGTGACCTCGTCGAGCACGTTGCCCACGTCGTCGCCGAGTGCGACCCGGAAGTGGCGATGGCCGAAGTCGATCGCCCCGGTCCTGGTGCCGGTTGCGACGGCGGTGAGGATCGCCCCGGGGCGTCCGCTGCCCGAGCCGCGGCCCTTCCGGGTTGAGGCCGTCTCCTCGATCCGGCCCTCGGTGATCAGCCGGGCGACGGCGTGCCCGATCGTGCTGCTGGGGAGGCCGGTGAGCTCGACCAGCGAGGCCCGGGTGAGGTCGCGAGAGCCGCGAATGAGGTTGAACACCTCTTCACGGGTTCGGTCGCGCAGCGTCGGGCGGCCGGTCGACAACGGCATGGGCACGAGAATAGGCCCGAAGGTGGGCGTTTTCAACGCCAGTGAGGCATCTTTTGCCCAATCATTGAAACAAAACGATCTGATAACGTCCGTAAATGACCGTTGACAGTGGGAAACCCTCTACCTAGGGTGCAGCTGAGGCAGGTTCGGTCCGTGGGCCGGTGAACCCGCCGCGTACAACGTCGTCGATCGGTGGCCGCCCGCCGCCAGAAACCGGGAGGGGACCCGTTGTTGAGTTCGTCCGACCTGATCCTGGAGATGAAGGACATTTCCAAGGAGTTCCCTGGCGTGAAGGCTCTGGATGGTGTCTCGTTGCGGGTTCACCGTGGCGAGATTCACGCCATCTGCGGCGAGAACGGCGCCGGCAAGTCGACCCTGATGAAGGTGCTGTCCGGCGTCTACCCGCACGGCACCTACAGCGGCGAGATCGTCTACGACGGCAAGCTGGCCAGCTTCGCGAACATCCGCGGCAGCGAGCATGCCGGCATCGTGATCATCCACCAGGAACTCGCGCTGATCCCCGAGCTGTCGATCACCGAGAACATCTTCCTGGGCAACGAGGTGCGGGGTCGGCTCGGCATCGACTGGGTGCAGGCGCGCCAGAAGGCCAAGGAGCTGATGGCGCGGGTGGGCCTCCAGGACGACCCGGACACCCGGATCAAGAGCATCGGCGTCGGCAAGCAGCAGCTGGTCGAGATCGCCAAGGCGCGTCAGCAAGGACGTGAAGCTGCTGATCCTCGACGAGCCGACGGCGGCGCTCAACGAGACCGACTCCGCCCACCTGCTCGACCTGATCCGTGGTCTCAAGGGCCACGGCATCACCTCGCATCATGATCAGCCACAAGCTCAACGAGATCGCGGCGATCGCCGACTCGATCACGATCATCCGCGACGGCCGCAGTGTCGAGACCCTCGACGTCGCCGGCCGGCGAGCGGTGGACGAGGACCGGATCATCCGGGGCATGGTCGGCCGCGACGCTCGACTCCCGCTTCCCCGAGCACACCTCCAACATCGGCGAGGTGTTCTTCGAGGTCAAGGACTGGACGGTCCAGCACCCGCAGGTCACCGACCGGCTGGTCTGCAAGGAGTCGAACTTCTTCGTCCGTCGCGGCGAGATCGTCGGCTTCGCCGGCCTGATGGGCGCCGGCCGTACCGAGCTGGCCCGATCCCTGTTCGGCCGCTCCTACGGCACCTGGGTCGGCAGGGGCAGATCTTCCTGGACGGCAGAGCCGATCGAGCCCAAGAACGTGCAGGCAGGCGATCGAGCACGGGCCTCGCCTACGTCACCGAGGACCGCAAGGTGCTCGGCCTGAACCTGCTCGACAACATCCGCACCACCGTCGTCTCGGCCGACCTCACCAAGATCTCCCTGCGCGGGGTGGTCGACCGCACGGCGAGTTCCGCGGCGGCGGAGGAGTACCGGCAGGCGCTGCGGATCAAGACCCCGACGGTGAACGAGGGCGTGATCAAGCTGTCGGGCGGCAACCAGCAGAAGGTGGTCGCTGGCCAAGTGGATGTTCACCGAGCCGGAGCTGCTGATCCTCGACGAGCCGACCCGCGGCATCGACGTCGGTGCCAAGTACGAGATCTACGGCGATCATCCAACGCCCTCGCCGACGAGGGCAAGGGCGTCATGGTGATCTCCTCCGAGCTGCCCGAGTTGCTCGGCACTCTGCGACCGGATCTACACGGTCTGCGAGGGCCGCATCACCGGCTGCCTGGACGCGGCCGAGGCCGACCAGGAGTCCCTGATGCGGCTGCATGACCCCGACTCCGCAAGCACCACCATGAGCGCGGCCTCGAGCGACGGGCAGGAGAACACGACGATGGAAGCTTTGAAGAACCTCTTCGGCGGGGAACCTGCGTCAGTTCGGCATGCTGTTCGCGCTGGTGGCGCTGATCGATCTTCTTCCACCTGATGACGCGGCGGGCAGGTGCTCACCCCGACCAACCTGATGAACCTGCTCAACGGCAACTCGCTACATCCTGATCCTGGCGATCGGCATGGTGATGGTGATCATCATCGGCCACATCGACCTGTCGGTCGGTTCCGTGGCCGCGTTCGTCGGCATCGTGGTCGCCATCGCGATGCGCGACTGCGGTCTGCCCTGGTGGGCGGGCATCCTGCTCGGCCTCGTGGTCGGCGCGGTCTGTCGGTGCGTGGCAGGGGTTCTGGGTCGCCTACGTCGGCATCCCGGGCTTCATCGTCACCCTGGCCGGCATGCATGTTCTTCCGCGGGCGCGAACCAGTACATCGGCAAGAGCCTGACCGTGCCGGTGTCCAAGGACTTCCAGTTCATCGGCGCCGGCTACCTGCCGGAGTGGGGCCCCAACACCGGGATGAACAACTCCACCCTGTTGCTGGGCCTGATCGCGATCGGGCTGCTGGCCTGGCTCGCAGCTGCGGCAGCGGCAGGCCCTGGTCAGGGTCGGCGCCGACGTGCCGCCGCTGTGGGTGTCCGGCGCCCGGATCGGGCTGCTGGCGGTCGTGATCGATGGCTCGACCTGGACTGTTCGGCACCGGGCGCACCGGGACCTCGTTCCCGGTGCCCGGCCTGATCCTGGTGCTCCTGGTGATCGTCTACAGCTTCGTCACCCAACGGACGGTCATCGGCCGCCACATCTACGCCGTCGGCGGCAACCGCCTCGCCGCGGAGCTCTCCGGGGTCAACACCAAGCGGGTCTACTTCTTGGTGATGATGAACATGTCGGTGCTTGTCGGCGATCGCCGGCATGATGTTCGTCGGTCGCTCCACCGCGTCCGGCCCGTTCGACGGGATCGGCTGGGAGCTCGACGCGATCGCCGCCGTGTTCATCGGTGGCGCCGCGGTCTCCGGCGGCGTCGGCACCGTGATCGGCTCCATCGTCGGTGGCCTCGTCATGGCCGTGCTCAACAACGGCCTGCAGCTGCTGGGCGTCGGCTCCGACGTCACCCAGATCATCAAGGGCCTCGTGCTGCTGGTCGCCGTCGCCTTCGACGTCTACAACAAGCAGCCAGGGCCGCGCCGTCGATCATCGGACTGCTCCTCCGCGCAAGGCGCGCGAGGCCCGCCGCGACGGACCAGGGTCCGGTCGGACCAGGACGCCCGCCAACGCCGTCCCAGACCACTGAAGCGGCCGGCGTCGGACGCAGACCTCGACGGCCGCGCAGGGGCGTCGCGCAGACCGGCATCCAACGGCGGCACTCCGAAACGAGAAAGAGGTAGACGATGAAGAAGCTTCGCGAAGGCCGCGGTCGCCCTCGCGGCCGCCGCAGCTCTGCGCTCTGACCGGTTGTCGGCCGGAGCCGGACCGACGACCACCGGCTGCGAGCGGCGGCGCCAGCGGCGCCGCCGCCGGGCTTCGCCGAAGGACGCGATCATCGGTGTCGCGCTTCCCGCAGAAGACGTCGGAGAACTGGGTGCTCGCCGAGCAGCTGTTCAACGACGGCCTGACCGAGGCCGGCTTCAAGCCGATCGTGCAGTTCGCCAACGGCGGCGTCGACCGAGCAGCAGAACCAGATCAGCGCCATGGTCGAGCAAGGGCGCCAAGGTCATCGTCGTCGGCGCGCATCGACGGCTCGCAGCTGGGCACCCAGGTCGAGGCGGCCAAGGCCAACCGGCGTCACGGTCATCGCGTACGACCGCCTGCTGACGAACACCGCAGACCGTCGACTACTACGTCGCGTTCGACAACTTCAAGGTCGGCGAGCTCCAGGGCCAGGCGCTCCTCGAGGGCCTCGCCGAGCGTCAAGGGCGACAGGACCCGTACAACATCGAGCTCATCGCCGGTTCGCCCGACGACGCCAACGCCACGGTCGTTCTTCGACGGCGCCATGAGCGTCCTCCAGCCGAAGATCGACGACGGCACGCTCACGGTCGTCTCCGGCCAGACCACGTTCGAGCAGGTCGCCACCCAGGGCTGGAAGGCCGAGAACGCGCAGAAGCGCATGGACACCGTGCTCTCCGGCTCCTACCAGGCGACCGACGCTCGACGGCATCCTGTCGCCGAACGACACCCTGGCCCGCGCGGCTCATCACGTCGGTCAAGGCCAGGCCGGCAAGGACATCCCGGTCGTCACCGGTCAGGACTCCGAGGTCGAGTCGGTCAAGTCGATCATGGCCGGCGAGCAGTACTCGACCATCTACAAGGACACCCGCGAGCTCGTCGCGCAGACCATCGTCGATGGTCAGACCTGCAGGACGGGCGACGACCCCGAGGTCAACGACACCGAGCAGTACGACAACGGCGTCAAGATCGTCCCGCGTACCTGCTCGACGCCGGTGATCGTGACCCAGGAGAACGCCGCCGAGGCCTACGCGAACGACACGACGCTCGGCCCGCTCACCCAGGGCTGACCGTCCCACGACCCGCAGGGGCCGGATCCGCAAGGATCCGGCCCCTGCGGTTGTCCGGCGGGAGCCCGTGGTCGTCCGGCGGAGCCCGTGGTCGTCCGGCGGGAGCCCGTGGTCGTCTGGCGGGAGCCCGTGGTCGTCTGGCGGGAGCCCGTGGTCGTCCGGCGGGAGCCCGTGGTCGTCCAGCGGGCGTCGAATGCCGCACGGCCGAAGGCTGCGATCCCCGATCCCAAACGTCGAGGGCCACCCACTTTGCGCGAACCCCAGGCTCTGGTGCTGGTTCTCGAGCAACGAGGGTGGCTCTCGGCGTGGCGGACGGATCGGCGGTCGGCGGCCGGCGGCCGTCCAGGCCGCGGCCGTCCACCTCCTCGGCGAGCGCCGCGCGTTCAGCCGACGCCGCAGGACTTCGCCGCGTCGAGCATGGACTGCCGAACGGTGGCTCGTTGCTCGTCGGTGAGCCTGCCGACGGGGCGGGTGAGCCTCTGCTCAGCCAGGCACTGCTGCTGCTCGGTGGTCAGAGCGGCCCAGCGGAAGCCCAGCCGGGGACGAGCGGTCACCCGATCCGGCACTGTGATGCCGCAGGACGCCAACGCCGCCTGCACCTGCTGTCGCAGCTGCGAGACCTGGTCTTCGGTGAGTCCACCCTCGGGACGCTGCAGCCCGGCATCAGCCAGGCACTGGCGCTGCACCTCGGTGAGAGCCCCGTAGAACACCGCGACGCCCGCGCCGCGGGTCCTTTCCGCGCTGCTCGTGGGGCCGGGTGCAGGGGTGGTCGGTCCGGCGGACGCCTGAGTGGCCCACAGGCCGCCAGCGAGCGCGAGCGCCGTGGCTCCGGCCGCGATGGATGTGACGAGCTTCATGATCTCCTCCTGGTGGTTCCTGGCTCGATCCTCGCCCGCCCGGCTGGAGCCGCCGTCAACGAAAGCTGGAGATCTGCTGGAATCCGGTTCGGTGGGTCGATCCCGTGCCCGGTAGCTGGCATCTTGTACGCGTGGACGCAACCCCGCGGGTGCTCGTGGTCGACGACGAGGAGAACATCTCGTTCCTGGTCGGCTCGGCGCTGCGCCTGCAGGGGTACCGGGTCGAGACCGCCGGCACCGGCGCGGACGCGCTGACCGCGGCCGCGTTGCTCGACCCCCAGGTCGTGGTGCTGGACATCCAGCTGCCCGACCTCGACGGCTACGAGGTGCTGCGGCGGCTGCGAGCCGCCGGCAGCAGGGCCGCGGTGATCTTCCTCACCGCGCGTGGCACCACCGGCGACCGGGTCCGAGGGCTGACCGCGGGCGGCGACGACTACGTGGTGAAGCCGTTCGCGCTCGAGGAGATGGTGGCACGGGTGCAGGTGGCGCTGCGACGCCGTGGCGAGGCGCCCGACCCGGTGCATCGCTGGCAGGTGGCCGACCTGGTTCTCGACGCCGACGCCCACCGGGTCTGGCGGGGCGAGGTCGAGGTCACCCTGTCCGCCACCGAGTTCAAGCTGCTCGCCTGCCTGATGGCCAACGCCGGACGGGTGGTCACCCGCGACCGGATCCTCGACGAGGTGTGGCAGTACGACTTCGGCGGCGAGTCGGCGATCATCGAGTCCTTCGTCTCCAGCCTGCGCAAGAAGGTGGACGCCGACGAGCCGCGGTTGATCCACACCGTCCGCGGCGTCGGCTACTCCGTGCGGGCCCCGTGATGACCCTGCGCCGGCGGCTGGCCGCGGCGATCACGACGTTGTTGCTGGTCACCGCGCTGGCGTTCGGCGGGGTGGCGCTCTCCCAGCGCGCCTTCCTGATCGCCCAGCTCGACCAACGGCTCGCCAGCCTGACCACGGACGGCCGCGCGCTGCTGGCGGTCGCCATCCGGGCGGAGGGGGGCGGCGGGGCCGCCGCCGGCCTGCTCACCGACGTCTACGTCGGTGTCGTGGGCGTGAACGGCACGCTGGTCACCGTGGTCGCGCCCGACTCCGACCCCGGCCTGGTGCCGGTGCTGCTCGGCAACGAACGTGATTCCGGTCCGGTGACCCGGGCGATCGCCGGCGGAGGGGAGCGCGTCCGCCTGCTCGAGGCCCCGCTGGCCGCGGGCCGCCACGCCGTGGTGGGGTTGTCCATGGGGACGGTCGAGGCGTCTTCCCGCCGGCTGCTGCTCGCCCTCGGCCTGGCCTGGCTCGCCGTCGCGGCGGCCGCCGGCCTGGTCGCCTACTGGGTGGACCGCCTGGGATTGCGTCCCATCGCCCGGCTCACCGCGGCCGCCGAACACGTCACCGCGACGGGTGGGCGCGCCCCCGTGCAGGTGGAGACCGCCCCTCCCGAGACCGAGGTGGGACGGCTCGGCTCCGCCTTCAATGCGATGGTCGCCACGACCGCGGCCGGCCAGGACCAGTTGCGCCGCTTCGTGGCCGACGCCAGCCACGAGCTGCGGACGCCGCTGACCACCCTGCGCGGCTATGCGGCGTTGTATGCCCAGGGCGGTCTCGCCGCGCCGGAGCAGGTGGCGGACGCGATGCGCCGGATCGGCGCCGAGGCCACCCGGATGGGCCGGATCGTCGATGACCTGCTCGATCTGGCCGCGCTCGGCGACACCGCCGCGCTGGATCTGCAGCGGGTCGAGGTGGGGCGGGTGCTGGAGGATCTCGCCGCCGATCTCCGGGTCCGCGAACCCGACCGCTCCGTCACCGTCGACTGCCCGGTCCCGGCGTCGGTGGTCGCCGATCCCGACCGTGTGCGGCAGGCACTGACCGCACTGGTGACGAACGCGGTCAAGTACTCCCCGGGCGGTTCGTCGATCGGGCTGGCCGCCGAGCCGGGTGCCGGGGTGGTTCGGCTGCGGGTGAGCGACCGGGGCCGGGGTATCCCCCTCGCCGAGCTGCCGCGCGTGTTCGACCGGTTCTACCGGGTGCCGGCCGGGCCGGCCGGGTCTGGCGTACCGTCCTCCGGACCGCGGGGGGCGGGGCTGGGGCTGGCCATCGTGGCGGCCATCGTCAGCGCACACGGGGGCCGCTACGGTGTGGACTCGGCGCCGGGGCACGGATCATCGTTCTGGATCGAGTTGCCTTCGCCCGCCACCCCGGCCGCCCGGAGCGGCGACGTGATACCCTAGGGGGTATCTGAAGAAGGAGTGCCGATGGCCACGCAGAACCTCACCGCCGCGACGTTCGAGCAGACGGTGAACGAGAACGACATCGTCCTGGTCGACTTCTGGGCGGCTTGGTGCGGACCGTGCCGGATGTTCGCCCCCGTGTTCGAGGCCGCCTCCGAGGCTCACCCCGATGTTGTCTTCGGCAAGGTGGACACCGAGGCCGAGCGTGAGCTCGCCGGTGCCGCACGGATCATGTCGATCCCGACCCTGATGGTGTTTCGTGAGGGCATCCTCGTCTACGCCCAGCCCGGCGCGATGCCGGCGCCCGCGCTGGAGGAACTGATCGGGGCCGTTCGCGCCGCCAATATGGACGACGTCCGCGCCGAGCTTGAGGAACAGCAGGCCGCGGAGGTGTCATGACCCGCGCGGCGGATACTCCCGCGGGTACCATCTCCCTCATCCGCAAAGCCGAGGGAGCAGGCGCCATGCAGCTTGACAGCAACGAGTTGGCCGGAGTCCTCAAGCGGCTCAAGCGTGCCCAGGGCCAGATCGGCGGGATCATCCGGATGATCGAGGACGGACGTGACTGCCAGGACATCGTGACCCAGTTGGCCGCGGTCTCGAAGGCGCTCGACCGGGCCGGCTTCGCGGTGATTGCGGCGGGGCTCAAGCAGTGCCTCACCGAGGAGAGCGAGGGCCGCGGCTCCGGCGGGGTGGACACCGCCTCCCTCGAGCGGTTGTTCCTTTCCCTGGCCTGACCCGCTCCCCTGACCGGCGGCATCGCCGCCGAGATGCTCGCTCCCGGTTCGCGCCCCCGAAGTTCACCTACGCCCCCGAAAACTCGGGGGCGTAAGTGAACTTCGGGGGCGTGGGTGGGTTTTGGGGCGAGAGGGGGCCTCGGGGCGTGAGTGGGTTTCGGGGGCGTGAGTGGGTTTCGGGGCGAGAGGGGGCCTCGGGGCGTGAGTGGGTTTCGGGGGCGAGAGCGGCCTCGGGGCAGGGTGGCGGTGGGGCGAGGGACTTCGGGCGCATCGGGTGGGGCCGCGTCCGGGTCAGTGGTGGCCCTTGATCACCATCCGCATGATCCGGCTGTTGAAGGCCAGGAACCGGGTGA
This sequence comes from uncultured Actinomycetota bacterium, assembly GCA_963704225.1. Lineage (GTDB taxonomy): Bacteria > Actinomycetota > Actinomycetes > Propionibacteriales > Propionibacteriaceae > Propionicimonas. The sequence continues at coordinate 220,475 of CAVPHL010000001.1, forward strand.
ACTGGAACAGCGGGTTTCGCCGCATGGCCAGGGTCCGCTTCGTGGGCAGCGGCGCCTTGGACAGGTCGACGATCGGGTCGCCGCCGCCGTCGGGTTCGTGCATCGTGAGGTGCGACATGGTCACTCCGGGATCAGTTGCCAGCCGAGGTAGCCCTTGGCCTTGTAGAGGAACAGGTGGTGGAGCATCAGCTTCACCCAGTGGCCGTGCAGGCCGAGCTCGCCACGGGTCTCCCGCGGGTCGCGTCCGGTGCTGAACCGCTGGTAGTCGGGTACGACCGGCAGCATGGTCATCGCCGCAGCCGATCCCTTCGTCAGCCCGGTGCCGGCGGACGCGACGCAGGCCGCGCCCATCCGCGCCATCGAGGCGGTGTGCGGGGCCGCGGACGGGCCGTGCTTGATCCGGTCCGCGATGGTCAGCGCCACCGTCTTTCCCATCACCCCGGACGGCATCCCGGTCCGCGGCGGGGACGGCGCGATCAGCGTCCCGTTGGCCGACGTCCGCGGACGCGAGATCTGGTGCGGCGGAGCGAACGCGATCCCGACCGCCCAGATGTTGTCGTAGCCGGGGGCGGCGTAGGTGGTGGGCCAGTCCTCGGCGCGCCACTCCTGAAAGGGCTTGGCCGTGTAGTCGGCGTCCACCTTCATGAACCCGCTGGGGGCGAACAGTTCCGCGGTGATGTCGGCGTCGTCGGCGTCGTAGGCCCTGAGCGGGACGCCTCCGAACGGCGGGATGAGCATCGCGAAGTCGAACCCGAGGGTGTGCGTGGTCCCGTCCAGGGTCTCGTAGTGGATGGTCGCCGCCTCCACCTTCGACACGTGGGCGCCCAGGATCGCCTCGACCTCGCGCTCGCGGAACAACGATCCCGTCCACAGTTCACTGGTGGTCTGGAAGCCCTGCTGGTCGAACACCATCCCGTCGACGCCGAAGTCGCCGAGGGTGGCCTCATTGGTCAGGTACACCACCCGGGCGAGGTCGCGGACGCCGGCCTCACGCAGTTCGTGGTCGACGTTGAACACGTACTCGAACGCCGCACCCTCACAGGTGCAGGTGCCGTGCCCCATGCCGACGACCAGGGTCTGCGGCGTCCCGGTCTTCAGGATCGCGATCACCTCGCGAAGCTTCTTGTCGGCCTCGACGGCGTGGTCGGCCGTGCACACCGACTCGGTGAAACCGCCCGGGCCCATGCCCTCGGTCGCCTCGAACCGCAGCTTCGGCCCGGTGGCGTTCACCAGGTAGTCGTAGCGGAGCCGCTCCGTGGTGCCGGCCTGCGACTTCGAGGTGTACTCGATGTCGACGGCGCCCCGGGAGTCGTTCCGGTCACCCTTCGGCCGGATCGCCACCGCCCTCGCCTGGCGGAAGCCGATCCCCTTGCGGGCGTAGACCGGCGCCAGGGGGAACACGACGTCGGACTTGCCCATCTCACCCACGCCCACCCAGATGTTGGACGGAATCCAGTTCCACTGCGAGTTCGGGGACACCACGGTCACGGTGTGCTCCCTGCCCAGCATGCGTCTCAGGTGCAGCGCCGCGGTGTGGCCGGAGACCCCGGCGCCAAGGATGACGACCTCTGCCATTGCCCCTCCCTCTACGCAACCGCCGGTTCCTCCGACACTTCGCCGGGATGCCACGGCCCCATTCACCGGTCGGAGAAACCGCCTTCGCTTCACGCTAGACCCGTGGAGCCGGAGCCGCAGCAGGTTTCGCACGGTTCGGCGATCCCGGGGTCCCGCGCCGGGCGCCGGCGACAGCACCGACCCCGCCGCCGACCCGCGGGTGGCCCGGGGGGACCGGCCCAGCGGGTGTCGCCCGGGCGCCGGCACCGGGCACGGACGGGGCTCGCCCGCGGATCGCACGGTCCCGGCGGGCGAGGCCGCTGACCGGACGCGGCGGCGTGGGACACAATGGGGGGGTCGGGCAAAGGTGAGGAGCGGGATGCGACGGGGACTGGCGGGCCTGTTCCTTGCGGGTCGCCCCGAGGTAGCCGCGGACCGGATCGCCTCGCGCCCGCCGACCTTCGCCACTGTGCGGGTCGGCTCCAGGGGGCACTGATGCCCGCGGAGCCCTCCGATCTCCTCGCCGCCGCGCAGGGGCCACCACCGCCCGTCGGCCGTCGCCACCTGCTCGGCTACGCCGGTGCCGCCGGCGCCGGTGTCCTCACCGGCGGGTTGGCCACGGCAGCCGCTGTCCGGGGGGCCGCCCCGGTCCCGCCCGGGCCCGCGGAGACCGTGTCGGGACGCGACCTCTCACCCCACCAGCCCCACCAGGCCGGGATCGTCACGCCCACCCCGGCTGCCGCGCGGCTGCTGGCCTTCTCCCTCCTCGAACCCGACCCGGTGGCACTGGTCAAGCTGCTCAAGCTGTGGAGCGGCGACATCCAGGCGCTGATGGCCGGTCGCCCGATCCCCGGCGACCCGACTCCGGACCTGGCCCGCGGCGGGGTGTCGCTGTCGGTGACGGTCGGGTTCGGCCCCCGGGTGTTCAGCCTCCCCGGGCTGTCCCGGAAGCGTCCCGACGGCTTCGTGGAGATCCCGGCGATGCGGCACGACCGGCTCCAGGACCGCTGGAACGGCGGCGACCTGCTCGCGATCGTCGCAGCCGACGACGCCACCACCGTGGACTACGCCGCCCGCCGGTTGGCCCGGGACGCGGCGACCTTCACCATGCCCGCCTGGGTGCAGGACGGTTCGTGGCGCGGAATGGACCCCTCCGGCGCCCCGGTGACCGGCCGCAACCTGTTCGGCCAGCTGGACGGCACCGGCAACCCGGCCGGGCAGGTGCTGGACGAGACGGTGTGGGCCCCCGACCCGCTCCCGTGGTTCGTCGGCGGCACCTCCCTGGTGGTCCGCCGGATCGAGATGGACCTCGACTTCTGGGACCGCACCACTCGCGAGCGGCAGGAGAAGGTGATCGGTCGCCGGCTGGACACGGGCGCCCCCCTCACCGGAACGGCCGAGTTCGACGCGCTGGACCTGGCCGCGACCGACTCCTTGGACCGGCCGGTGATCGCCGCGGACGCGCACGCCCGGCGATCCCACCCCGATCAGAACGCCGGTCGCCGGATCCTGCGCCGGGGGCTGAACTACACCCACACCGAGCTTGTCGACGGGAGCCCGGTGACCACCGGCGGCCTGGTGTTCCTGGCCTACTGCGCGAACATCGCCAAGCAGTTCGTGCCGATCCAGAACCGGCTGGACGACAGCGACGCGCTCAACGACTGGACCCGCGCGATCGGCTCGGCGGTCTTCGCCGTCCCGGGCGGCTTCGCCAGGGACGACTGGATCGCCCGGGCGCTGTTCGAGTGACGGCCGGGACCGGCGGGGTGAACCCGTAGGGTCCCCAAGGGCGTGCCGGCTGCGGGTGGCTCGACCAGCGATCGGCGGGTCGTCGAGTGGCGGATCGGCGGAGTGGACAGCCGGGGCGGGCCAGCCGGGGCGGGCCAGCCGGGGCGGGCCAGCCGGGGCGGGTCAGCAGTCGGGGGTCACCAGTCGGGGGTCAGCCGTGGCGGGCGGTGAACAGCCGGGCCTCGGCCAGCGCCGACCACCCGTCGAAGAACTCCAGGCCGACCAGCGTCGCGGGCGGGAAGTTGTACCGGATCAGGTCGAGCGCCTCGGGGCGGGAGTGTCGGCGATCGGCGAGGGTGGTGGCCAACCCCGGGATCCCCGGGGCGTGGCCCACCACCAGCACGGTGCGTACCTGGTCGGTGATCCCTGAGAGTTCGGCGAGCAGCTGCCGGGTGGAGGCGTTGTACAGCCGGTCGAGATGGCGGACGGGCGCTGCCAGGCCCAACAGCTCGGCGGTCTGGCGGGCGCGCGTCGCCGAGGAGCACAGCACCAGCTCCACCCTGTGCGCGGACAACAACTCCCCTACTTCGCGCGCCTGGGAGCGGCCCCGCGGGGTCAGCTCGCGGGTGACGTCACGGGCGTCGCGGCCGAAGTTGCCTGCTTCGGCGTGCCGGAGCAGGAAGAGCCGGTGCGCCTTGGGTTCGCCGCGGATCGTCATCCAGGTCGCCGGGTCACTCCTTGGTGAACTGGTTCTCGAACGAGGTTCCCCTCGCGCGCTCCCAGCTGGCCCGGATCTCCATCTCGGCTTGGGCGTGGCCCACCCACACCGCGCCCTCGACCGACTTGCCGGGCTCCAGGTCCTTGTAGACGCTGAAGAAGTGCTCGATCTCGAGCAACGTCAGGTTGGGAAGGTCGGTCAGTTCCTTCAGGTTCTGCTGGCGCTGGTCGGCGACCGGGATGCACAGCACCTTGTCGTCGCCACCCATCTCGTCGGTCATCCGGAACATGCCGATCGCCCGGCACTCGACCAGGGCGCCCGGAAAGGTCGCCTCCGGGATCAGTACCATCGCGTCCAGCGGGTCGCCGTCCTGACCCAGGGTGCCCTCGATGAACCCGTAGTCGTTGGGGTACTGCGTCGAGGTGAACAGGGTGCGGTCCAGCCGGATCCGGCCGGTGTGATGGTCCATCTCGTACTTGTTCTTCGTCCCCTTGGGGATCTCCACCGTGACGTCGAAGTGAAGGCTCGGCTGGATCTTTGGACGGGCGAAACTCGGGCGCTGTGCGGTCATCGGAGCCTCTCTGCCAGAATGGGAACTCGATGTTCACGCTGAGCCTAGCGCGACCGCCCTCCCCGGGGCGGCGCGGTTCCTGCGCCCTGGGATCAGTTCTGGCACTCGCCGTCGCGGCCGCCCTGGCCGCGCTCACAGGCTGTAACCCGGCACCGGCGGTGGGAGCGGACGCCCCCACCCCGAGCCCCGCCTCCGTCGTTGCCGGTCCGGCCCCGGCCCCGACATCGGTGGCCACGGCGACCCTCCCCGACACCGAGAGGGTGCTGGCGCGGCTCGAGAAGGTGTCCCGCGCCGGGATCGGCGCCAGCGGTGTCGCCGTGCTGTCCCCGAGCGGCACCGTCGTCGCCGCCCGCGACGCCGATACCCCGCTCGCCCCCGCGTCAACCCTCAAGATCCTGACCAGCCTCGCCGCGCTGGACGTCCTCGGCGCCGATCACACCTTCCAGACCCGCGTGGTCGGCACCGCGAAGAGGCAACTGGTCCTGATCGGCGGCGGTGACCCGATGCTCACCGTCAAGGCGTCCGGAGCCAAGGCCAAGGCGGCGTCCCTGGCGGCGCTGGCGAAGGCGACGGCTGCCGAACTCGCCGCGTCCGGGGTGACGAAGGCCCGGCTCGGCTACGACGACACCCTGTTCAGCGGCCCGGGCTTCCACCCGGCGTGGAAGTCGTCGTGGAGTGCCTACGTCGCGCGGGTCGGTCCGCTGGTGGTCGACGGGGCCCGGGTCAACCCCTGGCAGTCCGATCCCGAACCGGCGCGCACCGCTGCCCGGGCGTTCGCGAGACTGCTCGCCGCCGAGGGCGTGACCGTCACCAGCGTCCAGCCGACCGCCGCGCCCGGGGACGCCACCGCCGTCGCCGCGGTCGAGTCCGCCCCGCTGGCCCTGATCGTCGAGCGGACGCTCCGGTTGAGCGACAACCTCGCCGCAGAGGTCCTCGCTCGGCATCTCGCGCTCGCCACCGGCGCGGAGCCCAGCTTCATCGGCGCCGCTGCCGGCCTGAAGGAGTGGCTCTCGGGGCGCGGGCTGTGGACGAAGGGGATGCGGGTGGTGGACGGCAGCGGGCTGTCCGGCCGGTCCCGGGTGACGCCGGCGGTGCTGGCCGGTGCCCTGGTGGCGGCCCTCGCCGACGACCGCTACGCCGCCGTCATCGACGGGCTGCCGGTGGCGGGGGAGAGCGGCACCCTGAAGGACCGCTTCAACGACAGGACCGAGCGGATCGCCCGCGGGAACGTGCACGCCAAGACCGGAACCCTGCCCGGGATCAGCGGACTGGCCGGAAACCTCACCACCAAGGACGGGACGCCGCTGGTGTTCGCCGTGCTCGCCAACGACACGGTGGGCCAGACGACGGCCTACAACTGGCTCGACCGCACGGCCGCCGCGCTGGTGCGCTGCGGCTGCGGGTGACCGCACCGCGGCGCCCGTCCCGGGTTGGGTCAGCCGGTCCCGGGGACGCGTGGCCCGCCGGCCGGGGCCTCCGGACGGGCCGTAGGGTTGGGGGCATGGAGCAGCTGCCCGCCATCGACTGGGCGTTCGCCGCGAGCACCGGCAGGGCCCTGCTTCCTCCCGGCCCGGAGTTGTCGCCGAGGGCGATCGCCGAGGTGGTGGCCGGCCTGCGAGACGCCGCGGCCCGGGCCACGGGCCACATCGCCGAAGTGACCCGGCTCCACCAGCCCGCCCCGGCGGACATCCTCGTCGTCGACCGGGCCAGCTGGGTGAGCGCCGTGAGCCACACGGCCGGCGCCATGCTCGCCCCGCACCGCCCCCCGGACCCGGCCACCGCGCTCGAGGCTGCGCGAGCCAAGGCCCTCGGCGGCCAGGCCGGTGTGGTGTTCGCCCTGGTGGCGGCCCGGATCCTCGGCCAGTTCGACCCCTTCGTGGAGTCCCCGCGGCTGCTCCTGGTCGCTCCGAACATCGTTGCCACCGAGCGGCAGCTGGGGGCCCGCCCCGACGACTTCCGGCTCTGGGTCTGCCTGCACGAGGAGACCCACCGGTTCCAGTTCGGACACTCGCCGTGGCTGCGGGGACACCTGATCGGGTTGCTCGAGGAGCTGCTCACCGGCGACGAACTCCAGTTCGGCTGGCCCGACGCCGGCCGCTCCGGCACCGTCCGCGACCTGATCGCCAACCCCGCGCAGCGGGACGCCTTCGACCAGGTCACCGCAGTGATGTCGCTGATGGAGGGGCATGCGGACGTGATGATGGACCGGGTCGGCGAGCAGGTCGTGCCGACCTACTCCTGGATCCGTACCGCGTTCGAGGCCCGCCGCGACGCCCACGGCTGGGGCGGGTGGATCCGCCGGCTGCTCGGGTTCGACCTCAAGCGCAAGCAGTACGCCGACGGTGCGGCCTTCTGCCGGCTGGTCATCGAGGCCGCCGGAGTCGACACCCTGAACCATGCTTTCGACTCTCCGGGGCTGCTGCCCACGCTGAGCGAGATCCACGACCCGCAGCTCTGGCTGCACCGGATCTGATGGCCCGCCGGGCGCTCGGTCCGGCCACGCTGGAGGTGGTCCGAGCCGTCGAGGCTGCGCTGGCCGGGCCCGCCCTGGTGGCCTGCTCCGGCGGTGCGGACTCCCTGGCCCTGGCCGCGGCCGCGGCGATCGCGGGACGTCGCGCCGGGACGCCGGTGCGGGCCGCTGTGGTCGACCACGGGCTGCAACCCGGCTCCGGGCTGCTCGCGGACGCGGTGGCCACCACCCTCACCGGCCTCGGCCTGGCGACCACGGTGATGCCGGTCGCGGTCAGCCCCGCCGGCGAGGGGCTGGAAGCGGCGGCGCGGGCCGCCCGCTACGCGGCGCTGGCCGCGGCGGCGGTGCCCGGGGAACAGGTGCTGCTCGGACACACCCTCGACGACCAGGCCGAGACCGTCCTGCTGGGCCTGGCGCGCGGGTCGGGAACCCGCTCGCTGGCCGGCATGGCTCCCCGCCGGGACCGGTTCGTCCGCCCGCTGCTGGGGGTCCGGGCCACGACGACCCGGGCCGCCTGCGCCGAACTAGGCCTGGAACCGTGGACCGATCCGCACAACACCGAGGACCGGTTCGCCCGGGTTCGGGTACGACGGCGGGTGCTGCCGGTGCTGGAGGCCGAACTCGGGCCCGGCGTGGCCGAGGCCCTGGCCCGGACCGCCGCCCTGCTGCGGGCTGACAGTGACCTGCTGGACGCGCTGGCTGCGGTGGAGTTCGCCCGGAGCGATGGCCCCCACCTGGAGTGCGATCGCCTGGCGGCACTGCCCCCTGCGCTCCGCGTCCGGGTGCTGCGGGACTGGCTGCGGGCCTCAGGCGCGACGGACCTCTCGGCCACCCACCTGGCCGGGGTCGACGCCCTGGTCACCGGCTGGCGCGGGCAACGCTGGGCCGAGGTCCCCGGGGTCCGGGTGGTCCGGGACGGCGGTCTGCTGGTCGCCCGTCCGCCGAAGGGTCCGGCGTCCCATCCTGGCAGCGTGTCGGGGTAAGGTCTCCGGGTGGATTCCGCTGACATTTCCGGTGACCTGACGACGGTGCTGTACACGAAGGCCGACATCGAGCAGCGGCTGGCCGAGATCGGCGCCCAGATCGACGCCGACTACCGCGACCTGAACCCCTTGCTGGTCGGGGTGCTCAACGGCGCGGTGATGGCCATGGCCGACCTGTCCCGCGTCCTGCACATCGACTGCGCGATGGACTGGATGGCGATCTCCTCCTACGGCATGGGGACGCAGTCCTCCGGGGTGGTGCGGATCCTGAAGGACCTCTCCACCGACCTGGTCGGCCGGCACGTGCTGGTGGTGGAGGACATCATCGACACCGGCCTGACCCTGACCTACCTGATGCAGAACCTCGCGTCCCGGAACCCGGCGAGCCTGGAGATCATGGCGATGTTCCGCAAGCCGGAGGCGATGAAGGCCGAGATCGACGTGAAGTACATCGGCTTCGACCTGCCCAACCAGTTCGTCGTCGGGTACGGCCTGGACTACGCCGGGCGCTACCGCAACCTCACCGATGTCGGTGTCCTCGCCCCCCACGTCTACAGCTGACCGGCGCCGTCTGGCCGCCGTAACGCCAGCGACCCGGATCCGCGCGACCACCCCGGTGTCCGCCAGTCCGGCCGGACCGGTCGGAGGTTGCGCCCTTCGGTATCGTCCTTGGGTAGCGCACGTGTCGGCTCACTAAGGCAGGTCATGAAACCCAAGAGCTTCTTCCGGTCCCCGATCCTGTGGATCGTGCTCGGCTTCGTGGCCATCGGGCTGGTGGTCGACACGGTGGTCAACCTGGGCGGCTACACCGACAAGCCGACCTCGGAAGTGGTGGCGCTGATCAACGGCAACCAGGCACTGACCGAGGTGGTGCTCACCGACGGGGAGCAGTCGATCAAGGTGCTCACCAAGGACGGGCAGAAGCTGCGGTCCTACTGGGTGGGCAATCAGAGCGAGCAGCTCATCGATCGGCTCAACCAGCGCAAGGCGGCCGGCACCATCGACAGCTGGAACGGGACGAACCCGCAGCCGTCGATCTGGAGCACCTTCCTGTTCAGCGTGCTGCCGTTCCTGATCATCGGCATCCTGTTCTTCCTGATGATCAACAACGCCCAGGGCGGCGGCAGCCGGGTGCTCGGCTTCGGCAAGTCCAAGGCCAAGCTCGCCAGCAAGGACACCCCGAAGTCCACCTTCTCCGACGTCGCCGGGTGTGAGGAGGCGATCGAGGAGCTCCAGGAGATCCGCGAGTTCCTCTCCGAGCCGGCGAAGTTCACCGCGGTCGGGGCGAAGATCCCCAAGGGCGTGCTGCTGTACGGCCCGCCCGGCACCGGCAAGACGCTGCTCGCCCGCGCGGTGGCCGGGGAGGCCGGCGTGCCGTTCTTCTCGATCTCCGGCTCGGACTTCGTCGAGATGTTCGTCGGCGTCGGCGCCTCCCGCGTCCGTGACCTGTTCGAGCAGGCCAAGGAGGCGGCTCCCGCGATCGTGTTCATCGACGAGATCGACGCCGTCGGACGCCACCGCGGCGCCGGCATGGGCGGCGGTCACGACGAGCGCGAGCAGACCCTGAACCAGCTGCTGGTGGAGATGGACGGTTTCGACGTGCACGGCGGCGTGGTGCTGATCGCCGCGACCAACCGTCCGGACGTGCTCGATCCGGCGCTGCTGCGTCCGGGCCGTTTCGACCGGCAGATCCCGGTGGAGGCGCCGGACATGAAGGGCCGGCTGCAGATCCTGCGCGTCCACGGGGCCAACAAGCCGATGGCCCCCGACGTGGACCTGGGCGTCGTGGCCAAGCGGACCCCCGGTTTCACCGGCGCCGACCTGGCCAACGTCCTCAACGAGGCGGCGCTGCTGACCGCCCGGATGAACCTGCGCTTCATCGGCAAGCCGCAACTGGACGAGGCGATCGACCGGGTGATCGGTGGCCCCCAGAAGCGCAGCCGGGTGATGAACGAGCGCGAACTCCTGATCACCGCCTACCACGAGGGTGGCCACGCCCTGGTGGCGGCCGCGATGCCGGGGACGGACCCGGTGCAGAAGGTGACCATCCTGCCGCGTGGCCGGGCGTTGGGGTACACGATGGTGATGCCCGACGACGACAAGTACTCCCAGACCCGTGGTGAGCTGCTCGACCAGCTGGCCTACATGCTGGGGGGCCGCGCCGCGGAGGAACTCGTGTTCCACGATCCGACCACCGGGGCGGCCAACGACATCGAGAAGGCCACCAAGCTGGCCCGGGCGATGGTCACCGAGTTCGGTATGACCGAGCTGCTCGGTGCCGTGAAGCTCGGCTCGGGCGACCACGAGCCGTTCCTCGGCCGGGACTTCGGCGGCTCGTCCAGGGAGTACTCCGAGGAGGTCGCCGCGAAGGTGGATGCCGAGGTCGCCGCCCTGATCGCGACCGCCCACCAGGAGGCGTTCGACGTGCTGGAGTCCAACCGCGATGTGCTCGATGAACTGGTGCGGCAGCTGTTCGAGCGGGAGACCCTCGACAAGGAGCAGGTGGCGAAGGTCTTCGAGCCGCTGCGGCGGTACCCGAAGCGGGACGCCTGGACCGGCTCGGCGACCCGCAAGCCCAGCGACATCCCGCCGATCGATCCGCCCGAACGCGTGGTGCCGCCGGATCCGGCCCCCGTCCCGGTGCCGGTCGGTGGACCCGGGCAGCAGCTTCCGCCCGGGTTCGGCCAGCCACCCTACGGTCAGCCGCCCTATGGACAGCCGCCCGTCCTGCCTCCCTACGGGCAGGGCTACCCGCCGCCGGGCCCCTACCCGTCGCAGCCGTACCCGCCGCAGCCCTACGCCTACCCGCAGCCGGTGGATCCGGCCACGGGCGGAGCACACCCGCCGTCCGACACGTTCTTCGCGCCCGGCCAGGTACCGCCGCCGCAGGGCGGGGAGGCCGGCCCGGACCGCAAGGAGACCTGAGCCATGGCAGTCGACCTGGACCGGGTGGCGGCGGCGGTCCGGGAGATCCTGATCGGGGTCGGTGAGGATCCCGACCGGGACGGCCTGCGGGACACCCCGCTAAGGGTGGCGCGGGCCTACCAGGAGATCTTCGACGGGCTGGGGTCCGACCCGGCCGAGATCCTGTCCACGGTGTTCCACCTCGATCACGACGAAATGGTGCTGGTGCGCGACATCGAGGTGTGGAGCACCTGTGAGCACCACCTGCTGCCCTTCACCGGGGTCGCCCACGTCGCCTACATCCCCGCGGAGGGGCGGATCACCGGGCTGAGCAAGCTGGCCCGACTCGTGGACGCGTTCGCCAAGCGGCCACAGGTACAGGAGCGGTTGACCTCCGAGGTGGCCGACGCGCTGGTCGCGCACCTCCAGCCGCAGGGCGTGATGGTCGTGGTGGAGTGTGAGCACCTGTGCATGACGATGCGTGGGGTGCGCAAACCCGGAGCGAAGACGGTCACCAGCGCGGTTCGTGGAGTGATGAACCACCCCGCCACCCGGGCCGAGGCGATGAGCCTGATCATCGGCTGACCCCACCCCGCCCCGTCCCGCCCGGACCGCGCCCCGCCCGCCCCCTCCAGAACAAACGCCACCGAAACCGGCGGACGCCACCGAAATCTCGGTGGCGTCCGCCGGTTTCGGTGGCGTTTGTGGGTCGGGCGCGCAGCTTGGGGGCTTGCGGGTGGGGGCCTGATGGGGTGGGGGCCCAGCGGAGGGTCGCGGGCGGGAGGGTCGGGCGGGATCGGAGTGGGCCCCGCGGCTCGCTAGGCTGCGAGGGTGACCCGCCTGCCGCAGCCCGGCCGCACCCTGGTGATGGGCATCGTGAACGTCACCCCTGACTCCTTCTCCGACGGCGGGGAGTACCTGGCCCTCGACGCGGCGGTACGCCACGGGCTGGCCCTGCGGGCCCAGGGTGCCGACCTGGTGGACGTCGGCGGTGAATCGACCCGTCCCGGCGCTCGTCGGGTCGATACGGCCGCCGAACTCGCCCGGGTGGTGCCCGTGGTCGAGCAACTCAGTGCGGCCGGCGTGGCGGTCTCGGTCGACACCATGCGCGCCGCGGTGGCGGTGGCCGCGGTCGCCGCCGGTGCCGTGCTGGTCAACGACGTCTCCGGCGGGCTCGCCGACCCGGACATGCTGCCCGCCGTTTCCGACCTCGGTGTCGGCTACGTCGCGATGCACTGGCGCGGGCACTCCGAGCGGATGGCCGATCTGGCGACCTACACCGATGTGGTCGCCGAGGTGTGCGCCGAGCTCTCCGACCGGCTGGACGCGGCCGTCGCGGCCGGTGTGCCGCGAGGGCAGGTCGTCCTCGACCCGGGCCTGGGCTTCGCCAAGGAGGCCGAGCACAACTGGGCGCTGTTGCGACGCCTGGACCTGCTCGCCGGCCTCGGTCGGCCACTCCTGATCGGCGCGTCCCGCAAGCGGTTCCTCGGTGAGCTCCTCGCCGATGCGGAGGGGCCGCGTCCGGTCCGCGAGCGGGAGGCGGCCGGCGTCGCGCTGACCGCCCTGCTGGCCGCGGCCGGAGTCTGGGGGGTGCGGACCCATACCGCGCGTCCGCACCGCGACGCGATCGAGGCGGCCCGCCGTCTTCATTAGGGGCCGACGACCGGGATCCTCGGACGGTAGGGTCGGTCGGGAGGAGGTGTCAGGTGCAGCATTCGTCGGCACGCGCGGCACTGTGCCCCGACCTGGTCCGGGTGACCGGCATCCCGGTGACCGCGCGCCATGGCGTGTTCCCGGAGGAGAAGGTCACCCCGCAGCTGTTCGTGATCGACCTGACCTGCGCCCTGCGGCCCCGCCCGGACTCTGACGACCTGGCCACCACCGTCGACTACGCCCAGCTCACCGCCCGGGTGGCCCGGGTGGCGGGGGAGGGATCGGTGGACCTGATCGAGACCCTGGCCGAGCGGGTCGCCGCGACCTGCCTGGCCGAGGCGATGGTCGCCGAGGTGGAGGTCACCGTCCACAAGCCGGAGGTTGCCCGTGCGCTCGGGCTGGCTGACCTGGCCGTGACGATCACCAGGAGGAAACCGTGACCGATTTCGACGTCGACACCCTGTCCGGCATGGCCCCGCTGAGGGTCGCGGTGTTCTCCCTCGGCTCCAACCTCGGCGACCGGCTCGAGTACCTGCAGGGAGCCACCAACGCCCTGCGGATCACCCCGGGGCTGACGGTGTCGAGCATCTCCAGCGTCTACGAGACCAGCCCGGTGGGGAACACTGACCAGCCCGACTTCCTCAACCTGGTGGTTGTGGCGGCGTCCACGCTGGCCTCCATGGTGATGCTGGAGCGGGCGCTGGCGATCGAGGACGCGTACGCCCGCGTCCGCCTGGTCCCGCAGGGCCCGCGGACGGTTGACGTCGACCTGATCGCGGTCGGCGACCGGGTCCTGAACGGCGAGCACCTGACCCTGCCGCATCCTCGGGCGCATGAGCGCGCCTTCGTCCTGGTGCCGTGGCTCGAGGCGGATCCGGATGCCCGGTTGGTCGGGCACGGCCGGGTGGCGGATCTGCTCGTGGGGCTGGACGTGTCGGGGGTCCGGCGGCGCGACGACCTCCGGGTTGAGTGATGCCCGGACCCACGCCGGGCACGGTGTCGCCGACCGGGTGGCAGGCGGTGGGGGTGGCCGTGGTGGTCGGGGCCGGGTTCGGCTGGTCCGGGTTCACCGCCCTCGACCGGCTCACCGGCGAGGTTCCGCAGGTGCCGCTGGTGATCACCCTGCTGTTGCTGGTCCTTGCCGCCGCCGTCGGTACCCAGGCCGCGTTCACCCACCGCACCATCCAGCTACGGCGCCGACCGGTGCCGCCGCGCCGCGCCGTGACGCTCCTCGTCCTCGGTAAGTCGTGCCTCCTCGCCGGAGCCGCCCTCGCCGGTGGTTACTTCGCCATCGCGGCGTTCCTGTGGCGCCGGCTGGAACTGAACCTGCCGCTCGAGCGGGTGGTCAATCCGGGGGTGGCCTTCCTGGGTGGAGCCGCGCTCGCGGTCGCCGGGGCGCTGCTGGAGCGGGCGTGCCGGGTGCCGCGCCCGCCGAAGCCCGACGCCACGCCGCCCACCCTTCCGGGAAGTCCCGAGACCTCTGACTAGACTCCGCCTCGTGAGCACCGCCGCCAGGACCAGAAAAGCGAATCCTTCCCCGCTGCGCCGCTACGCGTGGCTCTCGTTGCTCGGGTCCGCCGCCGTCGCCGTCATCGCTGCTTCTGGCGGGGTCTGGATGACCCGGGCCGGAGTCGTGGTGGCTGTGGCCGGAGGCGTTTTCGCGTGCCTCTTCGCCTGGCGCGAAGTGCGGGTGACCCGGACCACGATGATGGCCCAGCAGTCCGCCGATTTCCGACGGACGCAGGATTCCCTGCACACCGAGCGGGCCCAGCACGTGCGTCTCCTTCAGGTGTTGAAGGTTCGTAATAGTGAGCTGCGCAGCAAGCTGAACACATCCCGGGCAGAAGCGGCCCACCTGGCTCAGGAAGCCGCCCAGTTGCGGGGTGACAAGGCGGCGTTGCAGGGCGAGTTGTCGCAGCGCAACTCCGCCGAGGCAGAGGTTCTGGAGTTGCCTCGCCGGATTTCGCGGCGCGCCGATTTCGCGGATCTCTGGGACGGGGACGGTGCACCCACCGTGGTTGAGCTCCAGGCCCTCGCCAATCCGCCGGTGTTCCCCGGCGCGCAGCGCCAGCACGCCTGAGACCAGTCCTGGTGGTGCCCGGACGGCGCCCCGCCGGAACCCCTCGGTGACGCTCCCAACCGGATTCCGGTCATGGTGAATGGGGTTACGGCCCGGGGTTAACTCCAGGCCACCGATCACGGTCCCCGGATTGTCACCCGGGAAAGACAGGGTGAATTCCTGCCGTTTGCTTTAACGGGATTGCGGGATATGCTGTGGCTTCAATTGGGGAGCAACTAATTCGGTCGCACTGCGACGACAGCATCGAAAGGACCATCATGGCCAAGCGAGTACAGGTCATCCACACCGACGACATCGACGGCAGCGAAGCGGCCGAGACGATCTCGTTCGCACTCGACGGAATCAACTACTCGATCGACCTTTCCGCCGAGAACGCCAAGGGACTGCGCGCCGCCTTCGCGCCGTTCATCGCCGCAGGTGAGCGGGATCGCGCCGGTGCGGCGCGAAAGGGCGGTTCGGCCCGCCGCAAGTCCACGGGTGCCGCCGCCACCGAGGTCCGTGCGTGGGCCGCGGCCCAGGGCATGCAGGTGTCGACGCGCGGCCGGGTGTCCGCCGAGGTCCGCGAAGCCTACGAGCGCGCCCACAGCTGAGCCGCCTGGTCCCCGCAGCGACCTTCCGCCCCCGGCCCCGTGAGACGAAGGGCCGGGGGCGGGTTGCGTTCCCGCGTGGGGGAATTGAGCCGGGGGCGAACAGGGGAAGCCGGGGCCGGGGGTTGGCGTTGACTAAGCTGTGGGTGCGGGTTCCCGGGTGGACGAGGGTTCTACGCTCGCAGCCGCTGGATTAAGGAGTACTGCGCATGTTTGACCGGTTTACCGACCGCGCCCGGCGAGTGATCGTGCTCGCCCAGGACGAGGCGCGCATGCTCAACCACAACTACATCGGCACCGAGCACCTGCTGCTGGGCCTCATCCACGAGGGTGAGGGCGTGGCGGCCAAGGCGCTGGAGTCGCTGGGGATCTCGCTGGAAGCCGTGCGGGAACAGGTCGAGGAGATCATCGGCCAGGGCCAGCAGGCGCCGACCGGTCACATCCCGTTCACCCCGCGGGCCAAGAAGGTGCTGGAGTTCTCGATGCGCGAGGCGCTCCAGATCAACCATCCCTACATCGGTACCGAGCACATCCTGCTCGGCCTGATCCGCGAGGGCGAAGGGGTTGCGGCCCAGGTACTGATCAAGCTGGGTGCCGACCTGAACCGGGTCCGGAACCAGGTCCTGCAATTGCTGTCCGGTTACCAGGGCAAGGAAGCGGCCACCGCCGGAGCGCCGGAGGCGGGTCCGGCAGCGGCGGCCGCGACGATCCTGGACCAGTTCGGGCGCAACCTCACCCAGGCGGCACGGGAGAACAAGCTCGACCCGGTGATCGGTCGCGAGAAGGAGATCGAGCGGGTGATGACGGTGCTGTCGCGGCGCACCAAGAACAACCCGGTCCTGATCGGCGAGCCCGGCGTCGGCAAGACCGCCGTGGTGGAGGGCCTCAGCCAGGCCATCGTCCGTGGCGACGTCCCCGAGACGCTGCGGGACAAGCAGATCTACACCCTCGACCTGGGCGCCCTGGTGGCCGGCTCGCGCTACCGCGGCGACTTCGAGGAGCGCCTGAAGAAGGTGCTGAAGGAGATCAAGACCCGCGGCGACGTGATGTTGTTCATCGACGAGATCCACACCCTGGTCGGAGCAGGAGCGGCCGAGGGCGCGATCGACGCCGCTTCCATCCTCAAGCCGATGCTGGCCCGCGGCGAGTTGCAGACCATCGGGGCGACCACGCTCGACGAGTACCGCAAGCACATCGAGAAGGACGCCGCCCTCGAGCGCCGGTTCCAGCCGATCCAGGTGGCCGAGCCGTCGATCGCGTTGACGATCGACATCCTGCGCGGGCTGCGCGACCGTTACGAGGCCCACCACCGGATCACCATCACCGACGGCGCCCTGACCGCCGCCGCACACATGGCCGACCGGTACATCTCCGACCGGTTCCTGCCGGACAAGGCGATCGACCTGATCGACGAGGCCGGGGCGCGGCTGCGGATCCGCCGGATGACCGCGCCGCCCGACCTGCGCGAGTTCGACGAGAAGATCGCCGGCGTCCGGCTGCAGAAGGAGGCCGCGATCGACGCCCAGGACTTCGAGGCGGCGGCCCGGTTGCGCGACGACGAGCGCAAGCTCACCATCGCCCGGGCCGAGAAGGAGGAGGCCGTGGAAGCTCGGCGACTCCGACGTGCCCGCCGAGGTCGACGAGGAGGTGATCGCGGAGGTGCTCTCCGGCACCACCGGCATCCCGGTCTTCAAGCTGACCGAGGAGGAGTCCTCGCGGCTGCTGAAGATGGAGGAGGAGATCGGCCGGCGCTACATCGGTCAGCATGACGCGGTGAGCGTCGCTCTCCCGCTCGATCCGGCGCACCCGCGCCGGACTGAAGGACCCGAAGCGGCCCAGCGGCTCGTTCATCTTCGCCGGCCCGTCCGGCGTGGGCAAGACCGAGCTCACCAAGGCGCTCACCGAGTTCCTGTTCGGCGACGAGAACGCCCTGATCACCCTCGACATGAGCGAGTACTCCGAGAAGCACACCGCGTCGCGGATGTTCGGCTCCCCACCCGGCTACGTCGGGTACGAGGAAGGTGGCCAGCTCACCGAGAAGGTGCGGCGCAAGCCGTTCAGCGTGGTCCTGTTCGACGAGATCGAGAAGGCCCACCCCGACATCTTCAACTCACTGTTGCAGATCCTCGACGAGGGCCGGCTCACCGATGCCCAGGGCCGCGTGGTGGACTTCAAGAACACGGTGATCGTGATGACGACCAACCTCGGTACCCGGGACATCTCCAAGTCGGTGAACCTCGGCTTCAGCCAGAGCTCCGACGAGGTGGGCAGCTACGAGAAGATGAAGGCGAAGGTCTCCGACGAGCTGAAGCAGCACTTCCGTCCGGAGTTCCTCAACCGCGTGGACGAGATCGTGGTGTTCCACCAGCTCACCACCACCGACATCGAACACATCGTCGATCTGATGATCTCCGAGATCGAGGCCCGGCTGAAGGACCGGGACATGGGCATCGAGCTCACGCCCGGCGGCGAAGGCGCTGATCGCCAAGCGGGGGTTCGACCCGGTCCTGGGTGCGCGACCGCTGCGGCGCGCGATCCAGCGCGACATCGAGGACCACTCGCCGAGAAGATCCTGTTCGGCGAGGTCAATTCCGGCGAGATCGTGGTGGTGGACGTCGCGCCGGAGGGCTCGGAGGCGGCCTTCACCTTCACCGGCGTCGCCAAGGCACCGCTGCCGGAGACGACGGCGGCGCTCGGCCAGCAGTCCTGACCAGGCAGCAGGGGGCCCGACCGGTGACCGGTCGGGCCCCCTGCCTTGTCCGCGGGGGAGCGGCGGTGGCCTTCAGGCGCTGAACAGGACCAACGAGAACATGATGAAGAGGATCAGCAGGGTCAGGAGCGACAGGATCGCGGTGCCGATGATGCCGAGCACTTTCCCGACCACGATCATCCCGCCGGTCCGCCAGCGGCCCGGGTCGAGGCGCGCCTCGCGCTGGCCCTTCGCCGCCAGGTACCAGGCGAACGGTGCGAGCGGGGGGAAGAAGAGCAGGCCGATGATCCCCAGCACCAGCGACATCGTCGCGTTGGGGTGGTCGACCGCCGCGTTGAACCCGCCATAGCCGTAGCTGTGGGCCACCGGGTTCGGGAGCGGCGCGGGCCACTGCTGGCCGGCGTAGGGGCTCGGCGCGTAGGGCGGGGACACGTCGGGGAGGCTCGAGGCGGGGCCTTCCGGTTCGGCGTAGCCATCGTTCCACGGGCGTGGGGCGGGGGCCGGCGCCACCGGCTGAGGCGCCGGGGTGTGGCGTGCCGACGGCTGGGCGGGTGCGGGCCAGGCGGCCGGAGCCGGCCCCTGGCCGTAGCCGGTGTGCACCGCTGCCTGGGGCGAGGGCGACCCGGGCTGCGCCGGGTGCCACGCGGGCTGGGGGGAGTCCCACGACGGTGCCGCAGGGGTCCCGACGGCAGGCGCGGCCGGGGCGGGCGCCGGCAGGGTGGGGAACGCAGTCGCGGCGCTGCCCAGGCCGGGCCCCGACGCCCAGGGGTCGTCGGTACCGAGCGGGTCGATCATGGTCGCCTCCGGCAGCGGCTGCGGCGCAGCCGGGGCGTAGCCGCCGTCCGGGACGAAGGGGACGGTCCGGTCGATCGGGTCACCGTCCAGCGACACGGTCTGGTCGAAGTCGTTGTCCACAGGGACGGTCAACTCCTGTGCGGAGGCCGGCGGAGCGGTCGGTTCGGCGTCGGTCGCGTCCGACGGGCCGCCGTGGGGGTCGGTCATGGTCAGCTCCCTGCTCGCTCGTGCGGTCAGGAGGCAACGCTACCGGTCCCCGCCAACGGCCACAGCGACCCGCGCGGCGTGGTGCGGCCCGACCGCGGATGGTCGGGCTAGCCTGAGCGCATGGGTTCGGTGCTCAATCCGGTCGGAACCCAACCGGCCCGGGTGTACTGGTTGCGGCGTGGCGTGGTCGTCCTCGCCGTGCTGCTGCTGGTGGCGGCGCTCGCGTTCGTGTTCCGTCCGCAACCCGAGGCCCCGGTGGCCGCCGTGCCGGTGAGCCCCTCGCCCAGCGCGACACCGTCCCCTTCGGTGACGCCCAGCGCCCCGGCCACGCCGAGCGCGTCCCCGACCCCCACCGGGCCGCTCAGCTGCGATGCGACCAACACCCAGCTGGGCCTGGCCGCGTACCAGAAGGTCAAGCAGGACGGGAAACAGCGGTTCGCCGTGACCATCACCAACAGCGGTACCCAGTCCTGCGTGCTCAGCCTCACCCCGGTGACCTTCGGCCTGGTCGTGACCAGCGGTTCGGACCGGATCTGGACCACCGCTCACTGCGACAAGTGGGTTCCCACGGCCAAGGAGACGCTGAAGGCGGGCAAGGCCCACGAGTTCACGATCTCCTGGGCGGTGGCCCGTTCCGGAGCGGGCTGCAAGACCGGGAAAGCGGTCCTGGGGGCCGGCACCTACGTGGCGACCGCCACGTTCGCCGAGAACGCCAGAGCCCGCCGGGTCTTCCTGGTCACCAAGGCCGCCGCCTAGCTGGCACACCCCGGGTTGCCGCCCGTTCGCCCCGACCGGCCCGGCCATCCCGGGGTCAGGCCCGGGCCTCCGCGGCGATCCCGCCTCCGTCCAGCACCGTGAGCCGCGCCCGGTTCTCCGGCCCGTCCGCACCGGACCGCGCTCTGGCGCGCAGGCCGAGAACGGACAGGGCGGCGTCGACGCTGCCCACCTCAACCACCCGGATGCCCTCGGCCCGGGCGCTGCTTCCCACCGGCACCAGTGCGACGGTGACCCCGAGCCGGGCGGCCTCGGCCAGCCGTCGGTCGATGCCCGGCACCCGACGGATCTCCCCGGACAGCCCGACCTCACCCAGCGCCACCACCGGCTCGCTGAAGGCCCGGTCGGCGGCAGCGGAGGCGACGGCGACGGCGGTGGCGAGGTCGGTGGCCGGGTCGGCCACACGGGCGCCACCCACGGTCGACACGTAGACCTCCCTGGTGTGCAGCCGGATGCCTGCGCGGCGTTGCAGCACGGCGAGGATCATCGCCACCCGCCCACCCTCGACGCCGTGGGTGACCCGACGCGGCGCCGGGGCGGCACTCGGCGCGACCAGGGCCTGCACCTCGGCGAGCAGCGGACGGCGTCCCGCCAGTGAAATCGTCAGGCAGGTGCCCGGGGTCGGCTCGGTGTGTTGGGAGGTGAACAGCCCGCTGGGGTCGCTGACCTCACGGATGCCCGACTCGACCATCTCGAAGCAGCCCACCTCGTCGGCAGGCCCGAACCGGTTCTTGGTGGCCCGCAGCATCCGGAAGCCACTGTCCCGGTCGCCCTCGAAGGACAGCACGACGTCGACCAGGTGCTCCAGCGTGCGCGGCCCTGCCACCGTGCCCTCCTTGGTGACGTGCCCGACCAGCATCACCGGCATGGCCCGTTGCTTGGCCACCCGGACCAGGGCCGCGGTCACCTCCTTCACCTGGGCCACGCCACCGGGGACGGCGTCGGTCCCGGGAACCTGGACGGTCTGCACCGAGTCGAGCACCAGCAGTTCGGGCGACAACTGCTCGATGTGGCCCAGCACGGTGCCCAGGTCGTTCTCGGCGGCCAGATAGAGGTTCGCCACCACCGCGGACGTGCGTTCGGCGCGCAGCCGCACCTGAGCGGCGGATTCCTCGGCAGTCAGGTAGAGGGTGCGACGCCCCGTCCGGGCCCACCGGTTGGCGACCTCCAGCAGGAGCGTGGACTTGCCGACGCCGGGTTCCCCGGCCAGCAGCACCACCGCTCCCGGGGTGATCCCTGTCCCGAGCACCCGGTCGAGTTCGCGGATCCGGGTGGGGACGGCGCGCGCCCGGTCCAGCGGAACCTGGCCGATCGGCACCGCGGGTGCCAGGGGTGCCGAGGAGCCCACCCGCCCCTGAGCGGTGGCCGGTCCCTGGGAGACGCTGCCCCAGGCCTGGCACTCCGAGCACCGTCCGACCCACTTGGGGCTGGTCCAGCCACACTCGGAACAGCGGTACGGGATTGCGGGGTTCCTGGCCATGAACGGCACCGTAGTCGGCGCCCCTGACAGGCCCGAAAACCCGGGATCAGGCCCGGGCGGATCGCGGCGCCAGGCTCAGATCTTGACCTTGCCGTTGGGCGTCATGAAGGTCGCCGACAGGATGCCTGGCTGACCGTTCGGGGAACTGAACTTGAGCTTCACCCCGTCGAAGGTGTCCTCGAGGCTGACCCCCAGCCAGTCCTCGACCCGGGACTTGGTGCCGGCGATCTCCACCCGCTCCAGACGGATCTCGCCCTGCAGCGCGCTGGGTTGCACCGACGGGTCGGAGTCCCACTTCAGGAAGTAGGGCAACTGCGGGTCGGCCAGCAGGCCCTTCACCCCGATCTGGTGCCACTCCAGCAGGCGTCCATCCGGGAAGTGCCGCGACCCGGCCACGGCCTCGCGTTCGAGCCGCTGCTCGAACGGCGCCAGGTCCTCCACCGAGATCACCCAGCCGAGCCAGCCGCCACCGGTCTCGGAACGGGCGCGGACGGCCTGGCCGAACGGTGCCTTCTCCGCGGCCGGGTGCTCCAGGACCTCGACGATCTCGAGGTAGCGGTTGTCGGCCAGGGGAAGGATGTGGTTGCGGGTGCCGAACCGGGGGTGGAAGCCACCGTCACGGAAACGCTCGCCGAGCAGGGCGCCGAGCCGATCCGACTCCGCCTTCAAGCCGGAGGATCCCACAGCGAAGGTCAGATGATCGACATGCATGGCACCCATTGTGGTGATTCCGTGTTACGGAAGCGAATCGGGGCCGCCCGGGGATGGGCGGGCGCCGCTCCCGGTTCGGTCGGACGGCTCGCCTACCATGGTCGGATGCAGCGCGATCCGGCCGCATCACCCCGGGTGGTGCTCTCGACCTCCTCGGCCTACCCCGAGTCGACGGCCGCCGGCTTCGCCCTGGCCCGGGAACTGGGCTACGACGGGGTCGAGCTGATGGTGGGCGCCGACCCGGCATCGGCCGACGTGGACGCGGTGGCGAAGCTGTCGGAGTACCACGAGGTGCCGGTGACCGCGGTTCATGCCCCCACCCTGCTGCTCACCCACCGCGTCTGGGGACCCGATCCGTGGGAGAAGCTCGACCGGGCGGCGATGGCCGCCCACCAACTCGGTGCCGAGGTGGTGGTGGTGCACCCGCCGTTCCGGTGGCAGCGGGACTACGCGTCCGGCTTCACCGAGGGCGTCCGCCGGCTCCAGGAGTCCACCGGGCTGGTCGTCGCGGTGGAGAACATGTATCCCTGGCGCGGCCCCGGCGGCGGCGAGGTTCGGGCGTACGCGCCCAGCTGGGACTGCGGGCTGCTGGACGTGGACCAGCTGACCCTCGACCTGTCCCACGCCGCGACCGCCCGGCAGTCCTCGCTGGAACTGGTCCGGGACTGGGGCGAGCGCCTCCGGCACGTCCATCTCAGCGACGGCACGGCGGGGTTGACCGACGAGCACCTGCGCCCGGGTGAGGGGACCCAGGACCCGGCCGCCGTGCTCGCCGAGCTGGTCGCGTCGGGCTACTCCGGCCAGGTGGTGGTCGAGGTCAGCACCCGTGGAGTCGCCAGGCCGGCGCGGGAGGAGATGCTCGCCGCAAGCCTGGCGTTCGCCCGGCAACACCTGGGCACGCCGGCGGGGCGCCGGCCGTGACCGCCGGGCCCGATGCCGCGTCGGTGTCGCTGCGCGACCGGGTCCGGCCCGGCACCGAGCTGCTGCTGGTGCTGGGTGTCTCCCTGGGGCAGTCGGCGGTCTACTCGCTGCTGTCGATCATCGAGAAACTGACCCGGGACGTGCCGCTGAACCAGCAGACCACGTCGATGAACAACGCCGTCGTGCCGGACCGGCCGTGGCTCGACCTCGCCTACCAGCTGGCCGGGATCGCGTTCCCGGTGGTGCCCGCCCTGCTCGCGCTGTACCTGCTGCAGCGCACCGCCGACCGGCGGGGGATCGGCTTCGACCTGCGCCGTCCCGGCTTCGACACCCGCTGGGGCTTCGTGCTCGCTGCGGCGATCGGCCTGCCCGGCATCGGGTTCTACCTGGCCGCACGGGCGCTGGGGTTCAACACCAACGTGGCCCCGGCGAACCTCGCCGAGAACTGGTGGACGGTGCCGGTGCTGGTCGGGCTGGCCGCGATGAACTCCGTGCTGGAGGAGGTCGTGATCGTCGGGTTCTGGTTCGTCCGGACCCGGCAGCTGGGCTGGGCGCCGTGGCTGGTGGTGGTCTCGTCCGCGGTCGTGCGCGGCAGCTACCACCTGTATCAGGGCTTCGGCGGCTTCGTCGGCAACATCGTGATGGGCCTGGTGTTCGGGTGGGCCTACGTGCGGTTCAAGCGGGTCGGCCCGCTGGTCGTGGCACACTTCCTGCTCGACCTGGTGGCCTTCGTCGGCTACTCGCTACTCGCGCCGCACGTCGACTGGCTCTGAGCGGGGACGGGCACGCCGGCCGCTGCGGCTGAGGCCCGGAAGGTAGGCTCGGGCCATGGGTCCGATGGGCGGTTTCGAGGGCATGTTCATCCTGGTGCAGATGCTGTTCCTCGTGGTCTTCGCCCTGGTGGTGATCGGCATCGTCGTCGCGATCACCCGCGGCGCCGCGCAGCGGGGACGCGACAACGCCGCACCGGAGGTGAGCGCTGCCGCGGCGGTCGTGGACAAGCGGATCGAGACCTCCGGCGGCGGGGAGACCATGGTCACCCAGCGCCACTACGTGGCCTTCGAGCAACCCGGTAGCGAGCGGTTCGAGCTGGAGGTGCCGGCCCGCGAGTACGGCCTGCTGGTGGTCGGCGACCGGGGCACCGTGACCATGAGGGGCTCGCGCTACCTCGGTTTCGCCCGCGAGATCCTGCGCTGACCGCGGGCAGTCTCACCCGCCCGGCCACCGCGGCGTCCCGGTGACCCCGCTTGGGTAGGCTGCTGCCCATGCGTGTTGGTGTGTTCGGAGCAACCGGTCAGGTCGGCGGCGTCATGCGGACGCTGCTGGCGGAGCGGCAATTCCCGGTGGACGAGATCCGCTTCTTCTCCTCGGCCCGATCGGCCGGCCAGGTGCTGCCGTGGGCCGGCGGCGAGGTGGTCGTGGAGGACACCGCGACGGCCGACTTCGCCGGGCTCGACCTGGCCCTGTTCTCCGCCGGGGCCGCCATGTCGCGCGAGTTCGCCCCCAGGGTGGCGGCGGCGGGCGCGACCGTGGTGGACAACTCCTCGGCCTGGCGCAAGGACCCTGACGTCCCGCTGGTCGTCTCCGAGGTGAACCCCCAGGACGCGCTGAACCCGCCCAAGGGGATCATCGCCAACCCCAACTGCACCACGATGGCGGCGATGCCGGTGCTCAAGCCGCTGCATGACGCGGCCGGCCTGACCCGGCTGATCGTGTCGCACCTACCAGGCGGTGTCCGGTTCGGGAGTGAAGGGGGTGCGGGCGCTGGCCGACCAGGTCGCCGCCGCCGGCGACGCCTCCGGGCTCGCCCTGACCGGCACGGCGGTGCCCGCCGGCGACCCGGCGCCCTACCTGGAGCCGATCGCCTACAACGTGATCGCCGTGGCCGGTTCGATCGTCGACGACGACAGCGGCGAGACCGACGAGGAGCAGAAGCTGCGGCACGAGTCGCGGCGGATCCTGCACCTGCCCGACCTGCTGGTGGCCGGAACCTGCGTGCGCGTCCCGGTGTTCACCGGGCACTCCCTGAGCATCCACGCCGAGTTCGCCGAGGAACTCAGCGTCGCCCGGGCCACCGGGCTGCTGGCGACCGCGCCCGGCGTCGTGCTCGCCGACGTGCCGAACCCCCGCGACGCGGCCGGTACCGACCCGAGCTACGTGGGCCGGATCCGCAACGACCAGTCGGTGCCCGGCGGACACGGCCTGGTGCTGTTCGTGACCAGCGACAACCTGCGCAAGGGGGCGGCGCTGAACGCCGTCCAGATCGCCGAACTCGTGGCGGCGGCGCGATGACGAAACTCGCCGTGATCGGCGCCGGGGTGATGGGCGAGACCCTGATCGCCGGACTGCTGCGCGCCGGCTGGTCGCCCGGGGCGATCACCGCCGCCGACCGCCACGGGCAGCGGCTGGCCGAGATGGCGGCCCGGTACGGCATCAACGCCGCAGGCACCCAGGAAGCGGCGTCGGGGGCCGACACGGTCGTGATCGTGGTGAAGCCCCAGGACGCCTCCGAGGTGCTGCCGACGGTCGGGGCGGCGGTCCGTCCGGGCACCCTGGTGGTCTCGCTGTGCGCCGGCCTGTCCACCGCGCGGATCGAGGAGGCGATGCCGGCCGGTACCGCCGTGGTGCGGGTGATGCCGAACACCCCGGCCCAGGTGGACGAGGGCATGGCCGCGATCTCGGGTGGCGCGTCCGCCACCACCGAGCACCTCGAACACGTCACCGAACTGATGGCGGCCGTGGGCAAGGTGGTGATCGTCCCGGAGAAGTACCAGGACGCGGTCACCGCGATCTCGGGCTCCGGCCCCGCCTACCTGTTCTTCGTGGTCGAGGCCATGATCGACGCCGGCGTGATGCTGGGGCTGCCGCGCGACGTGGCGACCACCCTGGTGGTGCAGACGATGTACGGGTCGGCCAAGCTCCTGGCCGACTCGGGCGAGCATCCGACGGTGCTGCGGGAGCGGGTCACCTCACCCGGCGGCACGACGGCGGCGGCCCTGCGCGAGCTGGAGGACCACCGGGTGAAGGCCGCGTTCATGACCGCCATGGAGGCCGCGAGGGACCGCAGCCGGGCGCTGGCGTCCTCCTGACATGGCAACCCCCGACCGGCAGCCGGCCTGGCTGACGGTGTTCCTGGACTTCCCTGCCGCCGAATTCGACGCCGGGACCCGCTTCTGGGCTGGCGCCACCGGCTACGAGATGTCGGCGACGCGCGGCGCGCAGCACGAGTTCGCGACGCTGCTCCCACCGACCGGAGACCCCTACCTGAAGGTGCAACAGTTGGCCGACGGCCCCACCCGGCTGCACCTCGACCTGCACGTCGGCGACCTGTTCGCGGCGGCGGAGGCTGCCGAGGCGACAGGTGCGGAGCTGGTGCAGGAGTCCCACGGCCATCTCGTGCTGCGATCGCCGGCCGGGTTCACCTTCTGCCTGGTCTCGCACGCTGCCGCGGTCGTGCCTGGGCCCCGGGTCTGGCCGTCAGGACACCGCAGCCGGGTCAGCCGGTTCTGTCTGGACGTGCCCCGCACGCAGTACGACGCAGAGAGGACGTTCTTCAGCCGGCTGCTCGGCGGCACCTGGCGCGAGGTCTCCGAGCCGGAGACGGCGCTGCGTCCGGCCTCCGGCTGGGCGCTGGACGTGCGGCTCCAGCCTGCCGAGATCACCCGCGAGGTGACCTCACACCTGCACATCGTCACCGACAACCTGGAGGCCGAGGTGGCCCGGCTCAGCGGGTTGGGCGCCCGGGAGCGGGCGATGCGCACCGGCAAGGCGATCGTGGAGGCGCCCGGCGGGACCGCCCTGTGCGTGGTCGGACTGCACGGCGGGCCGGCATGAGTGTCGCGGGTCTGTTCGTCGGCCTGGCCACCCTCGACGTGGTCCAGCAGGTGGATCGACCGCCCGCGCCGAACGAGAAGCTGGTCGCCCGCGAGACCTGGCTGGCCGCCGGCGGGCCGGCCGCGGTGGCGGCGATCGCCTTCGCCGCCCTGGGTGGCCGGGCCCGGTTGTGGACCGCGCTCGGGTCCTCCCCCGCAGCCCGGCTGGTCGCCGCGGACCTGGCCGATGCCGGGGTGGAGGTGGTCGACGTCGCCCCGCCGGGCTTCGAGTTGGCGGCCTCGACGGTTCTGCTCGACACCTCGTCCGGGCAGCGGGCGGTGGTCAGCGGGTCGGGTCGGGTGCCGGTGCTCGGCAGGATCGCCGGACCCGATCTGGCCGGGCTGGACGTGGTGCTGGTCGACGGTCACCACCCGACGCTGGCCCGGATGGCGGTGCTGTCGGCACTCACCACCGAACCGCGGGTCACGGCTGTCGGGGGCCCCGGCGAGGGCGGGCCGGGCGGCAACGGACGCGTCCCGGTGGTGGTCGACGCCGGATCGCACAAGCCGGGGTTCGACGACATCCTGGCCCTGGCCACGGACGTGATCTGCTCGGCCGACTACGTGCATCCCGACGGGCTCGCCGGGCCGGATCTCCTCGACCTCGGGCTGCGGCTGGTGGCGGTGAGCCACGGCGGTGAGCCGCTGGCGTGGTGGACGCCGGCGGCCACCGGCTCGATCCCGCCCGGTTCCGGGCCGGTGGTCGACACGGTCGGTGCCGGTGATGTGCTCCACGGGGCGTACTGCCACGGCCTCGCGTCCGGCCTTGGTCGGGTCCCTGCACTGGAGCGGGCGGTGGCCGTCGCCTCCGAACGCGTCCGGCACCGCGGCCCCTTCGCCTGGCGGGCCGCGGTCGGGGTGCGCTGGCGCGGTCGCGGCACCCGCTGAGGCGTCTGGGCACCGGCCGGCAAGGGATGAACGGTTCGGGTCCCGCCAGCCCCGTCGTGCCACTAGGGTGGCAAGGAGCGGCTGCCGAGGGGGCGGCCCGGAGGGGGCAGGACAGCAGATGGACGACCCGGTGGTGCCGTTGGGAACGGTCCGGTTTCTGAAGGTGGCCGAGGTCGCGGCAGCCCTTCGGGTGTCCCGGATGTCGGTGTACCGGCTGATCCACTCCGGCGACCTGGAGGCGGTCCGTTTCGGTCGCAACTTCCGGGTGCCGGAGCACGCCGTCAACGCCTACCTGCGGGAGTCCTTCTACCACGCCGGTTGATTTCGCCTCCCGAGGCGCGGCCGGTAGGATCGGTGTGCTCGGCTGGGGCGACCAGCCATGTCCTGCGGGCTGGGGTCCAGCCCGTGCCCGTTTCCGTCGCCGTCGTCATGACGGCATTCGAGAGGTCTGCCAGTGGGTTCGGTCATCAAGAAGCGCCGCAAGCGGATGGCGAAGAAGAAGCACCGCAAGCTGCTCAAGCGCACGCGCATTCAGCGTCGCCGCGCCGGCAAGTAAGCCACCATCCGCCCGAGCCGATCGATGAACGAAGCCCGGGTTGTGCTGCTGGTCCGCGACGGCTGCCATCTGTGTGAAGAGGCGGTAGCCGTCGTGAGTGCTGTCTGTGCCCGGACCGGCGACAGCTGGGCCGTCCGTGATGTGGACGCCGACCCGGTACTGCGGGCCGAGTTCTCCGACCACGTCCCGGTCACGTTCGTCGACGGTGTCCGTCACGCCATCTGGCACCTGGACCCCGAGGCATTGACTGCGTCGCTGCGGGCCTGACCCCACCGGGGGTTCGGATGGACGACCCGGACGCCTGGGTGGCCGAACTTCCGCAGCCTTTCCTTCGTCGCCGCTGACGCCGCCGGCCCGGGCTGACCCCGGGGGAGCCACGGCGGGATGCGCCGGGGCGTCGCCGCTGGGATCCGGGCCGGGGCCCTGCGTATTGTTGGGGCCACGGCGAGGCGAGGAGTTCGATGGAAACCAGGGTCGTCCATGTGGTGCGGCACGGCCAGGTGCACAACCCGGAGGGGGTCCTCTACGGACGCACCCCGGGCTTCGGGCTATCCGACCTGGGCCGGCGGATGGCTGAGCGTCTTGGCGAACGGTTCACCGACGCCCCGCTGGTCCACCTGGTGAGTTCGCCGCTGCAGCGCGCGCAGGAGACCATGGCTCCGATCGCCGCGGGGCACCCCGAACTGGAGGTGCACATCGACGAGCGGGTGATCGAGGCGGCCAACGTCTTCGAGGGGAAGTCGTTCGGCACCCGCAACGAGATCCTGCTGCGTCCCTCCAGCTGGTGGGCGTTGCGGAACCCGCTGCGCCCGTCCTGGGGGGAGGCCTACACCTCGATCCTGGCCCGGATGCGGGCCGCCGTGGCCGACGCCGCGTCCCATGCCATCGCGGGGGAGGCCCTGATCGTCTCCCACGAGCTGCCGATCTGGATGGCCCGCAGCTGGGCCGAGGGACGCCCGCTGGTCCACGACCCGCGTCGCCGCCAGGCCCGGCTCGCCAGCGTGACCACCTTCACCTTCTCCGGCACCCGGCTGCTGCGGGTCGACTACGCCGAGCCGTGCGCCGACCTGGTGCCGCCGAAGGTGAAGAAGTTCCGGCCGGGAGCCTGATGGGGTTCCGGCACGCCTCCCGTCCCCCGCCCGCCGGCGGGCCGCCGGGAGTGCGCCGCCCCGGCCGGGCGGGCGCATTCGGCGGGTCCCGGTTCCGGCCGGGAAGGGTGGGTCTGGTCGCGGTCGCGTCCGCGCTGGCGCTGCTGCTGACCGGCTGTGGCTCCCGGCCGACCAGCACCGCCGGTTTCGTGGGCGGGGACGGCACGATCACCGTCCTGCCGCCGCAGGATCGCAAGCCCGCCCCGGTGATCGAAGGCACCACCCTCGACGGCGACCCGTGGCGCAGCGAGTCCGCCGCCGGCACGGTGATCGTCTACAACGTGTGGGGATCCTGGTGCGCGCCCTGCCGTGCCGAGGCGCCGGCGTTGGCCGCCGCCAGCGAACGCACCCAGGGCACGGCCACTTTTGTCGGGCTGAACACCCGGGACCTGGACCGGGCGGCCCCGCAGGCGTTCGTCCGTGGTTTCGGCGTGCCCTACGTGAACCTCTACGACCCCGAAGGGGCCCTGCTCCTGCAGTTCTCGGGCCAGTTGCCCGCCACCGCGATCCCCAGCACCCTGCTGGTCGACCGGCAGGGACGGATCGCGGCGCGGATCCTCGGGGAGACCACCGAGGCGACGGTGGTGGGCCTGGTCGAGGAGCTGGCCACCGAATGACCGAGTGGATCCAGCAGGCGGTCGGCGGCTCGGTGCTGCTGGCCCTCCCGGTGGCGCTGCTGGCCGGGGTGGCGTCCTTCTTCTCGCCCTGCGTGCTGCCGCTGCTGCCCGGCTACCTCTCCTACGCGACCGGGCTGGGCGCCGCCGAGATCGTCGCCGGCCGGGCACGGCGCCGGGTGCTGGCCGGGACGCTCGGCTTCGTGGCCGGGTTGGCGGTGGTGTTCGTGGCCACCGGGGCCCTCGCCGGGGGACTGGGCTCGGCCCTGGTGCAGTGGCAGCGTCCGCTGTCGATCACGGCAGGGGTGGTGGCGATCGCCCTCGGCCTGGTGTTCGCCGGCTGGCTGCCGGGCGGCGATTGGCGACCGAACCTGGCGCCGCGGCTGGGCGTCGCCGCGTCCCCCCTGCTCGGGATGGTCTTCGCGCTCGGCTGGACGCCCTGTATCGGCCCCGCCCTGTCGGTGGTGCTCTCCCTGGCCCTGAACGAGGGGACGGCGGCGCGCGGCGCCGTCCTCGCCCTGGCCTACGCGCTGGGGCTCGGGTTGCCGTTCGTCGCGGCCGGGCTGGCGTTCGACCGGTTCGCCGGCACCCTGGAGTGGGCCAGGCGGCATCACCGCGGCATCCAGGTGGCCGGCGGGGTGGCGATGATCGCGGTCGGGGTGCTCCTGCTGACCGGCTGGTGGGACCTGCTGATGGGCCAGCTGCAGCGGTGGGCGTCCGGCTTCACGGCGGTGATCTGAGTGCCTCGTCGCGCCGCGGCGATGGTGGGTTCACTGCGGTTCGCCTGGTCGACCCTCACCTCGATGCGGACCGCGCTGATCCTGCTGCTGGTGCTCGGGATCGCCGCCATCCCGGGCTCGTTGCTGCCGCAGCGGCCGACCGACCCGCTGGGCGTCGCCGCGTTCCTGACCGACCGTCCCCAGGTGGGGGAGTGGCTGCACCGGCTCGGCTTCTTCGACGTGTTCGGCTCCCCCTGGTTCGCTGCCATCTACCTGCTGCTGTTCATCAGCCTGATCGGCTGCATCCTGCCGCGGACGGCCGGCTTCCTGCGCGAGCTGGGGGCGCCGCCCGCCCCCGCACCGGGGCGCCTTTCCCGGCTGGCCGGGTTCACCACCGGCGTGGTGGAACGCCCGCCGGCCGGGGTGCTGGACGCCGCGGCGGCCCACCTGCGGGCCCACGGCTACCGGGTCCGGCGGGACCCGGACGCGTTGTCGGCCGAGCGCGGCTACCTGCGGGAGACCGGGAACCTGGTCTTCCACATCTGCCTGGTGGTGTGCCTGGTCGGACTGGGCTGGGGGGCGCTGTTCAGCTTCCGGGGGACCGCGGTCGTGGTCGAGGGCCAGGCGTTCTCCAACACCCTCACCCAGTACGACGAGTTCGGCGCCGGAGCCGGCTTCTCCGCCTCGAACCTGTCGCCGTTCACGGTCCGGGTGGACAGCTTCGACGCCCGGTTCGAGACCGGCCCGGTGCAGACCGGTGCGGCGCGCGGGTTCACCGCCGCGGTGACCGTGACCGCCCCCGACCGGCCGGAGGTCCGCCGGGAGCTCGAGGTGAATGCGCCGCTCCAGCTCGGCGGTGACCAGGTGCACCTGCTCGGGCACGGCTACGCGCCGGTGGTGACCGTCCGTGACGGCAACGGCGACGTGGCGTTCTCGGGCCCGGTGGTGTTCCTGCCCCAGGACACCAACTTCCGCTCCGACGGCGTGGTGAAGGTGCCCGACGCCCGACCCGAGCGGCTCGCGTTCGAGGGCGTGTTCCTGCCGACCGCCGTGTCCGGCGGCGCGTCCGGCCTGGTGTCGGCGTTCCCGGACGCGCTCGACCCGCGGTTGCTGGTGAACGCCTGGGCCGGTCCGCCCAGACAGGAGACCGGGCTGCCCGAGAGCGTGTACGTCCTCGACCGCGCCGGGCTGACCCAGCTCGGCCGACGCTGCCGGCCCGGTGACGGTGGCGCTGGAACCCGGCACCGGGTTCACGCTGCCCGAGGGCAAGGGGTCGATCAGCTTCGACGGCTGGAAGCGTTGGGTGAAGCTGCAGATCTCGAACGCCCCGGGTGGGTGGCTGGTGCTGGCCGCGGTGATGGTGGCCGTGCTCGGCATGGCCGTCTCCCTCACCGTGACGCCACGCCGGCTCTTCCTCCGGGTCGGTCCCGCCGGGTCCGGGGAGCCGGTCGAGGTCTCGGTGGCCGGCCTGGACCGGGTGGAGGGCCGCGGAGGTCTCACCGACGAGGTGGCGGGGCTGGCGTCGGCCTGTGGGTTGGCGGTTACAGTGGCGGGCACCGAAGACGAGGAGCCGCAGTGATCGCCTACTACTCCAGCCTGGCCATGGTCACCTCGGCCGTGCTGTACGTGGCGGCGATGGCGCTGCACGCCGCGGAATGGGCCGCGGCCCGGACCACCGCCGTGCCGCGGCGCGAACCGGTCGTGGTCGGCGCCGGGACCGGCGAGCAGCAACCCGCCGCGGTGCCGGTCGCACCCGCGCCCGGCCGTGGGGTGGACCTCCTGGGCCGCGTCGGGATCGCGATCACCCTGATCGCCGCGCTCACCCACCTGGCCGGGGTGGTGCTCCGTGGGGTCGCCGCGAACCGGGCGCCCTGGGGGAACATGTACGAGTTCACCACCAGCTCGCTGGCGATGGTCGCGGTGGTCTACCTGGTCCTGGCGCTGGCGGTTCGGGCATGCGCTGGTTCGGCCTGCCGGTCACCCTGCTGCTGACCGTCGGCCACGGCCTCGCGGTGACCGTCTTCTACGTCGAGGTGTCCGAACTGGTGCCGGCGTTGCACTCGGTGCTGGTTCCTCATCCACATCGTCGCCGCGGCCGTCGCCGGGGCGGCGTTCAACGTCGGCGGCGCTGACCGCGATCCTGTACCTGATCCGCTAGCGGGCCGAGCAGCGGGGCAACATCCGGGGCTACCTGGCCCAGCTCCCGTCGGCCGACAAGCTCGACCGGGTCACGCTACCGGTTCCACGCGTTCGCGCTTCCCGCTGTGGACCTTCACCGTTGCCGCCGGCGCGATCTGGGCCGAGTACGCCTGGGGACGCTACTGGGGCTGGGACCCCAAGGAGACCTGGGCGCTGATCACCTGGGTCGTCTACGCCGGCTACCTGCACGCCCGCGCCACGGCGGGCTGGAAGGGTCAGCCGGGCGGCGGTCGTGGCGATCGTCGGTGTGGCCACGCTTCTGGTTCAACTTCATCGGGATCAACCTGCTCGTCTCCGGCCTGCACTCCTACGCCGGCATCTGAGACCGCCCCCGGCTGCCGCGGGTCCCGCGGTGCGGTCAGGGTCCACGCTGCTCGGGCGTGCACAGGCACGAGCGGTTGCCGTCCGCGTCGGCCAGCACCCAGTACGACGGCGCCGACGAGTCGTCGACCATCGTGCCGCCCGCGGCCAGCGCGGCCTCGATCCGCGCCCCGGCCTGGTCGTGCGGCACCCAGACGTCGAGGTGCCAGCGCTGTGCGACCTGACCGGCCGGGGTGGGCACGTCGGGCACCTGGAACCAGACCGACGGCCGCAGGCCGTCCGGGTCGACCACGTCCTCGCCGGTGTCGCGCGCCCCCAGCATCGCCGCCCAGAACGGACGCACCCGTTCCGGGGCCGCGGTGTCCAGGGCCAGTTCCAGGTGGGCCAGTGTGGCGGTGTCCGCGGCCACCCCGGCTTCCGCGGCCAGCCCGCTGATGGTCCTGGCCAACGCGACGTCACGCGCGCTGATCCCCCCGGTGTCGTGGCTGGTGAGGCGCACGTCCAGGTATCCCCAGCCCAGCGCGACGTCGGGGTGGTGGCCGGCTGCTTCCGCGGCGGCTCCGATCCGGTCGAGCAGGGCCAGCCCGGTCGCGAAATCGGGCGTGCGGTAGCGCGTGCAGAGCAGGACCCGCAGCTGGCGCCAGTCGCCCAGCCCGGCCGCCCGCACCTGGGTCTCGGTGAGCGTGTCCATGGGTCCACGGTCGCACGGCCGGGCCCGCGCGTCACCCCTGCTGCGCAAGATCACGCACCCCCGCCGGGACGGCGCCGAAGGTGTGGCGGCGGTTCCGAAAGGGTCGGCGTTCCCGCTGCCGAGGAGCGGTCCGGGCCGGTGGACAGGGCCGATCCGAGGGGTGCATCGCGCTGCGAACGCCATGCCACAATCGGGGCATGCGGCACTTCGACCTGTGCGTGATCGGCTCCGGCAGCGGCAACGCCATCGTCGACCGGCGGTTCGCGGACTGGCAGGTGGCCCTCGTCGACGGCGGGCCACGGTTCGGTGGAACCTGCCTGAACGTCGGCTGCATCCCCACCAAGATGTTCGTCCACCCCGCCGACCTCGCCGAGTCCGCCCGGCACGGGGCCGCACTCGGGGTCGACACCGGGGAGGTGCGCGTCCGCTGGAGCGACGTCCGCGACCGGGTGTTCGGCCGGATCGACCCGATCGAGGCCTCCGGTGAGGCCCACCGCCGCGACAGCGCCCACGTCACCCTCTTCCGCGACCAGGGCCGGTTCGTGGCTGCCCGGACGCTGCGGGTGGGCGGGGAGGAGATCACGGCCGACAGGTTCGTGCTCGCGGCCGGGTCGCGGCCACGGCTCCCCGACGTGCCCGGCCTGGACGACCCCGAACTCGCCGGCCGGGTCCACACCTCCGATCAGGTGATGCGGCTGGACGCGCTGCCGCGGTCGCTGATCATCGTCGGTGGCGGCCCGGTGGCCGCCGAGTTCGCCCACATCTTCTCCGCCTACGGCACCCGGGTGACCCTGCTGCACCGAGGCCTCCGCCTGCTGCGGGACGCCGACGAGGCGGTGGCCGAGCGGTTCACCGACCTGGTCAGCCGCCGGGTGGTGCTGCGGCTGGGCCAGCAGCTGGCCTCGGTCGCCGACGCGGCCGGACGGATCGAGGTCGGCACCACTGACGAGGACGGCATCGAGTACTTCTTCGAGGCCGACCAGTTGCTGGTCGCGACCGGCCGGGTCTCCAACGCCGACACCCTCGACCTGGACCGCACCGGGGTCGCCGTCGACGAGGCCGGCCGGGTCGTGGTGGACGAGTTCCAGCGCACCAGCGCCGACGGGATCTGGGCGGTGGGTGACGTGTCGTCACCCTGGCAGCTCAAGCATGTGGCGAACCACGAGGGCAGGGTCGTGCGGCACAACCTGCTGCACCCCGACGACCTGGTCGCCGCGGACCACCGGTTCGTGCCCCGGGCGGTGTTCAGCGGGCCGCCGGTGGCGTGGGTCGGGCTGACCGAACAGGAATGCCGCGCCCAGGGCAGGCGGTACGCCGTCGGCGTCCGCGACTTCGGCGGTGTCGCCTACGGCTGGGCCATGGAGGACACCGACCACTTCGCGAAGGTGATCGCCGACCCGGCGACCGGCCAGTTGCTGGGCGCCCACATCATCGGCCCGGACGCACCCAACCTGCTGCAACCGCTGGTGCAGGCGATCACTTTCGGTCTGGACGTGACCACGATGGCCCGCGGGCAGTACTGGATCCATCCCTCGCTGGCGGAGGTGGTCGAGAACGCCCTGCTCGCGGTGGAGCTGGACCGATGAGACCTGCCGCGCTCATCCTGGCCGGCGCCCTGCTGGCCGGGTGCACGGCTCCGCCCCTCCCGCCGGCCGGCGGCAGTGCTCCGGCTCCGGCCAGTGTCACCGCTGCGGCCAGTGGGTCGGCCGACCCGACTCCCGCCCCGTCCGCCACCACTCCGGAGTCGAGCCCCGCGGCCCCGACGTGCCGTGCAGAATCGGCCGCCCTGACCCTCGCCGAGCAGGTGGGGCAGTTGGTGATGGTCGGCGTGGGCGTACAGCTCACCGGCACCGAGCGCTCGGTGATTCGCGAGTACCACCTCGGCTCGGTGATCGTGATGGGAACGACGCCCGGCGGAGTCAAGCAGGTCGCAGCGCTGACCGCCAAGCTGGACGCGCTCGGCGGTGACACCGGCGTGCTGGTCGCCGCCGACCAGGAGGGCGGGCTGGTGCAGCGCCTGACCGGGCCCGGCTTCGCGACGATCCCTTCCGCCGCGCGGCAGGCGAGGCTGTCGAACCGGACGCTCACCGCGAAGGCCACCCGCTGGGGCGAGGACCTGGCCAGCGCCGGGGTGGCTCTCGACCTGGCCCCGGTCGCCGACGTGGTGCCCGCGGAATTCCGGAGCACGAACCAGCCGGTCGCCCGGCTCGCCCGCGGGTACGGCCCGGTCCCCAGGACCGTCTCGGCCAAGGTCGCCGCGTTCAGCCGGGGCATGCACGCGGCAGGCGTTGCCGTCGCGGTCAAGCACTTCCCCGGGCTCGGCGCCGTGACCGGCAACACCGACTTCGCCTCAACCGTGGTGGATCGGACCACGACGGCCCGCAGCACGCTGCTGCGGCCGTTCCGGGACGCCGTTGCCGACGGTGCGGAGGCCGTGATGATGTCCTCGGCCCGCTACACCCGGATCGATCCCGACCACCTCGCCGTGTTCTCCCCGACCGTGATCGGGCTGCTCCGCGGCTGGGGGTTCGACGGGGTGGTGATCAGCGACGATCTCGGTGCAGCGGCGGCGGTGAGCGGCGTCCCGGTGTCCAGGCGCGCCGCCCGGTTCATCGCGGCCGGGGGCGACCTCGCGCTGACCGTGGACGCGGCCACGGCCGGTGCGATGGCGTCCGGGCTGCGGAAGGCCGCGAAGGCCGATCCGGGGTTCGCAGACCGGGTCACCGAGTCCGCGGCCCGGGTGCTCGCCCTGAAGGCGTCCCTGGGTCGGTACCGCTGCGGCTGACGCCGGCTACGGCACCCGGAGCCCGGCCAGCGCGGTGCGGGCGTCGGCCAGCAGGTAGGACCGGGTGTCGGGGATCGAGGCGTAGAACAGGCCGTAATCGGCGTCGCCAGTCTGCACCACCAGCAGCAGCACACGTTCGCCGGTGGCGTTGAGGTCGGGGATCGAGAAGTTGAGCTGGGTCTCGACCAGCCAGCCGCGGTTGCCGTCCACGTCGTACCGCCCGCTGCTGATCAGTTCCTGCTCGACCACGGTGTCGGCGTAGTAGGTGCCGAGGACGCACTTGAGCACGGTCTCGGCCGCCACCTTCGTGCTGGCGAAGCCGTCGCCGACGAACAGGTCACTGACCAGGATGCTGGCCACCCAGCTGTGGCCCTCTCCGTCGTAGTCCGCTTGGTCCACGACCTCCTGGACCGATGCCAGGGAACCCCAGGGGACCCGGTTGTCGACCCCGGTCACCCAGGGCGCGCCGAGCGACGGAAAGGCCAGGTTCCCGCCACTGATCCAGCCCGGCTCGGCGTCCGTGGTGGGCAGGGCGGTGCTGTCGCTGGCCGGCGGGCAGATGTCGGGGGAGGCCGTGGAGGTGGGCCCCGGCAGGGGGTCGAGGGGGAGGGGGATCGGTGCGCCCAGGCCACGCAGGATCAGTGCGCCGACGACGCCCACCGCGACCAGGGCCGCGATTCCGGCCAGCCACCAGCCCCAGCCGCCCCGGCGCCGTGCCGGCTCGCCCGGATAGCCGGTGCCGGTGGAAGCTGACCCGGCGAAGCCGGTGGCGGGGTAGCCGCCGGGCGTTCCCGGCCCGGGCACCGGCGGCGGGGTCGAGGCCGGGTTCGGCGTGATCGCGCCGGTCCACGCGCTGCCGGTCCAGTATCGGTACATGCCCGGCTGTCCGCCGGGATCGGGGAACCACCCTGCGCTGCTGCTCACCCTCGAAATACTAGGCGAGCGTCCGGAAGGCCGGGCGGCCCCGGCCCGGCGCGCGAGGTTGCGGCCGGGTTCAGCAGCCCGACCCGCGGCGTTCACCGGCCGTTCATGTCGATGCCCTTCCATGAAGGCAGCGACGCGTCGCGCGTCGCCCCGGCCAGTTGACTGGGCGGGTGTGTGAGGAGGAGAACTCGTGAACTTGCGTTCCATCCCTGTGGTGGGCATCGCCACCATGGCCGCCGCCCTGACCCTGTCGGCGTGCGGCGGGCAGCAGGCCCCGGCCGGTTCCGGCACGGGCGGCTCGGTCAACCTCGACGGCTCTTCGACCGTGGCCCCGCTCGCCGAGGCGGCAGCCGCGGCGTTCGCCGGCGTCCAGCCCGAGGTCCGCGTGACCGTGGCCACCTCCGGCACCGGCGGGGGCTTCAAGAAATTCTGCGCGGGCGAGACCGACATCTCCAACGCCTCCCGTCCGATCAAGGACGAGGAGAAGCAGTCCTGTGAGGCGGCCGGCATCGGCTTCACCGAGATCGTGATCGCCAACGACGGACTGTCGGTGGTGATCAACCCGGAGAACACCTGGGCGAAGTGCCTGACGGTGGCTCAGCTGAAGACCATCTGGGCCCCGGAGTCCGAGGAGAAGGTGCTGAACTGGAACCAGGTCGACCCGTCCTTCCCCGACGAGCAACTCACCCTGTTCGGTGCCGGCACCGATTCGGGCACCTTCGACTACTTCACCGAGGCGATCAACGGCGAGGAGGGTGCCAGCCGCACCGACTACTCCCCGTCCGAGGACGACAACATCACCGTCCAGGGGGTCGCCGGTGAGACCGGCGCGCTGGGCTACTTCGGCCTCTCCTACGCCGAGGAGAACGCCGACAAGCTGGTGGCGGCTCAGGTCGACAACGGCGCTGGCTGTGTGAGTGCCTCGGTCGAGACCGTGCAGAGCGGCGAGTACGCGCCGTTGTCCCGACCCCTGTTCGTCTACGTCGCCAACGCCGCCTACCGGGACCGGGCCGAGGTGAAGAGCTTCGTCGACTATTTCGTCGAGAACTCCGACCCGGTGAGCGAAGCCGCCGGCTTCGTGGCCCTCACCGAGGAGCAGAAGAAGACCGCCGCCGATGAGCTCGCCAGCATCAAGTGAGCTGCGGACGGTAACCTCCCCGGATATGACGACTCTCGAAGCGGGAGGTCGCGCCGTCGGGCGCGACCTCCCCGCCGGGTTCCTTAGGCCCCGATCCCGGCCCGCTGAGACAGCGCTGCTGTGGGTGATGCGTGGGGCCGCCTGGATCTCGATCCTGATCACCGGCGGCATCCTGATCGCCCTGCTGATCCCGTCGATGGAGTTCTTCGCCCAGGTCCCGGTGACCGACTTCCTGTTCGGCACCCGCTGGGCACCCCGCTTCGCCAACTCCAGCTTCGGCGTCCTGCCGCTGGTCACGGCGACCCTGTGGACCACCATGATCGCCCTGCTCACCGCAGTTCCGCTGGGGCTGGGGGCGGCGATCTACCTGTCCGAGTACGCCCCCTGGCGCGTGCGCCAGGTGCTGAAGCCGGTGCTGGAGATCCTGGCCGGTATCCCGACCGTGGTCTACGGCCTGTTCGCCCTCACCTTCGTCCAGGCCACGGTGTTGCGTGGCTGGCTCAACCTGGACACCGGCGCCTTCAGCGTGCTCGCAGCCGGTCTGGTGATGGGCGTCATGATCGTCCCCACCATCGCCTCGCTCTCCGAGGACGCCCTCTCCGCGGTACCGTCCGGACTCCGCCAGGGCTCCGCGGCGCTCGGGGCCAACCGGATGCAGACCACCGTCCGGGTGGTGTTCCCGGCGGCGCTCTCCGGCGTGGTCGCCGCGATCATCCTCGGGGTGTCCCGCGCCGTCGGCGAGACCATGATCGTCGCCATCGCCGCCGGCAGCCAGGCCCGGCTCGTCACCGGGCCACTTGAGCAGGGTCTGACGATGACCGGCTTCATCGCGAACGCCGCGCTGGGCGACTCCCGGGTGGGCTCGCTGGCCTATGACACCCTCTTCGCGGTCGGCCTGCTGCTGTTCGTGATCACCCTCGGGATCAACTGGGTCTCGATCATGATCGTCCGCAAGTACCGGGAGGCCTACTGATGACCGCCGCAGCTGCCACCACCAAACGCCTGGGCCATGCCCGGGGCGGGGAGGACAGCCCCCGGGCGATGGCCTTCATGATCGCGCTGTGGCTTTGCCTGGCGGTCGCGGTGCTGTTCCTGGTCGTGCTGATCACCCAGACCCTGATGACGGGACTGCCCCGGCTCGATGCCGCACTGTTGACGAACTACCCCGGTCCCGATCCCGTGGAAGCCGGGGCCCGTCCCGCGATCCTCGGTTCCGCGTGGGTTGTGGGCACCACAGCGGTGCTCGCCATCCCGCTGGGGATCGCCGCCGCCATCCACCTGGAGGAGTTCGCCGACCCGCGCAACTGGTTCAACCGGTTCGTTGAGCTGAACGTGCAGAACCTGGCCGCGGTGCCCGCCATCGTGTACGGCCTGCTCACCTTGTCGCTGGTGGCCCTGCTCGGGGTGTCCAACAAGAACCTGGTGATCGTGGGCGCCACCTCGCTGGGCCTGCTGATCCTGCCGGTGATCATCATCTCCACCAGGGAGGCGTTGCGCGCCGTGCCGATCGAGATCAGGCACGGGTCGCTGGCGCTGGGAGCCACTCCACTGCAGACGGTGCTGCGGCAGACCCTTCCCGCGG
Source organism: uncultured Actinomycetota bacterium (assembly GCA_963704225.1). Lineage (GTDB taxonomy): Bacteria > Actinomycetota > Actinomycetes > Propionibacteriales > Propionibacteriaceae > Propionicimonas. Next base: position 260,758 of record CAVPHL010000001.1, read on the forward strand.
CCGTGCCCGGCATCGCCACCGGTTCGATCCTGGCCCTGTCCCGGGCACTCGGCGAGGCAGCCCCGCTGTTGCTGCTCGGCGGCCTGGTGTACCTCCGGTTCGACCCGAACGGCATCCTCAGCGGCTACACCACCCTGCCCATCCAGATCTTCAACTGGAGTTCCCGTCCCCAGGTGGGCTTCCACATCGTCGCCGCCGCGGCCATCATCGTGCTGCTCGGGCTGCTGATGGCGATGAACTCGCTCGCCATCTACATCCGCAACCACTTCCAGCAGCGCTGGTGAGAACAGGACCCCGCATGTCGCGCACCTTCACCCCCGAGCACACCCGGGAACTGGCCGAGTTCCCCACCCCGGTGCTCACCTGCACCGATGTCAGCATCTTCTACGGCGACGTTCCACGCCGTGACCGATGTCAGCCTGGAGTTCGGCCGACCGGGAGATCACTGCCCTGATCGGGCCGTCCGGCTGCGGCAAGTCCACCCTGCTGCGCTGCGCTGAACCGGATGAACGACCTCATTCCCGGTGCCCGGGTCGAAGGAGTGATCGACCTACCACGGTCAGAACATCTACGAGCGATGCGGTCGACGCCGATCGAGGTGCGGCGCACGGATCGGCATGGTGTTCCAGAAGCCCAACCCGTTCCCGAAGTCGATCTACGACAACGTCGCCTACGGCCCGAGGGTGAACGGCATGAAGGTCGACAACATGGACGACCTGGTCGAGCAGGTCGCTGCGCGACGCCGCCCTCTGGGACGAGGTCAAGGACAAGCTCAAGCAGTCCGCTTTCGGGCTGTCCGGCGGCCAGCAGCAGCGGCTCTGCATCGCCCGGACGATCGCAGTCCAGCCGGAGGTGATCCTGATGGACGAGCCCTGCTCGGCGCTCGACCCGATCGCCACGATGAAGATCGAGGACCTGATGGAGCAGCTGCGTGAGGACTACACGATCATCATCGTCACCCACAACATGCAGCAGGCCGCCCGGGTGTCCGACCGCACGGCCTTCTTCACCGCGCTCCCCTCGGCCGAGACCGGTGACCGGACCGGGCCTGCTCGTCGAGTACGACCGCACCGAGGTCATCTTCGAGAACCCGTCCGACAAGCGCACCGAGGATTACATCTCCGGCCGTTTCGGCTGACCGGCCGTGCGCAAGGGGGGGAAAACGCCCGCCCCCCTCCTCAGTGGGGGATTGGTGTAATACGCTAACACCCATGAGCGTCGACGTTGCCGGGCTCGGTGGCTACCGGGCGCCCACGCTCGCCGATGTCGCCCGGCTCGCCGGTGTCTCGACAATGACGGTGTCCCGGGTGATCAACGGCCAGGCCAAGGTCGCGGCGGAGACCCGGCGGCGCGTCCACGAGGCGATGGCATCCCTCGACTACCGCCCGAACATGCTGGCCAGGGGCCTGGCCAGCGGCCGCTCCCGCAGCATCGGAGTCCTCACGGTCGACACCACCCTCTACGGACCCCGGGCCGCGTTGCGCGGCATCGAGCTGGCGGCCCGTACCCGTGGCTACACCGTCACCGTCGCCCATCTGAGCGACCCCGACCGGACCGCGGTCGCCCAGGGGGCCAGCTTGTTGCGGTCCCGCTCCTCCGACGGCGTGATCCTGCTCCAGCCACAGATCTCCGAGGTGCAACCCGACGATCCCGCCCTGACCGCGGACCTGCCGCCGATGGTGGCGGTTCACGCCGGGATGCCCGGGTCGTACCCGGTCGTGTCGGTCGACCAGCGGCTCGGGGCGAAGCTGGCCACCCAGCACCTGCTCGGGCTCGGGCACGCGACGGTGTGGCACATCACCGGCCCGGAGCGGTGGTACGAGAGCGTCGAACGGGTGGTCGGCTGGCGGGAGGCGCTCCAGGAAGCGGGCGCCCCCGTCCCCGCGGCCCTCGCCGGGGACTGGTCGGCGGCGTCGGGCTACGCGGCGGCGCTGACCGTGCTCGGCCGGCCGGACGTGACCGCGATCTTCGCCGGCAACGACTCGATGGCGCTGGGGGTGCTGCACGCGATGACCGAACGCGGCCTGCGCTGCCCCGAGGACGTCAGCCTGGTCGGTTTCGACGACTTCCCCGAGGCGGAGTTCTTCAGTCCCGGGCTGACCACCATCCGGCAGGACTTCGACGAGATCGGGCAGCTCAGCGTCGGTCTGCTGCTGGACCTGATCGAGGGCGGGTCGGCCAGCACCCAGCATCTGGTGCTCGAACCGCAGCTGGTGGTTCGGGCGAGCACCGCCCCACCGCCGGTCCGCTGACCGCCGGACGTCACAGCCGGGGCTTGTGCAGTTCCACGGCGAGGACGTCGGCGCCGGGCCCGAGATGGATGACCAGCGCAGCCCCGGGCTGCAGGGCCCGGGCGGGCACGCCAACGGCCTCCAGCATCACCGGCATCACCGGCCGGTGACCGCACACGGCCAGCGGCACGCCGGATTCCGACGCCTCCCGCGCCAGCCGCCGCATCAGGGTGGCAACCCCCTTCGGCTCCTTCGTCCCCTGCTCCTCCGACAGGACCGCCCAGCCCTCGACGTCCAGCCGATGGGCCTTGGCGAAGGGCTGGACCGTCTTCATGCAGCGCACCGAGGTCGAGGAGGCCAGCCGTCCGACCCCGTAGGCCTCGAGCAGGGGTGCCACCGCGCGCGCCTGGCGACGACCCCGTTCGTCAAGGGGCCTGGCCTGGTCCCGCCCGGTCCAGTTGCCGCGGAGCATGGCCTTGCCGTGCCGGAGGATCACCAGGGGTGTGGAGTCCGGAAGGGTGAGCGCCTGGCGGACCAGCGGGCGCTCGTCGGCGTAGGTCAGAACCTCGGTGAGCGCCCGGGACACCGGCACCCAGGCGACCTCGTCGATCTCGGCGTTGGCGGTGTGCCGGCCACCGTTGACGGTGTGGGCCCGCCAGTAGTGGGCCGTCTTGTGGCCGTTGCCGACCGGGTAGCGGATGTGTCCCACCGGGATCCCGAGACGGACCGACATGGCCGTCTCCTCCTCGGTCTCCCGCGCGGCGCAGGCCGGCATCGCCTCGTCGGCATGCAGCTTGCCCTTGGGCAGGCTCCAGTCCTGATAGCTCGGCCGGTGGACCAGGAGCACCTCCTGCTCGCCGGCCGTGCCGGGACGCAGCACCACCGTCCCGGCCGCCGTCACCGGCTTTCCCTGTTTGCTCCCCATGCCGGCCTTAGCGCTCGACCGCCCGGCGTTGCCCCACGGTGGTGATCAGGTGGTCCTGGATGTCCAGCAGCGGTGTGGCGTCCGGGCCGAGGGTGTGCTGGCTCCAGGTGTCGCCGTCGAGCCACCACGACGCGGTCGCATCGTCGAACGCGAGGTCGAACAGGCCCTCGACCTGAGCGATGTGCTTCGGGTTGTTCAGCCCGACGAGCACCTCGACCCGACGGTCGAGGTTGCGGTGCATCAGGTCGGCGAGCCGATGCCCACCGGCGGGTCGCCGTCGTTCTCGAACGAGAAGAGCCGGCTGTGCTCCAGGAACCGGCCCAGGATGCTGCGCACCCGGATGTTCTCGCTCAGCCCGGCGACCCCCGGCCGCAGCGTGCAGATGCCGCGCACCCACAGGTCGACCGGGACACCGGCCTGCGAGGCCCGGTAGAGGGCGTCGATGATGGCCTCGTCGACGATCGAGTTGACCTTGATCCGGATCCCGGGCGGGCAGCCCGGCCCGGTGGTTGGCGATCTCGGTGTTGATGCGGTCGAGCAGTCCCCGGCGGACCCCGTGAGGAGCGACCAGGAGGCGCTTGTAGTGGGTCTCCTGCGCCATCCCGGACAGGTGGTTGAAGAGCCGGGCGACGTCGTCGGTGATCACCGGGTTCGACGGTCAGCAGGCCCATGTCCTCGTACAGCCGGGCCGTCTTCGGGTTGTAGTTGCCGGTGCCGATGTGGGCGTAGCGGCGCAGGCCCGCCGGCTCCTCGCGCACGACCAGCGACAGCTTGCAGTGGGTCTTCAGCCCGAGCATGCCGTAGACGACGTGGCAACCGGCCTTCTCCAGCTTCCGCGCCCAGGCGATGTTGGCCTGCTCGTCGAAGCGCGCCTTGATCTCGACCAGGGCGAGCACCTGCTTGCCGGCCTGCGCGGCCTCGATCAGGGCGTCGATGATCGGGCTGTCGCCGGAGGTGCGGTACAGCGTCTGCTTGATCGCCAGCACGGACGGGTCGGCGGCGGCCTGCTCGATGAACCGCTGCACGCTGGTGGCGAACGAGTCGTAGGGGTGGTGCAGCAGCACCTCCCGGTGTCTTCAGGGCGGCGAAGAGGTCGGCCGGCTGGGCGGTCTCCACCTCGGCGAGCTCGGGGTGGGTCTTGGGCAGGAACGACGGGTAGGCCAACGCTTCACGGTCGAGGTCGGCGATCGAGAACAGCCCGCGCAGGTCGAGCGGGCTCGGCAGCCGGAACACCTCCTTCTCGGTGATGTCCAGTTCGCTGACCAGCAGGTCGAGCATGGCGTCCTGGATGTCGTCCTCGACCTCCAGCCGAACCGGCGGCCGTCCGGTCTTGCGCCGCAGGAGCTCCTTCTCCAGGGCGAACAGCAGGTTCTCCGCGTCGTCCTCCTCGACCTCCACGTCCTCGTTGCGGGTGACCCGGAACGTGCGTGTGGCCGACGATCTCCATCCCGGAGAACAGCTGGTCGAGGTGCCGGGCGATCACGTCCTCCAGGGGCACGAACCGGCCGCCCCCGAGCGGCACGAACCGGTGCAGGATGGTGGGCACCTTCACTCGGGCGAACTGCCGGGCACCGGTGGCCGGGTTCCGCAGCAGGACCGCGAGGTTCACGCTGAGCCCGGAGATGTAGGGGAACGGGTGCGACGGGTCGACGGCGAGCGGGGTGAGCACCGGGAAGATCCGTTCCTGGAAAAGCTCGGTGCATCCGGCCGCGTTCGTCGGCGGTGAGCTCGTCCCAGCGCAGGATCTCGATGCCGTGGCCGGCCAGCGGCGGGCCGGACGTCCTCGGCGAACACCCGGGTGGCGTCGGCGACCAGTTCCCGGGTGCGGCCCAGGATCGCGTCGTGCAACTCCCGGGGCATCAGGCCGGAACTGCTGGGGACGGCCACCCCGGCGGCGAGGCGCCGCTTCAGTCCGGCCACCCGCACCATGAAGAACTCGTCGAGGTTGGAGCAGAAGATGGCCAGGAACCGGGCCCGCTCCAGCAGCGGGACCCGCTGGGCGTCCTTGGCCAGGTCGAGCACGCGGTTGTTGAACGCCAGCCAGGACAGCTCCCGGTCGGAGAACCGGCCCGGAGGCAGGTCGGGCTCGGCGACGGGCGTGTCGAGGGTCACTTCGTCCTCAACCGAGGTCATGGCTGCTCCTGGTGATCCGGCGCATAGAGCACGTCGCGGTGTGCGAGGTGGAACCCGGCGCCTTCGTACATTCTTACCGCTACCGGCTCAGCCGTGTCGACGTACAGTTCCACGCGATCGGCCCCAGTGCCGGCGAGGTGGGCCAGGCCGGCCTGCAACAGCACCCTTCCGTACCCGTGACCCTGGGCGTGGGGGGTGACCCCGATCACGTAGACCTCGCCGAGGTCACCGGTCCGCTTGGTCCAGTGGAAGCCGGCCAGGCCATCGGCGTCGAAGCCGAGGATCAACCCGGCCGGGTCGAACCAGGGCTCGGCCATCCGGGCCGCCAGCCCGGCCGCGTCCAACGTCCCCTGCTCGGGGTGGTGGGCGAACGCGGCGGCGTTGACGGCGAGGACCGCCTCGGCGTCGGCGGGCTCGAACCCGCGCAGGGACAGCCCCGGCGGCACCCGGGGCGCCTCGACTCCGGCGAGCGTGCGCTCCATCACCAGCAGGGTGCGGGTCGGTCGGAGACCGGCGGCGGTGGCCAGGCCCTGTGCGGCCGGAAGGTCGTGGAAGGCCCAGACGCCCCAGTCGTCGCCCGCAGCGGCGGGGACCCGGCCGGCGAGTTCGGCCAGCAGCCGGCGGCCGAGCCCGCGGCGGCGGTACGCCGGATCGACCACGAGTTGGGCGGTCCGGTAGGCCGGCTGCCACTGCAGGTAGCCCAGCACCGCACGGTCAGGGCCGGAGGCCGCTCGGTCACCGGCCGGCAGGTCGGCGCGGGTGAACCAGCGGTGCGCGGCGTGGGCGTCCCGGAGGGCGAGGCGGGCCTCCTCGTTGAGGGCTGCGCCACCGTCGGCCGCAGCCGCCCGGGCGGCGAGGGCGAGCACCCGGTCGGCCAGGTCGGGGGGCAGTTGGCTGGTCCACACACGGGCAGGCTAGCCGCCGCGGCCCGCCCACAGCCCCGTCCGCCGCGCCCTGGCCGGATCCGGGAGGCCCGCGCCGGGTGGGCGGGCCCGCCCGGCGGCAGGTTTCAGCGGCGGGGGACGGAGTCGGGGGAGAAGCGGTAGCCGACGTTGCGGACGGTGCCGATCAGGGCCTCGTGCTCGGTTCCCAGCTTGGCCCGCAACCTCCGGACGTGAACGTCCACCGTGCGAGTGCCGCCGTAGTAGTCGTAGCCCCACACGTCGGCCAGCAGGTGCTCGCGGCTGAACACCCGACCCGGGTGCTGGACCAGGTACTTGAGAAGCTCGAACTCGGTGTAGGTCAGGTCGAGCGGTTCGTCCCCCAACCGCACCGAGTAGGCCGCGTCATCGATCACCAGGCCGCCCCCGGTGATCAGCCCGTCGCTGGCCGCGCCGGTGACGAGCAGCCGGATCCGGGCCTCGAACTCCGCCGGCCCGGCGGTCTCCAGGACGACGTCCGACAGGCCCCAGTCGGGGGCGATCGCCGCCAGGCCGTTCTCGGCAAGCACCAGCAGCAACGGCACGGTGGAGCCCGACGACTGGAACAGCCTCGCCATCGTCCGGGCAGCTGCCAGGTCAGCCCGCCCGTCCAGCACCACCAGGTCGGCCCGCGCCGACTCGGTCAACGCCACGGTCTGCGCGGCGACGCCGCGGATGTCGTGGGGCAGCAGCGCCAGCACCGGGAGCGAGCGCTCCGCGGGGGTGCCCGCGGCGATCTCGTCGCTGACCAGCAGCAACTGCGCCATCCTCACCCCTTCCCGTCCGGTCGTTCGGGCGACGGCCAGCGCCAACTCTAGTGATTCGGCGGTGAGGGTTGGAATCGGGCCTGAGGGCTGGTCGTCACTGTTCGGTGTCGAGCACCAGGGTGACCGGCCCGTCGTTGACCAGGGACACTTCCATGTGGGCGCCGAACCGCCCCGTGGCCACCTGCGCTCCCCGGCGGCGCAGCGCCTCGACGTAGGCCTCCACCAGGGGTTCGGACACCGGTCCGGGTGCCGCGCCGTTCCACGACGGGCGCCGGCCCTTGCGGGTGTCGGCGTACAGGGTGAACTGGCTGACCACGAGCAGCGGCGCGGCTGCGTCCGAGCAGCTGAGCTCACCGGGGAGGATGCGGAGTCGCCAGGTCTTCTCGGCGAGTCGGTCGGCGGTCAGGGCGGTGTCGGCGTGGGTCACCCCGACCAGCACGAGCAGGCCGGGACCCTCGATCGCGCCGACCACTTCGCCGTCGACCCGCACGCTCGCCTGAGCAACCCTCTGCACCACCGCCCGCACCCGCCCATCCAACCACGCCGGCGCCGGCTCCGGCCGGGTGGGACCCGCGGGCGGGGCGAACGGACCGACCTGCGACGGCTGGGGCATGGCAACCCCCGCGCCGCCGGGGGAACTGCGGACGCCGGGGCGCCGGTTATGCTGCACAGGTGCTGACCCCGCTCTCGGTGACCGGCGTGGTGGTGTTCACCGCCTGCCTCCTGCTGGCCGTGCTGGCCGGGCTCGGCATCTACGCGCTGGCGCGCGGCAGAGGAGGGAAGTGAGATGGCGTTCGAGATCCCTGCTGACCTGAACCCGGCCCTGGTGGGGCTGGCCTGGTTGCGCGGTCGCTGGGAGGGAACCGGCTATCGGCAGTGGCCGGGCCAGGAGAAGCACAGCTACACCCTCCAGGTGGATTTCGTCGACAACGGCGAGGACTACCTGCACTACCTCTGCCAGGCGTTCGAAGTGGACCCCGACGGGACGCCGACGAAGCCGCTGTTCATGGAGACCGGCTTCTGGCGGCCGCTGGCCGACGGCACCGTGGACGTGATGATGTGCTCGCCGGACGGCTTCGCCGAGATCTGGTTCGGCAAGCTCCAGCCGGGCCGGCTCGACCTGGTCACCGACGCGGTCGCCCGCACCCGGGACGCCAAGGTCGCCTACACGGCCGGACGCCGGCTCTACGGCAACGTCGAGGGGCGCCTGCTGTTCTCCTTCGACCGGGCCACCGAGGAACACGAGCTCCAGCCCTACCTCTGGGCGCAACTGGAACGGCGATGACGGTCCGGGTCGGCGAGGGCCTGGACGCGGGCGCAGCCTGGCACTACGGCGACCCGTTCCGCGAGCAGCGGGCGCTCGCGCTCGGCACCGCCGGGGTCGACCTCTCCCACCGGCCGGTGTTCACCGTCGCGGGTCCGGACCGGTTGCGCTGGCTCAACGACATCACCAGCCAGGACCTCGCCTCGCTCCCGGCCGGACAGCCCACGTCCGCCTGGATCCTGGACGCCCACGGCCACCTCGTGCACGCCCTCGGGGCCACCGATGACGGCGCGGTGCTGTGGTGCCACACCGAGCCGGGCCGGCTGGAGGCCCTGCTCACCCACCTCCGCCGGATGGTGTTCGCGGCGCGGGTGGAGATCGCCGACGTGGGGGACGAGTACGCGCTGGTGGTGCCACCGTCCGGCCCGCCGTCGGGCGAACCCGTCGAGACCCCCGGCACACCGGTGGCCGTGACCTCGGCCGGCCAGGCCGCCGGATCGGCGCCTCCCCTGGTCGTCCCTCGGGACCACCTCGATGTCGTCCTGGGCGACAATCGCGCGGGAACCTGGGCGCTGGAGGCGCTGCGGATCGCGTCCGGCACCCCGCGGGCGTTCCTCGACACCGACGAACGCACGATCCCCAACGAGCTCGCCAACCCCGACGCCGACCGGCTCGGCCCGGCGGTGCACCTGCGCAAGGGCTGCTACCCGGGCCAGGAGACGGTCGCGCGGGTCTACAACCTGGGGCGGCCGCCGCGTCGGCTCACCCTGCTCCACCTGGACGGCAGCGCCGAGCGCCTCCCGGCCGTGGGCGCCGACGTGCTGGTCGACGGGCGTCCGGTCGGTCGGATGGGCACCTCGCAGCGGCACCACGAACTCGGCCCGATCGGGCTGGCGCTGCTGAAGCGGACGGTGCCGACCGACGCGGAGCTGGTCACCGACGGTATCGCCGCCGCGCAGGAGGTGCTGGTCGACCCGGAGTCGGGCCTGCACTGGCGCCCGGAACCGGGTGTCGGTCGCCGGTGAGGCTGCAAAGGGTGCTGCGCTGGCTGGCTGTGCTCGCCGTGGCCGTGGCGGCCTTCGGCCTGGGCACCGCCTGGCCGCTGCTGGTTCGTCCGCCGCTCGTGGTCGGCCAGGACGCGGTCACCGAAGCGTCCACGGCCCTGGTCGTACCAGGCGTGGAGGACGCCGGCGGGCCGGTCCTGGTGGTCCGCCCGCCGGCCGGCACCGCGGACCGTGAGGTGCTCGTGGTGTTCTATCCCGGTGGCCTGGTCCGTCCGCAGGCCTACGAATGGCTGGGTCGCGAGCTCGCCGTCGACGGCTACACCACCGTCATCCCGGAGTTCTCCTTCGACCTGGCCGTCACCGGCGTCGACCGGGCGACGGCACTGATCCAGCGCTACGGCACCGGCAAGCAGGTGGTGCTCGCCGGTCACTCGCTCGGTGGGGCGATGGCCGCCCAGTTCCTGGCCGATGAGTTCGCGGCCGGACGGCAACCGGCCGCCGCCCTCATCCTGATGGCCGCCTACCCACCCGAGGGCGCGGACCTGTCGGGTGCGGGCCTGCGAGCCCTCAGCCTGCGCGCCGAGCACGACGGGGTCGCCGATGCCACGAAGGTGAGCGGTGGGCTGGGGCTGCTGCCACCCGGTGCGAAGGAGGTGCTCGTGCCCGGCGCGGTGCACAGCTTCTTCGGCCGCTACGGGCCGCAGTCCGGCGACGGGATCCCTTCGGTCAGCCGTGCCGATGCGGAGGCCTCGATCGTCACGGCCGTCGAGGGCCTCCTCGGCGAGCTCGGCTGAGATCAGTCCGCACGCCTCGCCAGCACGTAGAGCCTGACCGACGGGGTCTCCTGCGGCCCCGGTGCCCGCTCGTACCACTCGGCGATCTCCAGCCCGGCCGCGGTCACGGCGGCCAGCACCTCCTCGCGGGGGTGGAACACGTAGTCGAGGTCGACCGCGGTGCCGAGGAACTCCGCCACGTGCGCCACCTCGCCGCCGGTCTGCAACGCCAGGGCCAGCACCCCGCCGGGACGCAGTGTCGCCGCGACCGTCCGCAGCGTCGGGGCCAGCTCGGACGGTGCCAGGTGCACGAAGCTGAACCAGGCCAGGATCGTGCCCCACGCGGCCGCGTCGCGGGGGCGGAGCAGCTGGTGGAACCGTCCCACCGAGAAGTCCAGGTCCGGGTAGGTGGCGCGGGCCTGCTCGATCATGGCCGCGGACGCGTCCAGGCCGTGCACCTGCGCGCCGGTGTCGGCGAGGAACGCGGCGATCTGGCCCGGGCCGCAGCCCAGATCCATGATCGGGCCGTCGTTGAGTTCGGCGATGTGCTCCAGCAGCCACACGTCGAACGGCTTGGTGACCAGCTCGTCGCCGAACCGCTCGGCGTAGGCGGGGGCGACGGCGTCGTAGGCGGCCACCACCTTCGCGTCCCTGGCCGGTGCGCCCCCGGCGAGCACCACCTCGAGGTCCGCGGCGCGGGCCACCGGTTGTTCCGCCTGGGCCACCGGCCCGAGCAGGTGGACCCAGCGTTGGTCCTGGCGGCCGCGCTGCAGCGGCAGTTCGCGCACCAGCGGTGGCTCCAGTGCCGCCATCCGGGCCAGGCACGCCTCCACCTCGGACCGGTCGCCGAACCGGTGCAGCCGCTCGGTACGGTTCTTCAGTTCTCCGGGCGACTGCGGCCCGCGCAGCAACAGCACGGTGAGCAGCGCCCGCTCGTCGTCGGACGGGGCGAGCACCTCGTCCAGCAACTGGTGGTACTTCACCACCCGGGAACCCGCCCCGGCCCACACCAGCCGCAGCAGGCCCCGGTCCTTCAACTCACGGGCGGTGTCCTGGAGGTCCCGCTCGGACAGCTCCAGCAGCGGTTCCCGGCTGGAGGTCTGGTTGCAGGCCAGGCGCAGGGCGTTCAACGAGAGCGGATAGCTGGCGGGCACGGTCCGCTGCTTCTCCAGCAGGCTGCCGAGGACGCGTTGTTCGGTGGCGGTGAGCACCGGCAGGGACATGGCAGCAGCCTACTGACCGCGGCCCCGTCCCCGGGCGGGGCCGGCCCCGCCGGCTGTTCCGGCCGACGCCGGGTGCCGGCGAGGTCAGGCCTTCTTCGCCCGGTTGCGCTGCTTGGCCCGTTCGTTGGCGTCGAGGGTCAGCTTGCGGATGCGCACGTTCTTCGGCGTCACCTCGACGCATTCGTCCTCGCGGCAGAACTCCAGCGCCTGCTCCAGGCTCATCAGCCGCGGCGGGATCAGCCGCTCCAGCTCGTCCCCGGTGGAGGACCGCACGTTGGTGAGCTTCTTCTCCTTGGTGGGGTTCACGTCCATGTCGTCGGGACGCGGCGTTCTCCCCGACGATCATGCCCTCGTACACCTCGGTCGCCGGGAGCGACGAACAGGGTGCCGCGCTCCTGCAGGTTGAACAGCGCGTAGCGCGGTGACGACACCGGTACGGTCGGCGACCAGGGAGCCGGTCGGGCGGGTGCGGATCTCCCCGGCCCAGGGCTCGTAGCCCTCGAACACGTGGTGCATGATGCCGGTGCCGCGGGTCTCGGTGAGGAACTCGGTGCGGAAGCCGATCAGGCCGCGGGCCGGCACCAGGTACTCCATCCGCACCCAGCCGGTGCCGTGGTTGACCATCTGCTCCATGCCGCGCCCGGCGGGTGCCCATCAGCTGGGTGACGGCGCCGACGAAGCTCCTCGGGGACGTCGACGGTCAGCCGCTCGACCGGCTCGTGGAGCTTGCCGTCGATCTCCCGGGTCACGCACCTGGGGCTTGCCGACGGTCAGCTCGAAGCCCTCGCGGCGCATCATCTCGACCAGGACGGCCAGCTGCAGCTCGCCGCGGCCCTGCACCTCCCAGGTGTCGGGACGCTCGGTGGGCAGCACCCGGATCGACACGTTGCCGACGAGTTCGGTGTCGAGACGGTTCTTCACCAGGCGGGCGGTGAGCTTCTTGCCCACCTGCCCGGCCAGCGGCGAGGTGTTGATGCCGATGGTCATCGAGATCGACGGCTCGTCGACGGTGATCAGCGGCAGCGGCTGCGGGTCGTCGGGGTCGGCCAGGGTCTCACCGATGGTGATCTCGGGGATGCCGGCGATGGCGACGATGTCGCCGGGGCCGGCCTCGTCGGCCGGCGACCCGGTCGAGGGCCTCGGTGACCAGCAGCTCGGAGAGCTTGCACGTTGCTGATGGTGCCGTCCGACCTGCACCAGGCGACGGTCTGGCCGCGCTTGCATCGTGCCCTCGACGATCCGGCACAGCGCCAGCCGGCCCAGGTACGGGGAGGCGTCGAGGTTGGTGACGTGGGCCTGCAGCGGGGCGCCCTCGGTGTACATCGGGGCCGGGATCGTGTCCAGGATCAGCTGCGAACAGCGGCTCGAGGTCCGGCGCGTCGGGCATGCCGCCGTCCTCGGGCTGGGTCGAGCGAGGCCCGCCCGGCCTTCGCCGCGGCGTAGACGATCGGGAAGTCGAGCTGGTGGGCGTCGGCGTCGTCGACGAGGTCGAGGAACAGCTCGTACATCTCGTCGACCACCTCGGCGATCCGGGCGTCGGGACGGTCGACCTTGTTGATCACCACGATGATCGGCAGGTTCTTGGCCAGCGCCTTGCGCAGCACGAACCGGGTCTGGGGCAGCGGGCCCTCGGAGGCGTCGACCAGCAGCAGGACCCCGTCGACCATCTCCAGGCCCGCGTTCGACCTCGCCACCGAAGTCGGCGTGGCCGGGGGTGTCGATGATGTTGATGGTGACGCTGGTGCCGTCGGCCAGGCGTGGTCGACCGCGGTGTTCTTGGCCAGGATCGTGATGCCCTTCTCCCGCTCCAGGTCCATCGAGTCCATGACCCGGTCGTCGACGTCCTGGTTCGTCGCGGAAGGCGCCCGACTGCCACAGCATGGCGTCGACCAGCGTGGTCTTGCCGTGGTCGACGTGGGCGACGATGGCGACGTTGCGCAGGTCGGCGCGTAAGGGCATGCGGGACTCCGTCTGGATCGGGAACTCGCTGAGTCTACCGTCAGCCCGCCCTGCGCCCCGCCCGCGCCCTTTCCGCCCGCCCGGCGGTGCAGCTTTGGCCCGTCCGCGGTTCGCCCGCCACGGTTCGCCCGCCACGGTTCGCAAACGCCATCGAAACCGGCAAACGCCACCGAAACTTCGATGGCGTCTGCAGCTTTCGATGGCGTCTGTGCGGGAGGGACGGGGTTCCGGGGTCCGGAGTACTCGGCCACCGGCCGGTGCCCGGTGTTGTCAATCCGACGCGGTTGTTGGCAATCGGCGCGCGGAGGTGGCGGGAGCCGATCGCGGGGTAGTGCCATGGGCGCCATGAATGTGAAGCGGACGGCCGAGCTCGCGGAGGCGGGCCTGTCCCATCGGCAGCTTTCGGCGGGGTGCCGGCGTGGGGAACGCGTCCGCGTGCGCCATGGGGCGTGGAGCGAGAACGCAGCTCTCGACGAGCTCGACCAGCATCGCCGGCTGGCTGAAGGAACCTGGGGGCTGCTGGGCGGGAACGCCGTGCTCAGCCATGCCACTGCGGCGGTACTGCATGGCCTGCCGGTGTGGCGCCCGCTGCTGGATCGGGTGGCGGTGACCCGGCCGGACGGGGGTCACGGGACGCGTACCCGCAACCTGGTGGTGCGACAGGCGCCGCTGGCGTCGGTGGAGATCACGGATCTCCACGGGTTCCGTGCCACCAGCCTTGAGCGTACGGCCGTCGATCTCGCCCGCCTGGTGCCCTACGAGCGGGCAGTGGCCGTGCTCGATGCGGCACTCCAGCTCAAGGCGGAGCCGTCCTTGTTGAGCAGGATCGTCGCAGAGGCAGCGGGGCGGAAGGGAGCCGGGGTCGCCCGGCGGGCGCTCGCCTTCGCAGATGGCCGTGCCGAGAGCGTGGGTGAGTCGATCAGCCGGGTCCGGATCGCCCAGGTCGGGCTGATGCCACCCGAATTGCAGTTCAACGTGTTCGATCACAACGGGATCTGGGTGGCCAGGACCGATTTCGCCTGGCCGGTGCGGGGTCTGGTCGGGGAGTTCGACGGTGCGGTGAAGTACACCGGGACTCCGGCGGAGGTCGCCGCGGCGGTGATGAAGGAGAAGCGGCGCGAGCAGGACATCATCGACATCGGCTGGCGGATGGTTCGTTGGACCTGGTCCGACCTCGAAGACCGGGCCCGGTTCGGGGCGCGGATTGCGACGGCGCTCACCCAGGGACGATTCCCGGGTCGCGACTGACTCCTGACTCGACGTCTTGACCGCCTCCCCCAGCCGGCCTGGTCCTCAGCCCTGCCTGTCCCCAGTGTGCCCCCGGCCTTCCTCCTGCAGACACCGTCGAAAGCGGCGTACGCCACAGGAATTTCGGTGGCGTCTGCCGGTTTCGGTGGCGTCTGCCGGCTGTCGTCCGGGGGCTGGGGTTCGCGGGCCGGAGTGCGTCCGGGGGCTGGGGTTCGCGGGCCGGAGTGCGTCCGGGGGCTGGGGTTCGCGGGCCGGAGTGCGTCCGGGCTGGGGTTCGCGGGCCGGAGTCCGGGGGCTGGGGTGTTCCCCCCGGCCGCTGTTCGGCGAACCAGGGCGGGTCGGGGCCCTCCGCCATGGGCTTCGGGCGAGCCGCCCATAGGCTGTGGGCGTGACACAGTGGTTCACCGAGAGCTTCCGCTCCGAATACGCCAGGCAGGCGGCCGAGCTCGGCCGGGTGAACATCGCCGTGTTCGGCAAGACCGGTGTCGGCAAGTCGACCCTGGTCAACGCGATCTTCGGAGAACCGGTCGCAGCGACCGGCATCGGCGCCCCGGTGACCACCGGCTCCCACCTGTACCTGGACCGGCGCGGCTCGCTGGGAGTGATCGACACCCGGGGCCTGGAGCTGGGCCGCGACGACGACGCGATCATCAAGGAGCTCACCAAGGCGGTCAAGGAGAGCCGCGGCAAGCCGATAGCGGAGCAGATCCACATCGCGTGGTTCTGCGTCCGCGGCATGGACCGTCGCTTCGAGGACTTCGAGGAGCAGTTCGTCCGGACCCTCGACGCCCTCGGTCTGCCGGTGGTGCTGGTGCTCACCCAGGTGCCGATGCGGGACGGGCAGTACCACCCGGACGCGGTCGAGCTGGCCCGCCAGCTGGAAGCCCGGCAGTTGCCGATCGTGGACGGCCGCCCCTACCTGACCTACGCAATGAGGGACCAGTTCGCCGGTCAGCCGCCCTACGGCTTGATGGAGGTTCTCGGGGCCACCTTTCGCCGCGCTCCGGAGTCCGTCCGAGGGAGCCCTCGCCGCGGCCCAGGCGATCGATGTTCAGCTCAAGGCGGCCCAGTCGAACAAGGCCATCGCGGCCGCGGTGACCGCTGCGGCGGCCGCCGCCGCCATCCCGATCCCGTTCTCCTCGGCGGCCATCCTGGTGCCGGTCCAGCTGTCGATGATGGCCCGCATCGCCCACTTGCACGGGCTCGGCCTGGACAGGTCGGCGCTGCTCGCGATCGCGTCCACCTCGGTCGCCACGTCCGCCGGTCGTGCGGCCGCGGCCGGCCTGCTGAAGTTCGTTCCGGGCGCCGGCAGTGTGGTCGGCGGCGTGATCAACGTCTCGGTGGCGACCTCCTTCACCCTCGCCATGGGCCAGTCATGGCTGGTCGTCTGTCGGCGTGCCTTCGACAAGACCCTGCCCAGCCTGGACGGCAGGCTCGACGCCGACGCGGTGGGCCGGCTGTTCGAGTCCGAGCTGGCCCGGCGGATGCCCACCATCCGCCACAAGGGCTAGGGGAAACGCCGGATCCGGCGGAGTTCCGCGAGCACCATTTCTCAGCGGTGGGACGACCGGTCTCACGACTGTCCCGATTCGGCCGGGAGGGTCGAGCACGAGGGGCGGGTCTGCGAGGATGTTCTCATGAGTCAGCGAACCATTGGTGTGACCGAGCTCGCCCTTCGCGACGCCCACCAGAGCCTCATGGCGACCCGCATGGCCCTCGAAGACATGGTCGAGGCGTGCGAGGACATCGACAAGGCCGGCTACTGGAGTGTCGAATGCTGGGGCGGCGCCACGTACGACTCGTGTATCCGATTCCTCAACGAGGACCCCTGGGTGCGGCTGCGGACCTTCCGCGAGCTGATGCCCAACTCCAGGCTGCAGATGCTGCTTCGCGGCCAGAACCTGCTCGGCTACCGCCACTACGAGGACGACGTGGTGGAGCGGTTCGTGGACAAGTCCGCCGAGAACGGCATGGACGTCTTCCGGGTGTTCGACGCCCTGAACGACCCGCGCAACATGGCCCACGCGATGCAGGCGGTCAAGAAGACCGGCAAGCACGCCCAGGGCACCATCTGCTACACCATGTCCCCGCTCCACACCGTCGAGGGCTATGTGCGCCTTGCCGGCCAGTTGCTCGACATGGGTGCGGAGTCCCTGGCCCTGAAGGACATGGCTGCACTGCTGCAGCCGCAGCCGGCCTACGACATCGTCCGGGGCATCAAGGAAACCTACGGCGAGCACGTCCAGATCAACGTGCACTGCCACGCCACCACCGGTGTCACCCTCGTCTCGCTGATGAAGGCGATCGAGGCCGGCGCCGACGTGGTCGACACCGCGATCAGCTCGATGTCGCTCGGGCCGGGCCACAACCCCACCGAGTCCCTCGTCGCCATGCTCGAAGGCACCGACTACACCACCAACCTCGACGCCGAACGGCTCGACCGGATCCGCGACCACTTCGCCGCGGTCCGCCCGAAGTACGCCGAGTTCGAGTCGGCCACCCTGGTGGACACCGACATCTTCTCCAGCCAGATCCCGGGCGGGATGCTGTCGAACATGGAGAGCCAGTTGAAGGCGCAGGGCGCCGGCGACCGGATCCGCGAAGTGATGGCCGAGGTGCCGAGGGTGAAGGCCGACGCCGGTCACCCGCCGCTGGTCACCCCGTCCAGCCAGATCGTGGGCACCCAGGCGGTGTTCAACGTGCTGATGGGCAAGTACAAGGTCATGACCGGCGAGTTCGCCGACCTGATGCTCGGCTACTACGGCGAGTGCATCGGCGAACGCAACGCCGAGGTGGTGGCGATCGCCCAGGCGCAGGCCAAGAAGGAGCCGATCACCCAGCGTCCGGCCGACCTGATCCCGCCGGAGTGGGGCAGGCTGGTCGACGAGGCCAGCAAGCTCGACGGCTATCGACGGCACCGATGAGGACGTGCTCACCTACGCGATGTTCCCCGGTGTCGCCCCCGGCTTCTTCTCCGCCCGCGAGGACGGCCCGAAGAGCGTCGGCAAGACCCCGGAGCAATTGAAGGCCGAGGCGGAAGCCGCCAGCGGTTCGGCGAACGCCGTGCGGGGCCCGATCAAGTACAAGGTGTCGCTTGGTGGACGCGAGAGCACCGTCACCGTCGAGATGGCGTGAGGTAGGACAGATGAACAAGAAGCCAGTACCGATGAAGAAGCGTGTCGCCGAGCTGCTTGAAGCCCGCCTGACCGCCCGCGCGGGCGGCGGCGAGGCCAAGCTGCAGAAGCAGCGTGATGCCGGCAAGATGACCGCCCGGGAGCGGATCGACGCACTGATCGATCCCGACAGCTTCCAGGAGATCGGCCTGTTCCGGAAGAACCGGACGGTCACGTTCGGCATGGACACCGCGGTCATGCCCGCCGACGGCGTGGTCACCGGCACCGGGGCGGTCTTCGGGCGTCCGGTGCACATCGCCAGCCAGGACTTCACCGTCATGGGTGGCTCGGCCGGTGAGACCCACTCCAAGAAGGTCGTCGCGATGATGGAGGCGGCGCTGGAGACCGGCAGCCCGTTCGTCTTCATCAACGACTCCGGCGGCGCCCGGGTGCAGGAGGGCATCGACTCGCTGTCCGGCTACGGCCAGGTGTTCTACGCCAACGTCCTGCTGTCCGGCGTGGTGCCGCAGATCTCGATCATCGCCGGCCCCTGCGCCGGTGGCGCGGCCTACTCCCCGGCCCTGACCGACTTCGTGATCCAGACCCGCAAGGCCCACATGTTCATCACCGGGCCGAGCGTGATCAAGCAGGTCACCGGTGAAGAGGTCGACTCCGACCGGCTCGGCGGCGCTGACGCGCACATGTCGGTCTCCGGGGTGAACCACTTCGTGGCCGACGACGACGAGCAGGCGATCCTGATCGCGAAGAAGCTGCTCAGCTTCCTTCCGCAGAACAACACCGAGGAACCGCCGACACTCAGCGGCGACTACCACGTGGAGTACGACCCGTCGTTGCACGACGTCGTCCCGGTGGACGGCAAGCAGGGCTACGACATCCACGAGGTGATCGCGAAGATCGTCGACAACGCCGACTTCCTCGAGGTTCAGGCCGGCTACGCGATGAACATCGTGGTGGGCTTCGCCCGGATCAACGGCCGTAGCGTCGGGATCGTGGCGAACCAGCCGAACGTGATGGCGGGCGTGCTCGACATCAACTCCTCCGACAAGGGCAGCAGTTTCGTCCGGTTCTGCAACGCGTTCAACATCCCGATCGTCACCCTCGTGGACGTCCCCGGCTACATGCCCGGTGTCACCCAGGAGCACGGCGGCATCATCCGCCACGGCGCGAAGATGCTGTTCGCCTATTCGGCGGCCTCGGTCCCGAAGATCACCGTGGTGCTGCGCAAGGCCTACGGCGGTGCCTACATCGCCATGGCCTGCAAGGACCTGGGCGCGGACAAGGTGTTCGCCTGGCCGACCGCCGAGATTGCGGTGATGGGTGCCGAGGGTGCGGCGGGGATCGTGTTCCGCAAGGAGATCGGCGCTGCCGAGGACCCGGAGGCGAAGCGGGCCGAGCTGGTGGAGGAGTACCGCAGCACCTTCTCGACGCCGTTCGTGGCCGCGGCCCGTGGGCTGGTCGACGACATCATCGATCCCGGTGACACCCGGCGGAAGGTGGCGATGGCCCTCGAACTGCTGGCCACCAAGCGCGAGCTGCGGCCGGCCAAGAAGCACGGCCTCGGGCCGGTGTGATCGCCATGGCCGACGAAGCGGAACTGCTGGGGCTCGTCCAGTCGCTCACCGAGCGGCTCGAGGGTCTCGAGATCAAGATCAAGCAGCTGGAACTGCACGCCCAGGACGTGCCTGAGGAGACCATGGTCGCGATCGCCGCCGCGGTCGCCGCGTACCTCGGGCACCGGGCCAAGCGTCGTCAGCCGCACTTCACGACGGGACGCAACTGGGCATCGAACACCCGACGTGCCCAGCACGCCCACCACCCGCTGTACACGCGCTGAGAAGGAAGACCAATGAAACTGAAGGTGACTGTCAACGGGATCGCCTATGACATCGACGTGGAGGTGGAGGAGCAGGAGGCTCCCCAGCTCGGCGCGATCGTGATCGGTGGCAGCGGTGCGATCCACGCCCCGACGACCGCGTCCGTCCAGGCCGCCTCGGCGAACGCCGTGGTGGCTCCGCTGGCCGGCACGGTGGCCCGGATCCTGGTCGAGGAGGGCCAGGAGATCGCGTCCGGCGAGGTGCTCTGCGTGCTGGAGGCCATGAAGATGGAGACCGAGATCACCGCGCCGAAGGCCGGCAAGGTGGCCCGGATCCTCGTCGAGAAGGGCACGCCGGTGCAGGCGGGCGAGGGCCTGATCGAGCTCGACTGAACCACACGCCCAGGAGGCCCGTCCCGTCAGGGGCGGGCCTCCTGCGCGTCGCCTGACCGGCGCCCGCCCGTCGAGAGCCACCCACTTGCGCCGAACGCCAGCCTCCGCTGCTGGCGTTCGGGCCCACTGGGAGGCGCTCGGCGGGTCGGGCGTCCGGTGCCCGGATGGTCAGGCGTAGCGGCCGCGGAACACCTTGTGCTGGGCCGGCTGGGCGACCGGACGGATGGTCAGCCGGTCGATGTTCACATGCGCGGGACGGGTCGCCATCCAGGTGATCGCCTCGGCCACGTCCTCGGCGGTCAGCGGGCTCGGCACCCCGGCGTAGACGGCGTCGGCACGCTCCCGGTCGCCGCCGTAGCGGGTCAGCGAGAACTCCTCGGTGTGCACCATGCCCGGACAGATCTCGGTGATCCGGACGGGCTGGTCGAAGAACTCCAGCCGCAGGGCGCCGGCGATCATCCGTTCGGCGGCCTTCGCCCCGCAGTAGCCCGCGCCGCCCTCGTAGGGCCCATCCGCCGCGACCGAGGTCACGAAGACGATCGCGCCACGCGCGGCGACCAGGGCCGGGAGCAGCGCCCGGGTCACCAACTCGCAGCCGATCACGTTGACGGCGTACATCCGCTGCCAGGCTTCGGTGTCTGCTGCGGCGACCGGTTCCTGGCCGAAGGCGCCGCCGGCGTTGTTCACCAGCACGGCCAATTCCGGACCCGCCGCCGCAGCCAGGGCGGCCACGTCCGCAGCCGCGGTGACGTCGCAGGCCACTGCCCGGCCGCCGATCTCGGCAGCGAGAGCCTCGACGCGTTCGGCCCGGCGTGCGGCACAGATCACCTCGAACCCCTGCGCGGCGAGCAGGCGGGCCGTGGCGGCACCGATCCCGCTGCTGGCCCCGGTGACGACGGCGACTCCTCGTTCCATGCCGGCGATTCTGCCAGCCTCGAACAGCAACCGCCGTCGTGACCGTCGGCCGATAGGCTCAGGGGTATGACATCAACGCTGATCCTGCTCCGCCACGGCGAGAGCGAATGGAACGCCAAGAACCTCTTCACCGGCTGGGTGGACGTGGACCTCAACGAGAAGGGCGTCGGCGAGGCGAAGCGCGGCGGCAGAACTGCTGAAGGCGGAGGGCCTGCTGCCTGACGTCGTGCACACCTCGCTGCTGCGTCGCGCGATCCACACCGCCAACCTGGCACTCGACGGTCGCCGACCGCCACTGGATGCCGGTGCAAGCGCGATCGTGGCGGCTCAACGAGCGCCACTACGGCGACCTTCAGGGCAAGGACAAGGCCGAGACCCTCGCAGAGTACGGCGAGGAGAAGTTCATGCTCTGGCGCCGGTCGCTACGACATCCCGCCGCCCGCCCTGGACGCGGACAACACCGTACACCCAGGTCGACGACGCCCGCTACGCGGTCCTGCCGCCGGAGGCCCGGCCGTCGACCGAGTGCCTGAAGGACGTCATTGATCCGCGATGCTGCCGTACTGGGACGACTGCCATCGTTCCGGACCTGCGGCCGGCAAGACCGTCCTGGTCGCCGCCCACGGCAACTCGCTGCGCGCGCTCGTCAAGCACCTCGACGGGATCAGCGACGACGACATCGCCGGCCTGAACATCCCCACCGGCATCCCGCTGGTCTACGACCTGGACGACGACCTGCGCCCGGTCACCCCGGGTGGCACGCTACCTCGACCCCGAGCTGCCGCGGCAGCGGCGATCGAGGCGGTCAGCGAACCAGGGCAAGAAGTAGGGCTCAGGCACAGCAGGGCCGGTGGGGCCGGCCGGACCGTGATGGTTCCGGCCGGCCCCACCGGCGTTTCACCCGCTCAGGCGCTCGGCCAGTTCTCACCCTCGGGCAGCAGGCCGGTGATCACGTAGATCACCCGGGACGCCATCAGCACGGCGTGGTCGGCGATCCGCTCGTAGTAGCGGCCCAGCAGAGCCACGTCGACGGCTGCCTCCACCCCGTAGGCCCAGTCCTCGCCGAGCATCAGCCGGAACTGGCTCTTGCGCAGCTCGTCCATCTCGTCGTCGCTGTCGGCCAGCTTGCCGGCGTCGTGGGCGTTGCGCTCGTTCAGCGAGCGTCCAGCGGTCTCCACCATCTGCTCGGCGACCCGGGCCATCAGGGTGAAGTTGGACACCAGGCCCTCGGGAACGGCGCCGTCGGGGTAGCGCAGGCGGGCGATCTTGGCGATGTGCGCGGCCAGATCACCCATCCTGGCGAGGTCGGCGACCATCCGCATCGCGGCGACGATGGTACGCAACTCGCCGGCCACCGGCGCCTGGCGGGCGAGCAGGGAGAAGCAGCGTCCCTCGAGGTCGTCGTGGAGCCGGTCGATCGCCGCATCGGCGGAGATGACCGACTCGGCCGCAGCCAGATCCGCGTCCAGCAAGGCTCTGGTCGCCCCGCGGACAGCTGTCTGGACGGCGTCGGTCATTCCGACGAGGTCGGTGATCACCTTCTGCAAGCTCTCGTGATAGCTGTCGCGCATGCGGGCTTCTTCCCTGTCGAGGTGGGTCCGGGGCGGGGCGGACCGTGTGGGGTCATTCTGTCGTGATCACCCTAGGATCGCAGCAGAGCGGGCGAATCGCGGCTGCACCAACGCCGGGTGAACGTTCGGTGAACTGTTCGGCGGACGCGCCCGGAGTTCCGTCCGGTGGCGGTCCCCGGGCCGGTGGGGGTGTCTAGACTCCGGGGCATGACGCCCTTCGTCGCCCTGCTCGTCGGCCTGTTCGTCGGCCTCGCGGCGGGGGCGCTGGTGACCTGGCTGGTCCTGCGCCGGGTCGCGACGGGTGCGAGCCGAAACGTGCTGGTCAGCGACCACGTCGAGAGGGTGATCGGCAGCCTGCAGGCCGCCGTGGCGGTGGTGGACCGCGACGACGCGGTGGTGGTGGCCAGTCCGTTCGCGCGAGGATCCGGCCTGGTGCGCGGCTCCACGATCGCGTCGGCCGAGGTGCGCAAGCTGCTGGGTCGGGCACGTTCGGCGGGTGCCCCGCTGGAGGCCGAAGTCACCGTGACCCGGACGCCGGGAAGTCCGGCGGTGCTGCTCGGCGTGCAGGCCCGACCCCTGCCTGACGGGAGCGCAGTGATCACCGGCGAGGACCGGTCGGCGGCCCAGCGATTCGCCGAGACCCGCCGGGACTTCGTGGCCAACGTCACCCACGAGTTGAAGACGCCGATCGGCGCCATCACGCTGCTGGCCGAGGCGGCGGACGCGGCCGCCGACGACCCGGAGGCGGTGCGCCACTTCCTGGCCAAGCTCACCCGGGAGAGTGCCCGGCTGAACGAGCTGGTGTCCCAGATCATCGCACTGTCGCGGCTCCAGGCCGAGGCGCCGCAGTGGGGCACCACCGCGGTCGACGTCGCCACAGTGCTGGAGTCGGCCGTCTCCCGGTGCCGCGCGCTGGCCGACGCCGCGGGGATCAGCGTGAACCTGAGCGTCCGGCCGGGGGTCACGGTGACCGGGGACGCCGACGAGCTGGAGACGGCCGTGACCAACCTGGTCCAGAACGCCGTGGCGTACTCCGAGCCCGGCGCCCGGGTGGCGGTGAGCAGCCGGGTCAACGGCGACCGGGCCGAGATCCGGGTCTCCGACAACGGCATCGGCATCAGCGAGGCCGACCAGGCCCGGATCTTCGAGCGGTTCTACCGGGTCGACGCCGACCGAAGCCGGGCCAGCGGTGGCACCGGGTTGGGCCTGTCCATCGTCAAGCATGTCGCGCAGGCTCACGGCGGCGAGGTGAGCCTGTGGAGCCGCCACGGCCAGGGCTCGACCTTCACGCTCAGCCTGCCGGTCGACCAGGGAGGGGAAACGGCGTGACCAGGGTGCTGATCATCGAGGACGAGGAGACCTACCGGGAGACCCTCGGCTTCCTGCTGCAGAAGGAGGGCTTCGAGGTCACGCTGGCCTCCGACGGCACTCTCGGACTGGACGCCTATGACCGCCAGGGCGCGGACATCGTGCTGCTCGACCTGATGATGCCCGGCCTTTCCGGGACCGAGGTGTGCCGACAGCTGCGGGTACGCGGCAACGTCCCGATCATCATGGTCACCGCCCGTGACGGCGAGATCGACAAGGTGGTGGGGCTGGAGCTCGGCGCCGACGACTACGTCACCAAGCCGTTCAGCCACCGGGAACTGGTGGCCCGGATCCGGGCGGTGCTCCGCCGCGGGCAGGACGTCGAACTGCTGAGCGACGTGATCGAGGCCGGCGGTGTCCGGATGGACGTGGAGCGTCACGAGACGACCGCGCGGGGGACTGCGGTGCAGCTCGCGCTGAAGGAGTTCGAGCTGCTGGAGATGCTGCTCCGCAACGCGGGCCGGGTACTCACCCGCGGCCAGCTGATCGATCGCGTCTGGGGATCCAACTACGTCGGCGACACCAAGACCCTCGACGTCCACGTCAAGCGGCTGCGGGCGAAGCTGGAGGCCGACCCGGCCAACCCCGTCCTGCTGGTCACCGTCCGCGGGCTGGGCTACAAGTTCAACGCCTGACCGGGCCCGCGGCTCCCGCAGTCGGCGGCAGGGCCCGCCGGCACAGCTGACCGGATCGCTGCGGCGTCTCGCCCGGTCGGCCGACGGGGACGCGGAACCGCCCTGCCAGCTAGGGTTGCCTCTCGTGTCCGACATCACCGTGTTCTCCGGCCACGGCCACCGCGCTTTCGCCGAACGCATGTGCGACATCCTCGGGGTGGAGCTCTCGCCGTCGCGGCTGTCGCGGTTCTCCAACGACTGCCTGCAGGTGCAGTTGCGGGCGAATTGCCGTCAGCGCGACGTCTACATCGTGCAGCCTCTGGTGCCGCCCACCCAGGAGAACCTGATGGAGCTGCTGATGATGGTGGACGCGGCGAGGGGCGCCTCCGCGGGGCATGTCACCGTGGTGATGCCGCACTACGCCTACGCGCGCTCCGACAAGAAGGACCAGCCGCGGATCAGCATCGGCGGGCGTCTGGTGGCCGACCTGTTGCACACCGCCGGTGCCCAGCGGGTGCTCACCATGGCGCTGCACGCCCAGCAGGTGCACGGGTTCTTCGCGATGCCGGTCGACCACCTGACCGCGCTGCCGGTACTGGCGCACCACTTCCGGACCCGGGATCTCAGCAAGACGGTCGTCGTGTCGCCCGACTTCGGCAACGCCAAGGAGGCCAACGAGTTCGCCCGGATGCTCGGGGTGGGCATGGCGGCCGGTTCGAAGCGCCGCCAGGCCGACGACAAGGTGGTGATCGACGCCATCGTCGGAAAGGTCGGCGGCAAGGACGTGATCATCCTCGACGACGAGGTCGCCACTGCCGGTTCGGTGGTGGAGTTGATCGAGACCGTGCGCCGCTACCACGTGAACTCGATCTCGGTAGCCTGCACCCACGGGTTGTTCACCGGCAAGGCCGTCGAGCGGTTGAACGCGCAGCCCGACATCGTCGAGATCGTCTCCACCGATACCGTCCCCGCCCCGGTGGGGCTGGAGCGTCTGACCACGGTGTCGGTGGCGCCGCTGTTCGCCAAGGCGGTCCACCGGATCAACTGCGGAGAGAGTGTGTCGGGCCTGTTCTCCGACGAGGACACCTACGGGGAGTAGCCCCGCCCCTCCCACGACGCTGGCCGCCGCCCCCCCGGGGCGGCGGCCAGCGTCGTTTCGGCGTCCCCGAACAGGCCGAACCCAAGGATCCCCACATGAATTCGGGACAAAGCTTGACAAACACAGGCAAAAACAGGTAGAACAATAGATGTAAACATGGCAGTGAGTGGGAAGGGCGTGAAGAGGATGTACGCAGAGGAGCGGCACCGCACCATCGTCAACCTGGCGCATCGCTACGACCGCGTCTCGGTCGCCGACCTGGCCAGCCGGTTCGCCGTCACCACCGAGACGATCCGTCGCGACCTCGACGCCCTGGACCAGCGTGGCATCCTGCGCCGGGTTCATGGTGGCGCGGTGGTGGCGGAGAACGTCACCCTCGGGGAAACGGCCCTCGCCGAGCGTGAGCCCACCTTCGTGGCCCAGAAGGCCCGGATCGCCGCGGCCGCGCTCGCCTACCTCCCCCCGGCCACGTCGACGGTCATCCTGGATGCCGGCACGACCATCGGTCGCCTCGCGGCGGCCGCCCCACCCGGCAGTCTCGGCACGGTGATCACGAACTCGGTCCCGGTCGCGGCTCAGCTCTCCGGGGCAGGTGGTGATACCCAGGTGCACCTGCTGGGTGGCCGGGTTCGCGGCATCACCTTGGCGACTGTAGGAGGCGACACCGTCGCTGCCCTGGGACGGTTGCGGTGCGACGTGGCCTTCATCGGGACCAACGGGGTCTCCGCCGGGCACGGCTTCTCCACTCCCGACCCGGACGAAGCCGCTGTCAAGGAGGCCATGGTCGCGTCCGCGCGGCGAGTGATCGTGCTCGCCGACTCCTCCAAGATCGGCGTCGAACTGCTGGTCACCTTCGCACCGCTCGCCGCGGCCGACGTCCTGATCACCGACGACGGCATCTCCCCCCACGATCGCGCCGAACTCAGCGGCGCGGGAATCGAGGTTGTGGTCGCATGATTGTCACGCTCACTGCGAACCCGTCCCTGGACCGCACCGCCACGCTGGAGCGTCCCCTCACCCGGGGGGAGGTGCACCGGGTGAGCGCCGTCACCGTCGAGCCCGGCGGCAAGGGCATCAACGTCGCCAGGGTGGCGCACTACGCCGGCCACCCGGTCCGTGCGATCCTGCCCGCCGGCCCCGGCGACCCGATCCTGAGCGGGCTCGACGGCCTTCGAGTGCCGTACCGCACGGTGCCGCTGGCGGAGGTGGTTCGGACCAACCTCACCCTCACGGAGGCTGACGGCACCACCACCAAGGTCAACGAGCCCGGCCCGATCCTGGACGCCGGGAGTATCGAGCGACTGGCGAACCTGCTGGTGCTGGAGTCCGAGCGTGCCGACTGGGTCGTGCTCTCCGGGTCGCTGCCGCCCGGCATCCCCGCGCAGTGGTACGCGGACCTGGTGAAGGCGTTGCGGCCGTGGGGCTGCCGGATCGCCGTCGACACCTCCGACGCCCCGCTGCTCGCGCTCGCCGCGGAGTTCCCTGCCGCCGCTCCCGACCTGCTAAAGCCCAACTCCGAGGAGCTCGCCCAGCTCACCGGTGCCGACGCCGACGCGCTCGAGGCCGGGGCAGCCGCGGGTGACCCCAGCGCGTGCGTCGAGGCCGCGCGCACTCTCCTCGATCGCGGTGTCGGCGCGGTCCTGGCCACTCTCGGCGCCGCAGGTGCCGTACTGGTCACTGCGGACGGCGCCTGGCACGCCAGCCCGCCGCCGGTGACCGTACGCAGCACCGTCGGCGCTGGTGACTCCTCGGTGGCCGGCTACGTGCTGGCCCACACCAGGGGACTGTTCGCGCCCGACCGGCTGCGGCTCGCGGTCGCCTACGGCGCCGCCGCCGCATCGCTCGCCGGGACCACCCTCCCGCAGCCTGACCAACTGAACACCGTTGGCGTCAGAGTTCGCACCCTGTCCTAGTGCCCGTCCACCGTCCACCGTCCGCCCAACCCGATCCGATCCGAGAAGAGGAACACCGTTGTCCGAACCGCTCATCACGCCCGACCTCGTCCTGCTGGACGCGAACCTGGGCAGTACCAAGACCGAGGTGATCAGGAGCCTCGCCGCGCTGGTGGCCAAGGCCGGCCGCGCCGATGAGGCGGGACTGGCCGCTGACGCGCTGGCCCGCGAGGAGAAGGCCGTCACCGGCCTGGGCGGCGGTATCGCGATCCCGCACTGCCGTTCCGCCGCGGTCACGACCAACACCCTCGCTTTTGCGAGGCTCGCACCGAAGGTCGACTTCGGCGCCGCCGACGGCCCGGCCGACATCTGCTTCATGATCGCGGCTTCCGAGGGTTCAGACGACGCCCACCTCACCTTGCTGGCCATGCTGGCACGCTCACTGATGCGGGCGGAGTTCCTCGACGGCCTGCGCCATGCGCAGACTCCGGCCGAGATCGTTGCGCTGGTGGACAAGGCGACCGCGCCGGAAGCGCCGGCCGCCCCTGCCCCGGCGGCCGCCGCCTCCATCCCGGTCGCTGCGGCCGGTGCGAGGAAGCTGATCGTGGCCGTCACCTCCTGCCCGACCGGCATCGCCCACACCTTCATGGCCGCCGACGGCCTGGAGCAGGCGGGCAAGGCCGCCGGGATTGAGTTGGCAGTGGAGCCGCAGGGCTCGGGCAAGGTCGAGTGGCTCGAGCAGAGCCTGATCTCCCGCGCGGACGCGGCCATCTTCGCCGCCGACGTCCCGGTCCGTGAGCGGGCCCGGTTCGCGGGTCTGCCGGTGATCGAGGCCAGCGTGAAACGGGCGATCAACGAGCCCGGCAAGCTGGTCGCCGAGGCCCTGGCTGCCGCCGACAACCCCGAGGCCATCAAGGTGGCCGGCGACGTGGCCGGACGCGATACCGCCGCCAAGATGGCCTCGGCCAGCCAGAAGGGCTGGGGTGAGCGGATCCGGGTCGCGCTGATGACAGGCGTGTCCTACATGATCCCGTTCGTGGCCGCCGGCGGTTTGCTGATCGCGCTCGGCTTCCTGTTCGGGGGGTTCGACATCGTCATGACGCCGGCCGCCGAGGCGGGTGGATCGGTGCGGGCCTGCGTCGACCTGCCCTGGGCGTCGACCGACGCGTGCGCAGCGGGCGCCAGCACCATCGGCCAACTCGCCGGGGCCGCCGGCTGGGCTGCCGGTGCCAACTACCTCGGCTTCATCCTGTTCTCGATCGGCGCGGCGGCGTTCGGCTTCCTGCTGCCGGCGCTCTCCGGCTACATCGCCTACGCTCTCGCCGGCCGTCCCGGCATCGCCCCCGGATTCGTCGGTGGCGCGATCGCCGGCGCGGTGGGTGCAGGCTTCCTCGGCGCGCTGATCACGGGCCTCCTCGCGGGCCTGCTGGCGATGTGGATCGCCGACGTCAAGGTGCCTCGCTGGCTCGCCGGCCTGATGCCCGTCGTGATCATCCCGTTGGTCGTGACCACGATCGTCGGCCTGGTCATGTACCTGCTCCTCGGTGCCCCGCTCAAGGCAGTCACCGACAACCTGCAGGCCGCGCTGAACGGCATGTCGACCGGGTCGGCCGTCGTGCTCGGCATCGTCCTGGGCCTGATGATGTGCTTCGACCTGGGCGGTCCGGTGAACAAGGCCGCCTACCTCTTCGCGACGACCAACCTGGCTGTGGACAACCCGGCGTCGCTGAAGGTGATGGCCGCGGTGATGGCGGCCGGCATGGTGCCGCCGATCGCGATGGCCCTGGCGACCGTGGTACGCAAGAACCTGTTCACCGAGGCCGAGCGCGAGAACGGTCGCGCGGCCTGGCTGCTGGGAGCCTCCTTCATCTCCGAGGGTGCGATCCCCTTCGCCGCCGGCGACCCGTTGCGGGTGATCCCCTCGATGATGCTCGGTGGTGCGGTGACCGGTGCCTTGAGCATGGCCCTCGGCATCACCAGCAAGGCGCCGCACGGAGGGGCCTTCGTCTTCTTCGCAATCGACAGCTTCCTGCTGTTCCTGCTGACCATCGCGATCGGTGCTGTCGTGGGTGCGGCCGCAGTGCTGGGACTGAAGCGGTTCTGGCCGGCAAGGCAGGTGCTGGAGGTCACCGCCTGAACCCGGGTGACGACGGGCCCGCCGGAGGATCTCCGGCGGGCCTCGTCGGTTCCCGGGCCGGTCGGCGCGGCGTGACAGCGAATGTCAGCACCTGCTTCTGGCAAGCAATTGCGTCTTGAACACGGCGGGGAAAACATAGAATCCGCCCACTGTCAACCCCCAAACCTGCTCTGGCTAGGAGAGACGTTCAGGGTCGGGGGTATCCTGTGGTAGACTGCTCAGTCGGGAAAGGTGGTCGAAGCTATATGACGTTCACAGTCGGTGAGACGGTGGTCTACCCCAACCATGGTGCGGCGGTTATTGAAGCCCTGGAAACCCGAACGATCAGAGGTGAGGACAAGCTCTATCTGGTGCTGCGCATCGTAGGTCAGAACGACCTGGTGGTGCGGGTCCCGGCGTGCAACCTCGATCTGGTCGGGGTACGGGATGTGGTGGACGCTGACGGGCTCGAGCGGGTGTTCGGCGTGTTGCGCGCCCCCCATGCCGAGGAGCCGACGAACTGGTCGCGGCGGTACAAGGCGAACCTGGAGAAGCTGCACTCCGGCAACGTGATGAAGGTCGCCGAGGTCGTCCGCGACCTGTGGCGCCGCGAGCGCGAGCGCGGTCTTTCGGCCGGGGA
This sequence comes from uncultured Actinomycetota bacterium, assembly GCA_963704225.1. Lineage (GTDB taxonomy): Bacteria > Actinomycetota > Actinomycetes > Propionibacteriales > Propionibacteriaceae > Propionicimonas. The sequence continues at coordinate 290,760 of CAVPHL010000001.1, forward strand.
GAAGCGGATGCTGGCCAAGGCCCGGCAGATCCTGGTCTCCGAGCTGGCGCTGGCCGAGAAGGTGGCTGAGGACCGCGCCGAGGTCTTGCTCGACGAGGTGCTCGCGTCCTGAGCCGAACCACGGCACACTGCTGATCATGGAACCGGTCGTCGCTGTCGTGGTGGCGGCCGGTGCCGGTTCCCGACTGGGTGGCGACGTGCCGAAGGCCCTCCGCGAGCTCGACGGCCGTCCACTGGTCGTGCACAGCCTGGCGGCACTGGCCGCCGGCGGGGTCCACGCCGCCGTGGTCGTGGTGGCCGCCGGTCTGGAGCCGGAGTTCGAGGCAGCGGTGGGCGGGGGACCGATCCCGACCCGCTGCGTGGCTGGAGGCGCGGAACGCCAGGACTCGGTACGGGCCGGGCTGCAGGCGATCTCGGTCGACCGCCGGCTGGCCGCGTCGCGGTTCGTGCTGGTGCATGACGCGGCCAGGGCGCTGGTCCCGCCCGTCGTGGTGCAGAGGGTGGTCGCGGAGCTCAGGGCCGGGGCTGCCGGCTGCGTCCCTGTGGTGCCGGTCGTGGACACGATCCGGCAACTGTCGGCTGACCGCTCCTCGGTGATCGACCGGTCCACGCTGAGGGCCGTCCAGACCCCCCAGGGCTTCGTCCGAGAGCTGCTGGAGCGCGCCCACCGCCGCATCGAAGCCGGAGGGGTCCCGGTCACCGACGACGCTGCGGCGCTGGAACTGCTGGGCGAAGAGGTCACTCTGGTCGAGGGTTCCCGAGACGCACTGAAGGTCACCGACGAGCTCGACCTGGTGATCGCCGCGGAGATCCTGAGGAGGCGATCGTGAGCTTTCGAATCGGCCTTGGCACGGACGTGCACGCCTTTGCCGAGGGCGTGCCCCTGTGGCTGGCGGGCCTGCCCTTCCCCGATGAGCCCGCAGGCCTCGCCGGACACTCCGATGGCGACGTGGCGGCCCACGCCGCCTGTGACGCGCTGCTGTCAGCGTCAGGGCTGGGCGACATGGGCAGCAACTTCGGCACCGTCGAGCCCGAATGGGCCGGCGCGAGCGGTCTCACCTTCCTGACCGAGACCGCAGCCCGGGTGCGGGCGGCCGGCTACCGCATCGAGAACGTGGCGATTCAGGTGATCGGGAATCGACCCCGGCTGGCGAGCCGTCGGGCTGAGGCCGAAGCGGCACTGTCCGCCGCCGTGGGTGCGCCGGTGAGCCTGTCCGGCACGACCACCGACGGGCTCGGGCTGACCGGACGCGGCGAAGGGCTGGCCGCGATCGCCACCGCCCTGCTCAGCCCCCGCTAGGACCGTCGCCAGCGAGGACCAGTCCGGCGGCCGGAGCCCCACGAGGCCCTCGACCCATGGGCGAATCTCAGCGAACCGCACCCGCCGGTGCCGTGTAGCTGTTGCAACTGCCGATCAGGCTCTCCTCCTGACCGGTACGGAACCAGGCCTTGCGGGAGCGGCCCAGGCCATGGTCACCCTGGATGTTGTTCTGGCCGCTCAGCACGTCGTCACCCAGGCTGAAGAAAACGTCCTGGAGGTTCGTCAGGTCCCCCCGGGACAGCCCGGACGAAGGCCCCACGGCTGAGGTGAAGATGCCGGCCAGGCAGTCGGCCTGCACCTCCAGCCGCCGCGGAGAACACCTTTGCGTCGGCACTGGACGCCTGCTGCTCGAAGGCCATCGAGGAGATCAGGATGCCGGTGCGGGCCTGGATGGCGTGGCCGAACTCGTGGGCGATGACCGATTCCACCACGAACGGCATGCCCTGCTGATCGCTGGGGAAGATCTTCCACAGCGGCTTGGCGTAGTAGATCCGCTGGTCGGCGGCGCAGTAGACGGCGTTCACCTCGTCCAGCTGGCCGCAGCCGGAGGTGATCGGCTCGGTGTACACCGTCACCGGCGGCCGGGGCATCTTGTAGCCGGCCTGCTCGAGGGGATCCGACCACACCCGCCACAGGCAGGCGGTCAGGTCGTTGAGGTGGGCCGACAGCTCCCCCACCGGGGCAGTGCGGATGTCGATCAGCGGCACCGCGCACTCGGTCGGCACCGGGGCCGTCTGGTCGTACACCGGGTTGGCGATGAGCCACGCCTCGGCCTCTCCGTACGTCTCCGGCTGCGGTATCTCGGGCGGATCGGTGTCCGGCGCGGGGACGGCGACGGTCGGTTGCGGGGGCTCGGTGGGCTGCGCCGGTTGCGTCGGCGACGGCCCGGGGGCGGTGGTCCGGGTGCCGTTCGGCCCGGCCACCTGGGGTTCGGGGGACAGGTAATCCATCAGGGTGATCGCGAAGAGACCGATCCCGACCACGAGCACCAGGCCCAGCAGCAGGCTGTGCAGGGGGTTCCTCCGCTGCGGCCGGCGCGGCGGCGGGTAGCCGCCCGGCGGGCCGTAGGAGGGCCGCCCGAACTGGGCCTGGGGGATGCCCTGGGACGGCGGGCCGTACTGCGGGCCGTAGGGGCTCACGGCGGGACCCCGGCCGTAGCCGGGCTGCCCGGAGGGCGGCGCGCCCCACGCCTGCCCGGGACTGTTCCACCCCGGCGGAGCCGGCCATTGCTGGCCCTGGCCCGGCGGCCCCCACTGCTGTGTCACGCCGTCAGCCTAGTTCCTGTGGTGCCCCCTGCGGCAGTCCGCGCGAGGGCCTGTGGCGCCGGAGCGGCTCGGCACTAGTCTGTAGCCACTGGTTCCAGGGACGGGGGAGCGGCATGGCGAGGACGGCTACCGGATCGCGACGCCTGGTGGCGATCGTGATCACGACGCTGGCACTGCTGGTGGCCCTCGCCCCGTCCGCTCAGGCGGCCGACCAGGTGGCGACCTACGTCGCCAGGGCGACCATCAACGCCGACGGCACCCTTGTGGTGACCGCGACGCTCGGGTTCGACGGCGCGGCGCCGGCCGAGCTTCAGCAGGTCTTCACCACGACCACCCGCACCCCGGACCGGATGGAGTACCGGTTCACCGTCGCCGACGTGGTGGCATCCTCCGGCGGTAGGGACCTGGGCGCCCGGGTCACCACCAGCCCGTCCCGCACCACGGTGGACATCGCCACCGGCGGGTCGACCTCCCCGATCGAGCTGTCCTACACCGTGCGCGGCGCCGCCGTGGCGACCGCCGACGACACCACCACGGTGAGCTGGGCGCTACTCCAGGGGCTGAACCTGCCGGTAGCGGTCTTCGACGCCGAGGTTGACGTACCGGCCCTGTTCACCCTCGTCGACTGCGCCGCCGGCGACCCGGTCTCCCCGGGGGCCTGCACGTATTACGCCGGCGGGACCCATGACAGCCCCCGGCCGGTCTTCCACCATGAAGGCTCAAAGGCCGGTGACGTGGTCCTCGGCATCGTCCGGTTCCCCCGCAGCGCGGTGGCGGTCACCGAGGACCTGCGCGAGATCTGGTCGCTGGACCGCGCCTTCTCCGCTGCGCCGCTGCCTCTCGGGGTGGCCGCCGGACTGCTCCTGCTCGGTGGCCTCGGGCTGTGGGCGGCGCACCGCCGGATCGGAACCGACGCCGCCGGCGCCGCGGAGCCGTTGCTGGCGGCCGGGTTCCACCCGGTCGGCGCCGGGCAGAACGAGTTCCGGGTGGTGGACGGCATCCGTCCCGGGGAGGTCGGCACCCTGGCCGACGAGCGGGTCGATCCCCTCGACATCACCGCGACCCTGCTTGACCTTGCCGTCCGCGGGCACCTGCGAATCACTGAGCTGCCCCGCGATTCGGCGCACGCGGCCACCGACTGGTCCTTCGCCCGCCGCGAGGGCTCCGACGAGCTCGCCGGCTACGAGCGCACCCTGCTGGACGCGGTCGCCCCGGTGCAGGGGGAGCCGGGTCGGGTGTCGACCCTGGCCGGCAGCGTCGGAACGGTGATCGGACAGGTGCAGGCCGAGCTGTACGACGAGGTCGTGGCGCGGGGCTGGTTCGGCTCCCGTCCCGACGCCGCCCGCCGGCGCTGGGCACTGATCGGCTGGGCGGTCCTCGGGATCGCGGTCGCGGCGACCCTCCTGCTGGCCGCGTTCACCCACTTCGGGCTGTCCGGCCTCGCGCTGGTGGCCCTCGCGCTCGGCCTGTTGCTGATCGCCCAGGAGATGCCTGCCCGCACCGCCCGCGGCAGCAGCCTGCTGGCTGGTCTGGAGGTGCTGCGGGGCAGCCTGCTCACCCAGCCGGTGGGCACCCTGCCGGCCGGCGAGGGGTACGGACAGCTGTCGGCGATCCTGCCCTACGCGGTGGTACTGGGCGGAAAGGACCGGTGGCTCCGCGCTGTGGCCGACGCCGACGACGACGACGTGGCCGACGCCACCGATCTCGACTGGTACCACGGGCCCGACGACTGGCACCTGGCCGACCTGCCGGCATCCCTGGCCAACTTCGTGACCACCGTCCAGGGCACGCTGTTCAGTCGGTGAACCAGCCGCGCGGGGAAGGCGGCACCCGGGAGGGGGAAGGGATGCTCAGGGTCGCCACCATCGGCACCAGCTGGATCACCACCCGGCTCGCCGACGCCGTGTCCCGGGTACCCGGCGTGCAGCTGGCCTGCGCCTACTCCCGGAGCGCAGCGAGGGCGCAGGCCTTCGCCGCTGAGATCGGGGCGGCGGCATGGAGCAGCGACCTGTCCGGACTGCTCGCCGCCGACGACGTGGACGCGGTGTACCTCGGGTCCCCGAACAGCGTCCACTTCGCCCAGGCCCTGGCGGCTGTCCGGGCCGGAAAGCACGTTCTGGTGGAGAAGCCGGCCACCCTCGACGCCGGCGGTTTCGCCACGCTGGTCGCCGAAGCCGACGCCACCGGCGTCGTCGTCCTGGAGGGCATGCGCAGCGCCTACGACCCGGGCACCGCCCGCGTCCGCGAACTGCTGGGCGAACTGGGCACCCTGCGGCTGGCGTCGCTGCGCTACTGCCAGCGGTCGGCACGCTACGACCGCGTACTCGCCGGCGAGCGGGTGAACATCTTCGACCCGGTGCTGGGTGGCGGGGCGTTCAACGACCTCGGCGTGTACGTGGTGAGCGCGCTGGTCGACCTGTTCGGCGAGCCCGAGGGGGTGGCTGCCGGGATGGTCCCGATCCCGGGGGGAACCGACGGCGCGGGGGCGGCCGTCGCCACCTACCCCGGCTTCGTGGCGCAGCTGGCCTGGTCGAAGATCTCCGCCTCCGAGGTGCCCAGCGAGGTGCAGGGCGAACTCGGCAGCCTGGTCATCGACCACCTCCCGGCCCCCCGGCTGCTCACCCTGAGTCGCCTCGACGGCAGCGCGGAGCGGTTCGTCGTGGACGCCCCGGCCTTCGACCTCAGCTTCGAGCTGCGACGCTTCGCCGAGCTGTGCGCAGGCGGCGACTCCGCACCCGACCAGGCCCGGACGCTGGCCACCCTGCGCACGATGGACGCGATTCGCGCCGCGGGCGGGTAGGGGCCGCGGCTGATCGACTCGCCTGCGGGAGGTTGAACCCAACCCCCGGCACCGGTCAACGTCGAAAGACTAGAGCTCCAGGCCGGGGTACAGCGGGTTGGCGTCCAGCAGTTCGGCGGCCGCTGCCCGGGTCCGGTCGGCGACGCCGTCGGCCACGGTGTACCTGGCCTTCCCCGGGGTTCCGGCGGCGGTGGCGACGGGCGCGGTGGCCTGCAGCACGCCGGTGAGCAGCTCGGCGACCCGGTCGAACTCGGCGGCGCCGAAGCCCCGCGAGGTCAGGGCCGGAGTGCCGATCCGGACCCCCGTGGTGTACCAGGCGCCATTCGGGTCGTTGGGCACCGAGTTGCGGTTGGTGACGATGCCCGCGTCCAGCAGCGCCGACTCGGCCTGCCGTCCGGTGAGGCCGAAGGAGCCGACGTCCAGCAGCACGATGTGGTTGTCGGTGCCTCCGGTGACCAGGCTCACCCCCCGCTTCAGCAGGCCGTCCGCCAGGGTCCTGGCGTTGTCGGCCACCGCCTGGGCGTAGGCCTGGAAGGACGGCTGGCGTGCCTCCGCCAGCGCGACCGCCTTGGCGGCCATCACGTGACCCAGGGGCCCGCCGAGCACCATCGGGCAACCCCGGTCCACGCTCGGTGCGTACTCGGCGGTGGCCAGCACGAGGCCGCCGCGCGGGCCGCGCAACGACTTGTGGGTCGTGGTCGCCACGATGTCGGCGTAGGGGATCGGGTTCTCCTCGCCGGTGAACACCTTGCCGGCCACCAGCCCGGCGAAGTGGGCCATGTCGACGAACAGCGTCGCCCCCACCGCGTCGGCGATGTCGCGCATCTTCGCGAAGTTGACCCGCCGCGGATAGGCGGAGTAGCCGGCCACCAGGATCAGGGGCTTGAACTCGCGGGCGTCGGCCAGCAACTTGTCGTAGTCGATCAGACCGGTCCGGGGATTCGTGCCGTAGGAGAGCTGCCGGAACATCTTGCCGGAGATGTTGTGGCGGAACCCGTGGGTGAGATGGCCGCCGGCGTCCAGCGCCATGCCCATCACCCGTTGGGCGTTGAAGGTGGCGCGCAGGGCCTCCCAGTCGTCCTCGCCCAGGTCGTTCACGGTCTTGGCGCCCAGCCGCTCCAGGGTGGGGCTCTCCACCCGGTGGGCCAGGATCGACCAGTAGGCCACCAGGTTGGCGTCGATGCCCGAGTGCGGCTGGACGTAGGCGTACTCTGCGCCGAACAGCTCCCGGGCGTGCTCGGCCGCGACGCTCTCGACGGTGTCGACGTTCTGGCAGCCTGCGTAGAAGCGGTGCCCGACGGTGCCCTCCGCGTACTTGTCGCTGAGCCAGGTGCCCATCGTCATCAGGACCGGCAGGGAGGCGTAGTTCTCGCTCGCGATCAGCTTCAGGGACGCCCGCTGGTCGCTCAGCTCGGCCCGGGTGGCCGCAGCGATCCGGGGCTCCACCTGCTCGATGACACCGAGAGCCTGGCGATAGATGGACGACGCGGTGCTGGCGAGATCGGTCACTGGCACTCCTGGGATCGATGAGGACGCCAACTGTACCGACATCCCGCCACCTCGCCGCAGCCGAGGCCGCCGGGTGAACCGGCTTCGTTCCTGCCCCGGGCGCGCCCCCGTTCCGGCCCGAACCGCTCGCCTAAGGTGGAGCCGACACTCGCCGAAAGATGGAGGCGCGATGAGCACCCCTGAGCAATTCCCCACGCCCGCGGGCGCCGTCCCGCCCACCGCGGCCCCACCGGCCCTCCCGCCGCAGGGAGGGCAACCGGCTGCCTACCCGCCGATGCCCGTCGCGTCCCCCTACGGCTGGGTCCCTGCTGCCCCGCCCGCCAAGGCCAGGGGCTCCTTCGCCCGTGGTTTCGGCGCGGGTGCCGGAGCCGGGATCGGCCTGGGTACGGTGCTGGCGATCGGCATGGTCGTCTCCTCGCTGCTGTTCGGGCTGATCGCCGGCAGCGCCGCGCTCGCCGGCGCGCCGGACCGCACGAACCTGGAGACGGTGTGGGGTCCCGCGACAGCAACGAACCAGATCCGGGCGATCTCGGTGTCCGGACCGATCCTGGCCGGCGCGGACGCCGGCTCCACCCTGGCCGGGGGCACCTACGGCTACGAGCTCGCCAAGCAGATCGACGCGCTCGGGGCTGATGACGCGGCCGGCCTGCTGCTGGTGCTGAACACCCCCGGCGGGTCGGTCAACGGCTCCAAGGCGATCGCGGATGCGATCGCGCGCTACCAGGAGCGGACCGGGAAGAAGGTCGTGGCGCATGTGCAGGGCATCTCCGCCTCCGGCGGCATGTACGCGATGGCCGGCGCCGACGAGATCATCGCCGACTACGGCTCCCTGATCGGCAGCATCGGTGTGATCTACGGGCCCTTCGAGCGTTACCGGGACGTCACGGCGATCACCGGCACCATCTTCAGCCCGGGAGTCGTGACCACCGGCGGGATCGAGTACACCTACCTGACGATGGGGCGCGACAAGGACTTCGGCAACCCGTTCCGGGACATGACCACGGAGGAGCGCGACACCCTGCTGGGCGGGATGGAGAACGTCTATGACGACTTCGTCGCGGCGGTGGCCGAGGGAAGAGAGCTGGAGCCGTCCTACATCACCGAGAAGCTGGGTGCGCACATCTTCGACCCGGAGACCGCGATCGAGAACGGCCTGATCGACGCGCAGCTCGGCATCGAGGAGGCCTACCGTCGCGCCGCGACCGTGATGGGCGTCGACCCCGACGACACCCGGGTGGTGGCGCCGGCGATGCCGACCCTGCTCGACCAGCTGCTCGGCGCCGAGGCGCGGATTCCGGGGCAGGCGCCCGCGCTGGCGGAGGGTCAGAAGCCGGCAGCGTCCATCTGCGGCACCACCCCACGGGTGCTGGCGTTCCACGGCGAGCCGGGCACGGCCTGCGGCTGAGCCGAGCGACGACCGGGCCCGCGCGGAATCGCGCGGGCCCGTTCGTGCTTGGGCGGTTCCCTCAGCGGACTGTGGTAGTGATACGGTTCAATGAATCGGTTTTGTGATCGGATCGTGATCTGCCGAACGATGGGAATGGCGTGGGATCGAAGCTCTCGGTGAGTATGCGTGACGTTGCCACGCTGGCCCAGGTCTCGGTGGGCACGGTGTCGAACGTGCTGAATTCGCCCGAGCGGGTGTCGGAGGCCACCCGGTTGCGGGTGCAGGAGGCGATCCAGAAGCTCGGATGGGTGCCGAACGAGTCGGCCCGCCAGTTGCGGGCCGGGCGCAGCCGTTCGATCGGCATGGTGGTGATGGACATCGCCAACCCCTTCTTCACCGATGTCGCGCGGGGTGCCGAGACCCTGCTCTACGGCGCGCAGTACACCGTCCAGATCGGCAACAGTGACTCCAACCCCGACCGCGAGCTCGCCCTGCTGGAGCGGTTCGAGCAGCAACGGGTGGGTGGGGTGCTGTTCGCGCCGATCGGGGAGAGCGCGGAGTGGGGGATGCGGCTGCGCCAGCGAGGCATCCCGGTGGTGGTGGTCGACCGGATCAGTGAGGGCTCCGGATTCTGCTCCGTCGGCGTGGATGATCTGGTCGGAGGTCGGCTGGCCGGCCAGCACCTCCTCGACCTGGGCCATCGCAGCCTGGCGTTCGTCGGCGGACCGAGCCGGCTCGCGCAGGTGCGCGACCGGCGCCGTGGCATGGAACTGGCTGTCGAGCAGGCCGGCGACGAGGTGAACCTGCTGGTCCTGAGCACGCCCTCGCTGAGCCTCGAAGCCGGGGTCTCCAGTGCCGGTGAACTGGCCGCGCTTCCGTCGGTGGAGCGTCCGACCGCGGTGTTCGCCGCCAACGACCTGTTGGCGATCGGTCTTCTCCAGGGCTTCGTCACCGCGGGCCTGAACGTGCCCGACGACGTCGCGATCATCGGCTACGACGACATCGCGTTCGCGGCCGCGGCCGCGGTGCCGCTCTCCTCGGTGCGCCAGCCACGCGAGGACATCGGGCGAAGGTCCGCTGAATTGCTGGTCGCCGAGATCGAGGCCCTCGACAGCGGCCAGGCCCATCGGCACGAGAACGTCCGGCTCACCCCGCAACTGGTCGCCCGCCGCTCGACGCAGCCTCGACGACCCCGGAGGGGTTGACACCGCCCGCCTTGGCTGCGTATCGTCTTGAATCGTTCGGATGGAACGTTTCAACAGCCAATGGAGGCAGCGGTGGACGACACCAGAGCAGCGCCGGTGCTGGAGCTCAAAGGGGTGTCCAAGAGCTTCGGTGCCGTGGTCGCCCTGCGTCGCGGCAGCCTGGCGCTGAGGGCTGGTTCGATCCACGCGCTCGTCGGCGAGAACGGCGCCGGCAAGTCGACGCTGGTCAAGATCGTCGCCGGCGTCTACCGCCGCGACTCCGGCGACGTTCGCGCTCGACGGCGAGGACGTCGACTTCGGCTCGCACCGCCGAGTCCAAGGCACGCCGGCATCGCGGTGATCTACCAGGAGCCGACGCTCTTCCCCGACCTGTCGGTCACCGAGAACATCTTCATGGGCCGCCAGCCCGTGGGCCGCGGTCGGCCGGATCGACCGGGCCGCGATGCACGCCGAGGCCGAGCGCGCTCTTCGACCGCCTCGGCGTCGCGCATCGACCCGCGACCGCCCGCCGCGCGGCCTGTCGATCGCCGACCAGCAGATCATCGAGATCGCCAAGGCGATCTCGCTCGACGCCCGCGTCCTGATCATGGACGAGCCGACCGCCGCGCTCTGCGGCGTCGAGGTCGAGCGGCTCTTCGCCGTCGCCCGCAGCCTGCGCGACGAGGGTCGCGCCCTGGTCTTCATCTCGCACCGCTTCGACGAGGTCTTCGCCCTCTGCGACACCGTCACCGTGATGCGCGACGGCGCGTACATCTCCACCGACGCCGATCGCCGACACCTCGGTCGACGAGATCGTCCGCCGGATGGTCGGCCGCGAGGTCGCCGACCTCTTCCCGAAGACCGCCGGCCGAGATCGGCGACGTCGTCCTCGCGGTCGCAGGGCCTGACCTCGCCGGGCGTCTTCCACGACATCAGCTTCACCGTCCGCGCCGGCGAGATCGTCGGCCTGGCCGGCCTGGTCGGCGCCGGCCGCAGCGAGATCGCCCGCGCCGTCTTCGGCGTCGACCCCTACGACGCCGGCTCGGTCACGCTCGACGGCAAGCCGCGTGCCGCCGCACAACCCGCGCGCCGCGATCACGCGCCGGCATGGCGTTCGTCCCCGAGGACCGCCGCAAGCAGGGCCTGGTCATCGAGGCGTCCGTCGCCCGCAACATCGCCGGCGTCGATCCGCCGCGGCCTCGACCACGCCGGGCCTGCTCACCACCGCGACGGAGAACCGCGGCCGCCGGTCCCTGGGCCGGCCGGCTCGAGGTCAAGACCAGCGCCCTCGACATGCGACGCCGCGACGATGAGCGGCGGCAACCAGCAGAAGGTCGTGCTCGCCAAGTGGCTGGCCACCGAGCCCAAGCTGCTGATCATCGACGAGCCCACCCGCGGCATCGACGTCGGCACCAAGGCCGAGGTGCACCGGCTGCTCTCCGAGCTCGCCGGCCAGGGCCTCGCGATCCTGATGATCTCCTCCGAGCTGCCCGAGGTGCTCGGCATGGCCGACCGCGTGCTCGTCGTGCTGCGAGGGCCGGATCACCGCCGAGCTTCCCGCGAGGACGCCACCCCCGAGGCCGTCATGCACGCCGCGACCGCACGCATCCGCCACGCGCACGTCGCACGACGGAGGTCGACCGCATGAGCAGCGACACCCTGCTGCGTCGAGCCCAGCGCGTCTCGCCGGCCAAGCGGCTCGTCGGCGAGCTGCTCCGCTCCCGCGAGATCGCGCATCGTCGCCGTCGCTGGTCCTCGTGGTCGTCGCGACCACGATCAAGAACCCGACCTTCCTGTTCAGCTCCGACGGCTGGCGCGACCTGCTGCTGACCCCGTCGCATCCTGCTGCTGCTCGCGGTCGGCCAGGCCATCGTGATCATCACCCGCAACGTCGACCTGTCGGTCGGCTCGATCGCTCGGCCTCACCGCCTACCTCACCGGCACGCCTGTTCGTCGACCATGCCCGGCATCCCGATCGTCCGTGGTCTTCCTGGTCGGGCTCGCTCTTCGGCGCGGCTCCTCGGGCTGGTCAACGGCGTCCTGGTCGCCTTCGGCAAGGTGCCGCGCTGGTGATCACGCTCGGCACGCTCTACATCTACCGCGGCATCATCGCTGACCTGGACCGGCAGCGACCGGATCAACGCCTCCGACATGCCCAAGGACTTCCTCGCCCTCGGCACCGAGCAGATCCTCGGCATCCCGGTGCTGACGATCATCGCGCGTGGTCGTGCTCGCGGTCGTCGGCTACTACCTGCTACACCACCCGCGGCGGCCGCGAGCTCTACGCGATCGGCTCCGACCCGGACGCCGCCGTGCTCTACGGCCTGCCGGTGACGCCGCCGGGTGCTCGCCGCGTTCGTCGCTCTGCGGCGCGCTCGCCGGCCTCGCCGGGGTGCTGTCTACGCCGCCCGCTACGGCACGGTCAGCTCCAGCGCCGGCTACGGCATGCGAGCTCCAGGCCGTCGGCGCGGCCGTCATCGGCGGCGTCGCGATCTTCGGCGGCAGCGGCACCGTCTGGGGCGCCGCGATCGGCGCCTTCCTGCTGCGTCACGATCAACCGGGCGCTGCCGGTCCTCGGCATCCCCGACTTCTGGCAGCGGGCCGTCGTCGGCGCGCTGATCATCGGCGCGATCGTGCTCGACCGCGTGCTGCGCGGCCCGCCAGGCGACGCGAGCTGCATCGGAAGCGAGAGGACCGAGTCATGACGCACCTCGACGCTGACCAGCCCGGACCGCGCCGACGCGCAGCTACGCCGACGTACTCGCCGGCCCGCTCTGGCGCCGGGCGCTGCTCACCCGCGAGTTCGCGATCATCGCGCTGCTGGTCGCTGGTGGTCGCTCGTCGCCACCGCGAACGTGCCGAACTTCGACAGCCCGCTCACGCTCTACTACCTGCTTCCTCGACATCGCGCCGATCCTGCTGATCGCGCTGCCGATGACGCTGGTCATCATCACCGGCGAGATCGACCTGTCGGTCGGCGAGCGTGGTCGGCCTGAGCAGCGTGCTGGTCGGCGCTGCTCCACGCAGGCCGGGCATGTCGATCCCGGTCGCCGCCCTGATCGCCCTCGCTCGTCGGCGCGGCCGTGCGGCGCCGTTCAACGGCTTCCTGGTCACGCGTACGTCGGGCTGCCGTCGCTCGCGGTCACGATCGGCACGCTCGCGCTCTACCGCGGCATCGCGGTCGGGCCTGCTCGGCACCACGGCGGTCACCGACTTCCCGGAGAAGTGGACCGACCTGGCCAAGGCGCAAGATCGGCGAGCACCGGCATCCCGTGATCGTGATGATCCCGTTCGTCGTGCTGCGCGATCGCCTTCGTCGCTGCTGCTGCACTTCACGCCCGTTCGGCCGCGGCGTCTTCGCGATCGGGCTGCAACGACGAGGCCGCGCACTTCACCGGCGTCAACGTCGACGCGCACCAAGTTCGTGCTCTTCGTGCTCGCCGGCGTGGTCTCGGCGCTTCGCCGGCATCTACTACACGCTGCGCTTCGGCAGCGCCCGCGGCGACAACGCCACCGGCCTCGAGCTCCAGGTGATCGCGGCGGTGCTGCTCGGCGGCGTCTCGATCTTCGGCGGCCGCGGCGCGCTGCACGGCGTCATCGCCGGCGTCCTGCTGATCGGCGTCCTCTCCAGCGCGCTGCGCCTGGCAGAGCGTCACCGTCAGACGTCATCAACATCGTCATCGGCGTCGCTGCTCGTGCTCTCGGTGATGCTCGACCAGCGTCCTCGCCGTGGGTCCAGCCGACGCGGGTCGGCCGACCGCGGAGGCGAACGCGAGCAGCCCCCAGCTCGGAACCGAGGCTCACGCCACCGGCACGTCGGATCGCTGCCCCGGAACAGCACCAACGAAAGGTAAGCAACCATGAAGTTCCAGCAAGCCCGCGCGGGTCTGCGCGCTCTGGCCGCGGTCCCTGGTCGCCAGCCTCGCGCCTGACCGCGTGCTGCCGGCGGCAGCGACGGCGGCGACGCGGCGCGACGGCGGCGGCGGCGGCGGCGACACCTGACCGATCACCTTCCTGCCCAAGAACCTCGGCAACCCCTACTTCGACACCAGCGACAAGGGCGGCGAGACGGCCGTCGAGGAGTTCGGCGGCACCGTTCGACGAGGTCGGCCCCGACGACGGCGACCCCCGACGCCCAGGTGTCAGCTACATCAACACCGCCGCCCAGCAGGGCGTGGACGCGCTGGTCGTCTCGGCCAACGACCCCGAGGCGCCATCTGCGACGCGCTCGAACGAGGCCCGCGACGCCGGCATCAAGGTCGTCACCTTCGACTCCGACACCAACCCCGAGTGCCGCGACCTGTTCATCAACCAGGCCACCGCCGAGGGCATCGCCAAGGTCCAGGTCGACCTGATCGCCGAGCAGATCGGCGACGCGGGCGAGATCGCGATCCTGTCGGCCACGGCCAACGCGACCAACCAGAACGCCTGGATCGACATGATGAAGACGGACCTCGCGGCGAACCACCCGAACATCAAGCTCGTCGACATCGTCTACGGCGACGACGACGACCAGACGTCGTTCGACAAGACCGCGGCGCTGCTGCAGACCTACCCGAACCTCAAGGGCATCATCTCGCCCGACCACGGTCGGCATCGCGGCCGCGGCCCGCTACCTCTCGACCTCGGACGTCCAAGGGCAAGGTCGCGCTGACCGGTCTCGGCACCCCGAACCAGATGCGTGAGTACGTCAAGGACGGCACCGTCACGGCGTTCGCGCTGTGGAACCCGGACGACCTCGGCTACCTCGCCGCCTACGCCGCCAAGGCGCTCGTCGACGGCGACATCACCGGCGACGAGGGCGACAAGTTCGAGGCCGGCGAGCTCGGCGCGTTCACGGTCGGCGCCGACGGCACCGTGCTGCTCGGCGAGCCGTTCGTGTTCAACGCCGACAACATCGACGACTTCGACTTCTGAGTCGTCGCCGACGCCACCGCTGCCGGCCGACTCGGCCTCGACCCGCCGAGGTCGGCCGGCAACTCCACCACCACCGCCACCGTCCGAAGGAGCGGATCGATGCCGCGCGTCTGCTTCCAGCTCCAGGTCCGGCCCGACCGGATCGAGGAGTACCGCCCGCCACGCCGCGGTCTGGCCCGACATGCTCCGCGCGCTCCACGACACCGGCTGGCACAACTACTCGCTCTTCCTGCGCGAGGACGGGCTGCTGATCGGCTACGTCGAGACGCCGACCTCGATCGAGGCCGCGCAGGCGGCGATGGCCCGCACCGAGGTCAACGCCCGCTGGCAGGCCGAGATGGCCGAGTTCTTCACCGGCCTCGACGACCGCGCACCCGACGCGGGCTTCCTGCTGCTCGAGGAGGTCTTCCACCTCGAGGACCAGCTCGCCGCGCCAGACCACCCGACCGACGTACGAGAAGTGATGTGACATGACGACGTTCAGCGAGATCGCGCCCAGCTCGAGGGCCAGGCGATCGAGGTCCCCTCGTGGGCCTTCGGCAACTCCGGCACCCGCTTCAAGGTGTTCGGCACGCCGGGCACCCCGCGCACCGTGCAGGAGAAGATCGCCGACGCCGCGCAGGTGCACCGCTTCACCGGCCTCGCGCCGTCGGTCGCCCTGCACATCCCGTGGGACCAGGTCGACGACTACGCCGCGCTGCGCGCGCTACGCCGCGGACCTCGGCGTCGCGCTCGGCACGATCAACTCCAACACCTTCCAGGACGACGACTACAAGTTCGGCTCGCTGACCCACACCGACGACGCAGGTCCGCCAGAAGGCGATCGACCACCACCTCGAGTGCATCGACATCATGGACGCCACCGGCTCGCGCGACCTCAAGATCTGGCTCGCCGACGGCACCAACTACCCGGGCCAGGGCGACATCCGCGCCCGCCAGGACCGGCTCGCCGAGTCGCTGCGCGAGATCTACGACCGGCTCGGCGACGACCAGCGACTGGTGCTCGAGTACAAGTTCTTCGAGCCGGCGTTCTACCACACCGACGTCCCGGACTGGGGCACGTCGTACGCCCAGGTGCGCGGCCCTCGGCGACCGGGCGATGGTCTGCCTCGACACCGGCCACCACGCGCCCGGCACCAACATCGAGTTCATCGTCGATGCAGCTGCTGCGGCTCGGGAAGCTCGGCTCGTTCGACTTCAACTCGCCGCTTCTACGCCGACGACGACCTGATCGTCGGGGCGGCCGACCCGTTCCAGCTGTTCCGGATCCTGTTCGAGGTGATCCGCGGCGGCGGCTTCGGCCCGGACAGCCGACGTCGCGTTCATGCTCGACCAGTGCCACAACATCGAGGACAAGATCCCCGGCCAGATCCGCTCGGTGCTCAACGTGCAGGAGATGACCGCGCGGGCGCTGCTCGTCGACCGCGACGCCCTCGCCGCCGCCCAGGCAGGCCGGCGACGTGCTCGGCGCCAACGACGATCTTCATGGACGCCTTCTACACCGACGTCCGCGCCGACCTCGCCGCCTGGCGCGAGTCGCCGCGGCCTGCCGGCCGACCCGATGGCCGCCTTCGCCGCGTCCGGCTACCAGGAGCAGGATCGACGCCGAGCGCGTCGGCGGCACCCAGGCCGGCTGGGGCGCCTGACCAACCTCGGGAGCCTGCCTCCCTGGTCGAACGCCAGCCCCGGGTGCTGGCTCTCGATCACGGAGGCTGGCTCTCGGTGTACTGCGAGGAGGAAAGCGATGGCGAGGTACTGCCTGCTGGGTCACGTGGACCCGGCGAAGCTGGAGGAGTACAAGGCCCGGCACGCCGCGGTGTGGCCAGAGTTGCTGGTCGCCCTGAGGGATTCCGGGTGGCGGAACTACTCGCTCTTCCTGCGCCCGGACGGCCTGCTGGTCGGCTACTGCGAGGCCGACGACCTGGACTCGGCGCAGGAGAAGGTCGGGGCCACCGCGGTCAACGGACGCTGGCAGGCGGAAATGGCCCGGCTGTTCGCCGCAGAAGGTGCCCCCGACGAGGCCTGGGAGCGGGTCGAGGAGGTCTTCAACCTGGAGGATCAGCTGGCTGCGTCCGGCCACTGACCGACCGCGAAGGCCTGCCTCCGTGGCCGAACGCCAGCCTCAGGTGCTGGCGCTCGATCACGGGGGCTGGCTCTCGGCGCACTGGGCGGGGAGCCTTGACGGAGGAAGTGGCCAGTCGTAGGCTATGAAACGATTCAAGACCAGCAGCGAGGAAACGGCAATGAAGCTCGTCCAGCACCCCATTCAGAGCAGGCAGGTGGCCCTGTGAGCGCGCGGTACTTCGCTGCGGCCGACCTCGGCGCGTCGAGCGGGCGGGTGATCCTCGGCACCCTCGAGGACGGCCGGTTCGAACTCAGCGAGACCTGCCGCTTCCCCAACGGTCCGGTCGAGGCCGCCGACGGCATCCACACCGACGCCAGTGGGCTCTTCGAGCAGGTGCGCGCCGGCATCGAGGCGGCGATCAAGGCCTCAGGGGGCGGCCTGGAGTCGGTGGGCGTGGACACCTGGGGGGTGGACTACGGGCGGCTGGATGCCTCCGGCGCCCTGCTGGAGCCGCCGTTCCACTACCGCCACGACCGCACCCAGGGTGTGCCCGACCTCGTGTTCTCCAGCCTTCCGGCCGAGGACCTGTACGCCTCGGCCGGGCTGCAGGTGATGCCGTTCAACACGGTCTTCCAGCTGGTCGCCAGCCGCGAGGACCCCCGCTGGGCCGAGGCCGACTGCATCCTGTTGACGCCCGACCTGATGGCGTACTGGCTCTGCGGTCGCCGGGTCGCCGAGGTGACCATCGCCTCGACCACCGGCCTGCTGGACGTGGCGTCCCGCACCTGGTCGCAGGCCACCTGCGGCCACCTCGCCGATCGTTTCGGCCTGCCCCTGCCCGGGGTGCTGCCCGAGCTGGTCGAGCCCGGCACGGTACTGGGGGCCACCACGGACGGCCTGTTCAGCTCGGTCATCGACGTGGTGGCGGTCGGAGGCCACGACACCGCCTCGGCAGTGGCTTCGATCCCGGCGAGCAGCAAGGACTTCGCCTTCATCTCCTCGGGCACCTGGTCGCTGGTCGGGCTGGAGCTGGAGGCGCCGGTGCTCTCCGCGGCCAGTCGTGCGGAGGACTTCACCAACGAGCTCGGGATCGACGGCACCGTCCGCTACCTCAAGAACGTGATGGGCCTGTGGGTGCTCAGCGAAAGCATCCGCACCTGGCGGTCCGCGGGCGTGGACGTCGAGCTGCGATCGCTGCTGGCCGCGGCCGCCGAGCTGCCCGGCCTGGCGTGCGTGCTCGACATGACCGACGAGCGGCTGCTGCCGCCCGGCGACATGCCGTCCCGGCTCCGGGCGATGGCTGCCGAGACCGGGCAGGACCTGCCCGAGGACCCGGCGTCGATCTGCCGCTGCATCCTGGACTCCCTGGCGGTGGCGTACCGGAGAACCATCGCGGCCGCGTGCCGACTGGCCGGACGCACAGTCGAGGTGGTGCACATCGTCGGCGGCGGCTGCCAGAACACCCTGCTCTGCCAGCTCACCGCGGACGCGACCGGCCTGCCGGTCATCGCCGGGCCGGCCGAGGGCACCGCGTTGGGCAACCTGCTCGTCCAGGCGCGCGCCTGCGGAGCGATCACCGGCGACCGGACGGCGCTGCGCCAGGTGGCCATCGCCTCCTCCGAGCTGATCACCTACCAGCCCGGCGTGATGCCGTTCGGCCCCGAGCAGTGGGCCGAGGCGGAGCGTCGGGCGTACCCAGGGAAGGGCTGACCACGACGGACAGAACCTCCCATCCCGACACCGTCGCGGAGGTCATCGGGATCAACGTCGACACCAGCCGGTTCGGGCAGGTCGACCAGGCACGGCAGCGGCCCCGGAGGAAATCCTCCGGGGCCGCAGCCGTGTCCGCTCGGGACGCCCGGGCCGGGCGGTCGCCCTGCCCGGTCAGCCCAGTTCGGTGAGAACGTCGCCGGCGAGGTGGACCTGGTAGCCCATCGCCTCGAACATGGCGGCCTTGGCCACCAGGGCCTTGTCGGCGGTCTCGGCATCGGTGGCGTAGGCCACGTTCAGGTGGTTGGCCTTGTGCCGGGCCATCATCTGGTCGCGGGTCACCCCGTGCAGGATCGCGTTCATGATCGGCCACTCCTTGTTGGTGGCATCGAGCCGACGCTGAACCTCCTCGGGCGGCATCTCGATGCAGGTGCCGCGGCCGAGGTCGACGTGCAGCACCCCGTCCATGATGAACACCCGCGACCACACGATCTCGCCGGGCTTGCTGATGCCGGCGAGGGTGCCGCCGCCGAGCGGGAAGTAGTAGTAGCTCTGCCGGTAGGAGTGCGACTTGGCGTACCCGCCCAGGTGGGACGCGGGCACCGAGCCGGAGATCTCCAGCACCCAGACGAAGTCGTCGCCCCAGTCGTCGCCCCAGCGGACGTCGTGCAGGGTCGTCGAGGGGTCGAGGCCCATCGCCGTCCAGACCCGGTTGGTGACCACCGCGTCAACGGCCACGCCCTCGTCCACCTCGTTGAAGTGGGGCATCGCCAGACCCTCGAACAGGACCCGATCGCCCTCGCGGGAGGTGACCGGCGGCCGGTGCGGGTCGTTGAGCAGGCCCTCGGCGAGGTCGGAGGCGGGCACCAGGTCCTTGAGGCCCTGCTGGTACTGGATGCCGATCGCGTCGGCGCCGAAGTCGTCGGCGATCCGCAGGGCGGCGATGTACATCTTGAACTGGCTGGTCAGCTGGGCGTCGGTGAGGCACTCCTTCCAGTCGCCGTCGTTGTCGACGTGGAAGGTCATCCCGGCGTCGTCGAGCCAGGCGCGGACGGCCGCGGCTTCGGCGTCGGTGACCTTGTTCATCTCGGCGACCAGGGCGCTCTGGGACAGGCGCTCCTTGTAGATGCCCGACGGGTTGAGCATCTCGTCGTCGATGATCGCGTTGTACATGCCCATGCAGCCCTCGTCGAGGACCGCCAGGATCGCCTTCTTCGCCTTCAGTTCCGCCGCCAGGGCGACGCCCAGTTCCTTCTCCGGGGAGCTCGGCAGGGCGGGGAGGTCACGCACGTGCGAGGTGTCGTGGACGATCGCCCCGGTGCTGAGCCACTCCTGCAGCTTGGCGCTGAACCACTCGTCGGTGAAGTCCTTGCTCCAGATGGTGGCGTGGGCGACCCCGGCCTTGGTCAGGGAGGCGTGCAGGTTGGCCATGCCGACCAGCCCGGGGAAGTCGCCGGCGAAGTTCGCCGCGAGCAGGATCGGGCCGGTGTGGTCGCGCAGGCCGGCGAGAAGGTGGTGGCTGTACTGCCAGACCGCCTCGATGACCACCAGCGGGGCGTCGGCGGGGATGCCGGCGAAGACGTCCATGCCCTTGCGCTGGTTGTCGATGAAGCCGTGGCCCTTGGCCGCGTCGACGCCGTGCGCCCGCCGGGTGGTCCAGCCGAACCTCTCGGCGGCGGCGGCGAACTGGGCCTCGACCTGCTGCTGCATCGGCCAGGTCTTCACGTTGGTGGCGATGCGGAGGTCGCCGTTCGCGACGACGTAGAGGGTGTTCGGTTCGGCCGCCGGCCGGACGGGAATTTCGGGCACGAGATAGGTGCTCATTGTCAGACTCCTTGAGGGTTGTCCGCCGCCCCGAGAGACATCGTTGAACGTCGGGACGAACTCCCCTTCATGCTCTCAGCAATCGATTTCAGAGTCAAGACGGGACGAGTGCTTTCCCGGGTCCGGAGCCGGGGTCACCCGACCCCCGGATCGGGCGTGCCGGCCGTCCGGGAGCCGCGACCCGGTCGAGCCGCGGGGCTACTCCGCGGCCGTGCTGCCGTAGCCGGTCCAGCCGGGGATGGTGCCGTCGACGTCCCAGAGGTCGAGCCAGTCGCCGGAGCCCTCCCAGAGGAACACCTGCCCCTTGATCAGCCGGCTGTTGGCCTCGACCGAGCGGAGCGCGTTGAGCATCTCCGGGGTGAGCGGCTGCTGGGTCACAGCCCTGAGGTTGGACAGGATCTGGGCGGGCTTGACCGAGAAGGGGATGGCGACGTGACCGCGCTGGGCAGCCCACTTCAGGCAGACCTCGGCGGGATGGACGCCGAGCTCCGTGGCGATCTGAACCACCACCGGATGTTCCATGTCGGCGACGTCGCCCTCGGTCTTGTCGCGCTCGGGGCGCCGGGGGGAGCCCATCGGGGAGAAGCCGATCACGACCATGCCGTGGTCCTTGCTGAACTGGTAGAGCTCGCCCTGCTGGAAGGCCGGGTGGAGCTCCATCTCGTGGATGGCCGGGGCGATCCGGCAGTCGCGCAACAGCAGCCGGAGCTTCGCGATGGTCATGTTGGAGACGCCGAGGTGCCGGACCAGGCCCGCGTCGACCAGGCCCTCGATGGCGTGGTACATCGCCATGTACTCGGCGTGGATGTAGGGACGCGAACTCGGGTTGCGGGCATCGGGGGCGGCGAAGCGCTCATGGGTGTTCGGGAACGGCCAGTGGATGAGGACGGCGTCGAGGTGGTCCAGGCCGAGGTCGGCGAGGCTCCTGTGCACCGAGGCCACCGCGGCCTCGGGGGCGTGGGCGTCGTTCCAGACCTTGGAGACGATGAAGACCTCGTCGCGGCCGATTCCCTCCGCGGCCAGGGTGTCGTTGATCACCGGCCCGATCAGGTCCTCGTTGGCGTACACCGACGCGCAGTCGATCAGGCGGTACCCGGTGCGCAGGGCGACACCGACGGCGGCCGCGATGTCCGCCATCGGGAACCGGTCCGAACCGAACGTGCCCAGGCCGATCGCGGGGATCCGGGCCCCCGAGCCGAGGGTGAACGCCGGCACCAGGGCGGGGTCGATGGTGGCGGGGGTCTGGGTGGTCATGGTCTCACTCCTGGTTGGACGGGTCGGGTGCGAAGAGGATCTTGCCGTTGACGGCTCCGGGGGTCTCGAACAGCCGGAAGGCCGACATCACCTGCTCGAGGGGGAAGACCTCCTGGACGAGTTCGTCCACGATCCGCAGCCGTCCGTCGGCGACGCACTCGGCGGTGAGGCTCCACTCCGGGCCCGGGAACGGGGCGCTGTAGGACATCCAGGATCCGGTGAGGGTGAACTCCTTGCGGTTGATCAACTCGAAGGTGGCGTGGTCGAAGCGCAGGTCGGTATGACTGTTGCCGATGAAGCACACCCGGGAGTGGAGCCCCGCGAGCTGGAACGCCAGGGACATGGTGGCGTTCTGGCCGGCGGTCTCGAAGGTGAAGCCGAAACCACCTGCGCCCAGCCAGGTGCGGACGTCGCCGGGGAAGCCGTCGCTCCGGGCGTCGAAGGTGGCGTCGGCTCCGAGCCGCTCGGCGGTGGCCAGCCGGGCCGGATTGACGTCCACCACGGCGACCCGCTTCGCACCCAGGATCCGCGCCCATTGCAGGGTGAACAGCCCGATCGTCCCGGCCCCGAGCACGATCACGTCCTCGCCCGCGGTGAACCCGGCGTGCCGCACGCCGTGCAGGGCGACGGTTGACGGCTCGAAGAAGGCCGCGTCGCGGAACGAAACGGTGTCGGCGACCACGGTGAGGTTGCGCACCGGCGCGACGACGAACTCGGCCAGGCCACCGTTCACCCGCGACCCGATGAAGCTGTAGTGCGGGCACTGGGCATAGCGGCCGGCCAGGCACTGCTCGCACTCGTGACAGGGCAGCAGCGGGGCGAGGGCCACCCGGCGGCCCACCAGGGCGGCATCGACGCCCTCGCCGACGGCGGCGACCTCCCCGGCGATCTCGTGACCGAGGACCAGCGGGTAGGAGTGGGCGCCGTTGCTGAGGACCCGCGGGATGTCCGAGCCGCAGACCCCGGTCATCCGTACCCGGACCAGGGCGGCGCCCGGTCCCGGCTCGGGAGTGGGGATCTCCTCCACCCGGACGTCGCGGGGGGCGTGCAGGACGGCTGCTCTCACGGGGTCTTCTCCGTTCCGGTTCGGCTGAGGTCGGCCAGCGCGTGCATGCTGGGGGCGAGCGCCGGGTAGAGCCCGGCGTACACGGCGTAGAGCCGGTCGTAGGTGGCCTGGGTCCGGGGGTCGGGGACGTAGCCGTCCGAACGCTGCACCCAGTCCCCGACGAGGTCCTCGACCGTTCCCGCACCGGTGCCGATCGCGGCCAGCATCGCGGCGCCGAGCGTGGTGGCGTCGGGGTTGGCGGTGACGGCGATCGGCAGGCCGGTGACGTCGGCCTTGATCTGCATCCACAGCGGGCTTCGGGTGGCCCCGCCGATCGCCAGGAGTTCGGTGACCCCGGCCCCGGCCGCGAGCGCCACCTCCAGGTTGTGGCGCAGCGCCATGGCGACGCCCTCCATCACCGCCCGGTACAGGTGGCCGCGCCCGGTGCCCAGGTGCAGCCCGACGAAGGCGCCGCGGGCGTCGGCGTCCCAGATCGGCGAGCGTTCGCCGGAGAGGTAGGGCAGGAAGACCAGGCCTTCCGAGCCCGCGCCAACGGTGCCGGCCAGCGCCGAGATCTCCTCGTAGAGGCCGCGTCCAGTACTGTCCGCCGTTGCCTGCTCCGCAGCTCCGGCCACCCGGGCCAGCCAGGCCAGGCTCGCCGACCCGGCGACCGTGCCGCCCTGGAGCAGCCAGCTGCCGGGCACCACGTGGCGGGACAGGATCAGTCGCTCGTCGGCCACCGGCGTGTCGAGGGCGATGCTCATGCCGCCGGCCTGGCCGCCCTGCTCCTGGGTCTGGCCGGGACGGAAGACGCCCGCCCCCAGCGTGCCGCAGGCGGCGTCGAGGCCGCCGGCCACCACCGGGGTGCCGGCGGGAACACCCGTGGCCCGGGCGACCGCGGCGGTCACGCCGCCGACCACCGCAGTCGGTTCGACGGCCTCCGGTATCCGGGACGGGTCGCAGCCGAGGGCTGCGGCGAGCGCGTGGTCCACCCGGCCGGTGGCGACGTCGATGAAGTGCCAGCCGTAGCCCTGGGAATGCTCCTGGCTGGCCACGCCGGTCAGCGCCATCACGACCAGGCTGTTGCTCTGCAGGAACCACCTCGTCCGGTCGAACACCTCCGGACGGTTCCGCTCGAACCACAGCATCTTGGCGGTGGAGTAGCTGGGGCTGAGGCGGTTCCCCGAGACGTCGAGGATCGTCCCGGACCGAACGCGGGCGAGGACCTCCTCGCAGATCGACTGGGCCCGCACGTCCATCCAGATCGGGGTGTTCGCGAGCACCGTGCCGGCCTCGTCGACCGGGACGCAGGCCCAGCTCTGCCCGTCCACGCCGATCCCGGCGATGTCGGCGGGGTCGAAGGCGCCGGACGCGCAGACCTCGGCGATCGTGGCGAGGGTGCCGCCGGTCCACTCGTTCGGGTCCTGCTCGACGTGCCCGGGGGCCGGGGTCAGCAGCGGGTACGTGCGGCCGGCGGTGGCCAGCGTCCGTCCGGACCCGTCGACGGCGATCGTGCGGCAGCCCGAGGTGCCGATGTCCACGCCGAGGTAGATCCGCGCCGGCGCGCTGTTCCCGGTAGTTCCGGTCACCGCTCCTCCTTGGGGGCGAAACGTTTTGCTCAAGGTCAGGCTAGCCCGATCGAGGTGGAGAAGGCAAGAGTGTGCGAATCGTTTCGTTCCCTGCTGTTCGGTGCTTGACAAGCGTGGATCTTGGGGAGAAGCTTGAACTGCCGAAACGTTTCGCTGAAAGCGGGGAGCAGTGGTCGCCACCTACAAGGACATCCAGCGCCTGACCGGGCTGTCCCTGGCGACCATCTCGAAATGCTTCAACGGCGGCAACGTGCTCTACGCCAACCGGGTCCTGATCGAGCAGGCCGCGCGTGACCTCGGCTACCAGGTCAACGACGTCGCCCGCGGCCTGCGGAGCCGGCGTTCCCGCACCCTCGGGGTGGTCCTGGCCGAACTCAACTCGACCTTCAACACCACCATCGTCTCCGACATGGAGGAGCGCCTCCGCGAGGCTGGCTACGGCGCCATCATCTGCGACTCCCGGGGCAGCGCCGAGGCCGAGGCGGAGGCCATCCACTTCCTGATCGGCAAGATGGTCGACGGCCTGGTCATCATCCCGGTGGGCGACGAGGTGGCCGGGCTGGAGGCCGCCCGTGAGCGCGGCATCCCGGTGATCTCGGTGGACCGCCCCGTCGCGGGCGGCGAGGCGGACGCCGTCGTCGTCGACAACCGGGCGGCGATCGGGTCCGCGGTGGACCTCCTGGCCCGGGCCGGCCACCGCGAGATCGCGCTGCTGGCCGGGCCGGACTCGATGTTCACCATGCGCGAGCGGCGGATCGGGTTCCGCACGGCAGTGAAGGTCGCCACCGGCCGGGTGCCGCGCCGCGAGCTCACCCGGCCGGACCCGGCGAGGATCGAGGGTGGCTACGACGGGATGCGGCGCCTCCTCGACCTCGCCCAGCCACCGACGGCCGTCGTCTGTGCGAACTACGAGTTCACCCTCGGGGCGACGATGGCCCTCAACGAGTTGGGCCCCGAGGTTCCCCGTCCGGCGATCGTCGGGTTCGACAACCTCGACCTCGCCAGGATCATCCGGCCGCGGCCGACGCTGGTCGTGCAGCCGGTGGCCGAGCTCGCCGCCCGGGCCGCGGACCTGGTCCTGGCCCGGATCGGGGGCGAGCTGACCGGCGAGCCGCGAACCATCGTGCTCGACACCGAACTGGTGGTCGGCGACCCGTCCACCTTCGCGCTCCCGGGAGTGGCTACATGACCGTGCTCACCGTCACCCTGAACGCCGCGATCGACAAGCGCTACGACGTGGGCACGCTCACCCTCGGTCGGGTCCAGCGGGTGACCCGGGTGCTGGCCGGCCCCGGGGGGAAGGGCCTGAACGTCGCCCGGGGTGCCCAGCTGTGCGGCCAACGCGTCGTCGCCACCGGCTTCGTCGCGGGCTTCGCCGGCGGGTTCATCACCGCCGGGGTGGTCGCCGAGGGCATCAGGGACGAGTTCGTCCGGGTCACCGGGGAGAGCCGCACCTGCATCAACATCATCGACGAGGCCGGCACCTCGACCGAGTTCCTCGAACCCGGCGTCACCGTGACCGCCGGGGACCTCGACGCCCTCCAGCGGAGGTTCGTCGAGCTGCTCGGTCAGGTGGACGTCGTCACCCTCTCCGGCAGCGCGCCGGCCGGGTGCCCGACCGACGTCTACGTCCCGCTGGTGCGGGCGGCGCGCGACGTCGGCCGCCCGGTGATCCTGGACACCAGCGGAGGCCTGCTCGCCGAGGGGCTGCGGGCGGCTCCGACCGTCGCCAAGCCGAACCGGGAGGAACTCGCCGCGCTGGTCGGGGCCGAACTCCCCGAACTCGCCGACGTGGTCTCCGCGGCACGGACCCTGTGCCTGGGGGGCACCGGCTGTGTCGTGGTCTCGCTGGGCAGCGAGGGTGCGGTCGCGGTCACCACCGATCGGGTGGTGCAGGTGCGCGCGCCCAGGGTTGAGGCGGTCAACCCCGTCGGGTGCGGCGACGTCCTGGTCGGCGGGCTCGCGGCCGGGTTCGCCCGGGGCCTGGACCTCGCCGACGCGCTCGCCCTCGGCGTCCGGGTGTCGGCCGCCGCCGCGGCGCACCCGGAGACCGGCCGTTTCGACCCCGCCTTCGCCGACTCCCTCGCCGCGTCGGTCACGATCCACCAGAGCTGAAGGGACCACTCCGTGCTGAGTTCGCTGCGCGACCTCGCCCACGCCGCCCGGTCGTCGGGCCTGGGCGTGGGCGCCTTCAACGTGATCCACCTGGAGCACGCGACCGCGTTCGTGCAGGCCGCCGAACGCACCGGCCGGCCGGTCGTGCTCCAGCTCTCGGAGAACGCGGTGAAGTACCACGGCGTGCTGGCCCCGATCTGCCTGGCGACGCTGGCCGTCGCTCGCGCCTCGTCCGCCCCGGTGGCGGTGCACCTCGACCACGCCGAGGACGTGGGCCTGATCCGGGAGGCCGTGTCCCTGGGTGTCAGCTCGGTGATGTACGACGGGTCCCGGCTTCCCGACGCCGAGAACCGGGCCACCACCGGCGAGGTGGTCGCCCTGTGTCACGCGCACGGCGTCGACGTTGAGGCCGAACTGGGGGAGGTCGGCGGCAAGAACGGCGTCCACGACCCGTCCGCACGCACCGCACCGGAGGACGCCGCGGCGTTCGTCGCCGACACCGGCATCGACCTGCTCGCGGTCGCGGTCGGGTCGTCCCACGCCATGGCCACGAGGGACGCCCGGCTCGACGAGGACCTGATCCGGGCCATCCGGGCGGCGGTGGACGTCCCCCTGGTGCTGCACGGTTCCTCGGGGGTGTCGGACGAGGGCATGCGCCGCGCGATCGCGGCAGGCATGACGAAGATCAACGTCTCCACCCACCTCAGCAGGGTGTTCACCGGCTCGGTCCGGGCCGCGCTGGCCGCCGACGAAGCACTGGTCGACTCACGCCGGTGGATGCGACCGGCCCGGGACGCGGTGGCGGAGGAGGCCGCCCGGCTGCTCGCCCTCTACGGGACGCCGTCAGCCTGACCCGGGGGCGGACTCAGCCGAAGGCGCCGAGGCGACCGTCAATGAGGGTCAGCCCGTCCTCCTCGTTGCTGATCACCACCGGAAGGACGATGTCGCGCGCCGGTGCGTCCAGACCGGCGATGCGCTCCAGCAGCATCCGGGCCGAGGTGAGACCCATCTCCCGTGCGGGAAGGTGGGTGACCTGGATGCCCATGGGGGACAGCACGACGAGCGGGAGGCCGCCGAACGCCATCACGCCGGTGGTGGGCGGCAGCAGGTCACGCTCGGCGAGGACCCGGATCACGCCGGCCGACAGCTTGTTGTTGGCGGCGAAGATGGCGTCCGGCGGGTCGTCCAGAGCCAGGAGTTCCCGAGTCGCCTGTTCACCGCCGGCCACGGTGAACTCCACCCGGCGCAGCAACTCCGGCGGTGGGGCGGAACCTGTGGCGTTCTCCACCGCGATCCGCCAGCCCGCGGCCCGGTCCTCCGCGGTCTCGACCCGTTCCGGCCCGCTCACGCAGCCGATCCGGCGGTAGCCCGACTCCAGGAGGATCCGGGTGCCGGCGATGGCGCCACCGATGTTGTCGGCGACCACGGCGTCGAACGCGTGGCCCGGGGCGTGCCGGTCGACGCACACCACCGGGACGCCGCGCTCGCTGGCCAGTTGAAGGTCGGTCGTGCGGCTGCTCGGCACCATGATGATGCCGGCCACCGGCTCGCTGACCGCGACCCGCAGGTACTCCTGCTCGCGCTGCGGGTCCTCGTCGGTGTTGCACAGCATCACCGAGTAGCCCTTGGCGCGGGCCACGTCCTCGACGGCGCGCGTCATCACGGTGAAGAACGGGTTCTCGATGTCGGGCACCATCATGGCGATGATCTCCGAGGAACTGGTACGCAGCCGACGGGCGTTGCGGTTGGGCACGAAACCGAGTTCTTCGGCGGCGCGGCTGACGGCCTCGGCGCGGCTCGGAGTGACCTTGATGCCGTTGAACACCCGCGAGACGGTGGCCGGGGAGACCCCGGCCCGGGCCGCGACGTCGTAGATGGTGACCATCAGGCGCTGCCTGCGAACCAGGGACGCAGCGCCCGGTAGGCGTCGGTGAACCGCTCCAGGTGGGCGGCGTGGACCCGGCTGCCGTCGCCGGGAGCGAACTCCGCCTCCACGGTGGACAGCGTGGGTGCGATCGAGAAGTCGGCGCGGCCCAGCCCGACCAGCCCGGTCACCGCGGCACCGAGGCTGTTGGCCTGGGTGGTCACGCTGCGCCGCCGGACGCCCACGCCCCAGATGTCGGCGAGCAGCCCCAGCCAGGTGTCACTGGCCGCGCCGCCGCCGATCACGTCCACGACTTCGGTCTCGCGCCCGCCGCGCAGCGGGTCCATGCACAACGCGAGGCTGTAGCCCACGCCCTCGAGCACCGCACGGGTGAGGTGGGGACGCCGGTGGTGCATCCGCAGCCCGGCGAAGACCCCGGACGCATCCGGATCCCACCAGGGCGAGCGTTCGCCGATCAGGTACGGGAGGAAGAAGAGCCCCTCGGCCGCAGCGGACGCGTCCGCGGCGGCCGCGATCAGCTCGCCGACCTCCACCGGCTTCTCGCCGAGGGCCTCCGCGGCCCACTGCAGCGAACCGGCGCCGGTCTGGGTGGTCGCGAAGGCGCCGAACAGGCCCGGCACGACGTGGCGGAAGCTGAACGAGCGGCGGCCGGGGTCGAGGACCGGCGCGGTCGTGGTGGCGGCGTACCAGGCGGAGGTGCCCAGGCACACGTAGCCGGGCGAGTCGGGGGTGACGCAGCCGGCCCCGACCGAGGCCATCAGGCCGTCCCCGCCGCCGGCGACCACGCGGGTCCCGCGGCGCAGGCCGAGTTCCTCGGCGGCGGCCGCGGTGAGGGTGCCGATCACGGCGGTGGATTCGACGATCTCCGGCCACAGGCCGGCCGGCACCCCGGCGGCGTGGAGGAGTTCGGTCGACCAGGTGCCGGTGGCCAGGTCGTAGGCGTCGGTGGACGAGGCGTCGGAGTGGTCGGTCACCAGGGTGCCGGTGAGCCGGAGGTTCACGTAGTCCTTGGCGACACAGATCGCCGTCGCCGCCTCGTAGGCGGCGGGTTCGTGGTCGCGCACCCAGGCCAGCTTGGGAAGGGGGTAGGTGGCGCCGATCCGGTGGCCGGTGATCCGGTAGGCGGTGTCCTCGCCGACGGCGGACGCCAGTCGTGCGGCCTCCACGGCGGCCCGCTGGTCGGACCAGATCATCGCCGGCCGCACGGGCGTCCCGGCGGCGTCGAGCAGGACCAGCCCCATCATCTGGCCGGAGACGCAGATGCCGTCCACGAGGGCGGGGTCGGTGGCGCTGCGGGCGAGCAGTTCGCGGGTCGTGGTCACGACGGCGCGCCACCAGTCACGCGGGTCCTGCTCGCTGGTGGTGTCGGCGGCGTAGCGCGTCGGGTACTCGGCGGTGGCGGCGGCCACGAGACGTCCATCGTCGGCGTGCAGGGACGCCTTGTTGCCCGAGGTTCCGAGATCGTGCGCGATCAGCATGGTCGACTCCGGTGGTGGGAAGAGTAGTGGGGGCGGCTCCCGCCAGGGAGGCCGCCCCCACCGTGGTCCGGCCGAGCTATTCAGCCGGGGTTCGACTCACTCGTACAGGACGGCCTGGATCTTCGGCGTCGTCGATGTTGGTCTTGTCGTACCAGTAGTAGCCGGTGTCGATGGACCGTGGGCAGCGTCGTCGCCGTTGATCGCCGTCGACCGCGGCCTCGACCGGCTGCTTCGCACCCATGCCGACCGGGTTCTGGGTGATGGCGCCAGCCATCGTCGCCGCTCGTGATCGCGTCGATCTGCGCCTTGCCGGAGTCGAAGCCGACGACGACGACGTCGCTCGTTGCCGGCTCTCCTCGACGCCCTTGCACGGCGCCGATCGGCGGAGCCCTCGTTGGCGCCGTAGATGCCCTTGAGGTCGGGGTTGGCCTGGATCATCGACTTGGCGATGTCGGCGCGACTTGGCCTGGTCGCCGCCGCCGTACTGGACCTCGAGGACCTCGATGTCGGGGGCGTTGGCCTCCATGCCAGTCGAGGAAGCCGTCGCGACGCTCCTGGCCGGTGATGCTGGTCTGGTCGTGGACGATCACGCCGACCTTGCCGGAGCCGCCGATCAGCTCGAGCCATGTGCTTGGCGGCCTCAGCGGCGGCGGCCAGGTTGTCGGTCGCGGCGGTGGTGAGCGGGATGTCGCTGTCGACGCCGGAGTCGAACGCGATCACCGGGATGTCCGTCGCCTGGCACTGCTCGAGCAGCGGTCGCGGCGGCCTGGCTGTCCAGCGCCGCGAAGCCGATCGCGTCCGGCTTCTTGGTCAAGGCGTTGGTGAGCATCGTGATCTGCGCCTCGACCTCGGACTCGGTGGCCGGGCCCTCGAAGGTGATGCGTCGACGTCCGTGCTCGGCGGCCTCCTGCTCGGCACCCTGCTTGACGGCCTGCCAGAACTGGTGCTGGAAGCCCTTGGAGACGATGGCGACGTAGGGCTTGTCGCCGCTCGCTGCCGCTGGCCGGCGCGTCGGACGCCGCCGGTCGCGGTCGGTCCCGGCGCAGGCCGCCAGGGTCATCGACGGCTGCCGCGGCGGCGACGACGGGTCCCCAGCTGGTGTCTTGCGAATCGTGAGATGCTCCTGATCGTTGGGTTCATGCGGGAGTTCTTCTTGTCGTTGGCCGAGTCGCGATGTCGGCCCTGGTCGTGCGTGACGCCGGGTCGAGCCGGCTCGCTGCCCGCCTTCGTGCGAAGCTGTGTCGGCGAACACGGCGACCAGGATGACGAGGCCGAGGATCACGTTCTGCCACTGCTGCGGCGATCGACATGATCTGGAGGCCGTTGTTGAGCACCGAGATGATCAGCGCGCCGATGACGGTGCCGAGGATGGTGCCCTTGCCGCCCGACAGCGAGGTGCCGCCGATGACGACCGCAGCGATGGCCTGGAGTTCGTAGCCCAGCGCCGGTCGCCGGCTGGGCCGAGCCGAGTCGGGCCGAGATCATGACGCCGGCCGAGGCCGGTGAAGAGCACCGGCGCAGGAGTAGATGACATCTTCCACTGCTTGACGTTGATGCCGGACAGCGCGGTCGCCTGCTCGTTGCTGCCGATCGAGATAGGCGTAGCGACCGAGCACGCGTCTTGGCGAGCAGGACGTACGCCCGCCACGATGCGGCCAGCGACGAACACGACGCACGGCGTTCGGGAAGCCGGTGGACGGGATCAGCTCGCCGTCGAGATCATGGTAGTCGGCGGGGCGTCGGTCGAAGTAGATCGGCGAGGCCGCCGGAGATGACGAGCGCCAGTCCCTGGGCGACCAGCATCATCGCCAGTGTGGCGATGAACGGCGGCAGCCCGAGCACCGCGACGTTGGTGCCGTTGACCAGGCCGATGAGCCCGCCGAACAGCAGGGCGCCACAGGATGCCGAGCCACACCGGCATGCCCGAGGTCGACGATGAAGACGCCGGACATCACCGCCGCAGAGCGTCATGCCGGTGCCGATCGGACAGGTCGATGCCGCCGGTGATGATGACGAGGGTCGTGCCGAGCGCCAGCAGGCCGATGACGACGGTCGGAGTAGAGGATCGAGATGACGTTGGAGTACGTCGGGAAGAAGGACGGGCTGGCGAACGAGAAGGCTGCGAAGATGATCAGCAGGCCGAGCAGGGCGACAGCTGCTGCAGTTGCTGCCGCGGAGGCGGCTGCCGTCCTGGACTCCCGCTGCCGGCGGTGGTCACAGTTGGAGTCGGTGGACATCCGTTGCCTCTGCTTTCTGGGTGCGTGATCGCGTCCGTGCGATGGGTTGCTAGGGTCATGATCGCCTCCTGGGTGGCTTCGGCGGCTCGGACAGGATTCCGGTCAGCCGGCCGTCGGCCATGACGATCACCCGGTGGGACATCCGCAGCACCTCGGGCAGCTCCGACGAGATCATGATGATCGTCTTGCCCTGCTCGGCCAGCTTGTTGAGGAGCTGGTAGATCTCTTCCTTGGCACCGACGTCGATGCCGCGGGTCGGCTCGTCGAAGATCAGGATGTCGCAGTCCTTGACCAGCCACGGGCGATGACGACCTTCTGCTGGTTGCCGCCGGAGAGGTACTTGACCAGCTGGTTCACCGACGGCGTCTTGATGTTGAGCAGCTTGCGGGAGGCTTCGGCCGCCTCGCGGATGGCCGCGTCGCGGACGAAGACGCCCTTGGCGAACTTGCTGCTCATCGAGCGATCGCGATGTTGTGCGCGACCGACAGCTGCAGCATCAGCCCCAGGGCCTTGCGATCCTCGGAGAGGTAGCCGATGCCGAGCTCGGCGGCCTTCGCCGGGGAGTGGATGGTCACCGGGTTGCCGTTCAGCACGATCTCGCCGGAGGTGATCTGGTCGGCACCGACGATGGCCCGGGCGACCTCGGTCCGCCCGGCGCCCATCAGGCCGGCGAAGCCGAGGATCTCGCCCCGGCGGACGTCGAAGCTGACGTCCTTGAGCAGAGCCTTGGTGGACAGGTTCGACACCTGCAGCACGATCGGCCGGTCGGTGCGGACGTTCTCGGGCCGGGCCTCGGTGCTGATCGCCCGCCCGACCATCTTGGAGATCACGTCGTCGAGGGTGGTTTCGGCCATCGGCATCGTGTCGATGTAGTGCCCGTCGCGGATGACCGTGATGCGGTTGGCGATGCGCTCGAGCTCCTCCATCCGGTGGGAGATGTAGATCACCCCGGTCTGGGGGGTGATGAACCGCCGGATCAGCTCGTGCAACTGGTCGACCTCGGCGTCGTTCAGGGCCGCGGTCGGCTCGTCCATGATCAGCACCTTGGTGGCCTTGAACGACAGCGCCTTGGCGATCTCGACCATCTGCTGCTGGGCCACGCTGAGGGTGGATACCAGGGCCTTGGGGTTCAGGTTCAGCTGCAACCGGTCGAGAAGCTCACGGGTGGCCTGCAGCTGGGCGCCCGGACGGGTGAAGAACCCGCCACTGACCGGCTCACGCCCGAGCCAGATGTTCTCCGCGACGCTCAGGTGCGGAATGAGGTTCAGCTCCTGGTGGATGATCGACAGGCCGGCCTCCTGCGCCGCCTTGGGGGTGTGCCCGGTCAGCGGCTCGCCGTCCAGCCAGAAGCTCCCGGCTTCACGGGTGTAGATGCCCGTCAGCAGCTTCATCAGGGTGGACTTGCCGGCACCGTTCTCGCCGACCAGGCCCAGCACCTCGCCCTTGCGCAGGTCGAGGCGCATGCCCTCGAGTGCCTTGACGCCCGGGAACGACTTCTCGACCCCCTCAACCTGCAACAGCAGGTCGGGATCGTGGGTGCCCACCGGGGGCACGGTCTCGGTGGCGGTCACGATGCCTCCACCGGGGTGACGCCCTTGCGGAAGATCGCGTTGCCGTAGATCCGGGTCTCCCCGGTACGGATGATCAGCTCGGCCTCGGCCGCCAGGTCGTAGAACGCGAAGCGCTCGACGAGTCGGTAGGGCTCGCCGTCCAGCCTCGCGGCCTCAATGAGTTCCTGCTGCACCGGGAGGAGGCCGTCGGGGCACTCCATGAGGTCCAGGGTGGGCCCGTAGGTGTCGGGCGCCAGCACCGACCGGATCGCGGTGAGCACGCGCGGCGCGCTCAGCCCGGGCAGGTCGACCAGGTGCTTCCTGGCCAGCGCTGCAGCGGTGAAGTGTGCGTCCGCGATCACCACGGCGTTACCGTGTCCCATTTCGTCCAGTGCGAGCAGCAACCGGCCGGTGAGTACCGGATCCAGATTGAGCAGCATCGTTGCCTCCGTCTGAGAAATCGATTTCTGTATCGTATGAGAGTAGCGGATACTTGTCACGTGACGCCCCGAATCGTGATCAATCTGAGATCGACCGCCCCGAGCGGGCCGGCCTGTCCGTGGGGTTCGCCGATCCGGACGCCTGCCATGGATCAGCCAGTCGTGCTAGGCTCTTGAATCGTTCCAAGTCGGATGGCGCAGGGGCTGTCCGCAGAGCAGGACGGGTACTGCCGATGAATAACGCCGACGTCCGGGGCACCGCTGGGGAGAACTTCCCCGTGGTGAACACCCACGTCCACTTTCCGCCGAACTTCTCCGCCTTCAGCACTGTCGAGGACGCCGTTGCTGCCGCAGCGGCCGAGGACGCGGGAGCGGTGGGCATCTCGAACTTCTTCGACCAGCAGGTCTACGCGCGCTTCGCCGAGCAGGCCGCAGCAGCGGGCATCGTGCCGCTGTACGGGCTGGAGTTCATCACCCTCGACGACGACCTCGCAGCCGCGGGCATCCGGGTGAACGACCCGGCGAACCCCGGCCGCATGTACCTGTGCGGCAAGGGCATCTCCCCGTTCAAGGAGAAGTCGCCCGAGGCGGCCAGGATCGCCGCGGAGATCCGGCAGGGCAACGACCGGCGGGCCACGGAGATGGTGGCCAGGCTGGCCGACTGGTTCGCCGGGTGTGGCCTCGACACCGGCCTGACCGCGGCCTCCGTCGCGCAGGACGTCGCGGCGTCCGCGGGGG
This sequence comes from uncultured Actinomycetota bacterium, assembly GCA_963704225.1. Classification (GTDB taxonomy): domain Bacteria; phylum Actinomycetota; class Actinomycetes; order Propionibacteriales; family Propionibacteriaceae; genus Propionicimonas. Next base: position 325,073 of record CAVPHL010000001.1, read on the forward strand.
TGCCGGTGGAGTGGGTGTCGCTGCAGGAGCGTCACGTCGCCCAGGCCTTCCAGGGGGCTCTGGCTGCGCTGCCCGCCGCCGAGCGCGCAGCCGTGCTCGAACGGGCCTACGGCGGGCCTTCGAAGGTGGACATCGACGACGCCGTTGCGCTGCAGGGCGAGCTCCGGTCCCGACTGATCAAGGCGGGCACGCCCGGCTTCGTCGCCGAGGTGCCGCTGAGCTTCGCCGACGCCTACCGCTACGTCCTCGAGATGGACGGCATCCCCACCTACCCGACGCTCGCCGACGGCGTCAGCCCGGTGTGCCCGTTCGAGGAGCCGGCCGGGCAGTTGGCCCGGCAGTTGCTCGCGCGCGGCATCCACGCCGCAGAGCTGATCCCGATCCGCAACACCGTCGCCTGCGTGGACGCCTACGTGAAGGCCTTCACCGACGCCGGCATGGTGGTGATGGGTGGGACCGAGCACAACACCCTCGACCGCATCCCGATCGAGGTGGCCTGCGTGGACGGCCCCGTCTCCGAGGTGGCGAAGCGGGCCTTCTGGGAGGCGACCTGCGTGGTCGCCGCCCACCAGCACGAGGTGGCCGCAGGCCGTCGGGGCTATGTCGACCCGAGCGGGGCCCGCACCGAGGTGCGCACCGACGACCTGGTCGCCCTCGGCGCCGGGCTGATCACGAGGAAGCAGGAGCAGCGGTGAATCTGGTCGAAGAGCTGATCTCGGTCGCGAACGCGTTCGGGGCCGACCCCGAGTACTCCCGGGCCGGTGGCGGCAACGCCTCGGTGAAGGTGGACGGCGTGTTGCGGATCAAGCCGAGCGGGGTGCCGCTGGCGACCCTCACCGCGGCGGACCTGGTCGGGCTGCGCAACGACGTGCTGCTCGAAGCGCTCCACTCCGATGAGCTCCCCGAGGGTGACCCGGTGCTGGCGGCAGCGGCGAAGGCCCTCCTCGACGCGCCCGGCGGACGGCGCCCCAGCGTCGAGATCCTGTTCCACGCCCTCATCCCCGACGCGCTGGTGCTGCACGCCCACCCGCTGGTGGCCAACGCGCTCACCTGCAACACCGACGCGGAAGCACTGGCCGCCCGCCTGCTGGGCGACGACGCGGTGTTCGTGCCCTACACCGACCCCGGCGTGCCGCTGGCACGCGAGGTCGAACGCGTGCGCGAGGCCTACACCGCCCGCACCGGACGTCCGGCCCCCGGCATCACGCTGCTCGGCAACCACGGCATCATCGTCTCGGGCAACACGGCGGCGGAAGTCACCGAACGTGCGGAACGGCTCACCGCCACCATCGCCGCGGCGATCGAGTCCGGTGCGGTCGCCGCCACGGCGCCGGAGCCCGACCAGGCCGAACTGGTCGCCCTGCGCAACGTCGTCGCGCCCACGCTGCGCGGCCTTCTCGGCACCGCCGGGCGGCTCGCGGTGGTCACCTCCGACGCCTCCGACCTGGTTCGCTCGGTCACCACCACCCCGGCGGGCGAGGCCATCCTGTCCGACGGCCCGCTGATCCCCGACCAGATCGTCTACGCCGGCTCGCGGCCGCTGGTGCTCGTCCCGACCCCGGGCGCCGACCTGGCCACCCAGGTCACCCAGGCCGTCGCGGGCTACCGCGCGCGCCATGGCAAGGACCCGATCATCACCGTGGTGCCCGGCGTGGTCGCGTTCGGTGCGGGCGCCGACCTCCCGGCGGCGCAGACCGCGCTGGCCACGTTCACCGACGCGCTCCGCGTCGCCCGGGACGCGAACCGGATCGGCACCGTGCGCTGCCTGGACGCCGCCGAGCGGGGCTTCATCGAGAACTGGGAGGCCGAGAGCTACCGCAAGGCGGTGGCGGCGGGGACCGGGGCCGGACGGATGACCGGCAAGGTGGTCGTGGTCACCGGCGCGGCGCAGGGCTTCGGGCTGGGCATCACCACCGAACTGCTGTCCGAGGGCGCCCAGGTGGTGCTGGCCGATCTGAACATCGACCTGGCGTCGGCGAACGCCGCCGAGTTGAGTGCCCGCCATGGCGCTGGCCGTGCGGTGGCGGTGCAGGTCAACGTCGCCGATGAGCGGTCCCAGCTCGACGCGATCTCGCAGGTGGTGGCACTGTTCGGCGGGCTGGACGTGTTCATCTCCAACGCGGGCGTGCTGCGCGCCGAGGGCGTGATGACCCAGCCGGTCGCCGACTTCGACCTGGTCACCAACGTGAACTACCGGGGCTACTTCCTCGGGGTGCGCGCGGCGGCGCCGATCCTCGCCGCCCAGCACGCGGCTCGCCCGGAGACGTTGTTCGACATCATCGAGATCAACTCCAAGTCGGGTCTTGAGGGCTCGAAGCGAAACTTCGCCTACGCGGGTTCGAAGTTCGGCGGTATCGGGCTCACCCAGAGCTTCGCGCTGGAACTGATCGAGTACGGCATCAAGGTGAACGCGATCTGCCCGGGGAACTACCTGGACGGACCGCTGTGGATGGACCCCGAGCGCGGGTTGTTCGTCCAGTACCTGAAGGCCGGCAAGGTGCCGGGCGCCCAGACCGTCGAGGACGTCCGGCGGTCGTACGAGTCGAAGGTGCCGATCGGGCGGGGCTGCCTGCCGTCCGACCTGGCCAAGGCTGTGTACTACATCGTGGACCAAACCTACGAGACCGGCCAGGCGGTGCCCGTCACCGGCGGCCAGAACATGCTCAACTGAGGAGAAGCACGTGACCCAGGAATTCCCCGCCACCCAGCACGCGATCCAGTTCGTGGGCGCCGACCAGGTGGTGCACAACGAGGCCAAGGAGATGTACCCCCTCGGGCCGACGCAGGTGCTGCTGAAGCCGGAGGCCTGTGGCGTCTGCTTCTCCGACACCAAGCTGCTGCACGCCTTCACCAACCACCCGCGCAAGAGCGAGGTGCTCAACGGGCTGAGCCCGGCCGGGCTGGCGGAGATCCCCAGCTACCGGCCCGGCGACGCGCCGATCGTGCCCGGCCACGAGCCGGTCGGACGGATCGTCGCGATCGGTTCCGCGGTCCAGCACCACCAGGTGGGGGAGCGGGTCCTGGTCCAGACCGACTACCGGCACCTGCCCACGGCGAGCTCGAACGCTGCCTTCGGCTACAACTTCGAGGGCGCCCTCCAGGAGTACGTCGTGCTCGACGAGCGGGTGATCATGGACCCCGACACCGGTGAGCGGTTCCTGATCCCGGTCAGCGAGGGGCCCTCGGCCTCAGCCGTGGCCCTGATCGAGCCCTGGGCCTGCGTCGAGGCGGCCTACGCCTGGGGCGAGCGCCAGACGCTGAAGCCGGGCGGGCGCCTGCTGGTCGTGGCCGACGCGGTCGACGGACTGGACGCGCTGCTGGCGCAGGCCGCGCCCGCGGCGATCACCGTGGTCGGCGCGGCCGAGGTTCCCGGCGCCAGCCGGGTCGGCTCGCTGGCGGAGGTCGAGGGCACCTTCGACGACATCGTGTACGCGGGCTCCGATGCCGACGTCGTGGAGTCGCTGGGTGCGAAGCTCGGCTTCGGTGGCGTCCTGGACGTCGTGCTCTGCGGCGGCGCGTTCGCGCGCCGGGTCAAGATCGACGTCGGTCGGGTGCACTACGACCTGATCCGCTACACCGGCACCGCGGGCACCAACGCCGCGGACGGGTACGCCCGCATCCCCGCCCAGTGCGAGCTGCGCGAGGGCGAGCGGATCGCGATCGTCGGTGCGGCCGGCCCGATGGGCCTGATGCACACGGTGCGGACCGCCGTCAGCGGCGTGCCGGGTATCTCGATGGACGCCGTGGACGTCGACGACGCCCGCCTGGCGCACCTCGCGGCGGTTGTGGCACCGGTGGCCGAGACCAACGGCGTCCCGGCGAGCTTCCGGAACAGCAAGACCGAGCCCCTGGAGGCCGGCTACACCTACATCGCAGCGATGGTGCCGGCGCCGTTCCTGATCGCGCAGGCCGTCGACATCGCCACCGACGGCGCGATCGTGAACGCCTTCGCCGGCTTTGCGATCGGCACCATGGCCGAGCTCGACCTGACCGCGATCGCCACCAAGGGCATCTACCTGGTGGGGACGTCGGGTTCGCGGATCCAGGACATGAAGACGATGCTGGCCAAGGTCGAGTCCGGCCAGCTGGACACCAACGTCTCCCTCTGGGCGATCACCGGCATGGCAGGGGTGGCCGACGCCATCGAGAGCGTCAACAACCGCACCTCCGGCGGCAAGATCATGGTCTACCCGATGCTGCCCAGCCTCCCGCTGGTGCGTCTGGACGAGCTCGCCGAGCGGCTGCCCCCGGTGGCTGCGGCCATGGATGGCGCCCGCTGGACCAAGGAGGCCGAGGCGGCCCTGCTCGCCAGCCAGTCCTGATCCCTCTTCCGCCGCGCAACGAACGAGCTGCGGGCGGGCCGCGCCCTTCGCGGTCTGCTCGCAGCTCGTTGCCGCTTCTGCTGCCCGACGCTGCTCACGCTTGCGTTGAGCAGCGGTTGAGCTTATGATTGAATCGGTAAAAGAGATAAATCGAAAGTCAATCGAAAGGACCGATCGATGCCGATCGAGCGTGGCGAGCGCGAGTCCTCGATCCTCACCCGCCTCGCCCGGGAAGGCTCGGTGGCGGTCGCCGGCCTGTCCCGTGACCTGGGGGTCTCCGAGGTCACCATCCGCGCCGATCTGCGCACCCTCGAGGACCGCGGCCTGCTCGCCCGGACCCACGGCGGGGCGGAGGCCACCGGCTACCGGAACGTCCTGGAGCGCCAGCTCCAGCACGCCGGCGAGAAGGCCCGGATCGGTGCGGCCGCGGCCGACCTGGTGCGGGACGACGACCTGATCATGATCGAGGCCGGCACGACCTGCGCCGAGATCGTCAGCCACCTGGGCTCGCGTCGCAGCGTCCGCATTCTCACCAACTCGACCCTCGTGGTCCGCCATGCCCGGCTGTACCCCAACCTCACCGTCGTGCTCACCGGTGGCACGTTCCACCGCGCCAGCGAGTCGATGGTGGGCGCGGTCGCGCTGCGCACCATCGAGGACTTCAACGTGCGGCTCGCCTTCTTCGGCACCGACGGCTTCAGCGTCGAGCGGGGCCTCACCACCGCCTTCTCCGAGGGTGCGGAGGTGATCCGCGCGATGGGCGCCCGGGCCGCGGAATCCTGGCTCGTCGCCGACTCGTCCAAGTACGGCCGGGCGGGCTTCGTGCGGGTGATGGACCTGCCCGACCTGCACGGCGTGATCACCGATACCGGTCTGGCCGCATCCGACCAGTCAGAACTCAACAACAGCGGCGTCCGCGCCCGCTTCGTCTAGGAAACCGAGGAGAACACCAATGGCTCAGGTAGTGGTCATGCCACAGCTAGGCAACACGGTGGAGTCGTGCCTGATCACCACCTGGCTGGTCAAGGTCGGTGACGTCGTCGATGCCTCCACGCTGCTGTGTGAGATCGAGACGGACAAGTCGTCGATGGAGGTGCCCGCGGGCGTCTCCGGCACGGTGCTCGCGCTGCTCGCCGGGGAAGGCGACGACGTTCCGGTCAAGGAGCCGATCGCCGTGGTCGGCGAGCCGGGGGAGTCGATCGCGGAGTTCCAGGCAGGTGCGGACCTGCCGCCGGTCGCCACCGGCGCGGACCAGGCCGTCCCCGGGACACCGGTTCCCGACGCCTCCGCGCCGAGCCTCCAGACCGTCCAGACTCCGGCTGCGACCAGCCCCACCGGTGGTTCGGGCGCGGTCTCGCCCCGGGCCCGCGGGCTGGCCGCTTCGCAGGGACTCGCCGCCGACCTGCTCGCCGGCACCGGCCCGCAGGGACGGGTGATCGAACGTGACGTACAGGCTGCGATGGCGGCCGGTCCGGGCCTGACCGCCGGCGCTCGTGCGGCGGCGGAAGGCTTCGTCCCGGGTGCGGCGGGTTCCGGGATCGGCGGCAGGGTCACCCGCGCCGACCTGGCGTCCCCCTCGCCGGTGGACCAGACCCCGGAGGTGGCTTCGGCAGGCCCGGCCGGCACCGAGTTCCCCGGTGGGGTCACCGAGACCCCGCTGAAGGGGATCCGGAAGGTGATCGCCGAGCGGATGATGAACTCGCTGGCAACCTCGGCGCAGCTGACCTACACCGCGACCGCCCCGGCGGCGGGGTTGCTGCGGCTGCGTGCCCGGCTGAAGGGTGCCGGCGACCCCGACCTGTCCGGGGTGACCATCGGCGACCTGGTCGGCTACGCCACGGTGAAGACCCTCGCCAAGCATCCGGTGGTGAACTCCCACCTCACCGCCGGGGTGCTGCGGACGTTCGCGAACGTGCACCTGGGCATGGCCGTGGACACCCCGCGCGGCCTGATGGTGCCGACCCTGCGGTTCGCCGACACCATGACCCTGCGGGACTTCTCGAAGCGGTCCAAGCAACTCGCGAACGAGGCCATCGGGGGCTCGATCAGTCCCGACCTGCTGAGCGGGGCGACGTTCACCGTGTCGAACCTGGGTTCGTTCGGGATCGAGTCGTTCACGCCGCTGCTGAACGTGCCGCAGGTGGCCATCCTCGGGGTCGACGCGATCTTCCCGCGGGCGACGATCACGGCCGACGGTTCGGTGGGGGTCGAGCAGCGGATCGGGTTCTCGCTGACCGCCGACCACCAGGTGATCGACGGTGCCGATGCTGCGCGCTACCTGAAGGACCTGTGCGCGGCGATCGCCGACATCGACCTGACCGTCCTGGGCTGAGAAGGAACTCTGATGGCTGACTATGACGTGATCGTCCTCGGTGGCGGCCCCGGCGGCTACATCGCCGCCGAGCGGCTCGGCCACGCCGGAAGCAAGGTGCTGCTGGTCGAGAAGGAGGCCCTGGGCGGCACCTGCCTGAACGTGGGCTGCATCCCGACCAAGAGCCTGCTGAACTCCGCGAAGCTCTACGAGCACGCGCAGCACTCCGCGCAGTTCGGCGTCACCGCCACCGGCGTGGCTTACGACTGGGCCACGGTCCAGGCCTGGAAGGCCGACGTGGTCGGCAAGCTCGTCGCGGGCGTCGGCGCCGCGGAGAAGCGGGCCGGCGTCGAGGTCGTCCGGGCCCACGGCACTCTCCTCGCCCCCGGCGTGGTGGAGGTCGAAGGCGTGCGGCGGAGCGCCGACCACGTGATCCTCGCCACCGGCTCGGTGCCGGTGATGCCGCCCATCCCGGGCGCTGCGGACAACCCGCTGGTGGTCGACTCCACCGGGTTGCTCGCCGTCGAGGCGGTACCGAAGCGGCTCGTGGTGATCGGTGGCGGCGTGATCGGGGTCGAGTTCGCCTCCCTGTTCGCCGCGTTCGGCTCGCAGGTCGACGGTGGTCGAGATGCTGCCGGAGATCGTTCCCTTCATGGACGACGACCTCGCGCGGCGGCTGCGCAAGGCGCTCAAGGACGTCACCTTCCACCTCGGCTGCCGGGTGACCGGCATCGAGGGTGGCACCGTGGTGTACACCGACGCGAAGGGGGCCCAGCAGCGCGCTCGAGGCCGATCTGGTGCTGATGGCCGTCGGGCGGCGTCCGCTGGTGGAGGGGTGGGGCGCTGCCGAGGCCGGCCTCGACGTAGGGCCCCGCGGCGTCGTCGTCGACGACACGATGCGCACCAACCTGCCGAACGTCGTGGGCCGTCGGCGACGTCACCGGACGCAGCCTGCTCGCCGCACGCCGCCTACCGGATGGGTGAGGTCGCCGCGGCGCAACATCCTCGACCCGGTGGCGGCCGCACGCGCCCGGCCAGAAGCTCCGCACCGACACCATCCCGTGGGCGGTCTACTCCATGCCCGAGGCCGCCGGCGTCGGGCTCACCGAGGCACAGGCCGGCGCACGCGGCCACGACGTGATCACCGTGACCGTGCCGCTGGCCGTGTCGGGACGTTTCGTCGCCGAGAACGGCGTGCGCGGGCCGGGGGCGGTCAAGCTCATCGCCGACGCCGCCACCCGCGCGGTGCTGGGCGTCCACATGCTCGGCACCGTACGCCCCCGAGACCATCTGGGGCGCGGCCGCCGTGCTCGAGACCGAGCTCACCGTCGACGACCTGCGCCAGGTCGTGTTCCCCCATCCGACCGTCTCCGAAGGCATCCGCGAAGCCGCGTGGGCCCTCAAGGACTGAGTAGTTGACCAACGCTGGGCTTCGACCAGGGCTCGACCAGCCGAATCCAGAAAGAACCGAGAAGAGGATGAAATGCCCAAGACACTGAACGTGGATCCGGCCAAGGTCCGCGCCGCGGGGACGATCACCGTCCCGCCGATCCCGGTGAACGCCTACACCCAGGACTTCGCCGCGGCGAAGCAGCGCTACGGCGCCGACGGACTGGTCGCCATGCTGCACGACATGCTCTTCATCCGCGAGTTCGAGTCCATGCTCAACACGATCAAGACCACGGGCGACTAGCAGGGCGTGGAGTACAACCACCAGGGACCGGCCCACCTGTCGATCGGGCCAGGAGTCCGCCGCCGTCGGCCAGGCCTGCCGACCTGGACGTCGACGACTTCATCTTCGGCTCCCACCGCAGCCACGGCGAGATCCTGGCCAAGTGCTTCTCCGCGGCCACGAAGCTGGAACGCGGCGAGCTCGAGAGGATCATGAACGGCTACCTCGACGGCGAGACCCTGCGGTACGCCGAGAAGATCGGCTACGGCAGACGCCGAAGGACCTGGCCGAGAACTTCGTGCTCTACGGCACCCTGGCCGAGATCTTCGCCCGGCAAGGCGGGCTTCAACCGGGGCCTGGGCGGCTCGATGCACGCCTTCTTCGCCCCCTTCGGCAGCATGCCCAACAACGCCATCGTCGGCGGCTCGGCCGACTATCGCCGATGGGCTCGGCGCTGTTCAAGCGGATCAACCGGAAGCCCGGCATCGTGATCGCCAACATCGGCGACGCCTCCATGGGCTGCGGCCCGGTGTGGGAGGCGATGATGTTCGCCGCCATGGACCAGTACCGGCAGCTGTGGCCCGGAGGATCGGCGGCAACCCCGCCGATCCTGTTCAACTTCTTCAACAACTTCTACGGCATGGGCGGCCAGACCGACGGCGAGACCATGGGCTACGAGCATGCTGGCCCGCGTCGGCGCCGGCGTGAATCCCGACGCCATGCACGCCGAGCGGGTGGACGGCTACAACCCGCTGGCGGTGGCCGACGCGATCGCCCGCAAGAAGAAGATCCTCCTGGCCGGGCAAGGGCCCGGTGCTGCTGGACACGATCACCTACCGGATCTCCGGGCACTCCCCGTCGGATGCCTCCGCCTACCGCACCAAGGAGGAGATCGAGGCTCTGGGAGGACGCACGACTGCGATCAGCAGCTTCGCCGACGCTACCTGGTCGGCAACAAGGTGCGTCACCGACGGACCGGCGTGCGACGACCTGGACGCCCGGATCGTCGAGCAGCTCACCGCAGGTGCTCGAGCTGGCCGTCCAACGACGAGCTCTGTCCGCGGGTCGGACGCCGCGCTTCATCGAGTCGGTGATGTTCACCAACGGCAACGTGGAGAGCGTTCGGACGACCGGGAGCCGGAGTGTCCTGCAGCCGCTGGCCGAGAACCCCCGGGTCAAGGCGATCGCCAGGCAAGAGCCGCTCCGCCCTCGACGACGACGGGCAAGCCGGTCTCCAAGGCCAAGATGTACCGTTCCGCGACGCCCTGTTCGAGGCCATGGTCCACCGCTTCTACGATCGACCCGACCATGGTGCGCCTGCGGCGAGGAGAACCGCGACTGGGGCGGCGCCTTCGCCGTGTACCGCGGCCTGACCGAGGTGCTGCCCTACCACCGGCTGTTCAACAGCCCCGATCTCCGGAGGCGGCCATCGTCGGCGCCGGCGTCGGCTACGCCCTCTCCGGCGGCCGGGCGGTGGTCGAGCTGATGTACTGCGACTTCATGGGCCGCGCCGGCGACGAGATGTTCAACCAGCTGTCCAAGTGGCAGTCGATGTCGCGCCGGCCTGCTGACGATGCCGCTGGTGCTGCGGGTCTCGGTGGGCAACAAGTACGGCGCCCAGCACTCCCAGGACTGGGCCGCCCTGGTGGCCCACATCCCGGGCCTCAAGGTCTATTTCCCGGCCACGCCCGTACGACGCCAAGGGCATGCTGAACCTGGCGCTGCGCGGCACCGATCCGGTGGTGTTCTTCGAGAGCCAGCGGCTCTACGACATCGGCGAGCTGTTCGAGAAGCGACGGGGTGCCCGAGGGCTACTACGAGGTGCCGGAGGGCGAGCCGGTCGTGCGGCGCGAGGGCACCGATCTGACCATCGTCACCGTCGGCGCCACCCTGTACCGGGCCCTGGAGGCGGCGGACGATGCTGCAGGACAACTACGGCGTCTCGGCGGAGGTCATCGACCTGCGCTTCATCAACCCGCTGAACTACGACCACGGTCGTCGAGTCGGTGAAGAAGACCGGCCGGCTGGTGCTCACCTCCGACGCGGTCGAGCGGGGCTCGTTCCTCCAGACCGTGGCCACCGACATCCAGAAGCTGGCCTTCGACGACCTGGACGCCCCGGTCGTCGTGGTCGGCGCCCGCAACTGGATCACCCCGCCGCCGGAGATGGAGGACCTGTTCTTCCCGCAGCCGGAGTGGATCGTGGACGCGATCCACGAGCGGATCCTGCCGCTGCCGGGTCATGTGCCTTCGGCCAACTACACCGATGGTGAGCTGGTCCGCCGCACCCGCCTGGGCGTCTGACCCCGACCGCCCCGAACGCCACCCTTCCCCGTCGAGCGCCTGCCCGAGAGGCAGGCGTTCGGCCGGGAGGCGGGCGTTCGGCGCGACCGGAAAAGTGGGTAGGGTCGTGGTTGATTCCCGAGGAGGTATTCAGATGGCCGATCTGACCGGCAAGAAGGTGGCGTTCCTGCTCAAGCGGGGCGTCGAGCAACCCGAACTCACCGAGCCGTGGGCGACACTCCTGAGCGCCGGCGCGCAGCCGGTACTGGTGAGTGAGGAACCGGGAACGATCACGGCTCTGGTCGGGGACTGGGACCGCGGCGACGACTTCACCGTCGACATCACCCTCGACGAGGCCGACCCGGCGAACTACGACGCCCTGGTCCTGCCCGGCGGCACGTTGAACTCCGACAAGATCCGGACCAACCCGAAGGCGATCGCCTTCGTGAAGGCGTTCATGGACGCCGGCAAGCCGGTGGCCTCGATCTGCCATGGGCCGTGGATCCTGATCGAGGCGGGCGTGGTGAGGGGCCGAACCATCACCTCGACCACCAGGATCTCCACCGACCTGAAGAACGCCGGCGCGAACTGGGTGGACGCTGAGGTGGTGGTGGACCAGAACCTGCTCACCAGCCGGAGCCCGCGCGACCTGCCGGCCTTCAACGCCGCCCTGCTGGAAGCGGTGGCGGGGGCCTGACCCAGGCACCCCGCCGGTCCGCTCCGGCTCAGCTCCTGATCGTGAAGCCGGCTGAGCTGCCGCCGGTCACCACCCCGGGGCCGGTGAGCTGGTAGCTCTTGCTGCCGTAGCTCTTCTTGCGCCGGTAGGTCAGCTCGCCCAACACCGAGCTGTTCAGCGGCAGTTCGTCCAGCTCGGCGAGCAGCTGGTCGAAGTCGCCGTACCCGTCGGTGTCCTGGCCGAAGTCGACGCAGATCTCGACGTCGTCGATGACCTCGCACTCCTCGCCCGAACCGGCCGCCGGAATCAGGTCGAACCAGCCGAACTTGCGGGCCTTGGCGGGCAGCTTCGACCTGAACTCGGTGCCGAACTCGGTGCCGCTGGTCTTGCCGTTCGTCTTCAGGGTGTATTCCGGCCGGAGCGTGTACGCGCTGCCGGCGCTGAGCGTGGCCCCGTCCAGCGGCTTCCAGGTGCCGGACTTCCGCTGCACCTGGATGCCGGAGGCCCGGTAGGTCAATGAGTCCTCGCTGAGCAGCTTCAGGGTGACCTCGACGCCGGTGATCGTGACGTCCTCGTACTCGTTCTCGGTGATCGCTGCGGCGTCGTTGGCCGGCGGGGTGGCGACCTCGTCGGGGAACCAGTACCGGTTGGCGACGACCTGGGTGTTGCTCAAGCCGCCGGCCGAGCCGTCCTCCCGCCGGAAGCTGATCGTCCAGGACACCTCGCCGGTGCCCGCGTTGTACTGGTCGAGTTGCTCGCTCGCCGCCTTGCCGACCAGGTAGCCCACGGCGGCCGCGGTCAGGTCCTGCGAGGCGAGGTCGCCGTGGTACCGGTCCACCTCGGTGCCGGACGGGTTCTGGATCGCGACGCCGATGCCGAAGGACTCCGTGGCGCCCAGCGTCCCGCGAACACCCGCGGAGCGGTCCTGGGTGATCATGCCCACCGGGGCCCCGAACTCGGAGACCTGCTTGTAGGAGCCGTAGGTTCCGGTGGCGTCCGGGACGATCAGCGCGGTCGATGCGTTGGCCATGAACAGCGACGTCCTGCCGACGTAACCCATCGGGTGGCCGAAGGCCCACACGGTGTCGGTGCAGATCGCGGTGACCGTGCCGATCGAGCCGGCGACCAGGTCGCCGCTGCCATAGAGGACGGCGATGCTGCCGCCGGCGACCAGAGGCTCGGGAACGCTCGCGGGCCTGACCGCAGCCGCGGGCAGGAACGTGCGGCTGCGCAGCACCGCGGCGGACTTCGCCGTCTTCGGCGTCCGGGCCAGCGTGCGGTTGGCGAACGCGTTCGCCTTCGTGCCTGCCGCGCCGGCCACGTTGACGGTCCTGACTTGGGAGAGGGTGGCGCCGACCAGGCTGGTGCCGGCCGCACTGATCCCGGCGTCGCTGGTCCGGAGGTTGGCGCTGGTGACCCGCACCTTCGCGGAGGTGCCCACGACGGTGGTGCCGATGTTCTTCATGTACTCGGCGGGGGTGACGCCGGCGATCGGGAGGTTGTCGAAGTTGAGGCTGTACGCCACCGCGCCGATCAGCTTCCCGTCGGTGGTGTAGACCGGCGACCCGGACATGCCGGCCCAGATCCCGGCGGGCTTCAGGCCACCGGTCCCGTCGATCACGGGGCTGGAGAGCCGGAACAGGAGCATGTCCTTGTCCTTGCCCAGGGCGTCGGCGAGATGGCCGATGTAGGTGCCGGTGAACGGGTCGGGACTGGTGCCCTGGGTGACGGACAGGCCGGTAACCGCCGTACCGGCGGCGAAGGCCTCGACCTCCGCGACCGTGGCGTAGGGCTGGCTCTCGTCGGGGCAGAACGAGGGTGCGGCGGCGCCGGCCGCGGGGGCGCTCGTTGCGGCCAGCGTGAGGCTCAACGCCCCGGTGAGCAGTGCCGCCACGAATCGGCGCGCGGGAGGGCGAGTGGATGGAGTGCGCGCGGGGGTGGACAGGTTCATGACCGTGGCCTTTCCTGGAGTGGTCGGGTGGCTGAACTCCATCCCGACCATGTCACGGCTGTGCACCCCTGTGGGGGGATCGGAGGATCCTTCGCGCCATCCTGGGAGATGTTCATGCCCTGTTCAGGGGCTGTTCAGCACGGACTCAGGTGCGCAGCGCAGAGCCCGTTCCACCACCCTCGCTCGCGGGTGCTCTCCGAGTGCGGGAGCGGCTGACCTCGTCGTACCGCACTCGCTTGCGGGTGCTCAGCAAGAGGTCAGGTGCGGGAGCGGCTGACCTCGTCGTACCGCACTCGCTTGCGGGTGCTCAGCAAGAGGTCAGGTGCGGGAGCGGCTGACCTCGTACAGGGCGATCGACGTCGCGACCGAGGCGTTCAACGACTCCACCCCGGAGTGGATCGGGATGTCGACCAGCACGTCGCAGTTCTCCCGCACCAGGCGGGCGAGGCCCTCGCCTTCTGACCCGACGACCAGCAGCACCGGCCCGTCGATTCCCGGGAAGCCGGCCACGTCGACCTCCGACCCGCCGGCCAGGCCGACCACGGTGAACCCCGCCTCGGCATAGGTCCGCAGGGTGCGGTTGAGGTTGGTGACCAGGGCCACCGGGATGCGGGCAGCGGCACCGGCCGACGTCTTCCACGCGGCCGCGGTCATCTGGGCGGAGCGCCGCTCGGGGATGATCACGCCGTGAGCGCCGAAGGCGGCCGCGCTGCGAATGATCGCGCCCAGGTTGCGCGGGTCGGTGATCGAGTCGCAGGCGACGACCAACCCCGGGGTGGGGGAGTCGAGCGCGTCGGCGAGGACGTCCTCGGCGTCGGCGTACTCGAAGGCCGGCAGTTGGAGCGCCACCCCCTGGTGGACGCCGCCTCCGGTGAGACGGTCCAGTTCCGACCGGGTTGCCTGGAGCAGCGGGATGGCGTGGTCGGCGGCGTACTTCAGGATGTCCCGCAGCCGGTCGTCGCGCTCGAGCCCCTCGGCGACGTAGGCCCGCCGGATCGGGAGTCCGGCCTGGAGTGCTTCGAGCACGGGGTTGCGACCGATCACCCAGTCGGCGCCGGCCGTGGCGGTACCACCGGCCGTGGACCGGGGCCCCCTGCCACCCTTCGCCCGGTCGCCCGAGGTCTTGCCCGGCTCGTTCGGGCCGCGCCTGCGGTAGGCCTTGTGGTACGGCCGGTCCTCGGCACGTGGCGTGGGGCCCTTGCCCTCGAGGCCGCGACGGACGCGGCCGCCCGATCCGGCCGGGGTGGACTTGCCCTTCTTGCGGACGGCGCCCTTGCGCTGGCTGTTTCCTGGCATTGACGCTCCTAGTTCTCCAGCGACCAGCGAGGGCCGGTCGGGGTGTCTTCGACCTTCAGGCCGATGGTTGCCAGCTGGTCGCGGATCGCGTCCGCCGCCGGCCAGTCCTTGCGTGCGCGTGCCCGCGTCCGCTGCTCCAGCATTGCCGCCACCAGGCCGTCCACGACCGGGCGCAGGTTGTCGGTGGCGTGCTGGCCGGCCCACTCGGGGGCGCCCGGGTCGAGCCCGAGGATGTCCAGCATCGACCGGACCGCGGCGTAGGCCGCCGCCACCGACGCGGTGTCACCGCGCTCGACGGAGACGTTGCCCTCCCGGATCGTGCCGAAGAGTACGGCCAGGGCTGCCGGGGTGCCCAGGTCGTCGTCCATCGCTTCGCCGAACGCGGCCGGGATGGACTCCGACGGCGCCCAGGCGAGCCAGCCGGTGTCGCCGGTCATCGCCTCCGCGCGGTCGAGGAAGGAGTCGATCCGGGCCAACTGGGCCGCGGCCTCGGCGAGGGACCCGTCGGAGAGCTCGATGGCCGAACGGTAGTGCGGTCCCGCCAGGTACAACCGGACGGCACGGCCGCCGTGCGCAGCCACCGCGTCCCGCACGTCGGCGGTGTTCCCCAACGACTTGCTCATCTTCTCCCCGGCCAGGGTCACCCACGCGTTGTGCATCCAGTAGCTGGCGAACGGCCTGCCTGCCGCCGCCGACTGGGCCAGCTCGTTCTCGTGGTGCGGGAAGCGCAGGTCGATGCCGCCGCCGTGGATGTCGAACGCGTCGCCCAGGTACCTGGCCGCCATCGCCGAGCACTCCAGGTGCCAGCCGGGCCGCCCCCGTCCCCACGGGGAGGCCCACGCGGCCGACTCGGGTTCGCCGTCCTTGTGGCCCTTCCACAGGGCGAAGTCGCGGGGGTCGCGTTTGCCGCGGGGATCGGCATCCTCCGCCGGCGCCATCTCGTCGACCTTCATCCCCGACAGGGCGCCGTACTCCGGCCAGGACTTCACGTCGAAGTAGACATCGCCGGAGGCGTCGGCGGCAGGGTAGGCGTGGCCCGTCCCGATCAGGGTCGCGATCAGCTCGACCATCTCCGGGATGTGGCCGGTGGCCCGCGGCTCGTAGCTGGGCGGACGGACGCCGATCGCCCGGAAGGCCTCGTGGAACGCGGTCTCGAACAGGTAGGCGTGGGCCCACCATGGCCGGCCGGCCTCGGCGGACTTGAGCAGGATCTTGTCGTCGATGTCGGTGACGTTGGTGATCAGGGTCACGCGATACCCGGACGCTTCCAGCCAGCGGCGCAGGACGTCGAAGTTGACCTCCTTGCGGACGTGGCCCAGGTGAGGGGCCGACTGTACGGTGGCGCCGCAGCAGTAGATCGACGCCTCGCCCGCACGGAGCGGTTCGAAGGGGACGATCTGGCGCCGGGCGCTGTCATACAGGCGGAAACTCACCGGCGCAGTCTATTCGGTGAACCGCTGTAGCCGGTTCACCGGGGGGACCGTCCCCGCCCGGACCGCGGACCCGGCCGAAGCCGGGGCCGCTCCCGACCGTCCGATCGGTGGGGAGGCGGCGATCCGGGTCAGGATTGCCGGCCCAGACCCAGGCCCCGGATCAGCGCGGACCGCGGCCCCGAAGGGCATCGATGTCCAGAAAGCCCCGCGGTGCCGGCTGCTCGTCGGCGACCTCCCAGGGGTCGACCGGCATCGGGCCCTCGTCATCGACGAACCCCTGGGACGGGTCGTAGGGGTTGGCGAGCTGACGGTCCTCGCCGATCTCCTGGGTGTCGTTCATCGCCTCGTCGGGCAGGACCCGTAGCACGTCCTGGATGTAGCCGTGGGTGGCCTCGAGCATGGGCACCTCACGTTCCTCCCGCTGGGAGGCGTACCAGCGGTAGTCCAGCACCTCGTGGTAGATCTGCGCGGTTTCCCGCTTGCCGCGCAGGTCGGCCGGGATCGCGGTGACCACCGGCTGGAAGCAGGCGGTGAGCCACTGGTGGGCCACCACGGCCTCGTCCACGGGACCCCGGTTGTTGCGGGCGCGGAAAGTGTCCAGGTCGTTCAGCAGGCGGCGGGCCTGGTGCTCCTCCACGTCCAGCCCGGTGAGGCGCAGCAGCCGGCGGGTGTGATGGCCGGCGTCGACCACCTTGGGTTGCATCCGGATCACCGAGCCGTCCGGTGAGGTCGTCGATCGACAGCTCGGCGACGTCGAACCCGAGGGCGTTCAGGCGACGCACCCGGTTCTCGATCCGGAACATCTCCTCGTCGGGGAACTCCTCGGCCCCGGTGAGTTCGGCCCACAGCTCCCGGTAGCGGGTCAGGATCGACTCCACCAGTTGCAGCGGGTCCAGCGAGTCGTCCAGCAGCTGCCCGGCTTCGAGGTCGCTGAACTCCCCGTACAGATTGGTGCGTGGCGATCGACAGGTCGTGTTCGCGTTGGCCGTCGGTGAGCGTCTCGTGCAGCTCGGCGGTCTCCGCGTCCACCAGGTAGGCCGCGAACTCGCCGGCGTCCCGCCGGAACAGGATGTTGGACAGCGACACGTCCCGCCACAGGAAGCCGACCAGGTGGAGCCGGGCGAGCAGCACCACCATGGCATCCACCAGCCGGCCGACGGTGTCGGGGCGGACGCCCTGGGCGAACAGGGAGCGGTAGGGCAACGAGAACTCCAGGTGGCGGGTGATCAGCACCGGATCGAGCGGTTCCCCGTCGTCGCTCAACCGGCCGGTGACCACGGCGAGCGGCTCCACCGCAGGGGTGTCGGTGCGGCGCAGGTCGGTGAGCAGCCGGTACTCGTGGATGGCCAGCTCCTCCAGAACCTCCTTGGCCGCGTACACCGAGTTCCCCACCGTGATGAACCGGACGACGTGCCGGGAGATGCCACGGGGCAGCGCCACCAGGTGCTCGATCGGCCACTCGGCCAGCGGCGTCTCCCACGGCAGCGGGATCAGTCGGGAGTCCGGACGGGAGGAGAGGAACCGGGGCACCCGTCCTTTTTACACCATCGCCGGGGGCGCTGCGCGGACCCCCGGGCGCGTTCGGCCGCGCGGACCGACGTGCGCCGCGCCCGGGCTGCACCGGACGCGGCGAGGGTGCCGGACGCGGCGAGGGCCGGCCGGGTCACCCCGACCGGCCCTCGCCGCGTGCCGCGCTCAGGCGCTCAGGCGCTCCTGCGTCTTCTCGGAGAAGACGTGCATGGTGCTGGGATCCGTCGCGCTCAGCTTGATCGAGCTGCCCCGGTGCGGTGGCGTCCGGGCCGAGACCCGGGCGACGATCTGCGTGGCGTCCAGCTTCTCGTCGGTGCTGAGGCCGCCAGGCGTGCCGTAGACGAAGGCGTCGGCGCCGAGTTCCTCGACCACATCCACGTCGACCGAGATGCCCTCGGTGGAGATCCGGAAGTTCTCCGGACGGATGCCGAGCACCAGGGTCTTCTCGTCGGTGACCTTGGCCAGGACCTCACGTGCGACCGGGACCACGTAGTCGCCGATCTTCACGCCGCCGTCGACGATGTCGCCGGTCATCAGGTTCATGGCCGGCGAGCCGATGAAGCCCGCGACGAACAGGTTGGCCGGCCTGTCGTAGAGCGTCGAGCGGGGTGTCGCACCTGCTGCAGCACGCCGTCCTTCATCACCGCGACCCGGTCGCCCATCGTCATGGCCTCGACCTGGTCGTGGGTGACGTAGACGGTGGTGACGCCCGAGACGGGTCTGCAGCGCCGCGATCTGGGTCGCGGGTGGACACGCGCAGCTTGGCGTCCAGGTTGGACAGCGGCTCGTCCATCAGGAACACCTGCGGCTGGCGGACGATGGCGCGACCCATGGCGACGCGCTGCCGCTGGCCACCGGACAGCGCCTTGGGCTTGCGGTCCAGGAAGTCCTCGAGGCCCAGCAGGTGGGCGGCTTCGTGGACGCGCTGGTCGCGCTCCGCCTTGGGGACGCCGGCCATCTTCAGCGCGAAGCCCATGTTGTCGCCGACGGTCATGTGCGGGTAGAGGGCGTAGTTCTGGAACACCATCGCGATGTCCCGGTCCTTCGGCGGCATGTCGGTGACGTCCCGCTCACCGATGAAGATCTTGCCGGCGTTGACCTCCTCGAGGCCGGCGAGCATCCGCAGCGACGGTCGACTTGCCGCATCCGGAGGGGCCGACCAGCACCATGAACTCGCCGTCCCCGATCTCGAGGTTCAGCTGGTCGACGGCGGGGTGGTCGGAGCCGGGGTACACCCGGCTCGCATCCTTGAAACTGACTGTGGCCATGCGAAATGACACCTTTCCACGGGCAGGTACGTGCCCGACGATCCGTAGTGGAAGAAGCGCCGCGGGTGCGGCAGGCCCCCATCTTCTCATGGTGCAGTCCGGTGCCGCCACCGTCCCGCCCGGCACCGCCGGGGCCCCGGTACCGTGACCGGGCCTCCGGCACGGCCTCCGGTAGGCTCGCGGGGTGAGCGACGCACCCGCCGAGGACCGCCGCGCCGAGGGCGATCCCGGCCGGGACGAAGCCGCGCCCGAGTGGTGGGACGATCCGTCCCTGCCGTGGCGACACCGGCCGACCAGGTCGGACATCGCCTGCTTCAGCTGGTTGGGGGTGGCCGGCGTGTACGGCGTGGTGGTGTCGATCCTGCGCCCGGGGCTGCTGGCGTCGGCACCCCACGTGCTCGCCTCCCTCGGTTCCTGGACCGGCAGCGTGCTGATCGGCGCCCGTGCCGCCACCGGTGACCTGTGGTGGCCGCTGGTGTGGGTGCTCGGCACGATCGGGCTGATGAAGTTCGACTGGGTGTACTGGTGGGCCGGACGGCTGTGGGGGCGCAACCTGATCGAGGTCTGGTCGGGGCGCTCGGAGCGGGCCCGGCGGGCGAACGCCCGCGCCGAGCGGTTCGCCCGCAAGTACGAGACGCTCGCGATCGCCGTCGGATTCCTGCCGATCCCGCTGCCGCGCGCGGTGGTGCTGGCCGTGCTCGGTGAGGCGGGCACCAGCCTGCCGAAGCTGCTCACGGTGTCGCTGCTGTCGTCGTCGGCCTCGATGGGCGCCTACCTGGGGATCGGCTACTGGATCGGTGAACCGGCCGTCGAGGCGATGCGGGTCTATGGCAGCTACCTCTGGTACGTCACCCTGGCCATCCTGGCGATCGTGCTCGGCCAGGCCTGGTGGAAGCAGCGGCAGCAGCCGACCTGAGACGTGGCCGGCGAGTGCGGGGGAAGCGCCATCGGGCGGGCCCGGCACCAGCCCAGCCCCCACCACCGGCGCCGGGGCCGGTCACCCGTGGAGCCTCCGACCGGATTCGAACCGGTGACCGTCCGCTTACAAGGCGGGAGCTCTGCCAGCTGAGCTACGGAGGCACGGGCCGCGGCCCGACGCACCATTGTGCCAAAAGCCGGTGCCGCCGTGGCGCCACGGCGACGGGAGCACTGGCTTCCCAGGCCGGCACCCGGCATTCGGCGGGAGGACCGACGCTCAGGACGGCCGCAGGACCAGGTCCGCGAGTTCGCGGGGGTGGTCGGCGCGCCAGTGGGCGGCCTCCTGGGCGGCCCACTCGTCCCAGTGGGCGGCGAAGAGCTTCACCGTCCCGGGCCAGGGCGCGCTGCTTGCGGGTGGTCTCGTCCAGTTCCAGCCACACGGCCAGCCCGGCGAGCGCCCGGCTGGGCGGCGTGAGCGCGCCGCACCCCTCCACCAGCAGGGGCGCGGTCGGGTCGAGCGCCCGCCACACTCCGGGACGGCCGTTGGTCCAGTCCCAGGCGTGGAACCCGTTCCCGGCCACCACGGTGGGGACGGCGGCCGCGCCGTCGGCCAGCCCGCCCCAGCCCGGGTACAGCTCGTCCAGCCCGACCACCTGGAGCGGGCGTGATCCCGGCCACTGCGCGGCGACGGCCTGGGCGAGGGTGGTCTTGCCCGCACCGGCGCCGCCGTCCAGCAGCACGACGGGACGGCCGCCCCCGGCGACGAGCCGGCGCAGGGCATCGACCAGCGTCGGGGGGACGGCGTGCATCAACGCAGGCCGGAGGCGGCCACGAAGGCCACCGCGTCCCCGGCCAGCGACACCGCGTCCTCCGCGGCGGGCAGGAAGGCGGCCGCACCCTTGGCCAGCGGCAACCGTTCGGCGCCGCGGACCAGTTCGGCCTGGCCGGAAACGACCAGCAGGATTCGGGCGGACCCTTCGCCGGGCAGCGCGACCGGCGCCGCCGGTCGCGGCTCGACCTGCCACACCCCGAACTCCGGGCAGGGGGTCGGGTAGGCCTTCACTCCTGCGCCGGCGGGCTCCGGACGGGTGATCTCGGCGTCTCCGGAGGCGAAGTCGACGACCTTCACCAGCTCGCCGACGTCCACGTGCTTGCTGGTCAGGCCGCCGCGGACCACGTTGTCGGAGTTGGCCATCACCTCGATGCCGGTGCCGCGCAGGTGGGCGTGCATGTGTCCGGCCGGCACGAACAGCGCCTCGCCCGGCTGCAACACCACCCGGTTCATCAGCAGCGCGGCCAGGATGCCGGGATCGGCCGGGAACACCTCGTCGAGTTCGAGTACGGTACGGGCGAAGTCGCCCACCTCACCCTCGTCGTCCTTGTGCCTCATGGCGGCCGCGCAGACCAGTTCGGACAGCCGCGCCCGCTCCCCGTCCAGGCTGAGCACGTCCAGGAACACCTCGGCGATCGCGGCAGGGCCCCGGCGCTCGGTGAGCGGCCCGATCACCGACGCCAGGTCCGGTGCCACGCCGAGGGCCTCGAACAGCGCAGCGGTACGGACCGGGTCCCTGAACCCGGACAGGGTGTGGAACTGGTCCAGGGCGATCAGCAGTTCCGGCTTGGGCCAGTCGTCCCGGTAGGTCCGCTCGGGGGCGTCCGGGGCGATCCCGGAGGCGTTCTCCCGGGCGAAGCCCTCCTGGGCCTGGTCGCGCGAAGGGTGCACCTGGAGGGAGAGGGCGTGCCGGGCGGACAGCAGCTTCATCAGGAAGGGCAACCGGTCGCCGAAGGTGACCCGGCTCGGCTCCCCGATCAGCTCGGGGTGTTCCTGCAGGACGGCGTCGAGGGGCCGCCCGTCCACCTCCGACGGCGACAGCGGGTGGGACCCGAGCCAGTACTCGGCGAACGGTCGTTCGTCCGCCGCGACGCCCAGGAGGGCGGGGATCGCGTCGGTCGTACCCCACGCGTAGCGCTGGACGGTACCGCTGAGCAACTGCATGGAATCCTCATCAGGTAGGCAGTGGAAGGGCCCGCAGGCCGGGCCCCACTCTAGCCACGGCCCGGCGCGCCCCCCGGAACGGGCAGCGGCGATTCCTGCCGTCGCCCGGCCCGATCGGTCGGGCGGCCCGGGCCGGCCTGAGCGGTGATCGGGGACCGCCTCGGCTGGGCCGGAGCGGGCGAACCGGCCGTTCGAAACCGAATGACACCGGTGTGGTTCGCGCGCTACGCTGGCGCCATGTCCGACCCGATGGCCACCACCGCTACCGGCCTGAGTGCGCAGCAGACGGCTCTGCTCGACTTCGAGAAGCAGTGGTGGGCGTTGCCCGGGTCGAAGGAGTCCGAGATCCGGGAGCGGTTCGGCATCTCGCCGACGCGGTACTACCAGGTGCTGAACGCCCTGATCGATGCCGAGGAGGCCCTGGCCCACGATCCGCTCCTGGTGAAGCGACTGCGTCGGCTGCGAGCGAGCCGGCAGAAGGAGCGCACCGCCCGGCGCCTCGGCGTGAACCTGCGGGTGTAGCCCGCTTCGGGTCAGCCCCGCAGCCGAAGTGCCCGGCCGAGCCGGACAAACCCGGCGTTGGTGACCGGCCGGTCGCCGTAGCCGCCGGAGCCCAGCCCCGCGTCCCGCTCGAACCAGTTCCCCGAGGCGGGATCTCCGCGCCGCAACCACGACCAGCCGGAGGCGAGGGCGTACAGCGGCAGGAACGGCAGGCCCCCGCACCAGAAGTACTGCCACGAGTGCCGCGCCTCATGGTCCACGGTCCCGGGCTGCCGGGCCGCCACCCCGGCCAGCGTCCCACCCGGCACCACCACGACGTTGCCCAGGGTGAACGCGCCCGCCTTCGGCAGCGGCAGCCGGTACCCCTCGGCCACCACCAGGGCCTCCGGGCCCCGTCGAAGGTCCGCGCGGCCCGCCAGGGCGACGAGCAGTCCGAGGGCGGTGGACAGGTTGAGGGCGTTGCCGATCGCGCGTACCCAGTGCCACGGCCGCACCCGAGCGGTCGGCGCGGCTGCAGGAACCGAGGGCATGCAGCCATTCTGCCCCGCGAGCCCGGTCCCGGGGTGGTCCGTGGGTCGGGCCAGGCCCTCTACCGGGGGATGCCGCCCGTTCCCACGCCCCGAACGTTTGCACTCGCCAGGTGGGAGTGCTAAACATGGTGTTAGCACTCTCGGGTAGAGAGTGCCACCAGTCTGGCTCGATGAGATCATCTGATCGTCCGTCGCGGGCATCGAGGCGAAGACCTGGAACCGAATCCACCGTGGGGCACAGCCCCCGAGACGCCGAAGGATTGCCGAAGACAGATGGCGAAGCTGATTGAATTCAACGTCGAGGCACGTCGTGGCCTCGAGAGGGGCATGAACACCCTCGCCGACGCTGTGCGGGTCACCCTCGGGCCGAAGGGCCGCAACGTCGTACTGGAGAAGAAGTGGGGCGCTCCCACGATCACCAACGACGGCGTGTCCATCGCCAAGGAGATCGAACTGGAGGACCCCTTCGAGAAGATCGGCGCCGAGCTGGTCAAGGAGGTCGCCAAGAAGACCGACGACGTGGCCGGCGACGGCACCACCACCGCAACCGTGATCGCACAGGCCATGGTTCGTGAGGGCTTGCGCAACGTCACCGCGGGCGCCAACCCGATGGGCTTGAAGAAGGGCATCGAGAAGGCCGTCGAAGCGATCGTCGCCGAACTCGCCAGGCAGGCGATCGACATCGAGACCCGCGAGCAGATCGCCGCGACCGCGTCCATCTCCGCCGCCGACACCACGGTCGGCGAGATCATCGCCGAGGCGATGGACAAGGTGGGCAAGGAGGGAGTGATCACCGTCGAGGAGAGCAACACCTTCGGGCTCGACCTCGAGCTCACCGAGGGCATGCGCTTCGACAAGGGCTTCATCTCGCCGTACTTCGTGACCGATGCCGAGCGGATGGAGGCCGTCCTGGACGACCCCTACATCCTGATCGTCAACTCCAAGGTCTCCAGCCTCCGCGACCTGCTGCCGCTGCTGGAGAAGGTCGTCGGTTCCGGCAAGCCGTTGCTGGTGATCGCCGAGGACACCGATGGCGAGGCGCTGGCCGGCCTGATCGTGAACAAGATCAAGGGCACCTTCAAGTCCGTGGCCGTCAAGGCGCCGGGCTTCGGTGACCGCCGCAAGGCCATGCTGACCGACCTCGCCATCCTCACCGGTGGCCAGGTCATCTCAGAGGAGGTCGGTCTGAAGCTGGACGCCGTCACCCTGGAACTGCTCGGTCGGGCTCGCTCGGTGAAGGTCTCCAAGGACGAGACCATCATCGTCGACGGGGCCGGCGACGCCGACCAGATCGCCGGGCGGGTCGCCCAGATCCGGCGCGAGATCGAGAACTCCGACTCCGAATACGACCGGGAGAAGCTGCAGGAGCGGCTGGCCAAGCTGGCCGGCGGCGTTGCCGTGATCAAGGTCGGCGCGGCCACCGAGGTCGAGCTGAAGGAGCGCAAGCACCGGATCGAGGACGCCGTTCGCAACGCGAAGGCGGCCGTCGAGGAGGGCATCGTCGCCGGTGGCGGCGTGGCCCTGCTCCAGGCTGCGGCCACGGTCAAGCTCGACGCCCTCGTCGGTGACGAGGCGACGGGCGCGCAGATCGTGTTCAGCGCGTGCGCGGCTCCGTTGAAGCAGATTGCGATCAACGCCGGCCTCGAGGGCGGCGTGGTCGCGGAGAAGGTCTCGCACCTGGCTTCCGGCGAGGGCCTGGACGCGGCCACCGGGGAGTACAAGGACATGGTCGCGGCCGGCATCATCGACCCGGCCAAGGTGACCCGGTCGGCGCTGCAGAACGCGGCCTCGATCGCGGCCCTGTTCCTCACCACCGAAGCGGTGATCGCCGACAAGCCGGAGAAGGCTCCGGCGATGTCCGGCGGCGGCGACGGCGGCATGGGCGGCATGGACTTCTGAGTCCTGCTCGAAGCAACACCCGAAGGGCGGTCCCACAGCGGGGCCGCCCTTCTGCCGTTCCCGTCCGGCCAGGCCGGTCCTCGGGGCAGGGGCCGCCTCCCCTGAAGGAGGCCGCCCGGCCGACGGCGGGCATCGGCCGGGTGGCGCCGCGTGTCGGCGGGGCCGCGGGGCACCAACGGCGGATCATTGACCCATGAGCGGTCTGCTCGAAGTGATCGCCCTGCACCCGGCTGACGCCGAACGTGCCGAGGCCGGTGGCGCCGACCGGGTCGAGGTGTGCGGGACCCTGGACGAGGGCGGCATGTCGGCGACCCCGCAGCTCGTGGCCCAGATCCGCCGGGTGGCCAGCATCCAGGTGCGGGTCATGGTGCGGCTGCGTCCCGGCTTCGGCACCGACGGCGGCGAAGCCGTGCGACTGCGAGGTCTGATGGCCAGTTACGCCGACGCCGGCGCCGACGGCATGGTGCTCGGGTTCCTGAACGGTCTTGGTGAGGTGGACGCCCACGTGGTGACCGAGCTGGTGGCCGACAGCATCTGGCCGTGGACCTTCCACCGCGCCCTCGACGCCTGCCTGGAACAGGATCGGGCGTGGGCCGCGCTCGCCACCCTGCCCCGGCTCGACCAGGTCCTGACGGCCGGCTCCGCCCGGGATGTGGAGCACGGCCTGGGTGACCTGATCGCGCGGGCGAAGGGAGACCCGTGGGCGGCGTCGGTGATCATGGCCGGTGGTGGCCTGCGCCCCGAGCACGTGCCGTGGTTGGCGCGGGCCGGCGTCCGGGCCTTCCACATCGGTGCGCCGGCCCGGCCCGGCGGTTCGTACCGTGCCTATGTCGACGAGGGGCTGGTGCGGTCCTGGCGGACGCTGGTCGACGACGAGGCCCGACACCGTCCGGCGGCGACCGCCTGACCACCGCCGCAACCCGGCGGACCGGGGCCTATCCCGGCGCGGGTTCGATGTGGACGAAGGTGGTCGTGCCGGGAAGGCTCCGGTCGACCGCGGCCTCCACCCGGTCGGCGACGTCGTGGCTACGCCGGACTGTCCAGGAACCGGGCACGGCCACGGTCACGTACACGAAGCGCTGGCGGCCGGACTCGCGCGTCCGGACGTCGGTGACCTGTACCCCGGGGTCGGCGCAGACCCGCTGGAGCGCGTCCCTCACCAGCTCCACCTCCGCAGCCGGAAGGGTGCCGTCCAGCAGGCCCACGGCGGAACGGCGCACCAGCCGGTAGCCGGTGAACAGGATGTTCGCGCCGACCAGCAGGGCGATGATCGGGTCCACGACCTGCCAGCCGGTGACCACGATCACGCCGATCGCGATCAGCACCCCGACCGATGTCCACACGTCGGTGAGCAGGTGCTTGCCGTCCGCCTCCAGGGTGATCGAACGGTGCCGGCGTCCCGCCCGCACCAGCAGCAGTCCGGTGACGAGGTTGAGCAGGGTGGCGAGCCCGGCCAGGGCCAGGCCGAGGCCCAGCTGTTCCAGGGGTGCCGGGGCGAACAGCCGCTGGACGGCGCTCACGATGATGAAGGTGGCCGCCACGAAGATCAGGCTGCCCTCGACCGCGGCCGACATGTATTCGGCCTTGCCGTGGCCGAAGTCGTGGTTGTGGTCGGCCGGCTTGGCCGAGAGGCGCAGCGCCCACAGTGCCACCAGGGCGGCGGCCAGGTTCACCGTGGACTCCGCAGCGTCAGACCACAGCCCGACGGAGTTGGTCAGCCAGGCGGCGGCCGCCTTGATCGCGACGGTGGCGATGGCGGTGAGGATGGACAGCCAGATGAAGCGTTCGAGGAGTCGCTGGTTGGACTCGTTCTCCGCGATCGCGGACATGGTCAGCGGCGTGTCCGGCACCCGGTCATTCTACGGACAGCGTGGACTCCTCCACGACGCCGAGATCGACGGGCCAGACCTCCGGGGTGGCGGTCAGGGCGACCAACTCGGCCAGGTTCGCCGGCCACACCGGGTCGGGCAGGTCGCCGGTCCCTTCCAGCGGCAGCCACCCCCAGCCGTCCAGGGTGAGCTGCTCGTCGGCGGTGAGCCCGGCCGGGGAGACCTCGAAGGGCGCGTCCACGAGCAGCACGAAGAAGCTCTCCCGCTGGCTCAGCACCTGATCGGAGTATCCGTGGATCACGGTCCGGGTGGCCACCGGCCCCAGCAGCCGGTGGGGCTCGACGTCCAGGCCGGTCTCCTCGGCCACCTCACGGACCGCGGCCTGCCGGGGGGACTCACCAGGGTCGATCCCCCCACCGGGGGTCACCCACCACCGGGTCCCCGGCAGCCCCGGGTCGGTGTCGACCAGCAGCAACGCCACGGCGGTGTCGGTGACCACGACCCGCGCGGCCTCCCGGTGGCGACGCGGCCGCAGCTCAGGGCGCACCGGCACGAACCGGCGGGTGCGGAACGCCTCGTTCATCGAACCTCGCTCACGGGGCGGGCAATTCCACGGTTGCCAGCCGTAGCAGCTGCTCGTCCAGCAGGTGCACCTGTACCGGCCCGGGTTCCAGTTCGTAGCCGACCTGGCCCTGCACCCGCGCGCCGGCGGCCAGCAGTTGCCCGGCGAGCGGCTGGGCGAGGTCGGGGCCGAAACCGGGAACCCGGGTCTGGTCGCCGCTGGCCGCCAGGAGCAGGAGTGGATCGACCGGCAGGCTGCCGCCGGTGCAGGTGACGACGACCTCCAGCACCAGGTAGCGGCGGTCCTGGGTGGGTGGCGCGGCGCCGGTGTCGGTCCAGGTGGCGCTGGTCACGGTGATCGTCCCCGAACCGTCCCGACCGGTGAACCCGACGGTGCGACCGAGGTCTCCCCCGGCCAGGACGCGGTCGGCACCCGCCGCGGTCGACGGTGCGGCGGTGACGACCACCGGCGCAGCGGTGGACGACGGGGCCGGTCCGGAGGCGCGCGGCAGCAGGGGGAGCGCGCTCAGGATGCCGAGCGAGAGCAACCCGGCGGCCACGATGACCGCGACCAGGGCGGTCCGGCCCGACCGCGGCCGCCGGGGCGGACGGGGCGGCCGGCCGGCCGGCGGCGACGCGAGAACGGCGGCCGGTTCCGGAGGCAGCCAGGCCACCGGAGGGCCGAGCGGCGACCCCGGGGGTGGCCGGAAGGGCACGGGACCCGGACCCGCCGGGGGAGCGGGGAAGGGGCGGGGGTGGGTCGGTGCGCCGTCGGCGGGGAGGCCGGAACCGTCCGGCTCGCCGCCGGACGGGGGTGCCGCGGAACCGTCCGTCATCAGCCGAGCCGGTCGGGACGCTCGCCCGCACGCAGCGCCGCACCGACGATCAGCCCGACGGCGATGGTAAGGACGAAGCAGGCGAACTGGGCGCTGCCGGAGAGCGCTGCGAACATCAGGTCGGCGGAGTACCCGTCGGACAACAGGGAGAAGGCCGCGCTCAGCCCGAGCAGGCTGAGGGCCAGGGAGTAGCTGCGCCGGATCGCGTCCCGGCGGTAGGGGATGCGGGCCGAAAGGGCGAACGACACCGCCAGCATCAGGATCGACATCCAGTTGAACAGCGCCCCGATCAGCAGCGGGACCATCACTCCCGCCGTCGCGGCGTTCCAGATCTGGCTGACGGTCACCGACGGCGGCGGAGCCGGGACCCGGGTCTGCGGCGGCGGTGCGAACCACTGGGGCGTGTTCGGGCCGGGGAACGGCGCCGGGTTCACCTGGGCGCTCGGCTGCACGACCGGCGGCGCGGGCAGGTGGCCGGTCAGCGGCGGGCCGGCGCTGGCGAACGGCTCGGTGGGTAGCCGGCCACCGGTCGCGGAGCCCGCCGACCAGCTCCCGGTGGTGATCGTCGCGGCCGACACCTCGAAGGCGACCTTCGGGTTGCGGCCGGGCGCCCCGGCCGGGACGAGCGCCGCCAGCTCGGGTCGGCTGCCCTCGGGAGGGGTGAAGGCCGGAGCCTGTGACGTGGGGGCAACCTCGACAGGGGTGGCGGGCAGCGGCGCGGCCAACGGCGGCACGTCCGGGACCACGAACGCCGCAGGTCGCTCCCGGGGCGCGTACTCGGGTCCGTCCTGCCAGGTGGCCATGCGCCCATCGTAACCGCCGGCACCCGTGGGGCGTCCGCCGGGCGTGCCCCCGCCCGGTGGACCGGATAGGCTTGGCGGGCCGGTCGGGACAGCAGGCCGGGCAACGTGGGGAGTTGAGGGATCATGCCGGTTGGCAAGGTGCGTTACTACGACGCAGAGAAGGGTTTCGGCTTCCTGTCCAAGGATGAGGGCGGGGAGGACGTCTACGTGCGCGCCGCCGCCCTGCCCGCGGGGGTCACCACCCTGAAGCGGGGACAGAAGGTTGAGTTCGGCGTTGTCGACGGCAAGAAGGGCGAGCAGGCTCTGTCGATCCGGCTGATCGACCCGCCCCCGTCGTTGTCCAAGGCGACCCGGAAGTCGGCCGAACAGATGGCGTTGATCGTGGAGGACCTGATCAAGATGCTCGACGGCGTCGGCAACGGCTACCGGCGTGGACGCCACCCCGACCCCAAGCTGGCCGAGAAGACCGCCGCGGTGCTGCGTGCGGTCGCCGATGAACTGGAGTTGTGATGGCGACGGCGACGGTTGAGCTGGACCAGGCCTGCGCGGACGCGGTCGAGTTGGCCAGGACCGCGGCCGTCCGGCGGGCGGGCGTGATCGAGGTGGGCGACCATCGAGGCGTGGTGGCCGAGGATGTCCGCGTGGCCACGCACCTGTTCGAGTGCGCCCACCCCGGCTACCCGGGGTGGCTGTGGGCGGTGACGGTCGTGCGGGCATCCCGGGCCCGGGTGGTCACCGTCTCCGAGGTCACCCTGCTTCCGCGGGAGGGTGCCCTGCTGGCGCCCGCCTGGGTGCCGTGGGCGGACCGGATCGGCGCCAAGGACATCACCCCCGGCGTGCTGGCCCCCGCCCCGGCCGACGACTACCGGCTCGAGCCCGGCTACACCGGTGGGGAGAGCGCCAAGGACACCGAACCCGCGGAGGCCAGTCAGCTCCGTGCCCTGGTGGCGGAGTTGGGGCTCGGACGCGAACGGGTGCTCTCGGCCGAGGGACGGGACGCGGCGGGGGAGCGCTGGCAGGAGTCCGCCGGCGGCCCCGACAACGCCATGACCCAGCAGGCTCCGGCGCACTGCGGGTCCTGCGGCTTCTTCGTCTCGCTGACCGGTGCCCTCGGACGCGTGTTCGGGGTGTGCGCCAACGAGTTGTCGCCGAGCGATGGCTCGGTGGTGAGCCACGACCACGGCTGCGGCGGGCACTCCGACGTGGTGTCACCCGCCAAGGGCGTGGACCTGTCGCTGCCGGTCTGGGACACGATCAGTGTCGATGAGGGCCTGTTCGACTGAGCCCCGGTGCGGGTCGGGGTGGCCCGGTCAGGCCGTGGGCTGGTGCTCGTCAGGCTCGGTGACCGCGCGCCGCGGCGCCGCCGGGCTCCCCGGAAGCTCGGTGGCCGAACTCACCTCGGCCCAGGCGCGATGGCGCCGGACCCTGCGGAACACACTGAAGGACAGCCCGAGCAGGCCGATCACGGTGCCGGCGATCGCGACCCCGAGGTACCATCCCCGGCCGGCCGCGGCCAGTTGGGCGTAACCGAGGCCGCAGGCCACGGCTCCGGCGGCGAACGCGACCGTTCCGGCGGTGACCACGGCGACCCCGTCGGGGTCGAGGGCCCGCACCGGCGCCTGCACCATCATGGGTCGGTGCTGGTGGCTGTTCTGGGTCACGGACACAACACTACGGTCAGTTCGTCCGGCCCTACCATTCGGCCATGGCGAACCCTGTAACGACAACGGCAGATCCTGCCCCGAAACTCAACAAGGCTCTCGACGGCTGGTTCGAAATCACCAAGCGTGGTTCGAATCTCGGTCGGGAGATCCGCGGCGGCCTGGTGACCTTCTTCACCATGGCCTACATCATCGTGCTCAACCCCCTGATCATCGGTACGGTCCCCGACCGGGACGGCAACCTGATCACCGGCATGCCGATCGCCGACCCGGCGAACATCGGTACCTCGATCGCGATGGTGGCTGCGGCGACCGCGCTGATCGGCGGCCTGATGACGATCCTGATGGGCGTCTACGGGCGCTTCCCGATCGCCATCGCCACCGGTCTGGGGCTCAACGCCCTGCTCGCCTACACGATCGCGCCGACGATGACCTGGCCGCAGGCGATGGGCCTGGTGGTCTGGGAGGGTGTGCTGATCCTCATCCTGGTCCTCACCGGCTTCCGGAAGGCCGTGTTCAAGGCGGTGCCCCGGGCACTGCGGACCGGCATCTCGGTGGGCATCGGCCTCTTCATCGCCTTCATCGGCCTGGTCGACGCCGGCGTGGTCCGCACCGCGGTCGGTGTCCCCGTCCAGCTCGGCGTCAACGGCTCCCTGGTCGGGTGGCCGATCGCGGTCTTCCTGATCGGGCTGCTGGTCCTGGTCGCGCTGTTCGTCCGCAAGATCAAGGGCGCCATGCTGATCGCGATCGGCGTCGGCACCGTGTTGGCCGTGATCGTGGAGGGGGCGCTGAAGATCGGCTCCGCCAAGGACGCGACCGGCGCCGTGGTGAACCCGACCGGCTGGATGCTGAACGTGCCCGCCCTGGGCGAGTTCTCGCTGCCCAACCTCGGGCTTCTCGGCCGGGTCGACCTGTTCGGTGGTTTCACCAGCGCCGGCAGCGCCGGGGCGATGCTGGGCCTGCTGCTGCTGGTCTTCTCACTGCTGCTGAGCGACTTCTTCGACACCATGGGCACGATCGTGGCCGTCGGTGCCGAGGGTGACCTGCTCGGCGAGGACGGCAACCCGCCCCGCACGCAGGAGATCCTGGTGGTGGACTCGGTCGCCGCCATCGCCGGTGGCCTGGGCTCGGTGTCGTCCAACACCTCCTACATCGAGTCGGCGGCGGGCGTCGGCGAGGGTGCCCGGACCGGCATCGCCTCGGTGGTCACCGGGGTCGCCTTCCTGCTGAGCCTGTTCCTGGCCCCGCTGGTCAACATGGTTCCCTCCGAGGCCGCCGCTCCGGCGCTGTTCTTCGTCGGCTTCCTGATGATGAGCCAGGTCGTCCACGTGAACTGGGAGGACCCGGAGGAGGGCATCCCGGCCTTCCTGACCATCGTGCTGATGCCGTTCACCTACTCGATCACGGTCGGGATCGGGGCGGGCTTCATCAGCTACGCGCTGATCAAGCTGATCCGTGGCAAGGGCAAGGACGTGCACCCGCTGCTGTACGGCGTGGCGGCCGCGTTCGTGCTGTACTTCGGACAGGGAATCATCGCCAGCCTGATCGGCTGACCGGTCAGCCAGCCGGGCCCGCCGGGATCTTCCCCGGCGGGCCCGGCTGGCTGTGGTCGGCCCGGTCACGCCGTCCCCGAGGTCTCCGGCGGCTCAGGTGGCGAGCGTCTTGAACAGGTCGTAGACCATCCAGGCCGGCCAGAACAACCCCTGGACGATCGCCAGCAGGTATTCCCCGAACGACTGGGCCTGCTGGAAGAACCAGACCCAGGCGCCGAAGATGCCCAGCGAGTACAACGCACCGCCTCCGGCCGCGCCGGCGTTCCGGTTGCCCATCGAGGATCACCCCTTCGTGTGTCTTCGGATTCGACGACTCCATCGAACCACGGACGACCCGTGGAGGGCGGCCACTCCGAGCGCGGGCCGGCGGAAGCGGTGGCGGTCCTCGACGGGGTGATGCCGGGCATTCGCCGGAAGGCCGCACGACGGTCCGACGGGCGTTCGCCAGGGTCGTGCCGCCGGAAGTCGCTGCCGGACACGGCGCGCCCGGGATCACTCCTGGCGCAGCGCCTGCACCACGTCCAGCCGGGACGCGGACCGCGCCGGCCCCAGCGAGGCCAGCACGCCGAAGACGACCCCGACCACGACGGTGGCGATCAGCCCGGACCACGGGAACGCGTAGGGCATCTCCCAGCCGAGCGCGCTCATCGCTGCCACCAGGGCGTAGCCCAGCCAGAGGCCGGCGATCGCCCCGAAGCCCGTGCCGATCGCGCTCAACAGCAGCGACTCGGCCAGCACCATCCGGCGGACCTGCCGCCGGGTCGCGCCGACCGCGCGGAGCATGCCGATCTCCCGCCGCCGCGAGAGCACGCTGATCGCCAACGTGTTCACCAGGGCCAGCAGGGATGGCAGTGCGAGCGCCGCCACCAGCACGTCGAAGATCACGATCGTCGAGCTGAAGGTCGCCATCTGCTCAGCCCGCCACGACTCCGACTCGTACAGCCGGAACGCCGGGTAGCCGGCCACCACCCGTTGCAGCAACGCCCTGGTGGTGTCGGCGTCGGCGGCCGCGGTCCGGTTCAGCAGCACCAGCATGTCGGCGGTCACGTTGAAATCGCGCTCCAGGTTCACCTGGGACGTGTAGAGCGTGGACAGCTTGGCGTTCAGGTAGTCGTTGCCGATCCCGGCCAGGTGGTAGGTGCGCGGCCCGTTCGGGGTGTCCAGCTTCACCGCCTGGCCCAGCACCAGGCCGTGCTGGGTGGCGTAGATGCCGTTCGCGATCACCCAACGACCGGTCCGCAGCTGGGCGACGGCGGCTTCGGAGGATCCGGCGTTCCAGTCGAAGTCGGCGACGGTGAGGTACTGGTCCGGGTCGATCCCGAGCACCTGCACGTTGCCGTCTTCGGCGCCGGCCTGGGCCAGGCGGAGGGTGGACACCGGGCCGATGCCCGGCACCGCCCGCACCTCCTCGGCCAGCCCCGGTCCGGCCGCAACGTTGCCCTGGCCGAGGATGATCGACTGCGGGATCAGCAGGTAGTCCGACGACAACGACTTGTCGAGGTAGTTGGTGAAGCCGGTGAAGATCGAGGTCACCACGGTGATCATCGCCACGATCGAGGCCAGGCCGAGCATCACCGCGGTGACCGTGATCCCGCTGCGGCCCGGGTTTCGCTGCAGGTTGCTGCGCGCGATCGCACCCTCCCGGGAGAACAGCAGTTCCAGCGGGTGGGATGCCCACGCGGCGATCGGGTTCACCACGGCGGGCGCGACCATCGCGAAGCCGATCAGGAAGACGATCGCCCCGAACCCGATCAGGCTGGACGCGCCGCTGGTCAGGCCGAACAGCGACGCCACCACGAGCCCGGTGCCGATCCACGCCCGCCGACCGATCCGGCGTTCGTACACCTCGCCCAGCTGCGGACGCATGGCCTCCAGCGGCGTGACCCGCCCGGCCGCCCGCGCGGGCAGGAGCGCGGCCGCCACCGTCACGCCGACCCCGAGCAGAATCGAGGTGACCCACGTGGCCGGTGTGAACACGGGCCCCCCGATGTTGATGTGGATGAACGACTCGACGATCGGCGCCATCGCGAGGAAGTACCCCCAGGCCATCAACCAGCCCGCGCCGATGCCGAGCGCGGTGCCGAGGATCCCCTGGAACAGCGACTCGGTCAGGAAGAGCCACATGATGGTGCGCCGCCGGGCCCCGACCGCGCGCAGCATGCCGATGTCGCGGCGTCGCTCAGCCACCACCGTGCGGAACGAGTTGGCGATGATGAACCCGGCCGTGGCGAGGGCGAAGATGCCGAACATGTTGAACGCGACCTCGGCCGTCTGCAGGGAGGCGAGCAGCGTCGAATCCGTCGACAGCCCACCCACCTGGTAGTCGGGGCCGAGCGCCGCGGCCACCTGCTGCTCGACCTGGGTGCGGTCGGCGTCGGGCGCGAACGCGGCCTCCACCTGGGTGATCCGGGTGCCGAGCCCGAACATCTGCTGGGCCGAGGGCAGGGTGAGGTAGACCTGTTCCTGGCCGGGCACCGTCACGGTGGTGAGCAGCCCCACCACGGTGAACCGGGCGGTCCCGCCGGCCGCGGGCAGGACGAGGCGGTCGCCGGGGCCCAGGCCCAGCTCCGTCGCGAGGTCGGAGTTCATCACCACGGACGCGTTGTCGCCGGGGCCCAGCATGCGGCCCGACGCAAGCGGGAAGTCGTGCACCTCCGCCACGGTCGCCAGGTCGATCCCGATCACGACCACCTGCGCCAGGGCGTCGGGCGCGGCGTCCGCGGAGCGGGGGAGCGGGACGACCTGCTGCACGCCGGGGCTGGCGGTCGCGACGCCCGGCACCCGCAGCAGGGTGTTCACCACATCGGTCTTGAACGGCTGGTTGAAGGCGCTGGTGACGGTCAGGTCCACCTTCCCCGCTGCGGAGAGCAGGTTGTGGGTGAACGCCTCCACCATCGCCGGCAGGATGCCGTTCAGCCCGAAGGTCAGCATCACCCCGAACACGACGGCCAGCGTGGTGAGCAGCGAACGGGCGCCGCGACCGCGCAGGTACCGCCAGGCGAGGGTGAGGGTCATAGCAGTCCGGCTCCCTCCAGGGCCTGTCGCGGGCCGTCGTGGCTCCCGTCGAGCTCCACGTCGTCGACCACCAGGCCGTCGCGCATCAGCACCAGGCGCTGGGCGAAGCTGGCGATCCTCGGGTCGTGGGTGACCATCAGGACGCTGCGTCCCCACTCGGTGCTGACCTGGCGCAACAGTTCGCCGATCTCGGTGCCCGAGTGTGAGTCGAGGTTGCCGGTCGGCTCGTCGGCGAGCACCAGGGCGGGCTCGGTGGACAGCGCCCGGGCGATCGCCACCCGTTGCTGCTGCCCGCCGGACAGCTGGTCGGGCCGGTTGTGCAGCCGGTCGCCCAGACCGACCCGCTCCAGCCACGCGACGGCCCGTCCCTCGGCGTCGTCGGCGCCGTCCAGCCGCAGCGGCAGGGACGCGTTCTCGACGGCGTCCAGCACCGGGATGAGGTTGAAGAACTGGAACACGAAGCCGATCCGGCGCCGGCGCAGTTCGGTGAGTCGGTCGTCGGTCAGGTCGCCCAGGGCCTGGCCGTCGATCCGGACCGTCCCGGCGGTGGGGGTGTCCAGGCCGCCGAGCAGGTGCAGCAGGGTCGACTTGCCGCAGCCGGACGGGCCCATCACGGTGACGAACTGTCCCTCGGGCACGACGAGGTCCACCCCGCCCAGGGCCGTCACCTGGGCGGCGCCACTGCCGTACACCTTGGTCAGCCCGCCGATCTCCACGATCGCGGCCGTCGTCTGGTCCGCCGGGGTTCCGGTCACGTCGTCATCCTCACTTCGTCCGGACCTGCTGGCCCTCGCCCAGGGCGGACGCGCCGGTGGTCACCACCCGGTCGCCGGCGGTCACGCCTTCGAGTACCTGTACCTCGGTGTCGGTGGAGGCGCCGATCCGCACCACCCTGCTCTGCACGACGTCGTCCGCGCCGAGGACGAACACGGTCCGGGCGTCGCCGCGGGTGAGCACCGACTCGATCGGTACCACAAGCGCATCCGGGATCGACTCCACCACGATGTCGGTCGAGCCGCTCATCCCTTCGAGGAGCCGGGCCTGGCCCCCGTCGAAGCTGACCCGGACGCCGAAGGCGACCGCTCCGGTGCTGGTGGTCTCCGGGCGCGCCCGCAGGCTGTCCACGGTTCCGGTGAACGCCGTGTCGAAGGCGTCCAGGATGACGGTGGCAGCCTGCCCAGCCTCCACCTGGCTGATGTCGGTCTCGTTCACCGCCGCCTCGAACTCCAGCCGTCCGGGGTCGACGACGCTGAACACCGCCATGCCGGGGGTGACACCCGATCCCTTCTCGACCGTGCCGACGAAACTCACGGTGCCGGCGAACGGTGCGACCAGTTCCGCTGCCCGGAGGTTGTCCCGGGCGATCGCCAGGGCCCGCTCGGTGGCGGTGACCGTCCGGGTTGCGGCCTTCCGCGCCAGCGACACCCGGCTCGCGGCCGACAACTGCTTCAGCCCGGCCTGGGCGGCCTTCAGGGCGGCGTTCGCGCTCGCCTTCGCCGTCCGCAGGGTCCGCAGGGTGGGCCGCATCGCCTTCCGCTCGGCCTTGGTGGCGTCGGCGTAGTCGGCCCGGAAGGCCCGGTAGTTCCGGCTCGCCGCGCTCACCTGGGAGCGGGCCGCGGCGAGGGCGGCCTTCGCGGCCGAGCGTTCGATCGCAGCCGGCACGCCGTTCTCCACCGCCTGGCTCTGGGCGCGGGCGGAGGTGAAGGCGGCTCGGGCCTGGGCGACCGCCAGTCGCAGCGGCCCCTTCGCGATCAGGGCCAGGGACTGGCCGGCGGTGACGGCGTCCCCGTCCTCAACCCGGACCTTGGTCAGCGTGCCGGCAGAGGCGGGATACACCCCCGCGGTGCGTGCCGGTTCGAGGGCCCCGGACGCGCTCACCGTGACGTTCAGCGGGGCGATCGCCGCCGCGGCCGTGCCCACCAGTGGACGGTCGGTGGCCACGGAGTAGGCGTAGCCACCGCCGAGGGCGAGCACGACGCCGGCAGTGATCGCCCCGGCGAGGACAGTCCTGCGCTTCATCGGTTCTCCTTCAGCGAGTAGTACAGCGTGCGGGTCATCGTGATGAAGGGCGGGTCGAGCGGCAGGGTGAACGTGCCCTCGACGAGCC
This sequence comes from uncultured Actinomycetota bacterium, assembly GCA_963704225.1. Classification (GTDB taxonomy): domain Bacteria; phylum Actinomycetota; class Actinomycetes; order Propionibacteriales; family Propionibacteriaceae; genus Propionicimonas. The sequence continues at coordinate 362,023 of CAVPHL010000001.1, forward strand.
CCAGAACGCGCTCCTGCGCCTGGTAGAGCGCGCGGGCACCGTCGGTCATGATGGTGACGAAGGCGTCCACATCCGGGGCGGCCCGGCCGCGGGCCCAGAGCTGGTCGGCGGCCTCGAACCAGAGCAGCAGCACGATGTCGGTGGTGGTCTCGGCGTCCACCACCTGCAGGGAACCGTCCCGGACGCCGTTGCGGATCACCGGTAGCAGCACCTGGCGGGCGCGGTCACGCCACGCCTGGAACAGCCGGTGACGCAGCGCGAGGTTTCCGTCGGTGAAGGCGATGGCGGCGTAGGCGGCGTCCGCCTGGTTCGCCTTGTAGGCGGCCGCGGCATGCATCAGGGCGCCGAGCCGGTCGGCAGCACTGCCGCCGGGCTGTTCGGCGGCCGCGGTGAGGTGCCCGAACAGGGCGTCGCCGAACCGCAGCACGAGCTCCTCCAGCATCGCGTCCTTGGAGGCGAAGTAGTGGTAGAAGGTGCCTTTCGCGACCCCGGCGGAACGGGTGATCTGCTCCACGTTCATCGCCGCGAAGCCGTGGCGGCGGCACAGGTCGAGGGCGGTGTCGAGGAGTTCGTCCCGCCGCACCATGGGGTGCTTGGTGACCCGCGTCCGGGTCCGCGTCCGGCTCTCCGCCATCTCGTCGCCTCCACTTCCGAAGCCCATTGACCGACCGTCAGTCAGTCTACCTGCCGTGTGGGGCGGCGCGGGTGGACGGGCCGACGATGGCGGGAGGCCATCCCCGCGGGACCGCCGGCAGGTCGGGGGCGGGCTGCTATCCCCTAGGACGGCCGGCAGGTCGGGGGCGGGCCGCTATCCCCTCAGGACCGCCAGCAGATCGGGGGCGGGCCGCCCCTGCCGGCCGGCCTCCGCGACCCAGTCAGGCATGGCGTCGAGCCAGTCGAGCAGCGCCGTGGCGGCTTCCAGGTGCGGTGGCTGCAGCTGGGGCGCGGCCGCCCGCCAGGCGTCGGCAAGCTCCTCGGTGTGCGCCCGGGGGGTCCAGCCGGCGGCCAGCCCCGGGCAGGGCATCAGGGGAATGCCGAGGTCGGTGGTGAACAGGCTGCGCAACCCGTGGCGGGCCGGCACCCCGGCACGGGCCAGGTCGAAATCGAACTCGTTGATCCCGGCCTCGCCGGCTTCGCGTGCGAGTCCGCCCCAGGCCAGGGCGTCGAGCCAGGCCTCCAGCAGCGTCCAGCTGGCACTGAGCCGGTGCGGCGGTACGTAACGTCCAGCCAGGAGGGTGTCCACGTCAGAGCCGCTCGGCACTTCAGGGCGGACCACCGGTGCGCCCGGCGCCCGACGGAAGACCGGACCCAGCCGACCCAGCCGGCCGGCGGTCACGTCCGGGACGGTCCCGAAACGCTCGGCGGCGACTCCCCGCAGCCTTGCCGCCAGATCCGGCGACGCTCCGAAGATGTCCCGGACCTCGTCGATCGCGATGGCCCACAGCCGTGCCGATCCCATGGGCCCCACGGTAGTTGGCGCGGGCCTAGATTGGGGTCGTGAACCCGCGATCCCGCCGCCTGATCGTGACCGGGGCCCTGCTGCTCCTGCTCATCCTGGTGGTCGTGGGCGGCCTCCTCGGCTCCGGCGGGTAGGCTCCGGCCATGATCGTGGGGCTCCGACGCGTCCTGGCCGGATGCACCATCGCCGTGGTGGTCGGTCTCTGGCCGGTCGTGGTCGCGTCCGCCGAGACGGCGTCCCCCGAACCGGTCGCCTCCGCCTCCGCTTCCGCCGCCCCGGTCGCCTCCGCCTCCCCGGTCGCCACCGCTGCGCCGAGCTCCGGATCGAGCGAAGCCGCCGACGACACCGATCCGGCGCCGGACGACTCCCGCCAGCTGATCGCGCTCGCCGCGGCCGGCGGGGTGGCCCTGATCGCCGCGACCGTGGTGTTCCTCCGCCGCCGCTGACCTGCTCAGGCGAGATCGTTCAGTTCGATCCGAACCGTCCGGAAGGTCGCGGCGAAGCCGGCCAGGACTCCCGCGTTCGGGTCCGGGACGCTGAAGGTGCTGAAGCGGCGCCGCAGCGACGGGTCGGCAAGGCGCTCCAGGCCGGGACGCGCGAGCACCGCCTCCACGCCGGATCCGTCCCCGCCGGTCACCAGCGCCTCGAGTCTGTCCACCTCGGGCACCAGGATGGCTGCGGCGTCGAGGGCCGCCGCGTCGAATGCGCGCGCGGCCTGGTTGTCCCGCCGCCGCGCGTAGCGCTGCTGCGACCAGCCGCCCGCCTTGGTGCGCCCCTGGACGTAGTGGCCGTGGTGGCGCCCGGCCAGCAGTTTCTCCCCCTCGAAGACCCCGACCGCGTGGGCCTTGCGGCGGACCAGCAGCACCCCGACCCGACGCGGCCGCAGGAACGCCGACACTGCGGCTCCGAGCGGGTCATCCGAAGCCTCCAGCGGACCCCAGGGCAGGCGGATCTCTGCCCGGGCGCCATCGGGGGCCTGCAGGACCAGCCGGTCCCCGGTGGCGCCGACCTCGGGCCGCCCGTGCCGCCCGGCGAAGCCCTCCAGCCATCGGGGGAGTCGCTCGGCGGCCACGCCCACTGTCCTCGGCCCCTGATGCATGTCCATGCCTATAGTCTGGCAACCGACGCGAGAGGAGAGCATGAGCGACCTCATCGACACCACCGAGATGTACCTGCGGACCATCTACGAACTCGGTGAGGAGGGCGTGCCGCCGCTGCGCGCCCGGATCGCCGAACGGCTCCGGCAGAGCGGTCCCACCGTGTCCCAGACGGTCGCCCGGATGGAGCGTGACGGGTTGGTCTCGGTGCATCCCGACCGTCACCTCGTCCTGAGCGAGAAGGGTCTCGAACTGGCCATCCGGGTGATGCGACGCCACCGGCTGGCCGAGCGGTTGCTCACCGACGTGATCGGCCTCGACTGGCACCTGGTCCATGAGGAGGCCTGCCGGTGGGAGCACGTGATCTCCACCGATGTCGAGCGTCGCCTGGTCGCCATCCTGGACCACCCGGTGACTTCGCCCTACGGCAACCCGATCCCTGCCCTGGCCGAGTTGGGGGTCGACCCTGCGTCGGAGGAGTTCCTCGACGGTGCCGAGCTGCTCTCGCTGCGGCTCGCGGACGGGGGGGCCCACGAGGTGGTGGTGCGACGGCTGAGCGAACACCTCCAGAACGATCCCGGGGTGCTGGCCTCCCTGCGGGCCGCCGGCGCGATGCCCGGCGTGCCGGTGCGGGCGACGATGGCCGGGCGCAGCCTGCTGCTCGGCTCCGCCGACCGGGAGGTGGTTCTCGCCGGGTCGGTCGCGGACCACGTCTTCGTCGCCGTCGTCTGACCGGCCCCCGGAATACCACACGCCCTCCACGGCGTTGCTCCCGCGTACCCAGACACGTTCGGAGGAACTCCATGGCCACCATCGCCCTGACCGAAGCCGAGTTCGGCGAGACCATCACCACCAGCGACATTGTCTTCGTGGATTTCTGGGCGGCCTGGTGTGGGCCCTGCCGGATGTTCGGGCCGGTGTTCGAGGACGTCTCCGAGGCGAACCCCGACGTGGTCTTCGCCAAGGTGGACACCGACATCGAGCAGAACCTGGCCGGCGGACTCGGGATCTCCTCGATTCCCACCCTGATGGCGTTCCGGGACGGCTATCTGGTCTACCGCGAGGCCGGTGCGCTGAATCGCTCCCAGTTCACCCAATTGGTCGAGCAGGTGAAGGCGCTCGACATGGAGAAGCTGAAGGCCGAGGCGGCCGAAGGCGCCTGACGGACCCGGGCGTGTCGTGTCCCCCATTGGGGTGACACGGTTGCCTGGCCGACCTATACTCGAAGGGAGGTTCCTGCCCCATCCCCCCGGGCAGGAACCATCTAATTTTCCCGGGCCGCTGCCGGTCCTGCACACTCCCCCGCCACAAGGCTCTGAATCGCGGCAACGACCCCGCCGGCCGGGATGCTCCGCTAGGATCGGTCAAACGATTAAGCGATCCCGCGCCCACGTCTTCGACGGGCCGGCGTTCGTGGTGGGAAACCCTGCAAGGAGCGCACAATGGACGTGGCCTTCCCTGAGGTCGCCGACCTGGCCGCCGTGCCGACCGGGGACATGCCGGGCGACAAGGTGCAGATCACCCCGGGGCACATCGACAAGGCCAAGGTGGTCTTCCCCGCGCTGTGGCGACTGCTCGAACCCCTGTTGGCCGACCCCCGGCGCCGCGCCGTGGTGGCGGTCTGCGGCGGCTCGGGTGTGGGCAAGTCCGAGACCGGTTCCCTGCTGGCATACGGGCTGAACACCCTCGGGGTGGGCGCCTACGTGCTCTCCGGGGACAACTACCCGCTGCGCGTCCCCGTCGCGAACGATGCCGAGCGGCTGCGCACCTTCCGGGTCGCCGGCCTGCAGGGCGTGGTCGCGTCCGGTGCCTACGACGAGGACGTGCGGGCCGAGCTCGCGGCCCTCCAGGCCGCCGACCTCGACGCCGACCGTGGCCAGGTCGCAGCCCACCCCTGGCTCGCCGGCTACCAGCGTTCCGGACGAACCGCACTCGCCGGCTACCTCGGCTCTCCCGCCGAAACCGACTTCGACGAGGTGAACCGCATCCTCGCAGCCTTCCACGCCGGGGCGCCCGAACTGGCTGCTGAAGCGGATGGGCCGCACCCCCGACCAGCTGTGGTACTCGACCGTGGACGTCCGCGACACCCGGGTGCTCGTGGTGGAGTGGACGCACGGCAACTCCGGACACCTGACCGGTGTCGACATCCCGATCCTGCTGAACAGCACCCCGGAGGAGACCCTCGCCCACCGCCGCGGCCGTAGCCGGGACGGCGCGGTCGACAGCCCGTTCACCACGACGGTGCTGGAACTCGAACAGGCCATGCTGCACGCGCAGGCACCACCGGGCGCGGATCATCGTGTCCAAGGCGGGGGAGTTGCTCGACCACGACGGCTATCTCAAGGCGATGGGTGCCGACCTGCCCGAGGCCGGGCCGATGCTGAACGCCTACCCCGACAGCATCGGGCGGCAACCTGGCCGGGCTGGTCGACTTCGTCCGGCAACCCGGGGTGCAGGACGCGTTCGGCTGCCGCCTACCTGCTGCCGAGCCTGTTCAACACCGACCTCGACCGCGGCTTCTCCGTGATCGACTACCAGCTGTCCGAACAACTCGCGACCCCGGCCGACCTTGCCGCGCTGGCCGGGATGGGGATCGGGTTGAAGCTGGACTTCATCCTCAACCACGCCTCGGTGCTGTCGCCGCAGTTCCAGGACATCCTCGCCCACGGGCGACGGTCGCGCTACGCCGACTTCTTCATCGACTGGAACGCGTTCTGGGACGGCCACGGCACGATGACGTCCGACGGTTACCTCCAGCCCGACCCGGAACTGGTCGAGGACATGTTCTTCCGCAAGCCCGGGCTCCCGATCCTGATGGTGCGGCTGCCGGACGGCAGCGAGAAGCCGTACTGGAACACCTTCTACCAGGAGGTGCGTTACGCGGCGCCCGACACCCAGGACCTGATGAGGGCCACCGGCCTGCAGTACGGCCGGGCCGAGGTGCTCGCCGGACGCCTGGCCTCGACACTGGCGTCCGGGGGCGGCCGGGAGCGGCCGACTTCGACGGCTTCGAGGACGTGCGGGACGAGGTCGTCGAGCTGGTCGAGGGCCACCGGACCTATCTGGGCCAGATGGACCTGAACATCGCCTCCCCCCTGGTGTGGGACTTCTACGCCGACACCCTCGACACGCTGGCCGGCTACGGCGCCGCGGGTCGTCCGGCTCGACGCGTTCGCCTACGCCCCCAAGGAGCCGGGGGCCCGGAACTTCCTCAACGACCCCGGCACCTGGGAACTCCTGGCGAGGGTGAAGGAGCTCGCCGACCGCCGCGGGCCTGCTGCTGCTGCCGGAGATCCACTCGACGCTACGCCGACGGGATCCACGAGACGATCGCGGCCAAGGGCTTCCTGACCTACGACTTCTTCCTGCCGGGGCTGGTCATCGACGCCTTCGAGAGCCGGGACGCGACGGTCCTCAAGCGGCTGGATCGGCGAGGTGGTGGACAAGAGGATCAGGACGGTGACCATGCTCGGCTGCCACGACGGCATCCCGCTGCTCGACCTGAAGGGCCTGCTCGACGACGATCGCATCCAGTCACTGATCGGGACCGTGGTCGAGGGCCGCGGCGGCTCACGTCAAGGACCTGCACGGCGCGAAGAACATCTACTACCAGGTCAACGCGACCTACTACAGCGGCGCTCGGGCGAGTCCGACGCCCGGCATGCTGCTGGCCCGGGCGATCCAGCTGTTCATGCCGGGCAAGCCGCAGGTGTGGTACCTCGACCTGTTCGCCGGCACGCAACGACCATGACGGGGTCGCGAAGGCCGGACCGGGCGGGCACAAGGAGATCAACCGGACGAACCTGGCGGCCGTCGACGACGTCGCGCGCGGTCTGGGTCGTGCCGGTGGTGCAGCGGCAGCTCGAGTTGCTGCGGTTCCGGCAACAGCTTCGACGCGTTCGGCTGCGACGCGGCCGTGCGAAGTCGGCGAGACCGGGCCAGGGCGCCTGGTGCTCACCTGGCGTCGGCGGAGGTTTCGAGGCGACGCTGGACGCCGACCTGGCCGGGGAGTCGTTCGTGATCACCGCGACCGACGCCGACCGCACCACCCGGGAGATCTGAACCGTCCCGGATCGGGGCGTTCCGGATCGGGGTGTTGCGGGCCGGGGTCAGGCCGGGCAGGTGGTGGGCCCGAACACCCGCAGCCCGAGGGCCGGCAGCAGGAGCAGGGCGGCGAGCAGGACGCTGCCCGTCCCGGCGGATCCACTCCCGAGCAGGATGGCCGTCGCGCCGACCAGGAGCAGCGGTCCGGCGGCGCAGACGCTGCTGGCCGCGGGAGTGTCGCGTGGTGGCAGGTAGCTCGCCCCGATCAGGGCGGCCAGCACGGCGGCCACGCCCAGCAGCGACCGGACCGCCGGGTCGGTCGGCCAGCCGGTGAGCGTGGCGAACAGGACGAACATCGCGACGGTCAGGCCTGCGGCCAGCACGGTGTGCCGAAGGGCCCAGGCGTGGCGCCAGTAGCCGAGACCGGACGCCGGGGCGGGCGTGGCGGCGCCCCGGGCCCGGGGAACCCGGGCGAAGAACTCCTCCGGCGAGCTCACCGGGCGGTGCGGAACGGTTGGCGCGGGTACCAGCCGGCCGGTTGGGCCGGCCGTCGGGCGCAGCAGCAGCGTTCGCCTTCCGGCACCCGCGCGAGCACCTCGTCGGCGTGCATGCCGCACCCCCGCCAGGTTGTCCTGCCGCAGTGCTCGCAGGTCGCCGGACTGCACATTGTTGCCTCCTCGAGGACTCCTGGATACCCCTAGGGGTATCATATCAGGCGGTCGGCACGAACCCCGGGGAGACCGCCTGTGCTCCTCGACCCGGCCGGTGCCGGGTGACCGGCCTTCCAACGGGGTCAGGGGCGCACCCGGCGTCCCGTGGCGCTGGCGCGGTCCGTCCGCTGCGGACACGGGTGCCCCGAACCCGTCGCGGTCGCGCCGAACCGGCCCGGCGGGGGAAGATAGGCAAGGATGGCTCCAGTCGGTTGGCACGGGGCTCTACGTCGGTCCTGGAGAGTGAGGAGAGCATCGTGAATCTGGGCGGATGGGAATGGGTGATCATCGCGGTGGTCGCCCTGGTGTTGTTCGGCGGGGCCAAGCTCGCCAACTTCGGCAAGAACGCCGGCAAGGCGATCCGGGAGTTCAAGGAGGAGACGGGCGCCACCCAGGTCGAACCGCCGGCTGCGCCCCCCACCGGCGGCCCGCAGGGCCAGCCGTCCCCTCACGTCACCGACGAGGGCCCCAAGGCCTGAATCGAGGTGGTGACCGCTCCGGCGGATCGGAGCCGCGGCGGGTGCCACCCCCAATGGGAGGATGAAGATGACCATTCAGTTCCCCGAAGGCTTCCGCTTCGGCTGCAGCGACCTCGTCCTATCAGATCGAGGGTGCAGCGAACGAGGACGGCAAGACCGACTCGATCTGGGATGTGTTCTGCCGCCGGCCGGGCGCGATCGCGAACGGCGAGGACGGTGTGACGGCCTGCGACCACTACCACCGCTACGCCGAGGACGTCGCCCTGATGGCCGACCTGGGCCTGGACACCTACCGGTTCTCGGTGTCGTGGCCCCGGGTGCTCAACGACGGCGTGGTGAACCACAAGGGGCTCGACTTCTACTCCCGGCTCGTCGACGAGTTGCTCTCCCGCGGGGTGCGGCCCTGGCTGACCCTCTACCACTGGGACCTGCCGGCCGCGCTTGCCGGAGGCTGGACGAACCGGGACACCGCGAAGCGTTTCGTCGACTACGCACTGGCGGTGCATGACCGGCTGGGTGATCGGGTGGGCACCTGGACCACCCTGAACGAGCCGTGGTGCTCCTCGTTCCTGTCCTATGCCGACGGCGAGCACGCCCCCGGGTGGACCGACCCGGTGGCCTCGATCCGCGCCGCACACCATCTGCTGCTCGCCCACGGCTGGGCGGTGCAGGCGTTGCGGGACGCGGACCCGGCCGCCAGCCTGGGAATCACGCTCAACTTCACCCCGTCCGAACCGGCGTCCGATGAACCCGCGGACGTCGACGTCGCCCGACGGGTGAACGGCACGGCGAACCGCTTCTTCATCGAGCCGATCATCAACGGCCACTACCCCACCGACGTCCTGGCCGACCTCGCCGACCTGTGGCCCGCGGACCTCGTCGCCGACGGCGACCTCGCCGCGATCAGCACGCCGATCGACGTACTGGGGGTGAACTACTACACCACCCAGGTGTTCCGGGCCGGGGAACCGTCCCTGCCGACCCCGCACATCGCGGCACCGGACGCCGTCCAGGTGTTGCGGGACCTGCCGCTCACCGAGATGGGCTGGGAGGTGGACCCGGATGGGCTGCGCAACCTGCTCACCTGGCTGCACACCGACTACACCGGTGCGGCCGGGGTGGCCCTGGTGATCACCGAGAACGGGGTGGCGTTCGACGACCAGCCGGACGCCGAGGGCTACGTCGACGACACCGACCGGATCGACTTCCTCCGCCGCCATCTGGCTGCCGTTCACCAGGCGATCACCGAGGGTGCCGACGTCCGTGGCTACCTCGCCTGGTCGCTGATGGACAATCTTCGAGTGGGCCAAGGGCTTCTCGAAGCGGTTCGGCCTCGTGGCCGTCGACGGGCAATTGCGCCGGATCCCCAAGGCCAGCGCGCTGTGGTACCGGGACGTGGCCCGCACCGGCAGGCTCGACCTCGGCTGAGCGACGACCCACCTGGGGTCTTGAGGCGGACGCCGCAGGCAGCACTCTGGGGTGGCGAACCTGACCTGGGCCGGCCGGTGACGATCGCGGTGCCCTTCGGGCGACGCGCGGTCGAGGACCGGATCGCGTCGGCTGGAGGGCGCCTTCGGCCGCGTGGACGCGCGGTGGCGTTGTAGGAAGCCGCGGATGTGGCGCGCGGCGCCAGCACCCTGGGCGTCCCGGCGAACGGGGTGCTCCTGACCGGCCGGGCGTCGCTGGCCCGCTCCTCACCGACTTGTTCCCGGGTTCTGCAGCGTGGTCGGTGGATACCGCGCCCTGTCCGGGTTGCGGGGCGGGGGTGCGGGCCCGCCATGGTGCGAGGGGCTCCGGCGCTGGTGTTGGTGGCCCACGCCGACGGGCTGGTGGTGGCGGCAGTGGCGCCGGTCGGAGCGGTCACTCGACTCGGCGTCGACGTGCCTTCGGCGATGCCGGACCGGCCCGGTCTCAGGCGGAGCGGCCGGGCGCGGTCGAGGCGGTGGTGACCCAGGCGGTGGCGAAGGCGGGCGGACACGGACTGCGCCTGGCCCCCGGCGAGCTGAGGTTCGGCCCCGGCACCGCGAGGGTCGAGGGGGTCTCGACCACCTACCTGGTGCGGGCGGTCGACGGTCCGCCCGGTTGGGTGCTCCGGGTGGCCTGGCAGCAGGGACTGCGGGCGCCGCGGGCCTGGAGCAGTGCCGCCAGGTCAGGCCGTGGGAGCTGGCCACCCCGTAAGTCCGGGGAAGGTGTGGGTGGTCATCCTTTGACGGCTCCTTGCATGATGCCGGAGACGAGGTGGCGTCCGGCGAGGGCGAAGAGGGCGAGGAGGGGGAGGGTGGCGAGGACGACGCCGGCCATGATGAGGGCGAGGTCTTTGAAGTAGCTGGCTTGGAGGAGTTGGAGGGCGACGGGGAGGGTGGGGTTGGTGGAGCCGAGGACGATGAAGGGCCAGAAGAAGTTGGTCCAGCTGCCGACGAAGGTGAACAGGGCGAGCATGGCGGCGGCGGGGCGGGCTGCGGGGAGGGCGATGTGCCAGAAGGTGCGGATCATGGAGCAGCCGTCGACGCGGGCGGCTTCGATGAGTTCGTAGGGGAGGGCTTCGGAAAGGTATTGGGTCATCCAGAAGACGCCGAAGGCGGTGACCATGGCGGGGACGATGACGGCGATGAGTTTGCCGGTCCAGCCGAGTCCGGACATGACGATGAACAGGGGGATGATGCCGAGTTGGGTGGGGACGGCCATGGTGCCGATGACGAAGGCGAGGAGTCCGTTGCGGCCGGGAAGCGGAGTTTGGCGAAGGAGTAGCCGGCCAGGGTGGAGAAGAAGACGACGGAGGCGGCGGTGATCAGGGCGACGATGATGAGTGAGTTTCGCACCAGCGCCCCCAGAAGCCGATGCCGGCGTTGAGGACGCGGTTGACGTTGTCGAGGAAGTGGGTTTGGGGGATGAGGGAGGGGGATCGGGTTTTGGGCGATGTCGGCGGCGGTGGAGGTGGCGAGCAGGAACGCGTAGTAGAGGGGTAGGGCGGAGATGGTCACGATCAGGGTGAGCAGGGTGTAGGTGATCCAGCCGGGCCGGCGGACGCCGCCTTCGGTCTGGTCGCGTTTGCGGGCGGCGGTGCGGGCGGCGCCGTGCCGGCGAGTTGGCGGTGGTGGCGACCGAGGTCATCGGGTGACCGCCTTCCTGGTTTTGGCGGGCCGGGTTTTGGTGGGGTGGCCTTCGCTGCTGGAGATGCGTTGGGTGATG
>CAVPHL010000002.1:0-183975 GCA_963704225.1 uncultured Actinomycetota bacterium
GGACACCGCTAGCGACCGGAGGCCCGGACCTTCTTGCGGAGGTCAGCGACGCCCTCCGCTTCCCTGCCCGGACCCGGGTCCGACGGTCGGTTCCACCGGGGGCTGCCGTTGCGGAACGTGGCGCCGTACGTGCTACGGACCAGCTACCACACGACCCTGGTGCGCGGCTGCTGCTGGCGGCCTGCCTGGACCGTCAGGGGCGCTGCCGGCCGCGTCCGGCGACCCCGACAGCCGCTCGGCGGAGTCGGCGCCGACGGGGCCGGACGCCGGCGAGGCCATCGCCGTCTGCCGCCGGCCGCGGTGGCGGCGGCATGGTCGACCAGTTCGCCTCATTACCGCCGGCCGGGCGGGCCCCCGCTGGCGCCGGCGCTGGTCGCCGATGGCGCTGCAGCGGGCAGTCACCACCGCCGACCTCCCGCCCTGCAACGGGACGTGCACCTGGCCGCGGAACACCGGCTCCCCGAAACTGCGGTCGATGCAGACGGCTCGCGTCCTGCTGCGCCGGGCGATGAGCCTGCGCCGGACCCCGCAGGCCGGCCGGCGGCAGCCCGTCCACGGCGACGCGCCGCCACGCCGACCGGGTTGACTACCGTCGGCTGGTCGAGCGAGTTGAGGGTGACGCGCGGCACCGGGACTCCCGGGGGGGCTGGTGATTCCCGCCGGTCAGCTGCTCGAGCGGTACTCGCATGCGTCCGGCCCCCGGGGGGCGAGGCACCGCGTGAACACGGCTGGCTCGAGAGTCCAGCTGTCGTTCGACGTGGCCGGGTCGGCCGCGCTCGACGCGGTCCAGCGCGAGCGCCTGCTCCGAGAGCTGGGGCCGCGACTGGCCGGCACGGTCCTCATCGTCGTGGCCGCCGAGTTCCGGTCCCAGCGGCGGAACCGGGTCGCGGCGCGGGAGCAGCTCGCCCGGCTGATCAGGGACGGGGTCGCCCCACCCGCGCGCCCCGTCGCGCCACCCGCCCGACCCGCGGTTCGATCGACCGACGCCTGACCAACAAGCGGCGCCGGGCCGAGACCAAGCGTCAACGTGCCCGGCCCGAGGGGTAGCGCCGGCCCGTCGGCGGAGTGACGAGCCCCCACGACCGTCCGGACCCCCTTACCATGAGGCCATGGATGAACCCAGTGGCCGCGTCGACGAACTCAGGGAGCAGGCCGTGCAGCTGCGGGTGCGCGCCATCGAGGCCAACAAGGTCCTGATCGGGGAACTGGCCGAGATCTGGCGCGAGCTGAACGAGCTGGCCGCCGGCCGGTCGGAGGTGCGCAAGCTCTGCGAGCAGATCGCCGCCGACATCGCCCGCCTGGAGAAGCTCGACCTGGTCTTCGACACCGAGTGGCTGGCCGAGACGAAGCACCGCCGTCCCTAGTCCGGCCCTGCCCCGGCAGCGTGGGGGCGTCCGTGCTTCGCGGGGCGGTCCCTGAGCCGGCAGGCGCGACCCGCAGCCGTGTGGACGGCGGGCGAACCGGCCGCTCAGGCCTCGGGCAGGTCAGCGCCGAGCGCCTCGAGCATCGGCAGCAGCTTGGCCTCGGTCTCGGCGAACTCCTCGGCCGGGTCGGAACCGGCGACGATCCCGCAGCCGGCGTAGATCGCGATCCGTCGTGGGTCGGCCCGGTCGATCAGCCCACACCGCAGGGCGATCGCGAACTCGCCGTCGCCACGGGCGTCCACCCAGCCCACCGGGCCGGAATAGCGACCCCGGTCCAGGCTCTCCAGTTCGGCGATCACGCCGCGGGCCACCGGGGTCGGCGTGCCGCACACGGCCGCAGAGGGGTGCAGCTGCCCGGCCAGCTGGAGCACACTCACTTCAGGGTGCGCGACCGCGGTCACGTCCGAAGCCAGGTGCAGCACGTTGGGCAGTTCCAGCACGTACGGCGCGTCCGGCACGTTCATGCCGGAGCAGAACGGCTCCAGCGACCGCGCCACCGACTCGACCGCCAGCTCGTGCTCGACGAGGTTCTTGCTGGACCGGGCCAGGGCGTGCGCCAGCTTCAGGTCGAGCTCCTCACCGCCGTTGCGCCGAATGGTCCCGGCCAGCACCCGCGACGTCGCCAGGCCGCCCTCACGGCGGATCAGCATCTCCGGGGAGGCACCCACCAGTCCCTCCACGTGGTAGGCCCAGCAGGTCGGGTAGCGCCCGGCCAGCCGCGCCAGCAGGACCTGCGGGTCCAGGGGCTGCCCGGCCATCAGGGTCAACGCCCGGGCCAGCACCACCTTGTCCAGGGTTCCCTCCGCGATCCGGCCCACAGCCTGCTCGACGATCGCCTGCCAGACGTCCCGGGGAAGGTTGCCGCCCACCACCCTCGCCCCGGCCTCCAGTGGGGGGACGGGCCGGGCCGCCGGCAGGCCGGGAGCCGGGTCACCGGGTACCGGCGATGACGGTCAGCCAGCTGACGCCCTTGCGCCGACCCACCACCAGCCGCGGCAGGATCACCACCGACCGGTCGGCGGTGTGCCCGGGGTCGAAGACGAAGGACGCGAAGGCGATCGGACCGGTGCCGCCGCCGTCCGGCAGCGCGGAGTCGTGCTCGATCCGCGCGCAGACCGTCCGCCACCACTGGTCGGCCGCCTCGACCGACCCGCCTTCGAAGCGTGCGACCTCACCGATCCCCACCATCCCGTCGCCGCGACGGAGCCACGCGCTCCCACCGGTGGGGGGCAGGTAGGTCGTCAGGTCCCCGGGATCCCCGATGGCAACGGTCGTCGCGCGCCACGGCGGGCCCGGCGGGTGTTGGGTCACCGGGGCAGGATAGCCGTTCGGCCTCGACCGGCCGTGCGCGCGCCAAATGGCCCCGGCCAGATACAGCGCCTAGACTGGCCCGGTCCCCCAAGCAGCCCGCGCAGGAGAGCCCATGTCCGAGCCGAAGACAGCCGTCCGAGGCGCGGGCCCAACCGTCGAAGCCGACGTGGTCGTCGTGGGCGCCGGTCCCGCCGGCTCGGCGACCGCGGCCTACCTGGCCGATCGCGGACTCGACGTGGCACTGCTGGAGAAAGCGACGTTCCCGCGGGAGAAGGTGTGCGGCGACGGCCTCACCCCGCGCGCGATCAAGCAGCTGATCCGGCTGGGCATCGACACCGTCGACCGAGGCCGGCTGGCTGCGCAACAAGGGCCTGCGGGTCTACGGCGGACGCACCGAGCCGTTCGAGCTGCCCTGGCCCGAGCTGGCCGAGTTCCCGCCGTACGGTCTCGTCCGCGCCCGGGCGGACTTCGACGAGCTGCTGGCCGGCAGCGCGGTCGCCGGCGGCGCCACGCTGCACGAGCTGGCCAACGTGACCGCGCCGATCATCGACGACCGCGACCGACCGGATCGTCGGGGTCACCACCAAGGACGGACGGCCGTTCCGCGCCCCGATCGTGGTCGCCGCCGACGGGAACTCGACCCGGCTCGCCCTGGCGATGGGCCTGGCGAAGCGCGACGACCGGCCGATGGGCGTCGCGGTGCGCACCTACTACACCAGCCCGCGGCACGAACGACGACTACCTGGAGTCCTGGCTGGAGCTGTGGGACGGCAAGCCGCGGCAGAGCGACCTGCTGCCCGGCTACGGCTGGATCTTCGGCATGGGCGACGGGACCGGTGCAACGTCGGCCTCGGCATGCTCAACTCATCGCTCGGCGCTTCGGCGAAGACCGACTACCGCGACCTGCTCTCGCGCTGGCTGGACAACACCCCGCCGGAGTGGGGTTTCCGCGCCGAGAACCAGATCGGTCCGATCCTGGGCGCGGCGCTGCCGATGGGCTTCAACCGCCAGCCCGCACTACACCCGCGGGCTGCTGCTGGTCGGTGACGCCGGCGGCATGGTCGTCCCGTTCAACGGCGAGGGCATCGCCTACGCGATGGAGGCCGGCCGAGATGGCGGCCGACGCGATCGCGGACGCCCATTTCCGCGGGGTCGGCACCCGCTAGCGCGGAACGGGCGTTGCGCGGCTACCCGGCCCAGCTGAAGTCGGAGTGGGGCGGGTACTTACCGGCTGGGTCAGGTGTTCGTGACGCTGATCGAGCACCCGAAGGTGATGCGCCTGTGCACCCGGTACGGTCTGCCCCGCCCGACCCTGATGCGGTTCACGATGAAGCTGCTCGCCCACCTGTACGACACCAGGGATGGTGATTGGATGGACAAGGCCATCAGCACCCTCGCCAAGGTGGCACCCGTCTGCATGACGAACTACTCCGTGCTCCGCTCGACGAAGAAGGGAACCGCCACCTAGATGAGCCCCTACATTCCGCTGCTGGGCATCATGGCACTGTCCGCGCTGTTCCTTGCGGCCTCGATCACGTTGAGCTCGTTCCTGGGCCCGCGGCGCTAGAACCGGATCAAGTACGAGCTCCTACGAGTGCGGCATCGAGCCCACCCCGCAGCCGATCGGTGGCGGCCGGTTCCCGGTGAAGTACTACATCATCGCGATGCTGTTCATCATCTTCGACATCGAGATCGTCTTCCTCTACCCGTGGGCGGTCGCCTTCGATCAGCTCGGGCTTCTTCGCGCTGGTCGAGATGGTGCTGTTCATGGCCACGGTCTTCATCGCGTACGCCTACGTCTGGCGCCGCGGCGGCCTGGAATGGGACTGAGAAGGTAAGGCAGGCGGACATGGGTATTGAGGACAAGCTCCCCAGGGCGTGGTGCTGACCACCCTGGAAGGGGTGTTCGGCTGGATGCGTCAGGCGTCCATGTGGCCGGCCACCTTCGGCCTGGCCTGCTGCGCGATCGAGATGATGACCTACGGCGCTCCGCGGTTCGACGCCGGGCGCTGGGGTCAGGAGGTCTTCCGCGCGTCCCCGCGCCAGGCCGACCTGATGATCATCTCGGGGCGGATCAGCCAGAAGATGGCGCCGGTGCTGCGGCAGGTCTACGACCAGATGCCCAACCCGAAGTGGGTGCTGGCCATGGGCGTGTGCGCCTCCAGCGGCGGCATGTTCAACAACTACGCGATCGTCCAGGGCGGGGACCACGTGGTTCCGGTGGACGTCTACGTCCCCGGCTGCCCGCCACGGCCGGACATGCTGATCGACGCCATGTTCAAGCTGAAGAAGGACATCGTGGCCAAGCGTCCGATGGCGAAGAACGAACTGGACGCCTGGGAGGCCGCCGAGGCGGCAGCGCTGGTGGCCCCGGCCACCCACGAGATGAAGGGCCTGCTGCGATGACCGGGGCGAAGGGCCCGGCCGGGAAGCTCCCCGGCGAGGAGAAGACGATCGATACGCGGGTCACCGCGCCCGAGGCGGCGCCGAAGGCGGGCCTGGAGCGTGAGGACGCCCAACCCGACCTCACCCCGGCCGTGCCGGACGCGGCCAGGCCGGCGGCCGTGCGGACCGGCATGTGGAGCGAAGGCACCGGGGACACCTCCGGCTACGGCCGGATCGCCCGCACCGTCGCCTGGCCCACGCCCAGCGCGCCCCCGTTCGGCTCCTGGTTCGACGACGTCCACGACCGGATCGTCGACCTGGTCGCCGACCCGATCATCGGGGTCGTGGTCGACCGCGGCGAACTCACCTTCCACGTGCCCCGGGAGAAGGTCGCCCAGGTGATGCGGACGCTGCGTGACGACGCCTGGCTGCGGTTCGAGTTCTGTGCCTCGGTCTCGGGCGTCCACTACCCCGACGACGCCGGCGCCGAACTGCACGTCGTCTATCACCTGCAGTCGATGACCCACAATCGCCGGCTGCGCGTCGAGACCAGCTGCCCCGACACCGACCCGCACCTGCCGAGCATCGTGGCCACCTACCCGACCGCCGACTGGCACGAGCGGGAGACCTGGGACATGTTCGGGATCATCTTCGACGGCCACCCGCACCTCACCCGGATCCTGATGCCGGACGACTGGGTCGGTCACCCGCAACGCAAGGACTATCCGCTCGGCGGCATCCCGATCGAGTACAAGGGCACCACCGTGCCGCCGGTCGACCAGCGGAGGGACTACCGATGAGCGCGGAGGAGAGAGACCTGTACGCCGCGCCGGGCGAGGAGGCCGAGGGCACCGTCTACACCGCCATGGGCGGCGACTGGGAGGAGATCGCCGGCGAGCAGGCCGAGCGCGGCGACGAGGTGCTGGTGATCAACATGGGCCCGCAGCACCCGTCCACCCACGGCGTGCTCCGGCTGATGGTGGAGTGCGACGGCGAAACCGTGACCAGCATCCGCCCCGGCATCGGCTTCCTGCACACCGGCATCGAGAAGAACATGGAGTACCGGTCCTGGACCCAGGGCACCACCTTCGTGACCCGGATGGACTACGTGGCCCCGATCTTCAACGAGGTCGCCTACTGCCTGGCCGTGGAGCGACTGCTCGGCATCGAGGACAAGATCCCGCAGCGGGCCGACGACATCCGGGTGCTGATGATGGAACTGTGCCGGATCGCGTCCCACCTGGTCGCGGTGGGGACCGGCGGCATGGAGATCGGCGCGCTGACGGTGATGACCATCGGCTTCCGTGAGCGGGAGATGATCCTCGACTTCTTCGAGGCCGTCACCGGGCTGCGGATGAACCACGCCTACATCCGTCCCGGCGGGGTGGCGATCGACCTGCCGGAGACCGGCATCGCCCAGCTCCGCGACCTGATCAACTGGCTGGAGAAGCACCTGCCGGAGTATGCGGCGTTCTGCAACGAGAACCCGATCTTCAAGGGCCGGATGTGCGGGGTCGGCCACCAGGACCTGTCCGCCTGCTTCGCGCTCGGCGTCACCGGACCCATCCTCCGCTCCGCCGGCTACGCCTGGGACCTGCGCAAGCAGCAGCCCTACTGCGGCTACGAGAACTACGACTTCGACGTGATCACCTGGGACACCGCCGACGCCTACGGCCGCTTCCGGGTGCGCCTGGACGAGATGTGGGAGAGCCTGAGGATCGTCAAGCAGGCCACCGACCGGCTCGAGGCGTCCACCGGCCAGCCGGTGATGATCGACGACCCGAAGATCGCCGTGCCCTCGGCCCTGGCGCTCGGTCCGGACGGCCAGGGAAACAGCCACGAGCACATCAAGCACATCATGGGCGAATCCATGGAGGCCCTGATCCACCACTTCAAGCTGGTCACCGAGGGCTTCCAGGTCCCGCCCGGCCAGGCCTACGTGCCGATCGAGGGACCCAAGGGGGAACTGGCCTGCCATGTCGTGTCCGACGGCGGCACCCGTCCGTTCCGCGTGCACATGCGCGACCCCGGGTTCAACCACCTGCAGTCGGTACCGATCCAGTGTGAGGGCGGCATGATCGCCGACATCGTGGTCGCGATCGGTTCGCTCGACCCCGTGATGGGAGGTGTGGACCGGTGATCGGCCAGCCTCCGGTCGCGCCTGCCCGCACCGAGCTCCGACGACGAGCCGAGACGACCTCCGCCGCCCGGAAGGGAGCCCGCGCATGAGCGGCCACGAGTTCCAGTCCTTCTTCCCCGACTCGGGGCAGGTGGACATGACCGACACCTCGACGAGCATCGACGAGACCACCATGGCGGAGCTTCGCGAGCTGGCGTCGGGCTACCCGCAGCCGCGCTCGGCGCTGCTGCCGATGCTGCACCTGGTGCAGAGCGTCGACGGCCGGGTCTCCCCGGCCGGCATCGAGGCGTGCGCCGAGGTGCTCGGGATCAGCACCGCGCAGGTGTCGCGGGGTGGCCACCTTCTACACCATGTACCGGCGCCGCCCCGGCGGGAAGCACCACGTCGGCGTCTGCACCACCGCCCTGTGTGCGGTGATGGGCGGCGACGCCCTGCTGGAGAGCGTCGCGGCCCGGCTCGGCATCGAGCCGGACGAGACCACCGCCGACGGCACCTTCAGCCTGGAACGGGTCGAGTGCAACGCCGCCTGCGACTTCGCCCCGGTGATGATGGTCAACTGGGAGTTCATGGACAACATGACCCCGGCGAAGGCCGGGAAGCTGCTGGACGACCTGGCTGCCGGCCGCGAGGTGCACTCCACCCGCGGGGCGACGATCACCAGCTGGCGGGAGGCTGAACGCGTCCTGGCCGGGTTCGGGGACGGGCGTGCGGACGAGGGCCCCAGCGCCGGCGAGGCCTCCCTGCTCGGCAAGTCGATCGCGGACGCCCACGGCTGGTCCGCCCCCGTCACGGAGGAGGCCAAGTGACCGACCTGCTGACTCCCGTCCTGTCCGCGAACTGGGGCACCGAGAAGTCCTGGACGCTGGACGCCTACCTCGCCGGCGGCGGGTACGCCGGCGCCACGAAGGCGCTGAAGCTGTCCCCGGCCGAGGTCACCGACATGGTGAAGGAGCTCCGGCCTGCGCGGCCGGGGCGGCGCCGGCTTCCCGACCGGCATGAAGTGGAGCTTCGTGCCGAAGGACAACCCCAACCCGACCTACCTGGTGGTGAACGCCGACGAGTCCGAGCCGGGCACCTGCAAGGACATGCCGCTGCTGCTGGCGAGCCCGCACACGCTGGTGGAGGGGATGATCATCTCCTCCTACGCGATCGGCTGCCACACCGCGTTCGTCTACATCCGTGGCGAGGTGCTGCACGTCATCCGGCGGATGCAGCAGGCGGTCCGGGAGGCCTACGCCGCCGGCTACCTCGGCACCGACATCCTGGGCTCCGGCTACGACCTCGACATCGTCGTGCACGCCGGTGCCGGCGCCTACATCTGTGGCGAGGAGACCGCACTGCTCGACTCCCTGGAGGGCCGCCGCGGCCAGCCCCGGCTGCGGCCCCCGTTCCCGGCCGTGGCCGGCCTGTACGCGTCCCCGACGGTGATCAACAACGTCGAGTCGATCGCCAGCGTCCCGGCCATCCTCGCCCACGGCGCGGCGTGGTTCGCCTCGATGGGCACCGAGAAGTCCAAGGGGATGACCCTCTACTCGCTGTCGGGGCACGTTGTCCGTCCCGGCCAGTTCGAGGCGCCGCTGGGCGTCACGTTGCGCCAGCTGCTGGAGCTCTCCGGCGGCGTCCGGGCCGGACACCAGCTGAAGTTCTGGACCCCCGGCGGCTCCTCCACCCCGATCCTGACCGCCGAGCACCTCGACGTCCCGCTCGACTACGAGGGCATGGCCGGCGTCGGCTCGATGCTGGGCACCAAGGCGCTGCAGGTGTTCGACGAGACCACCTCGGTGGTCCGCACCACCCTGCGCTGGGTGGAGTTCTACAAGCACGAGTCCTGCGGCAAGTGCACCCCCTGCCGTGAGGGCAATTGGTGGCTGGTGCAGCTGCTGAAGAAGTTCGAGGCCGGCCAGGCCGTCGAGGGCGACGTCGAGGCGCTGCTCGACATCTGCGACAACATCGGCGGCAAGTCGTTCTGTGCCCTCGCCGACGGCGCCGTCGCCTGCGTCACCAGCGCGGTGCGGCACTTCCGCTCCGAGTTCGAGGCCGGCTACGCCACACCGGCGTGGGAGCTGTTCCCCTACGGCCGCAGCGCGCTGTTCGAGGTCGCGGACACGAAGGAGGCCCACGCGTGAGCGTCCAGACCAAGACCGGCCAGGTCGTGGGGGTGGAGACCATCACGGTCACCATCGACGGCACCGAGGTTCAGGTCCCGAAGGGCACCCTGGCGATCCGCGCCGCGGAGATGATCGGGATCGCGATCCCGCGTTTCTGCGACCACCCGCTGCTCGACCCGGTGGGTGCCTGCCGGCAGTGCCTGGTCGAGGTGCCCGACATGGGCAACGGCCGGGGCATGCCGAAGCCGCAGGCGTCCTGCACCCTGGAGTGCGCGCCGGGCATGCAGATCAGGACCCAGCTGACCTCGGCGGTGGCGGAGAAGGCCCAGTCCGGGATGCTGGAACTGCTGCTGATCAACCATCCGCTTGATTGCCCGATCTGCGACAAGGGCGGGGAGTGCCCGCTGCAGAACCAGGCCCTGGCCAACGGCCGTGGCGAATCCCGTTACGACGGCGTCAAGCGCACCTTCCCCAAGCCGGTGCCGATCTCGGCCCAGATCCTGCTCGACCGGGAGCGGTGCGTGCTCTGCGCGCGCTGCACCCGCTTCTCCGAGCAGATCTCGGGGGACCCGTTCATCGCCCTGGTCGAGCGTGGCGCCCTGCAACAGGTCGGGCAGTACGCCGACCAGCCCTACAACTCCTACTTCTCCGGCAACGTCGTGCAGATCTGCCCGGTGGGCGCGCTCACCTCGGCGTCCTACCGCTTCGTCAGCCGGCCGTTCGACCTGGTCAGCACCGAGACCACCTGCGAACACTGCGCGAGCGGCTGCCGGCTGCGAACCGACCAGCGCCACTTCCAGGTGAAGCGCCGCCTGGCCGGCGAGGCGCCGGAGGTGAACGAGGAATGGAGTTGCGACAAGGGCCGGTTCGCGTTCGTCTCGGCCCGCGGCGACGACCGGATCACCCGGCCGCTGATCCGTGAGGACGGAATGCTGCGGGCGGCCTCCTGGCCGGAGGCGATCGACGCCGCCGTCGCCGGGCTGACCGCGGCCGGCTCCGCCGTCGGCGTGCTGACCGGCGGCCGGCTCACCCTGGAGGACGCCTACGGGTACAGCAAGTTCGCCCGGCGGGTCCTGGAAACCAACAGCATTGACTTCCGTGCCCGGCCCTACGGCGCCGACGAGGCGGCCTTCCTGGCCGAGCACGTGGCCGGCCGCAGCCTGGCCGACGCGGTCACCTTCACCGACCTCGAGTCCGCCGGCCACGTGGTCCTGGCCGGCTTCGAACCGGAGGACGAGTCCCCGCTGATCTTCCTGCGGCTGCGCAAGGCGGTCCGCAAGAACGGGCTGCGGGTCACCACGATCGCGGCCTACGCCAGCACCGGCAGCACCAAGTTGGCGGCCACCCTGGTGCCGACGGCGCCGGGGGAGGAGACCGCGGCCCTGCGCGCCCTCGCCCTGGAGCCGGGCGACGTGGTGCTGGTCGGGGAGCGGCTGGCACTGGTGCCCGGCGCCCTGGCCGCGGCGGCCGCCGCGGCCGCCGCCGCCGGTGCCCGGCTCGCCTGGGTGCCGCGACGGGCCGGTGACCGGGGCGCGATCGAGGCGGGCTGCCTGCCCGGGCTGCTGCCCGGCGGCCGGCCGGTGGCCGACGCCGGCGCCAGGGTCGATGTCGCCGCCGCGTGGGAGGTCGACACGCTGCCGGCCGAGGACGGACTCGACGCCGTGGCGATGCTGGCCGCGGCCGCCTCCGGCGAGCTGGCGGCGCTGGTGGTGGCCGGGCTGGAGCCGGCCGACTTCGCCGACGCCGCCGCGGTCCGGGCCGGCCTGGAGAACGCCGGCTTCGTGGTCGCCCTGGAGAGCCGGCTCAGCGAGGTCACGGCCAGGGCCGACGTGGTGTTCCCGGTCGCGTTGATCGAGGAGCACGCCGGCACCTTCTGGAACTGGGAGCACCGGCCGGGACGGGTGAACACCGTGATCCGGCAGGCGAACGCACCGATGACCGACCTGCGGGTGCTGGCCGCCCTCGCCGACGGCCTCGGCCGTCCGCTGGGAGTCCGGACGCCGCGGCAGGCGCTCGCCGAGCTGACCGAACTCGGCGCCTGGCCGGTCCGGCGGCCGAAGAAGCGGGCCGGCAGCGCCGCCCCCCGGAAGGCCGCGAAGGCCCCGCGGGTGGTCGACGGCGAGGTGGCGGTCAGGCTGTCCACCTGGCGGCAACTGGTCGACGGTGGCCGCGGCCAGGACGGCGAGGAGGCGCTCGCCGCCACCGCCCGTCCGTCCGTCGCCCGGGTCGGCCCGGCGCTCGCCGAGGCCCTGGCGGTCGCCGACGGCGACCTGGTCACGGTGGGTGGCGACGCCGGCTGGTACAGCCTCCCGGTGGCGGTCACCCCGGGCATGGTCGAGGGCACGGTCTGGGTGCCGATCGAATTCCCGGGCACCCCCCTGGGCGAGCTGGGGCTGGTCTTCGGCAACGAGGTCACGCTGAGCGTGGGAGGCGAAGAATGAACGATCCGTGGTGGCTGGTCCTGATCAAGGTCGTCGTCCTGTTCGTCGTGCTGCTGCTCTGGACGCTCTTCAACGTCTGGTACGAGCGCCGGCTGGTCGGCAAGATGCAGCACCGCCTCGGCCCGATCATGAACGGCCCGCTGGGCCTCGGCCAGGCGCTGGCCGACGGCATGAAGCTGCTGATCAAGGAGGACTTCATGCCCTCCATGGTCGACCGGGTGCTGTTCACCGTCGCCCCCGTGATCGCCGGCACCGCCGCCTTCACCGCGTGGGCGGTGATCCCCTTCGGCGGTGAGGTGGAGATCTTCGGCGTGAAGACCCTGCTGCAGCTCACCGACCTGCCGGTCGGCGTGCTGGTGCTGCTCGCGGTGACCGCGGTCGGCATCTACGGCTTCGTGCTCGCCGGGTGGTCGTCCAACTCGCCGTACTCGCTGCTCGGCGGCCTGCGCTCGACGGCTCAGATGATCTCCTACGAGATCGCGATGGGACTCGCGCTGGTGTCGGTGTTCCTGTACGCCGGCTCGATGTCGACCCACCAGATCGTCGAGGCGCAGCGGGCGCCGCTGCTGCCGTTCGGCCTCGACCTGGGCCTGCAGTCCTGGTAC
The DNA here is from genome assembly GCA_963704225.1 of uncultured Actinomycetota bacterium. Lineage (GTDB taxonomy): Bacteria > Actinomycetota > Actinomycetes > Propionibacteriales > Propionibacteriaceae > Propionicimonas. The sequence continues at coordinate 12,415 of CAVPHL010000002.1, forward strand.
TGGCTGATGCTGCTGCCGTCCTTCGTGATCTACGCGATCTCGATGGTGGGCGAGACGAACCGGGCGCCGTTCGACCTGCCCGAGGCCGAATCGGAGCTGGTGTCGGGCTACCTCACCGAATACTCCGGGTTCCGCTACGCGGTCTACTTCCTCGCCGAGTACATCAACATGGCGACGGTGTCCGCGGTCGCGACCACCCTGTTCCTCGGCGGCTACCTGCCGATCTGGCCGTTCAACTGGATCTTCGACACCTGGCTGCCCGCCCTGAACACCCCCTGGCTCGGGCCGGTCTGGTTCGCGCTCAAGGTGCAGCTGTTCATCTCGATGTTCGTCTGGCTGCGGGGCACCCTGCCGCGGTTCCGTTACGACCAGTTCATGAGGCTGGGCTGGAAGGTGCTGATCCCGATCGCGCTGGGCTGGATCGTGATCACCGCCACCTTCCAGCTGATGCGCAAGGAGAACCTGCTCCAGGGGCCGGTGCTGTGGGGGACGATCGCCCTGGTCGTACTCGCTGTGACCGGCGCCATGTTCATCGGGGAGAAACCGGAGCCTGAACCGGAGCCCCTGCCGGAGGTCTTCGACGCGTTCGCGGGCGGTTACCCCGTCCCGCCGCTGCCGGGGCAGTTGCTGCCGGAGCTGAAGGACGTGGTCACATCCACCGCAGAAGCCGCCGGTACAGCCGGGGGAGAGGAGCAGTAGATGGGCGTCTTCGACCCGTGGGCCGGATTCGGGGTGACCTTCCGGACGATGTTCCGCAAGACCTTCACCCAGGGCTACCCGGAGAAGGGCAAGGAGAAGGTCACCGCGCCGCGTTTCCACGGCCGGCACCAGCTGAACCGCTGGCCCGACGGCCTGGAGAAGTGCGTGGGCTGCGAGCTGTGCGCCTGGGCCTGCCCGGCGGACGCGATCTACGTCGAGGGCGCCGACAACACCGAGGAGGAGCGCTACAGCCCCGGTGAGCGGTACGGCCGGGTCTACCAGATCAACTACCTGCGCTGCATCCTGTGCGGGCTGTGCATCGAAGCCTGCCCGACCAGGGCCCTGACGATGACCAACGACTTCAAGCTGGCCGACACCAGCAGGGAGAAGATGATCTACACCAAGGACCGCCTCCTCGCCCCGCTGCTGCCGGGGATGGAGGAGCCCCCGCACCCGCGCCGACTGGGCCTGGACGAGAAGGACTACTTCCTCGGCCTGCCCGCGACCGGCACGCCCGACAACCGGACGCCGGTCGTCGGCGACAACGCGGGAGGCCCGCGATGATCCCGCTGGTCACCGGCCAGGAGGTCACCTTCTGGGTCGTCGCCCCGCTGATGGTGCTCGGCGGACTGGGCCTGCTGTTCTTCCGCAAGGCCGTCTACGCCGCACTGAGCATGGCTTTCGTGATGATCAACCTGGCCGTCCTGTACGCCTCCCTGAACGCCATGTTCCTCACCTTCGTGCAGGTCATCGTCTACACCGGCGCGATCATGATGCTGTTCCTGTTCGTGCTGATGCTGGTCGGCGTCGACACACCCGACTCGATGGTGGAGACGCTGAAGGGCCAGAAGATCGCCGCCTGGCTGGCCGGCGCCGGCATGCTGGGCCTGATCGTGTTCGGCATCGGCGGGGCGCTGGCCGGCGGTCCGCAGGTCGGCCTGGACGAGGCCAACGCCGCCCACGGCGGCAACGTCGAGTCTCTTGCCGCGCTGATCTTCGGCCGGTACGTGTTCGCCTTCGAACTGACCTCCGCGCTGCTGATCACCGCTGCGGTCGGCGCGATGGTGCTCGGCCAGCACCCCCGCCTCCGGGCGAAGCTGGGGCAGCGCGAACTGGCCGCACAACGGATGCGGGACTACGCCGCCTCCGGCGCCCACCCCGGCACGCTGCCCAACTCCGGCGTCCTGGCCCGCAACAACTCGATCGCCACCCCGGCCCTGCTGCCCGACGGATCGGTCAGCGAGGCGTCGGTGTCGCCGACCCTGGCCGGGCGCGGCGTGATCGTGGACGCCCCGGCGCTGAGCAGGAACACCGCCGCCGCCTTCGGTGCGGCGGACGCCGGCGCGGCCGAGGAGGACGCCGAATGAGCCCCGACAACTACCTGTACCTGGCGGCGATCCTGTTCACGATCGGCACCGTCGGGGTGATGATCCGGCGCAACGCGCTGGTCGCGTTCATGTCGATCGAGCTGATGCTGAACGCCGCCAACCTGGCCATGGTGGCCTTCGCCCTCGCCCGGGGCGGACTCGACGGGCAGGTCGCCACCTTCTTCGTCATGGTGGTGGCGGCAGCAGAAGTCGTGGTCGGCCTCAGCATCATCGTCACCGTCTACCGCACCCGACGGTCCACCTCCGTGGACGCGGCGAACCTGTTGAAGCTGTGAGGGGCTGCTCGTGATCACCCTGGAAACCCTTGCCGCACCGGTCGCAGCCACGGGCATGTTCTCCCTCGCCTGGCTGATGATCGCGGTGCCGGCCGTGGTCGCGGCGTTCCTGCTGCTGGCGGGCCCGATGCTCGACCGCGTCGGCCACTGGCTGGCCGTCGGCGCCGCCCTGACCAGCTTCGGCATCGCCGCCGTCCTGTTCGGCCAGCAACTGCTGGCGGCGCCGGACCAGCGTGCGGTCTCCGTGCCGCTGTTCACCTGGATCAGCACCGGGATGTGGGAGGTCTCGGCCGGCCTGCTGGTCGACCAGCTGTCGATCCTGTTCGCCCTGCTGATCACCGGTGTCGGTTCGCTGATCCACCTCTACTCGGTCGGTTACATGGCTCACGACGAGCGCCGCCGCCGGTTCTTCGCCTACCTGAACCTGTTCATCGCGGCGATGCTGCTGCTGGTGCTCGCCGACAACTACCTGGTCCTGTTCGTCGGCTGGGAAGGCGTCGGCCTGGCGTCCTACCTGCTGATCGGGTTCTGGCAGCACAAGCCGTCCGCGGCCGCGGCGGCGAAGAAGGCCTTCGTGATGAACCGTGTCGGTGACCTCGGCATGAGCATGGCCGTGATGAGCATGCTGGCCCTGTTCGGCAGTTCGGCGTTCGTCGCGGTCAACGCCCACGCCGCACACTTGGACCCGTTCTGGGCGACCACGATCGGCCTGCTGCTCCTGCTCGGGGCCTGCGGCAAGTCCGCCCAGGTGCCGCTTCAGGCCTGGCTCCTGGACGCGATGGAGGGCCCCACCCCGGTGTCGGCCCTGATCCATGCCGCCACCATGGTCACCGCCGGGGTCTACCTGGTGGTGCGCAGCCACGCGGTGTTCGAAATGTCGGCCGTGGCCAGCACCGCCGTCGTGGTGGTGGGCGGCGTCACCCTGCTCGTCGGCGCCTGGATCGGCACCAGCAAGGACGACATCAAGAAGGTCCTGGCCGGCTCCACCATGAGCCAGATCGGCTACATGATGCTGGCCGCCGGCCTCGGCCCGGTCGGCTACGCGTTCGCGATCTTCCACCTGCTCACCCACGGCTTCTTCAAGGCGAACATGTTCCTCGGCGCCGGCTCGGTGATGCATGCGATGAACGACGACGTGAACATGCGTCACTACGGCGGGCTGTACAAGGTCACCCGGGTGACCTTCTGGACGTTCGCGATGGGCTACCTGGCGATCATCGGCATCCCGCCGCTGGCCGGCTACTTCTCCAAGGACCACATCATCGAGGCCGCGTTCGAGGTGAGCCTGGTCGCGGGGATCACGGCCCTGGTCGGCGCCGGCATCACCGCGTTCTACATGACCCGGTTGATGCTGATGACCTTCCTCGGCGAGAAGCGTTGGCGCGACGGCGTCCACCCGCACGAGTCGCCGAAGCTGATGACCGTCCCGCTGGTCATCCTCGCGGTGTTCAGCGTGGGCTCCGGCCTGCTGATGAACTGGTGGATCCAGGAGTGGCTCGCGCCGGCCACCGGCGCCCACCCGCACGAGGTCTCGATTCTCCCGACCCCGATCGGGTGGGCGACGATGCTGGTGGTCGCGGCCGGCGTCGCCCTGGCCTGGCGGGTGTTCGGCACCAGGCCGGTGCCGGACGTGGCCCCCGCCTCGGCGAACCTGTTCACCGTGGCCGGCCGCAACGACCTGTTCGGCGACACGGTCAACGACACCCTGGTGGTGCAGCCGACCCTGGTGCTGGCCCGCGGACTGGTGGCCAACGACGACCGGATCATCGACGCCGGGGCCGACGGTCTCGCCGGGGTGTTCTCCGGGCTGTCCACCCAGAGCCGGCGGCTGCAGACCGGGAACGTCCGAACGTACGCCCTGACCATGACGATCGGCGTCCTGCTGGTCGGCGCGGTCATGATTCTCACCCAGCTGGGCTGAGGGAGGAAGTAACGATGACATTCCCCTGGCTCACGTTCCTCGGCCTGGTGCCGTTGGCCGGCGCGGTGGTGCTCTGCCTGCCGGTGAAGCAGATCGCACGCGGCATCGGCATGGTGTTCGCCCTGCTCACCGCCGTGGTCGGGATCGGCGTCGCCGTGCTCCACGCCGGCGGTGCGGACCTTTCCGAGCGGGCCCCCTGGATCCCGGCGTTCGGCGCCTGGTGGGCGGTCGGCCTGGACGGAATGGCGCTGGTGATGGTGCTGCTCACCGTCGCCCTGGTGCCGGTGGTGCTGCTCGCCGAGTGGAACGTGGCCGGGCGCGGCCGCTGGAAGCCGCAGGCGTTCTTCGGACTCGTGCTGGCGCTGGAGAGCCTGTCGCTGTTCGTGTTCCTGGCGCAGGACGTCCTGCTGTTCTACCTGTTCTTCGAGGCGACGCTGATCCCGATGTACTTCCTGATCGGCGGCTTCGGCGGTGCGCGGCGCTCCTACGCTGCCGTCAAGTTCCTGCTGTTCAGCCTGGCCGGCGGCCTGGTCATGCTGGCGTCGGTGGTCGGGCTGTACGTCTCGTCGCTGCAACTGACCGGCACCCCGACCTATCTGCTCGACGAGCTGATGCAGCTCCCGCTCGACCCGATCCTGGCCCGGTGGCTGATGGTCGGCTTCCTGTTCGCCTTCATCGTGAAGGCGCCGATGGTGCCGGTGCACACCTGGCTGCCCACCGCGGCCGCGGAGTCGACCCCGGGCACGTCGGTGCTCCTGGTCGGGATCCTGGACAAGATCGGCACCTTCGGGATGATCAAGTTCTGCCTGTGGCTGTTCCCGGAGGCCAGCGCCTGGGTCGCCCCGGTGATGGTCGTTCTGGCCCTGGTCAGCATCCTCTACGGCGCGATCGCCGCGATCGGCAGCACCAACCTGCTCCGCCTGGTCGCCTACACCTCGATCAGCCACTTCGGCTTCATGGTGCTGGGCATCTACACCTTCACCAGCGCCGGCATCTCCGGTTCGATCTTCTACATGGTCAACCACGGGTTCTCCACCGCGGCGCTGTTCCTGGTGATCGGCTTCCTGGTGTCGCGGCGCGGCTCGGCGCTGGTCGACGACTTCGGCGGGGTGCAGAAGGTGGCCCCGGTCCTGACCGGTGTCTTCCTGATGGCCGGCCTGTCGGGCCTGGCGCTGCCGGGCATGTCGAGCTTCGTGTCCGAGTTCATGGTGCTGGCCGGGACCTGGGCGCGGCAGCCCGGTGTCGCCGCGGTGGCGGTCCTGGGCACGGTGCTCGCCGCGGTCTACATCCTGCGGATGTACCAGCGGACGATGACCGGCCCGGTCACCGCCGAGGTCGACCGCACCTTCACCGCGGACGCCTCCGTCCGCGAGAAGTGGGTGGCTGCGCCGATCCTGGCGGTGATCCTGATCCTCGGCTTCGTGCCGAACCTGGCGTTGACCCTGATCGAACCGGTCGCCCAGGCCACCGTGAGCCGCGTCGGGATCCCCGATCCCGTGGCGCCGCTGGGAGAGGAAGCCAAGTGAACCCGATCACCGCACCCACCTTCGAGTGGCTGCAGCTCTCGCCCGTCCTGGCGGTGCTGATCGCCGGCTGCCTCGGCATCCTGATCGAGGCGCTGCTGCCGCGACGCTTGCGGTTCCTCGCCCAGGTCGTGCTGTTCGAGCTCAGCCTCGGCGTGGCGTTCGTCCTGCTGGTGCTGTCCTGGACCCAGCCGACCGGCAATGTCGGGTTGATGGTGATGGGTGCGGTCAGCATCGACGGGCCCACCTACCTGCTGTGGGCCGCGCTGCTGGTGTTCGGCCTGCTCAGCCTGTTGGTGTTCGCCGAGCGCGACCTGAACAACGGCGCCACCGCCTTCGCCGCCTCGGCCGCCGCCGTTCCGGGCAGCCCGGCGGAGGCCGAGGCCAACGCCGCCCGCCACGAGCACTCCGAGGTGTTCCCGCTGGCGCTGCTGGCGTTGGCCGGGATGATGGTCTTCGTCGCGGCCAACGACCTGATCACGGCCTTCGTGGCGCTGGAGGTCATGTCACTGCCGCTGTACCTGCTGTCGGCGATGGCCCGTCGCCGCCGCCTGCTGAGCCAGGAGGCCGCGCTGAAATACTTCCTGCTCGGCGCCCTCAGTTCGGCGTTCCTGCTGTTCGGGATCGCGCTGGTCTACGGGTTCTCCGGGTCCTTCGACTACGGACGGATCGGCGACGCGATCGCCGACCCGGTGTACGGGCGGGGCCTGCTCTACACCGGCATGGCGTTCCTTGCGATCGGCCTGCTGTTCAAGGTCGGCGCCGTGCCGTTCCACAACTGGGTGCCGGACGTGTACGTCGGGTCGCCCACCCCGGTGACGGCGTTCATGGCGATCTGCACCAAGCTCGCCGCGGTCGGGGCCATGGTCCGGATCTTCTTCGTGGCGTTCGGGGCCGAGCGCTGGAGCTGGCAGCCGTTGCTGGCCGTCGTCGCCGTGCTCACGATGGCGCTCGGCGTCGTGGTCGCGTTGACCCAGTCCGACATGAAGCGGCTGCTGGCCTACAGCTCGATCTCCCACGCCGGCTTCCTGCTGGTCGCGGTGGTCGGCGCCACCGGCACCGGCGTCGGGATGAGCAGCTTCGCGTCCATCGTGTTCTACCTCGTGGCCTACGGCTTCGCCACCGTGGCGGCCTTCGCCATTGTCACCATGGTGCGGGACTCCGCGGGCGAGGTGCACGAGATCTCCGGCTGGGCCGGCCTGGGCCGGCGCAACCCGCTCCTGGCGGGGATCTTCACGGTGTTGATGCTCAGCTTCGCCGGTATCCCGCTGACCGGCGGGTTCATCGGCAAGTGGGCGGTCTTCTCGGCGGCCTGGCAGGGCGGCTACGCCTGGCTCGTGCTGGCCGCCGTCGCCTTCAGCCTGGTGGGCGCCTACGTCTACCTGCGGGTCGTCGTGCTGATGTTCTTCGCCGAACCGGCGGCCGGGGTGGAGGTCGGCCGGGCCAGCGGAATGACCTGGGTTCCGGTCGGTCTCGGGGCGATCGCCTCGGCCTACCTCGGCCTGTTCCCCGGGCCCCTGCTGGACCTGATGACCTCAGCCAGCACGTTCCTCCGCTGAGGCTATGCTGTCCGGCGTGCCCGTCGCGACCCAGCCAGCCGACTTCGTCGCAGACGTGCCTGCGGAGTTCACCGCCCGCGTGACCGACCTGCTGGACCGGGTCGAGCAACGGCTGTCGGACGCGGCCCTGGCGAAGACAGACTTCGTGACCGAGGCCGCCCGTCACATCATCAGTGCCGGCGGGAAGCGGTTCCGTCCGCTGCTGGTGGTGCTCGCTGCCCTGCTCTCCGATGAGCCGGACGAGGAATCGGTGGTGCGGGCGGCCCTGGTGATGGAGCTCACCCACGTCGCCAGCCTGTACCACGACGACGTGATGGACGAGGCCGAGCTGCGCCGGGGAGCCCTGAGCGCGAACCGGCGCTGGGACAACACGGTGGCCATCCTGGTCGGGGACTACCTGTTCTCCCGGGCGTCCGCGATCGTGGCCACTCTCGGCACCGACTACGTGGCGCTCCAGGCGGACACGTTCGCCCGGCTGGTGCAGGGCCAGATCGCCGAGACGCAGGGCGCGGACGCCGGCGGCGACCCGCTCGCCCACTACCTGGAGGTGCTGGCCGACAAGACCGGCTCGCTGATCGCGGCGTCCGCGCTGTTCGGCGGCATGGTGGCCGGGATGGGGGAGGCCGAACTCGCTGCCCTGGCGGCCTACGGCGAGGAGATCGGCATGGTCTTCCAGTTGAGCGACGACATCCTCGACATCACCAGTGACTCCTCCGGCAAGACCCCGGGCACCGACCTCCGGGCCGGGGTCCTGACCTTGCCCACCCTGCTGGCGCGGCGCAGCACCGATCCGGCGGACGCCCGGCTGCTGGGGCTGCTGGACGCCGAGCTGGCCGAGGAGGCCGACCTGGCCGAGGCGCTGGGCCTGATGCGGGACCACCCGTCGCTGGCCGAAGCCCGCGACGAGGTGCGTCGGCGGGCCGAGGTGGCGCGCAGCCATCTCGCGCCGCTGCCCGAGGGTCCGGCGAGGGCGGCGCTGTCCGCCCTCTGCGACGGAGTCATCACGCGAACCTCCTGAGGGGTTAGGGTTGACTTCATCCCATCGGCCGCCGACCCCGGAGACACCATGACCCGTAAGCATGTCGTCATCATCGGCTCCGGCTTCGGAGGCCTGTTCGCGGCCCAGGCACTGGCCAAGGCGGACGTCGAGATCACCCTGGTGTCCAAGACCGTCTCCCACATCTTCCAGCCCCTGCTCTACCAGGTGGCCACCGGCATTCTCTCCACCGGCGAGATCGCGCCGGCCACCCGCGACATCCTGCGCAGCCAGCCCAACGTGACCACGCTGCTGAGCGAGGTCACCCGGATCAACCTGGCGAACCGCACGGTCACCGCCGAGAAGCTCGCCAAGGTCACGGTGATCAAGTACGACTACCTGATCGTGGCGGCGGGCGCAGGGCAGTCCTACTTCGGCAACGACCAGTTCGCGACGTTCGCTCCCGGGATGAAGACGATCGACGACGCCCTCGAACTGCGGGCCCGCATCTTCGGGTCGCTGGAGATGGCCGAACTCACCCTCTCCGAGGACGAGCGCCGCGCCCTGATGACCTTCGTGGTGGTCGGGGCGGGCCCGACCGGTGTCGAGATGGCCGGACAGATCGCCGAACTCACCCGGCACACGCTGGTGAAGAGCTTCCGGCGGATCGACACCCGCCAGTGCCGGGTGCTGCTGCTCGACGCCGCTCCGGCGGTGCTGGCACCCTTCGGGCCCAAGCTGTCGGCAGCCGCCAAGAAGGAACTGGAGAAGCACGGGGTCGAGGTCAAGCTGGGGGCGATGGTCACCAAGGTCGATGCGAGTGGACTGGACATCAAGCACTCCGACGCCAGCGAGGAACGGGTTTTGGCCGGCTGCAAGGTGTGGGCGGCCGGTGTCCAGGCCAGCCCGCTGGGCCGCACCCTTGCCGAGCAGAGTGGCGCCGAGCTGGACCGGGCGGGGCGGATCGCGGTGAACCCCGACCTCACCCTGCCTGGCCATCCCGAGGTGTTCGTGGTCGGCGACATGATCAACCTCGACAAGCTGCCCGGGGTCGCCCAGGTGGCCATCCAGGGTGGCCGCTACGCCGCCAAGAAGATCTCCGGGGACGTCTCCGGGCGCCCGGTGACCACACCGTTCAAGTACTTCGACAAGGGCTCGATGGCGGTGATCAGCCGCTTCGGCGCCATCACCAAGATGGGCAGGATCGAGATCACCGGCTTCATCGCGTGGGTCGCCTGGCTGTTCGTCCACATCCTCTACGTGGTCGGGTTCAAGCACCGGATCACCACGCTGCTGCACTGGGCGATCACGTTCATCGGCCAGGGCCGCTCCGAACGGGTGACCACCGAGCAGCAGCTCGTCGGCCGCCTGGCCGTCAAGCAACTGGGCGAGGATTTCCAGCCCACCATCTCCGGCACCCTGGAGCCGGGCAAGATCAAGCACTGATGGAGCTCACCGAACGGGACGCGCTGGCCACGGCGCGGGCGGTTCGGGAACGCACGGCGACCGCGGTCGAGGTCACCGAGGCCCACCTGGCCCGCGCCGAACGGTTGTCGGCGACGGTCGGCGCCTTCGCCCGGCTCACCCCCGACCTCGCCCTCGCCCAGGCCAGGGCGGTGGACGCCAACGTTGCCCGGGGCGACGTCGAGGCGCCGCTGCTGGGGGTCCCGTGCCCGATCAAGGACCTCACCCCGGTCGCAGGGATCGGCCACGAAGCCGGCTCCGCCGCCCTGCGGGGCAACGTCGCCGACGTCGACGACGACATCGTGGGCTGGTTCGGGGCTGCCGGCGCGGTGATGCTGGCCAAGTCGGCGACCCCCGAATTCGGCCTGCCCTGCTACACCGAACCCGAGGGCGTCCCGCCGGCCCGGACCCCCTGGGACCTGGCCCGCTCGGCCGGCGGCTCCAGTGGGGGCGCCGCAGCAGCGGTGGCCACCGGACTGGCGCCGATCGCCCACGGTTCCGACGGCGGCGGGTCGATCCGCATCCCGGCTTCGGCGTGCGGGCTGGTCGGGCTGAAGGCCAGCCGTGGCCGGGTCGGCGCCGGACGGCTCCGTGCCCCCGGGCCGGGCCTCAGCACCGACGGGGTGCTGAGCCGCACGGTCGCCGACACCGCCATCGCGCTGGACGTGCTGGCCGGGCGCGGGCTGGGGGAGACCTACCACGTCCCCCCGCCGGCATCCACCTTCCTCGATGCCGCACGGCGTGATCCGGGCAGGCTCCGGGTCGGGGTGCTGCTCACGCCGGTCATCGCCGACGCCGACGTGCACCCGGCCTGCACGGCCGCGGTGCGGGCCACCGCGGAGGTCCTGGCCGGGCTGGGCCATCACGTGGTCGAGGCGCCAGTACCGTTCGGCGTCGAACGCTGGCAGGCGTTCGGGGCCGTCTGGGCGGTCGGGGCGGCATCCATCCCGCTGCCGCCGGAGGCCGAGCCGCTGCTGCGTCCGCTCACCCGGTGGTTGCGGGAGGCCGGTCGCGCCACCACCGGCGTCGAGTACGCGGCCGCGCTGGGCGCCGTGCAGCGGCTGACCGTGGAGGTCGCCCGGGCCTGGGACTCCTACGACGTGATCCTCACTCCCACCCTGGCGCAGCCACCGGCCCTGGTCGGCGCCCTGCGGAACGACACCGATCCGGCGGCCGACTTCGCCGCGCAGACCCGGTTCACGCCGTGGACCAGTGTCTACAACCTGTCCGGACGGCCCGCCGTGTCGCTGCCGCTGCACACCGCGGTCGTGGACGGGCGCCTGCTGCCGATCGGGGTGATGCTCGGCGGGCGGTTCGGCGCCGAGGAGTTGCTGCTGGCACTGTCGGCGCAGCTGGAGTCCTCGGTCGGCTGGGCGCACCCGTTTCTCGCCGTCGACCCGTTCGGTCAGGCCTAGTGTCCCGGGCCGACCGGCCCTTCCCCGGAGGCCCGGGGCCGGCAACCCCGGTGGCCCCGGTGGCCCCGAGCATCCGGGGCGGTCACCGCGGCTGGATGGCGTACAGCACCGTGGCGTTGGCCACGTAGATCGCGAGGATCACGACGGCGTCCCAGGCCAGGATGAACCGTTTCCGGGCTGTCCGGTAGGTGAGCCCGATGATCGCCACCGCCGACATCGCGATGGTGGCCAGGACGGTGAACAGGTGGCTCGGGGAGGCATCGGCCAGCAGCGGTCCCCGGGTGTAGGCCAGGTCGTCCAGGGCCAGGATGAGGATGTTGAACAGGTTGGAGCCCAGGATGTTGCCGACGGCTAGGTCGATGGAGCCCATGCGCACCGCGGCCAGGGTCACGGCGAGCTCCGGCAGCGAGGTGGACAGGGCGAGGAAGACGGTCCCGACGAAGGACTCCTGGAGTCCGCTCAGGCGCGCGACCACCTCGGCCGCCGGCGGCAGCAGGACGGCCGCCATGACGACCACCCCGCCGAAGAGGGCGTAGCGCACCACGACCTGGCGCAGGCTCAGCCCGGACACCGCCGACCGGGAGCCGTCCGCGCCGGCCTCGTCCAGCAGCGTGGGGCCGACCTGCACCCGGGAACCCACCGAGTGCCGGTGGATCAGCCGCACCGAGGCCAGATAGATCGCCAGGAAGGCCACCGAGGACACCCCGATCCACGGGGTGAGGGGGAGCGCGTCCCCGCTGAGCAACCCGAAACCCACCGAGGCGAGCAGCACGATGCCCAGACCGGCGGCCAACACGTGGCTCGGGGAGGCCTGGCTGAACAGGGGGCGGTGATCGGGCGCGAACGCGTCGAGCCCGGCCAGGATGAGCAGGTTGATCGCGCAACTCCCGATCACGTCGCCCACCGCCAGATCGGCCGAACCGACCAGGACGACCGAACTCATGCCCACCATGAGCTCCGGCAGGGAGGTGACCGAGGCCATCAGGATCAGTCCGACCCACGCCCCGCCCCAGCCGCTCAGCACACCGATCCGGTCGCCGTAGCGGGACAGCTTCCCGCCGGCGAAGAAGATCAGGCCGGTGCACCCCACGAAGACCAGGACGGCGATCGAATCGGTCATGGCGACCTCCCTGAGTGGAGATCTCGAACCTAGCGCAGGTCCGCCTGCCGCGTCCGGCGACCTCGTTGAGGCGGGCCCGGCGCTCGCCGAGTCGGAGTAACGTCCTTGTATGGAGAAGCCGGTCGCACCCTCGCCGCTCCCGGGGCATCCGCGGGGCTGGCACCGGTTGTCGCCGGACCAGGTCTTCGTCGCCGTCGACAGCAGTCCGGACGGCCTCACCGCTGCGGAGGCGGCGGCCCGGCTCACGGTGGAGGGACCCAACGAGATCGCGGCGGCGCGGCGGGTCTCGCCCTGGCGGATCCTGCTGGAGCAGTTCCAGAACGTGCTGATCCTGATCCTGCTGGCCGCGACAGTGCTGTCCTTCCTGTTGGGGCACGGGGTCGAGTCGGTGGTGATCAGCGTGATCGTCGGCTTCGCCGTCGTCCTCGGCTTCGTCCAGGAGTACCGGGCGGAGCGGGCCATCGAGGCCCTGCGGGAACTGGCGGCGCCGATGGCCTCGGTGCTGCGCGACGGGGCGGAGTCCGAGGTGCCCGCCCGGGACCTCGTGCCCGGAGACGTCGTGCTGCTGCACCCCGGCGACCGGGTGCCGGCGGACGCGCGCGTCCTGGAGTCGGTCAACCTGATGACCGACGAGGCGGCGCTGACCGGCGAGTCGGTGCCGGTGGACAAGCAGGCCGAGGCGCTCCCGGAGGAGGACCTCCCGATCGGTGACCGCACCAACCTGGTGCACGCGGGCACCACCATCACCTATGGCCGTGGTCGGGCGGTGGTGGTCGCCACCGGGATGCGGACCGAGTTCGGCCTGATCGCGCAACTCCTGCAGGACGTGGAGGAGGGCCGTACCCCGCTGCAGCGGAACCTCGACCGGGTCGGCACGGTCCTGGCCCGGGCCGCGCTGGTCGTGGTGGCGCTGATCGTCGCCCTGGGCCTGCTCCGCGGGCAGCCGCTGCTGGAGATCCTCCTGTTCGGCATCGCCCTCGCCGTCGCCGTGGTGCCGGAGGCGCTGCCGGCCGTGGTCACGATCTCCCTGGCGATCGGCATCCAGAAAATGGCCCGGCGCCACGCGCTGATCCGCCGGCTCCCCGCGGTGGAGACCCTCGGCAGCACCACGGTGATCTGCTCGGACAAGACCGGCACCCTCACCCGCGACGAGATGACCGTGCGCCGGCTGTGGGTCGCCGGCCGGACCTTCGAGATCAGCGGCTCCGGCTACGAGCCGGTCGGGGAGTTCTCGGTCGACGGCGTCGGCGTTGCCGCCACGGCCGAGGTCGAGCGGCTGCTCGCGGCGGCAACCCTGGCCAGCGACTCCGAACTCACCGCGGTCGAGGGCGGCTGGAGGGTGAGCGGCGACCCCACCGAGGGTGCGCTGGTCGTCGCCGCGGCCAAGGCAGGACTGGACAAGCGTGCGCTGGAGGAGTCCGCCCCCGGGTGCAGGAGATCCCGTTCACCTCCGAGACCAAGCGCATGACCACCCTCCACCAGCTCCGGGGCGGAACGATCGCCTACACCAAGGGGGCGCCGGAGATGCTGCTGCGGGACTGCGTCGCGGTGCTCACCGAGCGCGGGGTGGTCGGCCTGGAGGAGTCGACCCGGACCGATCTGGCCGAGGTCGCCCAGTCCTTCGCCCGCGACGCGTTGCGGGTGCTCGCGGTCGCGGCCAGGGAGGACGCCGACCTCGGCAGCGCCGGTGAGGGCATGACCCTGCTCGGGCTCGCCGGCATGATCGACCCGCCCCGGTCGGAGGCGCGGGAGGCGATCGCGGTCTGCGAGCGGGCCGGGATCCGCGTGGTGATGATCACCGGGGACCACCCGGTGACTGCTGAGGCCGTCGCCCGCGAACTGGGACTGTTGCGGGACGGCCGGGTCGCGGTGGGGGCCGAACTCGACGACCTGGACGAGGGGGACCTGCGCCGGGCGGTTGCCGGCATCGACGTCTACGCCCGGGTGTCTCCGGCGCACAAGCTGCGGGTCGTGACCGCGATGCAGGCCAACGGCGACGTCGTCGCCATGACCGGGGACGGGGTGAACGACGCGCCCGCGCTGAAGAAGGCCGACATCGGGATCGCGATGGGGATCACCGGTACCGACGTCACCAAGGAGGCGTCGGCGATGACCCTGACCGACGACAACTTCGCTTCGATCGTGGCCGCCGTGGAGGAGGGTCGCGGGGTCTTCGGGAACATCAAGAAGTACCTGATGTACCTGCTGTCCTCCAATATCGGCGAGATCGGGCTGATGGTCGTCGCGGTCCTCGCCGGCCTGCCGCTGCCGCTCACCGCCGTCCAGATCCTGTACGTGAACCTGGCCACCGACGGGCTACCGGCGCTCGCCCTCGCGGTGGACCCGCCGGAGCCCGACCTGATGGACCGGCGCCCCCGGGGCCGGGGAACCGGCATCTTCACCCGCCCGGTGGTGATCCTGATGCTGGCCGGCGGGCTCTGGTCGACCGTGGTGAACGTGGGCCTGTTCGTCTGGGCACTGGGTTCGGGCCGGCCCCTGACCGAGGCGATGACGCTGATGTTCGTGTCGCTGGTGGCGATCCAGCTGCTGAAGGCCTACAACTTCCGCTCCGACCGGAACTCCATGTTCACCCGATTGTTCGCGAACCGGTGGCTGAACCTCGCGGTGCTCTGGGAGGCCGCGCTGCTGCTCGCGATCGTTTACGTCCCGGCGCTGCACGGTCCGTTCACCACCTTCGCCCTGCACCCCGGGGACTGGGTCGTGGTACTGGGCCTGTCGGTCACGGTGCTGCCGGTTCTGGAAGCGGCCAAGTGGATGGTGCGCCGGGGCTGGCTGGGTGTCCTCGACAGCTGAGGCCCCGGCCGGGGCCGGCCGGGCGAGGCTCCGGCGCGCCGCGTCCTTCGTGCGCCCTCGCCCACGGCTCGCCTCAGCGGGTCCTGCGGGGTCGGGGTGTCCTGGGCGGCCGCTGCGATCCGGATGCCTCGTCTCGCCGCTCGCAGCAGGTCGGCGCCGAGGTTGCGCGTCGAGTCGGTGACCGACCAGGAGGGCAGCCGTGCGTGGCGTTCGCCACCGGCCGCCTCGGGCCCGGGGCCGATGCTCTCCTCACCGCGGACGAGCACGCGCCCGGCCGGATCAACGATGCGAGAGCATGGTCTCTTCGTGGCGGACGCCGTGGCCACCGAACATCGGCTTCGAGTGCGGCTGCCCGAGCGGGGCGAGGTCGTCGAGCAGGGCATCCAGGGCGTGCAGTGCCGAGGCGCCCTGCGTGGCACCGCTGTCCTCTCCCGGGATGGCTCCTCCGGCTGGATCCGGGGCCCACTGCCGGCGGGTGATCAGGCCCGGGGCCGGCGAGTGGTCGGCCTGGGGGTGAGGGTTCCGATCCACTCGTGGGCGGCGTCGAACCAGGGCTGGAGTTCGGCGGTACGCGCGAACAGGTCGGGCGGAACGCTGACGTAGTCGCGCATCGTGCGGCCGTACTGCTCCACGGGTCCGGATTCGTAGCTGGCCAGGAATTCGGCCTGGGCCTTGGCCGACATCCGGATGGAGAGCCTGCCGTCCTGGTCGAGGAAGCTGAACATGTGCCCGTTGCGGGACGTGTAGGGGTTCCTGGCTCCCTTGCGGTCGACTGCCGGGTTGCCGGCAAGGAGCGCGTCGTACCGCTCGAGGGCTTCCCGGGGACCTGGGTAGGCGGTCGGGCTCATGCCGCCAGTATGTGCTCACCGGCCGGTCCGGGCAATCGCTTCCGACCGGCCGGCGGGCTCGGCGACTGGTGCGGCCCCCGTCACCGGCCGGGCGTCCCGAGGGGGGCCTCAGCGGTCGAGGCCGGCCTGGAACCGGTCGGGGGTGCCGTCGAGGTCGGCGTCGACCGCCTCCGCGGCCTCCACCTCGCGGAAGTGACGGTTGCGCGAGCCGAGCAGGAGCGCGGCCAGCAGGGCGGCCAGGACCGACGCGCTCAGGATGGCCACCTTGCCGATGTCATCGTTGGCGCTGCCCTGGCCGAAACTGAGCTCACTGACCAGCAGTGAAACGGTGAATCCGATGCCGCCCAGCACGGCGAGCCCGAACACGTCGATCCAGGCCAGGTCGGGGTCGAGATCGGCGTGCCGAAGCCGCGTCACCAGCCACGTCGATCCGGTGATGCCGATCGCCTTGCCGGCCACCAGGCCGAGGATGATCCCCAGCCCGATCGGGCTGGTCGCGGCCTCGACGAAACCGTCCAGTCCGCCGACGGTCACCCCTGCGGAGAAGAACGCGAACACCGGCACGGCGACCCCGGCGGAGAACGGCCGCAGCTGGTGCTCCAGGACGCCGGCGAGCCCGTCGGTCTTGGCACTGCCGGCCGGCGGCCGGACCGGGACGCAGAAGGCCAGCAGGACCCCGGCCACGGTGGCGTGCACCCCGGAGGCGTAGCACAACACCCAGGTCACCACGCCGAGCGGGACCAGGAGCAGCCAGGGCGCCCACCAGTGCTCCGCCAGGAAACCTCGCAGCCGCTGGGCGACCAGCGCGAACACCGCCAGCGGCACCAGCATCGCGGCCAGGTACGACGGCGCCAGGTCCTTGGTGTAGAAGATCGCGATGATCACGATCGCGATCAGGTCATCCACGACCGCGAGGGTCAGCAGGAAGGTGCGCAGGGCTGCGGGCAGGTGGGAGCCGATCACGGCGAGCACCGCCAGGGCGAAGGCGATATCGGTGGCGGCCGGGATCGCCCAGCCGGCCCGGGCCTCGGAGTCGGCGAAGGTGAACCCGAGGTAGATCACCGCCGGCAGGGCCGCCCCACCGAAGGCAGCGACCACGGGCACGAGGGCGGTCCGGGGGGTCCGCAGGTCGCCGGCCACGAACTCGTACTTCAGCTCCAGGCCGACCAGGAAGAAGAAGATCGCGAGCAGCCCGTCGGCCGCCCAGTGCCCGATCGACAGGTCGAGGTCGATGCCGAGCACGGTGCCGCCCAGATGGGCGTCGCGAAGACCGAAATAGGTGTCGGGGGCCAGGTTGGCCAGCAGCACCGCTGCCGCCGCAGCGAACAGCAGCAGGAATCCGCCGGCCGACTCCCGCCGCAGAATGCTCCGGACCCGGAGGTATTCGGTGTAGGCCCCGCGGGCCAGGGTGGCCGGACCTCTGCGCACGATCACCAGATCCTCACTCTCTCGGTCTCGGGCAGCCAGGCGGCGTCGGCCTCGGTCACCCCGAACGCGGCGTAGAAGGCCGGCAGGTTGCGCACCACCTGGTTGCAGCGGAACTCCTCCGGCGAGTGCGGGTCGGTGGCGATCTGCTGGCGCAGCGCCTGATCGCGCCGTTTGCTCTGCCAGGCCCGGGCCCAGGCGAGGAAGAACCGTTGGTCGGCGGGGATGCCGCCGACCGGTTCGGCGGCACTGTTCGTGGCGAGCAGCCAGGCGTCGTAGGCGATGGCGGCCCCGCCGAGGTCGCCGATGTTCTCCCCGATGGTCAGCTCGCCGTTGACGTGCAGGTCGGGGAGCTGGGCCGGCGCGAGTGCCGAGTACTGCCCGATCAGCGTCTTCGTCCGTTCGGTGAAGGCCGCACGGTCCTGCGGCGTCCACCAGTCCCGCAGCCGGCCGTCGCCGTCGCAGGTTGAGCCCTGGTCGTCGAACCCGTGACCGATCTCGTGGCCGATCACCGCGCCGATCGCACCGTAGTTCACCGCGTCGTCGGCCTCGGGGTCGAAGAAGGGCGGCTGCAGGATCGCGGCCGGGAAGACGATCTCGTTGCGCAGCGGGTGATAGTAGGCGTTGACCGTCTGCGGGGTCATCAGCCACTCCCAGGAGCGCATCGGACCGGACAACTTGGCCAGCTCGTCCGCGCTGTGGAACTCGGCGGCGCGCAGCACGTTGCCGATCAGGTCACCGGGCTCGATCTCCAGTGCGGCGTAGTCCTTCCAGACCTCCGGGTAGCCGATCTTCGGGGTGAATCGGGAGAGCTTGGTCAGCGCCTCGTCCCGCGTGGAGTCGGTCATCCAGTCCAGGGCGGAGATCGACCGGCGGTAGGCCTCGAGCAGGTTCGCCACCAGCGCGTCGATCCGCTGCTTGGCCGCCGGTGGGAAGTGCCGCTCCACGTAGAGCTTGCCCACCGCCTCGCCGAGCGTGCGCTCAACCAGGTCGACCCCGCGCTTCCAGCGTTCCTTGAGCTGCGGGATCCCCTGCAGCACGGTGCCGTAGAAGTCGAACCGGGCCTGCACCAGCGGGTCGGGCAGGTAGGGGGAGAGGGCGGAGACCAGGGTCCAGCGACACCACTGCTTCCAGTCCTCCAACCGGGACGCGGTGAGCAGCCCCGACAGTTCGGCGAAGAACGACGGCTGGGCGACGATCACCGAGTCCACGACGGGGACGCCGGCGGCGGCCAGCACCCGGGACCACGCGGTGCCGGTGGCGTCCAGGTCGGCCGGCGTGGTCGGGTTGTACATCTGCCGCAGGTCCCGGGTGCGCACCTTGTCCCAGTGCCGGGCCGCGACCTCGGTCTCCAGCGCGACGATCCCCGGGGCGGCGCTGGCGCTGAGGCGGGCGAGGGTCATGCTCCGCTGGACGTGGTCGCGATAGCCGTCGAGGATCCGGGCGTGCTGCTCCAGGCGGTAGTACTCCTCGTCGGGAAGCCCGATCCCGGCCTGGCCGGCGAAGAGGGCGTAGCGGGTCGGCTCACCCGGGTCGGCCTCCACGTCGAGCGCGATCGGGGCGCCGATGCCCCGGCGCAGGCTCCGGCCGAAGTAGTCCAGCAGATCGTCAACCGTTCCGATCGCGTCGATCTCGGCCAGCAGCGGGCGCAACGGCTCCAGCCCGGCGGAGTCGATCCGTTCGGTGTCGGCGAAGCTGGCGAACATGTGCTCGACCAGGTACGCCTGGGTGCCCGGCGCCGACCCGGACAGCCCCGTGACGATGTCACGGATGGCCCGCTCCGAGGCGTCGCGCAGCTCGATGAAGGCGCCGGTAGCGTGCTTGTCGGCCGGGATCTCGGTCGCTGCCAGCCAGCGTCCGTTGACGTGCCGAAAGAGGTCGTCCTGGGGCCGGACGGCCGGGTCGAGGTCGAAGGAGTTCACGGTGGACAGGTTACCGTCCGGGCACGCCGCCGCCTCCGGACGGATCGGCTCCGGGCAACGGGATGGTCCAGGTGTCGGTGCCGGCGATCGTGGCCTGCAACGCGGCCAGCCGCCGCTCCGGGTCGGGCTCCAGGGTGACCTGCGCCCGGGCGAGGTCGTCGTAGGTGGGGCGGTCCACGTTCCGGAAGATGCCGATCGGTGAGGTCCCCAGGTCGGCGGTGTCGGTGAGCCGGGACAGGGCGAAGGCCAGGCCCGGATCGTCGGCGTGGGCGTCGTGGACCAGCACGTTCGCCAGGCCGGCCTCGGCCACCTCGGCGATCTGCAGTTGCCCGTCCGCGCCCCGGACCACACCGAGAGCATCCTCGGGGCCGAAGGTGATCGGTTGCCCGTGCACCAGCGGGATCAGCCCGCCCTCGGCCGCCTTGAGCGCGTCGAACGCGCCGTCGTTGAAGATCGGGCAGTTCTGGTAGATCTCCACCAGGGCGGCGCCCCGGTGGCTGACCGCCGCCGTCAGCACCTCGGTGAGGTGGGCCCGGTGGGAATCCACGGTCCGGGCCACGAAGGTGGCCTCGGCACCGAGGGCGAGCGAGATCGGGTTGAACGGGCGGTCCACCGAGCCGGAGGGTGTGGACTTGGTCACCTTGCCCTGCTCCGAGGTCGGCGAGTACTGGCCCTTGGTGAGGCCGTAGATCCGGTTGTTGAACAGCAGGATGGTGATGTTCACGTTCCGCCGCAGGGCGTGGATCAGGTGGTTGCCCCCGATGCTCAGTGCGTCCCCGTCCCCGGTAACCACCCAGACGGCCAGGTCGGGTCTGGTCATCGCCACCCCGGTCGCGATCGCCGGGGCGCGGCCGTGGATCGAGTGCAGGCCGTAGGTGTCCACGTAGTAGGGGAAGCGCGAGGAGCACCCGATGCCGGAGACGATCACGGTGTTCTCACGGGTGATCCCCAGTTGCGGCATCAGCCCCTGGAAGGTCGCCAGCACGGCGTAGTCGCCGCAGCCGGGGCACCACCGCACCTCCTGGTCGGAGGTGAAGTCCTTGCGGTTCAGGGGGGTGAGGCTCAGCGGCACTCCAGCCAGGCCCTGGGCGGGCGTCGCGGTCATCGGGTCACCGCCGGCCGGGTCGCGTCCGCTTCGATCCCGTCGATCAACTCCTCGAGGTCGGCGGCCAGCTCCGACAACGAGATCGGCAGGCCACGGACCCGCGCGTAGGACTGCACGTCGACCAGGTAGGTGGCCCGCAGCAGCATCGCCAGCTGGCCCCGGTTCATCTCCGGTACCAGCACCCGGTCGTAGCCACGCAGCACCTCACCGAGGTCGGCCGGCAGTGGGCTCAGGTGGCGCAGGTGGGCGGTCGCCACCTGGCGCCCGCCGCCGCGGACCCGGCGGGCGGCCGCGGAGATCGGCCCGTAGCTCGACCCCCAGCCCAGCACCAGCACCCGGGCCCGGCCGCTGGGATCGTCCACGGCGACCGGCGGGATGACCCGGCCGACGCCGTCCACCTTCCGCTGCCGCAGGTCGACCATGAACTCGTGGTTGGCCGGGTCGTAGGAGACGGCGCCGGTGCCATCGGCCTTCTCGATCCCGCCGATCCGGTGTTCGAGTCCCGGCGTTCCTGGCACCGCCCACGCCCGGGCGAGCTTCTCGTCGCGCAGGTAGGGCCAGAACTCGCCGTCGGGTCGGTTGGGGGCAGTGGCGAAGGCCGGATCGATCGGCGGCAGCGACGCCAGGTCGGGCACCTGCCACGGCTCGGCGCCGTTGGCCAGGTAGCCGTCGGAGAGCAGGATCACCGGGGTGCGATAGTCGATCGCGATCTTCACCGCCTCGTAGGCCGCGGCGAAGCAGTCCCCGGGGGACTGCGGCGCGATCACCGGCAGCGGCGCCTCACCGTGGCGTCCGAACAACGCCTGGGTGAGGTCTGCCTGCTCGGTCTTGGTCGGCATCCCCGTGGCGGGACCGGCCCGCTGGATGTCGCACACCACCAGCGGCAGCTCGAGCATCACCGCCAGCCCGATCGTCTCCATCTTCAACGCCAGTCCTGGCCCGGAGGTCGCCGTGACGCCGAGCTGGCCGGCGAAGGATGCCCCCAGCGCCGCCCCGATCGCCGCGATCTCGTCCTCGGCCTGGAAGGTCAGCACTCCGGAGTCCTTCGCTGCAGCGAGGTGGTGGAGCACATCGGACGCCGGGGTGATCGGGTAGGCGCCGAGGAAGAGCTGGAGCCCGGCGCGGGCGGCCCCGGCCATCAGCCCGTAGGCGAGCGCACGGTTGCCGGTCACCTGCCGGTAGGTGCCGCCCGGCGCCGGGGCAGCCTCGATCCGGTAGCGGGTGGCGAACACCTCGGTGGTCTCGCCGAACGCGTAGCCGGCCTTGAGCGCGGCGATGTTGGCATCCCGCACCGGCGGCACCTTGGCGAACCGCCGTTCGAGGAAGCCGATCGTCCCTTCGAGGGGACGGTGGTAGAGCCAGTCGAGCAGGCCGAGCGCGTACATGTTCTTGGTTCTCGCCGCATCCTTGCGGCCCAGGCCGATCGCCGCGACCGCGGCGGTCGACTGGCCCGACAGGTCGAGGGCGTGCACCTGGTAGTCGGTGAGGCTGCCGTCGCTGAGCGGGTCGGAGGTGTAGCCCACCTTGGCCAGGTTGCGCGGGGTGAAGTCGGAGGTGTCGGCGATGATCAGTCCGCCCCGGGCCAGGTCGCCCAGGTTGGCCTTGAGGGCCGCGGGGTTCATCGCCACCAGCACGTCCGGCCGGTCACCGGGGGTGCGGATGTCGAAGTCGGCGAAGTGCAGCTGGAAGCTGGACACGCCGGCGACGGTGCCGGCCGGCGCCCTGATCTCGGCGGGGAAGTTCGGCAACGTGGAGAAGTCGTTGCCGGCCAGGGCCGTGTCGTGGGTGAACCGGTCCCCGGTGAGTTGCATGCCGTCGCCGGAATCGCCGGCAAAACGGATCACGACATGGTCGACGGTCTTCACCTGAGTCATACGATCGGTTCCACTCCTGCTGCCGTCAACTGCACGTCGGTCAAGTCTAGGTCCCCGCGAAGGGCGCGGTCGTAGGAGTTACGCACTGCTGCCACCACCAGCCGGTGCGCACCGATCGGGTCCGACACCAGATCCGCCCCGACGTGGTGCAGGCGATCGGCGAACACCCCGGGGGCCAGCAGGTAGGACGCCACCGCGACCCGGGCGTGCCCGGACGCGCGAAGGGCGCCGACCGCGTCGGCCACCGTCGGGGCGGCGGCGGTGAGGAATGCCGCCACCACCGGTCGTCCGACCAGCCCGGCCAATTCCCGGGCCGCGTCGGACACCTCCACCTGCGAGCGGCGACGGGTCGAGCCGGCAGCGGCCAGCACCACCGCATCCCCGGGCCCGCCCGCCTCGCGCAGCCGGTCGGCGACGGCCGCGACCAGGCCCGGGCCGATCAGCCCGGCGAGCCGTGCCCGGCCGCCGGCGGCCCGGATCGCGTCCGGCAGGTCGCTGGTGACGTGGTAGCCCGCGGTGAGGAACGCCGGCACGACCACGGGGGACTCCAGCCCGGCCAGCGTCTCGGCGAGGGTGGGGCTGAGCACGTCCGCCCAGCCGAGGTGAACCCGGACGCCCGGCAGCCCGGCGGCGACGGCTGCGACGAGGTCGGCCGCGACCTGTTGCCCCGCGCTGCTGCGGGTCCCGTGCAGGGCGATCACGAGGTCGGGAGCCGTCACCACGAGGGACTCCCGGCCAGGCTCGGCGGCGGCCACGTGAACCCCCGCAGCGCCGTCCGCCCGTGGTCCGGCCGGCCCGGGCACGGCACGCAGGAGGTGATGCTCCATCAGCTTCCTCCGTCGCTCGGTTGGTGCAGTCCGCACTCGGTCTTGGCGATCCCGGACCACCGGCCGGCCCGGGAGTCCTCCCCGTCGGTGACCCGGCGGGTGCACGGGGCGCACCCGATCGAAGGATAGCCGTCGGCCAGCAGCAGGTTGACCGGCACCTGGAAGCGCCCCGCGTAGGCCGACAGCTCGGGCAACGTCCAGGCGGCCAGCGGGTTCACCTTCACCATCTGGTGGGCCTCGTCCCACTCGACCAGCCGCGCGTCGGCGCGGAGGGCGTGGTCCTCGCGGCGGATCCCGGTCAGCCAGGCCTCGTAGCCGGTGAGTTCGGCGTTCATCGGTTCCACCTTGCGCAGCCGGCAGCACAGCGTGGGGTCGCGGTCATGCAGCCGTGCGCCGAGGGCGGCGTCCTGCTCGGCCACCGTCTGCGCGGGCCGGACGTCGACGATGCGCGCGTCGATGGCGCCGGCCAGGGCGTCCCGGGTGCCGATGGTCTCGGCGAAGTGGTAGCCGGTGTCGAGGAACAGCACATCCACCCCCGGCGCCACCCGGGCCACCAGGTGCGCCACGACGGTGTCCGCGGCCATCGAACAGGCGACCGCCAGCGAACGCCCGAAGGTGGCCGCCGCCCATCCGACCGCCTCCTCGGCGGTCGCGTCGGCCAGTTCGCGGCCGGCCCGGTCAGCGATCGCGCGCAGCTGCGCCGGCGTGCGGGTGCGTCCCGGCCCGCGGCTGGTCGTGGTCATCGCAACGACCCCTCCTCGGCACGGTGCGACCAGGCCGCGAAGGACTCGCCGGGTGTGCGGTCGGCCACGAACGCCCGGGTCACCCGTTCGACGTAGTCGGGCAGTTCGGTGGCGGTGATCTTGAGGCCGCGGACGGTGCGGCCGAGACCGGCGTCCTCCCGGTCGACCGATGCCAGTCCGCCGCCGAGATGCACCTGGTAGGCGAACTCCTCGGTGCCGTCGGCCCCTTTCAGCAGTTGGCCCTTCAGGCCGATGTCGGCCACCTGGATCCGGGCGCAGGAGTTCGGGCAGCCGTTGACGTGCAGGCTGATCGGGCTCTCCAGCCGAACCCCGTCGAGGCGGCGTTCCAGTTCGTCGATGGTGTGGGCGGCGGCCGCCTTGGTCTCGACGAAGGCGAGCTTGCAGTACTCGATGCCGGTGCAGGCCATCGTGGCCCGCCGGAACGGGCTGGGGGTGGCGGTCAGCCCGAGCGGCTCCACCGCGGCCAGCAGGGCGTCCACCCGGTCGGGGTCGACATCGAGCACCAGCAGCTTCTGGTGCGGGGTGAACCGGACGCGGTGCGAGCCGGCGGACTCCGCAGCGTCGGCGAGCGCGGCCAGGATGCCCCCCGACACCCGGCCGACGGTGGGGGCGAGGCCCACGTAGCGCCGTCCGTCCCGCTGCGGGTGCACGCCGACGTGGTCGCCCGGGCCGGATGTCGCCGCCGGCGCCGGACCGTCGGCCAGGCGGAAGCCGAGGTACTCGGTCTCGAGCACCTCGCGGAAGCGGGCCGGGCCCCAGTCGGCCACCAGGAACTTCAGCCGCGCCTTGTTGCGCAACCGGCGGTAGCCGTAGTCCCGGAAGATGCCCACCACGCCGTGCCACACTGCTGCGGCCTGGGCGGGGGTGACGAACGCCCCCAGCCGCTCCGCCAGCCGCGGTGCCACGCTGAGCCCGCCGCCGACCCAGATGTCGTAGCCGGGTCCCAGCTCGGGGTGGACGACGCCGACCAGGGAGATGTCGTTGATCTCGGGAACGACGTCGATGCTGGGGTGACCGGTGATGGCCGACTTGAACTTCCGGGGCAGGTTCGACAGTTCCGGGTCGCCGACGAAACGCTCCACGATCTCGGTGATCACCGGCGTCGGGTCGGTGATCTCGTCCGCGGCGATCCCGGCCACCGGGGAGCCGAGGATCACCCTCGGGGTGTCGCCGCACGCCTCGGTGGTCTGCATCCCGGATGCCTCCAGCCGCTGCCAGATCGCCGGCACATCCTCGATCCGGATCCAGTGGTACTGGATGTTCTGCCGATCGGTGATGTCGGCGGTGTCCCGGGCGTAGTCGGTGGAGATCCCTGCCAGGGTGCGCAACTGGTCGGTGCTCACCGCGCCCCCGTCCAGCCGAACCCGCATCATGAAGTAGCGGTCACTCAACTCGTCGGGACCGAGGGTGCCGGTGCGGCTGCCGTCGATGTCCTGGCGGCGCTGGGTGTACAGGCCCCACCAGCGCAACCGGCCGTGCAGGTCGTCGGCCGGAATGGAGTCGAAACCGTCCCGGGAGTAGACCTCAAGCACCCGTTGGCGGACGTTGAGACCGTCATCGGCGGCCTTGAATTCCTCGTTCGCGTTGAGCGAGACGTGTCCGTCGACGGCCCACTGGCCGTTCGAGCGGGGCTGGGCGGGGTTGTTGGTCATGCTGTCCTCACAGGGTTCGACTGCGGGGCGCGGGCCCAGTGGGAACAGGATCACCGGGCTCGGGCCCGGGATCCGACGGTTGAACGGTCTACGGGCGCGTCAGGACGCGCAACACATCGAACCGGCGCGGCAGGTCAGCGGCGCGGCCACCATCAAGGTCGGTTCGAACATGACCGGGAAGTTAGCACGGTGCCCCGGAATTCCCCGAATGTCGCGTCCGGGTGGTGGGACGCCCGGCTCCCGGGTCGGGCGCCGACGGGGCTGTGGGCCCGGATAAGCTGACGTTCGTGCCACCAGCAGCAGCCGGGCCCGCGGCTGTCACCCCGCAGACGAGACCGGCCGGGCGCCGGGGCGACGTGCTGCGCGCCGTGGTGGCTGACGGGCGGGCCGACCTCGCCCGGGCCTGGCAGTACCGTCCGGTACGACGGGGCCTGCTGGGTTCGGCGCTGCTCGTGCTCGGATCCCTGACACCCGCCTACCTTCCCCAGGCGTCACCGTTGTGGTCGGCGTTGCGGGCGCTGGGCCTGGACAGCTGGTGGGGCGCGGCGGCGGGAACAGCGCTGGTGGTGGCCGGTGTCGCGCTGCTGCTGGAGGCGTGGTTCCGGCTGCGGCCGAGCGTCTACCACGAGGTGAAGCACTGGCCGATCACGGTGCTGTGGAGCCTGCCGATGCTGATCGCCCCACCGATCTTCAGCCACGACGCGTACGCCTACGCCGCCGAGGGCTGGCTCCTCCACAATGGGCTCAACCCCTACGAACACACCATTTCGGTGCTGCCGGGGGTCTTCGCCGACCAGGCTGCGTGGCTGTGGCGGTACACCACCGCCATGTACCCGCCGCTGAGCCTGGAGATGTTCCACGGCCTGGTGGTCCTGGCCGGAAACCACCCGTACTGGTCGGCGGTCGCGATGCGCCTGCCGGCGCTGGCCGGGGTCGGCCTGATCGGCTACTTCCTGCCCCGGATCGCGAGCAGGCTGCGGGCGGACGTGCAGCTGACCGCCTGGTTCTCCGTGGTCAACCCCCTGATCATCATCGACTTCGTCGGCGGTGCCCACAACGACGCCCTGATGATGGGCCTGGTCGTGCTGGCGCTCTGGCTCGCCCTGGACCGCCGCTTCTGGTGGGCGGCCGCCGTCGTCGGGGTGGCCGCCACCATCAAGCAGCCGGCCATCCTCGCGTTCTACCCGGTGGCGCTGTTCCACCACCCGTGGCGAAGCCTGGCCTGGCCGGACACCCGAAGGGCCGTGCTGCGGCTCTCGCTGTCGGTACTGGTGTCGGCGGCGGTCTTCCTGGCGATCTCGCTGGCGACCGGACTCGGCTTCGGCTGGGTCGCCGCTGCCAGCGTCCCCGGGTCGGTGGTCACCCTGGCGCCGTTCACCCTGGTCGGGACCGGGCTGAAGTACCTGCTGGCGTTCCTCGGCCAGCCCGCGGCGGGCGAGGTCGCCCTGGCCGTCCTGCGGTCGCTCGGGCTGCTGCTGACCGCCCTGGTGATCGGGTGGCTGGCGCTGACCACGGGACGGCGGCGTCCGGTCACCTTCCTCAGCTGGTCCTACCTCGCGTTCGCCTTCGGCGGGATCGCGCTGAACAGTTGGTACCTCAGCTGGGGCGGCCTGCTGCTGCCGCTGACCAGGCCGACCGAGCGGATCACCGGCACCGCCGTCACGGTGACCGCCGTCCTGCTCGCCTACGGCGCCGGGAACCTGGCCTGGCGCAACGACGCTGTCGCCCTCGGGTTCGCCGGCCTCGCGGTGATCCTGGTGATGGTCTACCGGCACGTGCAGGAGCGCAAGCTCCACCTCGCCGGTACGACGAAAGGGGAAGAAGCGTGAACGAAGGGGACCTGCTGGTCGAGGTCACCGACGGGGTCGGCCGGATCCGGCTGAACCGTCCCCAGCAGATCAACGCCTTGAGCGTGGACATGTTGGGGACGCTGGCCCGGGTGCTGGAGGACTTCGCCGGGGACGACCAGGTCACCTCGGTGGAACTGACCGGCGCCGGGGCGCGGGGACTCTGTGCCGGCGCGGACGTCCGGGCGCTACGGGACCAGGCGCTGACCGGGGGTGACGTCACCGGGTTCTTCACCACCGAATACGGCGTGAACCTGCGGATCGCGGGCTTCGTCAAGCCCTACCGGGCGGTGATGACCGGGATCACGATGGGTGGCGGTCTCGGGCTGAGCGCGCACGGGTCCCACCGGGTGGTGGACGCAACCAGTCGGTTGGCGATGCCGGAGACCCAGATCGGGCTGTTCCCCGACGTGTTCATGACTCCGCTGCTGGCGCGGATGCCCGGAGAGGTGGGCACCCATCTCGCGCTCACCGGGGCGGCGGTCAACGCCGCCGATGCCCTGCGCCTCGGCCTGGCCGACGAGGCGAGGGGCCCACTGCCCGACCCCGACCCCGGGTTGGCTGCCGCCTGGATCGCCGAGTGTTACGCCGGCGACGATCCGGCGACGATCCTGCAACGGTTGGGGGACCACCCCGAGCCGGCCGCGCGCGAGACGGCGTCCGAACTGCGGCGGCGCTGCCCGCTGTCGGTGGCGGTGTCCCTGGAGGCGCTGCGCCGGGCCCCCCGGTTCGCCACCCTGGCCGACCAGCACGGGCAGGAACTCGCGCTCGCCGTCCGGCTGGCCACCGGGCCGGACTTCGCCGAGGGTGTCCGGGCCCAACTGGTCGATCGTGATCGCAGCCCGCGCTGGCAGCACTCCCGGGTGGAGGACGTCTCCCGCGACGAGGTGCTCAGCCACTTCGAGCCCCTCTGACGGCCGGCTCCGGCGGGTCGGGGGTCACCGGTCGGCGTAGTCCACCACCACCGGCGCGTGGTCGCTCAACCGCTCCTCGTAGCGGTCCGCGCGGTCGGTGCCGGCCGCGGACGCCGCGCGGGCCAGGGCCGGGGAGGCGAGCTGGTAGTCGATTCGCCAGCCGGTGTCGTTGGTGAAGGCGTTGCCCAGCCAACTCCACCACGAGTAGGGGCCCTCCGCTTCCGGATGCGCGGCGCGGACCACGTCGACCAGGGTGCGCGGGCCGAGCAGGGAGCCGAACCAGGCCCGTTCCTCGGGCAGGAAGCCCACGTTTCGCTGGTTGTTGCGCCAGTTGCGCAGGTCCTGCCGGGTGTGGGCGATGTTGAGGTCGCCCAGCAGCAGGAACTCGCGTCCCTCGGCCCGGGCGTGGCGGCGTGCCCGGGTGAGGTAGGGCCGGAAGGACCGCAGGAAGCGGAGCTTGTGCCGGTACCGGGCGCGTTCGGCCGGGCCGTCGTCGGCCCGACCGCCCTTCGGCAGGTAGAGCGAGCCGGCCGTCAGCCGCCAGCCGTTCAGGTCGTAGTCGGCCTCGAGGTACCGGCCCTCGGTGTCGAACGTCGGGTTGCCGAAGCCCCGCCGGATCGCGGTCGGCGCCGTCCGGCACAACAGCGCCACCCCGTTGCGGCCGGCGCGGTCGCCGGGGTGAAGGGAGAAGTGGTAGCCGCTGGTGGCTTCCACCGGGACGAGGTCGGCCGGCGAGCGGACCTCCTGCAGCGCGACCAGGTCGCAGTCGCGCCCAGCCAGCCAGTCGGCGAAACCGCGCCGGACCGCCGCCCTGATCCCGTTGACGTTGACGGTGGCGACGCGCATCAACTGTTCCGGCCGCGGGCGGCCACCGGCCAGGTGCCGCCGTCGCTGAGCACGAACCGGTCACCCAGGTTGACCGCGTTGCAGGCATGGTTGGGCACCACCAGGACGGTGCTGCCCAGCCGGGGCCGGTCCCCGGGCCAGTCGATCGTGGCGTGGTGCTCCGACAGGGCGGTGAGCCGGGCGTCCGGCGCCTCCGGCACCCGGCCGTACCCGGTGGCCCACGGTGCCCGGTCGGCCCCGAGCGCCTTGCTGCCCGCATCCACCACCACCCGGCCGCCGGCGCGGGAGACCACGGTCGCCGCCACGGTCAGCGCGACCTCCTCGAAGCCGATCGTGCCGAGTTCCAGCTGCTGGGCGTCGCCGAAGACGTACACCCCGGGACGCAGCTCGGTGACCACACCGGCGGTGGTGTGGGCCGCGGACGGTGTGGAGCCTCCGCTCGCCACCGGCGCCGGTACCAGGGCGGACGCGAGCGCGGCAACGGCGACCGCCAGCGCGGCGGCCTCATCGGCCGCGGCCCGGGACCCGGCCCCGGGTGCGTAGCTGTGGCCCGGGAAGGTGAAGGCGCCGCGCACCCGCAGCCCGAGCTCGGTGCAGGCAGCGGCCAGGTCGCCGGCCCGGGCCGGTTCAACCCCGCTGCGGTGGTGGCCGCTGTCCACCTCGACCAGCACCTCGACCGGCAGCCGGCTGAGCCTGCGGGCGGCCTCGACCGAGTCGCACCCGACCAGCACCCGGCACCGCCCGGCCAGGGCGCGCAGCCGGGCGGCGGCGTCGGCGTCCACCCACAGCGGGTAGGCGATGAAGAGGTCGTCCGCCCCGGCCTCGGCGAACACCTCGGCCTCCCCGATCGTCGCCACCGTCAGGCCCACAGCGCCGGCGTCGAGCTGGCGGCGGGCGACCTGCGGGCACTTGTGGGTCTTGGCGTGTGGCCGCAGGGCAAGGTGGGCGCCGGCGCAGCGGCGGGCCATCGCCTCGATGTTGCGGTCCAGCACCGCGACGTCGAGCCGCAGGTAGGGCGTGGTTCCCACGATCGCAGCGGCCGTCAGCGGTAGTTGTCGAACTGCACCGCGAACCCGTAGTCGGCCTCACGGACCAGCCGCTGCACGACCTGGAGGTCGTCCCGCTTCTTGGAGAACACCCGCAGCTCGTCGCCCTGCACCTGGGTGCGTACCCCCTTGAGCCCGGCGTCGCGGATCAGCTTGGTGACCTTCTGCGCGTCCTCCCGACTGATGCCCTGCTTGAGCGTCGCGGTCAGCTTCCACAGCTTGCCCGACAGCCGCGGCTCGCCCGCGTCCAGCGATTTCAGGTCCACCTTGCGGCGCACCAGCATCGTCTGCAGCACGTCGAGGATGGCCTTGACCCGCTCCTCGCCGTTGGCCTCCATCTCGATCGCCTCACCCGACCAGCGGAGGGAGGCATCGGTGCCCTTGAAGTCGAACCGGTTGCGGACCTCCTTGGACGCCATGTTCACGGCGTTCTCGACCTCCTGCTGGTCCACCTTGCTGACAATGTCGAACGAGCTCTCTCCGGCCACGTGCACTCTCCTCCTCGGCTATCTCCCCATTGTGACCGGATTCCGGCGAGAGCCACCAGCTGTGCTCGAATGCCAGCCCCTGGGGCTGGCGTTCGGTGCAGGTGAGTGGCTCTCGCCGCGAACGCGGCCGATTCGTCCGCCCTGCACCGCTTTGCTACAGTGTCGGGGCACGGCAGGTTGCCCGAGTGGCCAAAGGGAGCGGTCTGTAAAACCGTCGGCTCAGCCTACGTAGGTTCGAACCCTACACCTGCCACGCACAAGGCCCTTGACCAGGGGAAACGCCTGGTCAAGGGCCTTCTTGCTGCCCTCAGCGGCCGGTCATCGTCGCCACGTCGAGCGCCTTTGCGAGCTGCTCCTCGGTGAGCTCGCCACGTTCCACGTAGCCGAGGTCGCGGACCGCGTCGGCGACGGTCAGGTTCGCCTTCACCGAGTGCTTGGCGATCTTCGCCGCGGCCTCGTAGCCGATGATCCGGTTCAGCGGCGTCACGATGGACGGCGACGACTCGGCCAGCTGGCGACACGGTCCACGTTCGCGACCAGCCCGTCCACGCACCGGTCCGCGAGCAGGCGCGACACGTTCCCGACGAGCGGATCGACTCGAGCAGGTTGCGGGCCATCACCGGAGCATCACCAGCAGCTCGAGGTTCCCCTGGGCTCCGGCCCACGCGATCGGCGGCGTCGTTGCCGATCACCTGGGCGGCGACCATGAGCATGGCCTCCGGGATGACCGGATTGACCTTGCCGGGCATGATCGACGAGCCCGGCTGCAGGTCGGGCATGGTCAGTCTCGCCGAGGCCGGTTTGCGGCCCCGAGCCCATCCAGCGCAGGTCGTTGCAGATCTTGGTCAGCGAGACGGCGATCGTGCGCAGGGCACCGGACGCCTCCACCAGGGAGTCGCGGGCGGCCTGCGCCTCGAAGTGGTCGTGCGCCTCGGTGATCGGCAGGCCGGTGTGCTCGGCGAGCAGCGCGATCACCCGCTGCGGGAAGCCCGGCGGGGTGTTGATGCCGGTGCCCACCGCGGTGCCGCCGAGCGGAACCTCGCACAGCCGCGGGAGCGTGGCCTGGACGCGCTCGATGCCGAGGCGCATCTGGGGGGCGTAGCCGCCGAACTCCTGGCCCAGCGTGACCGGGGTGGCGTCCATGAGGTGGGTGCGGCCCGACTTCACGACCGCGGCGAACTCGTCCGCCTTCGCCTCCAGCGACCTGGCCAGGTGCTCGAGCGCCGGGATCAGGTCGCGATCAGCGCCTGCGACCCGGCGATGTGCACCGAGGTCGGGAACACGTCGTTGGACGACTGCGACGCGTTCACGTGGTCGTTGGGGTGCACCGGCTCGGCCGAGCCGCCGGGAGGCCAGCGTCGCCAGCACCTCGTTGGTGTTCATGTTCGAGGAGGTGCCCGAGCCGGTCTGGAAGACGTCGATCGGGAACTGGTCGTCGTGCTCGCCCGGCGATCACCTCGTCGGCCGCAGCCACGATGGCGTCGGCGATCCGGTTGCGGGATCACCCCGAGCTCGGCGTTCGCGATCGCCGCAGCACGCTTGATCCGGGCGAGCGCTACGATGTGGTGGCTGGACGAGCCCGCGTCCGGAGATCGGGAAGTTCTCGACCGCGCGCTGGGTCTGGGCGGCGTAGAGGGCGTCGATCGGGCACCCGGACCTCGCCCATGGTGTCGTGTTCGATGCGGAAACTGGTCATCGAGAGCTCCCTTCTTCACTCCCACCCTAGGTCGCGCCCGTCCCGCCGGCTTGCCACAATCTGGGTGGGGGCAAGCGACCCGGGACGCTGAAGGGAGCCGGAGCGGGGATGGGACCGAGCATGGCCGAGATGGCCGACAGCATCCTGCTTGCCGCGGACTCCGTCCCGGCCGGCCGGGTGAGCACCTACGGCGACATCGGCCGGATCGTCGGGTGCGGTCCCCGCCTGGTGGGGCGGGTGCTGGCGACCAGCGGCGGACGGGCCTGCTGGTGGCGGGTGGTGCGGGCCGACGGGAGCATCGCCCCCCACCTCCTGGTCGAGGGGACGCGCCGGCTGGCGGAGGAGGGCGTCCCGGTGCGGGCCGGCCGGGTCGAACTCGCCCGGCACCGGGCGGTGCTGGAGTGACCCCGGAACCGGTGGTCCTGCCCCACCCGGTCACCGGGCGCCCGTTCCCCTCTCCGGTGCCGCCGGCGACCGGCTGGCCCGGCGACGAGGCGGACGCCATCACCCCCGTGGCGACCAGCCCTGGTGCGGTGTCGGCGCTCGGGGCCGGCTCCGCTGGACTCGCGGTCCTCTCCGCCCGGATCAGCGTCTGTCGCGCCTGTCCGCGGCTGGTGGCCTGGCGGGAGCAGGTCGCGGCCGGAAAGCGCGCGGCGTTCGCCGGGGAGCCCTACTGGGGCCGGCCGGTCCCGGGTTGGGGCGCGCCGGACGCGTGGTTGCTGGTCCTCGGCCTCGCCCCGGCCGCCCACGGGGCCAACCGCACCGGGCGGGTGTTCACCGGGGACCGCAGCGGTGACTGGCTGTTCGCCGCCCTGCACCGCGCCGGCCTGGCGGAGCAGCCCGGGTCCACCCATGCCGGAGACACCCAGCGGCTGCGCGGGGTACGGATCACAGCTGCCGTCCGGTGCGCTCCACCGGGCAACCAGCCCCTGCCGCGGGAGCGGGACTCCTGCGCTCCCTGGCTGGCGGCCGAACTCGCCCTGCTCCCGGCGCTGCGCGTTGTGGTCTGTCTGGGCGGCTTCGCCTGGGACACGGCCCTGCGCCAGTTGGCCGCGACCGGCCGGGTGCTGCCGCGGCCGCGGCCCCGCTTCGGGCACGGCGCGGTGGCCGTGATCGGCGACCTGGTTCTGATCGGCTGCTATCACCCCAGCCAGCAGAACACCCACACCCGACGCCTCACTGCGCCGATGCTGGACGCGGTGTTCACTCTCGCCCGGGAGCGGGCCGGGCTGCCGCCGGACCCGGCGACCGGGGCCGATTTGGGGGCAGTGCCTCCGGTGGGGTAGTGTCACTCCCCGTCCGGCCCCTATAGCTCAGTCGGCAGAGCGTCTCCATGGTAAGGAGAAGGTCTGCGGTTCGATTCCGCATGGGGGCTCTGTGTTCGGATGGACGGAGTTACCGCCCGTCTCCCAGGCACACTGGAGTCCGAACAGGGGCGGGATAGCTCAGGCGGTAGAGCAAGCGGCTCATAATCGCTGTGTCGCGGGTTCAAGTCCCGCTCCCGCTACCGGGAAGTGGCAGACGTAGGGAAAGAAGGAATCCGATGGCCAAGAAGCAAGCCGATGTCCGGCCCAAGATCACCTTGGCGTGCACTCAGTGCAAGGAGCGCAACTACATCACCAAGAAGAACCGGCGCAACGACCCGGATCGCATGGAGTTGAAGAAGTTCTGCCCGAAGTGTCACACGCACACCGCGCACCGCGAGACCCGCTGACCCGGGTCCCGTTCTGAAGCCGTCCGCGTCAGCGGGCGGCTTCTTTCGTGTCCGCGAGGTCCGTGCCGGGGCTGACGCCGCCCCCTAGACTCGGCACATGCCGATCAGTGAGGACCACGTCGGGCGCAGCTACCCGGCCACCGCGCCCTACCAGGTGAGCCGCGCCAAGATCGCCGAGTTCGCCGCAGCCCTGGGCGACGACGCGAACCCCGCCTACAGCCAGGCCACCCCGGTGGCCCCGCCGACGTTCGCGGTCGTGCTGGCCTCGGCCGCCTGGGACGCGATGTTCGCCGATCCCGACCTGGGGCTCAGCCTGAGCCGCACCGTGCACGTCGACCAGCGGTTCACCTGGCAGCGTCCGCTGCGGGCCGGGGACGAGGTCACCGCCACGCTCACCATCGAGAAGGTACGTTCCCGGGGCGCCACGGCGATCATCACCATCGCCGTCACGCTCGCCACCACCGCTGCCGAGGCGCTGTGCACGGCCACCTCGACGCTGATGCACACCGCGAACGAGGAGGCCGCATGAGCACGCTCGCCGCCGAGGTGGGGCAGGCGCTGCCCGGCTTCTCCCGCACCCTGACCAGGGCCGATCTGGTCCGCTACGCCGGCGCGTCCGGCGACTTCAACCCGATTCACTGGTCCGACGCTGCCGCCGCGGCCCTCGGCCTGCCGGACGTGATCGCGCACGGCATGCTCACCATGGGCACGGCGCTGCGGGTGGTCACCGACTGGGCGGGAGACCCCGGCCGGGTTCGGAGCTACTCGGTTCGCTTCACCAAACCGGTCGTGGTGCCGGTCGAGGGCGGTGCGGTCGTCGACTTCGCCGGCACGGTGACCGCTGTCGGCGACGGAATCGCGACCGTCGCGGTGGAGGCGACCTGCGGCGGGGTGAAGGTGCTCGGAGCGGCGGTTGCCGAGGTGTTCCTTGGCTGAGCGCCTGGCCGACCACACCACCCTGCGGATCGGGGGTCGGGCCCGGCGCTGGCTGGAACCGGCGACCGAGGCCGACCTGATCGAGGCGGTCACCGAGGCCGACCGGGCCGGCGACCCGTTGCTCGTCCTCGGTGGCGGTTCCAACGTCGTGGTGGCCGACGCCGGGTTCGACGGCACGGTGGTGCACACCGGCCGGCTGCGGGGGATCCGGGACCAGGAGGTCGCGGCCTGCTCGGGCGCCTTCGTGGAGGTGGCGGCCGGCGAACCGTGGGACCGGTTCGTGGCCGCCTCGGTGGCCGCCGGGCACGCGGGGGTCGAGGCCCTGTCCGGCATTCCCGGCCTGGTCGGGGCCACCCCGATCCAGAACGTCGGCGCCTACGGCCAGGAGGTGGCCCAGTCGGTCGCCCGGGTGCGGGTGTACGACCGGGTGGAGCGCCGGGTGGCCACCCGCAGCGCCGCTGAATGCCACTTCGGCTACCGCAGTTCGATGTTCAAGGCGGTCGGTGACCGGTTCGTGGTGTTGTCGGTGACCTTCCAGCTCCGGCTGGGCACCCTGTCGATGCCGGTGCGGTACGCCGAACTGGCCCGCGCCCTCGACGTGGCGCCGGGGGAGCGGGTGCCGCTGGCCGAGCTCCGCGAAGCCGTTCTGGCGCTGCGACGCAGCAAGGGCATGGTGCTCGACGAGGCGGACCGCGACACCTGGAGCGCGGGCAGCTTCTTCACCAACCCGGTGGTCGAACCGGCCGTGGCCGACACGTTGCCGGCGGCCGCCCCCCGCTACCCCCAGCCCGACGGCAGCGTGAAGACCAGCGCCGCCTGGCTGATCGAGCACGCCGGCTTCAGCCGCGGCTACGGCTCCGGCCTCGCCCGGCTCTCCACCCGGCACACGCTCGCGATCACCAACCGCGGCGGGGCGTCGGCGGCCGACGTGGTGGAGCTGGCCACCGAGATCCGGGCCGGGGTCGAACACGCCTACGGGGTTCGGCTCGTTCCCGAACCGGTGCTGATCGGGGTCTCGCTCGCGCCTTAGACTGGCCCGCGGACCTGCGAACCGAAAGGCAGCCGTGAGCATCCTGGCGAACGTCCCGTTGGCGCCCCGCGACCCGATCCTCGGACTGAGTGAGGCCTTTGTCGCCGACTCCCGCCCGGGCAAGGTGAACCTGGGGGTCGGGGTGTACCTCGGCGAGGACGGAAGGGTGCCGCTGCTGGATTGTGTCCGTACCGCGGAGGCGTCGCTGGCGGGCAACCCCACGCCGCGGGGCTACCTCCCGATCGACGGTCTGCCGGCCTACACCAGGGCGGTGCGCGAACTGGTGTTCGGCGCGGACTCCGAGCCGGTCGCCTCCGGGCGGGTGGTCACGGTCCAGGGGCTGGGCGGAACGGGCGCGCTGCGGATCGGTGCGGAGTTCCTGCGCCTGACCGACGCTCGGGCCACCGTGCTGATCTCCGACCCGTCCTGGGAGAACCACCAGGCCTTGTTCGGCCGCGCCGGGTTCGACGTGCGCAGCTACCGCTACTACGACCCCGGGCTCGGCGGGGTGGACGTGGACGGCATGCTGGCAGACCTCGCCGCTGCCGAGCCGGGCACGATCGTGGTGCTGCACGCCTGCTGCCACAACCCCACCGGCTACGACCTGGCCGCCGCCGAGTGGGCGCGGGTGGCGGAGGTGGTGGCCGCCCGTGGCCTGGTGCCGTTCCTCGACCTCGCCTACCAGGGCTTCGCCGCCGGGGTCGAGGCGGACCGGGCCGTGGTGGAACTGTTCGCCACGCTCGGGATCCCGATGCTGGTGGCGTCCTCGTTCAGCAAGAGCTTCAGCCTCTACGGCGAGCGGGTCGGCGGCCTGAGCGTGGTCACCGCGGACGCCGGCGAGGCGGCGCGCGTGCTGTCCCAGGTCAAGGCGACGATCCGGACCACCTACTCCAACCCGCCCACCCACGGCGCCGCGGTGGTGGCCGCCGTGCTCACCGACCCCGACCTGCGGCGAGGCTGGGAGTCCGAACTGGAAGCGATGCGGCTGCGGATCCGGGCAATGCGCACCGCGCTGGTGGACGCGCTGGCTGCCGTCGGGGCGAGCCGGGACTTCGGGTTCGTCGCCGGCCAGGCCGGCATGTTCAGCTACACCGGCCTTTCCGCAGGGCAGATGCAGCAGTTGCGGGACGTCCACGGCGTCTACGGGACCGACGCCGGGCGGATCTGCGTCGCCGCGCTGAACCCGGGCAATGTCGCCACGGTGGCCCGCGCGATCGGTGCGGTGCTGTGACCCGGATGGGTGGCCGGGGGAGGCCGGGCCGGTTCGACTTCCCCTGTCCCGACCACGTACACTCCTGTACTTGGTGACCAACACCTGCTCGGCCATGCCCTCAAGCGTCGCCGGTCGGGGTCACCACCAAGGGCAATAGCTCAATTGGCAGAGCAGCGGTCTCCAAAACCGCAGGTTGGGGGTTCAAGTCCCTCTTGCCCTGCTGGGGAGCCGTTCGGGAAAGACGGCCGGCACCACTGATCAGACGAACGTGAAGGACGGCCTCGTGGCGGATGAACCGGAGTTGGCTCCTGCCGACGTCCCTGCCGACCCCACCGCCGATCTCGACCTTTCGGCGATGGGCCTGGAGGACGTCGCCCTGACCGAGGAGGAGCAGGTCGCCGTCGCGGCGGCCGGCGCCCGGCCGGTCCGGAAGGCCACGGCGGAGTCGACGGCCGGCAAGGGACGGGCGACGCCGAGACAGCAGCGGCACCGCGCCGATGACGAAGACCGCCGGTCCAACCCGGTCGAGTTCGTCCGCGAGTCCGTCACCGAGTTGAAGAAGGTGGTCTGGCCGACACCCAACCAGCTCCAGCAGTACTTCATCGTGGTGCTGGTCTTCGTCCTGATCGTGATTGCCATTGTCAGTGCGCTGGACCTGGGCTTCGGCACCCTGATGCTGCGCCTGCTGGGCGACTGACGAGGGAAGTGAGTAGGTTTTGACTGAGAACAGCACGCCCGAGGACGCCTTCGGCGCCGACGGGACCGACGAGATCGAGATCGAGATCGACCTGGGCCTGCCCGAGGTGTCCGAATCCGAGGACCAGGAGCTCAACCTCGACTTCGGCGGCCCGCTCGAAGCCGACGTCGACGACCTGAACCTGAACCTCGACTTCGGCGACGACGAGCCCGAGCCTGAGCCGGCGCCGGCCGTGCCGGATGCCGACGAGGAAGCGGTGCTGGAGGAGTTGCGCCAGCAGCTGCGCAGCCAGATCGGCGACTGGTACGTGATCCACACCTACTCCGGCATGGAGAACCGGGTGAAGCAGAACCTGGACAACCGGGTCCGCACCCTGGGCATGGAGGACTTCATCTTCGAGAGCGTGGTGCCGACCGAAGAGGTCATCGAGACCCGCAACGGCGCCCGCAAGTCGGTCACCCGCACCGTGCTCCCCGGCTATGTCCTGGTGCGGATGGAGCTCACCGACGCCTCCTGGGCCGCGGTCCGGCACACTCCGTCGGTCACCGGCTTCGTCGCCCACGCGAGTTCGCCGGTACCGCTGAGCCTGGACGAGGTCGAGAAGATGCTCGCCCCGGCCGCACTGGCCAGGGCGGCGGCCACCTCGACCGGAGCCCGGGCGAGGAACAAGAAGATCGAGATCGCCGACTTCAAGGTCGGTGACTCGGTCATGGTGGTCCAGGGCCCCTTCGCGGGCGTGCACGCGACCATCACCGAGATCAATGCGAACAGCCAGCGGCTCAAGGCGCTGGTCGAGATCCTCGGCCGGGAGACCCCGGTCGACCTGACCCTCGGCCAGATCCAGAAGGTCTAGGCGTCGCATCGCCGGCAGCCGCCCGGGCTGCCCGGCAAAGAAGAAGAACCAGGAGAAGGACCCAACCCAATGCCTCCCAAGAAGAAAGTGGCCGCCGTCGTCAAGGTGGCCCTGAACGCGGGTGCGGCCACCCCGGCGCCGCCGGTCGGCACCGCGCTCGGTCCGCACGGCGTGAACATCATGGAGTTCTGCAAGCGGTACAACGCCGAGACCGAACCGATGCGTGGCACGATCATCCCGGTCGAGATCACCATCTACGAGGACCGCACCTTCAGTTTCATCACGAAGACCCCGCCGGCCGCGGAGCTGATCAAGAAGGCCGCCGGACTGAAGAGCGGCTCGGCCCGTCCGCACACCGACAAGGTGGGCAAGCTCACCGCCGACCAGGTGCGCGAGATCGCCACCACCAAGATGCCCGACCTCAACGCGAACGACATCGACGCCGCGATGAAGATCGTGGCCGGCACCGCCCGTTCGATGG
This sequence comes from uncultured Actinomycetota bacterium, assembly GCA_963704225.1. Lineage (GTDB taxonomy): Bacteria > Actinomycetota > Actinomycetes > Propionibacteriales > Propionibacteriaceae > Propionicimonas. Next base: position 51,747 of record CAVPHL010000002.1, read on the forward strand.
GCGTCACCGTCGAGTCCTGACCGTACCGAATCCCGTGGGAGGGCCGCGCGCCCGGACCACATCTGGCACCCGGCCCTGGAGGGCCGCACCGAGAGGAAGACCAGCATGAAGCGCAGCAAGGCCTACCGGGCCACAAGCGAGAACATCGACGAGAACCAGCTGTACAGCCCCGAGGCTGCCCTGGGCATCGTCAAGAAGGGCGCGTCGGCCAAGTTCGACGAGACCGTGGAGGTCGCCGTCCGTCTCGGGGTCGATCCCCGCAAGGCCGACCAGATGGTCCGTGGCACCGTGAACCTCCCCAACGGCACCGGCAAGACGGCAAGGGTCCTCGTCTTCGCCACCGGTGAGAAGGCCAACGACGCGATCGAGGCCGGCGCGGACGAGGTCGGAGCCGACGAGTTGATCGACAAGATCGCCGGCGGCTACCTCGACTTCGACGCGGTCGTCGCCACCCCGGACATGATGGGCAAGGTCGGCCGGTTGGGCCGGGTGCTCGGTCCGCGTGGCCTGATGCCGAACCCGAAGACCGGCACGGTCACCATGGACGTGGCCAAGGCCGTGACCGACATCAAGGGCGGCAAGATCGAGTTCCGCGTCGATCGGCACGCGAACCTCCACTTCATCGTGGGCAAGGCCTCCTTCACCGAGCAGCAGCTCGTGGAGAACTACTTCGCGGCCGCCGACGAGATCATGCGGCTCAAGCCGAGCGCTTCCAAGGGCCGTTACCTGAGGAAGATGACGATCTCCTCGACCATGGGCCCGGGCGTCCCGGTCGACCCGACCAGGACCAAGCCGATCACGGAGTGACCTGAAATCCAGTACAGCGCCGGTCCGGGAATCCCCGGGCCGGCGCTGTCCGGTTTTCGACGACGGCCGATTTTGCCGCCGCCGCCGCCGCCCGGTAGAGTTCCCCTTGCCGCAGACCGCTGGTTCTCGTCTGGCTCGCCAGACAGGCAAACCCCGCGCAGGTGAAAGCTGAAAGCTCATTGAGTTGTCCGCCCTGGTCGCCTGCGCACCGGGGCTTTTCCATTTCCGGTGGTCTTCGGTGATCCGAGAGAAGTGGGAAGGAGACCCATGGCGAGGCCGGACAAGGCAGCCGCCGTCGCGGAGCTGACCGAGCAGTTCAGCTCTTCCGCGGCCGCAGTTCTGACCGAGTACCGCGGACTCACCGTCAAGGACCTCAAGGCATTGCGCCGGGCCCTTGGTGAGGACGCCAGCTACGCCGTGACGAAGAACACGCTGACCACGATCGCTGCCCGCGAAGCGGGCATTGAGGGACTCGACGAGCAACTCGCCGGACCCGACTGCGATCGCCTTCATCCGCGGTGACGTTGCCACCGTGGCGAAGGGGTTGCGTGACTTCGCCAAGGCGAACCCGCATCTGGTGATCAAGGGTGGCGTCATGGACGGTCGTGTCCTGGACGCCGTGTCGGTCAAGAAGTTGGCCGACCTCGAGTCTCGCGAGGTCCTCCTCGCCAAGCTCGCCGGTGCCATGAACGGCAACCTGGCCAAGGCGGTCGGCCTCTTCGCCGCGCCGTTGGCCCAGGCAGCCCGTGCGCTGGACGCCCTGAAGAACCAGAAGCAGGCCGGGGATGTCCCGGCAACCGATGCAGCGCCCGCTGCTGAGGCCACCACTGACGCGGCTGACGCTGCATCCGAGTAAGTAGAGAAAGGAAGCCCGAAATGGCGAAGCTCACTACCGACGAGCTCCTTGAGGCCTTCAAGGAGATGACCCTGATCGAGCTCTCCGAGTTCGTGAAGCTGTTCGAGGACACCTTCGGTGTCACCGCTGCGGCCCCGGTGGCCGCTGCCGCCGCCGCCGCCGGCCGCTGCCGATGCCGCCGAGGAGGTCGAGGAGGCCAACGAGGTCGACGTCATCCTCGAGTCCGCCGGCGACAAGAAGATCCAGGTCATCAAGGAGGTGCGCGCACTCACCAACCTGGGCCTGAAGGAGGCCAAGGACCTGGTCGAGGCCGCCCCGAAGGCAGTCCTGGAGAAGGTCGCCCGCGACGTCGCAGCCAAGGCCAAGGAGGCCCTTGAGGCCGCCGGCGCCGCTGTCAGCGTCAAGTGACCAGCTGATCTTCTGAGCCGTCGAACGGCGGTGACCCGGCAGCGGGTCACCGCCGTTCGACGTATCGGCCTTCCTGCGGCGCGGTTCGCGCAGCCGGGAAAGCCAGGACGGCGGTGGCCCTTTGCGGGCCACCGCCGTCCTGGCTTCTACCGGGGGTGGTGTTGTGATGTTGGTTCTGTGGGTGCCGGTCGCTCCCCTGACCGGCAGCGGTGCATCAGCCCTTGAGCGGCCAGCTGCCCTGTCCACCCGAGACGGTGAAGCCCGCGTTCTGGGTGTTGCTGGCAATCACACCGAACGGCAGCACTGCGAGGGTTCCGGCAACTGCAGCTGCGGCGATAATCCTGCGAATGGTCATGTCCCCGTGGCCTTTCTTTGACTGGCTCTGTGGCTCAGAAGTTAGCGGCACTTGACTGTCTTGTCAACATTTGACAAAGTTTGCTCAGAATCGAGGATGGGAGGCCGTGTGGACACGTCGAGTGCCGTGCAGTTCGGCGCACTGCTCCGTGAGGCGCGCAAGCGCAGGGGTTTCTCGCAGTCCGAGCTCGGGGGCGAGAAGTACTCCGGCAGCTACATCTCCCATCTGGAGAGCGGGCGCCGGGTCGCGTCCCCGGAAGTGATCGACTTCCTCTCCCGGCGGCTCGGTGTCTCGCCGCTGGAGTGGGGGGTCTCCCCGGCGGCTGATCCCGCGCAACTGATCTCCGGTGACACCATCGAGGACCTGTTGGTGGCCGAGCGGGCCTGGTCGGAGCACGACTGGGCCACGGCCATCAAGCACTCTGCCCAGGCCGCCGAGGTGGCCCGTGCCAACGGCGACGCCGGCCGGTACTGGGAGTCCATCTACGTCCAGGCGCAGGCGAAGTTCTCCGCCGGTGACTTCGCCGGCGCGGCGGTCCTCGCCGAGGAGCTTGCCGAGCACGAGACGGCACGGCGTTTCGCCGTCGCGCGAGCCCAGGCGCTGAGCCTTGCCTCCACGGCGCACCGCGCCTCCGACCACCTGGGTTGGGCGGTCGCCTTCGGTGCGCGAGCGGTCGAGGCAGCCTCCAGTGCGCCTCCGATCATCCTCGCCGAGGCACTGATGTCCCTTGTCAGCAGCATGACCGAGGCGGGGCACTCCTATGCCGAGAGCGAACCGTACCTGAGTCGGCTCTCCGAATTGGCGCCCCGCCTGAACTCCAACCACTCCCGCGGCATCATTGCCTGGACGCGCGGCACCGCCGCCTTCATGGCGGGGAGGCCGGAAACGGGCCTGGCGGAGTTCGACCGGGCCAGGGAGTTGCTGGAGGCCAAGCGGGACCTGCGGATGTGGCTGCGGTTCCACTGCATCGCCGCCCGGTGGCGGCTCAACGCCGGACTGCTGGACGGGGTCCAGGACCTCCTGGCCACGGCCTCGCTCGGCCTGGGAATCCTGGGCAACAGCCACGACATCGTCGAACTGCGACAGGTGCAGGCGATGTACGCGTTGCGCACCGACGATCCGCTCGAAGCCGCCCGCCTGCTGTCCGAGGTGCTGGACGACCCGGTGCTGGGTGGCGAGGGCATGTCCCGCGGCGGCACGGAGCTGCTTCTGGGGCACGCGTTCCAGGCGCTCGGTCGTCGCGAGGCGGCGAACGAGCGGTACCAGCGGGCGGCCCTCCACTTCGAGGTCGAGGGGCGCCTCCGGGCGGCCGTCGACGCCTGGCGCAGGAGCGCTGGTCAAGATCTCCCGGACGAATATTTGACCAGCGCTTGACAAGGTCCCGTCAAGTCTGATGGAATCTTCTTGTCGGCGCCCCCCTAATGCGTCGGATGAGAACACCACTTAGGCCGGTGCTCTGCAGCGTATGGATACCCCTCCCGTGCCAGTTGCAGACACCGGCCTTGTGGCGTCCGCACCTGCGCGACGGCGGCGGATCAGTTTGCGAGTCGCGCGCGGGAGCTGTAAGCTATCGCTTTGCCCAAAGCCAACGACGACCCGTGAACTTGACGCGGGCCGTTCAGCATGCACCGAAACCGGTCCCAGTACCGGATATGCGGAAGGACCTCCACCTTGGCCGTCTCGCGCACTGCGTCGAAGAACACCAACGTCGTCTCGCCCAGCGGACGGATCTCCTTCGCGAAGATCCACGAGCCACTTGAGGTTCCCAACCTCCTCGACCTTCAGATCGAGTCCTTCGACTGGCTGATCGGTAACGACGCCTGGCAGGCGCGGGTCGCCGCAGCTCGCGAGGCGGGTCGAACCGACGTGAACACCAAGTCGGGGCTGGAGGAGATCTTCGAGGAGATCTCGCCGATCGAGGACCTCTCCCAGACCATGTCGCTGTCGTTCCGCGACAACCGGTTCGAGGAGCCGAAGCACACCGTCGAGGAGTGCAAGGACCAGGACTTCACCTACGCCGCACCGCTGTTCGTGACCGCCGAGTTCATGAACAACGAGACCGGTGAGATCAAGAGCCAGACGGTGTTCATGGGCGACTTCCCGCTGATGACCGACAAGGGCACCTTCGTCATCAACGGCACCGAGCGGGTCGTGGTCACCCAGCTGGTCCGCTCGCCCGGCGTCTACTTCGAGCAGACCGCCGACAAGACCTCGGACAAGGACATCTTCACCTGCAAGATGATCCCGTCCCGGGGCGCGTGGCTGGAGTTCGAGATCGACAAGCGCGACATGGTCGGCGTGCGCGTCGACCGCAAGCGCAAGCAGAACGTCACCGTCCTGCTCAAGGCGCTGGGCTGGACCGACGAGCAGATCCTGGAGGAGTTCGGCGAGTTCGAGTCCATCCGGCTCACCCTGGAGAAGGACCACACCGCCAACACCGACGAGGCGCTGCTCGACATCTACCGCAAGCTGCGCCCGGGCGAGCCGCCCACCCGCGAGGCGGCCCAGGCAGCTGCTGGAGAACTACTACTTCAACCCGAAGCGCTACGACCTGGCCAAGGTCGGCCGGTACAAGATCAACAAGAAGCTGGGCACCGGCCTGCCGTTCGACACCCAGGTTCTGACCATCGACGACATCGTCGCGGCGATCCGCTACATCGTCGCGCTGCACGAGGGTCGCCTCGAGGCACCGCGACGATGCCGGTCGAGACCGACGACATCGACCACTTCGGCAACCGTCGGCTCCGCACCGTGGGCGAGCTGATCCAGAACCAGCTGCGGATCGGCCTGGGCCGGCATGGAGCGGGTCGTCCGGGACCGGATGACGACCCAGGACATCGAGGCGATCACGCCGCAGACCCTGATCAACATCCGTCCGGTCGTCGCGGCGCTGAAGGAGTTCTTCGGCACCTCGCAGCTGTCGCAGTTCATGGACCAGACCAACCCGGTCGCCGGCCTCACCCACAAGCGGCGGCTGTCGGCCCTCGGCCCGGGCGGTCTCTCCCGGGATCGCGCCGGCATGGAGGTCCGCGACGTCCACCACAGCCACTACGGCCGGATGTGCCCGATCGAGACGCCCGAAGGCCCCAACATCGGCCTGATCGGCTCCCTGGCCTCCTTCGCCCGGGTGAACGCGTTCGGCTTCATCGAGACGCCCTACCGGAAGGTGGAGGACGGGCCACGTCACCGACCAGATCGACTACCTGACCGCCGACGAGGAGGACCGGTACGTCATCGCGCAGGCCAACGCCAAGCTGACCGAGGACGGCACGGTTCTCCGAGGAGCGGGTGCTGGTCGTCGCAAGGCCGGGGACGCCGACGAGGTCGCCGGCCGTCGAGGTGCAGTACATGGACGTGTCGCCGCGACAGATGGTGTCGGTCGCCACGGCCCTGATCCCGTTCCTCGAGCACGACGACGCGTCCCGCGCCCTGATGGGCGCGAACATGCAGCGTCAGGCCGTGCCGCTGATCCGCACCGAGGCCCCGTTCGTGGGCACCGGCATGGAGTACCGCGGAGCGGTCGACGCCGGCGACGTGACAGCTCGCCGTCAAGGCGGGCGTGGTCACCTCGGTGAGCGCCGACATGGTCGACGTCACCAACGACGACGGCAGCTACACCAGCTACCGGCTGGACAAGTTCCGTCGGTCCAACCAGGGCACCTGCATCAACCAGCGTCCGCTGGTGGCTGCCGGGCAGCAGGGTCGAGGTGGGCACGCCGCTCGCCGACGGCCCTGCACCGACGGTGGCGAGATGGCGCTGGGTCGCAACCTGCTGGTCGCGTTCATGCCCTGGGAGGGGCACAACTACGAGGATGCGATCATCCTCTCCCAGCGCCTGGTGCAGGACGACGTGCTCACCTCGATCCACATCGAGGAGCACGAGATCGACGCCCGGGACACCAAGCTGGGCGCCGAGGAGATCACCCGCGACATCCCCAACGTCGGCGAGGACATGCTCGCCGACCTCGATGAGCGCGGCATCATCCGGATCGGTGCCGAGGTCACGTACCGGCGACATCCTGGTCGGCAAGGTCACGCCCGAAGGGCGAGACCGAGCTCACCCCGGAGGAGCGGCTGCTGCGTGCCATCTTCGGGGAGAAGGCCCGCGAGGTGCGCGACACCTCGCTGAAGGTGCCCCACGGCGAGAGCGGCACCGTGATCGGTGTGCGCGTGTTCGACCGCGACGAGGACGACGAGCTGCCCCCGGGCGTGAACCAGCTGGTCCGGGTCTACGTCGCCCAGAAGCGGAAGATCTCCAACGGCGACAAGCTGGCCGGCCGCCACGGCAACAAGGGTGTGATCTCCAAGATCCTGCCCGTCGAGGACATGCCGTTCCTGGAGGACGGGACCCCGGTGGACATCGTGCTGAACCCGCTCGGCGTGCCGTCGCGGATGAACGTCGGCCAGGTCCTGGAGACCCACCTCGGGTGGGTGGCCAAGACCGGCTGGGACATCACCGGGGTCGAGGAGGAGTGGGCCGAGCGGCTGCGTGGCGTCGGCCTGGAGCGGGTCGACGGCGACGCCCGGCTGGCCACCCCGGTGTTCGACGGTGCCAACGAGCACGAGATCGCCGGACTGCTGGAGCACGGCCTGCCGCAGCGCGACGGTGCCAAGCTGGTGAACACCGACGGCAAGGCGCGGCTGTTCGACGGCCGCTCCGGCGAGCCGTACCCCGAGCCGGTGGGGGTGGGCTACATCTACATGTTGAAGCTGCACCACCTGGTGGACGACAAGATCCACGCCCGCTCCACCGGTCCGTACTCGATGATCACCCAGCAGCCGCTGGGCGGCAAGGCGCAGTTCGGTGGCCAGCGCTTCGGGGAGATGGAGGTGTGGGCCCTGGAGGCCTACGGCGCCGCCTGGGCACTGCAGGAGCTGCTCACCATCAAGTCCGACGACGTCCCGGGCCGGGTCAAGGTCTACGAGGCGATCGTCAAGGGCGAGAACATCCCCGAGCCCGGCATTCCCGAATCGTTCAAGGTGCTGGTCAAGGAGATGAAGTCGCTGTGCCTGAACGTGGAGGTCCTCTCCAGCGACGGCACGGTGGTGGAACTCCGCGACTCCGAGGACGACTTCCGCGCCAGCGAGGAGTTCGGTATCGACCTGTCCCGCCGGCCGGGTGCGGATTCGTTCCACTCCGTCGACGAGCTCTAAGGGCTCCGGCTCCCCCCAACATCATCCGTAAGGGATTCCTGGCAACAGGAGAAAGAGAAGCAACGTGCTGGACGTGAACTTCTACGACGAGTTGCGCATCGGGCTGGCGACTGCCGACCAGATCCGGGAGTGGTCGCATGGTGAGGTCAAGAAGCCCGAGACGATCAACTACCGAACCCTGAAGCCGGAGCGGGACGGACTGTTCTGCGAGAAGATCTTCGGCCCCACCCGGGACTGGGAGTGCTACTGCGGCAAGTACAAGCGGGTGCGCTTCAAGGGCATCATCTGCGAGCGTTGTGGCGTCGAGGTGACCCGGTCGAACGTGCGCCGGGAGCGGATGGGCCACATCGAGCTCGCCGCGCCGGTGACCCACATCTGGTACTTCAAGGGGGTGCCGAGCCGGCTGGGCTACCTGCTGGACATCGCTCCGAAGGACCTGGAGAAGGTCATCTACTTCGCCGCCTACATGATCACCACGGTCGAGGAGGAGGCGCGACACCGTGACCTGCCGTCCCTGGAGGCCAAGGTCGAGGTCGAGCGCAAGCAGCTCGAGGCGCGCCGCGACAACGATGTGAACATCCGGCTGACCAAGATCGAGGAGGACCTCGCCCAGCTCGAGGCCGAGGGTGCCAAGGCCGACATCAAGAAGCGGGTGCGGGAGAGCGGCGAGCGCGAGGTCAAGCAGCTGCGGGACCGGGCCCAGCGCGACATCGACCGGCTCGACGCCGTGTGGACGAGGTTCAAGAGCCTGAAGGTCCAGGATCTCGAGGGTGACGAGATCCTCTACCGGGAGATGAAGAACCGGTTCGGCAAGTACTTCGCCGGCTACATGGGTGCCGAGGCGATCAAGAACCGCCTGGCCACTTTCGACCTCGCCGCCGAGTCGACGAACCTGCGCGAGATCATCCAGACCGGCAAGGGCCAGCGCAAGACCAGGGCCCTGAAGCGGCTCAAGGTGGTGGCGGCCTTCCTGAACACCACCAACTCGCCCCTGGGCATGGTGCTGGACGCGGTGCCGGTGATCCCGCCGGACCTTCGCCCGATGGTCCAGCTCGACGGCGGACGTTTCGCGACCTCCGACCTGAACGACCTGTACCGCCGGGTGATCAACCGGAACAACCGGCTCAAGCGGCTGCTCGACCTGGGTGCGCCCGAGATCATCGTGAACAACGAGAAGCGGATGCTCCAGGAGGCCGTCGACAGCCTGTTCGACAACGGCCGCCGTGGGCGTCCGGTGACCGGCCCCGGCAACCGTCCGCTGAAGTCCATCTCGGACATGCTCAAGGGCAAGCAGGGCCGCTTCCGCCAGAACCTGCTCGGCAAGCGCGTCGACTACTCCGGACGTTCGGTGATCGTGGTCGGCCCGCAGCTGAAGCTGCACCAGTGCGGGCTGCCCAAGAACATGGCGCTGGAGTTGTTCAAGCCGTTCGTGATGAAGCGCCTCGACGACCTGAACCTGGCGCAGAACATCAAGAGCGCCAAGCGGATGGTCGAACGTCAGCGTCCGGTCGTGTGGGACGTCCTGGAAGAAGTGATCGCCGAGCACCCGGTGCTGCTGAACCGTGCACCGACGCTGCACCGCCTCGGCATCCAGGCGTTCGAGCCGCAGCTGATCGAGGGCAAGGCCATCCAGCTGCACCCGCTGGTCTGCACGGCCTTCAACGCCGACTTCGACGGCGACCAGATGGCCGTCCACCTCCCGCTGAGCGCCGAGGCGCAGGCGGAGGCCCGGATCCTGATGCTGTCCACCAACAACATCCTCAAGCCCGCCGACGGCCGCCCCGTGACCCTGCCGACGCAGGACATGATCATCGGTCACTACTTCCTGACCCTGGAGCAGCGCCAACCTGCCGGGTGAGGGACGGATGTTCTCCTCGGTGGCGGAGGCCTACATGGCCTTCGACCGTGGCGAGCTCGGAATCGGTGCGCGTTGCCGGATCAGGCTCACCGGGGTCGTCAGCTCCGAGGGTGCTCCGGTGCGGCCCGACGGCAGCGTGCTGCTGGAGACCACCCTCGGGCGGGCCCTGTTCAACGAGGCGCTGCCGGCCGACTACCCGTACGTGAACGACGAGGTCGGGCAAGAAGAAGCTGGGCCAGATCGTGAACGACCTGGCCGAGCGGTACCCGAAGGTCGATGTGGCGGTCACCCTTGACCGGCTCAAGGCTCTCGGCTTCAAGTGGGCGACCCGCTCCGGGGTGACCGTCTCGATCGGCGACGTGCAGACGCCGCCGAACAAGCCGGAGATCCTTTCGGTCTACGAGGCCCGGGCGGCGAAGATCACCAAGCAGTACGAGCGGGGCAAGGTCACCGAGGAGGAGCGGCACCAGGAGCTGATCCAGCTCTGGACCGACGCCACGGCGGAACTGACCGCGGCCATGGAGGCCAACTTCACGAAGAACAACCCGATCTTCATGATGGTGCACTCCGGCGCCCGGGGGAACATGACCCAGATGCGCCAGATCGCGGCCATGCGTGGCCTGGTCGCCAACCCGAAGGGTGAGATCATCGCCCGGCCGATCAAGTCCAACTTCCGTGAGGGCCTGAGCGTGCTGGAGTACTTCATCTCCACCCACGGTGGGCGCAAGGGCCAGGCTGACACGGCCCTGCGTACCGCAGACTCCGGCTACCTGACCCGGCGTCTGGTCGACGTCTCCCAGGACGTGATCATCCGCGAGGAGGACTGCCAGACCGACCGCGGCCTGATCAAGGTCATCGCCGCCGAGGGCAAGGGCGGCAAGCTGGTGCCGGCGCGGAACGTCGAGACCGCCGTCTACGCCCGCACCCTGGCCACCGACGTGGTCACGACCGAGGGGAAGGTGCTGGTGCAGGCCGGTGTCGACCTCGGCGACGTGAACATCAAGAAGCTGCTGCGCAACGGGGTCACCGAGGTGAGGGTGCGTTCGGTCCTCACCTGTGAGGCGGCCACCGGCACCTGCGCGATGTGCTACGGCCGTTCCCTGGCGACCGGCAAGCTGGTCGACGTGGGCGAGGCTGTGGGTATCGTCGCGGCGCAGTCCATCGGCGAGCCGGGTACCCAGCTCACGATGCGTACCTTCCACACCGGTGGTGTGGCCGGCGACGACATCACCCAGGGCCTTCCGCGCGTGGTCGAACTGTTCGAGGCCCGCCAGCCCAAGGGCAAGGCCCCGATCGCGGAGTCGGCGGGCCGGGTCCGGATCGAGGAGGGTGATCGCAGCCGCAAGCTGGTCATCGTCCGTGACGACGGCGAGCCCGACCTGGAGTACCCGCTGCCGCGCCGGGTCCGGCTGGAGTGGGAGGACGCCACCGGCGTGCGGCACGCCGTCGGGGACGGCGACCACGTGGCCGCCGGTCAGCAGCTCTACGCGGGAACGCCCGACCCGCAGGACGTGCTCCGGGTGTCCGGCCTGCGCAAGGTGCAGGAGCATCTGGTGGAGGAGGTGCAGGCCGTGTACCGGACGCAGGGCGCCCCGATCCACGACAAGCACATCGAGATCATCATCCGGCAGATGCTGCGCCGGATCACCGTGATCGAGTCCGGCGACACCTCGTTGCTGCCCGGTGAGCTGGTGGACCGGAAGATGTTCGAGGCCGAGAACCGGCGGATGCTCACCGAGGGCCGCACCCCCGCGCAGGGGCGCCCGGTCCTGATGGGCATCACCAAGGCCTCCCTGGCCACCGAGTCGTGGCTGTCGGCCGCCTCGTTCCAGGAGACCACCAAGGTGCTCACCGACGCGGCGATCCACGCCAAGTCCGACTCCCTGGTCGGCCTGAAGGAGAACGTCATCCTGGGCAAGCTGATCCCGGCCGGCACCGGCCTGGAGCGGTACCGGAACATCCGGGTGGAGCCCACCGCGGAGGCTCGCGCCGCCGCGTACGACCTCTCCTACGATCCCTACGACTACGACCTGAACGTCGGGGGGTCGGCGGTCAGCCTCGATGAGTACGACACCGGGGAGCTGCGCTGACATGGGCCGCCGCATCGTCGTCGCGTCCGACCACGCCGCCGTCGAACTCCGCCAGGAGATGGCCGCAGAGGCCCGCGCGCTGGGGTACGAGGTCACCGACCTCGGCCCCGCGCCGGGCGAGGCCGTCGACTACCCGGTGAACGGCGGGGAGGTCGGCCGGCTGGTCGCGGCCGGCGAGTACGACCTTGGCCTGATCGCCTGCGGGACCGGGGTGGGGATCTCGATCGCCGCCAACAAGGTGCGCGGGATCCGGGCCGTGGTGTGTTCCGAGCCCTTCTCGGCGAAGCTGGCACGCCAGCACAACAACGCCAACGTGCTCGCCCTGGGCGCCCGGGTGGTGGGCCCGGGTCTGGCCAGGCTGATCACCCACGAATTCCTCACCGCCGAGTTCGAGGGTGGCCGGCACGCACACCGGGTCGGCCTCATCGATGACCTCGAAAGCGCCCCGGACCGGCCGTAAGTGCTCTAGCCTCTCTTTGTGAGGACAAAGGCGCGCGACGGGGTGTCCGTACGGGCCGCCCTGGTGGCGTGCGTCGCACTGGCGCTGCTGCTGTCGGGCTGCGCCGCCGCGACCGGGCCGATCGCGCCGGTGCGGGTGGCGACCCTGAAGGGTCCGACCGGAGTCGGCATGGTGCACCTGATGCAGGCGCAGGAGGCCGGCGCGGCCGCCAACGACTACCGCTTCACGGTGCACGAGTCGCCCGAGGACGTCGTGGCCAGGGTGGCCAGCGGCGATGTCGACATCGCGGCCGTCCCGACCAACCTGGCCGCGGTGCTCTACGCGAAGACCTCCGGTGCGGTGCAGATGCTGGCGGTGAACACGCTCGGCGTGATGTACATCGTCTCCGACGGCGTGGCGATGACCAGCATGGCTGACCTGTCGGGCAGGACCATCTACGGGTCGGGCCAGGGCGCCAACCCCGAGTACGTGCTGCGCTTCCTGCTGACGGAGAACCGGCTCGACCCCGACACCGACGTCCAGCTCGTCTGGAGGAGCCAGCACGACGAGGTAGCCACGCTGGTGGCGAGCGGAGAGGCAGAGGTCGCCCTGCTGCCGGAGCCGTTCGTGACCACGGTGCTGGTGAAGAACCCGCGCCTGAGGGTGGCGCTCGACCTCACCGAGGAGTGGGCGCAGGTGGTCACCGATGGCAGCCAGTTGATGATGGGCGGGGTGATCGCCCGCAGGGCGTTCGTCGAGCAGAACCCCGACGCCGTCTCGAGGTTCCTGACCGAGTACGAGGCGTCGATCGGGACGGCGAGGACGGACGCGGACACCACCTCGGTGTTGTGTGCGAAGTTCGGGATCATCCCCAGCGCCGCCGTGGCGAAACAGGCGCTGCCGCGGCTCAACCTCACCTTCCTCGCGGGCGAGGAGATGAGGGTCGGGCTCCGGGGTTACTTCCAGGTGCTCCATGCGGCCAAGCCTGAGTCCGTGGGAGGAGCTGTCCCTGACGCCGGATTCTACTTCGCCGCGTCCTGACCGGGGACGCCGGGCGATCCTCAGCGGGGCCGCAGCCCTCTTCTGGCTGGCGGTCTGGCAGGTCGCGAGCCTGCTCGTGGGCCAGGAACTGCTGGTCCCGTCCCCGGCCGTGGTGCTGGCCACGCTCTCGCAACTGATCGGCACCACCGAGTTCTGGCAGATCACCGCGATGTCGCTGTTCCGGGTGCTGGCGGGGTTCGGGGCCGGGGTGCTCGCCGGGACCGGCGCGGCCGTCCTGACCACACGGTCCCGGGTCGCTGACGCACTGCTGTCGCCGGCGCTGCGGGTGGTGCGGGCCGCACCGGTGGCGTCCTTCGTGATCCTCGCCCTGGTCTGGATCCCCACCGGTCGGCTGGCTGCCTTCATCTCGTTCCTGATGGTCGTACCGGTGGTGTGGGACAACGTGGCCGCCGGGATCCGCGGCCAGGATCGCGAGCTCCTGGAGCTGGCGAGGGTGTTCCGGTTCGGTCCTTGGCAGACCCTGCGCCGGATCCGGGTGCCGGCGGTGCTGCCGTTCTTCGCCACCGCCTGCACGACCGGGATGGGGTTGGCGTGGAAGTCCGGCGTGGCCGCAGAAGTGATCAGCAGGCCACCGCTGTCCATCGGAGGGCGGCTGCAGGACGCCCGGTTGTACCTGGAGACGCCGGCGGTGTTCGCCTGGACGATCACGGTGGTGGCCCTGAGCCTGGCGTTGGAGCGGCTGCTGCGGCTCGTCATGGGCCGGCTGACCGGCCGGGTCCCGGCCCCGGTCCGGGCGAAACCGGGGGATCCCGATGCCGGCGCTTGAGCGAGTCTGCTTCGGCTACGACCCAGGGCGTCCGGTGCTGGAGGAGTTCTCCCTCCGGCTGCCCGAGACGGGTGCGGTGTGCCTGACCGGCCCGTCCGGGTGTGGCAAGACGACGCTGCTGCGCCTGCTGGCGGGTCTGGAGACCCCGCAGCGGGGGACCATCGCCGGGCTCGCCGGGCTCCGGGTCGCGGTGGTGTTCCAGGAGGACCGGTTGCTGCCCTGGGAGACGGCATGGCAGAACGCCGTCACCTCCCCGGACGCCGGTGGCCGCCGGCGTGCGGCGGAGTGGCTGCACCGGCTCGGTCTGGGCGAGAGCGTGGGAGTTCGTCCGGTCGACCTCAGCGGCGGGATGCGCCGCCGGGTGGCGATCGCCCGCGCGCTCGCCGCCGTTCCGGACCTGTTGCTGCTCGACGAACCGTTCACGGGGCTGGACGAGGACACCTGGCGGCGGGCCGCCGGCCTGATCGCGGAGGCGGGAACCGGTCGGCTCACCGTCCTGGTCACCCACCTGGCCGAACAGGCCGCAGCGCTGGGTGCCCCGGTGGTCCGGCTGGACGGCCCGCCGCTGCGCCGGCTCCCGTGACGACGATCAGTTGACCGGCAGGATCGCCGGCACCACGGTCTTCTCGCCGTACGGTTCGTAGTGGGTGTGCAGCAACTGGTGGGCCTTCGCCGAGTTCGGCTCGCCGTAGAAGTCGTCGTAGAGCCGCAGGACGTCGGGGTTGTCCTGCGACCGGCGGTACTTGCTGGAGCGATCGATGTCGAACAGCACCTCGGTGCGCTGGCGGAGCTCGCCCACCTTGGCCGGAGCCGGGTTGCCCGCGCCGTCGATGCAGCCGCCCGGGCAGGCCATGATCTCGATCAGGTCGTAGCCGACGTCCTCACCGGCGACCACCCGTTCGACCAGGGGGGCGGCGTTGCCCAGCCCCGAGATGACGGCCACCCGCACGGTCTTCCCGCCGGCGGTGATCGTGGCATCCTTCATGCCCTGCAGCCCGCGCACGGCGTGGAACTCCAGGTGGTCGGGGTGCGCCTCACCGGTCAGCTTCTCCACGGCCATCCGCAGGGCGGCCTCGGCCACGCCACCGGAGGCACCGAAGATGACGCCGGCGCCGGTGACCCGCGAGTAGGGGTCGTCGAAGCGGTCGGGCTGGATCTGCTGGGGGTCCAGTCGCACCATGTTGATCATCTCGATGAACTCGGTGGTGGTCAGCACGGCGTCGACGTCACGGACCCCGTCGGTGCCGAACTCCGGCCGGGCCGCCTCGTACTTCTTGGCCAGGCACGGCACGATCGAGACCACGTACAGGTCATCCAGGGAGATCCCGTAGGTCTGGGCGAAGTGCGTCTTCACGGTGGTGCCCATCATCTGCTGCGGCGACTTGCAGCTGGACAGGTGGGGGATCAGCTCCGGGTAGCGCTTCTCGACCAGGTTCACCCAGCCGGGGCAGCAGGACGTGAACTGGGGCATCACCCCGCCCGTGGTGACCCGGTTCAGGAACTCGGTGGTCTCCTCCATGATCGTGAGGTCGGCGGCGAAGGAGAAGTCGAACACCTTGTCGAAGCCGACCGCGCGCATCAGCCCGGCCACGAACGGGGACGCGTCCTCCGGCTTCTTGCCGTACTGGGCGGCGATCACGCTCCGCGGCGCCGGCGCGACGAAGCCGACCACCACCTTGGTCGGGTTGTTGATCGCCGCGAACACCGCGGGCCGCTCGCGCACATAGTCCAGTGCGCCGCAGGGGCAGGCGGTGACGCACTGGCCGCAGGACACGCAGTCGGTGTCGATCAGCGGCCGGCCGTCGTGGGTGCCCACGGTGAGCTGGCCGTTGCGGAACTGGTAGGCCAGGACGCCCGGCCCCTCGATCTCGGCACAGGCCGCCACGCAGCGGCCACAGGAGATGCACTTGTTGTGGTCCCGGACGATGAACGGGTGGTCACGGACGATCGGCATCCGGGGCCGCAGGTGCAGCGGTTCGACGTAGTGGACCGATGCCTTGGTGGCGACCTTCCGCAGGTCGCAGACGAACCGGGCCTTGCAACCGCAGCGCATGCAGCGGGCCGCCTCGGCCCGGGCGTCGGCCTCGCTGTAGCCGAGTTCCACCGGGCGGAAGTCGGCCAGCCGCTCCTCGACGGGTGCGGCCGGCATCTCCAGCCGGGGCAGTTTCGGTCGTGCCTCGAACTCGTCCCGCGGCAGGTCCTCCAGGGAGCCGCGGCTGCAGTTGTAGCTGGCCGGCTCGCCGCGGACGTAGCCCCTGAGCACGAACTGGTCCATTGCCCAGGCTGCGCGGCGACCGGCGGCGACGGCTTCGATCACGGTGGCCGGGCCGGTGACGCAGTCCCCGCCCGCGAACATCTTGGCCTCCGAGGCTTCCATCGTGGAGCCGTCGACCTCGATGTCGCCCCACTTGTTCAGCCGCACCGGCAGGTCGTTGTACAGGAACTGGGTGTTGGTGCTCTGGCCGATCGCGCCGATCACCGTCGACGCGTCGAGCTCGAAGTCGCTGCCCTCGACCGGGATCGGACGGCGCCGACCGGAACGGTCCGGCTCGCCGAGCTCCATCCGGATGCAGCTCAGGACGAGCCGGTTCCCGTCCCGGCGGAGCGCGGTCGGTGCGGCCAGGAACCGCAGCTCGACGCCCTCCTCCTCGGCGTCCACGATCTCGTGGGCCTGGGCCGGCATCTCGTCCCGGGTGCGCCGGTAGAGCAGCACCACCCGGCCGGCGCCCCGGCGCAGGGCGGTGCGGGCGCAGTCGATCGCGGTGTTGCCGCCGCCGACCACGACGACGGTGTGCCCGGGCTCGGGGTCGCTGCCCTTGGTGACCTCGCGCAGGTAGTCGATGCCGGTCCACACCCCCTCGGAGTTCTCGCCGGCAGACCCATCGGGGTGGCCGTCCAGGAGCCGATGGCCAGGTACACGGCGTCGAAGTCGCGTTGCAGGTCCTCCAGGTGCAGGTGGGTGCCGAGCGCCTTGTTGCAGACGATCCGGGCCCCGAGCGCGGTGATGGTGGCGATCTCGTCGTCGAGGATCGCTTTCGGCAGCCGGTACTCGGGGATGCCGTAGCGCATCATCCCGCCGGGCAGGGGCATCGCGTCGAAGACCGTCACGTCGTGTCCGGCCGCCGCCGCGTAGAAGGCCGCGCTCAACCCGGACGGGCCGGCGCCGACGATGCCGACCCGCTTGCCCGACGGCCGGGCCACGGTCGGCGACCACGGGTGCTCGCGGGCCAGGTCCCAGTCCGCCGCGAACCGCTTCACGTTGTTGATCGCCACCGCCGAGTCGACGAGGGCGCGCCGGCACTGGGCCTCACAGCTGTGCGGGCACACCCGGCCACAGGCGGACGGGAACGGGTTGCTGTCCTTGATCACCCGCACCGCGGCCTCGAAGTTGCCGTCGGTGACCAGGGCGAGGTAGCGCTGGATGTCGATGTGGGCGGGGCAGGTCTGCTGACAGGGCGGCTCGCAGTCGGCGTTGTGGTCGCACAGCAGCTGCTCCACCCGGACCTTGCGGTAGGCGTCGATGGTCTCCGACCGGGTCCGGATCACCATCTGGTCCGACACCGGGGTGATGCAGGACTTCACCTCGCGGCGCTGATCGCCCACCTCGACCACGCACAGGCCGCAGTTGCCGTTGGCGCGTTCGAGGCGCACGTCGTTGCACAGGGAGGGGACGTCCAGACCCTCCTTCTGGAGGGCGGCCAGGATGGTCAGTCCGGACTCGGCCCGGACCTCGCGTCCGTCCACCGTGAGCGTGACCCGGACACCTTCGGACAGCTCCTGCATTGCAGCCTCCCCGTTGAGACCTTGCCGGGTCACTGTGAGCCCGGGGTTCGTTGTAAGCACATTTTGCCATGGACGGCGGCGGGCCGAGGGCGGTACCGAAACGAACCGGAATCCGGTCATTTTTGACGCTTGCGGAGCCATCAAGTAGCCTTGGCCGTTGTGTTCGGGAGACCGAACCACGCGTGCGTGCGCCGCGTCCGGCTGAGGTTTCCGCTGGTGGCGCGCGGCCCGCACACACACACGTCAACGGAAAGAGATACCAGCCGGTGCCCACTATCCAGCAGTTGGTCCGCAAGGGCCGCACGGACAAGGTCAGCAAGAACAAGACCCCCGCGCTGAAGGGTTCGCCCCAGCGCCGCGGCGTGTGCACCCGGGTGTACACCACCACTCCGAAGAAGCCGAACTCCGCGCTGCGCAAGGTGGCGCGCGTCCGGCTCTCCTCCGGCGTCGAGGTCACCGCGTACATCCCGGGTGTGGGCCACAACCTGCAGGAGCACTCCATGGTGCTCGTCCGCGGCGGTCGGGTGAAGGACCTGCCGGGCGTGCGGTACAAGATCATCCGCGGTTCGCTGGACACCCAGGGTGTCAAGAACCGGAAGCAGGCGCGCAGCCGCTACGGCGCGAAGAAGGAGAAGTAATGCCTCGCAAGGGTCCCGCCCCGAAGCGCCCGGTCGTTGTCGACCCGGTGTACGGCTCGCCGCTGGTTTCCCAGCTGGTCAGCAAGATCCTGCTGGACGGCAAGAAGACCGTCGCGCAGAGCATCGTCTACGACGCCCTCGAGGGCACCCGGGTCAAGACCGGAATCGATCCGGTGCAGACCCTGAAGAAGGCGCTGGACAACATCCGTCCGGCCCTCGAGGTGAAGAGCCGCCGCGTGGGTGGTGCCACCTACCAGGTGCCGATCGAGGTCAAGCCCACCCGGGCCAACACCCTGGCGTTGCGCTGGCTGGTCTCCTTCTCCCGGCAGCGCCGCGAGAAGACCATGACCGAGCGGCTGATGAACGAACTGCTGGACGCCTCGAACGGTCTCGGCGCGTCGGTGAAGCGACGCGAGGACACCCACAAGATGGCCGAGGCGAACCGTGCGTTCGCCCACTACCGCTGGTGACCATCACCCACGCATGAACCACCACAGGGCACGGCAGCACCCGCCGTGCCCTGTGCCCTGCAGGCGCAGGCGTCCTGGCTCCAGGGCGAACGACACGAAAGGTTGAGCCCGAAGTGGCGATTGACTTGAAGCAGGATCTGGCCAAGGTCCGCAACATCGGCATCATGGCCCACATCGACGCGGGCAAGACCACCACCACCGAGCGGATCCTGTTCTACACCGGGATCAACTACAAGATCGGCGAGGTGCACGACGGCGCCGCGACGATGGACTGGATGGAGCAGGAGCAGGAGCGCGGCATCACGATCACGTCCGCCGCGACCACCTGTTTCTGGAAGGACCACCAGATCAACATCATCGACACCCCCGGGCACGTCGACTTCACCATCGAGGTCGAGCGCTCGTTGCGCGTGCTGGACGGTGCGGTCGCGGTCTTCGACGGTGTCGCCGGCGTGGAGCCGCAGAGCCAGACCGTGTGGCGCCAGGCCACCCGCTACGGCGTGCCCCGGATCTGTTACGTGAACAAGCTGGACCGCACCGGAGCCTCCTTCGAGTACTGCGTCAGGACCATCCGCGAGCGGCTGCACGCCGTCACGGCTGTGCTGCAGCTGCCGATCGGCGCGGAGGCCAAGTTCACCGGCGTCGTCGACCTGGTCGGCATGCGTGCGCTGATGTGGCACGGCGAGACCAAGATCGGCGACGACTACACCGTCGAGGAGATCCCGGCCGACATGGCGGACGCGGCCGCGGCCGCTCGCGAGGAGCTGGTGCACACCCTGGCCGACAACGACGACGAGTTCGCCGAGGCGTGGCTGGAGTCCGAGGAGTCCGGGGAGGAGCTGAGCACCGCCCAGCTCAAGGCCGCGATTCGCCGGGCCGTGATCGCCAACAAGATCACCGCGGTGATCTGTGGCACCTCGTTCAAGAACAAGGGCGTGCAGCCGATGCTGGACGCGGTGATCGACTACCTGCCGTCCCCGCTGGAGATCCCGCCGATCGAGGGCTTCAAGCCCGGCCATCCCGACATCATCATCGAGAAGCACACGTCCAACGACGAGCCGCTGGCGATGCTGGCGTTCAAGATCGCCGCCGACCCGCACCTGGGCAAGCTGACCTACATCCGGGTCTACTCCGGCGTGCTCAAGGCCGGCCAGCAGGTGCTGAACTCGACCAAGGGCCGCAAGGAGCGGATCGGCAAGATCTACCAGATGCATGCGAACAAGCGTCAGGAGATCGACCAGATCGGCGCCGGCATGATCATCGCGGTGATGGGCCTGAAGGACACCACCACCGGGGAGACCCTGTGTGAGCCGGCCAACCCGGTCGTGCTGGAGTCGATGGATTTCCCGGCGCCGGTGATCGAGCAGGCCATCGAGCCGAAGACCAAGTCCGACCAGGAGAAGCTGGGTGTCGCCATCCAGCGGCTGGCCGAGGAGGACCCGACCTTCCGGGTCCACACCGACGAGGAGACCGGGCAGACCATCATCGCCGGCATGGGCGAGTTGCACCTCGAGGTGATGATCGACCGGATGAAGCGGGAGTTCAAGGTCGAGGCGAACATCGGCAAGCCGCAGGTCGCCTACCGCGAGACCCTGCGTCGCCCGGTGGAGAAGGTCGAGTACATCCACAAGAAGCAGTCGGGTGGTTCGGGCCAGTACGCCAAGGTCCTGATCGCGCTGGAGCCGAAGGAAGCCGGTTCCGGCTACGAGTTCGTGAACGCCGTCACCGGTGGCCGCATCCCCAAGGAGTACATCCCGGCGGTGGACCACGGCGTCAAGGAGGCGATGGCCTTCGGCCCGTTGGCCGGCTACCCGGTGGAGGACATCAAGGTGACGCTCCTCGACGGCGCGTACCACGACGTCGACTCCTCCGAACTGGCCTTCAAGATCGCCGGTTCGATGGTGTTCAAGGAGGCGGCCCGCAAGGCCGACCCGGCACTGCTGGAGCCGATGATGGCCGTCGAGGTGACCACTCCCGAGGACTACCTGGGGACGGTGATCGGGGACATCAACAGCCGCCGTGGCCACGTCCAGTCGATGGAGGAGGCCCACGGCAATCAGGTGATCAAGGCGCTGGTGCCGCTGAGCGAGATGTTCGGTTACGTCGGCGACCTCCGCTCGAAGACCTCCGGCCAGGCGTCGTACTCGATGGAGTTCGACTCCTACGGGGAGTGCCCGAAGTCCGTGGCCGACGAGATCGTGGCCAAGGGTCGCGGCGGAGCCTGAGTTTGACTCCGGATCGCCGGTAGAGAAAACTTGGTCGGGTCCGTGTCCGCACGGACACCCGACCTTGCAGTCAACAATCCAGTAACGCCCCGCGAGCCTCGCGTGGCGACTATCCGAAAGAGGAGCCCAAGTGGCAAAGGCCAAGTTCGAGCGGACCAAGCCGCACTGCAACATCGGCACCATCGGGCACATCGACCACGGCAAGACCACGCTCACCGCGGCGATTACGAAGGTGCTCCACGACAAGTACCCCGCGCTCAACGCGGTGTCGGCGTTCGATCAGATCGACAAGGCGCCGGAAGAGCGCCAGCGCGGTATCACCATCTCGATCGCGCACGTCGAGTACCAGACCGAAGCGCGCCACTACGCTCACGTCGACTGCCCGGGTCACGCCGACTACGTCAAGAACATGATCACCGGTGCCGCCCAGATGGACGGTGCGATCCTGGTGGTCGCCGCCACCGACGGTCCGATGCCGCAGACCCGCGAGCACGTGCTGCTCGCTCGCCAGGTCGGCGTCCCCGCCATCGTGGTCGCGCTGAACAAGTGCGACATGGTGGACGATGAGGAGCTGATCGAGCTGGTCGAGCTCGAGGTCCGCGAGCTGCTCAGCGCGCAGGAGTTCGACGGCGACAACTGCCCGATCGTCCGCGTGGCGGCCTTCCCGGCCATGAACGGCGACGCCAAGTGGAGCGACAGCATCCTCGAGCTGATGAACGCGGTGGACGAGTTCATCCCGCAGCCGGAGCGCGAGACCGAGAAGCCGTTCCTGATGCCGATCGAGGACGTCTTCACCATCACCGGTCGCGGCACCGTGGTGACCGGCCGGATCGAGCGCGGCATCGTCCGCACCGGCGAGACCGTCGACATCATCGGTATCGCGGAGAAGAAGCAGACCACCACCATCACCGGTGTCGAGATGTTCCGCAAGATCCTCGACGAGGGCCGTGCGGGCGAGAACGTCGGCCTGCTGCTGCGTGGCACGAAGAAGGACGACGTCGAGCGCGGCATGGTCGTGATCAAGCCCGGCTCGACCACCCCGCACACCGACTTCGACGCCAACGTCTACGTGCTGACCAAGGAAGAGGGTGGCCGTCACAAGCCGTTCTTCTCCAACTACAGCCCGCAGTTCTACTTCCGCACCACCGACGTGACCGGCGTCGTTCAGCTGCCCGAGGGCACCGACATGGTGATGCCCGGTGACAACACCGACATGACCGTGCACCTGAACAAGCCGATCGCCATGGAGGACGGCCTGAAGTTCGCCATCCGCGAGGGTGGCCGGACCGTCGGCGCCGGCCGGGTGACCAAGATCGTCAAGTGAGCTGATTCACTTCCAGATCCCCGAACGGCCCCTGCCCTGCGGCAGGGGCCGTTCTGCGTCCGGCGAAGGGTGGGTATCCTCCGGGGATGACCATCCACTCCAGCCACCCGTTCGCCGATCCGCCCTCGGCCCGCGACGACGTGCGGGCCTTCCGTGGCCGGCTGGCGGCCGGCGTGACCCTGTGGACGGCGGTGGGCGAGCGGCGCCCGCAGGGACTCACCGTGACGTCGGTCCTGGTGGCGAACGGGGTCCCGCCGAGGGTGCTGGCCCTCGTCGATCCCCTGGCCGACCTGACCGATGCCCTGCTGTCGTCCGGCCGGGCCGCGGTGAGCGTGCTCGACCCGGCTCACCGGGGGCTGGCTGACGCCTTCTCCGGCGCCGCGCCCGCCCCCGGCGGCGGGTTCCGGCAGGCTCGGTTCATCGACCCGGGCTGGGGTCCGGTGCCGGCCGACGCCGCCACCTGGGCCGGCGTCCGGCTGGAGTCCACCGCGGAGGTCGGCTGGTCGTTGCTGGTGACCTGCGTGATCGAGAAGCTGGTGGCGGCCGGCGAGCAGGAGCCCCTGGTCCACCACCGGGGCCGGTACCGCCGCCTGGCCGGCGACTGAGCCGGCCGGTCAGACCTGGATCGCCAGTTCTTCCCGGGTGGGTGGGTTGGCGCCCGCGCGGGACACCGTGATCGCGGCGCAGGCCAGCGCCCGGTCCACTGCGGCACTGATGCTGGGCCAGGTCGCGAAGCGCAGCCGTTCCCTCGCGTCGGCACCGCCGAGCAGCCCGGCGTCCAGCAGTCCCGAGAGCAGGCCGGCCATGAACGAATCGCCCGCCCCGACCGTGTCGACCACATGGCTGGGCAGGGTCGGGAAACGCTGGAACTCTCCCGCGGCCAGGACAACGACCTCGTCCCCGCCCTGGGTGATGGCGCACACCGGCGGACCCATCGCGGTCCAGCGCGCCAGCACCTGGGTCAGGGGTGTGGTGCCGTACAACCAGCGGACATCCTCCTCCGACGCCTTCACCACATCGGCCAGGCCGATCAAACCTTCGATCACCCCACGCGCCTGGTCCGGGCTCCCCATCAGGGTCGGTCGGGCGTTGGGGTCGTAGGAGACGGTGGCGTGGGGGCGGGCCGCGGCGATGATCTTCAGGACGCCTTCGCCGCCGGGGGAGAGCGTGGCTGCGATCGAGCCGGTGTGCACATGTCCGCCGGCCGGCACCGGCACCCGGTCCGGGTCGATCCGCCACTCCAGGTCGAACTCGTAGCTGGCGACGCCGGCCGGATCGAGGCGGGCCGCGGCGGTCGGCGTCCTGGCGGCGTCCGTGCTCCCCTCGGTCAGCGCCACCGCTTCGGCAGCCATCAGGTCGGCGATCCGGCGGCCACGGTCGTCGGTGCCGATCCAGGTGGCCAGCTCGGTGGCGTGGCCGAGCCGGGCCAGGCCGATCGCCACATTGGCCGGACTGCCGCCGACGTGTTCGGACGGCTCTGCGGAGGTGGGGATGACGATGTCGATCAGCGCTTCGCCAACCACGGTGACAGGGGGCTTCATGGCCACAACTCTAGGGCTCGAGGGGCACGCCGGTGAGCCGGGTGGAGATCTCCCAGAGGCGATCCCCGACCCCGGGTTGCCTGGCCCGGGCCGGCAGCTCCACCGCCCCGACCGGGCCGACGGATCCCCACCGCCGGGTCGGGCCGTAGTAGGCGGCCGGGTGGGGATCGGTGGCTGCCCGCAGTACGGGTTGGGCGCCGTCCGCCGGCGACTGGAGCGCACCCAGCAGGCGGCCGAAGGTCTCGAAGACCAGCGGCGTGCCCGCGGCGTCGAAGATGGCGGTCTGGCTCCAGCCGGGATGGGCCGCCACGGCGGTGACGTCGGTTCCGGCGGCCCGGCTGCGGCGGCCGAGTTCGCCGGCGAACACCACCTGCGCGAGCTTGGAGTCGCCGTAGGCGCGCCCGGCCGCCTCCCCGGTGCCGAAGTCCGGCCCGATCCGGCCGCGGGAGGCCATCAGCGAGCCCAGGGTCACCACCCGGGCCCCGCCGGCCGCAACCAGGACCGGCCAGAGGGCCGCGGTGAGCGCCCAGCTGCCCAGGTAGTTGACACCCACCCGCAACTCGAAGCCGTCCACGGTGCGGGCGTCGGAGTCGGGCGTGCTCAGGCCGGCGTTGTTCACCAGCAGGTGCACCGGCCCGGCTCCCACCCGGCCGGCGAAGGCGGCGATGCTGGCCAGCGAACCGAGCTCCACCTGCTCGACGGCCAGGTCGGCCCCCGGGTGGGCCGCCCGGATGGTGTGCGCCGCCGCGTCGCCCCTGCCGGGGTTGCGGACGCCGAGGACGACCGTCGCGCCGGCCCCGGCCAGCGCCATGGCCGTGGCCAGGCCGATCCCGGCACTGGCTCCGGTGACCACCGCCCGGCGCCCGGACAGGTCGGGCAGCGGCAGCGGCGGCAGCCGGTCGGGCACCAGGCGGCGGGCCGGGGACACCCGCGTCAGCCCCGGCGCTTCTGGATCGCGGCCCATTCGTCGCGCAGGCCCACGGTCCGGTGGAACAGGCCGGGGATGTCCGGGTCGGCGGCGAAATAGCCCAGCCTCTCGAACTGCAGCACCTGGCCGGGGGCGGTGGCGGCGATCGCGGCCTCGGCCCGGGCGGTGAGCTGTTCGCGCGAGTGGGGGTTCAGGTCGTCGAGCGGTTCACCGGTCGCCTCGCCGGGCACCTCGGCGAGGAACAACCGGTCGTACAGGGCCACCGGGACCTCGACAGCGTGGGCCGCGGACACCCAGTGCATCGTCGACTTCACCTTCCGGCCGTCCGGGGCGTCGCCGCCGCGGGTCGCCGGGTCGTAGTCGGCGTGGACGGTGGTCACGGCGCCAGCGTCGTCCTTCTCCACCCCGGTGGCGGTGACCAGGTAGGCGCCACGGAGGCGCACCTCCCGTCCCGGGCTGAGCCGGAAGAACTTGGGCGGCGGCACCTCGGCGAAGTCGTCGGCCTCGATCCACAGGTCGCCGCTGAACGCGACCAGGCGGGTTCCTTCGGCGGGGTTCTCGGGGTTGTTGGCCACCTCGAAATGCTCCACCAGCGGAACGCCGGCGGCGTCGCTGGGCCAGTTGTCGATGACCAGCCGCAGCGGCCGCAGCACCGCCATCCGGCGCGGGGCGGTGGCGTTCAGTTCCCGCCGGACGAACGACTCCAGGGCCTCGATGTTCTGCCGGCTGTTGGTCCGCGTGGTGCCGATCTCGGTGCAGAAGGCCCGGATCGCCCTGGCCGGGTAGCCGCGCCGCCGCAGCCCGCGCAGCGTCGGCATCCGCGGGTCGTCCCAGCCCTCGACGATGCCGTCGGCGACCAGCTTGGCCAGGCGGCGTTTGCTGGTCACGGTGTGGGTGAGCTCGAGCCGGGCGAACTCGATCTGCCGGGGCCGGTCCCCGGTCAGCGGCAGGTGCTCCAGGTACCAGTCGTAGAGCGGCCGGTGGGTGTCGAACTCCAGGGTGCAGATGGAGTGGGTGACCCCCTCGATCGCGTCGCTCTGGCCGTGCGCCCAGTCGTAGGTGGGGAAAATGCACCAGTCGCCGCCGGTGCGGAAGTGGTGGCTGTGCCGGATCCGGTACATCACCGGGTCACGAAGGGCCATGTTCTCGTGGTTCATGTCGATCTTCGCCCGGAGCACCCGGGTTCCCTCGGCGAACTCGCCGGCCCGCATCCGCCGCAGCAGGTCGAGGTTCTCCTCGATGCCGCGGGTGCGGAACGGGCTCTCGACCCCCGGTCTGCCGAACCCGCCCCGCTGGGCCGAGATCGTCTCACCGTCCTGGTCGTCGACGTAGGCCAGCCCCTGCACCACCAGGTGCTCGGCCCACTCGTAGAGCTGGTCGAAGTAGTCCGACGCGTGCAGCAACTGGTCGGGGTGGAAGCCCAGCCACTCGATGTCGGCGACGATGGACTCGACGAACGCGGACTCCTCGGTGTCAGGGTTGGTGTCGTCGAGGCGAAGGTTGCAGGTACCGCCGAAGTCCTCGGCGGTACCGAAGTCGACCGTGATCGCCTTGGCGTGGCCGATGTGCAGGTAGCCGTTGGGCTCGGGCGGGAACCGGGTCTGGACGCGGCCACCGAAGGTGCCCTGCTCGTTGTCGCGGCGGATGATGTCGCGAATGAAGTCGTTGGCGGCCCCGGGCTCGGTCATGCAGGTGAAGCTAGCACGATGACGGGAGGCCGCCGACCGCGGCTGCGCCTGGTGCGCGGGAGCCGACCAAGTAGGCTGATCCGGCTATGACTACCAGCCCAACCCGCCTCCGCGTCGCCCCGTCGCCCACCGGTGACCCGCACGTCGGCACGGCGTACATGTCCCTGTTCAACCTCGCCTACGCCCGGGCGACGGGCGGGCGATTCGTCCTGCGGATCGAGGACACCGACCGCGCCCGCTACGTGGCCGCCTCCGAGCAGCAGATCTACGACACGCTGCACTGGCTGGGACTGGACTGGGACGAGGGCCCCGACATCGGCGGGCCGTTCGCGCCCTACCGCCAGTCGGAGCGGCTGGACACCTACCGTCCCTACGTCGACCGGCTGGTCGAGGCCGGGCACGCCTACCACTGCTGGTGCTCCACCGAGCGGCTGGCGGAGATGCGCGAGCCGAGCAGCAGGCATCCAGGACCGCCGCCACCGGCTACGACCGGTTGTGCCTCGGCCTGACCCGTGAGGAGCGGGCCGCGCTGCCCGGCTTCAGCCGAGACCCCGGTCGTGCGGATGCTGGTCCCCGACGACGTCGAGCTCGGCTTCGACCGACCTGATTCGCGGCGAGGTCAGCGCGCCGCGTCCGGATGACCAGGTGATCCTGAAGGCCGACGGGTTCCCGACCTACCACCTGGCGGTCGTGGTGGACGACCACGTGATGGGGATCACCCACGTGGTGCGCGGCGAGGAGTGGATCTCCTCCACGCCCAAGCACCTGCTGCTGTACCGCTGGCTCGGCCTCGACGCCGCCGGCGTTCGCGCACATGCCGTTGCTGCGCAACACCGACAAGTCGAAGATCTCCAAGCGCAAGAACCCGGCCGCCCGGCTGACCTGGTTCCTCGAGCAGGGCTACCTGCCGGAGGCGCTGCGGAACTTCCTGCAGCTGCTCGCCTACCCGCCCGTGCACGAAGGCACCGACGTGTCGAGCTTCGAGGAGTTCGTCGCCGCCTTCGACTGGGCGAAGGTGAACACCACCGGCCCGATCTTCGACCTGTCCAAGCTGAACGCCCTCAACGGCCACTACCTCCGCTCCCTTTCCGCGGAGGACCTGGCTGATCGGGTGGTCGAGTACGCGGTCCGCGAGGGACAGTGGGCTGAGCCGACGCCGGCCGAGGTCGACCTGCTGCGGCGGGCGGTCCCGCTGGTCCAGGAGCGGCTGGTGCTGCTCGGCGAGGCACTGCCCAAGCTGGCCTTCCTGTTCACGCCCGACCACGACCTGGTGATCGACCCCGACGTGCTGGCGAAGGCGGGCCCCGACACCGGCGCCGTGCTGGACGCCGGACTGGCGGCCCTCGCCGGGGTGCCGGACTGGAGCACCGACGCGATCCAGTCCGCATTGCGGGAGGCCCTGGTGGATGGCCTGGGGATCAAGCCGAAGTTCGCCTTCGGCCCGGTCCGGCTGGGCATTACCGGGACCCAGGTGTCCCCGCCGCTGTTCGAGTCGATGGAACTGCTCGGGCGGGAATCCTCGCTGGCCCGGTTGCGGACGCTGCGGGCGAGGGTGTGAGCGCCGTCGTCGCCGTCTTCGGCGGCCGCAGCGAGATCGGGCTGGCGGTCGCCACCCGGCTCGCGCCCGGTGCGAGGGTGGTGCTGGCCGCCAGGCCGGGGCCACTGGACGAAGCAGTGGCGGCGTGCCGGGAAGCCGGCGCCGAACAGGTCGAGACGTTCGCGTTCGACGCCGACGACGTTGCGGCCCAGTCGGGGTTGGTGGCGGCCATCGAGGAACAGGTCGGCCCGATCGACGTGGCCGTGCTGGCGTTCGGCGTGCTCGGTGACCAGGCGGTCGCCGAGCATGACCCGCTGGCCACGGCCGCGTTGCTGCACACCGACTTCATCGCCCAGGCCGCCCTGCTGACGGTGCTCGCCGAACGGATGCGGGCGCGGGGGACGGGCACCCTGGTGGCCTTCTCCTCGGTCGCCGGCGCCCGGGTGCGGCGCGCGAACTATGTCTACGGCTCGGCCAAGGCCGGGCTGGACGGGTTCGCGTCCGGCCTGGCGGACGCGCTGCACGGCAGCGGCGTGCACCTGATCATCGCCCGGCCCGGGTTCGTGATCGGCCGGATGACCGCCGGCCGGGAGCCGGCCCCGTTCTCCTCCACGCCCGACCAGGTCGCCGACGCCGTGGTGCGGCGGATCCGGGACGGGCGCGGGGTGGACCTGTGGATCCCGTGGCAGCTGCGGGTCCTGTTCGCGGTCGCCGGCCTGGCGCCGCGGGCGCTGTGGCGCCGGATGCCGCGCTGACGGGCGCTCACTCCTCCTCAACGGTGAAGACCGGAGCCCCGCCGCGGCAGACGCCCCTGATCTTGAACTCGCGATCGCCCCGGGACTGGTGGAGCTCGACCTCCAGGGTGTCCGGTCCCCGATTCCCGATCTCGACGGTGAACCCGTTGGCGGGGACGGCGGCGTCCAGCTGGATCTCCCGGCTCCGGCAGGTGGCGGTCACCCGCCCGCCCGGACCGCTCCACGACCCCTGCACGGCCACCGGCCCGGGCGTGGTGGCGGTGGCCCTGCCCGGATCGGGCCGGGGGGTGGCTGCCACAGTGCCGGCGGGCATCTGCGGAGCGGGCTGGCTGGTCACCCGGGTGCCGGCGCGCTCGATCACCAGCCACACGCTGGTGGCCGACACCGCGACCACGATGACCCAGACCGAGGCCCAGATCATCACCGGAAGCCGACGCCTCATCGACCCATCATGCCTCATCGCCGCGGCGAATCCGGTGGCGTAGGGTCGTGGCATGGTGCGGGTCCTGATCGTCGAGGATGACCTCGCGATCCGATCCGCCTTGAAGCGGGTGCTCACCGAGCGCGGGGATGCCGTCGCCGTGGCGGGGGACGGCATCGCGGGCGTGGCGCTGGCGATGCGGGAACAGCCCGACATCATCCTGCTCGACCTGGGGCTTCCCGACCTGGACGGTTTCGGTGTCCTGGGGATGCTGCGAGCCGTCAGCGAGATACCGGTGATCGTGATCACCGCTCAAGACGATGACCGTTCCATCGTCCGCGCCCTGGACGCCGGGGCCGACGACTACGTGACCAAACCGTTCGGTGCCGACCAGGTCGCCGCCAGGATCCGCGCCGTCCTGCGACGCTCCCGGCGCGATCTGGACCAGGAGGTCGTCCCCGCGCTGGTGACCGGCGAACTCGTGATCGATCCCCGCAGCCGGGAGGTCACGCTCGCCGGGACCCCGCTGAGCCTCTCCCGCAAGGAGTTCGACATCCTGGCGGTGCTCGCCGGCAGGGACGGCGCGGTGGTGACCAAGCGCGAGCTGCTGGCCGAGGTGTGGCAGCAGCCCTACGGCGGCGCCGATCGGACGGTCGACGTCCACCTGAGCTGGCTACGCCGCAAGCTGGGTGAGACCGCCGCCCGCCCTCGCTACCTGCAGAGCATCCGCGGGGTCGGGGTCCGGTTGGTGGACCCGGGGGAGGACGCCCCGTGAGGCGGCGCATCACCGTTCTCGTCGCACTGATCTCGACCGCGCTGCTGGTCTCCTTCCTGATCCCCCTGGCGCTCCTGGTCCGGACGCTGGCCGAGGACCGCGGAATGGCGATGGCCGATCAGGCGGCGCGCAACCTGGCGATCCTGGTCTCGGGCGTCAGCGATCCCTCCCAGCTCGCCGCGCTGGTCGATGTGACCGTGGCGAGTTCGGGGGTCGCCGCCGGGGTGGTGTCCGCCGGGGGCCAGCGGCTCGGGACGATCGTCGGCCCCAATGAGGCCGAAGTCAGCCGGGCTCGCGCCGGAGAGGCCTTCTCGGTCATCGATGTGGAGGGTGGCCGGGTCTACGTTCCGGTTGCCTCCGACGCCGGCACCAGCGTGGTCGTGGCGAGCGTGCCGGTCGAGGACCTGTACGCCGGGGTGGTCGAGGCGTGGTGGACGATCGGCGGCCTGGGGATGGTGTTGCTGGCCGGGGCGTTGCTGATCGCGGCTGAGGCGTCCCGCCGGATCAGCGAGCCGTTGCTCGAGGTCGCCGCGACGGCGCATCGTCTTCGGGACGGCGACCTGGCGGCGCGGGCGGCGGAGATCGGGCCGTCGGAAACGAGGGAGGTGGCCATTGCCCTCAACGGGCTCGCCCAACGCATCGGCGCCCTGCTGGTCGAGGCCAGGGCGGGTGTGGGTGAACTGGCTCACCGCCTGCGCACTCCGGTCACCGCGTTGCGGCTCGACCTGGACGCGGTCGGCGACACCGAGTTGGGGGAGAGGCTGCAGGAGCGGGTGGTGGCCCTGCAGCGAGCCATCGACGTCGTGGTGAAGGAGGCGCGCCGGGAGGTCCGGGAGGACCTGCCGGAGGGCTGCGACCTGGTGGAAGTCGTCCGCGGGCGCGTCGAGTACTGGCGGGCGCTCGCCGAGGATCAGGGTCGTTCGGTCCAGGTCGACCTGCCAGCCGGCCCGGCGCCGGTCGGGCTGAGCCGGTTGGACGCCGACGACGTGGTCGACATCCTGATCGACAACGTCTTCGCCCACACCGGGGAGGCTGTGGACTTCCACGTGGCGGTCTGGCTGGGCGAGCGGGAGGTCCACCTGAAGGTGAGCGACCGCGGGCCGGGCTTCGTCGCCAGCCTGGCGCGCCGGACGGGGTCGACGGGTCTGGGGCTCGACATCGCCCGACGAGCCCTGGCCTCCAGGAACGGAAGGCTGGTCACCTCGCCGGTCGGGCAACCTGGAGCGAGCGTGGAAGCCCTGCTCCCCCTGGAGCACCGTATCCCCGCAGGGTGAGGCGGAAGGGTGAGCGGGCTGCTCCTCCCCGGGCGCCCGGTCTCATCCGAGGGACGACTCAGTCCTCATCGTGGTCGTCCTTCTCGTCGTGGTCGTCCTTCTCGTCGTCCCCGTCGTCCTCGTCGTGGTCGTCGTGGTCGTCGTGGTCGTCGTGGTCGTCGTGGTCCCTGGACTCGACCTTGCCCGGCGAACCGCCCCCGCCCGTCCCGGAGCGTCCGGTGACGACCCTGGTGACCACCGTGGGCTCCGCCGACTTCACCACGGTACGGACCACGGTGGTCACGCAGACGCCGTCGGCCAGCCTGGCCGGTGCCTCGCAGGGAAGGTGGTGGGTGATCGTCGGTGCCGTCACGACCGGTTCCGGGTGGTCGATCGGAGGGGTGTTCAGGGTGTCGTAGGCCACGGTGGCGCCCATCGTGCCGACCACGGCCGAGGTCACGGCTACGGCCGCGTTCATCAGATGCATGGAGTCTCCTTTCCCCACTTCCCACTTTCGGGGGAACGGCGGCGCGCGTCACCCGAATCAAGACGGGCTTGAGGCTGGCATGAGGAAGGCTTGTCGGCGCCGGGTGCACCGTTGGGCTGTACCGACGGAAGGATGCCCATGACCTACTCAGCCCGCACCAGGGACCGCTACCGGATGGTGGCCTCGGTCACCACCGGGGCCGTGGCTGCTGCGTGCCTGGCCGGAACCGGCGCAGTGATGGGGACGGCCGCCGCGGCGAACGCCCAGACCGAGCGTGACCGGGCCGCCGCCCGACAACAGGAACGGGACGCGCAGCCCGTGATCATCGAGGTCGTCCGGCCCACTGCCGAGGTGACCAAGGTCAAGACCGTGACCAAGCCGGGCGCCGGCCCGATCATCCGGGTGGTCCGCGGCAGCACCGGGAAGGTGAGCACCGGGTCGACCTCGACCAGGACGGCGTCGAAGCCGAAGACCACCTCGTCGGGATCGTGATGAGCTCCGGTGCCGTCCAGGTGCGGTGGCGGGCGCTGGGCACCTACGTCCAGCTCGGCGTCTCCGACCAGGACAAGGCCGCCGGGGCCGAACGCCGGGCCCGTGCCCTGCTGGCTGCGATCGACGGGGCCTGCAGTCGGTTCCGCCCCGACTCTGAACTGAACCGGGTCAACGCCGGTGCCGGAACCTGGGTTCGGGTGGACCCGCTGCTGGTGGGTGCGATGGTCGCGGCGGTCGAGGCCGCCGAGCACACCGACGGTTTGGTGCACCCACTGCTGGGCCAGGTGATGATCGCTCTGGGGTACGACCGCACCTTCGCCGAGCTGCCGCCGGTCAGGTCCTCGGGGGCGAGGATCGCGCCGCCACCGATGGGCGCGTGGCGGTCCGTGGAGTGGGAGGCCGAGGCCGTCCGGATTCCCTCGGGCACGGCCCTGGACCTCGGGGCGACGGCCAAGGCGTGGGCGGCGGACGTGATCAGCAGGACCATTGCCGAGGAGTACCGCACCAACATCGTGCTCAGCCTCGGTGGCGACGTCGCCATCGCCACCGGAGAGCGCGGTTCGACCTGGTGGCCGATCGCCATCGCGGAGCACCCGGAGGCCGAGCCGGATACCGAAGTCGCGCTGGCGTGGGGCGGATTGGCGACGTCCTCGACCCGGCTGCGGCGCTGGACGGTCGCCGGCATCAGCCATCACCACCTGGTCGACCCCCGGACCGGGGCCTCCGCCCAGACCCGGTGGCGGACGGTCAGCGCCACCGGGCCGTCCGCCACCGCGGCCAACATCGCCAGCACGGCCGCCGTCATCCTCGGTGAGGCGGCGGTGCCGTGGCTGGTCGAGCGGGGGGTGGCCGCCCGACTCGTGTCCGCGGACGGCGCCCTCGCCACCACGCCGGGGTGGCCGGAGAAGGGAGTGGACCGATGAGCGGGCCGTGGCTGTGGTTCCTGAACCGGGGCACCGGGATCGTGCTGCTGGTACTGATGACGATGTCGGTGGTGCTGGGCATCCTCAGCGCCCGATCCCGAGCCGGTCGCGGAACCCCGGGTTTCGTCCGGAACGTGGTGCATCGCAACGTGGCGCTCCTGTCCATGGCCATGCTGGCGGTCCATCTGGTCTCCGCCGTGGTCGACTCCTATGTCGACATCCGGTGGTGGGACGCCGTGGTTCCCTGGGGAGGGCTCTACCAGCCGGTCTGGCTGGGACTGGGTGCCCTGGCCTTCGACCTGCTGCTGGCCGTCACGCTCACCAGTCTGCTGCGCACCCGGATCCCCCCGGCCGTGTGGCGGCTGGTGCACTGGGCCAGCTACCTGGCCTGGCTGATCGCGCTGGTCCACGGGATCGGGATCGGCACCGACCGCGATGCCACCTGGTCGGTCCTGATCACCCTCGGCTGTGCCGTGGCCGTGGGCCTGGCGGTGACCTTCCGGGTCGGGGGCGTCGTGGTGAAGGCGGTTCGGGCATGAGTGTGGCGGTGGAGGATGGCCCGCGCCTGCTGGCGCACCTGGCGGACGGCCCCGGACTGGACGCGCATCGACGTCGCCTGCCGGCTCCCCCGGAGGTGGCGGTGGAGCAGTTGGCGGCAGCCGCCGAAGCTGCGGACCTGCGCGGACGCGGTGGCGCCGGCTTCCCGTTCGCCACCAAGCTCCGCACCGCCGCCCGTCGCGGCGCGGTCGTGGTGGTCAATCTCAGTGAGGGTGAGCCCGCCAGCCACAAGGACGAGGTGCTGGCGCTGCTCCGTCCGCACCTGATCCTCGATGGTGCGGTCCTGGCCGCCCGGGCCATCGGCGCGCGCCGGGTCCACCTCGCCCTGCCCGGCGACAAGCCCCTGGTCGGCACCCGGGTGGCCGCAGCACTGGCCGAACGCGGGGGCAGCGACGGGGTCGCCTGGCGCACCCACACCGCCGACCCCGGGTTCGTCAGTGGCCAGGCCCGCGCGGTGATCGAACTGATGTCCGGGCGGGCCAACCTCCCGGTGACCGCCTGGGGACCCGAGGCGGTGGCGGGCTATCGCGGACGTCCCACCCTGCTCTCGAACGCCGAGACCTTCGCCCAATTGGGCAGCATCTGGGCCCACGGCCCCGACCCGGCGACGATGCTCATCACCCGCGCCGGCTCCAGCCCGGCGGCCACAGTGGTCGAGGTCCTCCTCGGTGCGCCGTGGAGCGACGTGCTGAGCCCCGCCGAGCTCAGTCGGCCGGTGCTGCTGGGCGGCTACCACGGGGTCTGGGTCCCGGGCGGGGCGCTCCAGGGTCGCCACATCACCGCCGGGGACCTGGCCGAGCTGGACGCGCGCCTCGGGGCGGGGGTGGTGCTGCCCCTGGCCCCCGGGTCGTGCCCGGTGCGCCAGACGGCGCGGATCGTGTCCTATCTCGCCGGCCAGTCGGCTCAGCGGTGCGGACCCTGCCGGTTCGGGCTGCCCGCCCTGGCCATGGCGGTGGCGGACACCGATCGCGGCGCTGGCCGGGCCGGACGTCTCGACGAGCTCGCCGGAGCTCTGCGCGGCCGGGGTGCCTGCGCGCATCCGGACGGCACGGTGCGCCTGGTGGCGTCCCTGCAGCGCTGGTTCGGCGAGGAGTTGCGACTCCATCAACGGAAGGAGTGTGAGCATGGCGACCTCCAGGCTGCGGGTTGACTGGCCCCGGTGCCAGGGCAGGGGGTTGTGTCACGAGCTCCTCCCCGAGCTGGTCTCCCTCGATGACTGGGGCTACCCGATCATCTCCGGCGAGGTCGAGGCCGAGTTGCTCCCGGTGGCCCGGCGTACGGTTGCCGGTTGCCCCCACCTGGCCCTGAGGCTGGTCTGAGGGCCCAACCCGACGGTGCCGCCGGGGTCACCCGCCGCCGGCGGCGACAGGGTCCAGGGTGTGCCCGACCCGGGCGACCGGCGCGGCCGGCCGCCCGCCGGCCGCCCGGACCAGGACCACTCCGGCCACGATCAGGACGCCTCCGGCCACCTGGGTCGGGCTGGGCACCTCCGCCAGCACGACGGCGGCCACGAGGGTCGCGAACAACACCTCCGACAGGCTGACGAAGGACGACAGCCGTTCCCCCATCACCGCGATGCCGGCCACTCCCAGCCCGTAGGCGAGGGCGGTCGCGGCCAGCACGATCACGCTCAGCGGCACCCACCACGGCACGGCTGCGCCGATCAGGGCGACGTCGACCAGTGGTGCCGAATAGGGGAGGGCGCCCGTGGCGACGGCCAACCCCAGCACCACCGCGCCCACCGGCAGCCCGAACGCCGGCAACGCGAGCGGGTGCAGCCGGGTGGGTTGGGCACCGATCGCGAAGTAGCAGGCCGCCCCGACCATCGCCAGCAGGCCGAAAGCCACGCCGAGGGCGTCCAGCTTCGCCCCGGCCAGGTCGAGGACGCAGAGCAGCCCGACCACGCTGATCGCCGTCCCGGCCAGCACCAGCCGGGACGGGGCGTGCCGTGTCCGCGCCCACGCCAGCAGGACCAGGGCGACCGGGGCCATGTACTCCAGCAGCAGCGCCACGCCCACGCTGATCCGCGACACGGCGGCGAAGTACATCAATTGGGCGACGGCGACCGCGAAAGTGCCGAACGCCGCCAGGATGCGCCACTCGGCCAGCACCACGGCGAGCCGGCCCCGCATCACCCACAGTCCGACCGGCAGCATGATCGCCGCGGCGAGGGTGACCCGCCAGAACACCGCGGCCCCCGGCGTCCACCCCACATCGAGTAGCGGACGGACGAACGTCCCCGAGGTGGCGAAGGCCAGCGATGCCGCCAACCCGAGGGCGATCCCCAAACCTGTCCGGCTAGGCTGAACGGTCGCAGCCACGGGCGCGGGAGATCTGGTCACCCGGCCAATCGTGCTCCCGTCGGGCGATTTGGCATCGCGGCGTCCACCATGGGAGAATCGACAGGTTGCTCCGGATCGGACGCCAGCTCTGGTGGCCGGCCGGCAAGTCTGGCGCGTCAGTGCCGGGCCCTACCATGACCCTTCGCAGACTGGTCATGTGCGGCCCAGAACCGGCCCGACACGCCCGACCCCGGGGGTCGGAGGAACATGCTCGATCGGTAGATGCAGCCGAGCGAGAAAGACGAGAAGAAGGACGAACCAGTGGCGGGACAGAAGATCCGGATCCGACTCCGGGCTTACGACCACGAGGTCATCGACTCGTCGGCGAAGAAGATCGTCGACACCGTGACCCGTACCGGTGCCAAGGTCGCAGGGCCGGTGCCCTTGCCGACCGAGAAGAACGTGTTCTGCGTGATCCGTTCTCCCCACAAGTACAAGGACAGCCGCGAGCACTTCGAGATGCGGACCCACAAGCGGCTGATCGACATCCTCGACCCGACGCCGAAGACCGTCGACTCGCTGATGCGGCTCGACCTTCCGGCCGGTGTCGACATCGAGATCAAGCTCCCGTGAGGTCAGTTGAGATGAGCGACAGGAACGTGAAGGGGCTGCTGGGCACCAAGCTCGGCATGACCCAGGTATGGGACACCGACAACAAGGTCGTCCCCGTGACCGTGATCCAGGCCGGCCCCTGTGTCGTGACCCAGGTCCGCACCGCCGACAATGACGGCTACTCCGCCGTCCAGCTCGGCTTCGGTGCGATCAAGGCGCGCAAGGTGACCAAGCCGGCCGCGGGCCACTTCGAGAAGGCGGGCGTCACCCCGCGCAAGCACCTCGTCGAGCTGCGCACCGGCGACGCCAGCACCTACACCCTCGGTCAGGAGCTGACCGCCGAGGTCTTCGCCGAGGCCGACATCGTCGATGTCACCGGCGTCACCAAGGGCAAGGGAACCGCGGGCGTGATGAAGCGTCACGGCTTCCACGGCCTCCGCGCCAGCCACGGTGTGCACCGCAAGCACCGTTCGCCGGGCTCCATCGGCGCCTGCGCCACCCCGGGCCACGTCTTCAAGGGCACCCGGATGGCCGGCCGGATGGGTGTCGAGAAGGTGACCGTGCAGAACCTGACCGTCCACGCCGTTGATGCCGAGCGCGGGCTGATCCTGGTCAAGGGCTCCGTGCCCGGCCCCAAGGGCGCCCTCGTCGTGCTTCGCTCGGCTGCCAAGAAGGAGGCGAAGGCATGAGCGAGACCCGCACCGTGACCGTCCTCGGCGAGAAGTCGGCCAAGGCCGAGCTGCCGGGCGACCTGTTCGACGTCCAGACCAACGTGCCGCTGATCCACCAGGTCGTGGTGGCCCAGCAGGCAGCCGCCCGCCAGGGCACCCACTCCACCAAGACCCGCGGCGAGGCCGCGGGCGGTGGCGCCAAGCCGTGGCGCCAGAAGGGCACCGGCCGCGCCCGCCACGGTTCGCGCCGCGCGCCCCAGTGGACCGGTGGCGGTGTGGCGCACGGCCCGCAGCCGCGCGACTACAGCCAGCGGACTCCCAAGAAGATGATCGCCGCCGCCCTGCGCGGGGCGCTCTCCGACCGGGCCCGCGACGGCCGCGTCCACGTGGTCGCCAGCGTGGTCACCGGCGAGACCCCCTCCACCAAGGCAGCGCTGAAGTCGCTGGCCGAGGTCGGCGGCGGCAAACTGCTGGTGGTGCTGGACCGCGAAGAGGACGTCGCCTGGCTGAGCCTGCGCAACATCCCGACCGTGCACGCCCTCGCCGTCGACCAGCTGAACGCCTACGACGTGCTGGTCAGCGACGACGTGGTGTTCACCACCGCCGCCCTGGCCACCTTCGTCGGAGGTCCGCTCCGTGGCGTGGTCACCGTGACCGAAGAGACCGAGGAGGCCGCGAAGTGAGCGAGCTGAAGATCCGCGACCACCGCGACATCCTGCTGGCCCCCGTGGTCAGCGAGAAGAGCTACGGGCTGCTGGACGAGAACAAGTACACCTTCATCGTCTCTCCGGAGGCCAACAAGACCCAGATCAAGATCGCGGTCGAGAAGGTCTTCGGCGTCACTGTGACCGGCGTGAACACCAGCAACCGGCAGGGCAAGCGCAAGCGCACCAAGGCCGGCTGGGGCAAGCGTCCCGACACCAAGCGCGCCATCGTGAGCATCGCCGAGGGCCAGCGCATCGACATCTTCTCCGGGCCTCTGGCCTGAGTCGAGGGAGGAAACCGAACTCATGGGCATCCGCAAGTACAAGCCGACCACCCCGGGCCGTCGTGGCTCCAGCGTGGCCGACTTCGTCGAACTGACCCGCTCCACGCCGGAGAAGTCGCTGGTCACCAGCAAGCCGAAGACCGGTGGCCGGAACAACGCCGGCCGGATCACCACCCGGCACATCGGTGGCGGCCACAAGCAGGCCTACCGGCTGGTCGACTTCCGTCGCTACGACAAGGACGGTGTGCCGGCCAAGGTCGCGCACATCGAGTACGACCCGAACCGCACGGCGCGGATCGCGCTGCTGCACTACGCCGACGGCGAGAAGCGCTACATCATCGCGCCGAACGGCCTGACCCAGGGTGCGATGGTCGAGGCCGGCGAGGCCGCCGACATCAAGCCCGGCAACAACCTGCCGCTGCGCAACATCCCGGTCGGCACCACGGTGCACGCGGTGGAGATGCGTCCCGGTGGCGGCGCCAAGCTCGGCCGCTCGGCCGGGGTCAAGATCCAGCTGGTCGCCCGCGAGGGCAAGATGGCCACGCTGCGGCTCCCGTCCGGCGAGATGCGCCTGGTGGACGTGCGTTGTCGCGCCACCGTCGGCGAGGTCGGCAACGCCGAGCAGTCGAACATCAACTGGGGCAAGGCCGGCCGGAACCGTTGGAAGGGCATCCGCCCGACCGTCCGCGGTGTGGCCATGAACCCGATCGACCACCCGCACGGTGGTGGCGAGGGCAAGACCTCCGGTGGTCGTCACCCGGTGAGCCCGTGGGGCAAGCCGGAGGGCCGCACCCGGGACAAGAACAAGGCGAGCACTCGCCTGATCGTCCGTCGCCGGAAGTCCGGCAAGAAGCGTTGATGGGACAGGTGAAGTAAGAGATGCCACGCAGCCTGAAGAAGGGCCCTTTCGTCGATGACCATCTGGTCAAGAAGGTCGACGTCCAGAACGCGGCGGGTACCAAGCAGGTCATCAAGACCTGGTCCCGGCGCTCGATGATCACCCCGGACATGATCGGTCACACGATCGCCGTGCACGACGGACGCAAGCACGTCCCGGTGTTCGTGACCGAGTCGATGATCGGCCACAAGCTGGGCGAGTTCGCCCCCACCCGCACCTACCGCGGGCACATCAAGGAAGACAAGAAGTCGCGCCGCCGCTGAGTGGGCGAGAAGAGGAACTGATCAACATCATGAGCAACATAGAGCGACCCACCCGTCGCGCCGTCCTGCTCGGGGATCGTCCTGGCTCGTACGCGATCGCGCGTCACGTCCGGATGAGCGCCACGAAGGTGCGTCGCGTCGTCGACCTGGTCCGCGGCCTGCCGGTGACCGACGCGCTGGACGTGCTGAAGTTCGCCCCGCAGGCGGCCTCCGAGCCGGTCTACAAGGTGGTGGCCAGCGCCACCGCCAATGCCGAGAACACCGAGGGCCTGCGTGCCGATCAGCTGTTCGTGTCCCAGGCCTTCGTGGACGAGGGCATGACCCTGCGGCGGATCCGTCCGCGGGCCAAGGGTTCGGCCAGCCGGATCCTGAAGCGGGCCAGCCACATCACCGTCGTCGTCGAACCGAAGTCTGAGAAGGGAGCCTGAGCATGGGCCAGAAAATCAACCCGCATGGCTTCCGCCTCGGGATCACGACCGACCACCGGTCCCGGTGGTACGCCGACAAGAACTACGCCGACCTGGTTGCCGAGGACGTGAAGGTCCGCCGTTACCTGGTCAAGACCCTCGAGCGGGCGGGCATCTCCAGCGTGGAGATCGAGCGTCGCAGCGAGCGGGTGACGATCTTCCTGTACGCCGCACGTCCGGGCATCGTGATCGGCCGCAACGGCGCGGAGGCCGAGCGCGTCCGCGCCGAACTGGAGAAGCTCACCGGCAAGCAGGTGCAGCTGAACATCCTCGAGGTGAAGAACCCCGAGACCGATGCGCAGCTGGTCGCCCAGGGCATCGCGGAGCAGCTGGGCGCCCGGGTGGCGTTCCGCCGCGCGATGCGCAAGGCGCAGCAGAGTGCGATGCGGGCCGGTGCCCTCGGCATCCGGATCCAGTGCTCGGGCCGTCTGGGTGGCGCCGAGATGAGCCGCTCGGAGTTCTACCGCGAGGGACGCGTGCCGCTGCACACCCTCCGGGCGGACATCGACTACGGCTTCTACGAGGCTCGCACGACCTTCGGCCGGATCGGCGTGAAGGTGTGGATCTACAAGGGTGACGTCTCCGGCAACCGCGCCGAACGCGCCGCCCAGAAGGCTGCCCGCCAGGGCGCCGGCGGCCAGCGCCGTCCGGCGCGCGGCCCCCGTCGTGACGGTGCCGGCGCGGGTCGGGGCGATCGTCCCGAGCGTGGCGGCCGCCGTCGCGCCGATTCCGTTGCCGAGGGCGTTGCGGCGCCCGAGGCTGTCGAGACCGCAGGAGCCTGACCCATGCTGATCCCTCGTCGCGTAAAGCACCGTAAGCAGCACCACCCGAAGCGCAGCGGGATGGCCAAGGGCGGCACCAAGCTCGCCTTCGGTGACTACGGCATCCAGGCGCTGGAGTCCTCCTACCTGACCAACCGTCAGATCGAGAGCGCCCGTATCGCCATGACCCGCCACATCAAGCGTGGTGGCAAGGTGTGGATCAACGTCTACCCCGACCGTCCCATGACCAAGCATCCGGCCGAGTCCCGGATGGGTTCGGGCAAAGGTTCGCCGGAATGGTGGATCGCCAACATCAAGCCCGGCCGGGTGCTGTTCGAGCTCTCCGGTGTGGACGAGACCATCGCCCGCGAGGCCATGCGCCTGGCCATTCACAAGCTGCCGTTCAAGGCTCGCTTCATCAAGCGGGAAGTAGGTGACATCTGATGGCCAAGACAGTAGTGACGGCCAATGACCTGCGCGGCTTGAGCCGCGAGGAACTCAATGCCAAGGTGACCGAGTTGAAGGAGGAGCTGTTCGGGCTCCGATTCGCGGCCGCCACCGGCCAGCTCGAGTCCCACGGGCGCCTGCGCGAGGCCCGCAAGGACATCGCGCGCATCTACACCGTGATCCAGGAACGCAACCTGGGCATCGTGGCCGACCCGGATGAGGACAACTGAGAATGAGCGAGAACGAGAGCAGCCGCGCGGCGCGCAAGGTCCGCGAGGGCGTCGTGGTGTCCGACAAGATGGACAAGACAGTGGTCGTGGCCGTCGAACAGCGGGTCAAGCATCCGCTGTACGGCAAGGTCATGACGAAGTCCGAGCGCCTCAAGGCGCACGACGAGGCCAACGAGGCCGGCGTCGGTGACCGCGTACGGGTGATGGAGACCCGGCCGAGCTCCGCAACCAAGCGGTGGCGTCTGGTCGAGGTCCTCGAAAAGGCCAAGTGACCAGGAGAGATTGCAGATGATCCAGCAGGAGACGCGACTGAAGGTCGCCGACAACACCGGTGCGAAGGAACTCCTTTGTATCCGCGTGCTGGGTGGCTCCAAGCGTCGCTACGCCGGCCTCGGCGACAAGATTGTCGCCACGGTCAAGGACGCCATCCCCGGCGGCAATGTGAAGAAGGGCGAGGTCGTCAGGGCGGTCGTCGTCCGCACGGTCAAGGAGACCCGTCGTCCCGACGGCTCCTACATCAAGTTCGACGAGAACGCCGCCGTGATCCTGAAGTCGGACGGGGAGCCCCGCGGCACCCGCATCTTCGGGCCGGTCGGCCGTGAGCTGCGCGAGAAGAAGTTCATGCGGATCATCTCGCTCGCGCCGGAGGTGTTGTGAGCATGGCGAATTCGCTGCACGTGAAGAAGGGTGACCGCGTCAAGGTCATCGCGGGCAAGGACAAGGGTCGGATCGGGGAGATCATCTCCGTCGACCCGAAGGCCGGGCGCGTGGTGGTCCAGGGCGTGAACCTGGTCAAGAAGCACAAGCGGGAGACCGCGAACAACCAGACCCGGCAGAGCAACGCGGCCGGGATCATCACCACCGAGGCCCCCATCGACGTGTCCAACGTCCAGCTGGTGGTCAAGGTCGACGGCAAGGACGAGGTGACCCGGGTCGGCTACGACCGCCAGGAGGTCACCAAGCGCCGTCCGGACGGCACGGAGTACACCACTTCGCGCAGTGTCCGGATCGCCCGCAAGACCGGGAAGGAGATCTGATGGCCGCGACTGCGACCAAGGCATTGCCGCGACTCAAGGCGAGGTACCGTTCCGAGATCGCGCCGGCGCTGCACACCGAGTTCGGCTACGACAACGTGATGCAGATCCCCGGTCTGGTGAAGATCGTGGTGAACATGGGCGTCGGCGAGGCGGCCCGTGACTCCAAGGTGATCGACGCCGCCGTGCGCGACCTCACCGCGATCACCGGCCAGAAGCCGACCGTGACCAAGGCCCGCAAGTCGATCGCGCAGTTCAAGCTGCGCGAAGGCATGCCGATCGGCTGCCACGTGACCCTGCGCGGGGAC
Source organism: uncultured Actinomycetota bacterium (assembly GCA_963704225.1). Lineage (GTDB taxonomy): Bacteria > Actinomycetota > Actinomycetes > Propionibacteriales > Propionibacteriaceae > Propionicimonas. The sequence goes on from CAVPHL010000002.1 coordinate 94,301, forward strand.
CGGATGTGGGAGTTCGCCGACCGGCTGCTGACCCTGGCGCTTCCCCGGATCCGCGACTTCCGCGGCCTGAGCGCCCGCCAGTTCGACGGCAAGGGCAACTACACCTTCGGCCTGACCGAGCAGGTCATGTTCCACGAGATCGACCAGGACCGCATCGACAAGCTGCGGGGCATGGACATCACCTTCGTGACCACCGCCGGGAGCGACGACGAGGGACGGGCGCTGCTGAAGGCGCTCGGCTTCCCGTTCAAGGCCGCGGCGGACGAGGTCGCGCAGGCCGCCAAGAAGCGCACCGTGTTCACGGGCAAGAAGAAGAGGTGAACTGAATGGCCAAGACAGCCCTGAAGGTGAAGCAGGCTCGCAAGCCGAAGTTCGCCGTCCGCGCGTACACCCGCTGCACCCGCTGCGGCCGGCCCAAGGCCGTGTTCCGCAAGTTCGGCCTGTGCCGGATCTGCGTCCGCGAGATGGCCCACAAGGGCGAGCTTCCCGGCGTCATCAAGTCTTCCTGGTGACCAACACCCGGATCAACCACAACCCGCCGAAGGTCCGCTCCCCGCGAACGGAAACCATGGCGAGAAAGAGGCACCACACGTCATGACCATGACCGATCCGATCGCGGACATGCTGACCCGGCTGCGGAACGCCAATCAGGCGTACCACGAGTCGACGTCCATGCCGCACAGCAAGATCAAGGTGGGTATCGCCGAGATCCTGACCAAGCAGGGCTACATCGCCGGCTTCGAGGTGCTCGAGCCGGCCCCCACCGAGGTGGGCAAGACCCTTCGGGTCACCCTCAAGTACGGCACGAACCGCGAGCGCTCGATCGCCGGGGTTCGCCGGATCTCGAAGCCCGGCCTGCGGGTCTACGCCCGGTCGACCGCGCTGCCGAAGGTGCTCGGTGGTATGGGGATCGCGATCATTTCCACCTCCCAGGGTCTGCTGACCGACAAAGAGGCCAACTCACGAAGCGTCGGCGGCGAAGTCATCGCCTACGTCTGGTGAGCGAAAGGAGCTGAAGAGATGTCACGAATCGGCAGGCTTCCGATCGCCGTTCCGGCCGGAGTCGACGTAACCCTGAACGGCCAGATCGTGTCGGTCAAGGGCCCCAAGGGCGCCCTCGAACACACGGTCGTGGAACCGATCCGCGTAGCACGCAATGAGACCGGCGAACTGGAGGTGTCCCGTCCCGACGACGAGCGCGCCAGCCGTTCGCTGCACGGCCTCACCCGTACCCTCGTGGCCAACATGGTCACCGGTGTGACCGCCGGCTACGAGAAGAAGCTGGAGATCGTCGGTGTCGGCTACCGGGTGATCTTCAAGTCCCCCGAGCAGCTGGAGTTCAACCTCGGCTTCTCCCACCCGGTGGTGGTCAATGCGCCGGCCGGGATCACGTTCACGGTGGAGAGCAACACCAAGTTCACCGTCTACGGGATCGACAAGCAGGCGGTCGGCGAGGTGGCCGCGAACATCCGCAAGATCCGCAAGCCCGAGCCGTACAAGGGCAAGGGTGTGCGTTACGCGGGCGAACGGGTTCGCCGCAAGGTCGGAAAGGCTGGTAAGTGATGGCAATCTCACTGTCGAACCACAAGGGGATGGCGCAGAAGGCCGCAGCGCGGCTGCGTCGCCAGGCCCGGGGCCGCAAGCAGATCGCCGGCACGACCGAGCGTCCGCGCCTGGTGGTGTTCCGGAGCAGTCGGCACATCGCCGCGCAGGTGATCGACGACACTGCCGGGGTCACCCTGGCGGCGGCGTCGTCGCTGGAGTTGCGGGCGGAGTCCGGCGACAAGTCGGCGAAGGCGAAGGCCGTCGGCAAACTCGTGGCCGAGCGCGCGAAGAAGGCCGGCGTCGAGGACGTCGTCTTCGACCGGGCAGGCAACAAGTACCACGGACGGATCGCAGCGCTGGCCGACAGCGCCCGCGAGGCCGGTCTCGGATTCTGACGGATCGAAAGGTAACCAAGCGATGAATGGAACCCAGCGCCGCGGGGCCGGTGCAGGTACCGGCGGTGAGCAGCGTCGCGGCGGCCGTGATGACCGTCGTGGCCGCGATGCGGCCGCCGAGAAGGAAAAGAGCAACTACCTGGAGCGGGTGGTGGCGATCAACCGTGTCGCCAAGGTCGTCCAGGGTGGACGCCGGTTCAGCTTCACCGCGCTGGTCGTGGTGGGCGACGGCAACGGCACCGTCGGTGTCGGCTACGGCAAGGCCAAGGAGGTGCCCGCGGCGATCGCCAAGGGTGTCGAGGAGGCCAAGAAGGCCTTCTTCCGGGTGCCCCGGATCCAGGGGACGATTCCCCATCCGGTGCAGGGCGAGAAGGCTGCCGGCGTCGTGATGCTGCGTCCGGCCTCCCCGGGTACCGGCGTGATCGCCGGTGGCTCGGTCCGGGCCGTGCTCGAGTGTGCGGGCGTGCACGACGTGCTCGCCAAGTCGCTCGGCTCGGACAACGCGATCAACGTGGTGCACGCCACGGTGGTTGCGCTGAAGAGCCTGGAGGAGCCGGAGGCCGTGGCCAAGCGTCGCGGACTGAGCGTCGAGGACGTGACCCCGGCCGCGATCCTGCGGGCCCGTGAGGAAGGGGCTCACGCATGAGCCGGTTGAAGGTGACCCAGATCCGTTCAGGGATCGGGGGAAAGCAGAACCAGCGCGACACGCTTCGCTCGCTGGGTCTGAAGCGGATCGGTGACGCGGTGGTGATCGAGGACCGGCCCGAGCTTGTGGGCATGGTCAAGACGATCCCGCACCTCGTCGCCGTCGAGGAGGTCGAGTGACATGGCACTGAAGGTTCATCACCTGCGTCCGGCCCCGGGCGCCAAGACCGCAAAGACCCGGGTGGGTCGCGGCGAAGGCTCCAAGGGCAAGACCGCCGGCCGGGGCACCAAGGGCACCGGCGCACGGAAGAACACCCCTGAGAACTTCGAGGGCGGGCAGATGCCGCTGCACATGCGGCTGCCGAAGCTTCGCGGCTTCACCAACCCGTTCCGCGTGGAGTACCAGGTGGTCAACGTGGCCCGGCTCGCCGAGTTGTTCCCCGAGGGCGGCGCGGTGACCCCGTCCGACCTCGTGGCCAAGGGCGCGGTTCGGGACGGCCAACTGATCAAGGTGCTCGGCAACGGCGAGATCGCCGTGGCCGTCCAGGTCAGCGCGCACGCGTTCTCCGCGTCCGCCAAGGCGAAGATCGAGAAGGCGGGCGGCACCGCCAGCACGCTCTGATCGGCACGCAGTCGACGAAGGCCCCCGGCATCGAGCCGGGGGCCTTCTGCGCGTCCCGGTGGCGGCTGCCGGGGGAGCGGGCGGGGGGCGGGTCCGCCGGGAGCGCCGCCGGCCGACGCGCGCATGGTCGCCCGATCCGCCGGTGGCCGCGACCGGACCTGGCCGCACCCACCCGGGGATGCAGGAAACCGGCGCTCGCCTTGATAGAGTTCACCGGGTTGTCTGGGCGCGGTGCCGCAGCGACACCAGCGGTGCTGTGTCCGCAGCGCCCTTGAGGTAAGGAGTAGGTCCGAACATGCTCTCCGCATTCGCGAACGCGCTACGGACGCCCGACCTGCGCAGGAAGATCCTGTTCACGCTGATGATCCTGGCCGTGTTCCGCCTGGGTTCGACGATCCCCACCCCGAACGTGAACATCGTGAGCGTGGACCAGTGCCGTGCGCAGGCGACCTCCGGCGACGCCGCGGGGCTCTACTCGATGATCCAGTTGTTCTCCGGCGGTGCGCTGCTCCAGCTCGCGATCTTCGCGTTGGGGATCATGCCCTACATCACCGCCAGCATCATCCTGCAGCTGCTCACCGTGGTGATTCCGCGGCTCGAAGCGCTGAAGAAGGAAGGCGCGTCCGGGACGGCGAAGATCACCCAGTACACCCGGTACCTGACCGTGGTGCTCGCGGTGCTGAACTCCACCGCCTTCGTGACCCTGGCCGTGAACGGCCAGCTCTTCCAGGGCTGCTCGCTGGACCTGGTCTACGACAAGGGCGTGTTCGCGATCGTCACCATGATCCTGACCATGACCGCCGGCACCGGCGTGATCATGTGGCTGGGCGAGCTGATCACCGACCGTGGCGTCGGCAACGGCATGTCGGTGATGATCTTCACCCAGATCGCCGCGCAGTTCCCGGCGTCGCTGTGGGCGATCAAGGAGAGCCGCGAGGGTGCCCAGGGCTGGCTGGCCTTCGGCCTGGTGCTGGTCATCGGCCTGGCCGTGATGGCCGGCGTGATCTACATGGAGCAGGCGCAGCGGCGGATCCCCGTCCAGTACGCCAAACGGATGGTCGGACGCAGGCTGCTCGGCGGCTCCACCACCTACATCCCGATGAAGGTGAACCAGGCCGGTGTCATCCCGGTGATCTTCGCCTCCTCGATGCTCTACCTCCCGGTGCTCTACGCGCAGTTCCAGCCGGGGACCGCGGACGACCCGAACCTGGTCTCCAACTGGATCGCGGCGAACCTCACCCAGGGCAGCTGGGTCTACCAGGTGGCCTTCTTCCTGATGATCATCTTCTTCGCCTACTTCTACGTGTCGATCACCTTCGACCCGGTCGAGGTGAGCGACAACATGAAGAAGTACGGCGGCTTCATCCCCGGCGTGCGCGCGGGCAGGCCCACCGAGCGGTACCTGGCGCACGTGCTCTCCCGTCTGACCGCGCCCGGCTCGCTGTACCTTGCGACCATCGCCCTGATCCCGGCGTTCGCGTTCATCTCGCTGGGCACCCAGAACGAGTTCCCCTTCGGCGGAACCTCCATTCTGATCATCGTCGGAGTGGGCCTGGACACGGTGAAGCAGATCCAGAGCCAGTTGCAGCAACGGAACTACGAAGGATTCCTCAGATGAGACTTCTGATCATGGGCCCTCCCGGCGTCGGCAAGGGCACCCAGGCCGTGGGCATCGCCGCCCACTACGGCATTCCCGCCATCTCCACCGGTGACATCTTCCGGGCCAACGTCAAGAACCAGACCCCGCTCGGCCTTGAGGTCTCGCGGATCATGGCTGAGGGCGGCTACGTGCCCGACGAGATCACCAACGCGATCGTCGCCGACCGGCTCACCCACGACGATGCCGCGGCCGGCTGGCTCCTGGACGGCTACCCCCGCACGGTGGGCCAGGTCACCGCGCTCGATGGTGAACTGGCGAACACCGGGCAGGCCATCGACGCGGTGCTGTCCCTGGTGGCCGACCCTGACGTGCTGGTCGACCGGCTGCTGAAGCGGGCCGAGCTCGAAGGCCGCGCCGACGACAACGCCGACACCATCCGCAACCGGATGGTGATCTACACCGAGGCCACCGACCCGCTGCTCGCGACCTACCGCGACCGCGGGCTCCTGGTCGAGGTGGACGGGATCGGCACCATCGACGAGGTCGCCGGACGGATCACGGCCGCCCTCGACGCCAGGCTCGCCTGAGCCGTCGAAGGCTCAGCAGAACGATGGCGCGACGCTCGCACATTGAGTTGAAGTCCGCCGAGCAGATCGTCGGGATGCGCTCGGCGGGGCTGGTCGTGGCGCGGACGCTCCAGGCTGTCAAGGACGCGGCGGGCCCCGGCGTCACCACCGGCCAGCTGGACGCCGTGGCCCGGGAGCGGATCGCCGCTGCCGGGGCGGTGTCGGCCTTCCTCGGCTACGGGGACGGTTTCGGGCTTCCGCCCTTCCCGGCGGTGACCTGCATCTCGGTGAACTCCGAGATCGTCCACGGCATCCCCGGGGAGCAGGTTCTTGCCGACGGTGACCTGGTCAGCGTCGACTTCGGCGTGTCGGTCGGCGGCTGGTTCGGCGATTCGGCGATCACCTTCAGCATCGGCACGCCCCGCCCCGAGGCCGCGGCGCTGGACGAGGCGACCCGCGAGGCCCTGTGGGCCGGGATCAGTGCGGCGCGGATCGGTGGACGGATCGGCGACATCTCCCACGCCGTCGAATCCTCGGTGCGGACCCGACCGCAGCGGTACGGGATCGTCGCGGAGTACACCGGCCACGGCATCGGCTCCACCATGCACCAACCGCCTGACGTGCCGAACCTGGGCCGCGCGGGCCGTGGCGACCTGCTGGCCAAGGGAATCTGCCTCGCGGTCGAGCCGATGGTGACCCTCGGCTCGGCGACCACGGCCACCCTCGAGGACGAATGGACCGTGGTGACCAGGGACGGCTCGCTCGCCGCCCACTGGGAGCACACGATCGCGCTCACCCCGTCCGGCATCTGGGTGCTCACCGCCGAGGATGGCGGCGAGGCCGAGTTGAGCGCCCGCGGCGCGAAGTTCGGACCACTGGGCGACTGATGGCGCCGCGGATCGTGCTCGTCGGGCTGGGCGCCATCGGCGCCGGTCACGCCAGCCGGCTGGCCGACGCCGGAGTGGACCTCCGGGTACTGGTCGACCCGGTCCGCGGCGAGCGGTACGCCGGGCGTCGCACCGTGGTCAACGGCAGGCCCTACGACTTCCGGTTCTCCGCCGGGGATGACGGGCCCGCAGATCTGGCGATCGTGGCGGTGAAGCGGGCCGCGCTGGCCGAGGCGATCGAGCTGCTGCGTCCCTGCGTCACCGAGCGCACCGTGGTGCTCAGCCTGCTCAACGGGATCGACAGCGAAGCGGTGCTGGCCGCCGCGTTCCCCGCCGCGACCGTGCTGCTCGCGGTCAGTGTCGGGATCGACGCGGTGCGCGACGGCCGCGACGTCCACTTCTCCTCCCTGGGACGGATCGTGTTCGGGGAACCGGTGAATCCCGGTCCGCAGGCCGGGCGGGTCGGGGAGGTCGCCGCGATCCTCGACCGGGCCGGGATCGCCCACGAGGTCCCGGCCGACATGGTCCATGAGCTGTGGTGGAAGTGGCTGATCAACGTCGGGGTGAACCAGGTGTCGGCAGTGCTGAAGGCGCCGTACCGGGTGCTCCAGGACCGTGACAACCCGGCCCGGGCGGTGATGATCGCCGCCCAGCGGGAGGTGATCGAGCTCGCCAACGCCCGCGGGGTGGCCCTCGGTGAGGCCGACCTTGACCGCTGGCTGGCCGTGCTCGACGCGCTGGGCCCGGACAACTACACCTCGATGGCCCAGGACGCCCTGGCCGGCCGGCCGACCGAGGTGGACAGCTTCGCCGGGACCGTGGTCGCCCTCGGCCGGGAGTCCGGAGTAGGGGTCCCGGTGAACGCCACCCTGTACGGGCTGCTGAAGGGTGCCGAGCGCGGCTGACGCCCGAGCACCGGCTGCCGCCTCACTCCAGGCGCAACTGCCAGGCGCCGTGCACCGAGTGGAGCCGGAAGCCGAGCCGGCGGTTGATCGCCAGCATCCATTCGTTCTCGCCGGCGTTCCAGGTGTCCACCTGCCGCACCCGGGGCTCCGCGGCCAGCAACGACTCCAGGTTCGCCACCTTGAGCAGCAGGCCGAGCCGGTGGCCACGGTGGGTCGCCGCCACGACGGTGTTCCCCTGCCAGACCCGGTCGGGCGAGTCGCTCTCCCGGTGCAGGTGGGTGATCCCGGCCGGTTCCCCGGTTCCGGCCACCAGGGCCAGGGCGTAGGCGGAACGGCCGGTACGGTGCTGGCGTTGATCCAGCTGGCGCACCCGCTCGGCGTCCCACGCCTCGGTTCGCCAGTCGACCTCGCCCAGCGGGGCGTCGGTGGAGATGGTCGCATTCATCGCCGCGACGTGGTCGAGGTGCTCCGGCGGGACCGGGCCGACCCAGGTGACCACCTGGTAGGCCGGCACGGCCCGTGCCTCGGCCTCGGCCCGCAGGGACGCGAGGAGGCCCGCCGCGGGCGGAAGCACCAGGCGGGACTGCCGTTCGACCTGGGCGAGCCGGAGCCCCAGGGAGCCCGCGAACCGGGCCGGCCCGTCAAGGGGGAGCGCACCCTCGCCGGTGGGCGCGGCCAGGGTGCCGGCGTCGGGTGCGGTGGCGGGCCGGTGCTGGGTCCAGGCGACGATCGTGCTCCGGCCCTGCTCGCCGGCGATCCGGACCACTTCGCGCCACAGCGCGGTACCGATCCCGCGGCGCCGCTGGTCGGCACGGACCTGCAGCCAGGCTTCGTCCAGCGCGTGCTGGTTGTCGCTGGTCGGCAGCTGGAACTCGACGGTGCCCAGCAGCTCCGCCGGGACGGCGGGCGCCTCCGGCAGGCCGAACCTGCCGATCGGGGCGCCGTCGCGGACCGGACCGGGCAGCGCGAGCAGCAGGCCCTTCCGTGCGGACAACTCGTCGTGGTGGGCCAGCCGGACGGTCTCGGCGGAGAGGGTCTGGTCCTCCCCGAACAGCTCCTGGCTGGTGGTCACGTCGAACCCGTGCAACTGCTCGTACACCCAGTCCGGACCGGGACCGGCCTCACAGAAGTGGTAGCTGGACATCGCTGCAGGATAGCCGCGGGTGTGCCGCGTGCCCACCCTGGGGCCCGGCGCTAGCCTTCTGGGGTGACCGACACCGCGCGCCGACGCCTCCTGGCCGGCCTGATCGACCTGGGCCTGTTGCTGGCCTGGGGTGTGGTGATCGGGGCCCTGTTCTGGTGGCTGCGGTCCGCCGGCCCCCTCGGCGGGGTCGGGCTGCTGGGGCTGAACCTGATCGGCATCGCCGCGGTGGTGTTGCCCGCCACCTTCGCGCTGAGTGCGCTCGAGGCGGGACGCTACGAGGCCACCCCCGGGAAGCTGCGGGCCGGGCTGAGGGTCCGCCGGGACCCGGGAGGGGAACGGATCGGCCTCGGCCGGTCCCTGCTGCGGAACCTGCTGAAGCTCGGTATTCCCTGGGCGCTCACCCACCTGGCGGTGGTGAGCGCGCTGGCGGCCGGCGGCGTGGCGGCCTGGGCCGGTGCGGCGTTGGGGGTGGCTGTCCCGGTCGCCTACCTGGTGTCGCTGGTCAGCGGGGACGGCCGCACCATCTACGACCACGTCGCCGGCACCATGGTGATCCTCACCAGGCCGGGACGCCGGGTCGCCGAGGACCGGGCGGCCGATCGGTCCGGGTCGGGCCCTGGCGGGCCCAGGCACTAGACTCCGCGGGTGAGCCAGCCTGAAGAGACGACCGTCGAGCCCGTCCGTTTCGCCGACCTGGGCCTCGACCCCCGGGTCCTCAAGACGGTTCGGGAGCTCGGCTACGAGACCCCGACCGCGATCCAGGCGGCGACGATCCCGCCGCTGCTGGCGGGGCGGGACGTGGTCGGAAGGGCCCAGACCGGGACCGGCAAGACCGCCGCCTTCGCACTGCCGGTGCTGAACCGGCTCTCCCACAGCCAGAAGGCGCCGGAGGCCCTGGTGCTGTGCCCGACCCGGGAGCTGGCCCTGCAGGTCTGCGAGGCGTTCGCCCGGTACAGCGCGCACCTGCCCGGGGTCCACGTCCTGCCGGTCTACGGCGGCCAGGGTTACGGCGTACAGCTCAGCGCACTGCGGCGTGGCGTCCACGTCGTGGTGGGCACGCCCGGACGGGTCATCGACCACCTGGAGAAGGGCACGCTCGACCTCACCCAGCTGCGCTTCCTGGTGCTGGACGAGGCGGACGAGATGCTGAAGATGGGGTTCGCCGAGGACGTGGAGAAGATCCTCGCCGACACCCCGGCCGACAAGCAGGTGGCCCTGTTCTCGGCCACCATGCCGGCGCCGATCCGCAGGATCGCCAAGCGCTACCTGAACGATCCGGTCGAGATCGACATCAAGGGGCGGACCACCACCGTGGCCAGCACCACCCAGCGTTACCTGCGGGTCGCCCCGGCCCGGAAGCTGGACGCGCTGACCCGCATCCTCGAGGTGGAGAACTTCGAGGCGATGATCATCTTCGCCCGCACCAAGCAGGAGACCGAGCAGCTGGCGGAGCGGCTCCGCGCCCGCGGCTTCGCGGCCACCGCGCTCAACGGCGACGTGGCCCAGGCCCAGCGGGAGCGGATCATCGCCCAACTGAAGGCCGGCAAGCTGGACATCCTGGTGGCGACCGACGTGGCCGCGCGGGGCCTGGACGTCGACCGGATCACCCACGTGGTGAACTTCGACATCCCCACCGACACCGAGTCCTACGTGCACCGGGTCGGTCGGACCGGACGCGCCGGTCGTGCCGGAGACGCGATCTCGTTCGTCACCCCGAAGGAGTCCCACCTGCTGCGCTCGATCGAGAAGGCCACCCGGCAGGAACTCACCCAGATGCCGCTGCCGACGATCGACGACGTGAACAGCACCCGGCTGAGCAAGTTCGACGACGCCATCACCGCTGCGCTCGCCTCCGAAGGGGTCGACACCTTCCGCGACATCGTCACCCACTACGTGCGCGAGCACGACGTCCCCGAAGTCGACGTGGCGGCGGCGCTGGCGATCGTGATGCAGGGCGACGTGCCGCTGCTGTTGCAGGAGGAGGCGGAGCCGCCGGCGGGCCGGGAACGCCCCGAACGCGGCGCCGCGGGGCGCGGGCCGCGCTCCCGCGGCCAGGTCGAGCTGGCCACCTATCGGATCGCGGTGGGCCGCCGGCACCGGGTCCAGCCGCGGCAGATCGTCGGCGCCCTGGCCAACGAGGGGGGCCTGGGCCGCGACGACTTCGGGCACATCGACATCCGGATCGACCACTCGCTGGTGGAGTTGCCCGCCGAGTTGCCGGCCGCTGCCTGGCGGGCGCTGGCCGACACCCGGATCTCCGGGAAACTGATCGAGCTGCGCCGCTGGGAGGACCGCCGCGGGCGCGAGCACAGCCCGGGATCGCGACAGGGCTGACCCGGTGGGCGGCTTCACCGACTTCGGGGTGTCCGCTGAACTCGTGGCGGCGCTGACCCGGCACCAGATCACCACCCCGTTCGGAATCCAGGCCGCGACCCTGCCGGACTCACTGGCCGGCCGGGACGTCCTGGGCCGCGGCCCCACCGGATCGGGCAAGACGGTCGCGTTCGCGCTGCCGCTGGTCACCCGGATCGCCGCGTCCGGGCGTCCCCGGCGTCGGGGACGCCCGTCCGGGCTGGTACTGGTGCCCACCCGGGAGCTGGCCATCCAGGTCGAACGCACGGTCGCCTTCCTGGCGAAGGCGGCCGGGTTGCGCACCATGACCGTCTACGGCGGGGTCGGGTACACCGGCCAGCTGAAGCGGCTGGGGGCCGGCACCGACGTGGTGATCGCCACGCCCGGGCGGCTGGAGGACCTGGTCGCCCAGGGGGCGTGTGACCTGTCCGGGGTGCAGGTGACCGTGCTCGACGAGGCCGACCTGATGGCCGACATGGGCTTCCTGCCGCCGGTGCGGCGGCTGCTCGACCTGACCCCGCCCGGCCAGCGGCTGCTGTTCTCCGCCACCCTGGACGCCGATGTGGACGCCCTGGTCCGCGGCTACCTGCACGACCCGGTGACCCATTCCGTCGGTGCCGACGCAGGGGAGCCGGCCGAGCACCTGGTGTTCCTGGTCACCAGGGAGAACCGGACCCGGGTACTGGCCGAACTGGTGGCCGGTGCCGGGCGCAGCCTGGTCTTCGCCAGGACCAAGCACGGTGCCGGACGCCTGGCCGCCGAGCTGGGGCGTGCCGGCGTCCCGGCGGTCGAGTTGCACGGCGACCTCAGCCAGGCCGCCCGGCAGCGCAACCTGGCCGCGTTCGCCGAGGGTCGGGCCCGCGTCCTGGTGGCCACCGACGTCGCCGCGAGAGGCATCCACGTCGACGACGTGGCGCTGGTCGTGCACGCCGACCCGCCGGCGGAGGCCAAGTCGTTCCTGCACCGTTCCGGGCGGACCGCCCGCGCCGGTGCAACCGGCCGGGTGGTGACCCTGTGCCAGCGCGACCAGAACCGCAAGGTGAAGGCGCTGCTCGCCGCGGCCGGCATCCACAACCCGCGGCGGGAGGTGGTGGAACCGGGCAGTGAGCTGATCGACGAGGTGCGGGGCCCCTGGGCGCCACCGCCGCAGCCCCTGCCCGGGTCCGCAGGGCACTTCGAGCCCAAGCGGCGGCAGCCGTCGTCGCGGCAGGAGCCGGGCCCCCGGCACAGGGGCCGGACCCCGGCGGCGGTGAGGTCCGGGCGGGTCAAGGGCGACGGCCGGCACCCGCCGCCGGCGGGAGCAGGCTCCGGCCGCGCCCGGCCCTGAACCGGGCGGTCACTCCGGGTCGGCGGCTGCGGGGCCCCGCCCGGGGATCGCCGGGTCGACCCGGCCACGGATCAGCCGGGGCGGGCGGTAGGTCTTGTTGGTCGGGCGCAGGTCCTGCCCGGTGAGGGCGGCGTGTGCCCGGTAGGCGGCCAGGGCCCCGGTGAGCAGCTGCGCCCAGGAGTCGGGCCCGCCCGGCGACCAGGCCGACGCCACCAGCACCCCGGGCCGGGCCGGCTCCAGGCCGGGCAGGTCGAGCAGCGTCCGCCAGGAACTCCAGCGAGGCCCACCGCCGGGCGCCTCCTGCAGCCGCTGGGCGGTGCGGATGTCCACCCGCTCGCTGGTGAGGTCGGCATGGTTGCCCGGGGAGAGGGTGCTGACCACCAGGTCGGCGAGGAAGGGGCCGGTCGTGGTCTGCAGTCGCTGGCCGCCGTCCCCGGACCTGATGGAGGTCACGGTGGTGCCGGGCAGCACCTCCACCCCGAGCGTCGACAACCGGTCGACGAGCAACCGCACCAGCACCGACGCGGGCTGGACCCCGCCGCCGGCGTCGGTCACCTGCCAGCGGCCGAAGCTGCGCTCCACCGCGAGTCGGGCGGCATGCCAGCCGGGTAGCCGGCGGGGGTCCTGGCCCAGCCGGGCGGCCACGTCGAGCACGACCTCGGCCAACTCCGGGACCTGGCCGGCGAGTCGGGTGAGGCTCTCCCGCGGGTGCAGCGCGGTCCGGTCTGCCGCGGACAGCCGACCCCCGAACTCCACCTCCAGTCCGAGCCGGCGGAGCACCTGCCAGGTGTCGTCGAGCCGGTCGAGCAGGTCGCGCCACCGGGCCGCAGTGCCGGCCCCGTAGCACTCGCTGAGCACGGCCCACTGTTCGCCACGGTCGGTGGGCAGCAGCAGGTCGGTGCCGTCGGCCAGCAGGTGGCGCCGCGGGGGCGCGGGGACCAGCGCCAGCCCGAGCCGGGCCAGTTCGGCCTCCAGGGTGCGGCCGGACTTCCGGAACAGGTCCCGCCAGGCCGATGGCAGGGTGAGGACGCTGCCGCCCGGTTCCGTGGCCGCGGTCAACCCCGCGCCGGGCTCGGCGGTGCGCTCGAACACCACGACCCGATCACCCGCCCGGGCCAGCCGGGCGGCAGCTGCGAGCCCGGGGAGGCCGGCGCCGACGATCGCGATCAACGTGGGGCCAGCCAGCCGCGGAACGCCGCGAGGCCGGTGCGGATCCGGGCCAGCAGCAGCAGGGCGAGAACGACCGTGGCGACGAGCAGCACGGCCGCGATGATCGCGGCCGGCACCGGGTGGGCGATCGCCAGGGAGAGGACCCCGACCAGCGCGGCATCGCCGGCGAGGGAGGCGCCGACGTTGCTGAGCGGTTCCGGGGAGGTGTTGATCGCCAGCCGCAGGCCCGCTTTCGCCAGGTGGCTGACCAGGGCGGTGACCCCGCCGAGCGCGCCCATCACCATCGAGACCAGATCCCCGCCGGCACCCGCCAGCAGGGCCCCGATCATGGCTCCCACGGCCGGGCGGATGAAGGTGGAGATCGCATCCCAGGCCGAGTCCAGATAGGGGACCTTGTCGGCGAAGAACTCGGCCAGGGCGAGGACGCCCATCAGCGCGAGCACGTCGGTGCGCTGAAAGCCCTCCGGGACGCCCTCGACGCCGCCGAGGCGCCCGATCAGGCCGAGCAGGAACACCGTGGCGTAGGCATTCAGCCCGCTCGCCCACCCGCAGGCGAAGGTCATCCCGACGACGTCCATGCCGGAATCGTAACCGGGGCGGCTTCCGGAGGGTCTTGACGGGCAACCGGCGGGGAGGTCTATGCTGGCGGTATTCGAATGAAGGTTCGATAATGCGAGCAGGGGAAGCTCGCAGCCGGGCGGCGGTTGTCGCCCGGCCCCGGCCCCGGCGCCGGAGCCCCTGCCGCCGTCGCGTGGACTCGACCCCCACTGCGGTGGCCGGCAGGAGTGTCCGCGCCGGGGCTGAGGACGTCATGGGGTGGAAGGAGGCCGGCGGGATGGGCGTGGACGGGCTGGATCGGGCGAGGGTGACGTTGGCCGGGGCGGAACTCGCCCCGAACCCCGCCGAGCGTTACCTGCTCGCACACCTCGCCGCGCTGCGGGTGGCGGCCGCGGTGCTGGCCGCCCGCACCCACGCCAGCCCGGGAACGCCGCTGCGCAACGTCTGGCAGCTGATCGGGGAGGTGGCCCCGGAGCTGAGCGAGTGGGCCGGCTACTTCGCAGCCACCCAGGGCAAGCGCCAGGCGGTGGCGGCGGGAGCCACCGCGCTGGTCAGCCTCAGGGAGGCAGACGACCTGGTCCGGGACGCGCAGGCCTTCCACGACGCGGTGGCCCGCCGGTTCGTCCGGCCCGGCCGGAGCACGAAGGAGGCGGGGTGAACCCGTCGCCGGACCCGGCCCGGGTGGTGATGTGCGTGGACATGGACGCCTTCTACGCCTCGGTCGAGTTGCGCCGGCACCCCGAGTGGCGAGACGTCCCGATGTGGGTCGGCGGGGCGAGCCGTGGGGTGGTGCTGTCGGCGAACTACCCGGCCAGGGCCTTCGGTGTCCGCGGCGGCATGTCGTCGGCGCAGGCTCGACGGCTCTGCCCCGACGCGGTGTGCGCCCCACCGGACTTCGACGCCTACACCGAGGTGTCCGCCGCGGTCGTGGCGATCCTGGAGACCTTCGCCGCCCGGGTGGAGAGCGCCTCGATCGACGAGGCCTACCTCGACCTGACCGGAACCGAGCGTTCGGTCGGGACGGCCGTGCGGCTGGGCGAACGGCTGCGGGCGGTGATCCATGACGAGCTGGGGGTCGCCTGCTCGGTGGGGATCGGGCCGAACAAGCTGATTGCCAAGATGGCCTCGAACTCCGCCAAGCCGGACGGACTGCTCGAGGTGGCTCCGGACGAGGTGACCGCGTTCCTGCACCCCCAGCCGGTCGGGAACCTGATCGGAGTCGGGGCGAGCACCGCGTCACGGTTACGGCCGCTCGGGGTGGTGACCGTCGCCGACCTGGCCGCGTTGCCGCCCGGCATGCTGCAACGCGAGTTCGGGCTGCGCGCCGGGGTGCTGCTGGCCGACCTCGCCCGCGGAAGCGACCACCGGCGGGTGGTGGCCAGGGCGGGGGAGCGCGGCGTCGGCTGCCAGGAGACCTTCGGGCGGGACCTGGTCGATGATGCGGCGGTGCACGCCGAATTGCTGCGGGTGGTGGTGAAGGTCAGCGCCCGGCTGCGGGCCGCGGCGGTGCTGGGCCGGACGGTGACCCTGACCGTCCGCTTCGCCGACTTCACCACCACCTCACGGGGATTCACCCTGGCCGCGCCGACCGACCTGGCCGACGAGCTGTACCCGGTCGTGCTGCGGCTGTACGCACTACTGCGAACCGCGCGGCGCCGGGTCCGCCGGGTCGGAATCCGGGTGAGCGGGCTCGCGGACCGGCGGAGGGTGGCCCTGCAGCCTGCCCTGGACGCCCCCGACCGGGGTTGGCGTGACGCCGAACGCGCCGCGGACGCCGTGATCGAGCGATTCGGTCCGAAGGCGGCTCAACGGGCCGTGCTGGCCGGCCGAAAGCGCCCCTGACCGGCGATCCCGGACCGCTCCGGTTTCGTAAACCCCGACGCCCGCCTAGACTTACTCGTGTCCGCAACGGACCAGTGGAATTCGGGGAGGTGACCATGGCGCTCTCGGATGAGGAGCAGCGGCTCCTCGATCAGATGGAGGCCGCCCTGGCGGCCGAGGATCCCAAGCTGGCCAGTGCCCTGCGTGGCACGTCGACCAGTTCGCAGCGGCGCCGGGCCGTACTCGCCGGTCTGGGTCTCCTGGTCGGGATGGGCTGCCTGATCGGGGGGATGCAGGTCCACCCCGCCCTGAGCGTCTTCGGCTTCGTGGTGATGGTCGCCTCGGCAGTGCTGGGAGTGACGGCGTGGCAGCAGGCCGCGCTCTCCGGTGCGGAGAGCGGCACCAGCGGAAAGGCCGGCCACACCGAGGCCACGGGCCACCGGGAGGACCGTTGGGGTCGCCCGGACGACACCCGCTGAGCGGTCGGTTCCCCGGCGCGCCCGGGTACCGGACCGTTCCGGTTCAGCCCACCCGCCACAGTGAGCGTGGCCACCACACCCGGGTCCCCGGCCGCTGCCACTGCGCCACCATCGCGGCGGTGACCTGCCGGGCCTGCGCGGCGACCTCGTCGGCCGGCGCCGGCTCCAGGTCGTAGCGGGTCCGCTCCACCGTCGTCGCGAGCGCCGCCAGGGCCTCCCGCCCCGAGGGGGGCAGGTCGGGACCCAGCCCGGTGGCCACCTGTCGGCTGGTTCCGGCGGGCCAGTCGCGACCATGGTCGATGGTCGTGGCGCGCACCTCGGCCCACGCCCGTTCGCTCGCCCGCCGCGGATCGGCTGAGCCCGCC
Source organism: uncultured Actinomycetota bacterium (assembly GCA_963704225.1). Classification (GTDB taxonomy): domain Bacteria; phylum Actinomycetota; class Actinomycetes; order Propionibacteriales; family Propionibacteriaceae; genus Propionicimonas. The sequence continues at coordinate 110,682 of CAVPHL010000002.1, forward strand.
AGCCGGAACCTCCGCAGGCCGGCTCGCACCATTCGGGGTCCCAGTGCGACCACGCCGAACAGGCCGGCCGCCGAGGCCAGCCACGGGAGGGCGTCCCCGCCCGCGGCGCCGCCGGCCGATGGCGGCGGCGGGGTGGGGCTGGTGGCGGAGGGCTGTACCGGTGGCGGTTCACTCACCCGGGAGGGGCTCGGCGTCGGCGAGTTCGTCCGCCCTGGCCCGTCCACCGCTCCGGACGGGGTGGGGTCAAGCGCGACCCAGCCCATCCGGTCGCCGAGGTAGAGCTCGGTCCAGGCGTGCATGTTCCGGGCGGTCACCTGCCACTGCCCGCCGACCTTGCGTCCGGGCAGGAAGCCGACCACGACCCGGGAGGGGATCCCGATGACCCGGGCCATCACGGCCAGGGAGCCGGCGAACTGCTCGCAGTAGCCGGTCCGAGAGCCGAGCAGGAAATCATCGAGGGTGCCCAGGGTGGTGCCCGCGGCGGCGGCGGTGCTGTAGCTGAACTCCTCCGACCGGAGGAAGGCCGCCAGCGCCAGCGCCTTCGCTCCGGCGGTGGACCGGCCGGCGCTCACCTCCCTGGCCAGTGCCCGCACCCGGGCGGACACCCCGTCGGGCACCTGCAGGGTCACCCCGCCGTCGCCCGGGTCGCCGGCTGTGGCGAGGCCCGGCAGCAACTCCTCGGCGGCGGCGAGGCGGGTGCTCGTCACCGTGTAGGCGAGGTCCCGGGTCGCCGCCCCGCGGCCGGCGCCGATGGCGACCACGGCCAGGGTCTTCGGGTCGTAGCGCCACCGGGTGGCATCGACGTCCGCGGCCAGCGGGAACCAGGGCAGCGGCAGGTACTCGCTGCCCAGCCCGCCCACCTCGACGGTGGTCTCCACGGTCGCGGCCGCGCTGACCTCCGGCGCACTCCCGCCGAGGGGCAGCGGAACCAGGTCGGTGGCGGTGAGGTGGAAACCCCTGTCGTCGAACACCGGCAGGGCGGTGAGACGCAGGTAATGCCCGTCGCCGTCGGAGGTGCGATAGGTGAGCAGCACCCGGCTGCTGTTGGAATTCACGCTCCGGATCAGGTCGAGGCTCGGGTCGCCCAGTTGCACGGCCCCGGAACCGGTGGCCTCACTCCCGGTCCGGGTGCGTTCGGGGATCGGCAGCGCCAGCACGACCGTGGCGGCGAGGGCGAGGGCGGTGGCCAGGGCAGCGGCCATCGCCACCGCACGCCGCCAGGTCGCCGCGGTCGTGTCCCCACGGCCGTCCACGCCCGGCAGTGCTGCCGCGGTGGCTGTGGCGGTGGCCAGGATCAGCGCGTAGCCGGCCGCGACGGAACCGAACAGCAGCGGGCTGGTCTCGGTGTAGACGGCCAGCGACGGCACCAGGTAGGGCAGGGCCAGTACGGGGAACGTCCAGGCCGGCGAGGCCAGGCCGATCGCGAGGGTCTCGACGAGCAGGTACACCGCCCACAGCAACAGGGCGCTGAACAGGGCGAAGCCCGCCTGGAAGGGCATCGGTGCGAACGCCTGCTGGACGAACCGGAAGGTCTCGGCGGAAAGGGTGAACGGGTCGCCCGCCGCGGGTACCAGCCAGGGCACGCCGGCCACCGGTGCCAACTGGGCGAGGCGGACGACCACCTCGCCCGCGCGCCCGCGCCGCAGCAGCGCACCGGTCAACACGCTGCCCGCGATCAGGGCGAGCGCCAGGAGCAGGTAGCTACGGTCCTCGCTGAGGGGGGTCAGGGTGCTCCCGGCGGCCAGCGCCGCCACCGCTGAGGCGAGGCTCAGCCGGTCGGCGCCGGTCATCGGGAGTCGCCCCGGCCGAGGTCCTGCCAGACCGTCGCCACCGACGTCCCCGGTCCGGCCACCGCACACCGCCAGCCGGCGGCGCGGACCGCGGCGACCTGGCTGGCGTCCAGTTGTGCCGAACTGGCCAGCAGCAGCGCCCAGCAGGCCCGCCCGCCGCGGGCTGCCTCGGTCAGCACGGCGACATCGGCCGGGTCGACCCGGGCCAGGACCGCCACCAGCACCTGGCCCTCGGCGCCGCGGTTGCTGGCGGCGAGGGCGCCCCGCAGGGTCTGGGCGCGGTCAAGGGACAGCTCGGCCAGGCGGTCGAGCACCACCGCCTCCCGGCCGGTCCCCGCCCGGTGCGGCGAGAGGGCGACGCCGTCGGCGGTCACGAGGCTGAGGTCGAAGCCGTCGGCCAGGAGGTGGAGGGCGATCGAGGCCGCGGCGGAGACCGCCCACTCGAACCGCTCGTCGTGGACCCGGGTGGAGTAGCCGCGGGCCCGGTTGTCGACCAGGACGGTCGCACTCGGGTCCCAGGCGCGCTCCTCGCGGCGCACCATCAGTTGCCCGGTCCTGGCGGTGGACCGCCAGTGGATGCGGCGCACGTCATCGCCCCGCCGGTACTCGCGGATCAGCACGTCGTCGGCGCTGCTCACCCCGGTGCGCAGCAGGGTGGTGTCGTTGGCCAGCCCGACCCCGGACGCGGCCCGCAGGTTGGCCAGGGGTTCGACCTTCGGGGTGACCAGCAGGTCGGTCCGGCCGGGCAGCAGCCGCACGCTGCGGGCCAGGCCCAGGCCGTCGGCCATGGCGTGTTCCACCGGGCCGAGGTGGTAGCGACCACGCCAGGCCGGCCGCAGGTCGTAGGAGATCAGTTGCGCCCGGTTCGCCAGCCCCGGGGCGAACCCGTACCAGCGTGGCTCGCCCAGGCCGGACGGCAGCAGGTCCCGGACCCGGGAGACGGCGCCGAGGCTGAGCCCGCCCGGGTTGAGCAGCAGGCTCACCCGGGTGACGTCCCCCGCCGCGATCCGGGCGGCGCTGACCCGGCGTTCCACCCGGAGCCGACCCGTGCCGGGGAGCAGCAGCAGCCAGCTCGCCAGGGGCAGCGCGGCCAGGAAGAGCCCTGGCCACCACAGGTCCCGCTGGCCGACGACCAGGGCGATGGCGCACCAGGCCGCCCCGCCGCCCAGCAGGGTCCAGCCGCGGGCGGTCAGGTTCATCTCAGTGGCGCGCGGTGGGGACGGGGACGGAGCGCAGGGCGGAACCGACCAGGTCGGCGGCGGTCTGGCCGGCGAGTTGGGACTGGGTGTTCAGCAGCACCCGGTGGGCCAGCGCCGGTACGGCGAGGTCGGCGATGTCGTCGGGGATCACGTAGCCGCGCCCGGCCATGGCGGCCCGCGCCTTCGCCGCGCGCAACAACTGCAGCCCGGCCCGCGGGGACGCCCCCAGCCGGGCCTGCGGCAGGGTCCGGGTCTGGTTCAGGATCGCGACAAGGTAGTCCTTCACCGCCGGGTGCACGTACACCCGGCGGACGTGCCCGACGACACGCATCACCGCGGCCGAGTCCGTCACCGGACGAAGCGACTCGAGCGGGTCGGCCGCCCCGTGCCGGTCGAGCATCTCGACCTCGGCCCCGGCGTCGGGATAGCCCATCGAGATCCGGAGCAGGAACCGGTCCCGTTGCGCCTCCGGCAGCGGGTAGGTGCCCTCCATCTCGATCGGGTTCTGGGTGGCGAGCACCAGGAACGGACGAGGGAGCGGGTAGGACGTGCCGTCGACGCTCACCCGACGCTCCTCCATCGCCTCCAGCAGCGCCGACTGGGTCTTGGGGGAGGCCCGGTTGATCTCGTCGCCGATGACCAGGTTCGCGAAAACCCCGCCCTGCTTGAACTCGAAGCCGCCGCTGGCCTGGTTGTAGACCGACACCCCGGTGATGTCGCTGGGCAGCAGGTCGGGGGTGAATTGCACCCGCCGGACGGTGCAGTCGATGGATCGGGCCAGGGTCTTGGCGAGCATGGTCTTGCCGACGCCGGGAACGTCCTCGATCAGCAGGTGGCCCTCGGCCAGCAGCGCGGTGATCGCCAGGTCCACCGGTTCCGGCTTGCCCTGGATGACCAGGCTGACGGCGTCCCTGACGGTCCCTGCCAGGGTCACCACGTCGGCGATCTCCCGCTCCCGTTCAGCGTCCACGCTGGTTCCCTCCTCGTCGCCCAACCATATGTGGCCCGCTGAAACAGGGGACAGGGATCGCCTGCCGCGGGCCGCCGGAGAAAGCCGTCGAGTGGGTGCGTGGTGGAGCAAAGTGGAGTACGGTGGAGCCAAGTGGAGGACGGCGGAAGGGGAGGTACCCGTGTTTCTGGGCACCCACACCCCCAAGCTCGACGAGAAAGGCCGGTTCTTCCTGCCCGCGAAGTTCCGCGAGCAGCTGGCCGCCGGCTTCGTCATCACCCGCGCGCAGGACCGCTGCCTGGCGATCTGGCCGACCGAGGCCTTCCTGGCCGAGGTCGCGAACAGCGCGAGTGGCCCCTCCACGGTCCGCGGGGTGCGGGACTACCAGCGCATGGTGGCCTCGGGCGCCTCGGACGAACTGCCGGACAGCCAGGGCCGGGTCACCGTCCCCGGACCGTTGCGGGCCTACGCGGGCCTGACCAAGGAGATCGTCGTGATCGGGGCGTTCAACCGCCTCGAGGTGTGGGACGCGGCGGCCTGGGCGGAGTACTCGGCAGCGCAGGAGGAGGCCTTCGCGGCCTTGGACGAGGGAGCACCGGCCGTGGTCTGAGCCACAGCCGAAGCCGCCCCGCGCGGCGCGGCCCCGGTCCGAGTCGCCGGCCCCTGGCGCACCTTCCCCGGTGCCAGGGACCGAGCAACCCGGATCGGGACCCCGACGCACGGGGCGAACGGGGTTTGACGGCGGGGCGAGGGTCGGGAATGGATACTGCAGGGTTCGGCGCGGCTGCCGTCCACGTGCCGGTGCTGGCCGACCGCATCGTCGACCTGCTGGCACCCTCCCTGGCGGAGGCCGGGTCCTGCTACGTCGACGGCACGCTTGGCCTGGGCGGCCACGCGTCCCTGATCCTGGACGCCTGCCCGAACGCGGTCCTGATCGGCATCGACCGGGACCCTGCGGCGCTCGCGCTGGCGGGCCAGCGGCTGGCCCGTTTCGGCGACCGGGTTCGCCTGTTCCGGGCCGTGTACTCCGAACTCCCCGACGTGCTCGCCCGCGCCGGGCTGCGCCAGGTCCAGGCGATCTGCCTCGACCTGGGCCTGTCCTCGCTGCAGATCGACCGGCGGGAGCGCGGTTTCGCCTACGCGGTCGACGCACCCCTGGACATGCGGATGGACTCCGACTCCCCACTGACCGCGGCGATCATCGTGAACACCTGGCCGGCCACCGACCTGTCCCGGATCCTGCGCACCTTCGGCGAGGAACGGTTCGCCGGCCGGATCGCGAGCCGCATCGTCGCGGCCCGGTCGCAGGAGCCCTTCACCAGTTCGGCCCGCCTCGTCGAGGTGATCGCCGACGCCATCCCGGCCGCGGCCCGGCACACCGGCGGCCACCCGGCCAAGCGCACCTTCCAGGCGCTGCGGATCGCCGTCAACGCCGAACTCGAGGCGCTGGCGGAGGTGTTGCCGCAGGCGCTGGCGGCGCTCGCCCCCGGAGGGCGGCTGGCCGTGCTGGCCTACCACTCCGGGGAGGACCGGCTGGTCAAACGCGCCTTCGCCGACGCCTCGCAGGACCACGTCCCTTCCGGCGTCCCGGCCGTCCCCGAGGCCTACCGGGCCCGGTTCGCCCTGCTCACCCGGGGCGCGGAGCGTCCCACCCCCGCCGAGGTCGAGGCGAACCCACGTGCCGCGTCGGCCCGCCTACGCGCCATCACCCGCAACCTGGAGGTGCCCCGATGACCGCCCTGCACGCCCCCCGCCCCGACCGCACCCCATGGGTCCCGGCCAAGGCGTCGCCCCGGCCGCAACTGCGTCCGGTGCCCGGCGCCGGCCGGAGGATGGCGGCGATCCCGTTCGCGATGGTCGTCGCGCTGCTGCTGGCCCTCGGGATGGTCGGCCTGCTGGTGCTCACCACCGTCCTGGAGTACCAGACCTTCGCCGTGCAGGAGAAGCAGGGGAAGGCCGAAGTGCTGGCCGACCAGCTGGCGGCGCTCGAGGCGAGGGTGAGCGAGGCCCGCTCGGTGCAGCACCTCGCGGTGACCGCCCAGGACCTCGGCCTGCGGCCCAACCCCTACGCAGCCCAGCTCCAGGTTCCCGGCGGCGTCGTGCACGGCACGGCCTCCGCGGTGCGGGGCGGGGAGATCCCGGCGGTCCGCTACCTGACCCCGGAGCAGGCCCAGGCCCAACTCGAAGCCCTTGACAAGGCCGAGGCCGAACGAGCGGCCAAGCTGAAGGCGAAGGCCGCGGCGAGGAAGCAGGCCGAGGCCGAGCGGAAGGCCAAGGCGGAGGAGCGGGCCGCCGAGCAGGCGGCCGAGAAGAAGGCCGCCGAGAAGGCCGCTGCCGAGAAAGCCGCCGCGGAGCGCGCGGCCCAGCGGGAGCAGGATCGTCCATGAGCCGGCCGCTGGACCGATTCTTCGCTCCCCGCCCGAAGCGCCGCCGCCGACCCTCGAGGCTGCCGCTGGCCAGCCCGGTCAGCCGGGTGCGCGGCCTGCTGATCGGGGTCGCGATCGTGTTCTCCCTGGCCGCCGGACGCGCCGTCCAGGTGCAGGCGATCGACGCCGACAACGTGGCGGAGGAGGCGGCCGACCAGATGACGGTCAGCCATGTGCTGCCCGCCTTCCGCGGCACGATCACCGACCGCAACGGCGAGGTGCTCGCGCAGACCCAGCAGACCGTCAAGGTGATCGCCGACGCCAGGATGATCCGCACCAACGGGCGCGGCGACGCGGAGCTCACCGAGGCGGACAAGCTGGCCGTCCAGTCGTCCCCGGACAAGATCGCCGCGCTGCTGGTGCAGTACCTCGGTGGCACGGCGGCGGATTACCTGCCGAAGCTCACCTTCACCGGCAGGGGCGAGTCCTACCAGGTGGTCGGGCAGCAGGTGCCGGCGGCCACGTTCCGCGAGCTGCGGACCGCCATGCGTGCCCAGAAGCTGGTCGGGCTCAGCGCCGAGAGCCAGCCGACCCGGGTCTACCCCAACGGCTCCGTGGCGGCGAACGTGGTGGGGGCGGTCAACGGCAGCGGGGTGGGCGGCAGCGGGCTGGAATACGTCCTCAACGCGACCCTGGCCGGCAAGGACGGCAAGGAGGCCTACGAGACCTCGCCCAACGGTCGGATCCCGCTCGGCGAGAACGCGTTGGTCGAGCCGGTGAACGGCCAGGACTACCAGCTCACCCTGGACCTGCCCCTGCAGTGGCAGGTCGACCAGATCGTGGCCGACCGGGTTCGGGTGACCAACGCCCGCTCCGGTATGGCGGTGGTGATGAACCCGCAGACCGGCCAGGTGCTCGCGCTGTCCCAGTACCCGAGCTTCGACCCCAACCACGCCGGCCAGGCGGACCAGAAGAACGTGCCGAGCCGGGCGGTCACCGACCCGTTCACGCCGGGGAGCGTGCAGAAGGCGCTCACCATGGCCGCCCTGATCGATCTCGGCCTGGTGAAGCCGTCCGACGTGGTCGAGGTGCCGGATCGGATCAGGTCCGGCGACCAGTACATCACCGACGCGGAAAGCCTTCCCGACCGGCTGTACGCCCGCGGCGTGTTCGCGAAGTCGTCCAACATCGGCACGATCATCCTCGCCCGGAAGGCCGAGAAACAGGCCCTGCGCGACTACTACCTGAGCTTCGGCCTCGGCCAGAAGACGGGGGTCGGCCTGCCCGGCGAGTCGGCGGGCATCCTGCCCCCGGCCGACATGGAGGACTACGCCCGCGACGGGTCGGCGTTCGGCGGCAGCGCCATCGCGGTCACGCTGATCCAGCAGGCGGCCGCCGTGGCGGCCCTCGCCAACGACGGTATCTACAACCCGCCCACCCTGATCAGCTCGACGACCCTTCCCGACGGCACGGTGGCGGACTACCCCTCCGATGCCCCCCACCGGGTGGTCTCCTCCGACACCGCAGCGGTCATGATGTCCATGATGGAGACGATGGCGCAGCAGAGCACCAGCCGCACCTTCGACGTCCCGGGCTACCGGGTCGGGGCCAAGACCGGCACCTCGAAGGTGTTCAACACCACGTGCAACTGCTTCCGGGGCCTGGTCACCTCCGCCATCGCGGTCGCGCCGGTCGAGGATCCACAGGTCCTGGTCTACGTCGTGATCGACAACCCGAAGCGGGACGGCTCCTCCGGCAGTTCGGTGGCCGGTCCGGTGGTCCAGGACCTGACCGCGATCGCCCTGGCCCGTTACGGGGTGCCGCAGTCGGTCGGCAAGGCGCCGCGGCTGCCGATTTCGCCGGACAAGTTAAAGTAGCCGCCCATGACGACCTCGCCCGAACCGCTCCGGCCGTCCGGGACCCCGGGTGCGGGGCTGTCGACGCTGGTGCCCGGCGCGCCGGACGCCACCGTGACCGGGGTCACCCTCGACTCGCGCACCGTCCGCCCCGGTGACCTGTACGTCGCCCTTGCCGGGAGGGCGTCGCACGGTGCCCGGTTCGCCGGTCAGGCCCTGGCCGCCGGAGCGGTGGCGGTGCTCACCGACGCCGAGGGCGGCCGGCTGCTGGCCGGGATCACTGCGCCCGTGGCCGTCGTGGCCGACCCGCGCGCCGAGATGGCGCGGGTGGCCGCGGAGGTGTACGGGCGCCCCGGGAACCAGCTCGCCCTCTACGGTGTGACCGGCACCGTCGGCAAGACCAGCACCACCCACCTGGTGTCGGCGGCCCTGGCCACTGCCGGGCAGCGGGTGGGTACCATCGGCACGATCGGCTTCAGCTTCGACGGCCACCAGCTGGCCGCGCCGCGCACCACCGTGACCACGCCGGAGTCGCCGGACCTCCAGGCGCTGCTGGGCCACCTCGTCGAGGGTGGCGCGGACGCGGTGGTGATGGAGGTGTCCTCGCACGCGCTGGCGCTGCACCGGGTGGACCAGCTGGTCTTCGACGTGGCCGCCTTCACCAACCTCGGCCGTGATCACCTCGACTTCCACGCCGACCAGGAGTCCTACTTCGAGGCGAAGGCGTCGCTGTTCCGCGACGGACGTTGCCGGGCCGCAGTGGTGAACACCGACGACGAGTATGGACGCCGCCTCGCCGCGGAGCTGCGCGCTGCGGCCGTCCCGCTGCTCACCACCGGTGCCGGCGCCGACTACCGGCCGCTGGGCGGCGAACTGGCCGCCGACGGCACCAGCCTGGTCCGGCTGGCCACGCCCAGCGGCGAACGCCGCTTCACCCTCGGCCTGCTCGGGGACTTCAACCTTCGCAACGCGGCCACCGCGGTCGCCATGCTCGAGGCCGCCGGGATCGACCTCGACACCGCGCTACCGGGCCTGGCCTCTGCGTTCGTGCCGGGACGGATGCAGCGGGTCGAACTCGGCGTGGACGCCCCCGGTGTCGTGGTGGACTTCGCCCACACCCCCGAGGCGGTCAGCGCCGCCCTCGGCGCGCTGCCGCCCGGACGCCGGATCGCGGTCCTGGGCTGCGGGGGTGACCGTGACCAGGCCAAGCGGGGCCCGATGGGGGCCGCCGCCGCGACGGCGGCCGACGTGGTCGTGGTCACCGACGACAACCCGCGCAGCGAGGCGCCGGAGGCGATCCGTGCCGCGGTGCTCGCCGGCGCGCGGGCCGCGGGCACCGGGGCCGAGGTGGTCGACGGCGGCCCGCGTGCCGACGCGATCCGGCTCGCGCTGGGGCTGGCCCGGCCCGGCGACTGGGTGGCCGTGCTGGGCAAGGGGCACGAGACCGGGCAGCAGTTCGACGACCGGACCGTGGCCTTCGACGACGTCGCCGTGGTGCAGGCGACCTGGGCCGGGCTGGAGGGCTGAGCGGCATGCGCGAGCACCACGCGGGCGAACTCGCCGGCATCGTCGGCGCCCGGCTGGTCGGTGATCCCGACGCCCCGGTCGGCCCGGACGTCGTGATCGACTCCCGCCAGGCCACGCCCGGCTGCCTGTTCGTGGCCCTGCCGGGCGAGCACGCCGACGGGCACGACTACGCCGCGGGCGCGGTGACAGCCGGTGCCGCGGCGGTGCTGGTCACCCGGGACCTGGCGCTGGCGGTTCCGCAGCTGGTCGTACCGGACGCCGGTGCCGGCATGGCTGCGCTCGGTGGGGCGGTGGCCGCCGAAGCCGCGGCCGCCGGCATGGTCACCGTCGGCATCACCGGCTCGTCGGGCAAGACCAGCACCAAGGACCTGCTCGCCCAGGTGCTGGCCGCGGCGGGGGAGACGGTCGCCCCGGTGGGTTCGTTCAACAACGAGATCGGGGTGCCGCTGACCGCGACCCGGGTCACCCCCCGGACCCGGTTCCTGGTCAGCGAGCTCGGTGCCCGTGGCCGCGGCCACATCTCCGCGCTGTGCGGCATCGTCCGGCCGGAGGTCGGGGTGGTGCTCAACGTCGGCCACGCCCACCTGGGTGAGTTCGGTTCGGTGGACGCGATCGCGGTCGCCAAGGGCGAGCTGGTGGAGGCGCTGCCCGCCTCGGGCTGGGCGGTCCTGAACGCCGACGATCCGCGGGTGGCCGCGATGGTCTCCCGGACGACCGCCCGGCCGGCCGCGTTCAGCGTGGCCGGCGACCCCGGCTGGGGCGAACTCCGGGTCTGGGCGTCCGGGGTGACGGCGGACCCGCTGCAGCGACCGGCGTTCACCCTCCACGCTGCCGGGCAGGCCACCGGGTCTGCCACGGTCAGGCTGCGCGGGTCCGGGGCCCACCAGGTGGGAAACGCGCTGGCCGCGGCGACGGTCGCCCTCAGTCAGGGCCTGTCCGTCGCCGGGGTGGCGACCGCCCTGAGCGCTGCCGAGCCCCGCTCCCGGTGGCGGATGGAACTCGCCGAACGGGCGGACGGCGTCCTGGTCGTGAACGACGCCTACAACGCCAACCCCGACTCGATGGCTGCCGCGCTGCGGGCGCTCGGTTCGCTGCGCCGACCGGGCGGGCGGCTGCTGGCGGTGCTCGGCGACATGCTGGAGCTGGGTGACGGTGCGGCGCAGGAACATCGGGCCGTCGGCGCGCTGGCCGCGCAGCTCGGCATCGACCATCTGGTCGCGATCGGGGACCACGCCGCGGACCTGGCCGCCGGGTTCGGCGGCCCCGCCTCGCTCGTCGCCGACCGGAACGCCGCGACGACGATCGCCGCGGCCTGGCTGCGGCCCGCGGACGTCGTGCTGGTCAAGGCGTCCCGGGGGCTAGCGTTGGAGTCAGTGGCCGAAAGGCTCGCAGCCCACCCGGAAGGCGGTCGAGGATGAGGAGCGTCCTGCTCGCCGGCGCCATCGGCATGCTCGGTACCCTGCTCGGCACCCGCTACGCGATCCGGTTCCTGGTGACCCGGGGCTACGGCCAGTTCATCCGCGACGACGGACCGACCAGCCACCACACCAAGCGCGGCACGCCCACCATGGGCGGCATCGTGATCATCCTCAGCGTGCTGCTCGCCTACGTGGTGGCCCACCTGGCCACCTGGACTGCGCCATCGGCCAGCGGCGTGCTCGCCCTCTGCCTGGTCACCGGGTTGGGTCTGGTCGGGCTGGCCGACGACTGGATCAAGATCAGCAAGGCCCGCTCCCTTGGCCTGCACGGCTGGGCGAAGTTCGGCCTGCAGACGGTGGTGGCGGCGGCCTTCGGCATCCTCGCCTTCCAGTTCCCCGACGACCGCGGCATCACCCCCGCGAGCCAGTGGATCTCGTTCCAGCGAGACCTGCCGTGGGCCTGGCTCCCGGTGTGGGCGGCCGTGCTCTGGATCGTGTTCCTGGTGGCGGCCTGGTCGAACGCGGCCAACCTGACCGATGGTCTCGACGGCCTGGCCACGGGCGCGGCCGCGATGGTGTTCACCGCCTACACGTTCGTGAACGTGTGGCAGTACAACCAGTCCTGCTCCTGGGCCGATGCCGGCCCGCTGTGCTACGAGGTGCGCAACCCCCATGACCTGGCCGTGGTCTCGATGGCACTGGCCGGGGCCTGCTTCGGCTTCCTGTGGTGGAACGCCAGCCCGGCCAAGATCTTCATGGGTGACACCGGCTCGTTGGCGATCGGCGGCGCGCTGGCTGCGATGGGCGTGCTCACCCGCACCGAACTGCTGATGCCGATCATCGCCGCGCTGTTCGTGATCATCACCGCCTCGGTGGTGCTCCAGGTGGGGTGGTTCAAGCTTTCCGGTGGCAAGCGGCTGTTCAAGATGGCGCCGCTCCAGCACCACTTCGAGCTGCTCGGCTGGGCCGAGGTGACGATCACCATCCGGTTCTGGATCATCTGCGGCCTCGGCGCCGCCGCCGGGATCGGCGTCTTCTATGCCGAGTGGGTCGTGGGCCAGTGAGGGACTGGGTAGCCGCCGCCACCCGGCTCTCTCCCTGGCCCCAGGCCCGGGTCGTCGTCGCCGGGCTGGGAGCCTCCGGGTTCGCCGCCGCGGACGGGTTGCTCGACCTTGGCGCCCGGGTGCTGGTCCTGGACGACTCCGACAGCCCTGCCAACGCCGAGAAGGCCACCGTCCTGGAGATGCTGGACGCGCAGGTGCGGCTGGGACCCGGCGCCACGGCGAGCCTGCCCGGGGACGTCGACCTCGTGGTCACCTCGCCCGGCTGGCGCCCGTCGGCACCCCTGCTCGCCCAGGCGGCGCTGCGCGGGATCCCCGTCTGGGGCGAGGTGGAGCTCGCCCACCGGATGAGCCTGCCGGACCGCCGGGTGCCGTGGCTGGCCGTGACCGGCACGAACGGCAAGACCACCACGGTGGGCATGCTCGCCTCGATGCTCACCGCCGCCGGACTGGCCACCTCGGCCGTCGGCAATGTGGGCAGGCCGATCGTCGAGGCCGTGCTGGACGACGTCGCCTACGACGTGCTGGCAGTGGAGCTGTCCAGCTTCCAGCTGCACTGGACCAACAGCCTGTCGCTGCACTCTGCCGCGGTGCTCAACCTCGCTCCCGACCACCTGGAGTGGTACGCCGACGCGGCCGGCTGGCCCGCCGGGGCGACCGATCCGATGGCGGCCTACGCCGCGGACAAGGCGCGGATCTACCAGCGGGTCACCCACTCCGCCGTGTACAACGTGGCCGACCCGGCCACCGAGCAGATGGTGATCGAGGCCGACGTCGTCGAGGGGGCCCGCGCGATCGGCTTCACCCTCGGCGTGCCCGGCCCGTCCATGCTCGGCGTGGTCGACGACCTGCTGGTGGACCGGGCCTTCCTCCCGCAGCGCCGGGACTCCGCCGTCGAGATTGCGAAGCTGTCCGACGTCGTGCCCTACGCCCCGCACAACGTGGCGAACGCGCTGGCCGCGGCGGCCCTGGCCCGCTCGTTCGGGGTGCCCGTGGCCGCCGTCGCCGACGGGCTGAAGCGGCTCCGGCTCGGTGACCACCGGATCCAGACCGTCGCGGAGGTCGCCGGCGTGCGCTACGTCGACGACTCCAAGGCCACCAACCCACACGCGGCCGAAGCCTCCCTGTCGGCGTTCGGGTCCGTGGTCTGGATCGCCGGCGGCCAGGCCAAGGGCACCACGTTCGACGATCTCGTGGCGCGGGTCGCGCCCAGGCTGAGGGCAGCCGTCGTACTGGGGATCGATCGCCACGTGATTGCCGACGCTCTGGCCCGACACGCACCCGAGGTTCCGGTGAACGTCCTGGAGAGCGGCCATCATGGAGCGATGCAGCAGGCTGTGGAGTGGGCGGCGTCCCGGGCGGTTCCCGGCGACGTGGTGCTGCTCGCGCCCGGCTGCGCCAGCAGGGACATGTACCCCGACTACGCGGCCCGGGGCGACGCGTTCGCCGCCGCGGTCGCGACGCTCAGCGGATAGGAGGCGAACGCAAGGTGGCGATCCTGACTTCCCCCGCCGTGGATCGCCGCGGAACCGAGCCGGCCGTACCCGAGGCGGGACGGCGGCGAAGTCTCGTGGTCGAATGGCTGGCGCATCCCCAGGCCAGCTTCTACCTGGTGCTCGTCCCCGCAGCCCTGCTGCTCAGCCTCGGCATGATGATGGTGCTCTCGGCCTCCAGTGTCTACGCCCTGGTCCGCTACGACGACTCCTTCTACTTCGTGAAGCGCCAGGTGATCTTCCTGGTGATCGGCGGCGTCGCGGCGTTCATCCTCTCCCGACGATCCCCGCAGCAGCTGAGGGTCCTCTCCTGGGTGGTGGTGGTGGCCGCCCTGGTGCTGCAGATCCTGACCTTCACCCCGCTGGGGTACTCCAACAACGGCAACACCAACTGGGTCCGGTTCGGCGTCCCGTGGTTCGGCGTGCAGCCCTCCGAGCTGGCCAAGCTGGCGATCGTGTTGTGGAGCGCCGACCTGTTCGCCCGCAAGCACAAGCGGCTGAGCGATCCGCGGCACCTGCTGATCCCGTTCCTGCCGGTGTCGTTGATCCTGATCGGCCTGGTGGTGCTCCAGTCCGACCTGGGTACGGGAATCATCATGGGCCTGCTCGTGCTGGCCGCGCTGTGGTACGTGGGCGCCTCCTGGCGGGTGATCGGCTACCTGGTCGGCGGCGTCGGGGCGATCCTGGGCGTGCTGGTGATCACCACTCCCTACCGGCTCACCCGCATCCTCGGCTTCTTCAACCAGGACCTTGACCCGCTCGGGGTCAACCACCAGCCGATCAAGGCGATCTTCGCGCTCGCGTCCGGCGGCTGGTGGGGGCTCGGCCTGGGTGCGTCCCGGCAGAAGTGGGGAGCCCTGGTCGAGTCCCACACCGACTATGTGCTCGCCGTCATCGGCGAGGAGCTGGGGCTGGTCGGCACCCTGCTGGTCCTGGGGCTCTTCCTGGTGATGGGCTACGCCGGTTTCCGGATCGCGATGCGTTCCGACATCCGGTTCTGCCGCTACGCCGCCGCCGGCATCACCAGCTGGTTCATGATCCAGGCGCTGGTGAACATCCTGGTGGTGCTGCGGATGATGCCGGTGTTCGGGGTGCCGTTGCCCCTGCTGTCCTACGGCGGTTCCGCGCTGATGGCCAACCTGATGGCGCTGGGTGTCCTGCTGGCCTGTGCGCGCCAGGAGCCGGAGTCACGGGCGTTCCTGCGCCACCGGCGCCGCCCCTCCAGCCAATCCCTGGTCACCACGGCGTCGGGACGCCGGTGAGCGCCGTCCGGGTGGTTCTCGCCGGCGGCGGCACCGCCGGTCACACCTCTCCCCTGATCGCCACGGCACGGGCCCTGGAGGGTCTCACCGCGGTCGACATCGCCTGCGTCGGCACTCCCAAGGGGCTGGAGTCGCGGGTGATCCCCGAGGCCGGGCTGCGGCTGGAGCTCATCCCGCCGGTGCCGCTGCCGCGCCGCCTCACCCCGGAGCTGCTCGCCGTGCCGGTGCGGCTGGTGCGGGCCGTCCGTGAGGCGGGCGCGATCCTGCGGGGCCACCACGCCCAGGTCGTGGTCGGGTTCGGCGGCTACGTGTCCCTGCCGGTCTATCTGGCCGCCCGGCTGGCCGGGGTGCCGCTGGTGCTGCACGAGGGCAACGCCGTGCCGGGGCTGGCCAACCGGGTGGCTGCCCGGTTCACCCCGCACGTGGCGACCACCTTCCCCGGCACCCGGCTGCCGCACGCCGTGCACCTCGGGCTGCCGGTGCGAGCCGGGATCGCATCCCTCGACCGGGCCGCCCGGCGCCCTGCGGCGCGGGCCGCGTTCGACCTGCCCGCGGACGGTCGTGTCCTGCTGGTCAGCGGCGGCTCGCAGGGGGCCCGCAGCCTCAACCTCGCCACCCTCGGCGCGGCGGGTCGGCTGCTCGCTGCGGGGATCTCGGTCCTGCACGTGCTCGGCCCGGCCAACCTCACCGGGGAGACCGTCGCCGGTACCGATCCGGCCACCGGTGCGGTCTACCGGCCGGTCGGCTACGTCGACGACATGGCCGACGCCTACGCCGCCGCCGACCTGATGCTGGGCCGTTCCGGCGCCGGGACGGTGATGGAGACGGCGATGACCGGACTGCCGGTGGTGTTCGTGCCGCTCCCGCACGGCAACGGCGAACAGGCCCTGAACGCCTCCTTCCTGGTCGAGGCCGGGGCCGGCGTGCTGGTCCCGGACGCCGAACTGGACGCCGACCGGGTGGTGGCCGAAGCCGCCCTCCTGCTGGACGACCCCGACCGGCTCGCCCGGATGTCCGCGGACTGCCGGCGGCTGGCGCCCACGGACGCCTCCGCCGCCCTGGCGAGGCTGGTGCTGGGCGCCGCCGGCTGGCGAGAATGAACCCGTGCTGATCGAACCCGTCGACCTGGTGCCGGTCTCCGGACTCGGCGCCGTCCACTTCATCGCGATCGGCGGTGCGGGGATGAGTGGCGTGGCCGCGATGTACGCCTCCCTCGGCGTCACGGTGAGCGGCAGCGACCGGGCCGACTCCGACGCGCTGGCCGCCCTGGCCGCCCTCGGCATCCGCACCCACATCGGCCACGACGCCGGTCAGCTGGGCGACGCGGCCACGGTGGTGGTGTCATCGGCGGTCCGGCCCGAGAACCCCGAACTGGTCGAGGCCCGGCGACGGGGGCTGCGGATCTGGCACCGTAGCAGCGCCCTGGCTGCCCTGATGCGGGGGCGCCGCGGCATCGCTGTCACCGGCACCCACGGCAAGACCACCACTTCGGCGATGACCGGCGTGCTGCTGGCCGGGGCGGGCGCCGACCCGTCCTGGGTCGTCGGCTCGCCCCTGGCGGCCACCGGGCGCGCCTGGCACGCCGGTGCGGGCGAGGCGTTCGTGGTGGAGGCCGACGAGAGCGACGGCTCCTTCCTGCAGTACCCGGCGGAGATCGTGGTGATCACCAACGTGGAGGCCGACCACCTCGACAACTGGGGCACCCCCGAGGCGTACGCGGCCGGCTTCGTCCGGTTCGCCACCGCGCCCGGGGTGGCGACGGTGGTGACCAACGCCGACGACCCCGGAGCCCGGGCGCTCACCCCCGCGATCCGGGCGGCCGGCAAGCGGGTGGTGACCGTCGGGGAGGCCGTGGACGCCGACGTCCGGCTGGCCGCGACCCGCTTTCCGCCCGGGGAGGCCCGGGCGACCCTGGTCACGGCCACGGACACCGGTGAGCTGGCCCTGACCGTGCCGGGCCGGTACAACCTGCACAACGCCGCCGCCGCGTACGCGGTGGGTCGGGCCCTGGGCCTGGACGGGGCAGCGCTGCGCGCGGCCGCGCCCGGTTTCACCGGAACCCAACGCCGGTTCCAGCCGGTGGCCGAGGTCGCCGGCGTCCGGATCTTCGACGACTACGCCCATCACCCCACGGAGGTCGCCGCCACCCTCACCGCCGCGCGTGGCCTGGCCGGGGAGGGCCGGCTGGTCGCCTGCTTCCAGCCCCACCTGTTCACCCGCACCCGCGACTTCGCCGCCGAGTTCGGGCAGGCCCTCGCGCTGGCCGACGTGGTGCTGGTGCTGGGCATCTACCCGGCCCGGGAGGACCCGATCCCGGGAGTGACCGGACGCCTGGTCGCCGAGGCGGCGGACGCCGTCGCACCCGGCCGGGTGCACTACGCGGAGTCCCTGGTCGAGGCCGCGCCGGCCCTTGCCGCCCTGGTCCGCCCCGGCGACCTGGTCGTCACCCTCGGCGCCGGCGACGTGACCACGGTCGGTCCGCAGTTGGCCGGTCTGCTGGGGGCTCCTGCGTGAGCGGGATCAGCGACGTCACCACCCGGCTCCAGGGACGCCGGCGCGACAGCAGACGCCGCCAGGGCATCCGCTGGGCGGTCGCCGTCCTCGTGCTCGCCCTGCTGGTCGGGGTGGGCTGGGTGTTCGGGTTCTCGCCCGTCTTCGCCACCCGCACCGTGGCGGTCTCCGGCGTCGAGGAACTCAGCAAGGCCGACGTCCTGGCCGCGGCGGCCGTCGTTCCCGGCACCCCACTCGTCCGGATGGACACCGGTCAGGTCGCCGAGCGGGTCGCCGGGTTGCCGCCGGTGGCGGAGGTCACCGTGACCCGCAGGTGGCCGGCGACGATCCAGATCGCCGTCACCGAACGCCGGGCCCGGCTCGCGATCGCCGCCGGCGGGGGATACCTGCTGGCCGACGGGACCGGGGTGGTCTTCCGGGCGGTGGCGGTGGCTCCGTCCGGCCTCGTCGTGGTGGACGCCGACCCCTCCGACCAGCAGGTTCTGGTGGACGTGGGAACGGTCTTCTCCGCGCTCAGCCCGCAGGCGGCGGCCAGGGTCTCGCGGCTCGCCGCGCCCAGTCGGGACGGCATCGAGTTGCGCCTGCGGGACGGAAGCCGGGTGATCTGGGGCAGCGCGGAGGACTCCGAACTGAAGGGCCAGGTGCTCGACGACCTGCTCCCGCTGGGGGGGACCGAGTTCAACGTGTCCGCCCCCGGGTTCCCGACCCACCGGTAGGGCCGCGGCAACCCTGAACCCGCAGTTGAGGGACACGCCGAGCCACCCCCCAAACTTGGACAACCACAAAACGCGATGCCTAGCCTTGGCCAAGCGCCGAAGCAGTTCACCTTCCCCGGTTCGCCCGCTTCGTCGAACCATGCTGCACGCGATGCAGGTACTAGTGCTGGAGTAAGGGTGGCTGTGGTGGGAACTGCGTCCCAGAACTATCTCGCGATCATCAAGGTGGTCGGGGTCGGTGGCGGCGGGGTCAATGCCGTGAACCGGATGATCGAGGCGGGCCTGCGCGGTGTCGAGTTCATTGCGGTGAACACCGACGCCCAGGCCCTGTTGATGAGCGACGCCGATGTGAAGCTCGACATCGGTCGCGATCTGACCCGGGGGCTCGGCGCGGGCGCCGACCCGGTGAAGGGCCGGCAGGCGGCGGAGGACCACGCCGACGAGATCGAGGAGGTGCTCAAGGGCGCCGACATGGTCTTCGTGACCGCCGGCGAGGGCGGCGGCACCGGCACCGGCGGGGCCCCCGTCGTGGCCCGGATCGCACGCTCCCTCGGTGCCCTCACCATCGGCGTGGTCACCCGCCCGTTCAGCTTCGAGGGCCGGCGTCGCGCCAGCCAGGCTGAGGACGGCATCGCCGGGCTGCGTGAAGAGGTCGACACCCTGATCGTGATCCCGAACGACAAGCTGCTGGAGATGACCGACCACCACGTCGCGATCCTGGACGCGTTCCGCCAGGCCGACCAGGTGCTGATGCAGGGCGTGTCCGGGATCACCGACCTGATCACGACGCCGGGCCTGATCAACCTCGACTTCGCCGATGTGAAGGCGGTGATGTCGAACGCCGGCTCGGCCCTGATGGGGATCGGCTCGGCCCGCGGTGAGGACCGGGCCCGGGCGGCCGCCGAGATGGCGGTCTCGTCCCCGCTGCTGGAGGCCAGCATCGACGGTGCCCACGGCGTGCTGCTCTCGATCGCCGGCGGTTCCGACCTCGGCCTGTTCGAGGTGTCCTCGGCCGCCAACCTGATCGAGGCCGCCGCGCACGAGGACGCCAACATCATCTTCGGCACGGTCATCGACGACGCGCTCGGCGACGAGGTGCGGGTCACGGTGATCGCGGCCGGCTTCGACGGCGGGACGCCGCCGCGCAAGGCTTCCGCACGCCCGGAGTCACGTCGTCCCGACGTGGTTCCGCCGCGGCCGGCCGGGCCCGCCGTGCCGGTGGTCACCGAGGCCGCCCAGAACGTGGACGCGCCGCGCAGCGAGCCGGAGCGTCCGGCGTCCAGGCCCGCTCCGGCGCCCGCCGCGCCACCGGCGGCCGCCCCCGGCGACGACGATCTGGACGTGCCCGACTTCCTCAAGTAGCCCGGTCCTCCCAGAGACTGAGGACCCGGTGTTCAGCTACCGCAACGACCCCGACGCCGACGGCGTCGGGGTCGCTTTCTGCGACGCCGTCGCACCCGACGGCGGTCGCCTCGACCTGGCTGGCCCCGCGGCCGCGGAGGTGCTGGCCGGCGCTCTCGGCGTCCCTGTGGTGGGAGTGCGCCAGGTGCACGGCACCAGGGTGGTCGTGGTGGCAGACGGCGCCGATCCGGACCGGCTCGCCCGCGAAACCGCCGACGCGCTGGTCACCACCGTCCGGGGAGTGGCGCTGTCGGTGCGGGTCGCCGACTGTCTCCCGGTCGTCTTCGCCGACCCGGACACGGGGGTGGTGGGGGTCGCGCACGCCGGGCGGGTGGGGCTCGCCGCCGGGGTTCTTCCCGCTGCGGTGGCCGCGCTCGCCGGTCTCGGGGCCCGCGAGCTCACCGCCTGGATCGGCCCGCACATCTGCGGCCGCTGCTACGAGGTGCCGGCGGCACTCCTGGAGGAGTTCTGCCGCACCCACCCCCGCGCCCGGGCCGCCACCAGTTGGGGTACCCCGTCCCTCGACCTGGGGGCGGCCGCCGCGGTCCAGCTCGCCGGGCTGGGCTGCACGGTGCGGCGATTCGACCCGTGCACCCGGACGACGGCCTCCCTGCACTCGTTCCGCCGGGACGGGGACCGCTCGGGACGACAGGCCGGTCTGGTCTGGCTGCCGCCCGCCCGGTGAGCCTGGTCCGGGGTCGGTGACAGCGGCGGGGGAGCGCTTCGACGAAGCGGGGCCGACACCTCGGCGTCGGCAGGCGTGGCTAACCGGGCTGGGCCGCCCGCGCGGCTAGCATCATTGGGGACTGGCGAGACAAAGGGGCGAAGATGGCTGATCGGTTGAAGAAGGCGGCCGTGTGGCTGGGCCTGGTGTCCGACAACGACTATGCGGAGATCGAGCCGGAGACCGAGGACGTCACCGAGCAGGTGCTGGATCGTCGGGCCGACGACGTGCGCCCGCCCGCGGCGACCGTCACCGAACTGGAGACCCGGCGTCCGGCCAAGGAGCAATCCCGGGTGGCCGACATCAACAAGATCATCACCGTGCATCCCCGCACCTACAACGAAGCCCGCACGATCGGGGAGAACTTCCGCGACGGCATCCCGGTGATCATGAACCTCAGCGACATGGAGGAGTCCGACGCCAAGCGGCTGGTCGACTTCTCCGCCGGACTCATCTTTGGCCTGCGTGGCAGCATTGAACGCATCACCAGCAAGGTGTTCCTGCTCTCACCGCACAACGTCACCGTGGCGGCGGAGGACAAGGAGCGCCTCGCAGGGGGGTTCTTCAACCAGTCCTGAAAGGTGGGCCGATGGCCCTGGTCGGCGTCCTGCTCCACGGGGTCCTGCTCGCCTTCCTC
Source organism: uncultured Actinomycetota bacterium (assembly GCA_963704225.1). Lineage (GTDB taxonomy): Bacteria > Actinomycetota > Actinomycetes > Propionibacteriales > Propionibacteriaceae > Propionicimonas. The sequence goes on from CAVPHL010000002.1 coordinate 131,592, forward strand.
GCCCTGCTCACCGTTCGGGCCGTGCTCGGGCTGGTGCCGCTGTTCGTCCGTGACTGGGAACCCGCCGGGTGGCTGCGGGTGGTGGCCGAATTCGTGCTCACCCTCACCGACCCGCCGATCCGGTGGTGCCAGCGGTTCCTCCCGCCGGTGCGGTTCGGCGGCCTCCAGGTCGATCTCGCGTTCACGGTGCTCTACCTCGGGGTGGCGCTGCTGTCGCGCTGGATCTGAGAACCGGCCGGCGGGAATGTCTGTACCTTTGGTTTACGCTCCCGGGGCCGCGGTGTGTGTGATCTTGGATTCGGCAAACCCGACCCACTAGCCTGAGAGCGCCCTTTCGGGGCCCTGTTGGCAGGGCACCGTTTTCGATCACGTGAGGTGAGCAATGACCCTGACCCTCGAGCAGGTCCGCCAGACGCGGTTCCATCTGGCCCGGCGGAACGGCTACGAACCCGTCGACGTCGACAATTTCGTCGACAAGGTCGAGGCCACCCTGTCCCAACTGACCGAGGAGAACTCCACTCTCAAGGAGCAGGTCGAGGCGCTCAGCTCCAGCGAGCCGTCCAGCATCTTCGTCCCCGGGGACTCCCCGGACGTCGACGAGTTGCGCGCGGGGCTGCAGGGTCAGCAGGTCGAACTCGACCGGGTGAAGGGCGAACTCGCCTCCCGCGACGAGGAGTTGGCCGGGCGCACCCATGACCTGGAGCAGGTGCAGGCCGAACTCGCCGCGAAGCAGGCCGAACTGGAGGCGCTCCAGGGTGAGGTCGTCAACCTCCGGGGGGCCGCCGAGGGCGCTGCCGCCGAGGCTGCCGCAGCCCAGGCCGCCGCTCAGGCTCGCTCCCAGGAGCCGGCCTTCCCCACCGGCACGGTCGAGAACATCGTCGTCACCTCCTCCGCCGAGGCTTCGCCCGCGGTCACCCGGCTCCTCCAGATGGCCACCGAGCAGGCCGAGCGCCTGGTCGGGGAGTCCCAGATCGAGGCGCAGCGGGTCGTGGCGTCGGCGCGCGGCGAGGCCGAGGGCGTCATCGACAACGCCAACAAGAAGGCGCACGAGACCCTCACCGACGCCCGGACCCGCGCGGACCGGATCGAGTCCGAGGCCCGGGTCAACGCCGAGAAGGTCACCAACGAGGCACAGTCCCGCGCCGCCGCCGTCAACGGGCAGGCCGACGCCCGGCGGGCCGAGCTGTTCACGGCCCTGGAACAGGAGCGGGACGTGCTGCGCGGCAAGGTGGACCACCTGCGCAGCTTCGAGGGCAACTTCCGCACCAACCTCGTCAATCACCTGCAGACCCAGCTCAAGACGCTGACCGATGCCACGATCGAACCGGGCGACACCCCGGAGATCCTGAGCGAGCCGCCCGCCGAGTCGGCCACGCCGCGCCTGGACGCCCTGCTCGGCGAGGGCAACTGACCCGCAACGACCTTCCCGCCTCCGTATCCACGGACGGCGGGAAGTGTTGCGTCCGGGCCCCGAACCGGCCTTCCGCGGCGGCCGGTCGGCCGGTCCGGCGATTCGCCCGGCGGCGCGCCGGGCAGGTGGTACTCTCCCTGCTCAGGCGTGACAGGAGGAGCCCCACGATGACGTCGTCGAACACCCGGGAGAGCAAGGCGAAGCCCACGGCGGTCGCGTTCCCGGTGGCGGAGGGCGAAGATCCCTGGACCGACGAGGAGGTCGAGGAGATCCGCCAGGAGCTGCTGGCGGACATCGCCCGGATGGAGCGTGCGATCCAGGTCGCCGAGGCGGGGCTGGCCGACCTGTTCGAGGACGGTGTGGACGGCGCGGGGCGCGACCCGGCCGACGTCGGTTCCTCCAACTTCGAGCGTGACCAGGAAATGTCGCTGGCCCAGAACGCCCGGGACATGCTTGAGCAGGCGCAACTGGCCCACCGGCACTTCGAGGCCGGCAACTACGGCACCTGCGAGTCCTGCGGCCGGCCGATCGGCAAGGACCGGCTCCAGGTGTTCCCGCGAGCGACGATGTGCGTGACCTGCAAGCAGCGGGAGGAACGGCGATAGCCGGCGATCGCGCGGTGAGCGAGGCGCCGGCCCTGCCGGCGAACCGGTCCCGGCTGCTGGCGCTCTGTCTCGGGATCGCCGCGGTGGGGTTCGGCCTGGACCTGTTGACCAAGACCGTCGCGCTGCAGGGCCTCGACCCGTCGCGGCCGATCCCGCTGCTGGGTGGGCTGGTCAACCTGCAGCTGATCCGTAACCCGGGGGCGGCGTTCAGCATGGGTGAGGACTTCACCGTGGTGCTGACCGGGATCGCGATCACCGCCCTGGTGGGGGTACTGGTCGGGATCCTGCCCCGGCTGGGGCACATCGGTTGGGCGGTGGCGATCGGGTGCCTGCTCGCCGGGATCACCGGCAACCTCGCCGACCGCCTGTTCCGGGAGCCGGGGCCGTTCCGCGGCCATGTGATCGACTTCGTGCAGGTGCCCCAGTTCGCGATCTTCAACGTGGCCGACATCTTCATCACTTCGGCCGCCGTCCTGGTGATCTGGCTGTCGATGATCACCCAGGTCAGCCTGAACGGCACCCGGCTGAAGGAACGCCCCGAGGGTTCTGGTGGCTAGCGTCTGGCTGGTCCCGGACGGACTGGACGGCGACCGGGTGGACGCCGCGGCGGCCCGGATGACCGGCCTGTCGCGCAGCCGGATCGCCGACCTCGCCGATGCCGGTGGCGTCCTGCGTGAATTCGGTGCCCGTGCCGAAGGCACACCGGGTCCGGGGCGGCGACCTGCTCGAGGTGGAGATCACCACCGCCCCCATGGTCGAGGTCGTTCCCCAGGAGGTGTCCGGGATCACGATCGTCCACGACGACGCGGACATCGTGGTGGTGGACAAGCCGGCCGGCGTGGCCGCCCATCCCAGCCTCGGTTGGGACGGGCCGTCAGTGGTGGAGCACCTCGCCGCCGCCGGCTTCCGGATCTCCACCTCGGGTGCCGCCGAACGGCGGGGCATCGTGCAACGGCTGGACGTGGGCACGTCAGGGCTGATGGTGGTGGCCAAGAGCGAGCCCGCCTACACCGCGCTCAAGCAGGCGTTCCGCTCCCGCCAGGTGGACAAGACCTACCACACCCTGGTGCAGGGTCACCCCGACCCGTTCGAGGGCACGATCGAGGCGCCGATCGGGCGCCATCCGGGCGCGGACTACCGGATGGCCGTGGTTGCCGGGGGCCGGCACAGCGTGACCCACTACGCGGTGCGGGAGGCCTTCCCGGCCGTCACCCTGCTGGAGGTGCACCTGGAGACCGGTCGTACCCACCAGATCCGGGTCCACATGCAGGCCATCCGGCATCCGTGCGTGGGCGACCCCACCTACGGCGGCGACCCGGTGCTGGCCGCGCGGCTGGGCCTGGAGCGGCAATGGCTGCATGCCGTCGAACTCGGCTTCATCCACCCGCGCTCGGGGGATCCGGTGACCTTCCGTTCGGGGTATCCCGACGACCTCCGGACCGCTCTGGACCTCGTCCGCGGCTGAGGCGGCCCCTCTCCGTTCACCGCTTGTTCATCCGGGTTGGGTAGGCTGCTGACGTGCGAAGAGCGAAAATTGTGTGCACCATCGGCCCCGCTACCGACTCGGCGGAAGCGCTGGTCGAACTCGTCAATGCCGGGATGAACGTCGCCCGGCTGAACATGAGCCACGGCGACCATCTGATCCACGCCAAGCGGGTCGGCTGGATCCGTGACGCTGCCCGGATCGCCGGCCGCCCGGTGGGCATCCTGGCCGACCTGCAGGGCCCCAAGATCCGGCTCGGCAAGTTCGTCGACGGTGAGGCACGCCTGGAGCCGGGGGCCCGGTTCGTGATCACCATCGAGGACGTGCCGGGGACGGCGGAGCGCGCGTCCACCACCTTGAAGACCCTCAGTCAGGATGTGACCGTCGGCGACCAGATCCTGATCAACGACGGGGCGATCGAGCTGAAGGCGGTCGAGGTCACCGACGTCGACGTGATCACCGAGGTGGTGGTGGGTGGCCGGGTCTCCGATCACAAGGGCATCAACCTGCCCGGTGTCGCGGTGAGCGTGCCCGCGCTGAGCGAGAAGGACGAGCGTGACCTGCGCTGGGCGCTGCGCCACGGGGTCGACATGGTGGCACTGTCGTTCGTGCGCACGGCCGCCGACGTGATCCCGGTGCACAAGGTGATGGACGAGGAGGACCGCCACGTCCCGGTGATCGCCAAGCTGGAGAAGCCGCAGGCGATCGAGAACCTGTACGAGGTGATCGATGCATTCGACGCCTTCATGGTTGCCCGCGGCGACCTGGGCGTGGAACTCCCCCTGGAGGATGTCCCGGGAGTGCAGAAGCGGATCATCGACGCGGCCCGATCCTGGGCGAAGCCGGTGATCGTGGCCACCCAGATGCTGGAGTCGATGATCACCTCTCATCGGCCCACCCGGGCGGAGGCGTCCGACGTGGCCAACGCGATCCTGGACGGCGCAGACGCGGTGATGCTGTCCGGTGAGACGGCGGTGGGGGACTACCCCTTCCAGGCGGTGGACATCATGTCCCGGATCATCTCCCGCACCGAGGCCGAGGGCCTGGACAAGATCCGGCCGCTGAACTGGAACCCGCACACCACCTCCGGGGTGATCTCCAAGGCGGCCATCGAGGTGGCCGAGCGGGTCGGGGCGAAGTACCTGGCCGCGTTCACGATTTCCGGCGACACCCCGCACCGGCTGGCGAGGCTGCGGTCGGAGGTGCCGATCATGGCGTTCACGCCGGTGCCGAAGACCGCCCAGGAACTCACCCTCTGCTGGGGCGTGCAGTCCTACGTCACGCCGGAGTACACCACCACCGACGCCATGGTGGAATCGGTGCAGATCGGCCTGTCCGAAACCGGTTCGATGCAGCACGGCGACCATGTGGTGATCGTGGCCGGCAACCCGGGCCGCCTCTCCCGGCAGACGAACTCGCTGCGCGTCTACCAGATGGACTGACCACTCCCGTCGCCAGGACCTGCAGACGCCACCGAAACCGTCGGACGCCATCGAAAGTTCGGTGGTGTCTGCCGGTTTCGATGGCGTCTGGCTGGGCGTCGATTCCCGACCTGACCCGGACCGCGCGGACGCGGGTGTGCGGCGACCTCGTACCGGGAAGGGGAGTCGAACCCCTACGCCCTTTCGGGCAGACGGGTTTGAGCCGTCCGCGTATACCATTCCGCCACCCCGGCAGGTGCCCAAGAAGTGTGCCACAACTTGGCGGCACGCGTTCGGGGCAGGGTAACCTCGGTCCTGCCCGACCCGCCCTGGGCGCGCTGACGATGCACCAGCCAGGAAGCTGAACCATGACTGCCGACGATCGCAAAGAGAACGAACCGCTCCGGGTGCTGGTGGCCGAGGACGAGGCCCTGATCCGGCTCGACCTCGTCGAACTGCTCACCGAGGAGGGTTACCAGGTGGTCGCCGAAGCCGGCGACGGCGAGGAAGCGCTCGAACTGGCCCGCAAGCTCACTCCCGACCTGGTCGTGATGGACGTGAAGATGCCGAAGATGGATGGCATCTCCGCCGCGGCGATCATCGCCGAGGAGCGGATCGCCCCCGTGGTCATGCTCACCGCCTTCAGCCAGCGTGATCTGGTCGAACGGGCCCGGGACGCCGGCGCCATGGCCTATGTCGTCAAGCCCTTCGGCGCCTCCGACGTGGTGCCCGCGATCGAGATCGCCATGGGCCGGTTCGCCGAGATCCGCGCGGTCGAGGCCGAGGTGGCCGATCTGGAGGAGCGGTTCGCGTCCCGCAAGGCGGTCGACCAGGCCAAGGGGCTGCTGCAGGAGGGCCTGGGCCTCACCGAGCCGGAGGCGTTCCGCTGGGTCCAGAAGACCGCGATGGACCTGCGCAAGTCGATGCGCGAGGTCGCCGAGGCCGTGATCGAGCAGTCCAGGAACGAGAAGCGCAAGAAGTAGAACCGGCCGTCGCGCTGGTCGGGCCGGTCGGTACCCACCTCCGGCGGACGATCAGGGCTTTAGCCGCCGGCGGCGGCCTGTCGAGGGTCGGGCGGGGGCTCAGTCGGTGCGCGCGGCCCGCTTCAGGAACACCGTGATCCGTGCTGCGCACACCTGCTCGCCCGCGTCGTCGGTGAGCGAGACGTCGTAGGTCGCCAGCGTTCCGCCGATCCGGATCGCGGTCGCCACCGCGGTGATCCAGCCGTCCCGCGCGGGGCGCAGGTGGGTGGCGTTGATGTCCACCCCGGTGACCGCGCCGTCCGGGCCCACCTCTGCCGCGGCGGCCAGCGAGGCCAGCCCCTCGGCGAGCACGCAGGACGCACCGCCGTGCCACAGCCCGAACGGCTGGGTGTTGCCCTCGACCGGGCACCGGCCCACGGCCCGGGTCGGGGTGACCTCCAGCAGTTCGACGCCGAGCTTGGCGTCGAGGGGGCTGCGCAGGCCGTCGAACCAGTCGGGAACGTTCATGTGCCAACCATGGCACACCTGGGCGACGTCGCCGCGGCCACCGGCGGTGGGCCACGAAACGCGCAGTTCCTGCCGGCGATCTGACCGTGAGGAGTCCCGGCGCGGGACGCGCCGGCGTCCCAGCGATTAGTGTTCCCGATTGTGACGAGCCCAGCCATTCCGCCCGCGGACGGTCCCCAGACCCTGCTCCTGATCGACGGCCACTCGGTGGCGTACCGGGCGTTCTTCGCCCTCCCGGTGGAGAACTTCTCCACCACCACCGGGCAGCACACGAACGCCGTCTACGGGTTCACCTCGATGCTGATCAACGTGCTGCGCGACGAGCGGCCCACCCACCTCGCGGTTGCCTTCGACGTGTCCCGCAAGACCTTCCGGAGCGAGCAGTACCCCGACTACAAGGCGAATCGCTCGGCCTCCCCGGCCGAGTTCGCCGGCCAGATCGGGCTGATCAAGGAGGTGCTGGACGCGCTGAACATCGTCCACCTCGAACGCGACGGCTTCGAGGCCGACGACATCGTCGCCACCCTCGCCCGGGAGGGCGAGCGTGCCGGGCTGCGGGTCCTGATCTGCACCGGCGACCGCGACACCCTCCAGCTGGTCAACGACCAGGTCACCGTGCTCTACCCCCGCAAGGGCGTCTCGGACCTCGCCCGGCTCGACCCGGCGGCGGTGCTCGACAAGTACCTGGTCGCGCCGGCCCGCTACCCGGAGCTGGCCGCCCTGGTGGGGGAGACCAGCGACAACCTGCCGGGCGTACCCGGGGTGGGCCCGAAGACGGCCGCCAAGTGGCTGGCCGCCTACGACGGCCTCGACAACCTGGTGGCCCACGTCGACGAGATCGCCGGCAAGGTGGGCGAGTCGCTGCGCGGGCACCTGGCGGACGTGGTCCGCAACCGCACCCTGAACGCCCTTGTCGGCGACCTGGAACTACCGGTCACGGTGGCCGGGCTGAGCCGGCGCGACTGGAACCGTGAGGCCGTCCACGAGCTGTTCGACGGGCTGGAGTTCCGGGTGCTCCGGGACCGGCTGATGGAGACCCTGCCCGCAGAGGACCTGGAGTCCCAGGGCGGGTTCGAGGTCTCCGGCGAACTGCTGGCCCCGGGCGCGGTGCGGGCCTGGCTGGCTGCGCACGGCCGGCGCGGTGTGGTCGGCCTCGACTGCCAGGGACGCTGGCGCTCGGGGGTCGGCGATCTCACCGGTGTCGCCCTGGCCGCCGCCGACGGTGCCGCGGCCTGGATCGACGTCTCCACGATCTCGCCCGACGACGACGCGGCGCTGGCCGAATGGCTCGCGGACCCGTCCGCGGCCAAGGCGATGCACGACGCGAAGGGCCCGCTGCTGGCGATCTGGTCGCGTGGCTGGGAGCTCGGCGGGCTGGCCGGCGACACCCAGCTCGCCGCCTACCTGCTGCGCCCCGACCAGCGGGTGTACGACCTGGCCGACCTGACCGCACGCCACCTGCGCCGGGAGCTGGCGGTGGCCGGCACCGGCGCCGACGGCGGCGACCAGGCGGCCTTCTCCTTCGACGACACCGAGAGCCACGATGCGATGGTGCGTGCCCGGGCGGTGATCGACCTGGCCGCCGCACTCGCCGACGACCTGGAGGAGCGGGGTGGCACCCACCTGCTGCGCGAGGTCGAGCTGCCGCTCACCCGCACCCTGGCCACCATGGAACGGGTCGGCGTGGCGGTCGACCAGGACTACCTGAACCGGCTGCACGCCGACTTCGACGCCGCGGTGGCCGCGGCGGAGACCGACGCGTTCGCCGTGCTCGGCCGCCCGGTCAACCTCGGGTCGCCCAAGCAGCTGCAGGCGGTGTTGTTCGACGAGCTCGGGATGCCGAAGACGCGGCGTACCGCCACCGGCTGGACCACCGACGCCGAGTCCCTGGAGACGCTCTGGGCGAAGACCGAGCACCCGTTCCTCGCGCACCTGCTGCGGCATCGTGACCAGATCCGGTTGCGCCAGACCGTCGAGGGGCTGCTGAAGTCGGTGGGCGACGACGGCCGGATCCACACCACCTACGTGCAGACCATCGCGGCGACCGGGAGGCTGTCGTCCACCGACCCGAACCTGCAGAACATCCCGATCCGGACCGAGGCGGGCCGTCGGATCCGCGAGGCCTTCGTCGTGGGTGAGGGCTTCCAGACCCTGCTCACCGCCGACTACAGCCAGATCGAGATGCGGATCATGGCCGACCAGTCGGAGGACGCCGGGCTGATCGAGGCGTTCACCTCCGGGCACGACTTCCACACCACGATGGCGTCGCGGGTGTTCGGCGTGGCGGCCGGCGAGGTCACCGGCGCCCAGCGGGCCAGGATCAAGGCGATGAACTACGGCCTGGCCTACGGCCTGAGCGCCTTCGGGTTGAGCCAGCAACTGCGGATCGAGGTGTCCGAGGCGAGGGGGCTGATGGAGGAGTACTTCGAGCGGTTCGGTCACGTCCGGGACTACCTCCACCAGATCGTCGACACCGCCCGGCGCACCGGTTTCACCGAGACCGTCCTGGGGCGGCGGCGCTACCTGCCGGACCTCACCTCCTCGAACCGGCAACGTCGGGAGATGGCCGAACGCGCCGCCCTCAACGCGCCGATCCAGGGGTCGGCCGCCGACATCATCAAGGTGGCCATGCTCGACGTGGAGTCGGCGATCGCCCGGCGTGGCCTGCGCAGCCGGATGCTGCTGCAGGTGCACGACGAACTGGTGTTCGAGGTGGCGCCGGGGGAGCGGGACGAATTCGAGGCGCTGGTGCGCGACCGGATGGCCCACGCCGTGGAGATGACCGTGCCCCTGGAGGTGTCGGTGGGCGCCGGGCGCTCCTGGCACGACGCCGCGCACTGACGGCCGGGGCCGTCGGGTCCCGGGGCGGCGGGGTGCCGCGGCGGGTCAGCGCAGGACGGCCAGGATCTGCTCCTGCGCACCGCCGGCGTCGGTCCAGGATCCGGTGAGGGTGCCCAGCGGTACGCGGGTGCCGGGGACGTGCTCGCCGTCGAGCACCCGCACGATCCGCATCGACTCGCCGGCCGCGTTGGAGACCGGCACGATCCCCGACCCCCGCACCGTCATGGACTTCTCGCCCTGGGACAGGTCGGCCTCGCTGTCGCCCTCGTGGATCACCCGGAGCAGCTCGACCAGGTACACCGGGTCCCCGACCGCGTCGTACACGAAGCGGGTGCCGAGCACCGAGTGCTCGATCGTCCCGACGAACGAGTCGGACGCCTCGGACAGCCGGGCGTCCCGATAGGTGAGCGGCACCTGGTAGGTGACGCCGTTGGACCGGACCAGGATGGTCTCGATTCCGACGTCGCCCTCGGGGTCGACGAACCGGTAGGACGCGACCCGGCTCAGGTCGTCGGAGTCGCCCACGAACCACTCCTGGGCGGGCAGCCAGCCGGCCAGCAGTTCCATCTTGGTGGGGCTCAGGGTCGCGTCATGGATCTCGGCAGTGCCGCTCATGGTCCTCCTTCGGGTCAACTCCACCCTAGACGACAACCGCCCCCGCCGCGGAGCGGCGGGGAGGGCGGAGTCCTGACGAGCGGTGAGTTCGCGAACCGCGAGGAGCAGACGACAACCGCCCCCGCCGCGGAGCGGCGGGGAAGGGCGGAGTCCTGACGAGCGGTGAGTCGCGAACCGCGAGGAGCAGACGACAACCGCCCCCGCCGCGGAGCGGCGGGGAAGGGCGGAGTCCTGACCAGCGGTGAGTTCGCGAACCGGGGTCCCCGTCCGGATTGACCCTCGATCAGGGCACTCGATAGGCTGTCGGCGCACTTCGACCGGCATGACCTCAGACCTAGCGGGTCGGCACGCTCACACGTGCGGTTGCCCAGACGTCAGCCTGGTCCTCGCTGTGGGAGCACGCGGTCGGCGTGCGGACACAACATCATCCAACCCATCGGAGCCCTACTACATGACCTCTTCTCCCGAGGCAACCTCCGTCGCATTCGACGATTTCGCTACCGCTGAGGATTTCCTCGCAGCCGTCGACGCGACCATCAAGTACTTCAATGACGGCGACATCGTGACCGGCACCGTCGTCAAGGTCGATCGGGACGAGGTCCTGCTCGACATCGGTTACAAGACCGAAGGTGTGATCCCCTCCAAGGAACTCTCCATCAAGCACGACGTGGACCCGTTCGACGTGGTCACTGTCGGCGATGTGATCGAGGCCCTGGTTCAGACCAAGGAGGACAAGGAGGGTCGCCTGATCCTGTCCAAGAAGCGCGCGCAGTACGAGCGCGCCTGGGGCACGATCGAGAAGGTCAAGGAAGAGGACGGCGTCGTCACCGGCCGGGTCATCGAGGTCGTCAAGGGCGGCCTGATCATCGACATCGGCCTGCGCGGCTTCCTGCCGGCCTCGCTGGTGGAGATGCGCCGGGTGCGCGACCTGCTGCCCTACGTCGGCATGGAGCTCGAGGCGAAGATCATCGAGCTGGACAAGAACCGCAACAACGTGGTGCTGTCCCGCCGGGCGTGGCTGGAGCAGACCCAGTCCGAGGTGCGCCACTCGTTCCTCAACCAGCTCACCAAGGGCCAGATCCGCAAGGGTGTCGTCTCCTCGATCGTCAACTTCGGCGCGTTCGTCGACCTGGGCGGCGTGGACGGCCTGGTGCACGTCTCCGAGCTGTCCTGGAAGCACATCGACCACCCCTCGGAGGTTGTCGAGGTCGGCGACGAGGTCACCGTCGAGGTGCTGGACGTCGACATGGACCGCGAGCGCGTCTCGCTGTCGCTGAAGGCGACCCAGGAAGACCCGTGGCAGACCTTCGCCCGTACCCACCAGATCGGCCAGATCGTGCCCGGCAAGGTCACCAAGCTGGTGCCCTTCGGTGCGTTCGTCCGGGTGGAGGAGGGCATCGAGGGACTGGTGCACGTCTCCGAGCTCGCCGAGCGTCACGTGGAGATCCCCGAGCAGGTCGTCAGCGTCAACGACGAGGTGATGGTCAAGATCATCGACATCGACCTCGAGCGTCGCCGGATCAGCCTCAGCCTCAAGCAGGCCAACGAGGGCATCGACGTGGCCGCGGACGACTTCGACCCGGCGCTGTACGGCATGACCGCGTCCTACGACGACTCCGGCAACTACATCTACCCCGAGGGCTTCGATCCGGAGACCCAGGAGTGGAAGCCCGGCTACGAGGCGCAGCAGCGTGCGTGGGAACTCCAGTACGCCGAGGCCCAGGCTCGCTGGGAGGCGCACAAGAAGCAGGTGCAGGACGCCGAGGCTGCCGACGTCAACGCGGCGGTCGTCGAGGCCAGTACGGCCGCCTATTCCTCCGGCGCGGCCGAGGTGGCGGCACCGGAAGGCTCGCTGGCTTCCGACGAGGCGCTGCAGGCGCTCCGGGAGAAGCTCACCGGCGGTCGCTGACCGTTCGAAGCCAACGACGTGCCCTCCACTTCGGTGGGGGGCACGTCGCCTTTCCGGGGAGCGGCCGGCAGGCTGGGCCACACCGGCCACACTCCCGGGCGCGCCCGGGACGCGCCCGCAGGCGAACCGGTGGCCTACGCTGCACCACAGGATGAGCGATCAGCTGAGCGGGGGTTCCGATGGGGTCTGAGGAGTTGCAGCCCACCTTTGAGGTGTACCCGTCCGCGGCGTCGGGGACGGCGTCGGAGCCGGCCCCTGGGCCCGGCTGGGAACCCGACCCGGCAGGGCCACTGTGGGAGCAACCCGGCCCGGAACTGCCCGGCGAGCGGGTTCCGGTGCCCGCACGCCCGGGGCCGCCGGTGCCGGCCGAACCGGTGGGACCCGATCGGCGCACGGTGTTCCGGATCGGCATCGGGGTCGTCCTGGCTGCCGTGTTCATTGGCGGCATCGCCCAGTTCGAGTATCAGCCTCCCGAGTACGAGGCGGGTTGGGTCCAGGAGGATGTCACCTACGCGGACGAGATCGACCTCGGCGTCTACTTCGCGCCGGTACCCCAGGGCTGGGAACTCAGGGCCACGTCCGCGGCCGAGGCCGTGGTGACCAACGGGGCGAACCGGCTCGAGGCCTACGCCTTCAACGCCGCGGACGGTGACCGGGCCGCGGACCTGGTCAAGGAACTCTCGAGACTGCGTCGGGGGGGCTTCTCCGGCCAGCTCGGCCAGGTGTCGGACACCTCCGACGGGGATGTGCAGCGGGCGACGGTCCGCGCGACCGGGACCGTGGCCGGCTCGCCCGCCCGGCTGGTCGGCCAGCTGTGGATCGGCGCCGACGCCCGGGCCCTGCTGGTGGTGCGGGTGCTGACCGCCCCGAAGGGGTCGTCGATCGACGGGGAGGCCCTGGGCATGGCCCAGGAACTGAGCTGGGACTACGGAGGAGCCGAGTGAGGGGTACCGGTGACTGACCAGACGCCGCTGCTGATCGGCCTCACCGGCGGGATCGCGTCCGGCAAGTCGGCGGTGGCCGACCTGCTGGCCGCCGAGGGGGCCGTGGTGATCGACGCCGACCTGCTCGCCCGTGAGGTGGTCGCCCCGGGCACGCCGGGGCTGGCCGCGGTGGCCGAGCGCTTCGGCGCCGGGGTGCTCGCTGGGGACGGCAGCCTGGACCGGGCGGCGCTCGGCCGGCTGGTGTTCGCCGACCCGGACGCCCGCCGTGACCTGGAGGCGCTCATCCACCCGCAGGTGCGGGCGCGGGCCGACGAGCTCACCGCGGCGGCACCGGTCGGCGCCGTGGTGGTGCAGGTGATCCCGCTGCTGGTGGAGACCGGGCAGCAGGGCGCGTTCGACCTGGTCGTGGTCGTGGATGCCGCGCCGGCGGTGCAGGTGGACCGGATTCGCGCCCGGGACGGCCTGGACGAGGCCGCCGCGCACAGCCGGATCCGGGCCCAGGCGAGCCGGGAGGCACGGCTGGCCGCCGCCGACTGGGTGATCCGCAACGACGGCAGCCGGGAGGAGCTTGCCGCCCGGGTGGGACGGTTCTGGCGCGACGGTGTCGAGCCGTTGCGGGCGTCGCGGCGGTAGCCGGCCACAGGAGCTGTCCGAGGCGAGGCCTATGCTCGTCCCCGTGCGACCAGTGACCGATGTGCAGCGCCGGTCGCCCCCTTCCAGGTGGTCGCCGACTTCGAGCCGGCCGGTGACCAGCCCGCGGCGATCGTCGAGCTCCAGCGGCGGCTCGAGGCGGGCGAGAACGACGTCGTGCTGCTCGGCGCCACGGGCACCGGCAAGACCGCCACCATCGCCTGGCTGGCGGAGCGGCTCCAGCGACCGATGCTGGTGATGCAACCCAACAAGACCCTCGCCGCCCAGTTCGCGAACGAGTTGCGGCAGTTCTTCCCCGACAACGCGGTGGAGTACTTCGTCTCCTATTACGACTACTACCAGCCCGAGGCGTACGTCCCCCAGACCGACACCTACATCGAGAAGGACTCCTCGCTGAACGAGGAGGTCGAGCGACTGCGGCACTCCGCGACGAACTCCCTGCTCACCCGGCGGGACGTGATCGTGGTGGCGACGGTGTCGGCCATCTACGGACTGGGCACGCCGCAGGAGTACGTCGACCGGATGGTCCGGCTCCGCCGCGGGGAGGAGCTCGACCGGGACACGCTGCTGCGCCGACTGGTCGACATCCAGTACGTCCGCAACGACCTCGCCGCCACCCGGGGCACGTTCCGCGTCCACGGTGACACCGTCGAGGTGTTCCCGATGTACGAGGAGCACGCCGTCCGGATCGAGTTCTTCGGCGACGAGATCGAGGCGCTGTCCACCCTGCACCCGCTCACCGGAGAGGTGCTCAGCACCGACCAGGAGGTGTACGTGTTCCCCGCCTCGCACTATGTCGCGGGGCCGGCCCGGATGGAGCGGGCGATCGGGGAGATCGAGGCCGAGCTGGCCGTCCGGCTCGCCGAGCTGGAGGCGGGCGGGCACCTGCTGGAGGCGCAGCGGCTGCGGATGCGCACCGGCTACGACATCGAGATGATGCGCCAGATCGGCACCTGCTCCGGCATCGAGAACTACTCCCGGCACATCGACGGCCGCGGTGTCGGCTCCGCCCCGAACTGCCTGCTGGACTACTTCCCCGAGGACTTCCTGCTGGTCGTGGACGAGTCCCACGTCACCGTGCCCCAGATCGGCGGCATGTACGAGGGCGACATCTCCCGCAAGCGCACCCTGGTCGAACACGGTTTCCGGCTGCCGTCGGCGATGGACAACCGGCCGCTGCGCTGGGAGGAGTTCGTCGAGCGGATCGGCCAGACCGTCTACCTGTCGGCGACCCCGGGCCCCTACGAGCTGGCGAAGTCCGACGGGTACGTGGAGCAGCTGATCCGGCCCACCGGCCTGGTCGACCCGGAGATCGTGCTGAAGCCGACCCGGGGCCAGATCGACGACCTGATGGGCGAGATGCGAGCCCGGGTCGAGAGCAACGAGCGGGTGCTGGTGACCACCCTGACCAAGAAGATGGCCGAGGATCTCACCGACTACCTGATGGAGAACGGCATCCGGACCCGCTACCTGCACTCGGAGGTGGACACGCTGCGGCGGATCGAGCTGCTGCGCGAGCTGCGGATGGGCAGCTACGACGTGCTGGTCGGGATCAACCTGCTGCGGGAGGGTCTCGACCTGCCCGAGGTGAGCCTGGTCGCGATCCTGGACGCCGACAAGGAGGGCTTCCTGCGCAGTGCGCGGTCGCTGATCCAGACGATCGGGCGGGCCGCCCGCAACGTGGCCGGCCAGGTGCACATGTACGCCGACCGGATCACCCCGTCGATGGCGGCGGCGATCGACGAGACCACCCGTCGGCGGGCCAAGCAGGTGGCCTACAACCTCGAGCGGGGGATCGACCCGCAGCCGCTGCGCAAGAAGATCGCCGACCTCACCGATCTGCTGGCCCGGGAGGACGCCGACACCACCGCCCTGGTCGGCCGCGCCGGCGGACGGCGCCCGACCAGCCCGGTGCCACTGTCGCGGGAGAAGTCCCGCGATCTCGGCGCGATGCCGTCCAGCGAACTGGCCGAGCTGATCAGCGAGCTGACCGAGCAGATGCACGCCGCGGCGGCCGAACTCCAGTTCGAGCTTGCCGCGCGGCTGCGGGACGAGATCGCCGACCTGAAGAAGAGCCTGCGCCAGATGCTGGAGGCCACCCGCTGACCTGGGGCCGCGCCGCCGGTTCGGGACCGTCTCGCGTCCACCCCGGGCGCGGTGGGAGGATGGCCTGGTGTTCGTGACCCCCGAAGCCTGGCTGATCACCATCGGCCTGGTCACCGTGGTGCTGGCCTTCGACCTGCTGGTGGTGGGGCGGCGGCCCCACGAGCCGTCGATGCGCGAGGCGGGGATCGCGATCGGGATCTACTCCGGCCTCGCGGTGCTGTTCGGCCTCGGGGTGGGCCTGGTCTACGGGTCGCGCTACGGCGCGGAGTTCTTCGCCGGCTGGCTCACCGAGTACAGCCTGAGTATCGACAACCTGTTCATCTTCGTGATCATCATGGCCAACCTCCGGGTGCCCCGGGAGCTGCAGCAGTTCGCCCTGATGGTCGGCATCGTGCTGGCGCTGGTGTTCCGGGGCGTGTTCATCGCCCTGGGTGCCGCCGCGATCGAGCGGTTCAGCTGGGTCTTCTTCGTCTTCGGCGGGTTCCTGATCTACACCGCGGTCCGCCTCTACCTCCACCACCGGCAGCACGAGGAGGAGGAATCGACCGAGAACGCGCTGATGCGGTGGGTGCGCCGGGCGCTGCCCTCGACCCCGGAGTTCCACGGCACCGCGCTCACGGTGGTCCAGGACGGCCGGCGACTGATCACCCCGATGTTCATCGTCGTGGTCGCCCTCGGCAGCACCGACCTGTTGTTCGCCCTGGACTCCATCCCGGCGATCTACGGCCTGACCCAGGTGCCGTACCTGGTGTTCACCGCGAACGTGTTCGCGCTGATGGGCCTGCGCCAGCTGTACTTCCTGATCGGCGGCCTGCTGCAGCGGCTGGTCTACCTGTCGATCGGGCTGGCGGTCGTCCTGGCCTTCATCGGCGTGAAGCTGGTGCTGCACGCCGTGCACGAGTACCACTTCGACGCGCCGCTGGGCTTCGACAGCGAGATCCCCACCTGGGTGTCGCTGGCGTTCATCGTGGTGACCCTCGTCGTGACCACCGTGGCCAGCCTCGCCAAGTCCCGACGGGACGCCCGGTCAGGCCAGTAGCGGCGGCTGCAGGCCGTTCGCGCCCGACACGGCGGACGCGCTCAGCCGGCCGCTCAACCAGGCCCACAGCCGGGCGTCGCTGGCGCTGATCCGCAGCGGCTCGCCGTCCCGGCCGAGCCCGGCGGCGACGGTGTCGCCCTCGAGCCGTAGCGCGGGCAGTTCGGTGTCGTCGACCAGGTCAAGAACCCACCGCAGCAGCCACGCGGCGGGGCCGGGGTCGATCGCATCGGCGGTGACGCCACAATCCAGGTCGAGGGTGTGGACGCACACCTCGTGCAGCCGCGACAGCGGTACCGCGGAGAGCTCGTGGGGCTGTCCGTGCAGGACCACGGGCAGGGTCGGGTCGGTCACCCGGTCCAGGGACGCCTGGAGCGCGCCGGCGCTGGTGTCGAGATCGATCTGGAGCGCGAGCCCGTCCCGGTCGGCGCCCGATTCCAGGGCGGCCCGGCGCTGCGCGGCCGACGGGGGAACCGGCGGGGGCAGGTGGTCCACAGCCGCGTCCACCACTGCCCGCAGCAGATCGGCGTTGCGGGCCAGATGGGTGGCCACATGGGCACGGGTCCATCCCGGGAGGTGGCTCGGCTCCCGCCAGCTCTCGTCGCCGATGCCGATCGTGTGCCCCAACAGCCGTTGGGTTGCGTCGGCGCCCCACTGGTGCAGGTCGTCCACCGGGACCGACCCGGTGTGCTGGCTCATGCCTCCCAACCTAGGCCCCGTACGGGCCCGGGGGCCACCCGTCCCCGGTGGCGATGTCGGAGCGACCATCTACCATGAGCGGCGTGACTGACCGGCTGATCGTGCGCGGCGCCCGCGAGCACAACCTGCGCAACGTCAATCTCGACCTGCCACGAGACGCCCTGATCGTGTTCACCGGGCTGTCCGGCTCGGGCAAGTCCAGCCTGGCCTTCGACACGATCTTCGCCGAGGGCCAGCGACGGTACGTGGAGAGCCTGTCGGCGTACGCGCGCCAGTTCCTGGGCCAGATGGACAAGCCGGACGTGGACTTCATCGAGGGCCTTTCGCCGGCGGTCTCGATCGACCAGAAGTCGACCAGCCGGAACCCCCGCTCCACCGTCGGCACCATCACCGAGATCTACGACTACCTGCGCCTGCTCTACGCCCGGGTGGGGCATCCCCACTGTCCCGAGTGCGGGGAGCCGATCAGCCGTCAGTCGCCGCAGCAGATTGTCGACCGGCTGCTCGGCCTGCCGGCCGGCACCCGGTTCCAGGTGCTGGCGCCGGTCGTCCGGGGTCGCAAGGGTGAGTACGTGGACCTCTTCCGGCAGCTGGCCGGGCAGGGGCTGTCCCGGGTGCGGGTGGACGGGGAGGTGCACCAGCTTCTCTCGCCGCCGACGCTGGAGAAGCAGAAGAAGCATTCGATCGAGGTGATCGTCGACCGGCTCGCCAACAAGCCGAGCATCAAGCAGCGGCTGACCGACTCGGTGGAGACGGCCCTCGGCCTGGCCGGGGGAGTGGTCTCGATCGACTTCGTCGACCTGGCCGAGGGCGACCCGAAGCGGGAACGCCGCTATTCCGAGCGGCTGGCCTGCCCCAACGAGCACGACATCTCGGTGGAGGAGCTGGAGCCGCGACAGTTCTCGTTCAACGGCCCGTGGGGCGCCTGCCCTGCCTGCTCGGGCCTCGGCACGCGGATGGAGGTGGACGTCGACCTGGTGGTGCCCGACCAGGGCCGCAGCCTCTCCGAAGGGGCGATCAGCGTGTGGCAGACCCCCTACCTGGCGGGCTACTTCCAGAACCTGTTCGCCGCGCTGGCGGAGCAGGAAGGGTTCTCGGTCGACGACCCGTGGGAGCGGCTGGGCAGCCGGGCGCAGGGCGTGCTGCTGACCGGCGTGCCGCACGCGCTCACCGTCCACAGCCGCACCAGGCACGGCCGCGAGCACACCTACCGGGCCAAGTACGAGGGCGCGGTGCCCTACATCCGGCGCCGGCACGCCGAGGCGGAGTCCGACGCCGCCCGGGAGCGCTACGCCGGCTACATGCGGGAGGTGCCCTGCCTCACCTGTCACGGCGCCAGGCTGAAGCCCGGCTCCCTTGCCGTCACCCTGGGCGGGCGCAACATCGCGGAGGTGTCGGCGATGGCGATCGACGAGGTGGCGGGCTTCATGCGCGGTCTCACGCTCACCGAGCGTGAGGCGCAGATCGCCGAACGCGTGGTGAAGGAGATCAACGAGCGGTTGCGGTTCCTGCTCGACGTCGGGCTGGACTACCTCACCCTCTCCCGACCGGCCGGAAGCCTCTCGGGCGGCGAGGCGCAGCGGATCCGGCTGGCCACCCAGATCGGGTCCGGCCTGGTGGGGGTGCTGTACGTGCTCGACGAGCCGTCGATCGGGCTGCACCAGAGGGACAACCGTCGGTTGATCGACACCCTGGTCCGGCTGCGGGAGCTGGGCAACACGCTGATCGTGGTCGAACACGACGAGGACACGATCCGCACCGCCGACTGGGCGGTCGACATCGGGCCCGGTGCCGGCGAGCACGGCGGCGAGGTGCTGGTGTCGGGACCGGTCCGGGAGCTACTCGATCACCCCACCTCCCTCACCGGCGCCTACCTGTCCGGGCGCCGGTCGATCCCGATGCCCGCCCGGCGACGGCCGGGCGACGGCAACGTACTCACCGTGCGCGGCGCGGCCGAGCACAACCTGCGCAATGTGGACGTGTCGTTCCCGCTCGGGGTGCTGATCGCGGTCACGGGGGTGTCCGGCTCGGGCAAGTCGTCGCTGGTGAACAGCATCCTGTACACCGCTCTGGCCAAGCGGCTCTACAACGCCCGTGCCGTCCCGGGACGGCACCGTTCGATCACCGGCACCGAGCACATCGACAAGGCGATCCACGTCGACCAGTCGCCGATCGGGCGGACGCCCCGGTCGAACCCGGCCACCTACACCGGGGTCTTCGACCGGATCAGGAAGCTGTTCTCCGAGACCCCCGAGGCGAAGGTCAGGGGCTACCAGCAGGGGCGGTTCTCCTTCAACGTGAAGGGGGGCCGGTGCGAGAACTGCGCCGGTGACGGCACGATCAAGATCGAGATGAACTTCCTGCCCGACGTCTACGTGCCCTGCGAGGTGTGTCACGGCGCACGGTACAACCGCGAGACCCTGGAGGTGCACTACAAGGGCCGGACCATCGCCGAGGTGCTGGACATGCCGATCGAGGAGGCGGTGGAGTTCTTCGCCGCGATCCCCGGGATCGCCCGGCACCTGCGCACCCTGGTCGACGTGGGCCTGGGCTACGTCCGGCTCGGCCAGCCGGCGACCACCCTGTCCGGTGGCGAGGCGCAGCGGGTCAAGCTGGCCTCCGAGCTGCAGAAGCGGTCCACGGGCCGCACCATCTACGTCCTCGACGAGCCCACCACGGGGCTGCACTTCGAGGACATCCGCAAGCTGCTCGAAGTGCTGCAGTCCCTGGTCGACAAGGGCAACACCGTGGTGGTGATCGAGCACAACCTCGACGTGATCAAGGCCGCCGACTGGGTGATCGACCTCGGCCCGGAGGGCGGGTCGCGGGGTGGTCTGGTGATCGCCGAGGGCACCCCGGAACAGGTGGCGGACAACCCGGCCTCGTTCACCGGGTCGTTCCTGAAGCCGGTGCTCGCCGGAGGCCGGGTGCCGGCCGGGTCGGCCGCGCCCGACCTGCTCAGCGCCGGCTGAGGGCGGCTGGGCCCGCCGGGGTCGTGGCGTCGAGCAGGGTGCCCGGGGCCGGGCGGCGACTCAGCGGGCGGCAGGGTCAGCCAACGGTGAGGGTGTCCCCGTCCACCGCGACGGTCACCCGGGCCAGACCCTGGGTGGCAGGGCCGGTCAGCACCGAGCCGTCGGCGAGGGAGAAGCTGCTCCCGTGCCGGCCGCAGACGATCGCGGCGTCGGTGACCTCCTGCACGGGCAGCTTCTGGTGGGTGCACAGGTAGCTGAACGCCTCGAAGGTGCCCTGGGTGGGCTGGGTGACCACGAACGAGCCGACGATCCTCCCGCCGCCGACGGGGATGTCGGCCATCTTCGCGGTCACGCCGCCGGACGCGCCGGCCGACCCACCGCCGGCCGGGGTCGCGGCGGCGCAGCCCGCCAGGCAGATGGTGACCGCGGCCAGGCCGGCGGAGTTGAGCACGACCCGGCGACTGGGCAGGGATGGGCTGGTCATGGGGGCCTCCTGTGGACGATCCCAAATGGTAGAAGCTCCGATCAACCGTTGTCGCTGTGACGCGGCTGTGAATCGCCGCGGTGTTGTCCGCGCCGGTGCCTATGCTGGCCAGGGTGAGGACGGTGCGACGGCGGAGGGGGCCAGGACATGGCTGACCCCGCGAGCTACCGTCCGGCAACCGGCACCATCCCCACCGGGCCGGGCGTCTACCGGTTCAGTGACGTCGAGGGCCGGGTGGTGTACGTCGGCAAGGCGATCAACCTGCGCCAGCGGCTGAACAGCTACTTCGCCGACCCGGCCGCCCTGCACTTCCGCACCCAGACGATGGTGCGCACCGCGGCGAAGGTCGAGTGGACGCTGGTCCGCAACGAGCTCGAGGCGCTGCAGCTGGAGTACACCTGGATCAAGCAGTTCGAACCGCGATTCAATGTCAAGTATCGCGACGACAAGTCCTATCCCTGGGTCGCCGTGACCTGGGCGGAGGACTTCCCCCGCGTCTTCGTCGGCCGGGGAGCGAAGCGGCGGGGCAACCGGTACTTCGGCCCCTACGCGCAGGCGTGGGCGATCCGCGACACCGTCGACTCCCTGCTCAAGGCCTTCCCGATGCGGTCCTGCACCAAGGGGGTGTTCACCTCTGCGGCGGCCTCCGGACGACCCTGCCTGATGGGCTACATCGGCAAGTGCTCCGCACCGTGCGTGGGCCGGATCGGGGCCGAGGCCCACCGCCTGCTGGTGCAGGACATGTGCGACTTCCTTGCCGGTCGGGCCAGCCCGATCCTGCGTCGACTCGAGGCCGACATGGGCATCGCGGCCACCAACCTGGAGTACGAGCGGGCCGCGGTGCTGCGCGACCAGCTCGCCGCCCTGCGCCAGGCCACGGAGCGGAACGCGATCGTGCTCGGTGACGGCACGGACGTCGACGTGGTCGCCCTCGCCGAGGACCCGCTCGAGGTGGCCGTCCAGGTGTTCCACGTTCGTGATGGACGGGTGCGCGGCGAGCACGGCTGGGTGGCCGAGCGGAGTGACGACGCGGACACCGGCGAGCTGATCGAGCAGTTCCTGCTGCAGCTCTACGCCGACACCGACACCGCCGCCGACCCGGGCGCGGTGCCGCCGCTGGTGCTGCTACCCGAGCTGCCGGCGTCCGCGGAGGTCCTGGGCCAGCTGCTGGGCGAGCTGCGGCAGGGACGCGTCCGGCTCAAGGTGCCGCGGCGCGGTGACAAGGCGGCCCTGCTGCAGACGGCCGCCCGCAACGCCGCCGACACCCTCGCCCTGCACAAGGTCCGCCGCGCCAGCGACCTGTCCACCCGCAACCGGGCCCTGGAGGAACTCGCAGGACGCCCTCGACCTGCCCCTGGTGCCGCTGCGGATCGAGTGCTACGACATCTCCCACACCCAGGGCACCGAGGTGGTCGGCTCGATGGTGGTGTTCGAGGACGGGCTGGCCCGCAAGAGCGAGTACCGGCGGTTCGTGATCCGCACGGTGGCGGGCAGCAACGACGTCGGCGCCATGCGCGAGGTGATCACCCGCCGGTTCACCCGGCTCCTCGACGAGCGGGCCCGGGCCGCCGCGGAGGAGGCGGAGTCGGGGCCCCTGCTGGTCGACCCGACGACCGGGGCGCCCCGCAGGTTCGCCTACCTGCCGTCGCTGGTGGTCGTGGACGGCGGCGCGCCCCAGGTGGCGGCCGCAGAACGGGCGCTGGCCGATCTCGGGGTCGTGGACGTCGCGTTGTGCGGCCTCGCCAAGCGGTTGGAGGAGGTGTGGCTGCCGGGGGAGGAGTACCCGCTGATCCTGCCCCGGACGAGCGAGGCGCTCTACCTGCTCCAGCGCGTCCGTGACGAGGCCCACCGGTTCGCGATCACCCATCATCGCAGCCGGCGCAGCGCGTCGATGGTGGAGTCGTTGCTCGACGACGTGCCTGGCCTGGGGGAGATCCGGCGGAAGGCGCTGCTCACCTACTTCGGCTCGCTGCGCAAACTGCGGGCCGCCTCGGTGGAGCAGATCGCCGAGGCCCCCGGGATCGGGCCGCGCACCGCGGCGGCGATCAAGGCCGCTCTCGCCGGGCAGGAGGCGCCGGTGGCGATCAACGCCACCACCGGCGAGGTCGTCCCGGGCTGAGCGGCGCTACCGGGATAATGGGCCCATGAACGACCTGCCACCGCCTGTCGACCTGCTGGTGATCACCGGGCTGTCCGGCGCAGGGCGTCGCACCGCCGGGCACACCCTGGAGGACCTGGACTGGTTCGTGGTCGACAACCTGCCACCGAGCATGCTGCCCGAACTGATCGAGGTCAGCCGCGAGCGGCAGTTCCGGCGGGTGGCGGTGCTGCTCGACGTGCGCAGCCGGTCGGACTTCCAGCAGATCCCGGCGGCGTTCGCGGCCCTGGGGGAGGTCGGAGTGGTGCCGCAGATCCTGTTCCTCGACGCCAGTGACGACGTGATCGTGCGTCGGCAGGAGTCCGTCCGCCGCCCGCTGCCCCTGCAGGGGGGCGGCCGGTTGCTTGACGGGATCCGCAAGGAACGCTCCCTCCTCGCCGGCCTGCGGGCGAACGCCGACATCGTGATCGACACCACCTCGATCAACGTGCACGAACTCGCCGCCCGGGTCGCGAAGGCCTACGCCGCCCCGGGCGAGACCGAACTCCAGCTCACCCTGATGTCGTTCGGCTTCAAGAACGGCCTCCCGATCGACGCCGACATGGTGTTCGACGCCCGGTTCCTGCCCAACCCGCACTGGGTTCCGGCGCTCCGCCCGCACACCGGACTCGCCCAGCCGGTCTCGGCCTACGTCCTCGGGCAGCCCGACGCGGAGCCGTTCCTGGCCCACGTGGTCGACCTGGTCGGTCTGGTTCGTCCCGGCTACGTGCGCGAGGGCAAGAGACACGCCACGGTGGCCGTCGGCTGCACCGGAGGCAAGCACCGCTCCACCGCCCTGGTGGAGGAACTCGCCCGGCGGCTGTCCGCCCAGGGCCTGCGCACCGAGGTGCTGCACCGCGACCTGGGCCTGGAGTGAACCCCTTCACCCAACCCCCTGCCGTGGTCGCCTTCGGAGGCGGCCACGGCCTCGCCGCCAGCCTCAGCGCCCTGCGGCAGGTCACCCACCGGCTGACGGCCGTGGTGACCGTGGCCGATGACGGGGGGTCATCGGGGCGGCTGCGGAGGGAGTTCCCGATCCTGCCCCCCGGCGACCTGCGGATGGCCCTGGCCGCCCTCTGCGGCGACGACGAGGTGGGCCGGGCGTGGGCGGCAGTGCTGCAGTCCCGCTTCGCCGGTGACGGGCCGCTGGGTGGCCACAGCATCGGCAACCTGCTGATCGCCGGCCTGTGGCAACAACTGGAGGACCCGGTCGCCGGGCTGGACATGGTGGCCGCGATGCTGCACGTCGAGGGCCGGGTGCTGCCGATGGCCGCCGTACCGCTGGTGATCGAGGCCGACGTGGTCGGCGCCGACCCGGCCGAACCGGACGAGACCACCCTCGTGGTCGGCCAGGAGGAGGTCGCGCTGGCGTCGGGCGAGATCGTCAACGTCCGGCTGGTGCCGGCCGACCCGCCGGCGGTCCAGGAGGCGCGGGCGGCGATCGGGGCGGCCGACTATCTCGTGCTCGGGCCGGGATCGTGGTACTCCTCGGTGATCCCGCACCTGCTCGTGCCCGAACTGCTGCAGGCGATCAGGAGCTCCCGCGCCCAGCGCATCCTCACCCTCAACCTGGTGCCGACCACGGACGAGACCCCCGCCTACACCGCGTCCCGGCACATCGAGGTGCTCGCCGAGCACGCGCCCGGCCTGCGGCTGGACGTGGTGGTGGCCGACCCGTCGTTCGCGGCCGGCGACCCCCACCTGGCCGCCTACGTGGCCTCGATCGGCGCCCGGCTGGTGGTGGCGCCGGTGCGGATGCGGGACGGCTCCCCGCGCCACGATCCCCTTCTGCTGGCCTCGGTGTATGCCGGGATCATGGGTCTGTAGGCTAAGCCCACCCCACGATCCCCGGCGGAAGGCAGCACAGCACCACCATGGCGATGACCCAGCAGGTCAAGTCCGAGCTGGCCACCCTCGAAGTGACCAAGCCGGAGCTGCGCAAGGCCGAGGTCGCCGCGCTGCTGCGGTTCGCCAACGGCCTGCACATTGCCGGGGGGCGGATCGTGGTGGAGGCAGAGCTCGACACCGGAGCGGCCGCGCGCCGGCTGCGGACCGCGATCGCCGACCTCTTCGGCTTCACCTGCGAGTTCGTGGTGATCACCGGCAGCGGGCTGCGCCGCGGTACCCGCTACGTGGTCCGGCTGATCCGTGACGGGGAGTCGCTGGCCCGACAGACCGGACTGATCGACCAGCGTGGCCGTCCGGTCCGGGGACTGCCGGTGCAGATCGTCAGCGGTGGCCTGGAGGTTTCGGTCGCCGCGTGGCGGGGCGCCTTCCTGGCGCACGGTTCCCTGACCGAGCCGGGCCGGTCGATGGCGATGGAGGTCACCTGTCCCGGTTCGGAGGCCGCGCTGGCCCTGGTCGGTGCGGCCCGCAGGCTGGGTATCGGTGCCAAGGCCCGCGAGGTCCGTGGGGTCGACCGCGTGGTCATCCGGGACGGGGACGCGATCGCGGCCATGCTCACCCGGCTCGGTGCGCACGAGTCGGTGCTGGCCTGGGAGGACCGCCGGATGCGGCGGGAGGTGCGGGCGTCGGCGAACCGCCTGGCCAATTTCGACGACGCCAACCTGCGCCGCTCGGCCCGGGCGGCGGTGGCGGCGGGCGCACGGGTGAAAAGGGCGCTGGAGATCCTCGGCGAAGACATCCCCGAGCACCTGCTCGAGGCAGGCAGGCTGCGCCTGGACCACAAGCAGGCAAGCCTGGAGGAACTCGGCCAGCTGCACGTCCCCCCGCTCACCAAGGACGCCGTGGCGGGCCGGATCCGCCGGCTCCTGGCGACCGCCGACAAGCGCGCCACAGACCTGGGAGTCCCCAACACCGAGGCCGGCCTGAGCCAGGACATGCTGGACGACCGGGATTGAAACGTCCCATTTCAGGCGCGGGCGGCAGGACGCCGGCGGGGTGGTCCGGATCTCCGAACCCGGGTGACCCGTCCACCGGCGAACCGCTAGGGTGGAACTGAACACGGCTGGGCGGAACCCGCCGCTGGACACCGTTCGAAAAAGGAGACCCTTACCCATGACCGTCAAGGTTGGCATCAACGGCTTCGGCCGGATCGGCCGTAACTTCTTCCGCGCTCTGGTGGCTTCGGGCGCCGATCTCGATGTGGTCGCCGTCAATGACCTCACGGACAACGCGACCCTCGCGCACCTTCTCAAGTACGACACGATCCTGGGCCGCTTCCCCGGCGAGGTGACCTTCGACGCCGACGCACTGTGGGTGGACGGCAAGGAGATCAAGGCGTTCGCCGAGCGTGACCCTGCCGCACTGCCGTGGGGTGAGCTGGGCGTCGACATCGTGATCGAGTCCACCGGCTTCTTCACCGACGCGACCAAGGCCAAGGCCCACATCGACGCGGGTGCGAAGAAGGTCATCATCTCCGCGCCGGCGAAGAACGAGGACATCACGATCGTGATGGGCGTGAACGACGGCCTGTACGACGCCGCCGCGCACAACATCATCTCCAACGCCTCCTGCACCACCAACTGCCTCGCCCCGATGGCCAAGGCGCTGAACGACGGTCTGGGCATCGTCAAGGGCCTGATGACCACCATCCACGCCTACACCCAGGACCAGAACCTGCAGGACGGCCCGCACTCCGACCTGCGTCGCGCCCGCGCCGCGGCCCTGAACATGGTGCCGACCTCCACCGGTGCCGCGAAGGCGATCGGGCTGGTGCTGCCGGAACTGAAGGGCAAGCTGGACGGCTACGCGATGCGCGTCCCGACCCCGACCGGTTCCGCGACCGACCTCACCTTCGAGGCCGCCCGCGACACCACGGTCGAGGAGGTCAACGCGATCGTCAAGGCCGCCGCCGAGACCGAGGCCATGAAGGGCAAGCTGGTCTACACCGAGGACCCGATCGTCTCCAAGGACATCGAGACCGACCCGGCCTCCTGCGTCTTCGACGCCAAGCTGACCAAGGTCATCGGCAACCAGGTGAAGGTGCTCGGCTGGTACGACAACGAGTGGGGCTACTCCAACCGGCTGGTTGACCTGACCGTCCTGGTCGGCTCGAAGCTCTGACCTGACCCACACAAAGGCATCGGGCCGGCTCGCGTGTTGCACGCGAGTCGGCCCGTTCCATGACATCGGACGACAGAAAGGTCGAGTGAAGTGAAGTCCGTATCCGGCCTCGGAGACCTCCGGGGCAAGCGGGTCCTGATCCGCTGCGATTTCAACGTGCCGCTGGATGGGCAGACGATCACTGATGATGGTCGCATCCGCGCCGCGCTGCCGACGCTCACCCAGTTGCGGGACGCCGGCGCGAAGGTCGTCGTGATGGCCCACCTTGGCCGTCCCAAGGGCAGGTTCGCCCCCGAGTACTCGCTCGCCCCGGTGGCGAAGCGCCTCGGAGAGCTGCTCGGCGTCGATGTGCCGCTGGCCGCCGACGTGGTCGGGGAGAGCGCCGCCGCGGCGGTCGCCGGCCTCGCCGACGGTGGGATCGCGCTGCTGGAGAACGTGCGCTACGAGCCGGCCGAGGAGTCCAAGGTGGACGCCGAGCGGGCCGAACTCGCCGCGAAGTACGCCGCCCTCGCCGACGTGTTCGTCTCCGACGGGTTCGGGGTCGTCCACCGCAAGCAGGCCTCGGTCTACGACGTCGCCAGGCTGCTGCCCAGCGCCGCCGGCACCCTCGTGGCCAAGGAGGTTGATGTCCTGAAGCGACTCACCGAGAACCCGGAAGGCCCCTACGTGGTCGTGCTGGGTGGTGCCAAGGTGGCCGACAAGCTTGCCGTGATCGACAACCTGCTGAAGGTCGCCGACACCCTGATCATCGGCGGCGGCATGGCCTACACCTTCCTGAAGGCGAAGGGCCACGAGATCGGCAGTTCGCTGCTGGATGCCGACAAGGTCGGTACCTGCGCCGGGTACCTCGAACAGGCCGCCGCGGCCGGCAAGCAGATCCTGCTCCCGCTGGACACCCGGGTGGTCGCGGAGCTCGACGTCCCGGGCCGGCACGCCAGCGCGGTCACCGTGGTGGCCTCCGACCAGATCCCGGCCGACCAGCAGGGCGCCGACATCGGCCCGAAGACCGAGGCGCTGTTCGCCGAGGCCATCCTGGGAGCGAAGACCATCTTCTGGAACGGCCCGATGGGGGTCGCGGAGATCGCCGAGCTCGCCAGTGGCACCGAGTCGGTCGCCAAGGCGCTGGCTGCGTCCTCCGGCTTCTCGGTGGTCGGTGGGGGCGACTCCGCGGCCGCCGTGCGCAACCTGGGCTTCGCCGACGAGGCGTTCGGTCACATCTCGACCGGCGGCGGCGCCTCCCTGGAATACCTGGAGGGCAAAGTGCTCCCGGGTCTCGCTGTGCTTGAAGGAGAGAACTGACATGGCTCGCACGCCGCTGATGGCCGGTAACTGGAAGATGAACCTGAACCACGTCGAAGCTACCGGCCTGGTCCAGAAGCTGGCCTGGACCCTGGCCGACGCAAAGTACGACCCGGCCAGGTCGGAGGTTGCCGTGATCGTCCCGTTCACCGACATCCGCACCGTCCAGACTCTGGTCGAGGGCGACAAGCTGCCGTTGAAGTTCGGCGCGCAGGACGTGTCGGCGAAAGCCTCCGGTGCCTACACCGGCGAGGTGTCGGCCGACATGCTGGCCAAGCTCAACTGCAGCTACGTCGTGGTGGGGCACTCCGAGCGCCGTGAGTACCACGGCGAGAGCGACGCCCTGATCGGCGCCAAGGCCAAGGTGGTGTTCGAGGCCGGCATGACCCCGATCATCTGCTGTGGCGAGGTGCTCGAGATCCGCAAGGAGGGCACGCACGTCGAGCATGTGCTCAGCCAGTTGGAGGAGTGCCTCGCCCCGCTGACCGCCGAGCAGGTGGGGGCGTCGGTGATCGCCTACGAGCCGGTCTGGGCGATCGGTACCGGCGAAGTGGCCACCCCCGAGGACGCCCAGGAGGTCTGTGGCGCCATCCGCGAGTACGTGGCGGACACCTTCGGGGCCCCCGCGGCCGAGGCCGTCCGGATCCAGTACGGCGGCTCGGTGAAGGCCGGCAACGTCGTGGAGATCATGGCCAAGCCCGACGTGGACGGTGCTCTGGTCGGTGGTGCGAGCCTGGACGCCGAGGAGTTCGCCAAGATCGTCCTGTTCTATTCCGTGGCCGGCTGACGTCGACCACACCGAGATCGGCCGCCCCCTCCACCGGCTCACCCCGGGGGAGGGGGCCTGGTCGTCCACCGCTGCCGACGTGGGCCGACCGGGAGATCGCCACCCCGGCCCGCGTTTCGTTTCCCCGGGCCGGCGTGGGTTAGGATTCTCCGCGTGACTCTGCTCCCCGGAACTACCTGGCCGATCGTGACGCTCTCCGTCGTCCTGATCCTGACCAGCATCGTCCTGGCGCTGTTCATCCTCCTTCACAAGAGCCGGGGCGGCGGCATGTCCGACCTCTTCGGCGGTGGCATGAGCACCGGCATGGGCGGTACCTCCGTGGCGGAGCGGAATCTCGACCGGCTGACGATCACCGTCGGTCTGGTCTGGCTGGCCAGCATCGTCGGTTTGCTGGTGCTCTACCGATACTTCCCCGAGATCGGGACCCTGGGCTGAACGCCCGCTCGCTAGCAAGGAGTTCACACACGTGGTAGGTGGCAGCGCGATTCGCGGCAGCCGGGTAGGCGCCGGTCCGATGGGAGAGGCGGAACGCGGCGACGCCGCTCCCCGGCTCTACGTCTCCTACTTCTGCGCCAACCGGCACGAGACCCGTCCGGCGTTCGCCGCCGAAGCGGTCGTGCCCGAGACCTGGGACTGCCCGCGCTGCGGGCTCCCGGCCAACCTCGACTCGGACAACCCCCCGCCCCCGCCCAGAACCCAGCCGTACAAGACCCACCTCGCCTACGTGAAGGAACGCAGGTCGGACGCGGAGGCGGTGGCCATCCTCGCTGAGGCGCTGGACTCGCTGCGCGCGCGGCGGGCTTCCGGCGAGGTCATCTACTGACGGTCTCCCGGACCGACCTGTCCGTAGGGCCCGGCGGCGTCGCGGGGATGTGGGCCGCGGGCCAGGATCAGGACAGGCAGTCGAAGTAGGGCAGCTCGGACGCGGCGGCCTCGTCGAGCAGCCACAGCGTGCGGCGCCGCCCCGCCACCCGGCCGGCCGGCAGGCTGGTGTCCCCGGCCAGGGCGCGGGCCACGGCGTTCGACTTCTCCGCGCCGGACACCAGGAACCACACCTCGTCGGACTCGTTGAGCCGGTTGATGGTCAGGCTGATCCGCTCCGGTGGAGGCTTCGGTGCCTCGCTCACCCCGATCACCGCCTGCAGGGTCGGTTCGCCCGAGGGATGGTGGGGGAAGATCGACGCGACATGGCCGTCCGGACCGATCCCCAGCAGGCACAGGTCGAAGCGGGTCGCGCCGAGTTCCTTGTCGTAGGTGGCGGCGGAGGCTGCGGCGTCGACGGTCCCGTCCGCGCTCGGCATCGGGTGGGTACGGGCCGGGTCCAGCGCGAAGTGGCCGGCCAGCAGCGCCAGGGTCGGGCCGGCGTTGCGCTCGGGGTCCTCGGTGGGCAGGAACCGCTCGTCCCCCCACCACAGCTCGAGCCGGGCCGGGTCGATGGCGGACCCGGCCACCAGTTCGCCGAGGCGGGCGTAGACCGCGTGGGCGATCCGGCCGCCGGTCAGGCAGAGTTGCACGACCCGTCCGTCGGACTGCAGTCCGCCCAAGGTCGAGAGCAGCCGCTGCGCGGCCCGGTCCGCGAGGTCGGCCGCGTCCGCGTGGCGCACCACCTGGGGCTGGGCGGGAGTCATCCGCGGGGCCGCGGACGGCGGGCCGCGGCCCGGTCGAACCGTTTCACGAGGGCTGCCATGGTCTCAGCGTAGATCGCATCGTCGTCGAGGCGGCGCAGCTCCTCCGAGATCAGGGCGTTCAGGTCACGGTGGGGTAGGGCGACCAGCCGCTGGGGCAGCCCGGGGGCGGAGAAGCTGGCGAGACTGCCGTCGGCCCGCACCACCCCGATGTCGCCCTCGGCGGCGTGCAACACCACCCCGGTGATGCCGACCCCGGCCCGATGGCGATCGACGGCCACGGGCACGTCGAGGCGGTCCGACAGCCAGGCAGCCAGCAGAACTGCGGCGGAGTTCTCCGGGGCCGCGGAGACACTGGCACCGGTCACGCCGATCGGGTAGGCATCCAGGGCCGCGGCCAGCAGCCCACGCCACTTGGTGAGCCTGGTCCAGGTCAGGTCGGTGTCCCCGGGGCAGTAGTTCCGGGCCCGTACCTCGAGGGCCTTGATCGGGTCGGGGTCTCCCATGGCATCGGTGATCCTGCGGTCGCCCAGGCGACCGATCGGATCGCTCCCGGGGGACTGGGGGGATCGTCCGGGCCACCAGACGATCACCGGCAGGTCAGGAAGGAGCAGTGGCAGGATCACGGTGTCGCGATGCCGGGAGAGTTCGCCGTGGAACTTCAGGGTGAGGATCTCACCGGGCACATCCTCGCCCGCCCGAACCGACGCGTCGAGCCGATCGGCGCGGGCTCGCCCGTTGGTCACCAGGAGGATTCGGGACGGATGCTCGCGCCCGGCGTCCAGGCAGGCTTCCAGGGCCCGGTCGTACCCGGCGAGTTCGGCGACCACGATCAGGGTGAACACCATGCCCGAGGCGACCCCGAGGTTGTGCCGGGCCCGGCTGATGGCCTGCTGCAGGTCGGCGACATTGGTGTCGGTGAGGTTGACGATCATCGTGTCTCCTAGGACCGGCGCCAGGTGAAGCCGTCACGGGCGAGCATGTCGGCCGCTGAGGACGGTCCCCAGGTCCCGGAGGCGTAATGCTCGGGGGCGCCTTCGGAGCCCGCCCAGTGGTCGAGGACGGGATCGAGGATCTGCCACGACAGTTCGACCTCCTCCGCCTGCGGAAAGAGGGGCTCCGAGCCGAGCAGGACGTCGAGCAGCAGCCGCTCGTAGGCTTCCGGGCTCGATTCGGCGAAGGAACTGCCGTAGCCGAAGTCCATGTTGACGTTGCGCAGTTCCATCGGCGTGGCGGGGACCTTGGCCCCGAAGCGCAGGGTGATGCCCTCGTCGGGCTGGATCCTCAGGACCAGGGCGTTGCTGCCCAGGCCCTTCACGTCCGCGCCGTCGAAGGGCAGGTGCGGTGCCGGGCGCAGGTTCAGCGATACCTCGGTCACCCGGCGGGGGAGGCGTTTGCCGGTGCGGAGGTAAAACGGCACCCCGGCCCAGCGGCGGTTCCCGATGTCGACGCGGATGGCGGCGTAGGTCTCGGTGTGCGAGTCCGGGGGGATGCCTGCCTCCTCGACGTAGCCGGCGACCTGGGTGCCGCCGGCCCACCCGGCTCCGTACTGCCCGCGGGCGGTGTTCAGCGAGAGGTCGGCCGGAGTCGTGGCCGCGGCCAGGACCTTGCGCTTCTCCGAGCTCAGCTCGTCGGCCCCGAAGGAGGTCGGCTCCTCCATGGCGGTCAGCGCGAGGAGTTGCAGCAGGTGATTCTGGATCACGTCCCTGGCCGCTCCGATGCCGTCGTAGTAGCCGGCCCGGCCGGCGATACCGATGTCCTCAGCCATGGTGATCTGTACGTGGTCGATGTAGCTGCGGTTCCAGATCGGCTCGAACATCGTGTTGGCGAACCGGAACGCAAGCAGGTTCTGCACCGTCTCCTTGCCGAGGTAGTGATCAATGCGGAAGATGCTGGACGGCTCGAACGCCTTGGCCAGTTTCTTCTCCAGCTGCCGGGCGCTGGCCAGGTCGTGGCCGAACGGCTTCTCGATCACCACTCGCCGCCAGGCGCCGTTCTTCGGCCGGTCGGCCAGGCCATGGCGGCGCAGCTGGCCGACGGCGACGTCGAAGGCCTTCGGCGGGACCGAGAGGTAGAACGCGTGGTTTCCGCCGGTGCCCTGTCTCTCGTCGAGATCGGTGAGGGTCTGCTTCAGCTGGACGAACGCCTGGTTGTCACTGAGCTCCCCGGGAACGAACCGGATCCCTTCCAGCAGCTGCTGCCAGACGTCCTCCCGGAACTCGGTGCGGGCGTGGCTGTGAACCGCGTCCGCCACCAGCTGGGCGAAGTGCTCGGCCGCCCAGTCCCGGCGGGCGAACCCGACCAGCCCGAAGCCCGGCGGCAGCAGGCCGCGGTTGGCCAGATCGTAGACGGCAGGAAGCAGTTTCTTGCGGGCCAGGTCGCCGGTGACCCCGAACAGCACCAGTGCCGACGGTCCGGCCATTCTCGGCAGGCGGCGGTCCCGCTGGTCACGGAGGGGATTCACCCTCATGACTGTACAAGCCGGTCGTCGCCTCCGGCAGCGGGGCGGGTCTAGACTACTCAGACCTTCGGGTCAGACCTTGGGGAGTGGGGGACGGATGAGACCAGCCGAGGAGGGCGCGCCTCTGGCTGCTCTCGAGCCGGGTGACTGGCGTTCGGTGGTGCTCGACTATGTGGGGCTGTCCAAGCCCCGGATCATCGAGTTGCTGCTGGTCACGACGGTGCCGGCAATGTTCCTGGCCGCCGGCGGTTTCCCGGACGCCTGGCTGGTGTGGTGGACCCTGGTCGGAGGGACGGCGGCAGCCGGCAGCGCCAACGTGTTCAACTCCGTACTGGACGCCGACATCGATGCCCGGATGCGGCGCACCCGGCGACGTCCGATGGCCACCCAGGCCGTGACCCCGGCCAGGGCGATCACCTTCGGCGTGGTGCTGGGAATCGCCTCGGTGCTGATCCTCGGCGTGGCAGCGAATTGGCTGTCGGCCTCGCTCGCACTGGTCGCGAACCTGTACTACGTGTTCGTCTACACCCTGGCGTTGAAGCGTCGTACCGCCCAGAACATCGTCTGGGGCGGGATAGCCGGGTGCTTCCCGCCGCTGATCGGCTGGACGGCGGTGACCGGCTCGGTGGCCTGGCCGCCGCTGGTGCTGTTCGCGATCGTCTTCGCCTGGACCCCACCCCACACCTGGGCGCTCGCGCTGCGCTACCGCGAGGACTACCTGAGCGCGCACGTGCCGATGCTGCCGGTGGTCGCCCCGCCGGTGCAGGTGGCCTGGCGGATCCTGGCCTACAGCGTCCTGACGGTCGCGGTGTCGCTGCTGCTGTGGCCCGTGGCCGGCACCGGCCTGTTCTACCCGGTCGTGGCCGGACTCGCCGGCGCGGCGATGCTCGCGGAGGCCACCGCCCTCCTGTTGCGGGCCAGGCGCGGGCTGGTCGACGCGGCCCTGAAACCGATGCGCCTGTTCCACCTCTCGAACAGTTACCTGGCGGTGGTGTTCATCGCTGCCGCCGTGGACCCGTTGCTGCCCTGATCCGACGCGGCCACCGGCCTCAGGATGCCAGCGCCTCCCGGGACCCCACGACCGCCTTCGCCGGACCGGCGGACGGGCCGCGGGTCAGCCACCACAGGTGGGTGAGTGCGGCGGTGAACAGCGCGGTGCCGAGCATGTGGGCCGCAACCAGGGCCGGGGGCAGGGCGAGGAAGTACTGCGCGTACCCGACCAGCCCCTGGCCGAGTTCGGCCGCCAGCAGCAGGCGGGCCGCGCCGGCCGCCGCCGCGTCAGCCCGGGTCAGGACGACCAGTGCCACCGTTGTGGCCACCAGCGCCCAGACGCCGGCCGAGTGCACCCGGGCCGTCAGGGCCAGGTCGAGGCCGTTCCTGGTGGCGCCGCCGTCGCCGGAGTGCGGGCCGGCGCCGGTCACGACCACGCCCAGCAGCACCACCAGCACCCCCAGCCCGGTCGCCAGCAGCACCAGCCGGCGCACCAGCGGACGGACAGCCACGGCCGTGGCGTGCCGGGAGTCGTGGACCATCACGACGCAGATCGCGATCAGGGCCACCGACACGACCAGGTGCAGCCCCACCACCCACGGGTCGAGCTGGGTCAGGACCGAGACCCCGCCGATCACCGCCTGGGCGGGGATCCCGAGGGCCGCGACCAGGGCGAGCCGGCGCAGCCGGCGCCGCGGTCCGCCGGCGGCGTCCCGGGCCCGCCAGGCGGCGAGGAAGGTACCGACCGCGATCGCGATGAGCAGGAAGGTCAGCAGCCGGTTGCCGAACTCGATGGCGCCGTGGACCCCGGCCTCAGGGTAGGGGGTGTACGAGCCTGGCTCACACTCCGGCCAGGTGCTGCAGCCGAGACCCGAGCCGGTGACCCGGACCAGTCCGCCGGTCACCACCAGGCCTATGTTGGCCAGCAGGGACGCGAGCGTCCAGCGGCGCAGGGCGGCCGGGGAGCCTAGGACGTCCATCGGAACACCTTTCTTGCCAGGGCCAGGGCGGCGACACCCCAGCCTGCCACGACGATCAGCGGCAGCGGGTCGACCCCGCCGTCGGCCCAGGTACGCAGGGTCTCGCCCAGGGCGGTGGTCGGCAGCATCCGCAACACCGGCTGGGTCCAGGCCGGGAAGGCGGCGACCGGCACCAGCAGGCCGCTGCCGGCCCCGAGCAGGTAGATCAGGTTGGCCAGCCCGAGGGTGAGTTCGGCCGAGGCCCGGCCGGCCAGGGAGAGCCCGAGCCCGGCGAACGCGGCCAGGCTGAGCGGGACCACCAGGACCAGGATCAGGCTCTGCGCCGGCGCGGGCGCCGGCCGCCACCCCGTGACCAGCCCGGCGGCCACGAGCACCGCGGCCTGGAGCAGGGCAACCGTGGCGATCATGGCGGCCTTGCCGGCGATCAGGTCACCGCGGCGCAGCGGTGTGGCCGCCAGCCGCTCCAGCACCCCGTAGCGACGCTCGAAGGCGGTGGTGATCGCCGGTGAGGTGAACCCGCTCGACCAGATCCCGAGCGCCACCACCGAGGCCACGAAGGGGCCGGCGGCGATGCCGAGGCGTTCCCCGGCCACGGCGTGGCCCGCCACCAGGGCCAGCGGGATGACCAGGGCAAGGAGCAACTGCTCACCGTTGCGGACCAGCAGGCGGGTCTCCATCAGGGCGTGTCGGAGGATTCGCCGGGGGCGGGGCGCCGCCGCGGCAGCTGGCCGCAGGTCGAGGCTCACCGGGCACCCCCGGGGGTGGTCCGGTCCAGGAACAGTTGCTCGAGGGTTTGCCCGGCGGTGAGCTCGGCAACGGTGCCGGCGGCGACCCGGCGTCCGGCGTCGAGCAGCACCACCCGGTCGGCGAGCTGCTCGGCCTCGTCCATGGCGTGGGTGGTCAGCAGGATGGCGACGCCGGCGGTGCGCAGGTCGCCCAGCAGCGACCACACCATCCGGCGTGCGTGCGGATCGAGCCCGGCGGTCGGCTCGTCGAGGAAGACCAGTTCGGGGCGTCCGACGATCGCCCCGGCGAGGTTCACCAGTTGCTGCTGCCCCCCCGACAGCCGTCGGTACGGGGTGTCGGCGAACGCCCCCAGCCCGAGCGCGTCGATCAGGCCCGGCACCGGCAGCGGGGTGGCGTAGAGGGACGCGAGGTAGGCGAGCAACTCCCGGGGCCGCACCCCGGACCAGGCGCCGGTCGCCTGCGGCATCAGCCCCACCCGGACGTTCGCGCCGGGGGAGCCGGCCGGCTCCCCGAACACGTCGACCCGGCCGCTGTCCGGGGTGAGCAGGCCGGTGCAGCACCGGACCAGGGTGGTCTTGCCGGCCCCGTTCGGGCCGAGCAGCGCGGTGAGCCTGCCGGTCTCGACCGCCAGGTCGACGCAGGCCAGGATCGTGCGTCCGCCCAGGCTGATGGTCAGCTCGGAGACGGTGAGCGCGGGCACCCTGACAGTCTAGGGAAAGACAACTGCCCGGCCCCTGCAGGGGCCGGGCAGTTGTGCAGTGCGTCCGGTTCAGACCGTCTCTGCTACCTCTGCCGGAGCGGCGACCGCTCCGTCAGGGGTCGCGAAGTCGGCCTTGGTGAGCATGGGCTGGTTGATCCGCATGCCGTAGAACGACCGCCACACCATGTAGACGCTGACCGCGCCGAACAGCACGGCGAGGACGCCGTTGAGGACCGGGTTGCCGATGATCAGCGACAGCTCGATGGCCAGCATGCCGAACAGGGTGGTGAACTTGATCACCGGGTTCAGGGCGACCGAGGAGGTGTCCTTGAACGGGTCGCCGACGGTGTCGCCCACGATGGACGCGTCGTGCAGCGGGGTGCCCTTGGCCTGGAGGTCGACCTCGACGATCTTCTTCGCGTTGTCCCAGGCGCCACCGGCGTTGGCCATGAAGATGGCCTGGTAGAGCCCGAAGATGGCGATCGAGATCAGGTAGCCGATGAAGAAGTACGGCTCCACGAAGGCGAACGCCAGGGTGGCGAAGAAGATGCCCAGGAAGATGTTGAACATGCCCTTCTGGGCGTACTGGGTGCAGATCTCCACCACCTTGCGGGAGGTCTCCACCGAGGCCTTGGTGGTGCCTTCGAGGTCGATGTTGGCCTTGATGAACTCCACCGCCCGGAACGCGCCGGTGGTGACGGCCTGCATGGAGGCGCCGGTGAACCAGTAGATGATCGCGCCGCCGGTGATCAGACCCAGCAGGAACGGCACATGCAGCAGGGACAGGTTCGCCACGTTCTCGGTCAGGCCCGAGGTGAGTCCCATGATGATCGAGAAGATCATCGTGGTCGCACCGACCGCCGCGGTACCGATGAGGACGGGCTTGGCGGTCGCCTTGAACGTGTTGCCGGCGCCGTCGTTGGCCTCGAGCAGGTACTTGGCCCGCTCGAAGTTGGGCTTGATGCCGTAGTCGCGCTGCAGTTCCTCAGCGATACCGGGGATGGTCTCGATCTGGGACAGCTCGTAGACGCTCTGGGCGTTGTCGGTGACCGGGCCGTAGGAGTCGACCGCGATGGTGACCGGTCCCATGCCCAGGAAGCCGAACGCGACCAGGCCGAGGGCGAACACGCCCGGGGCCAGCATGATGCCGCCGGCGGCGGTGTTGACCGGGTCGATGCCGGGGATCAGCGTCGACACGCCGTACGCGCCGGCCATCAGGGCGACGATCGCGGTCCCCAGCCAGTAGGCGGAGAAGTTGCCGGCGACCAGGCCCGACAGGATGTCCAGGGACGCCCCGCCCTCCTTCGCCGACTTCACGACCTCCTCGACGTGCTTGGCCTTGACGCCGGTGAACACCTTCACCAGCTCGGGGATGACGGCCCCGGCCAGGGTGCCGAAGCTGATGATCAGCGAGAGCTTCCACCACAGGGTGGTGTCGCCGCCGACGCTCGGGATCAGCATCGCCGACATGATGAAGGTCAACACGATGGAGACGATCGAGGTGATCCAGACCAGCGAGGTCAGCGGGGTCTCGAACTCCATCTCGTCGGCGTCGCCGTACTTGGCCTTCGCCCACAGGGCGTTGCCGAAGTAGGACAGGCCCGAGGCGACCAGCATGATCGCCCGGATGAAGAAGATCCACACCAGGAACTGGGCCTGGAGTGCGAACTTGGCGGTCTCCTCCATGCCTGCGCCGACACCCAGCAGGATGAAGGTGATCAGGGCCACACCGGTGACGCCGTAGGTCTCGAAGCCGTCGGCGGACGGGCCGACCGAGTCGCCGGCGTTGTCACCGGTGCAGTCGGCGATGGTGCCGGGGTTGCGGGGGTC
Source organism: uncultured Actinomycetota bacterium (assembly GCA_963704225.1). Classification (GTDB taxonomy): domain Bacteria; phylum Actinomycetota; class Actinomycetes; order Propionibacteriales; family Propionibacteriaceae; genus Propionicimonas. Next base: position 169,841 of record CAVPHL010000002.1, read on the forward strand.
GTCCTCCCCGATCTTGAAGACGATCTTCATCAGGTCCGAACCGATGTCGGCGATCTTGGTGAAGATGCCGCCGGCGATCCGCAGGGCGGAGGCGCCCAGGGACTCGCCGATCGCGAAGCCGAGGAAGCAGGCGGTGGCGATGTCGCCCGGCACGAACATCAGGATGGCCAGCATCATGATCAGCTCGGTCGAGATCAGGACCATGCCGACGCTCATGCCCGAGCGCATCGGGATGTCGTAGACCTTGAACGGCTTGCCCTCGAGGGCTGCGAAGGAGGTGCGGGAGTTGGCGAAGGTGTTCAGGCGGATGCCGTACCAGGCGATGGCGTAGGAGCCGGCCATGCCGATGATCGCGAACAGCAGCACGATCACGACCCTTCCCCAACCGCCGGTCGTGTTCAGGAAGCCGAAGTACACGAAGATCACGCTGCCGATGAAGGCGAACAGCAGCAGCAGGAACTTGCCCTGCTGGAGGAGGTAGGCCTTGCAGGTCTCGTAGATCAGCTCGGAGACGTCGCGCATCGACTGGTGGACCGGGAGGTTCTTCAGCTTCATGTAGCTGTACAGGCCGAAGGCGAAGCCGCCGACGCAGATCAGCATTCCGATCAGCAGCAGGTTCCACCCGGAGACGCCGCCCACCGGGACGTTCAGGCTGGGCAGCGGGAGGTCGAACTCGGACGTGTGGGTGCCGGAGTGGCCGGGCTCGCCGGTGCCCGCAGCGGTGCAGGCGGTCAGCGTCAGGGCCAGAAGCCCGAACGCCAGGAACAGGATCGACCGCACGCGGCCGCGCGACCGTCCGGTAGATGGCTGGGTATCGAGCGAGGGAGTCGTCACGATGCTTCCTTTGAAGATGTCTGTTGGTTGCTGATGACCCGTCACCTTTGACACGACAAAATCATCGCCCGCACTCTACGGCGTCGCGTCGCCACAGTGGTGAAGGCGCCAACTGATGGAAGGTGGAATCTCGCCATCCGGCCGTGACTGGGGCCCGGGGGTTGAGTCAGTGCTCGAATAAGGTAAGAATGGTGTTGTGAAAAGCGAGCAGCAGCTTGATGTCGACCCCCTGGTGGCGGAGTCGGAGCAGCAGGCCGCGGACGCGTCCACCCGCAGCCGGGTGGCCCGCTCGATCCTCCAGCACGGGCCCTCGACCGCCAACGACCTGGCCCGGCGCCTCGGGCTTACCCCGGCCGCGGTCCGCCGGCACCTGACCGTGCTGGCCAGCACCGGTCAGGTCGCCAGCCGTGACCAGCGCATCTACGGCCACCGCGGACGGGGCCGTCCCGCCAAGGTGTTCACCCTGACCGACACCGGTCGCTCGGAGTTCTTCCAGGCCTACGACCGGCTGGCGATCGAGGCGATCCACTATCTGGGCCGGGTCGCCGGTCCGGAAGCGGTCGAGCAGTTCGCCGCCCAGGTCACGGTGGCCGTGGCGGACCGGTTCGCCGGCATCGTGCGGGAATACGACACCCCCGCCGAGGCGTTGGTCGAAGCACTGACCGCCGAAGGCTTCGTGGCTTCCCTGCAGCCCGTGGCCACAGGCGTTCAGCTCTGTCAGTACCACTGTCCGGTCGCCCACGTGGCGGCCGTCTTCCCGCAGCTGTGCGAGGCCGAGACCAGGGCGTTCTCAACGCTCCTGGGCTCCCACGTCCAGCGGCTGGCCACGATTGCCCACGGCGACGGGGTGTGCACCACCCACCTGCCGCGGCCCGTCCTGCCAGCCATGCATCCGTCCCCGACCCAGGAGAGTTGACCATGAGCTCCACAGCCCCCACAGCGCCCGGACTCGGCGCCACCCAGGAACAGCACCTGGAGGCGCTGGGCAGCTACCAGTACGGCTGGCGGGACTCCGACGTCGCCGGGCTGGGTGCCCGGCGCGGCCTGACCGAGGACGTGGTGCGGAACATCTCCGCCCTGAAGGACGAGCCGGAGTGGATGCTGCAGACCCGGTTGAAGGGGCTGAAGCTGTTCGAACGCAAGCCGATGCCGGCCTGGGGCGCCGACCTGTCCGGGATCGACTTCGACAACATCAAGTACTTCGTCCGCTCCACCGAGAAGCAGGCCCAGACCTGGGAGGACCTGCCCGACGACATCAAGCGCACCTACGACCGGCTGGGCATCCCGGAGGCCGAGAAGATGCGGCTGGTCGCCGGGGTGGCCGCCCAGTACGAGTCCGAGGTGGTCTACCACAAGATCAACGAGGAGCTCGAACGCCAGGGCGTGGTCTTCCTCGACACCGACACGGCGCTGCGGGAACACCCCGAGCTGTTCGAGGAGTACTTCGCCTCCGTGATCCCGGTGGGCGACAACAAGTTCGCGGCACTCAACACCTCGGTGTGGTCGGGTGGCTCATTCGTCTACGTGCCGAAGGGGGTGCACGTCGCCATCCCGCTGCAGGCCTACTTCCGGATCAACACCGAGAACATGGGCCAGTTCGAGCGGACGCTGATCATCGCCGACGAGGGCTCCTACGTGCACTACGTCGAGGGCTGCACCGCGCCGATCTACTCCTCGGACTCGCTGCACTCCGCGGTGGTGGAGATCATCGTGAAGAAGAACGCCCGGGTGCGCTACACGACCATCCAGAACTGGTCGACCAACGTGTACAACCTGGTCACCAAGCGCGCCACCTGCGCCGAGGGGGCCACCATGGAATGGATCGACGGCAACATCGGCTCCAAGGTCACCATGAAGTACCCGGCGGTCTACCTGCTCGGTGAGCACTCCCGCGGCGAGACGCTCAGCATCGCCTTCGCCGGCGAGGGCCAGCACCAGGACGCCGGTTCGAAGATGGTGCACGCCGCGCCCTACACCTCCAGTTCGATCATCTCCAAGTCGGTGGCGCGCGGCGGTGGCCGGGCGTCCTACCGCGGGCTGGTGCAGGTGCAGGACGGGGCCCACCACTCGGCGAGTTCGGTGAAGTGCGACGCCCTGCTGGTCGACACCGTGTCCCGGTCCGACACCTACCCCTACGTGGACGTCCGGGAGGACGACGTGTCGATGGCCCACGAGGCCACCGTCTCCAAGGTGAGCGACGACCAGCTCTTCTACCTGATGAGCCGTGGCATGGGCGAGGACGAGGCGATGGCGATGATCGTCCGTGGCTTCGTGGAGCCGATCGCCCGGGAGCTGCCGATGGAGTACGCCCTTGAACTCAACCGGTTGATTGAGCTGCAGATGGAAGGGGCCGTGGGCTGAGCCCGCGGCCACGCGAACCGAGAAAGAGAACCGTGACTGCTGTTCCCCACATCGCCGAGGCGCTGGAGACCCGTGTCGAGTCCCACCTGCACCCCGTGCCCTCCTTCGATCTTGCCGACCATCCGGTGCCCAGCGGCCGCGAGGAGGTGTGGCGGTTCACCCCGCTGCGCCGGCTCCGCGGACTGCTGGACGGCGACCCCAGCGACGCCCACCTCGCCCGGACCGCGACCCTGCCGGACGGGGTGGTGCTGCGGGAGATCAGCACCGCGGAGGCGGTGGACCTCGGCGTGCCTCCTCCCGTCGACCGTCCCTCCGCCCTGGCGGTGGCCCGCGCCGGCGGGGCGATCCTGGTCGAGGTGCCGGCCGGACGGGAGCTCGCCGAGCCGGCCGTGATCGAGCTGACCGGTGCTGGCGCCGACCATCAGGTCTACGGCCAGCTGGTGTTCCGGATCGGCGCGCATGCCTCGGCCACGATCGTGCTGCGGCACCTGGGCCTGGCCCGGTACGCCTCCAGCGTGTCGGTGCTCGTGGGCGAGGGGGCCAACCTCAACTTCGTCAACCTTCAGGACTGGGCCGACGACGCGGTCCACGCCGGCCATGTGGGCCTGCGGATCGGCCGGGACGCGCACGTCCGCACGGTCACCGCCAGTCTCGGCGGCGACCTCGTCCGGCTGGTGGAGACCGCCGAGTACGACGGTCCCGGTGGCGAGCTGGAACAGTTCGGCCTGTACTTCGTCGACGCCGGCCAGCACATCGAGCACCGGCTGTTCGTCGACCACAACGCTCCGCGCACCCGCAGCCACGTCGACTACCGCGGCGCCCTCCAGGGGGCCGGCGCGCACTCGGTCTGGGTGGGCGACGTGCTGATCCGCAAGGTGGCCGAGGGCATCAACACCTACGAGACCAACAAGAACCTGGTGCTCACCGACGGCTGCCGCGCCGACTCGGTGCCGAACCTGGAGATCGAGACCGGCGAGATCGAGGGGGCCGGGCACTCCTCGACCACCGGCCGGTTCGATGACGAGCAGCTGTTCTACCTCCGTTCCCGGGGCATCCCCGAGGACGAGGCGCGACGCCTGGTGGTGCGCGGCTTCTTCTCCGACATCATCCGCCGGATCGGAGTCACCGAGGTCGAGGCCCGGCTGATGGCCACGGTCGAGAAGGAGCTCGAGGTGATCATCGGCACGCCCACGACGACAGGGGTGGCCCGTTGAGTTTCGTCCGCGCCTGCGCGCTCGCCGAGGTCCCGGTGGGGTCGGTGATCGCGGTCGACCTCGGGGGGGACGCCGACATCGCCGTGGCGAACACCGCCGAGGGTCTCTTCGCGATCCGGGACGTCTGCTCCCATGCCGAGGTGCCGCTCAGTGAGGGCGAGGTCGACGGCTGCGCCCTGGAGTGTTCCATGCACGGCTCCCGGTTCGACCTGCGCACCGGGTTTCCCCTCGAGCTGCCCGCGACCATGCCCGTCCCGACCTACCCCGTCCGGGTGGACGGGGAATCCGTACTCGTCGATCCCGACAACCCGATCCAGACCCAGGAGCGTTAGAGACCATGTCAGAACTCCGCATCAATGACCTGCACGTCGAGGTCGAGACCGAGAGCGGGCCGAAGGAGATCCTCAAGGGGGTCAACCTGACCGTCCGCAGCGGCGAGGTCCACGCGATCATGGGTCCGAACGGCTCCGGCAAGTCGACCCTGGCCTACTCGATCGCCGGCCACCCGAAGTACACCATCACGTCCGGTTCGGTGACCCTCGACGGCGTCGAACTCACCCACCTGAAGGTCGATGAGCGGGCCCGGGCCGGGCTCTTCCTGGCCATGCAGTACCCGATCGAGGTGCCGGGCGTCTCGGTGGCGAACTTCCTGCGGACCGCCAAGACCGCGCTCTCCGGCGAAGCCCCGAAGGTGCGCACCTGGGTGAAGGAGGTCAACGCGGCTCTGGAACGGATCGGCCTCGACGGCACCTTCGCGGCGCGCTCGCTGAACGAAGGGTTCTCCGGCGGGGAGAAGAAGCGCAACGAGATCGCCCAACTGGAACTCCTCAACCCGAAGTTCGCGATCCTCGACGAGACCGACTCCGGCCTCGACATCGACGCCCTGCGGATCGTCTCGGAGGGGATCAACCGCTACACCGCCCAGAGCGACCGGGGCCTGCTGCTGATCACCCACTACACGAGGATCCTGAACTACATCAAGCCCGACTTCGTGCACGTGTTCGTCGACGGCCGGATCGCCGAGGAGGGTGGTGCGGAGTTGGCCGACCGACTCGAGCTCGAGGGCTACGACCGCTTCGTGCGCGCGGCCCGGGTCGATGCCTGAGCAATACCCGCCGGTCGAATCCGTCGCGACCGCCGTCCGCGGGGCGACCGACGTCCTCGGGGCCACCGCCCCGGGGGCGGCCTACAACGTCCAGCGGGTCCGGGGCGATTTCCCGATCCTGGCCCGGCGGGTCGGGGAGTGGCCGCTGGCCTACCTCGACTCGGCCAACACCTCCCAGAAGCCGCGGCGGGTGGTGGAGGCCGTCGCCCGGCACTACCTGGAGCACAACGCGAATGTGGCTCGCGCCCCGCACACCCTGGGGGGCGAGGCGACTGCGGCCTTCGAGGACGCCCGCCGAAAGATCGCCGGCTTCATCGGCGCGGCCGGGCCCGAGGAGATCGTGTTCACCAAGAACGCGTCCGAGGCCCTGAACCTGGTCGCCCACACCCTCGGCGGCCGGTTGTCCGTGGGCGACGAGATCGTGATCTCGGTGCTGGAGCACCACTCCAACATCGTCCCGTGGCAGATGCTCGCCCAGCGCACCGGAGCGGTGCTCCGCTGGTTCGACGTCACCGAGGACGGCCGCCTCGACCTGGCCAGGGCCGCCGCCGAAGGGTTGATCAACCAGCGCACCCGGATCGTGTCGGTGGCCTGGGTGTCGAACGTCCTCGGCACGGTCAACCCGGTCGCGGAGATCGCGGCGCTGGCCCACCGGGTCGGCGCGCACGTCGTGGTGGACGGCTCCCAGGGCGTCCCGCAGCTGCCGACCGACGTGGCGAAGCTCGGCGCGGACCTGATGGCCTTCACCGGCCACAAGATGCTCGGCCCCACGGGTATCGGCGTCCTGTGGGGACGTTACGGCCTGCTGGAAACCCTGCCGCCTTTCCTCGGCGGGGGGAGATGATCGAGGTGGTCAGGATGAGCGGATCCACCTACGCCGCGCCGCCGCAGCGGTTCGAGGCGGGGACCCCGCCGATCGCCCAGGCGGTCGGGCTGGCGGCCGCGATCGACTACCTGGAGGCGCTCGGGATGGCGAACGTCGCGGCCCACGAACAGCGGGTCACGGCCTACGCCCTGGCCCGGCTGAAGCTGGTGGAGGGCGTCAGGATCATCGGGCCGACCGAGGCCGTCGATCGCGGTGGGGCGATCGCCTTCACCCTGACCGCGGCCGACGGCACCGACGTGCACCCCCACGACGTGATGCAGTTCCTGGACGCGCGCGGGGTCGCCGTCCGCGGCGGACACCACTGCGCGCGTCCCCTGCACGAGCGGCTGGGACTCACCGCGTCCACCCGGGCCTCGGCCTACCTGTACACCACCGAGGCGGAATTCGACGCCCTCGCCGAGGGCCTGAGCTACGTCCGCGACTTCTTCGGGGGGAAACGATGAGCGTCGAATCGATGTACGCCGAGATCATCCTGGACCACTACAAGGCCAAGCATCACAGCGGCCTGCGCGAGCCCTATCAGGCGCAGGTGAGCCATGTGAACCCGACCTGCGGGGATGAGGTGATGCTGCGGGTGGCGCTGGAGGGGGACCGGGTGGTGGACGTGTCCTACGACGGCGTCGGCTGCTCGATCTCGCAGGCGTCCACCTCGGTGATGAGCGACCTGGTGATCGGCAAGACGGTGCCGGAGGCGCTCACCCTGCACGCCGAGTTCACCGAGATGATGCACAGCCAGGGCCGGGCCGAGCCTGACGAAGACCGGTTGGAGGACGCGATCGCCTTCATCGGTGTCGCGCAGTTCCCCGCCCGGGTGAAGTGCGCCCTGTTGGGCTGGTCGGCGTTCAAGGACGCCGCAGCGCAGGCGCTGGCCGCTGTCGGGAAGGAATCCGCATGACCCAGAACCCCCGTCCCTCCGACCTGGTCCAGGACACGTTCCCGGACGCGACCCTCGCCAGGCCCAGCGAGGAGGAGGTGCTAGAGGCGATGCGGGACGTCGTCGACCCCGAGCTGATGGTGAACGTCGTCGACCTGGGCCTGGTCTACGGGGTCACCATCGACGACGAGGTGAACGCGACCGTCGACATGACCCTGACTTCGCCCACCTGCCCGCTCACCGACCGGCTGGAGTACGACACCCAGTTGGCCCTGGAGGGACTGGTGAACTCGGTGACGATCAACTGGGTGTGGCTGCCGCCGTGGACGCTGGAGATGATCACCGAGGACGGGCGCGAGCAGTTGCGGGCGATCGGCTACAACCTGTAGCCGGCCCCGGTGGCCGGCCCCGGCCGGGCTCAGCGCGGCGTCAGGTGCACCCCGGCCAGCATGCAGCGCACGGAGCCGCCGGCCAGCTCGATGGTGGGGATCGGGAGTGGCAGCAGGGTGGCCGACTGCTCGATCACGGCACGCTGCTGCGGCGTGAGGGCCGCCGACGCCCGCGCGGAGAGGGCCAGGACGCGTCCGCCGGTCCCGGTCAGTTCGAGGGCGTTGCCGGCGAAATCCGCGACCTGTCCGAAGCTGAGGTCGAGCACGGCGCGTCCGCTGTCGATGAGTCGTTCGGACACCTCGGCCCGCCGGGCCGGATCGCTGATCGCCTGGAGGCAGACCAGCGCGTACTCGGTGCCGATGCTCATCACGACATTGGTGTGGTAGATCGGGTGGCCCGCGGCGTCCGCGGTGGGGAACGCCATCGGCTCGTAGCCGAATGCCGTGCAGAAGCGCTCGAGGATCACCGGGTCGGCCCGGTGCGAGCTGGCCACGTACGCCAACCGCTCCAGGTGGTCGAAGACCATTGCTCCGGTGCCCTCCAGGAACAGGTTGTCGAACTCCAGGCCGGAGTAGTCGATCACCTCCTGCACCCGGTAGGCGCTCTTCAGCAGGTCGATCACGTCGGTCCGTCGCTCCCGGCGGCGGCTGGGTGCGTACATCGGGTAGATCGCGATCCGGCCACCGTGGTGGGTGGAGAACCAGTTGTTCGGGAACACCGAGTCGGGGGTCTCCAGCTGCCCGAAGTCGTCGAAGACGTGGACGCGGACGCCGGCGCCGAGCAGGGCGTCCACGCAACCGTCGAACTCCTCCCGGGCGGTGCGTGCGACCACGTCCAACGAACGCTCCAGCGGGCGGGCCTGGAAGCTGTTGTCGGCCAGGGTCTCCGGGTTCACCGCGAACCGGTGCGGGCGCACCATGACGACGGCGGTCGGTGCCTGGACGTTGCGATAGTTCACTCGGGACCCTCCTCACGCGCCAGCATAGGGTTGGCCGTTTGTCAGAGGTGACAGCATGGCTTGCGTGAAGCGCACCGTCTCCTGCCACCTGGACCTGTCCGTGATCGGACCCGCCGAGCTCGTGCTCGGCGTCGCCGTCGCCCGGGGGGTGCCGCTGGGCACCGAGTCGCTGACGGTCTCGGCGGGCGGGGCGCCGGTCACCGCGTCCGAAATCCTGGACGCCCACGGCACCCGGCTGCACCGCCTGAACGTGGACGCAGGGAGCGTCGTGGTCGACTACGAGGCAGAGATCGTCGGGCTCGCCGCTCCCGCCGAGGTGACCGACCTCGACCGGCTTCACTATCGGCGGCAGAGCCGTTACTGCGAAGCCGACCGGCTCGCCCCGACGGCTGCGGCGGAGTTCGCCGGACTCGACGGGACCGTTCTGCTCACCGCCGTGGCGGAGTGGGTGAACCAGCGGATCGACTACGTGAGCGGCTCCAGCACCGGAACCGACAGTGCGCTGAACACGCTGCTGGCCAGGCAGGGGGTTTGCCGGGATTTCGCCCACCTGGCGATCGCCCTGCTCCGTGGCCTCGGTGTCCCGGCGCGGCTGGCGGCGGTGTACGCCCCCGGGTTGAGCCCCATGGAGTTCCACGCCGTGTGCGAGGCCCTGGTCGACGACACCTGGCTGGTGGTGGATGCGACCAGGCTCGCACCGCGGCAGAGCATGGTGCGGGTGTCGACCGGCCGGGACGCTGCCGACACGGCGTTCCTGACCAGCTTCGGAGCGAGCGTGGCGGTCGAGGCGCTGGAGGTCAGGGCGGCGGTGGCCCCGTTCGAGTTGGACGACCAGTACAGCCTCACCCAGTTGCGCTGAACTCGGCGTCGGCCAGGGCTTCGGCCAGGCCGTGGCGGGCGATCCCGGCCAGGGCCGGCAGGTTGTCGCTGGCCAGGGAGAACACCGCGGCCAGGCCGAGCCCCCACGCCCAGGCGCGCCACCACACGAACCGGTCGTAGCCGGCGGAAAGGCCGGCGGCGGCCCGGAACCGCTGACGGTCGCCGGCGTCGAACATCAGCCAGGCCACCGCCAGGTCGGACGCCGGGTCGCCCCCGCACACATCGCCGAAGTCGACCACGGCGGCCATGCTCGCGTCCCGGTGCAGCAGCAGGTTCAGCGGGTGCAGGTCACCGTGCAGCCACACCGGCGCGCCGGGCCAGCCGGGAGCCTGCGCCGCGCGGCGCCAGGCGGCGAGCGCCGTCTCGCCGGCGACCTCCCGGATCCTGGGCTCCCAGTCCCTCGCCCGCGCCGCCAGCGGCACGCCACGGAACGGGTTCACCGGGGCGTCGGCCTGGGCCGGGACGTGCAGTGCGGCCAGGAAGGCGGCCAGGCCGGAAGCGGCGGCGCCCCGTCCGTCCGCCGGGGTGTCGGACGCGCGGTGGCCGGGCAACCGCGGCGTGATCGTCCACGGCCACGGGTAGCCGTCCTGCGGACATCCGGCGAACACCGGGACCGGCACCGGGAGCGGCAGCTGCGGCGCCAGCCGGGGGAGGGCGAGCAGCTCGTTCGCGACCAGGGCCGCGGCCGCCTGCCGGCGCGGCAGCCGGGCCAGCAGCGAGGGCCCGACGGCGAAGATCTCGTTGTCCCAGCCCTGCGCGAACGCCTCCACGTGCTCGTCCGCGAGGTGCGGGCACTGTCGGGCCAGCAGCCGCCGCACCAGCGGGGCGTCGAGGTACACCTCTGCTGCGGGAATGCCGGCCACCGCGACAGGGTAGCCTTGCCGGGCGATGTTGGTGGCACGTGAGGTCGAGGTGAGGGCGGGAGCCCAGCTGCTGCTTTCGGCTGCCTCCTTCCAGGTGGGGGCGGGGGACCGGATCGGCCTGGTCGGCCGCAACGGGGCCGGCAAGACCACCCTGACCAGGATCCTGGCGGGGGAGTCGTTGCCCGCGGCCGGGGCGGTCACCCGGTCGGGCCAGATCGGGTACCTGCCGCAGGATCCGCGCACCGGTGACCTCGACCAGCTGGCGAAGAACCGGATCCTCTCCGCCCGCGGGCTGGACCAGATCCTGCACCGGCTGCACACCTATTCTCACGCGATGGCCAGCGAGGCGGGGGACGCGCAGGCGAAGGCGATGGCGTCCTACACCCGGGCCGAGGCGGAACTGACCGCCGCCGGCGGGTACGCCGCCGAATCCGAGGCGGCCCGGATCGCGGCCAACCTCGGGCTTGCGGACCGGGTGCTGGGCCAGCCGTTGCGAACCCTCTCCGGTGGCCAGCGGCGTCGGGTCGAACTGGCCCGGATCCTGTTCTCCGGCGCCGACAACCTGCTGCTGGACGAACCCACCAACCACCTCGACGCCGACTCGATCGTCTGGCTTCGGGGCTACCTGCAGTCCTACCCCGGTGGGCTGCTGGTGATCTCCCACGACGTCGGCCTGCTGGAGGCGACCGTCAACAAGGTGTTCCACCTGGACGCCAACCGGGCCGAGCTCGACATCTACGCGATGGACTGGAAGCGGTACCTGCAGCAGCGCGAGACCGACGAGAAGCGGCGCAAGCGCGAACGGGCCAACGCCGAGACGCAAGGCCGATGCGCTGCTCGCCCAGGCCGACAAGATGCGGGCGAAGGCCACCAAGGCCGTGGCGGCGCAGAACATGGCCCGGCGGGCGGAGAGGCTGCTCGGTCGGGCTGGAGGAGCAGCGCGCGTCCGACAAGGTCGCCAGGATCCGGTTCCCGAAGCCCGCGCCCTGTGGCAAGGTCCCGCTCACCGCGGCCGAGCTGAGCAAGTCCTACGGCTCCCTGGAGGTGTTCACCGCCGTCGACCTGGCCATCGACCGGGGCGCGAACGTGGTCGTTCTCGGCCTGAACGGGGCGGGCAAGACCACCCTGCTGCGCATCCTCGCCGGGATCGAGGATCCGGACACCGGCGAGGTCCTCCCCGGGCACGGGCTCCGGCTGGGCTACTACGCCCAGGAGCACGAGACGCTGGACGTGTCGGCGACGGTGCTGGAGAACATGCTGGCCGCCTCGCCGGACCTGAACGAGACCGAGGTGCGCAAGATCCTCGGCTCCTTCCTGTTCACCGGCGACGACGTGGAGAAGCCCGCGCGGGTCCTGTCGGGCGGTGAGAAGACCCGGCTCGCCCTGGCGATGCTGGTCGTCTCGGCGGCGAACGTGCTGTTGCTGGACGAACCCACCAACAACCTCGACCCCGCCTCGCGGGCGGAGGTGCTGGAAGCGATCCGCGCCTACGCCGGCGCCGTGATCCTGGTCACCCACGACGAGGGCGCGGTGCAGGCGCTGCAGCCCGACCGCGTCCTGCTGCTGCCTGATGGCATCGAGGACCTGTGGAGTCCCGATTACGCGGACCTGGTGTCCCTGGCCTGACCGCCGCGCCAGAGGCCGGTGGGGTGTCCTACCGCAGCGCCAGCCTGGCGCCACCCACGTAGCCCGCGGCCAGGGCGAGGGCCAGGTGCCGGACCGACGACTCCGACGGCAGGAACGACGGATGGTGCAGGCCGACCCGGGGCCGGGCCCCGGTGGAGGGTCCGCCGGTGCCGACGAACATCATCAGGATCGGGGCGATCCGTGAGTAGTGCGAGAAGTCGTCGGCGCCGCAGGACCGGAATGGCTCGTGGGCGACCGGCAGTCCGAGCGCGGTGAGGAGGGGGTCGACGAACTGGACCAGCCGCCGGTCGTTGTTCAGTACCGGATCGCCGACCACGATGTCCACCTCCGCCCGGGCCCCCCTGGCCGCTGCGGTGTGCTCGGCCAGGCGTCGGATCGACGCGTGCAGGTGCGTCCGGTCCGACTCGTGCATCGACCGGATGACACCGTGCAGCGACCCGGTCTCGGGAATGATGTTGTGGGCGGTGCCCGCCTCGATCCGGCCGATGGTGACCACCGCGGGGTGGGTCGGGTCGATGGTGCGGCTCACCAGCTCCTGCAACCCGGTCACGATCGCGGCCAGGACCGGGACCGGGTCGATCGCCACATGGGGGTAGGCGCCGTGCCCGGGCTGGCCGTGGATCACGATGTCGAACTGGTCGGCCGCGGCGTTCACCGCGCCCGCACCGGTGCTGACCACTCCGCTGGGGACGCGGGGCTGGACGTGGCCCCCGACCACCGCCCGCACCTCATGCTCGGCCAGGAGTTGCGAGCCGACCACGTCCTCCGCGCCGGAGGGCTGCACCTCCTCGCGCGGCTGGAACAGTCCGACCAGGCCGATCGGAAGGTCCTCGACGTGCCGTGCGGCCTGGAGCAGCGCCCACAGGGCGGCCAGATGCACGTCGTGACCGCAGGCGTGCATCGCGTCGGTGCTGGACGCCCACTCCACCCCGGTCCGCTCCCGCAGCGGCAGCGCGTCCAGCTCGGCGCGGATCGCCACGGCCGGACCGGGCGGGCCGACGCGCACCAGGAAGCCGGTGTCGGCGACCCGGGTGGCGCGCAGGGTCGGCAACGCGTGCCGCACCCGGTCGGCCGTGGGCCGTTCGGCGCCGCTCAGGTCAGGGTGGCGGTGCAGCTCCCGGCGCAGCGCCTGGGCGTGCGGCAGCTGCAGGTCCAGTTGGGCGACCAGCGAGGTCAGCAGGGCGGAGGCCCGCTCGTCCGGCCAGGTGGTCAGCATGGGGAACATCCTGTCAGTCCGACAGGGGACGGAACACCTGCACCGTGACGTCGATCGTGATCCTCGTGGCGGCGACCTCCGCGGGCAGCCGGTGGAACGCGTTGGGACCCATTCCGATCAGGTCGGCGGCCAGGCCCGCGTCCGCCTCCGCCCGGTAGCGGCTCACCCGGGTGTCGGTCAGCCGGAAGAACTCCGCGGCGGCGACCGCCAGCCGGGCATCCTTGCCGGGCGGGATCCGTAGCAACCCGTGCCGGTCGCGAAGCCCTGCGAGGTGCCCGGGGCCCGGCGTGGCCACGACCAGCCGTCCGCCGGGACGAAGGACCCGGGCGAACTCGGCGAGGTTTCGCGGGGCGAACACGCACAGCACGGCGTCCAGGCTGCGGGCGCGCACCGGGAGTGGGCGCCACACGTCGGCGACCACCGCGGTGACCCGGGGGTCCGCCCGGGCTGCCGCCCGGGCTGCCGCCCGGGAGACGTCCAGCGCGATACCCACCGCCGCCGGGTCGGCGCCGAGGGCGCCGACCAGGTAGTGCGCGGTGCCGGCCCCGACCTCGAGCAGGGCCGTGGCGCCGGTCGTCGCGGCAGACACCAGGCCCGCCACCGGCGCGAACAGCCCACTGGTGTGGACGCGGCCGCGGGCGGCCAGCATCGGCGCGGTGTCGGCGTTGGCCGGCTCGCGCCCCCCGAGCAGGTTCACATACCCCTGGCGGGCCACGTCGTAGCTGTGGCCGGACGGGCAGCGCAGCGAGCGTCCCACCCCCTCGGTGACCACGGTCAGCCCCGCGCCGCAGCGCGGGCAGGCGAGCAGTCCGGCCGCGAGTCCCACTAGAGGGAGGTGAAGGTCAGCCCGGAGCCGTCGGCGGCGGTGACGGTCAAGGTGCCCCCCTCGATCGAGTAGCCGGTGGCAG
>CAVPHL010000003.1:0-58730 GCA_963704225.1 uncultured Actinomycetota bacterium
TGCGAGTCAAGCGAGATGCGACCGTGGTGGCCGAGGTGAATGGACACCCGCTCTTGGTTCTAGGGAAATTCGGTGCGGGGCGGACAGCGGCATTCGCGTCCGATATGGCCGTGCATTGGCTGCCGCGAGACTTTGTCTCATGGGGCGGGTATTCAAGGCTGTTCAGCCAGCTGGTCGGCTGGCTCGGGGAGAAGGGAAAGTGAGCCCGGTGGCGTTGGATCAGTGAGTTCCGAGGGGCCGCCGACGGTCTGTAGGTCGCTGGCGTTGGCGATCGGGCTGGCTGAGGAGGTGCCCAAAATGCGACCCGGGGATCCGTGCAACTGACCCAGGGAAGACACGACCCTGAGCCGACCCAGGGATCATTTCGCTTTCGACCACGAGCAGCGCGACAACCAGAGATGGCGGCGCACGCGAATTCAGCCCCCCATTTGAAGGCAGTATCCCTTCTTTCATTGGGTGATGAAATCAAGCTCGGGTGCGATGCCTCGAAGGTGGGGGGTTTCCGCCGGGTTGGACACACCTAGGCGGTGGTGAGGTGGGAGCGGTCGGCGTAGCCGGCCAGTTCGACCCGGTTGGACGTCCCGGTCTTGGTCAACAGGTTGGAGACGTGCGAACTCACCGTCTTCTCGCTGATCACCAACTCGGTCGCGATCTCGGCATAGGTGCGACCGGAGACCAGCAACGCGAGGATCTCCCGCTCCCGGGGGGTCACCCGGATCCGGTCGGTCGTGGCTGCGGCGTCCGTCGCCACCACCCGACGCGGGGACACCCGCGCCCGAAGAGCCAGTGCGTGGAGTTCGCCCTGTAGCGGCCCGGCGGCAAGGGGTTCGGCAGCATCGAGCCCGCGCCGGAGCAGCGCCGCGCCGTTCGCACGGTCGCGACCACGATTGAGCAGGGCCTCTGCGCCACGTCTGCAGGCGTAGGCACATTCCCAGGCCAGCCCGGACGACTCCAGGGCGTCGGCTGCGAGAACCCAGAGTGCACCCTCGTCGGGGTCCTCCCGCGCGCGGCCGAGTTCTGCGGCGTAGAGCGCGTCCAGCGCACTGAGCTGACGTGCGTAGGCGGGCGCCACCGCACCGATCTCGTGGACCACCCTCGGGTACGCGGTCCGCAACTCCTCAACGAGCGAGAGCACCGGGGACGGTGACCTCCCGGCATCACGGGCCGCCTGCGCCTGGTCGGCGAGCGCCCGCGCGGCCAGCGGAACGAGCCATTCGCACATGGTCACCGGGGAACCCGGCACGCTCAGGCCGGCGAGTGCCGCGAGGTGGGCACCCTGAGCGTCGCCGGCCCCCAGCCTCACCTCGGCGCGTACGGCGTCGAACTCGAACGCCAGAAACTCCGAGTGCGCCGCGAAGAGCTCGTCTGCGCGGGCCAGGTGCTGCTCCGCTTCGCGTTGGCGTCCCTGCCAGACGGCGAGGCGTGCCGAGGACAGGCGGGTCTTCACGTCTGGGAGGACGCCCGGGTCTGCGGCGAGGGTCTCCCTGAGCCTCGCCGCGCAGTCCTGCCAGGATCCGACGGCGAGCAGCGAGAACGCCTCAACCGCCGCGAGCCATGCGAGGTAGGCCCGCGGAGCGCCGGCCCGCGCCAGCTGCTCCCGCCGCCAGGACAGCGTCGTCGCGTACTCAAGCGAGGGCCAGCACGCACTGCATTTGGCCTCCCAGAAGACCGCGTTCGTACACGCCCACCAGTCCCGGGAGCGGAGGCCTGCGTCGAAAGCCTGTCTGGCGAGCGGGAGTCCGGCGGCCGCATCACCGGAGACCAGCGCCGCGAACGCATTCGCGGCCAAGGCGAAGCACAGTGCACGGTCGTCTCCGGCCGCGCGGGCGATCTGGAGGGCGGCTCTGGCGTGTTCGATACCTTCCTCGTTGCCGTGCCAGAGTTCGCCCTGACCGAGTTCGGCCAGGGCGAGGGCGTGCTCGGGGCTGGTCGGCCGCGCCGCGGACAGTCGGACCGCCTCGCGCAGGTCCTCCTGCCCGTAGAAGCCTCGCCCGGTGGACAGGTGCAGTTGTGTTCGGCGCACCAGCAGCTCGGCCACCTCACCGGGCCGGGTTTCCGGCGAGGTGCTCCTCAGGAGCGCGTCAACTGCCTTGAGTTCGTCCTCGTGAGCCCCTGCGCTCGCGGCGGCTCGTCGGCTCCAGACGAGGAGATCCTCCTCCGACTCGGTCGCCTCCACCTCTTGGCGCAGGGCGATAGCGCGTCGGAGCAGGGGGATGCTCGCCGCTGGCGCACCTTCGGCCTCGTGCCAGGATGCTGCCCGCAACGACCAGCGGTAGGCGTCGGGGAGTTCACCGGCGCGGAACCGGTGCTCGGCCAGCACGCCCGCCGCTTCGGCGTCTCCAGCCTCCAGTCGGTCGGCGAACGCCGCGTGCAATCGGCGGCGGTCGTCGACGGCCACCGCCTCCTCGAGAACCTCGGCGTAGAGCAGATGGCTGAACCAGAACGTGCCGTCTCGACTGGTCTCCAGAACGCCAGCAGACACGGCGGAGCTGAGGTGTTCTCCGACGGTCGCGGCGTTGTCCCGAGCAACGACCGCGAGTTCTGCCGGGTGCATTGGGCGGCTGCCGATCGCCAGGATGGTCACCAGCTCGCGCGCTCGTGGTTCCAGCCCGAACCAGGAGTGCAGCACGGCTGAGCGCAGGTTCGACGGGATCGTGTCTGCCACCTGCCGCGCCTGCGGGTCCAGTCCGGTTGCCAGGAGGCGCGTCAGTAGCGGGTTACCGCCACCGCGTCGGAAGACGTCCTCGACGAGCGCCTGATGCGGCACTTCGCCCAGCAATCCGGCGAGCTGTTCGGCGGTCTGCAACCGGTCCAGGGGGCCGAGCGGTAGCTCCGTGAAGCGCGGGAGTCGAGAGACGTCGGCCAGCCAGCGTTTCAGCCGGTGGCCGTCACTGATCTCGTCATGGCGCATGGTCAGGACGACGGCGACCCGCCGTGTGGCTGGCCCCGCGATCACGTACATGAGTGTGTCGAGCGTGAACTGGTCGGCCCAGTGCAGGTCCTCGATGACCAGCACAACCGGGGCCGTGGCGCAGAGCACGTCGAGCCAGCGGTCGAAGCGCTCGACGACAGCGGACTCGACGTCGTCGATGGCGCCGTCGGTGACCGCCGGATGATCCGCCCCGACGGGCACGCTCGCCATCGCTGCGTGGATCGCCATGAACGGCACCGTCACCGAGACCAGCGGCAGACAGGTTCCGGTCGCCACAATGGCGCCTCGCCCGGCTGTTGTCGCGGTCACAAGAGTCGTCTTGCCCACTCCTGCGGAACCGGCGACCAAGATCGTCTGGGCCACACCGCCGGCCGCCAGGTCCAGCAGCGCACCGAGCTGAACCTCCTCGAGCAGCCGCCCGGCAGGGGGTGAAACGGCCGATCCGATGCGCTCGGTCATGGGAACAGTCTGGGGCCCTGCGAGCTCGATCTGAGGGGTCCCAATTGCGCATCTGAGGGTTTCATCCCGATGTGGCGGGCATCTCCGCGGCGCCAGCCTTGCCCAAAGGGATCACAGGAGGAAGAACGGAGATGCTTGCCGCCAGATCAGTTCCACCTCATCGTCGAGTCGGCCGAATGGGACAGCGCACGGCACCAGGATTCAGGGGTCGTCTCCGCACCTGCGTCGTCGTCGCCGTCGGCACCGGCGATCTACTCCTGAGTTTCGCCCACTCAGCGCCGCTCGCTGTGGCAAACCCGCCCGCCGTTGGCCCGGTGATCCACTGGAACGCCGTCCTGGGGGACGCGGCGATCGCTGCCTGCCTCGCCCCGACGGCCAATCCGCTCGCCGAAGCTCGACTGTATGCGATGACCCACATCGCCATCCACGATGCGCTCAACGCCATCGACCCGCGCTTCGCCAGCTACTCGGCTGACCT
Organism: uncultured Actinomycetota bacterium; assembly: GCA_963704225.1. Lineage (GTDB taxonomy): Bacteria > Actinomycetota > Actinomycetes > Propionibacteriales > Propionibacteriaceae > Propionicimonas. The sequence continues at coordinate 3,870 of CAVPHL010000003.1, forward strand.
GTTCTCACCGCCACGCACTTCGGTTGACGCGGCCGTGGCTGCCGCCGCCCGGACCGTATCGGTGTCGGTCTTCAGTGAGCTCCGTGACTCGATCACCACTCCGTGCGGCGCCAAAGGCGCGGCGCTGGTCGAACGGGAGTACGTGACTGCGATAGCAGGCATTCCCGCCGGCTCCGCCCGGGAGGCAGGTCTGGCAATCGGGCGGCGTGCAGGCGTGGCCGTCATCGAGAACCGTCGCGGGGACCGGGCGACCGATCCGCTCGGTCAACCCGGGCTGCAACAACGGTTGACCAAGCCGTTCGGCTCCACCCCGCGAACGCCGATCCCCTACGCCACTGCGGGTGCCGAGCTGTCCTGGATGGAGAGCGCGACGGCGTCCTGGAACCGCCTTGCCAGGACGACCTCCGTACGCCGGCATCTGGATCAATGGCAGCAGGCGAGGTTCCTCGCATTGCTCAACATCGCCCGGGCCGATGGCTACGCCTCGTTCCTCGCCCGGAACAACTCCCCGTCAGAAACCCATGGGCAGTCGGACGCAACATCCACCGGGGATGCCATCTCCACTCCATTGATGGGCCCCATCCACGCGCCCGCCTACAGCCGCGCCGGTCGGCTTCTGCCCTGATCGTCAGGCAATACGACGCCGTCGCGCAGGCGCGTTATCCACGAAGCCCACCGCTCCAAGCCATCTGTTGCCAGCCGTGCGCCCGCCAGACACCCAGGAAGCCGACCCAGATGCTTCAAGTCTCTGGGCCATTTGCGCAGCCTCTGACCTCCTTATGGGCACTTGCTCGATTACCTCCGGCACGACCAGAGGCAGGCATTTGCGGTCCCCAGATGGTCCGTCGGGCGGCGGACCCATTCGGCGCGCGGACTCGCACCCCTATGACTGTCGTGTCCGGGTTGAGGAACGGTGAGCACAGCGTGCTGGGTATGTCCGTCCAGCTGGTCTTCGACCCGCTGTTGGTTGCCACCCTCGCGGGTCTGTACCAGAGCCGGGTCGGCAGCGGACGCAAGGCCCGTCCCAACGACCTCAACCGGTGGTGAGGCCCGCCCGGTCGGCGTAGCCAGCCAGCTCGACGCGGTTGGACGTGCTCGTCTTCGCCAGCAGGTTGGAGATGTGGGAGCTCACGGTCTTCTCGCTGATCACCAGTTCGGCCGCGATCTCCCCGTATGTCCGCCCCGAGACCAGCAGCGCCAGGATCTCGCGTTCCCGTCGGGTCACCCGAGGGGCCCCGGCCTGTTCCTCCTTGATGCTCGCCTGTGCATGACGGGTGGGCACCCGTGCCCGGAGCGCCAGGGCGCGCAACTCCTCCAGCAGGGGTGCCGCGCCCAGCTCCTCGGCCAGGTCCAGCCCCCGCCGGAGCAGGGCCGCGCCCTCGACCCGGTCACCACCATGACTGAGCAACGCGTCCGCACCGCGACGGCACGCGTAGGCCTCCTCCCACGCCAGCCGGCCGTCGGCCAACCCGTCGGCGGCGGCGATCCATAGGCCGCCTTCGGCCGGATCCGCCCGCACCCTGGCCAGTTCTGCGGCATACAGCGCGTTCAGCGACTCGTACGAACGGGTGTACTGAGGCCATTCCAGGACGTTGTCGCGGATGGCTCGCGGATGCGTCGCCTGGAGGTCGTCGGCGAGAGAGAGCTGGACGGTCGGCACCTCGCCGGTGTCACGGGCCGACTGCGCAAGGTCGGCGAGCGCACGCGCGGCCAGCGGCACCAGCCACTCGCACATCGATGGCGGCGAGTCGGCCCCGATGCCCGCCAGGGCGGCGCGGTATGCACCGGTGGGGTCATGCGCGCCCAGGAGTACCTCGGCACGAACCGCATCGAACTCGAAGGCGAGGAAGTTCGTGCGCTCGGCGAACAGTTCGTCGGCGCGGGCCAGATGCTGTTCGGCCTCGCGTTGGCGTCCCTGCCAGGCGGCGAGCCGGGCGGACGCCAGTCGTACCCGGGCATCGCCGAGGATCCCCGGATCGGAGGCGAGGGTCTCCCTGAGCAGCGCCGCGCACTCCCGCCAGGCCCCCACATCGAGCCAGTTCGTTGCCTCCGTGGAGGCCAGAAACGCGATGTAGGAGTGCGGTGCCCCCGAGCCAGCCATGGTCATCCGGCGCGCGGCGATGGCCGTCAGGTGCGCCGACGTCGTCCCGGGGTCGATGCAGTTGGTCTCCCAGAAGGTGGCACTCATGCAGGCCCACCAGTCCCTCGCGCGGAGGGCCGCGTCGAAGGCCTCCGCACCGAACCGGCGCCCCGCGGCAGCGTCCCCGCCGAACAGCTGCGCCATGGCGTTGGCGGAAAGGGCGAGCGACAGTGCCCGATCGTCTCCGGCCGCACGGGCGAGGGGGAGCGAGGCGCGAGCGTGCGCGATGCCGTCCTCGGCGCCGTGCCAGAGCTCTGCCTGTGCGAGCTCTGCCATGGCCAGCGCATGCTCGGCGCTGTCCGGCGCCGACGCCGACAGGCGAACGGCCCTGCGGAGGTCGCCCAGCTCCATGAAGGCGCGTCCGGTGGAGAACAGCAGTTGGTTGCGACGCACCAGCAGCTCCGCGACCCGAGCGGGCTCACGCTCGTCCGACGCGCGCGCGAGGATCGCCTCGATGGCCGTGAGCTCGGCTTCGTGCATGCCCGCGTTCGCGGCTGACCGACGGATCAGCATCTGGAGGTCATCGACAGTCTCCGCGGCTCCGACCCGGTCGTGCAGCGCGAAGGCCCGGTGCCGCAGCCGCAGGCTCTCCGCATGCGCACCTTCGGCCTCGTGCCAAGACGCCGCCGTGAGCGCCCACCGGTAGGCGGCCGGCAGGTCGCCGGCACGGAACCGGTGCTCGGCGATCGCACCTACCTGACCCCCTGAACCCTCCGAAAAGCCGGTGTCCAACAGTTCGGCGAACCGCGCGTGCCACCGCCCACGGGTTGCGGCCGGGACCGCTTCGCCGAGGACCTCGGCGTTGAGCGGGTGCCGGAACCAGAACGTGTCGTCGAAGCCGGTCTCGATCACGCCCGCCTCCACGGCGTCGGCCAGCCGGTCGCGGAGCACGTCGGCGTCCTCACCCGCCACCGCCGCGAGCTCCGCCGGACGCATCGGCCGGCTGCCGACGGCCAGGATCGTCACCAACTCCCGCGTCCGCGCCGGAAGGCCGAACCAGGAGTGCAGGACTGCCGAGCGCAGGTTCGACGGGAACGTGGTGGCCACGTGCCGGGCGTCCGGGGACAGCCCGGACGCCAGCAGCCGGGTCAGTAGGGGATTGCCACCGCTGCGGCGATGCACGTCCTCGACGAGCGACTGGTGCGGCAGCGCACCGAGCAGGGTCGCCAGCTGGTCGCCGGTCTCCACCCGGTCGAACGGTTCGACGGTCAGCTCCCCGAACCGGGGGAGCCGTCGGGTCTCCGCCAGCCACCGCTGCAGGCGATGGTCGTCAGCGAGCTCGTCCTGCCGCATCGTGAGGACGAGGGCCAGCGGACGTTGCACCGGCCCGGCGATGACGTAAAGCAGCGTATCGAGCGTGAACTGGTCCGCCCAGTGCAGGTCCTCCACGACGAGGACGACGGGCGACCGTACGCAGAGGTCGTCGAGCCAGGCGTCGACGCGACCGGGAACCGCTGCTTCGTCACCGCCCACCAGCGCATCGATGTCCACGGCGGACCTCTGGGCGGGCGGCAGGCTGCCGATCGCCCGACGAATGGCCAGGAAGGGTACGGTCACCGAGACCAGGGGCAGGCACGCCGCCGAGGCGACCACAGCGTCACGTGCCGACGTCGTGGCGGCCACGAGGGTGGTCTTGCCCACGCCGGCGGAGCCCGAGATCAGGATCGTCCGGGCCTCACCCCCAGCGGCCCGATCCAGGAGCGCGTCCAGCTGCTCCCGTTCGGACACTCGTCCGATCAGCGGTGAGGCCGTAGGGGTTGGCCCGTTCATGGACTCAGTCTGGCCACCCGGGCGGTCGAAAATGAGGGGTTCCAATTGCCCATCTGAGGGTCGGCGCCCGATGTGCCGTCCGGCCTTGTGAAGACAACGTTGTCCCAGCGAAACCACTCACCCAGGGGGCTCCCGTGTTCGCAACCACCTTGTCAGCCCAGCACCCACGCGCCTCGGCCGGGGCCGGCCGCTCCATCCTCGGGCGGTACGCCCGCCGCTGCGCCACCGCCGGACTCGGCGTCGGCCTCGTCCTCTCCGGGCTTGCCGGGAGCACTCCGGCGGCGTCCGCGAAGCCGGCCGCAACCAGCGCCGTCCTGCACTGGAACGCCGTCGCGGGGCAGGCGGCCATCGCCGCGTGCATCGCCCCGACGGCCAACCCGTTGACCGAGTCGCGCATGTACGCCATGACCCACATCGCGATCCACGACGCCGTGAACGCCATCAGACCCCGCTTCGCCCCGCACACCGCCGACCTGTTCGCACCACCCCGGGCGTCGGTGGATTCCGCTGTCGCCGCGGCTGCGCGCACCGTCCTGGTGTCGGTCCTCAGCGACGTCCCGGAGCCGTTCGGTGCGCCCTGCGGTCTGAGGGGCCTGGCGACCGTCGATCGGGCGTACACCGATGCCCTGGCCAGGATCCCCGCCGGCGTCACGAAGGCGGAGGGCGTCGCCATCGGCGAAAAGGCTGCGCGATCGGTCATCGAGAAGCGCACGAACGACGGGTCGCAAGCGCCGCTGATCAATCCGGACTATCCGCAGGGTATCGAGCCCGGCGAGTGGCGCTTCACCGAGGGCAACGAGTTCGCCTTCGGCACCAGCTGGGATGGGGTGAAACCGTTCGGTCTGACCTCGGCCACCCAGATCCAGTCGGCTCCACCCCACCCGCTCACCAGCGCCGCCTACGCCAAGGACTACAACGAGATCAAGCGGCTCGGCGGCGACGGCGTGACCACCCGGACTACCCGGACCGCAGCCCAGACGGAGACCGCGCTGTTCTGGGTGGAGAGCTCACCGCTGGCGTGGAACCGGATGGCACGCGCGATCGCCGTCCGCGGACAGCTCGACACCTGGGAGCAGGCCAGGTTGTTCGGGCTGCTCAACATCGCACTGGCCGACGGCTACATCTCGTCCTTCGCCCAGAAGTACGACCAGTTGTTCTGGCGGCCGATCACCGCGATCCGTTCCGGGGACACCGACGGCAACCGGCGCACGACCGCCGACCCGCGCTGGATGCCGCTGCTGACCACCCCGCCGGTCCCGGACCACGACTCCGCCCACGCGGTGGAGGGCGGCGCTGCGACCGGGGTGTTCCGGAAGGTCTTCGGCACTGACCGGTTCAGCTTCTCGCTGTGCAGCCTCACGGTGGCTGAGGGCACGTGCAACGACGTCAACCCCGTCTGGCACCGGTTCCACCGTTTCTCGCAGGCTGCAGCGGAGAACTCCGTCTCCCGGGTGTACGTCGGGTTCCACTTCCGCTGGGCCACCGTTCAGGGACAACGCCACGGCGAGGCCATCGGACGCTACGTGGCCGACGAACTGATGGGACGAGTGCACCCGCCGGTCCGCACCTGGGGAGGGCGGGTCGTCCCGCGACGCCTCAGGCGACGGGATGCATCGACAGGCGGCCAGGGAAGCCGAGGGTAGCGATGAGGCCGAGTGCAGGGCGGCATCCTCGAACGCCTCCGGGATCATCGTGTCGGTGATCATCGCGAGGATGGCGCGCCGCGGCCGGTGCGTTGACGAACGCGAGTGTGGCCGGCGGGGCGCTGTCCAGCAGCATGGCCGGCCAGGTCGCAGGCCCGCACGCGGCCGTCACACCACCGCGCGGCTCCTCATGACCATGGGAAGGGTCCGCACCGACGAGCAGGTCAACAAGATTGACCCGAGCCAGGCCGCGGGCGATTGGCCCACCAGGTGCCAGTCACCCCGCCGTGTCCCGCGGCGTGACGTTCGCCCGGAACCTCACATACCCTCATGGCCCGTGTAGAGTATGAGCATGAGTGTGAGCTCGGATGCTGACCTGGGCGTGGTGTTGTCCCGGCACGGGATTGGTCTGAGCAGTGCGGAGTTCGTCGCCGAGTTGGACGCGGGATTGTCGGCGGTTGCCAGCCCCGCCTCAGCGCCGTTGAGCGCTGGTGAGGTCGGGTTCCTGCGGGAGCATGGAGGGCCGCGGGCGGTGGAGGTGCTCGATCAGGATCCGGCCCACCTGATGACGGAGCTTGGCCGTTCGATTGCGGAGCGGCTGGCCGGTTCGCTGGCGTCGAGTGTCAGCATTCCGGAGGCGGCGCTGCTGCTGGGGGTGGACCGTTCCCGGGTGTCGCAGCGGATCAGCCAGGGTTCGCTGTGGGCGTTCGCGGCCGGCCGTTCGAAACGGCTGCCGGACTGGCAGTTCACCGTCCAGGGCCGGGTGCTACCCGGTCTGGCTGTCGTGATTGCGGCAATCCCACGCGGGGTGGCCCCACAGACGGTGGCGGCGTTCATGGCCGAGCCGCAGCCTGAACTCGCCGACCGCACACCGAGCGAACACCTCGTGGCCGGGGGAGACCCCTCCGATGTCGCCGAGTTGCTGGCCGGCCTCGGCTTGTGGTGACACCTCCGGCCCGTCCGAAGGTGCCCCGTACCCCTCCGGGTCCGCTCGACCGCAAGGCGACTGACCTCCGCGACTACCAGGGGGTGCTGTGGCGGATCCACCGGACGGTGGGGGAGCACGTGCTCGCGTGGAACCGGCTCCGCACCCACGGCCCGTTGGCCACCATGCGCTGGGAGCCGCACCCGGAACCCCGCGGCGATCACCGCGAAGCAGTGCTGTACGCCGCGACCGATCTGGGCACGGCGGCCGCCGAGGTGTTCCAGGCGACCAGGCTGGTCGACACGATCTCGGGCGTGCCGCACGCGACCGCGTGGCAGCCGACCCGTCCGCTGCGCCTGCTCGATCTGACCGAGGGCTGGGCGTTGCGGAACGGCGCGGCTGCCGCACTCGGGGCAGCAGCTCGCGGCACCTGCCGCGCCTGGGCGCGGTCGATCACCACCACCTGGCCCGACCTCGACGGCCTGTGGGTGACCTCGACCATGACTGGACACCACAGCGTCGTCCTGTGGAACCCGGCCGCCGACTCCTTCCCCGCCGCGCCGCAGTTCTCCCGCCCGTTGGCCGACCCGACCCTGCGAGCGATCCTCAGCCGGATCGCTGCCGAGGATCTGAACTACCGGCTCTTATAGGGGTCCAACACCGGCGGCTCTCTCGGCACCCAGCCCCAGATCTTGGCTTGACGCAAGCCAAGTACGGCAGCCCCGGAGAGCCGCATGAAAGGAATACGGGCACGGTGGCCACTTGGGACTCGGCTTCGGACGGTTGGCTCGGCGGGCCGGGGCCGCCGGCGTCATCGCTTGCCTAGGGTGGGGCCCCAGTCGAGCTCCTGGGGGACCAGACTGCGGAAGCCCACCACGGGTGCCGGGGGGTTTCCGGCCAGGTCTGCGATTGCGATCTCGGCCCAGCCGGGGGTGTCCAGGCTTATCGCGATGTGGGCGCCATCGGGGGAGAAGGTGGGGCTGGACGCGGTCCAGCCGTCGGGCAGGTGGGTGAGCTGTCGCTTCCTGGATCGGTCGGCCGCGACGACCCACAGGTCGCTGGAGGGGCCACCTGCCGGGTGGGTGGTGTAGGCGAGGAAGCGACCGTCGGGCGACCAGTCGATGCCGAGTTGGACGTTCGCCTCGAACCCGACCAACTCCGTGCTCAGCCCGCTGATGATGTCGACCGTCATCAGTGCGGCCCGATCCGGTTGGGCGTCGTGGATCCGGACGAACGCCAGCGTCCGGCCATCCGGGGAGCGTTTTGGTCTGGAATCGAGGTAGGTGAGGCTAGGCCCGGTGCGGAGGTGGGGCAGCACGCTCGGCTCGTCGAGGCAGTGGTTCTCCGGCGCGGCGGAGGCGTCGTTGGGCCGGGTGCAGTAAAGGATGCTGCCGCCACCCTTGGACCACTCCCGGCTGGTGCTGCGCGGCGTGTCCCGCTGTAGCTGTCGCAGCTCGGAGCCCTCGGGCGTGACCACATACAGTGCGGTCGTGCCATCCTGGCCGGCCGCAGTGTAGGCGATCCAGGAGTCACCACTGGCCGGCGCAGGCACCGCGACCGACCTCGGTTGGTACCGAGTCACTGACACCTTCGCGCGCGCGACGTCGAGGAGGGGGACGATGCCCGATTTGTCGATCTGGGACGCGGTGGCCAGTACGCCGACGCATCCGACCAGCATGGCAGCAAGGGCGGCCGAGGCCCGTCGAGGCGGTCTTTCCACTGTTGGCATCGGGGGCTCCCTCGGTACGGGTCGCCACCTCTGTTGGTGCCGGCCCTGCGACACCTCCAGCCCACTCGCGCGCGGTACTCGCGCGTGATCGGTTCGGTATCGGTCGGGTACTCGAGGGAGTCAGTGACAGAGCGGGCGCTGGGGGCCGAGGTCGGCGAGGTAGGTCTGCCACTCGGCCGCGGTGGGCTCGCGGCCCGCAAGCTGGCAGGCCGCCTTGGCGTGGTGGGCCGGGTCGAGGTCCCACTGCTGGACGCCGTGGGACGAGTTCAGGATCAGCGTCCGGCCGTCCGGGTTGAGGTAGGCCGGCGCCCAGTCGGGGACGTCAGAGGTCAGCGGGTCGCCGAGCCTGGTGCCTGAGGCGATGTCGTAGAGCCAGGCCTGCTGGTCCCAGGTGGTGATCAGCGCGGTGCGGCCGTCAGCGCTCACCGCCAGGTCGCGTGTGGCTCCACCCGGCCCGGAGAGGTGCCGGCTCACGTCCAGGGTTTCCAGCGAACTCACGGTGATCTGGTCGGCAGCGACGCCGAGGACCTGACCGCCGGCGGTCACCCTGGTGAACTTCGACCCGGTCAGGCCGCGCGCCATTTCCTTGCCGGTGTCAAGGTCGAACACTGACGTCTCCGAGAGGACCCCCTTGTCCGCCCACCAGGTGACCACCAGCCGATCACCTGCGGGGGATTCGCTGACCGAGGAGACCCAACCGAGATAGCCATCGTCGGCCCTCGCCAGGATGTCCGCGGGGAAGTGCAGTACCGGGCCGGCGGGCGCGCCGGTCGTGGGGTCGATCGGGACGATCCGGCCTTGCTCGATCTTGAATGCTCGCTCCCCGGCGCCGGCGACCACTTGCGTGCCGAACGCGGCATCGGCAGGCAGCGGGGTCGGGGTTCGGGTGCTGAGATCGACCAAGCGGGCACTCTTCCACTGGACCCGATCCAGCAGGACGTCATCGGCCACCCAGCTCTGGTAGTTGCCGCGAGGTAGCGAGACGGGTGCGAGGCGGGCGATGTCCCAGACCTGGGTGTTGGTGTCGCCGGTGTAGTCCGGGGCCGCGACGATGATCCGCCGGCCGGCATTGTCGAATCCGGCCACCGCCACTCGCCCGGGCTCTATCACGGTGGATGCCGGTCCACTGTCCAGCCGCCAGTGGACGAAACCCGTCCTGGCGCCACTGACGTAGTCGCCGATCGCGCTCCCGACCAGTACCAGTTCCTCGCCGGTGCGGGTCACGACCGGCTGTCCGACTCCCCCGTGGAGGGCGGTGAGGCGCCGGCCGGTCGGCTCGCCGGTGGCCAGCGAGAACTCCTCGATGATGCCCGTGGTGTCAGCGGCGTAGACGGCCTGGCCGGCGGAGTCCACCTGGAGTCCGGAATAGAAGGTCTTGGGGTTCACCCGGTGCTGCCAGAGCACTTTCCCCGAGCGCAGGTCGACACGGACCATGCCGAGCGGGCCGGTGCCGACGACGCTCCCGGCATGGTCGACGCTGAGGGTCTCGGTGGCATACCCCTCGGGAACCTGGATCCGTTGAAGGGCGTTCAGCGACCTGCGGTCCCAGACCGCGATCTCGCGGTCCCCGCTGGTGGCGATCCGGAAGCGGTCGATGATGGCAATTCCGCTGAACGGGTTGTAGCTGTCCTGCGTCGACCCGGGCGAGACCTCGTTGGACCAGCGGTCCTCGCCAGTCATGGTGTCGACGGCGATCAGCGAAGCGGTCACCGAGTTGAGGATGTAGGCCGTCGCGCCGTCCTCGCTGAGTGCGTGCCGGTTGCTGGTCCGCGAGTCGAGCATCCGGGAGCCCGGCAGCAGCCGGCCATTGCTCAGGTCGACAAAGTCCAACCGGTTCTGGCAGCAGTGGCCGTTGTCCCGCCGGAAACCTGTCTGGATCAGCGCGACCCGTCCGTCCGCGCTGACCTCGATGGCCCGCGCTGGAAACTCGGTGCTGCGCGCCAGCCCCGGGTCCCCGAAGGCCCGCAGCACCTCGCCGGAGTCGATGTCCACCAGCGCCACATCGGACTCCCAGGCCTGCTGTGGATCCTTGCTGTTGACGTTCCGGTCGCGCACGACCACCGCCTGGCGCGTCCCGGGAATGAGGGCTGCGGAGGCGTCGTCGGCGTCGGGGATCCTGGTAGTTCCCGTGAAGGAGCCGGCGGACGTGACGAGCCCCCATAGCGCTGAGCGGGCCCGCGGTTCGCCAGGCCAACTGCGGTAGGACGCCACCGCGAGCAGGGCGGCCAGTTCGGGGGCGGACGAGCGTAATGCCAGCGAGGTGGAGGTCAGGGCCTCGATCCGGGCCTGGGCGGAAGCCCGGGCGACCTCTGCGCTGCGGACGACGGCCGCGGCGCCGCCCGCGGAGGCGGCGACCAGGAGGACTGCAGCTGCGCCGAGGGCCCACCGGAGCCGGCGATTCTGGCGCCGGTCGTGCCCCGCGCGCTCGAGCAGGTCACGGTGTGCCGCGAGGCGGCGCTCCTCCGACGCGTCCAGGAACTCCCGTTCTGGTTCGGTGAGGTCGGCGCTCGCGCGGGTTCGCCATTCCAGCGCCTCCTCCAGCCGGGAGCCGCGCAGCAGGTCGTCCTCGCCGCGGCCGGACGACTCCCAGTTCTCCGCGGCAACTCCCACCTGGCGTAGCACGCGCGTGTCCGTGGCGTCAGTGGTCAGCCAGTCGTCAAGCCTCGGCCAGGCGGTCGCCACCGCCTCGTGGGCGACCATTGCCGTGTTCTCGGTGAGGGTGATCAGACGTGCCTCCACCAGGCCGTCGAGCACTTTGCGTCGCTCCGGGTCTGCCACCAGCGGAGCGACCAGCGCCGCCCGCCGGACTGTGACCAAGTCGGCGCCGCGGTCGAGCAGGCGCAGCAGGAGCGATCGGGCCACCTCCTGTTCGTGCCCCGCCAGACCGGCGTAGCACTGCTCGGCGGACTGCGCGATGGCGCCCGCGATGCCACCTGCCGCGGTGTAGCCGGCGACGGTCAGCGTGCCGCCCTCCCGCCGGAGCCAGGTTTCCACCAGCGCGTGGGAAAGGTGCGGCAGTACAGCCGGACGGCTGCCGACGTCACGCACGATCAGCTCGGTGAGGCCGGGCTCCACCAGCAGCCCCGCACGCCGGGCAGGATCCTCGACGGCCGCCCTGACCGCCTCCGGGCGCAGCGGACCCAGAATCTGCAGGTCGACGGCCAGCGCAGCGCCGATGGTGGGTAGCGCAACAGCTCGGTCGATGGAGTCCGAGCGGACGGTTGCCACCACCACGCCACCTGCCTCGAGGTGGGAGTACGCGGTTTCGCAGAGAGCTGCCACCTCGGTGTCGGGGAGCCCGGTGAACAGCTCCTCAGCCTGGTCGATTGCGACCACTCCTGACGGACCGGCCAGTTCCACCGCTCGGCGCAGCCGATCCGTGCCGCCTGGACCCACCAGTTCCACGACCCTGCCCGCGGCGCGAAGGCGCGGCACGACCCCGGCGAGCAACAACGACGACTTCCCACAGCCGGATGGCCCCGCGATCGCAACGAGGGCACCTGGCCGGAAGCGGCCCAGCACACGCTCGATGTCGTCCTCCCGTCCGGCGTAAACCTCAGCATCCTGCGGGCCGAACGCCCGGAGCCCGCGGTAGGGGCACTCCGCGCTCGCGAGGACGGCGGGCGGCGCCGGAGCGAGCGACGGATCCTGACGCAAGATGGCCGTTTCCAAATTCACGAGCCGCGCGCCGGGCTCGAGCCCGAGTTCCTCGTCGAGGATCCTGCGCGCCTTTCGGAGCACGGCCAGGGCTTCGGCTTGCCGGTCGGCGCGATAGTTGGCCAGCGCGAGCAATGCCCACGGTTCCTCCCGCAGTGGCTGCTCCCGCACCAGCCGCTCGGCATCGGGGATGACCGTGCGAGCTTCGCCGCTGCCAAGGCGCGCCTCGAGCAACTCCTCCTCCGCGCTCGCCCGGATCCCCGTGAGCCGCGCAGTCTCAGCCCGCCCCGGTTCCCAGTCGGCGAGCTCCGGGTAGGGCGGTCCCGACCACAACGCCAGCGCTCGACGGTAGGTGTCGATCGCGCGCGCCAGCTCACCCCGCAGACTCTGACTGCGGGCGGCCGACACCAACTGGTCGAACCGCACAGCGTCCACCGACTCGGGCTCCAGGGCGAACACATAACCCGCGGAAGTGGTCTGAATCGCACCCGCTCCGATCCGGGTGCGGATGCGGTTGATCGACGTCTTCACCTGCTGGGCCCAGGTCTTGGGGAGCCGGTCGCCCCAATGGGCGTCGGCGAGCTCCGCGCCGGACATCGATGCCGGGGCCCGGACGATCAGGGCCGCGAGGACGGCGCGCTCTCGTGGGCTCAAGGGGGCGGTGGAACCGGTATCCAAAGGCCCGAGTACCTTCACGGCCATACCCCGAGTGTCCGCACCCCCTTCCTGACCGTCAATGAGCTCTGATGCCCACCAGTACCGGATGAGTACCACGCGCCACAGTGAGATCCGACCCCCAACGCGTGCATCAGCAAATCGGGTGTGGACGAGACTCGAAAACGGTTCAGCCCCCGCGTCGCCGATGTTCACGGATCGGCATGTCAGCCAGCCCGGCGGCGCCTTGCCACGATGCCGACTGACGGGCTCAAAGGCACCACAGAGTAGACGGCGGAATCCGCGACGCGCATCCTGATTCCCAGCCCGGCACCCGACCGCGCACTAGGGCGGAATCTTCCCCCACCCAATCCGCGCGCGAAGCCGTGGCCCCCTGCTGACTAGGCAATATGCTAGCCCAATCATCGGGCTGGGGGTGGAGGTGATGCCACCATCCCTACCGAAGGTCCGGGGAGCCGGGGTAGGGTGCGCTTGCCGGAGACCCCACTGGCCTGATCAGACCCCAGCAGGCCTCATCCTCCAGGAGGAACGCATGCAACGACGCACCCTCACCCTGGCTCTCGCCCTTGCCCTGACGGCAACGGCAGGCGCCGCGCCCGCCGCGTTGGCCGCTCCAAACGACCATGGGAAGGCGAAGCATTCCAAAGCCGCGAAGCATTCCAAATCCGCAGTGAAATCCGTGGAGTTCTTCAGCATGGCGCCTCCCTCCACGCCGGATCAGAAGACAGACGTCTACAGCACGGCCAAGGTCAAGGTGACCCAGAGGAATGGTCGCAGCACCACCTATGACCTTGCCTACAACCAACTGATGGCCACCGGCGACACGGTCAACGGCAAAGTGGTGGGTGGACTCATCGACGTCAATGGCGATCCGATCACCGACGACCTGGGTCAGATCAACTCGAACGGTCCAGACGGCACCTCGTTGATCAAGATCCCCGGTATGAAGCCCGCTGACCGGAAGTCGAGCAAGGCCTTGGCGTTGGTCACCCAGTACGAGTATCGCTCGGTTCCGCCGGTCGGTGATCGCTTCACCGAGAATGACTACTGGAGCAGGCTGCCAGCCACCATGAGCATGGCATCGCTGGATCAGAACAAGCGTACCGGGGCGCTCAGCGTCACCGACTACAGCACTGTCGACTTCTCCGACGTCTACGGCCTGTGGGTTCCCTGCGCCTCCTCGCTCTCACCCTGGAACACGCATCTGAGCTCGGAGGAGTATGAGCCGGATGCCAAGGTCCGCGAGGGCCTGGAGCCGGCGCCTGATTCCCAGGACGCCACGGCCATCGACAGCTTCAGCACCTTCTACTTCGGCGATCCGGACACGGCCAACCCCTACCACTACGGGACGGTCCCCGAGGTGACGGTGTCGCGCGATGGCAGCACCAGCGTCGAGAAGCACTACGCGTTGGGTCGGATCGCGCGCGAACTGGTGGACATTCAGCCGGATGGACGCACCGCCTACATGGGCGATGACGGTGCCTACACCGGACTGTTCATGTTCGTGGCCGACCGCAGCAAGGACCTCTCCAGCGGAAACCTCTACGCCGGAAAGTGGAACCAGACCTCCCCGGTGGGTGGCCAGGGTGGCACTGCTGACCTGGATTGGGTCCACCTCGGACACGGCACCGATGCCGAGATCTTGAGGATGGTGCGTGCCGGCATCACGTTCAGCGACATCTTCGAGGTCAGCAACACCGACCCCGGCGATGGCGGCTTCACCAAGGTGAAGACCTACATGGGCACCGAATGGCTGAAGCTGAAGCCGGGAATGAAGAAGGCAGCAGCCTTCCTGGAGACCCGCCGCTACGCCGCCATGCTGGGCGCCACCACCGAGTTCAACAAGTTCGAGGGTGTCTCGCACAACAAGGCCGACGATCTTGCCTATGTGGTGATGTCTCGTGTCGAGTCCGGCATGAGTGACACCGAGGGCGACATTCAGGTGGCGGAGAACAAGGGTGGTGCGGTCTACCAGCTGGCCTTGCAGGGCGGTATCGAGGACACCTCCGGTGCCACCATCAAGTCCCACTACGTCGGCGCCACCATGTCGGCGATCCCGGAGTTGCTCGGCAACTACTCTTCGACTGCGGACGCGAGCGGCAATCGGTGTTCCCAGGACAATCTGTGCGGCGGGGACAACATCAAGTTCTCGGCGGGCATGCGCACCCTGTTCGTGGGTGAGGACACCGGCTACCGAAACAACAACTATGTGTGGGCGTTCAACGTCGATACCCGCAAGCTGTCCCGCATCCTGTCGGTCCCCACGGGCGCTGAGGCCACCGGCCTGCAGGCACTGGACAATGTGAACGGCCACGCCTACATCACCGGCAACTTCCAGCATCCGGGCGAGTTCGGAACCAGTGACCCGGACTGGGAGGAGATCAAGGGATTGCTCAACAGCAAGTGGAACAACGGCACCAGGTCCGCCATCGGCTACATCGGCCTTGCTGACGGATCCGCGTTGCCAGCGATCAAGTAATACCGGTACGCCCGTCGACACCAACCACAGGGGCCCGGCGCGCCCAGGGCGCCGAGCCCCCTGCGTGCGACCTCGACCGTGTCACGGAAGACCCGCGCGGACACGCGCCGCCGGCCTCTTCGGCGGTGGGCCGAACTGTTGGGAGCAAGTACTCAAAGCGTGGTGCCACCAGGTGCCCGGGGTCTGATCATGTGGGCACTCCCAATGGGGCTTGGCCAGATCCGTCTCCGATGCAGTCCGCGGCGGGCGGTTACCGGCCGTAGTGATAGCGGCAAGCGGCGATCCGGATCTGGTCGGCGACGAGCTTGTAGACGAGTCGGTGTTCATCGGTGATCCGCCGCGACCAGTAGCCGGCGAAGTCGTGCTTGAGTGCTTCAGGTTTGCCGATGCCCGCGTTGCCGTTTCGCGCGATGTCCTCAATCAAGCTGTTGATCCGCTTGAGCACTCTCCGGTCCTGGGCCTGCCACCACAGGTAGTCCTGCCAGGCGTTCTCGTCCCAGACGAGCAGCATGATCAGTCGGCGTCGACCAGGTCGTGCTGCTCGCCGAGTCCAGCTTCCAGGCGCTCCATCGCATCGAGCAGTCGGCGGGCGTTGGCGGGGGAGCGCATGAGGTAGGCGGTCTCCTTGAGAGCTTCGTAGTCCTCGAGGGACACGATGACGACTGGCTCATGGCCGGCGCGGGTGATGACCACTTCTTCGCGGTCGTCGATGACCGAGTCGAGCACCTCGGCGTAGCGGGCGCGGGACTCGGTGTAGCTGAGAGTCTTCATGACGCGTGTCTCCTCCTGTACAGAAAAGCGTACGTCAAAGGTGGTCGCAACTCAAGTGGTTGTCGGGGTGCAGGATCCCTCGGTCGCTGCTCCGTCCACGACCTGCGGCCCACACGACGCCGAGCTGCGGCGTCAGTCCGAGTATCGACTCCGCGAAGGTGTCGATGCTCGAGGCGATGCCTGCGCCACTAGACACGGCATCAACTATGCCCATCAGCGAGCCAGCCAAGGACCGCCAGCTCTCCACCCTGACTACGCCCGATACTCCGAGTCGATCCACCGACGCGTGGGCATAAGCATGTCCGCGACTCGGCTTCCGTGCGCCCAGAAGGCGTCCCAGCCCTCAGCACCGGGTGTCACCTGGGCGTGCGGCAGACCCATCGTCACCAGGCCGCCCTGACCCTATCGGTCCGGACTACGGCCTGCCGAAGCATGCGCGAGCCCTCGGTGTTACGGTTCCGGACGCCTCCCCCGAGCGAACTGCCGCCCCTCTTGCGTGCGGCGCACAATGCCCGAGGCAAAGCCGTCGGTGAGCACACCCGATAGCCCCGGGTCGTAATAGCGTGGGGCTAGGGACCCGGGCCGACAGGTAGAGTCGCCCGGATTGAGAGCGGGAGACATGGACGAGCGAACCACCTATGTGCTGGTTGACGGCGAGAACCTCGACGCCACGCTGGGCACGTCTATTCTGCAGCGGCGCCCCTCGCCGTCCGAGCGCCCGCGGTGGGAGCGATTGCTCAATCACCTGCGGGACGCGTGGGGCCAGCCCGTCACTGGCTTGTTCTTCCTCGCGGCCAACGACGGCGAACTTCCGCTGACATTTGTGCAGGCGCTCACTGCGATCGGCTACCGTGCGATCCCGCTCTCGGGCGGCGCGGATCAGAAGGTCGTCGACATCGCAATCCAGCGCACGCTGGCCGCCCTGCGCTCCAGAGATGCAGACGTCGTGCTCGCGTCGCACGATCGGGACTTCGTAGCTGCCCTCGAGCCCCTGATCGATGGACGCCGCGTCGGGCTGGTGGGTTTCGAGGAGTTCATGAGCGGAGCACTCCGCGACCTGCGCGAGCGCGGCGTCCAGTTCTTCGATCTCGAGTGGACGGTCCGGGCGTTCAACGACAGGCTGCCCCGCGTACGAATCATCCCGATCGACGAGTTCGACCCAGACGACTTCATTTGACCCCATCCGAGGGCGGCAGGAGCTCTGAGCCGACCACCCCGCGCACGCCGCGCGGCAGAGCGGAAGCGTGTCGACTTCAGGAGGCACAATGCGTCGCTAGGTCGCAGCCGAGAAGTCGCGGCCGAGAAGTCGTGGCAGCCTACCCTTGTTTGGATCGTCTGCGGCGGTGTTCAGCTTCGCCTCTCGTACGCCTCCCAGCCCGTACTCGCATCATTCGGGCGCCGAAAGTACTCCCGCCACCACCACACGTCAGACGCCGACTCGCACGGATGCCGAACTCCCACACACCCGCTACACACTTGGTTCAGCGTGACGTTCCGCAACCTCCCCCCGGCCGTGGATAGCCGCTTGCCAGCGGTCCGCGCTAGAATTCTGTACATGACCACGCTGTCGCTAGCCGAGGCCCGGGCGAACCTGTCGAAGCTCGTGGAGTCCGCCGTGACCACGCACGAGCGATTCGAGGTGACCCGCAACGGGGACCGGGTCGCCGTGCTGCTGGGTGCCGACGACTACGACTCCCTGCTCGAGACGCTCGACATCCTCAGCAACCCCGACGAGGTCGCGGCCATCCGGGACGGGCTCGCCGAGCTCGAGGCCGACGAGGTCTTCACCGCCGACGAGGTTCGCGCCGCCCTGACCGCCCGCGAGAGCTAGCCGGATGCCCGGCACCTACGAGGTCGTCTTCACCCGGTCGGCCCGCCGTGCCCTCGAGCGCGAACTCCCCGAGAAGGCCGCAACCGCAGCCTTCGAGTTCATCATGGGACCACTCCGCGATGATCCCCACAAGGTCGGCAAGCCGCTTCGTGAGCCGCTCGCACCACTGTTCGCCGCCCGTCGCGGCGAGTACCGCGTCATCTACCGGATCATCGACCAGCGCCTGGTCATTGGGGTCGTCTCGGTCGTCCACCGCCGCGACGCCTACCACTCCTGACGTGTTCAGAAGCTCATCCACACCTCCGCCCGGGTCGACACCTCGGCACGCCCGGCTCCACTGCACCTACCCACCCAATGGCCCTGGCGCGTCCCGTGCAGAAAACGTGGAGCGCGATCACGACCACCTGACCGAGCCGCCGCAGCCCTGCCCCGGCGGCGGCCGGCCGGAAGGCGATCACGGCCAGCCAGCCCACGTTGAGCGGGCAGCACCCGGTGAGTATGACCGCGAGCCACCCCACCGCCCTTTGCTGTCGTCGGAGCTCATCCCGCCTCCCGGCTGCGCCCACGACAGGGCGGTTCGAAGCCGGTTGGCACTTGCCCGCTCAGTGGGGAATGGCCCCGCGAAACGGGTTCGGCGCGGGTCGTGTCGAGCCGGCAGCTCGACGATCCGCCGGATGAGTCCGGATCTGAGTGCGCCTGCCTGTCGGGCACGCAGGTTTGCCCGACGTTCACCGTGCTCGCCGTCAGGGTCAGTAGGGTGAGCGTGTGCGGGGGAGACGGTCCCTATCCGGACCTGCCAGCGGCGGCAGATGAGGAACCCACAGACGAAGGAGCCTTTGATGGGACTTATTCAGGCGGCTATCGGAGCAATTGGCGGAACGCTGGCCGATCAGTGGAAGGACTTCTACACCGTCCCGGGCGGTCTGGCCCCGACGGCAGCGCTGTTCGCGGCGGTCCCGCAGGGGCAGAACGCCGGGCGCGGCTCGAACACGCACGGCTCTGAAGGTGTGATCAGCAACGGCAGCCGCATCCTCGTCCCCGAGGGCTACGGCCTGGTCCTGATGCAGGACGGCGCCATCACCGGCTTCGCCGCGCAGGCGGGCGCCTACGAGTGGAACTCCGAGGCCCAGGACTCCCAGTCGATCTTCGCCGGCAACGACATCGTGAGCTCGACCGTGGCCACGTCCTGGGAGCGGTTCAAGTTCGGCGGCCGTCCCGGCACCCAGCAGCGGGCCTACTTCGTCACGCTCAAGGAACTGCCCAACAACCGCTTCGGCACCCAGTCCGAGATCTACTGGGACGACGCCTACATGAACGCCCAGGTGGGCGCGATCACCCGCGGCACCTACACGCTGAAGATCGTCGACCCGATCCTCTTCATCAAGTCGTTCGTCCCCGCGACCTTCCTCGAACCTGGACGTGTCTTCGACTTCACCGACATCGAGAACGACGCGGCGGCCCAGCTGTTCAACGAGGTCGTCGGCTCACTCGCGCCCGCCTTCTCGATGTACACCAACGATCCCGCGAAGGGCCGGATCACCAAGATCCAGCAGGACTCTGACGGCTTCGCGAGGAGCCTCTCCGGGGCGGTCGAGGAGAACTACCAGTGGCGCGCCGAGCGCGGCCTCGCGATCGTGGCGACGACGATCATCTCGATCGAGTACGACGAGATGACCCGCGAGCTGCTTCGCAACGTGCAGCGCGCCGACGCCCTCTCCGGCGGACGCGGCAACTCCAACCTGCAGGCCTCGGTGGCGGCCGGCTTCGAGGCCGCCGGCGAGAACCAGGGCCCCGGCGGGTTGATGGGCATGGGCATGGCGGCCGGCACGACCGGTATCGGGGGCCTGCAGCAGCCGGTGCAGCCCGCCCCGCAGGCGCCAGCGCCTGCCCCGCAGGCCGTCCCGCAGGCTCCGGCGGAGGATCCGGTGGCGAAGCTGGTGAAGTTCAAGGAGATGCTCGACGCCGGGCTGATCACCCAGGCCGACTACGACGCCGCGAAGGCGAAGGCGCTGGGGCTCTAGGGACGCGGGAATGAGCGACTCCGAGGCGACACCCGCGGAGGTGTTGGGCGCCGCCCGGCCCCCGGCAGACTCGCCCGGGCCGCAGACCGTCGACACCTCGAACGAGGCCCTGCTCGACGGCGTCAACCGGTGCCCGAAGTGCGGCTCGACCGACATCCAGCTGCGGGTCTCGGCCGGCATGCTGGTCTGCCTGTTCTGCCGCTACGAGTGGTCCGAGGCGATGATCGAGCCGAAGGTGTCCGGTGAGGCACCGCTGCAGGACCTCACCGAGACGGTCGTCGCCTCCGGAGCCACCGACATCTCCCCGGAGGTCTCCGGAGTCATCACCCTGAAGTGCGCCGGTTGCGGCTCCGAGGTCGTGGTGAACACGGCTGCGGCGATGTCGTCGCGCTGCCACTGGTGTCGGCACGTCCTCACCATCAACGAGCAGGTGCCCAACGGCGCGGTGCCGGATGCCGTCCTGCCCTTCGGCGTCACCCGTGACCAGGCCGTGCAGCACATCCGCGACTTCGCCGGCGCCCGCAGGCTTTTCGCCCACCGGAGGTTCCGCAGCGACTTCGCCCCGGAGAAGGTGGTCGGGGTCTACCTGCCCTACATGGTGGTCGACGGCAACGCCAGCGCCGACGTACAGGGCTTCGGAGAGGTCGAGACCAGGCGCTACACCCGGCGCAACGGCGACCACGACGTGACCTACTACGACGCGGACGTGTACCAGGTGGGCCGGCACGTCGACTTCACCGTCGACGACCTCACTATCGAGTCCTCGGCCGAGCGCGCGAACATGAACGCCTTCGTCAACACGAACAACGTGATCAACACGATCCTGCCGTTCGACACCAAGAGCGCGGTGCAGTGGAATGCCAACTACCTCGTCGGCTTCACCTCCGAGCGCCGCGACCAGGACGTGGCGCAGGTGCAGCCCGTCCTGGAGGACCAACTGCTGTCCATCGCCCGCTCCCAGGTCGAGGGGTCGGTGGCCAGGTACAATCGGGGCGTGCGCTGGGAGGCCGAGCGCCTCGCCGTCCACGGCACGCGCTGGGTCTCGATGTACCTGCCGGTGTGGCTCTACTCCTTCTACTTCGAGGAGAACGGCCGGGCGATGGTGCACTACATCGCGGTGAACGGCAGAACCGGCGAGACCATGGGTAGCGTCCCGGTCTCCCAGGGACGACTGATCCTGGCGGCGCTGACCGTTGGCACGGTGCTGGAGGGCATCGCGCTGTGGCTCCTGGTGGTGATGTCATGACGGCGCTGCTGATCGGGCTGCTCATCCCCCTCGCGTCGAGCGGCGACACCCCGTGGATCCTGCTGCTCGGCCCCGCCGGTGCGGTCGCCGTCTACTGGGGGCTGTTCCAGTACTACCGCAACACGGACAAGTCCCACTCGTTTGAACGCGAGACGCTGATCGAGTCGAAGCCGATCACCGGCACGGACCAGAAGGTCGACGAGGTGCGGGGCACCAGGCGCGCCTCGATCGACGGCGACAACGTGCGCAACCACCGCCAACGCGTGCGGCGGTGGTGAGCGGTTACTTCTGCGCCGTGCGCCAGTTGCGCCCGAGCGTCACGTTGGCACTGACGCGATAGTGAGGGTACCGAGATCGCAGAGCGACGGGTCAGCTTCCGCGAACGTTTCCAGGTCGCACTCGCACCAGCCGCCTGAACAGAACCAACGCCAACCGGCTCCGCTCCGCTCTCCCACCAGCACGGCCCGTGGTCACCAACCGTTCTCGGACTGTTGAACGTTGAATCTGCTGGTGGGGCGGGTGGGGCTCGAACCCACGACCCAGGGATTATGAGTCCCCTGCTCTGACCGGCTGAGCTACCGCCCCGTTGGACCTCTCGTCAAGGTATATCCGCGGCCGGGCGCGGTGTCCAACCCGTCCAGGTCCGCAAACGCGGGGAAGTCTCAGGCGATCTCGTGGGCGGTATCGAGCAGACGTTCCAGGGTGGTCAGCACGCCATGGTCCCGGTTCGACGGTGCCCGATGTCGCGCGGCCCGCAGGACGCGCGGGTGCGCGTTGGCCATCGCGAAGGAGTGGGTGGCCTCGGCGAACATCTCCAGGTCGTTCAGGTAGTCGCCGAAGACGACGGTCTGGTCGGGGGAGGCGCCAACCACGGCCCGAAGGGCTCGCACTGCGACTCCCTTGTCCACGGTCGGGTCCATCACGTCCATCCAGTACTCGCTCGACATCACAACCTTGAACGGGGCCAGCTCCTTCTCCAGCAGTGCGCGGGAGCCGGCGCTTCCGCCGGCGAAGTCGTAGACCGCGAACTTGAGGGCGTCCTCCGGCACGTCCAGCAGGTCGTCCACGACCTTGAGGCTGGTGTAGAACCGGCTGGCCTCCTGCACGAACGAGCTGTCCGCCCGCTCCACATAGGCGCACGAGGGCGCCGACCAGACCAGGCCGAGGTTGAAGGTCCTGGCCAAGGCACGGACGCTGGCGACCGCATGCTCGCTGAAGCGGCGGCTGACCGTAGAGGAGCTCAGCACCTGGCCATCGCGGACGACCAGGGCGCCGTTCTCCGAGATCAGCGCGACCCCGGGCCCGGCCTGGGCGAACAACGCCGCCAGTGCCGGATACTGCCGGCCGCTCGCCGGGGCGAACACGATGCCTCGCTCGTTCATGCGGGCCAGCAACGGCCAGAACGGGTCGGGAATGCCGCCGCTCTCATCGAGCAGGGTCCCGTCCATGTCTGCCACGACCAGCTTGGTGTCTCCGGGAAGACCGGCGTGGCGGGGCGAGCTCGCAGACGGCATTGGCGTGATTCCTTTCGGGGTTTGGTCCGGGTCTCGCGGGGCCGTCGGGGCGACTCGTCGAGTCAGCCAGAGGATCCCCCGCGGGTGTACTCACCGGCGTCCGAGATCAGGTGCTCTGCGGTTTCCTCGTCGGTGACCAACGTGTTCAAGTATCCACCCCGGAGGGCGGCCCTGATCGCGGTCACCTTCTCGGGCCCCGCGGCCACCGCGATGACATGCGGCATGTGCCGAAGCTCGGCCAGGTCCATCCCGATCCGCCGATCCGAGGTCGCTTCAGGAACAACCTCACCGCTGGCGTCGAACCACTCGCCCAACATGTCACCAACACCGCCGAGCTCGGCGACGCGGGTGATCGTGCTCGGCGAGTACAGGCCCGCCCGCACCGAACTACCGGCGGCGTGGGTACCACCGATGCCGGTGATGGTGGCGACTGCGGTACGCGAGAACTCCAGAACCCGGGTCACGGAGGAGTCCCGGCGCAGCGCCTCCGCCGTGGTGGGGGAGTTGACCACCAGAGGGGCAGGGATCAACTGCAGGTGTGCCTGCACGCCGTTCCCCTGGGCGAACACCTCGCGGCTGTACCGGTCGATTCCGCCTGCGACGGATGCGAAGGTGACACCCTCCAGCGATTCGTGGGGGATGCTGAACAGGACATTCATCACCGTGTCGCCCCAGCCGAAGCCGATCACGGCGCCGGGCTTGAGGTATCGCTCCAGATAGCCGGCTGCGGCGATGGCGACACGACGATTCGTCGAGATGCTGCCCCCGGTTGCCATGCGCCGTGGCACGACCAGTGCATCCTCGAGGTCGAACCGCTCACACAGCGTCCGGCTCAATCCCATCGTCGCCAGAATGGCGGGATCGATTGAGATCCGGACGATCCCGGTTTCCCTGGCTTCCTGCAACAACCGCCCGACGGTCGCGCGTGATGTGCTCAGTCGTTGGGCAATGGCGGCCTGGGTGAGGCCGTCGATGTAGTACAGCCAGGCGGCGCTCGCCAGGACGCTGGTTCGATCGTCTGCGATGGCTTCCTCATGCCGTCCGCGCTTCACAGGTCCGTCCTTGACTGGTTCCGCTGGGCACGTGCTGCCCGGCCAGGATCCCTGGCACGGGCAGCACGCTAAATCTCAGAAGTCGTACTGGTCGATGTTCTCGGCGGTGAACATCAACGGCTTGTTGTACAGGACTTCACCGTTGTCGCCCACCTCGTAGGTACCGGCCTTTCCGGCGTCGATCATCGTGCCCTTGGCGGTGGTGATCTTGCCCTCGGCCAGCTGTGCGGCAGCAACAGTTGCGACGTAGCCGAGCTCGGCCGGATCCCACATCATGAAGGCCTTGGAGTCGCCGCTCTTGATGAAGTCCTTCACCGACGACGGCAGTGCGACGCCAGTGGCGAAGATCTTGCCACCCTTGCCGGCGTTGATGATGGCTTGCTGCGCAGCCGGGGCCGAAACCGCGGAGGAGGAGATGATGACCTTCAGGTCCGGGTGGGCCTGCATCAGGTTCAGGGCGATGTCCTGGCTCTTCTGGGCATCATCGGCAGCGAACTGGACGGTGTCGACGTAGGAGAACATCGAGTACTTCGGGTCGCTGTCGATGGCCGCCTTCATGAACTTCACGTGAGCGGTGTGGTTCGGTGCCGTCGGCGAAGCCGAGATGAAGGCGACCAGGCCACCGTCGGGGGAGTTCAGCAGCGCTGCGTCCAGCATGGTGGTCGCGGCAAGCTCGTAGGACAGTTGGTTCACGAACAGGTCCCGGGCATCCTCGGCGGCGTCGGCGTCGTAGGTGACCACCTTGATCCCGGCAGCACGCGCCTGGCGAAGGGCCGGGGCGACGGCGTCGCCGTCGATGGCGCTGACGACCAGGGCGTTCGGCTTCTGGGCAACCGCGTTGGTGAGGGTTGCGATCTGCTCGGTGGCCTCCGCCTTGTCGGAGCCGATGTACTGGAAGTCGAGGCCCAGCTCCTTGCCGGCATCCTCGCCGCCCTTGCGGGCAACTTCGAAGTAGGCAAGACCGGTGAACTTGGGTGCCATGAACACCTTCATGGCTGTGGTGGGCGCGGCGCCGGAGGACGCCGGGGCGCCGCTGGTAGCGCCGGGCGGCGTGGTGGTGCAGGCGGCCATGGTCGTCGCGACCAAGGTGGCTGCCACTGCGGCTCCGATAGTGCGGAAGCTACGAGTCGTCTTGGACATTCGGCGGTTCCTTTCGTCTTTGAATGAGTTGTTGCCGTTGGAGGGTGCGTGGGCGGGTTGCGTGGAGGGCTGCTGACTCAGCGTGCGCCGGCCTCACCCCCGACCGGGGCGCTGGGACGGAGCCTGACCACGGCGATCCGGATGAGGCTCCCGAGCTGGGGGCCGCCAATGCTGGCGATCAGCAGCAGGCCGATGACCAACGTCTGGCTCGTTCCTGGCACGTTGGCCAGCTTCATGCCGGTCTGGATGGTGGCCAGGAGGAGGGTGGAGAGCAGGACGCCGAGCGCCCGTCCGCTGCCACCCTTGATCGAAACCCCGCCGAGAACGACGGCGGTGAGCACGAACAGGATGGCGCCGTCCGCGTTGTCGCCACGCGCCGACTGGTACTGATTCACCCAGACGAAACCGGCCAGGCCTGCCATCGCTCCAGCGATCGCATATGCGCCGACCCGCACCTGCCTCACCGGCACCGAAGCGGTGCGGGAGGCGTCAGCATTGGCGCCGATCGCGTAGCTGTAGCGGCCGAACTGCGTGGTCTCCATGACCACCCCGATCACCAGGGCAGCGAGCAGGAACAGCACCACGGTGGAGGGCACAACGCCCACCCAGGACATGCCCAGGAAGGTGTAGGCCGGGGTCAGGCCGGTGACGCCGGCGTCCCCGGCGAGCAGGTAGGCGATGCCGCGGTAGGCGCCCAGCGTGCCCAGGGTGACGGCGAGCGACGGGAGGCCGCCGTAGGCGACCAGCGCACCGTTGACGGAGCCGAGCAGGGCGGTGATCGCCAGTACCAGGGGGACTGCGGCCAGGACCGGCACCCCGGCGACGGAGAACTTGGCGAACAGCACGCTGGCTACTGCCAGGGTCGAGGCCAGCGAGATGTCGATCTCGCCCTGCACCACGATCGGGAACAACCCGAACGCCATCAGGCCGAACACCACGAAGAAGGCTGCCGAGTTCATCAGGTTGGTGGTGTCGAGGAAGTACGGCGACAGCCGGCTCGACCAGATCGCCGCGAGGACGATGAGGGCCAGCAGCAGCAACTCGGCGGAGTGCGACCGCAGGACGCGGCTCATGCCGCCACCTCCAGGATCACTCGACGACGGGTCGCGTTGAGCACCCGTTTCTGCACCAGGGCGTCCACGGCAACAGCGGCCACGATGGCCAGGCCCTGGAAGAGCAGGCGGTAGAACTCCTGCACCCCCAGCAGCACCAGGCCGTTGTTGATGGTGGCCAGCACGATCGCACCCAGTGCTGCGCCGTACACGCTGCCCGAACCTCCCCAGATGCTGACGCCGCCGATCACCACGGCCGCGAGCACCTGCATCTCGATGCCGAAGGCGAGCAGGGAGTTGATGTTGCCCACCTGCGCACCCAGCAGGAGGCCGACGAACCCCGCGATCCCCCCGGCGGCCACGTAGGCGCTGATCAGGATGCCGTTCTCGTTGAGCCCGTAGTAGTACGCCGCGCGGGGGTTGGAGCCGAGGGCGTACAGCTTGCGTCCCCAGGGCAGCGTGTTGAGGGCGAACCCGATCAGGATCACCAGGGCGACCGCGATCCAGACATAGGAGGACAGGCCGAGCCAGCGGGCTGTGGCGAGGTCACGCATCCAGCGGGGCAGTTCGCCACTGGTGACTTCCATCGCGTTGGCGTAGAAC
Source organism: uncultured Actinomycetota bacterium (assembly GCA_963704225.1). GTDB lineage: Bacteria > Actinomycetota > Actinomycetes > Propionibacteriales > Propionibacteriaceae > Propionicimonas. The sequence goes on from CAVPHL010000003.1 coordinate 30,118, forward strand.
GAGACCAGTCCGCGATAGACCGACAGCGTGCCCAGCGTCGCGACCATGGAGGGGATCTTCAGGAAGGCAACCAGCACGCCGTTCAGCAGCCCGAGCGTGGCGCCGAGCGCGATCGCGAACGGCACGGTGAAGGCCATCAGCCACGGGGCCTGGCTGGACACGTCGAAGACCACGTAGGCACACAGGCCCATGACCGAGCCGACCGAGAGGTCGAGGTTGCCGGTGAGCACCACCAGCGTCTGTCCCGCGGCCGCCATGGACAGGATCGCAGCGGTGAACAGGATGCTCTGGGCGTTGTCCCAGGAGAGGAACCGGGGCGCGAGCGTGGTGAACACGATCACCAGGAGCAACTGGAAGGCCAGCACGCCGATGAACCGCACGCGGAGCGCCGCCCCGCCGCTTCCTGTGAGCCGGAGGCGGGAGAGAATCGGTGGCGTTGTCACTGTGCACCTTCTTCGCTGCGGCCTGCTGCAGCGGCCATGATGCTCTCCTGGGTTGCCGTGCTGGTGTCGAGGGTTGTTGCCAGACGTCCGCGCCGGATGACCAGCACCCGGTCGCTGACGGCGAGCACCTCTGGGAGATCTGAGGAGACCATCAGGATGGCCATCCGCTCCTTGCGGGCGAGGTCGCGCATGATGTCGTGCACCTGGACCTTCGTGCCCACGTCGATTCCGTGGGTGGGCTCGTCCAGCAGCAGCACGCGTGGATTGGTGGCCAGCCATCGGGCCAGGGCCACCTTCTGCCGGTTCCCACCCGACAGGGAGCTGACCAGGGCCCCGATCTCGCCCTTGATGCTGAGCGACTCACGCTGTCCCCGGGCCAGGGCCGCTCCGGCGAGGGGCCATGAAGCCCGCCACGGCGAGCTCACGGATGCTGGGCAGCGCAACATTGGCGGTGATGCTCATCGAGGCGATGATCCCTTCCGCGTCGCGGTCCTCCGGCAGGTAGACGACGCCCCGTCGGGCCATCGCCGCCGGACTGTCTGGTTTGGCCGGCCTGCCGTCCACCTCGATGGTGCCTGTGACCTGCGGGGAAAGGCCGAAGATCGCCTGGGCGATCTCGGAGCGTCCGGAGCCGACCAGACCGGCCACCGCGACGATCTCGCCTTCTGCGACGTCGAAGGAAATGTCGGCGAAGGTGCCGGCGAGGCTCAGGTCCCGCACCTTGAGCCGCGCCGGCCCGGTGTCCACGGTCCGCTCCACCCGCTGAAGCGCAACCGAACGCCCGACCATCGCCTTGATCATGTCGTCGTCCCCCAGTTCGGCGGCGGGATGTGATCACGTGCTGGCCGTCGCGCAGGACCGTGATGGTGTCGGCCAGCCGGCGGATCTCGTCCATCCGGTGCGAGATCCACACGACCGTGGTGCCACCGGCCTTCAGCGTCTCCGCCATCGTGTACAACCGGCCGGCTTCGGACGGAGTGAGCGCACTGGTCGGTTCGTCGAGGATCAGGAGCTGGAGGCCGGGCTCCACCGCCCTGGCAATCTCGACGAACTGGGCCTCAGCGACCGTGAGCTCTGCCACCAGTCGATCCGGGTCCAGGTCGAATCCGAGCCGGTCAAGCTTGGCCTTCGCGAGCTCCTTCATCGCCCTGCGGTCCAGCAACGCTCCCTTGCGGGGGTAGGCGCCGGTGACGATGTTCTCCGCGATCGAGAGGTGCGGGAAGAGGTTGGGGTCCTGGAAGACCGCCGCCACGCCGGACGCCCTGGCGTCGAGCGGATTGTGGAAGTGCACCCGGGTGCCGTTCAGCAGGACGCTGCCATGGCCGGCCTGGATCAGCCCGGTGATCACACCGACCAGGGTGGACTTGCCGGCGCCGTTCTCGCCGACCAGGGCGTGGATCTCGCCGGGGGCCAGATCGAAGGTGACGTCGCGCAGCGCCTGGATCGCCTCGAAGCTCTTGGAGACGCCCCGAATCGACAGCCGGGCCGGGGCTGCCGCCACGTCCTCTCGTGCAGTCATTGCCAACTCCCCGTGCACCTCCATGCGGCAGGGCCACAACGCCCACTGACGGGGACGCTAGGCCCGCTGCCGAGCGCCCGCAAGCGGATGCACGCAAGCTGAGCATCTGCTCATTCTTGGTATCAGTTTGGCTACGGAAGGCGATTGGCAAGCGCATCTGCGCCGGGCATGCGAGGCGTGGACCAGAACGGGGCTGCCCGATCCACCCGGAGCCGGTTGTCGTCAGGTCGTCCGCCCCGGGAACTGTCCGGTGGCCTGCCGTCGGGATGCTGCAGGGAGATCGCCCAACACGGCGAACCCGCACCGGGTACCGTTCGCCGAAGGGACGCCACCACGAACGGGAGCAGCATGGACCTCCTTCAGATCGCGATCTGGGCAGGCACCGCCGTGTGCCTGTCGGGCGTGGCGGCCGCGTTCTTCAAGTCCGACAGCCTCGCCGTCCGCCTCGGCGCCCTCGGCGGGTTCGCGGCCTTCTTCTTCGCGGTGCTCCTCTGGGCGCCGACCGACAGCACCTGGTTCAACCTGACCATGGTCTCGATCCTGCTGATCGCGCTCGGGTCGCAGCTGAAGCGCCGCGCAGAACCGAACCGACCTCCGGGCAACGAACCGGGATCCGGCCAGCAGGGAGGGACGCCGGATGAGTGACACCTGGGAGCAGCCGGACTTCCAGAGCACCCTCGAAGCCGCCGCCGTCGACCTGATCACCCACCGGGTGCAGCAGGTGTTTGCCGAACTCGACCCGGTGCAGCTGGTGGAGGTGGGCGCACCCGAGCTGTCCGAGCACGACCGGCACATCGTCGCGGACCTGATCGACAACGCCGTGGTCGAGATCGAGGTCGACTTCAGTGGGCACGACCACGCCTGAGCCGAACCAGGCTGACCTCGGACAGGTTGGACCCGCGGTGGGCTCGCGCGCGGTCTGGGCCTGACCGCGGTCTGGGCCTGATCGCGGGCGAACCGGCCAGTGCTCGAGTGGTTAGCGGATCACCATCGCGAGGCCACCGAACGCGGGCAACTCGACGGTGAAGCCGCCGAGGGCGTCCACGTCGTCCACCTTGCGGCGGGTGGCCAGGTCGGTGACGCGGCCAGCCGGCAGGTGCTCGCTCTGCACCCGTCCGGTGATCTTCTCCGGACCGAAATTCAGTGCGGTGACCTGCACCAACCCGCTCTCCAGGCGGTTGATCATCACCAGCATGCTCTTCCTGGGCACCACGGGAACGTCCAGCAGCGTTGCGGTCGCGATGCCGGCACGCTTGCGCAGCTTCAGGATCTCGGCCAGCCGGGACGCGAACGAGTGCGGGTTCTCCAGCTGCACGGGCAGGGACCCGTACAACGCCGTCGCCACCGGCATGCCGGACGCCGACTTCTTCGCGTCCGGTGCTGTCGCCCATCAGGTCGTAGGCGCCCCGCGGTCGATCCAGCGGGTGTCGCCGTCAGCGATCAGCCGGCGCACCTTGCTCCGGTCCAGGGGCAGCGCCCCGCACCAGGTCCCAGCCGGACAGCGCGAACACGCCCGGCTGCCAGGCGTTGAACATCGCCAGCAGCAGGTGCGCCTGCGTGATCCGGTCGGACGTCGGCGTCGGTGATCGCCTCCAGGTCGGTGATGCCCAGCGAGGCGGCGATCACCGTCGCCGTGGTGCAGGCGATCCCGTTCTGCGTGAAGCTGCGCGTTGTACGGCGCCGCGTCCCCGGTCAGCTGTCAGCCGCATCGTCTCCCGCACGTCGTCGCCGAGCTCGGCGCCGGACATCTCGCCGCCGGCGAAGGTGAACGTGTCGTCGCGGTGCGCGGCCGGCGAAGTGCACCAGCTCGTAGGTGAGCTCGTCGTGGTTCTGCAGCGCGTGCACCAGCGACGCCGGGTCGATCCCGAGTCCGCGCGCCTCGCCGCAGCGTGAGCCGCAGGAACTCGGTGTCGCCGGTCGCCAGCGCGTGGTGGTAGGCCGGGCCGGTCGACGAAGTCGTAGGACAGGTCGGCGCCGACCGCGCCGGTGTCGCTTGATGTCGTCCATCGTCAGGTTCAGCTCCTGGAAGGTGAACCCGCCCACCTTGCGCACCATGCTAGCCGATCAGCTGGTTCGCCGCCTCGGACAGCGGGTGGCCCTCCGACCAGGCCGGGCCGGAGTCCTCGGCGCTCTTCTCCACGCCGAGGAACCCGTTGGCGTCCAGCCGCAGCCCGCCCGTGCCCAGGTCGGCCAGCGAGTGCAGCGCGTCGCCGATCACCAGCCGCATCCCGCGAACGTCGGGTCCAGCCAGTTGATCGAGCGGCTGCCCGTCCTTGAAGTAGTGCAGGTACACCCAGCGGCGCGCCGACGCCGTCGGCCCCGACGACCGGCGCGAGTGACGCGCTCCAGTTGGTCTCCTTGACCCCGGGCTCGTAGAAGATCACCCGCTGCAGCGCGGCCGATGATGTAGCCGGCCTCGGCGAGCCGCTGCTCGGTCGCCGCGTCGAGGTTCACCGAGTCGCGGCCCTCGGGGACGTCGGGCAGCAGGTGCCACGCCTCCTCGGGCATCTCGACCATGTGGTAGATGCCGGGGTAGTCGCGGTAGTTCATCTCGGCCAGCCGGAAGTCCGCGCCCTTGCCGGTGTGGCCCGGGCACGATGTCGTCGATGATCGTGCCGTCGGCGGCGTGCGGCGTTGGCGCACATCTCGCGGAACTCGTCCTCGGTGCCGAACACGGGGTCGATCTGCATGCTGATCCGGTCGAAGTGGCCGTCGACGCTCGGCGTGGGCTCCCAGCCGCTGATCCCGCCGGCCAGCTTCACCGGCCCGGTGTGCACGGCGTCGATGCCGATCTTCGCGAACGTCGCCCACAGGTCCTCCGTCGCCGAGCGCGGCGAGGAACGACTCCCCCGGACCGGTGATGAGCGACAGCGGGTAGGCGGTGAACCAGACCGACGCCTGCCGCACCGCGGCCCGGGGGTCAGGGGATGCGTACGGGGCGGCCCACATCGCGTGGTCGCCGGCCAGCTGGCGTCCGAGCAGGGTGGCGTCCTGCAGCATCGACTGCTCCTCCAGCCACGCCACGTAGGCCGGGTTGCGTCCGTCGGGCTCGAACGGGGGCATCGGCACGACCTCGGCCGCGTCGGTCGCCCGACGCATCGCCTTCGGACGCAACCGTTCCGGCCTCGCCGCGTACGAGGTGGGCTCCGGCAGGGTCTCGTTGTTCCGCTCGTCCTCTGCCGGCACGGGCGGGTCCTGGTCCACGATCACCGTGCCAACCTAATCCAGCCGGCGCTCGCCCGGCGAGACCGGCACGAACGCCGCGCCGCGGCAGGACGGGGAGAACCCGGTTCGTACTCCACCGTAGGCGGTACCCGATCGCACTCTCGAGTTGGTCTGGAGACCCGGGGGCATTCCGTCGGCGCTGAATTGGTGGTCCGCAGCTGCAAACCCTACGGTTACGTAGGTGGCAATTGTGCCAGCAGACGAGCGGGGCCCTCACCTCGCGGAGCCAAGGGAGAACGTGGATGGGCATGAAGCGAAGCGCGAAGGTCGCGGTGGTCACCGGAGTGTTCGTGTTGGCGACGGCGGGGACGGCGTACGCCTACTGGACGGCGATCGGGTCGGGGACCGGCACGGCTTCGACCGGAACCCCTTCGGCCGTTACGGCCGTCCAGACGAGCACGGTGACCGGGATGGCGCCGGGAGCTGCCGCTCAGACCCTGACCGGGAACTTCACCAACCCCAACCCGGGTCCGGTCTACATCACCACCGTCACGGTCAGCATCGGATCGGTCACCAAGGCCGGCGGCGCAGTGGCGGGGACGTGTGATGCCACCGACTACACCCTGACGGGCGCGGCAATGGCGGTCGGTGCCGAGGTGCCGGCCGGCACGGCCCAGGGCTCGTGGACGGGCGCCACGATCAGCTTCAACAACAAGGCAACGAACCAGGACCAGTGCAAGGGCGCAACCGTCAACCTGATCTACACCGTCGCCTGAATCCGGGTCCGCCGGGGCCGGGCGACAACCCTGGCCCGAGTTGGTGTTCCGGGTACTGGTGTTCCGGGAAGAGGCAAGGAGGTGGGCGAGCTTTGGCTGCACAACCGCGGTCCATGAGCTGGTCGCCCCGGCGCGGGCGCCGGCTCTTCGTGGCCCTCGGACTGCTCGGATTAGCGGTCGCGCTGGTTGGTGAGCCTTCGCGGTCGTTCGCTGCCGGGCCGCCGACGTTCACGATCGAGAGCGCGATCTTCGAACGGATCGAGGGCAAGGCCGGGACGGCCCGTTGCGTGGGCGCCGGCGGGCTCCTCGTGCCGGGTGTCGCCCGATGCCTGGAGTTCCGGGTGAAGAACCAGTTGTCCGACCCGATCACGGTCCAGACGATCCGGATGGAGCTGGATCCGGCCTTTCCGTCGCCTCCCGACGGCTGTTCGGCCACCGAGTTGGAACTGCCGACGTTCTCCGGTTCGCTGGTGGTGCCTGCGGGTGGAAGTGCGACGAGCCCGGGGCTGCCGATCTCGCTGAAGGACACGGCCCGCAACCAGGACGCCTGCAAGGAGACGGTCCTGCATTTCGTGTTCTCCGGCTCGGCCGTGTACGGCGACGACGCCGTGGCGGGATCAGGAGCAGGTGGCTCCGGACTCGCGGCCACGGGTGCGGACCTGACGAAGGCCCTCCTGGCCGGGGTGCTGCTGGCGCTGGCCGGTGGGGGCATCCTGCTGGGCGCGCGACGCCTCCGGCGTCGATCCGGAGCCCCATCATGAACAGCTGGCCCGGTCGCCCCGCCACTTCCCAGCCCGGCACGTTGCAGCCGGCGCCGGGGAGCCGGCCGAGCCGTGGCCGATACGCGTTGAGGACTCTGGCCTCCCTGGTCGTCGGGGCATCAGCCGCCGGACTGGTCGGCGGCCCGGCGTTCGGCTACTTTGCGGCCTTGGTCGGCTCGGGCACGGGAACCGCTGCCACCGGGACGTTGCAGCCACTGGTGATTGAGCCGGCGACGCTGGGCTCACCGTCGACCTCCCTGACCCCCGGCACGACCGCGGACCTGCTGCTCAACCTGACCAACCCGAACGCGGTGACCGTCACGATCGTGAGTGTCGCCCAAGCGGGCGGAGTGACCGTCGTGGGGGGAAGCGGCTGCACGAGCGACACTGACTGGCCCGGCATGCTGGGCAACTCGGGGGTCTCGGTTCCGACGGCCGCAGGGCTCAGCATTACGATCGCCGGGGGCGCGACCGACAGGGTGCACCTGCCGAGCGGGGCAACGCTGGCCACCACCTCGGCCGCCGGCTGCCAGGGAGCCTCGTTCCAGATCCCGGTGACCGTGACGGTGCAGCAGTGATCCGGGCGTCCCGTCCCCGACCCGGACCGTCGGCCGGCCAGCGCCGCGGCCTGCTGATCGCGCTGCTCGCCGGCGGGATCATGCTGGCCGTGAGCGGCCCGGCGCAGGCCTACTGGACGGCCAGTTCGTCCGGGCCTTACGCCCTGGCGCAGGCCGCCACCCTGGCCACCCCCGGCTTCACCGTCGGCACCGTCACCCCGACCACCATCCCGCTGTCCTGGACCCAGCCGTTCACCCCCACGGCGTACACCCTGGCCCAGACCCCGGGGACCCTGAGCGGATGCACGGGAACCCCGGCCACCGGCACCACCAGTTGCACGGCCACCGCGCTGACCCCGAACACCGCCTACTCCTGGACCCTGTCGGCGAAGCGGTACAACTGGGTCAGCACCGCCACGGTCTCGGGAACCACCAGCAAGCAGGCCACCACGACCACCCTGAGCAACATCACCCCGACCACCGGGACCGCCGGATCGACCTTCAGTGTCACCGCGACCGTCACCGGCAACTCCGGCTACGGCACCCCCGCCGGAACCGCGGTCTTCTCGCTCTACTCCAGCGCCACCTGCAGCGACCCCGCGAGCTACACCAGTGCGGCCAGGACCCTCGCCGGCGGGAGCGTCACCGGCAGCCTGCAACCGGCGGTCGCCGGCACCTACTACTGGCGGGCCACCTACACCCCCACCGACAGCTACAACTCCGCCAGCACGAGCGCCTGCAGCGCCGCCATCACCGTCACCCCGGCCGGCGGCACCTTCTTCGGTGCTGGTTCCCCGGTCACTGTGACCTCCAGCACCAAAGGGCTGACCATCCCGTACCCGGCCGGCACCACGTCGGGCGACCTCGTGCTGCTCGTCCTGGTCAACAATGCGACCCAGTCCTCCAAGATCAACGATTCCGGCTGGACCCTGATCGACAATCCCGGCATCGGCGGCTCTGGCATGGCTCTGAACGCCTGGTGGCACACCGCCGGAACCGAGTCGTCAATTGCCAGCATGGAGATCAAGACCGACTCCGGCGGCACCACCGTTTGGGTCCTGACCTACAAGAACATGGCCAACCCGGCCGTCAACCGGTTCAACTCGGGCACGAGCACATCCGCGAGTTCGCTGACCCCCGCGAACCTGACCACCACCGCGGCCAACACCACCGTGATCTCCCTGGTGGGCGTCAACGCGTCGCGCACACTCTCCCTCGCCACCCCGCAGGGCTTCAGTGCGCGGGCGGCCCTGCAGAACACGGGAGGTGATGGGCGCGCGCTCGGCGTTGCCGATCGCTACGCAGCCTCCGCCGGCGCGATCACCTCCCCGACCTGGACCGAGAGCGGTACGCCCGCCACCCAGTGGGCCTACATCACCGTCGCCTTCACCTCCTAGGGGCGGCCACGGTTCAGCCGCAGGAGGGTGGCGTTGGCGGTGGTGCGGGGGGATCAGGCGAAAGACGCGCCGCCGGCTCTGCTGCCCGGGCAGGGCGCCATCATGGGAAGCTCCCCCGCCTGGACTCGAACCAGAATCGGGGGGTGACTTCCCCGCCTGGAACAGGGCTTGCCAATCAGCCTATGACTAGGTAAATCAGTGTCCAGATAGGGAGAAACGACGCTTGCACGAGTAGGCAGAAGCGGGCCCAATTCGGCTACGATGGTGCACGTATGGTGCACGACCGAGTCGTTGGAAGGATGCCCACATGTCGCAGCGGCGCGGTTTCGGCAAGCTTCGCAGTCTGCCGTCAGGCAGGTATCAGGCTAGCTACGTCGGCCCCGACCTGCGGCGCCACAACGCGCCCACGACCTTCCAGACCAAGCTCGACGCCGAGGGCTGGCTGCGCGATGAGCATCGCATGATCGAGCGGGATGAGTGGACCGCGCCGACGGTGCGATCGCACGTGAAGTACCGACCCGGCTCCACGCTGGATGATTTCGCACCCGAATGGCTGGAGGCCCACAAGCGGGGTGACGGGCAACCGCTGAAGGCGCGAACTCGCGAGCACTACGAGAAGCTTCTGGACGGACGCATCCTGCCGCATCTGGGCGAACTGCCGATGCGATCGATCACGGCAGAGCGAGTGAGTCTGTGGCTCGATCGCGAACTCCCACGGAACACGCCGGTGGCTAACGCGCACGCCTATGCCCTGCTGGGCGAGATCCTCCGAGCCGCGGCGCGCAAGGATCCCATGATCAAGCCTCCAACAGTGGTCGGCGCATCCAAGGCGAAGACGAAGCACAAGGCCGATCCGGCGACGCTCGACGAACTGAGCGTGATCATCGAGAACATGCCCGAGCGCCATCGGCTCGCGATCCTGCTGATGGCCTGGTGCGCGCTGCGGTTCGGCGAAGTGAGCGAACTTCGTCGACGCGATCTCGTCCTCAGCGGCGACAATCCCCGGATCAAGGTTCGGCGAGCCGTTGTCCTGGTCGGAGGGCAGCGTATGGTCACGACTCCTAAGAGCGAGGCTGGAGACCGGGACGTGACGATTCCGCCGCACCTCCTGGAGCCCATTCGGCAGCATCTGGACCAGTTCACTGAGTCCGGGCCGGACGCCTTGCTGTTCACCGGGGAACGTGGCGGGCATCTCGCGCTCACCAGTCTCAACGGCAAGCCCGCCCGGCGCCGGCGCATCAAGGGCCGCATGGTCAACGAGTCGGCCTCCGGGTTCTGCAAGGCACGAGAGGCCGCCGGACGGCCCGATCTCCACATCCACGACCTCAGGCACACCGGGGCGGTCCTGGCGGCCCAAGTGGGTGCGACACTGCCCGAACTCATGGAACGGCTGGGTCACTCGACCCCAGCTGCGGCCATGCGCTACCAGCACGTCGCCCGGGGAAGAGCGCGGGCAGTTGCCGACGCGCTCTCGGCCATGGTCACCTCAGGTCGGTAGCGGACTGATCGTCTCCTCATCTGGGGATCTCGTGGAACAACCGTGACAGGTCCTCGGCGCGGACCCGGATGATCCGGCGGCCGCATCGGAAGGCGGGAAGGTCTCCTGAAGCGACCCGCCGACGGATCGTGTCCGTGCTCACGCCGTAGATGCCGGCGGCCTGCTGTAGCGACAGCCACTGCGGCGCGGACCGGCCTGCGGTCCGTTGTTCTGCTGCCGGTTGCCATGGCGGTGTCCTCTCGTTCGAACGGGTTCAGATGCTGATGCCGCGGTCGTGGCCATGGGATCGGGAGTGCTCGGGGTGTGGCCGGGCGACTGTCGGGGTGATGGTTTCCCAGGGTTCGGGCCATGCGTGGGCGCGCTTCTCAAGGGCCTGGATGCGGTAGCCGAGGGCGTCGGCGGGGTGTTCGTCGGGCAGGGCGCCTTCCCCAACGGCGTGCTGGAGGAGGTGCAGGATGTCGCCGTGTTGGGTGTCGAGCCGGGCGAGTTTGGCGACGAGGACGGGGAGTGCGGGGTCGTTCGTCAGGTCGGGCGCGGCGTGGAGGATCTTCGGTAGCCAATCGCGGATGCCGGCTTGCGCGGTTTCGAGTTGGTGGTCGAGGTGTTGTTGGTGCCGGGCTTCGGCGGGGTGTGCACGGCGGGTCCGGTGGGTCGCAGGTCGGTGTCGGGGGTCTCGTGGGCGGCGCGCCATTGTTGGATGTCGGCGATCAGGTCGGGGTCGAGTCCGGGCAGGTTCGCCGTCCACCGAGGTGTCTGCTCGGTGGCGTGTTCTGGCGGACTTCGTGGCCGAGTTGGTAGGTGAGTGCGAATCGGTCGGAGAGGTATGTCTTCCATTCGGGTTGGTCGAGGAGCCGGCTGGGGATGCCGGGGAGCCAGGGGAGTGGTCCGATGGTGCGGCCTTGGGAGGCGTGGGTCGGGTCGAGTCGCCAGGTGAGGATGGCGGCCGGGTCACGGGCGTCGTCGAGGCCGCCGAGGGCGACGGCCTGGTCGATGAGGCTGACGGGGTTGTGGCCGTTGGCTGCCCACAGCAGCAGGGTGGAGCGTAGGGCGGGCCAGGCGTCCGCGTCGGTCAGCTCGTGCTGTTGTGCGGCGGCGTCGATCGCGTTCTTGGTGTGGTCGGGGCACGACGTGTTCGGCGGCGAACCTGATTGCGTCGAGGTAGCAGTTGGCAGCCGGGGCGAGGAGCAGGGTGGGGTCGTCGGCGTGGCGGAGGAGGGTGGTGGCCGAGGCGGGTGCTGGTCGCGTCCGATGATGTGTTCGAGGATCTCGACGGTGGTGGCGGTCTGGACGAGGTCTCGGGCGATGGGTGCGGCATGCGGGTCGGTGGTGCCGACTTGGAGCCAGGCGTGGTTGGCGTGCCGGCCGCGGGTGAGCATGGTGTAGGCGAGTTGCCGGTCCTCTTCTCCGGTGAGGAGTCCGTGGCAGGTGTCGGCGGTGACGCCTTGGGCGGTGTGGATGGTGGTGGCGTAGCCGAGTTCGACGGATTCGCGGACGTAGTCGGCGGGCAGGGTGAGCCTGTTCTGTTGCGGAGGTGCTGGACGTCGAGGGAGCCGTCGTGGTGGACGTGGGTGACCTGCCAGCGGTCGCCGTTGCGGACCCAGGCGAGCTGGCCGGTGGTGAGGGTGCGGTCGTTGCGGCGGGTGAGCACGATGTCGCCGGCGGAGGCGTGGTTGCCGTCAGCAAGCGCGACTTCTGGTCCGGCCCGGTGCCGGCCGAGCCGGGCGTGGCGGGCGGCGTTGTTGAGTTGGGCGACGTGTTCGCGGGTGGGGGCGAGCATGATCGCGTCCAGCCCGGCGTCCCGGTCGGCTTGCCAGGCGGTGAGGAGTTGGTGGGTGGCGGTGTCGGGGTCGACGAGATGGATGCGTTGGTGGTCGAGGTAGTAGCCGAGGGCTCCGACGTCACCAGACCTGAGGGCCAGTGACGCGTGGGCTTCGGCCGGGTCGCTGAACCGGAGAACCTGGTCGAGGTGGAGGGCGCCGTGGCTGGTGGTGATGTCGCGCAACACCCCGCCGGCACCGATCGCGCCCAACTGTTGGTCGTCGCCGATGAGCCGGACGGAGGCGCCTTGGTCGAGGCACCAGCCGACCAGGTAGTCGAGCGTGAGGGTGTCGGCCATGCCGGCTTCGTCGATGATCACCAGCGTGTCGGGCCCCACGTCTTCGGCGAGCTGTTCGCGGTGGTTGATGGCCCACACCATCTTGGCCAGGTTCTCCGCGACAGCGGTCTGGCCGAGTTGGAGTCGGAGTTGTTCGGCGGCGGCGGCGGAGGGGGCGAGGCCGAGGATGGTGCCGCCGCTGTTGGTCCAGGCACAGGCGAGGGTGCGCATGGCGGTGGTCTTCCCGGTCCCGGCGGGCGCGATCGCCAGCTGGAGCCGCAGCCCGGAGCCGGCCATGCCCGCGACCAGGGCTTGTTGGGCTTCGTTCAGCGGTTGCCGGTTTGCCATCGTTTGGAGGATGGCGAGTTGGATCGAGTTGGGGTCGGCGGTCCGGCCGCCGTGGCGGGCGGCGGCGTCGACGAGGCGGGCTTCGGCGCGCAGGATCCGCATCGAGGTGTACCGGGTGGCGCCGGGCTGTTCGTAGGCGGGGGTGCCGTCAGGGCGCAGCAGGAGGTCGGGTTCGACGGGCAGGGTGCGGGTGGTGCGGATCGGCACCGACACCTGCTCGGACAGGGCCTCGGCGGTGACCTGTTCGACCACGGCGTTCAGTTGGTGGTGGCCGATGTCGGCGGCGGTAGCCTGCCGGAACGCTTCGGAGCGCACGTTCCACGGCGTCCACGACGACTTCTCCGACTCCACGATCGCGACCACTCTCCGGGCGGTGCGGGCGATCCAGCGCCGATCCGGCACGGTGACGGGTGCCGGCGGCTGGTGGGTGACCGCGTGCAGCATGCGCTGGATACCGTCCGGGCCGAGCAGGCTAGTCGCTTCGGCGGCCCAAGCGGCGCGTTGGTCGTGTTCGCTGCGCGGTTCGTGCTTGTCCGGCCGGGTGTCCAGGGTCGCCCGCTGCGCCAGCTCGAGCCGCTCTTCCGGGGTGGGCAGCCGGCCGTACTCGGTTTCGAACTCGGACACGAGTTGGCCGGTCCTGCCGATCACCTGACCTCGCCGGGTCGACCAGCGTTGCGCCAGGGCCGGGTTGATGCCGGCGATCTCGTAGACGGGTCGTTTCCCGTCCCGTCCGGTCGGCACCAGGGCCAGGCCGAGGTCCCGCAGCCGGCCGATCAGGCTGGCGGTGTACGCCTCGGACAGGGTGACCTTGGCCGCGTACAGCACGGTGGCGTCGATCGCCATCCATTCCCCGGCCTCGGTCTGGACCTTGTTCGCCATCGCCACATGGGTGTGCAGGTCCGGGTCCCCGGCCCGGGAGTCGCGGTGGACGAACCGGGCCGCAACCAGGCCGCGCACCGGCAGGTGCCTCACCCCGGCGTGCCCCTTCCTGGTAAAGAGGACGTTGGCCTCCAGGTAGGTGAGGGCGTCGGTGACCGCCGCATCGTGCACCGTCCGGATCGTCGCGGCGAGGGGCCGGTCGGCGACCGCCCACAGGGTGGAGATGGTCTTGGGTGGGGTCAGGGTGATGTCGAACCCGGCGACCGCCACCCGCGGATGTGAGGTGTTCTTCGCGATCACATCCCGCACCTGCCGCGCGTCCGGGGTGAGCCCGGGATGGGCTGCGGTGAACCACTCGGTGGCCAGCGCGGTCCGCTGAGCGGCGAGCACCCCTTTCGGCAACGGCACCGGGGCCGGCACCCCGTGCGCGACCCGCCACGCTGTGAGCCGATCGGCCAGCTGGTTCTCGAACACGGTCGGGGTGTGGTCGAACACCGAGTAGGCGCGGCCCAGCTTCGCCCCGGTGGTCGGATCGAGACCGTGGCCGAACAGCAGCCGCATCTGCGCGGCGGTCACCGAATCACCCACTCCCAGGCTTACCCCGGCCAGGCCGGCACCCCACCAGGAGCCGGGCTCCTCACCCTTGGCCAGGTAGTAGGCGTCCAGGCGCTGGTAGCCCTTCGCGGTCGCATCCAACACCGCCACATGCCGGGTCAGGTACTCATACCCCACCACCGCGGAGATCTTCTGCAACCCAATCGCCACCGCCACCCCACCTCCTCTCATATCCGCCGGCGCCCCACTCTTGGGATCACCGCTCCGGCCGATCCCCCTCACAGCCCACTAAGCCGACGGCGACCACCCGTCCCGGACAGCCCAGCCCGGTCCTTCGCGACTTCTCAGCCACGCGCCCCGGGGGAGTGACCTGCACTGCCTTAAGCCGCCAGCACCGGCCGATCCGGACACCCCGCACCGCAACTTCCTTCACCGCATCCCCGCCGGGCCGTCCGGGCACACCATCAGGGCACCACAGCAACCTCCCCCCACCCGTCCACCGCCGCACCAGGCAAGAAGACCCCCGCCGGATGAACTCCCTAGTCAGGCCTGCCTCCCCCCAACCTCCCCCCGAACATCGGGGCTCGGGTGTCCCGATCGCTCCTGGCCGCTCGACGTAAGCGAAACCCGTAGCCAGCAACACCTCCCCCAACCTCCCCCCAGAAGGCCGAACAGACCGGATAGCCCTTGTTCCCCGACCGTGCCTGTGATGGGCGCCGAGTGTTGAACCAGACCGAGCTGACAACTATGGTTGTCAGGTGTGGAGATCGTGGACAGCGCCCACAAGCACGGCGCCGGCGACGACGACATCCGCCACGCCATCGATCATGCGATCCGGGTCCACGCCATGGACGGCTATCTGCTGCTGGTCGGCCCCCGCTCCGACGGCCAACTCCTGGAGGTCGGCTACAACCCGGCCGCCGACAGGGTCTTCCACGCCATGCCCGCCCGATCCAAGTACCTGTGAAAGAAGGTGAACCAGATGCGCACCGAAACCGAGATGCTCGACGAGCTCCAGAACGCCAACGGTGGGGAGGGTCCCGACCCGATCGCCAGCTTCGACGGCCAGGCCCTGCAGGCCATCCTGGCCGCGGTCCGTGATCGAAACGCCGCCCAGGACCGGATCGACGCCGCCGTCGCCGAAGCCCGCGCCCAGGGCGCCTCCTGGACCCTGATCGGAGCAATGCTCGGCGTCACCCGCCAGGCAGCCCTCAAGCGCTACCACCGAGCCGCCTGACCGACACCAAGCCCGAGCCCTCCCGGGCCACGTGCTGTGTCCCCAGCCGCCGACCACCCGCGCCTTCACCTCTCTAGCGGCGGCTCGACCCCTTGCAGGCCACCGACACCGGAACCCCACCCGGAGCCAGCCCTCGAAACCTGTACACACCCGGTGCAAACCGGAAGGCTTCCCGACCGGAGCCCGAGTGGCGTCGATACGAGGAGGCGGTCTCGATGACAACGGCGGTGCCGGCGGACGGGGGACCCTCAATTGTGCCGGCCAGTCCCAAGATCGAGCGAAGCACGTCGTTTCGAGAGCGGTGGGGGCGCGGAACTCAGACTGAGCCGCAGCCTGGACTCCACCGTCGGTTCTACACGAGCCTCCGCTTCTTGAGGTAGTTGCGCAGGTCCTTGAAGGTGCCGTCGTCTGTGCCGTACTGCACGACCGTGCGCGCTGACTGGAGCCACGGGGTGATGGACGGGGTGATCTGGCTCAGGGCCGTGTCGAGATCGGTTTGGGTGATCAAGCGCGCCTGTCCGGTGCGGACGGAATCGAGCAGCGCAAGCTCGGCGGCGCTCTCGCACACGTGAGCGATGTCGGCACCCGAGAACCCGTCCGCGGCTGCCGCGCACCGGGCGAGATCGACACCTCCGATGGGTCGGCTCTTGAGGTTGTTGGCGAAGATCGCCTTGCGCGCTTCGTCGTCGGGCGGCAGGACGAGCAGGGTGCGGTCGAGTCGCCCGGGGCGCCGCAGTGCGGCGTCGATGTCCCAGGGCTGGTTGGTGGCCCCGAGCACGAACACGCCGTCGTTGGAGTCCACCGCGCCGTCCAGTTCGGTGAGAAGCTGGTTCACGGTCGTGCGCAGCGCCGAGTTGCGGGTGAGAGACCGCTTCTGGCCGAGGGCGTCGAGCTCATCGAGGAACAGGACGCAGGGTGCCGATCGCCGTGCCAGCTGGAAGATCTCGTGCAGGTTGCCTTCGGAGTTGCCCACGTACATGTCAAGGATGTCGGCGATGCCGACCGGGATGAACTTGGCACCCAGCTCACCGGCCACCGCACGCGCCAGGAACGTCTTCCCGCAGCCCGGAGGCCCGTAGAGAAGCAGCCCGCCACGAAGGGACTTCCCGTACAGCTTCTGCAGTTCGGGGTTCCGAAGCGGCGCCAGGAAGGCTGCCTCCAGCCTCGCCTTGACGTGCTCGAGTCCGCCGACGTCGGCCAAGGTGATGCTCGGCCGCTCTACGCCCCACGCCGCGACCCCGGACGACGCCGCCTCGTCGACGAACATCGGCGGGACGCGACCGTCGAACTGCCCCTCGGCCTGCCGCCAGAACTCCGCTGGGTCGCGTGCCGCATCCTCCGAAGCGGGGGAGTCGGCAGGGTGGTCGCGAGCCTCCGCACGCGCCGGCACAGCGGACTCGAGGGACGCCGTGGACGGTGCATGCCCGCCGAGGACGGCCACCATCAAGGCCCGGGCCGCGGCGTCCTCGGGATTGTGCTGCAGTGCCACGGCGCAGTGCACGACAGCCTCCAGTCCGCGGCCGGCACCGATCAGCTGCCGAGCCAGGTGTAGGCGCAGTGGCAAGTCGTCCGGCAGGCGTTCCACCGCGGCGAGGATGCTGGCCAGCAGCGGGTCGGGAGATGTCGGTTCGGTCACGTTTCGAACTTCCGGGGAATCCAGCTCAGCGCTGCCCCCACCCAGATAAGGATCTTGGAGAGAACCAACATTGAGACCATGCGCGGAAACCACGATCCCATGTTCAGGCACACCACGGCCACTATCAGGCAGCCGATCCAGGCAGCCCCGGACCAGTCACGCCGCGGGAATGCCCGCAGGTGCGCCCCAGCGGATCGGCCGAGCTGCCAACGGATGTTGGCCAGGAGAAGCAGCATCACCAGCCCAGCAACCCCGGCCGACGCCCGCATCGCCACGACCGAGCCGGCGGCAGAGCCGAACACGCATCCGAAGAAGGCCAAGATGATGATGGTGTGCACCAGCCAGATGATCCGCCGGAAGATGTAGGCGACGGCCCCCAGTGGCGCCTGATCGAACGGAGATTCCCGCAACGCCTCCGCCGAGCCACGCATCCCCCGGCCGAAGCCCCAGCCCATGGCAGCCAGCACCGCCAACTCCTGCCTCGCCTCCAGATGTGTGGGCTCAAGCTCAAGAGCCCGCCTCAGATGCGTCCGAGCGCGCCCACGGGCTGCCGGCCCCGGACGCAACCGCCCTGGATACATCTCGGCCCGCGCCGCAAGCACGTGTGCGTCAGGATCGAGTGGCTGCATGTCCACCACGCGCGCCGCTGCCGCCCGGGCCTGCCCACGATGACGGCCGCCGTTCATCCGGGCCGCGGCCAACGCCCAATGACCGCCCGGCAGCTGCGGCCACTGCGCGATCGCCTGCTCAGCATGCCGGACCGCCTGCGCCGCATCGCCCGCAGCCGTGTACGCCAACGATGTCAAGACCCACGCACCGGGCTCCAAAGGCGCCCCCGCCAGCGCAGTCCTCGCCGCACTCAGG
The DNA here is from genome assembly GCA_963704225.1 of uncultured Actinomycetota bacterium. Taxonomy (GTDB): domain Bacteria; phylum Actinomycetota; class Actinomycetes; order Propionibacteriales; family Propionibacteriaceae; genus Propionicimonas. The sequence continues at coordinate 47,848 of CAVPHL010000003.1, forward strand.
GCATGACCGGCCTCACCCAACTGAAGATGACACCTTCCGGCCAGCAAGAGGGCGTCAGTGCTGCCAGGATCGGCGGCAAGAACCTGAGCAGCAACGACCAGCGCATCGCGGGGGCGACCAAGGTCGAGCAGCGCGTCGGCTCGGCTCAGCTCCTCCGCAACTGCTGGGGGACCGAGTCGGTCCTCTCTCCGCTCACTCGCCATGCGACGCTCCCGCCGAGCCACGGGCGACCGGAATGGCCAGACCAGGTGTGGCCGGGCTGGAATCACGCGGAGCAGTGGCCATCACCGGTTCTCCTGGGCGCGCGCACTGACCACGCCGGCGAGCTCAGCAAGCTTGTCCTCCAGCGGTGCGGTGTCCTCGAAGCCAGCTCGGTCAGCAACCATCACCGACGTGTACCGACCCTCCTGGCAGACCTGGCTCGTTACCGCCATCGGATCCTCACTCGTAGGCAGTAGGTTCACGATCTGATCCGATTCCGCAGGCGTTCCATGAAACTTCTCAAGCATCGTCGAGAACAAGGAGCAAGCCTCGGCAGGCCCGATCTCCCTGCCGGCCTCGACGAGCCCGGCAGCTTCTTCCAGCCGCTGGAGGTTCTCCTCGTCGCGCAACACCCCCGACGACTTCGCCGCTCGAACAATGTCGGGTAGCGAACGGGCCCACTCCTGCGCGGGAATCGAGATAGCCTGCACGAAACGCCCGGTGGAGCCCTTCCACTGACAGTTCTGAACGCCGGCCGTAGCCCCCACCCTCCCCTCGGAGCCCTGCTCACCGAGCAGACCCGCCACCTCCTCCGCGGTCAGGAGGTCACAATGATCCAGCTCTACCGCCTGAGACCGGGACCGCGACACCGATGGGGGCTCGGAGGCGAAGTGATCCGCGGGCCCCGATGAGCAGCCGCCAAGAACCAGCACCAGAGCGATACCCCAGCACACGCCAGGCGCCCGGAGAAGAGGGCAAGACCCACGACCTGCCACGATCCTGGAGCGATTGACGGGCCACATAGTCAGCGGGGCACCTGGCTCTCGCGCCAATCACGCTCGCTCCCCGTGGATACGCCTCCGAGGCCAGCCTCACGTGAGGCCCCTCCGCACGGTTTCGACAACTGTGGCGCGGTGCGCATCGAGGAGACGGTCGATGTCCGACGGATCGGTATGCGAGCCCTCACGGCCCCCGGTGGGGCTCTGCACTCGCACGAGAGATTCCTCCCACACCACCGATGACTCCAGATCGACCAGATCCACGGTCCAGCGATCACCTTTCGCTTCCACGCTCAGAACCGCGATCTCACGAGAGCGGTCACCCACCGGGTGGAACACCAGGAGCACGACCAGATCTAGCACCCTGGACGGGTGAGTCTCGACATAACTCTGCACAGGGCCAACCAGTCCCTGCACCGCGGAGCCCAGCCTTGCGAGCGAGTCACAGATTGCGCCCGCCAACGCACTGTCGTCCTTCATCGGTTCCTCACCGGCTGCACCACACTCTGAAGGTACCTCGTGTACGGGGAATCACCAAGGTACCGTTTGCCCGGCTGGTCAACCATTCATCCATTCCGCCTGAATCGACGGGACGAATGCTGTAATGGCCGGGTGAACCGGTCTTGACCGCGCAGAGACCGCCGGCTGCGAGGCAGGAGACATCGACCACCTGGCCCTTGCCACCCTTCGGGATGGCAGCATCGATGCTGTCGAACGAAGAGAGCCCGTCGAGATCCTTGGCTCGCGGTGTCAAGTTGTTGGCGGTCGAGCTGCCGTTGATGTAGAGCTTCCCGCCCATCGTCCCGACCCCTGGGACTGTCTTTTTGGCTGCCTTCAGTCCCTTCAGGCCGAACTTGGCGCCGGCGGCGGCCCAGCCGGCGAACGGAACAGCGGAGGCAGCCGAGAGGCCGGCGTTGACGTAGTCGCCGTCAGCGGTGTACCAGGCGGCGTTCACGCCGTCTGCTACCTCTCCCACTGCTGGGACGAGTCCGAGCAGGTCGAGGAGTGTGTGCCCGGCGTCGGCGAGTGTCATTGGTTCAGGGTTGTATGCGCGGGTTTCGTTTCGGTTGAAGCTGAAGCTGCCCTGGACAGGGCTAGGGCTCCAGTCTTTCCATGCTCTCGGTGCGGCTGTTGGCGGGGTGGGGCCCTTGCTGGCGGGTTTGCCGTAGGAGGCTCGCTCACCGGAGCGGAAGGTGGCGAGGGGGGTTGGCCTGTTGGCGCGAGCCCGCTTGGCCATAACGGCGCGGGCGGCACGGTCGGCGCTTGACCCACAGGTGTCGATGCACATCGTCCATTCGCCGGTGGGGTCGGCTTTGGTGATGGGGGTGTTGTTGGCGTAGAGGTAGGGGTTCCATTGGAGGGGGTCGGCGAGGTCCTGGACGGGGTCGACGGTGACGAACCTTTGGAGGACGGGGTCGTAGTCGCGGGCGCCGATTCGTATGAGTCCGGTGGCGTCTTTGGTGCCGCCGACGAAGCTCCGTTCCCCGGTCCACCCGGTGGGCGGCACGCCTCGGGTGTTGCCGTAGGGGTCTTGCCAGGTGGTCTTGAGGTCTCCGGTGGCGTTGGCGACTTGGTGGTGGGTGGTGCCTTGCCAGTCGGGGATGAGGGTGCTGACGGTGTCGTTGCTGGCGCCGGTACGCACAGCGAGGGTCTGTCCGCCGTGGGTGTAGTAGCGCAGCGCGGAGATGGTGGGGGTGGTGCCTTGAAGGGGTGGTTGGGTGCCGCTGTCGGTGAGGGTGATCTCGGTGCCGGCGAGGTAGAGGGTGGTGGTGTTGGCTTCTTGGCGCAGGATGCGTGCGCCGGTGGCGTCGTAGACCATGCGGGCGACGGTGTCGGTGCCTTGTTTGACTTCGGTGAGCTGGTTCGTGTCGTCCCAGACCAGGGTTTGTTGTTGTCCGGCGGGTCCGGGGCGGCTGGTGGTGTTGCCGGCCTGGTCGGCGGTGTAGGTGGCGCTGCCGGGGTTGGTGCCGGTGGCGGTGGTGCCGGTGATGAAGTGCGGGGTGGTCGAGTCGGTGCCGTCGCCGGGGTAGGTGTAGGTGGTGGTGGTGCTGGTGGTTGTGGTGCGGTCGGTGCGGCTGGTGGTCTTGCCGGTGGTGTCGGTGGCCCAGCTGGACCAGTAGGGTGCGGGGCCGGCGAGGGCGGCTTGGCTGCGTCCGGCCGGGTCGCAGTCTGTGGTTGTGGGTGTCCAGGCTTCGGTGAGTTGTTGCTGGTGGTCGTAGGCGAAGCACTGGTTGTCGAGTTGTCCGCCGGCGAGTGCGGAGGTGACTTGGGTGACGTTCCCGGCGGGGTCGTAGGTGAGGGTGGTGGCCTCGTCGGTGACGCCGGGGTTGACCTGCCGGTTGAGCATGGTGCCGGTGAGGCGGAGGGTGGCCTGGTCCCTGGTGTAGGTGGCCATGATCGCTTTTCCGGTGTGGGTGCCGAGCAGGATCGCCGCGACGGTGCCCCATTGCAGGTATTGGGTGTCGGTGACGTAGGTGGCGGTCGTCGCCCCGAGGGTCCCGGTGAGGGTGTCGGGCAGGCCTGTCAGGCCGGTGTAGCCGTAGGTGAGCGTTTCGGCTGGGACTGGGCCGGCGGCGGGCAGGGTTTGGGTCTTGAGGGAGCCGTCGGGGTTGTAGGTGGAGGTGGTGGTGTAGGTGCCGGCGAGCTGGGCGCCGATCAGGCCGGTGATCTCGGGCACGACGGTGGCGGCGCTGGTGACGCGTCCAGCGGTGTCGTAGGCCTCGACCCGGTTGGCGATGGTGCCACCGTCGAGGTGGCGGTTGGTGGAGGCGACGAGGCCCTTCTTGACGGTGTCGTAGGTGGTGGTGATCAGTTCGGTGGTGCCGTCGGCCTTGGTGGTCTTGGTGGGCCTGCCGAGGGCGTCGTAGAAGTACTTCAGGGTGACGCCGCGGGCGTCGGTGGTCGAGGTGAGCTGGTTGAGGGTGTTGTAGGTGGAAGTGGTCAGGCCCTTGTCGGGGTCGTCGGCGGTGAGCCGGTTGCCGGCCAGGTCCCAGGTGTAGGTCCAGGTGTTGTTCTTGGCGTCGGTCATCGAGGCGAGGTTGCCGGCCGGGTCGTAGGTGTAGCGGGTGCTCACCCCGGGTGCGGTGGTGTCGTTGCCGAGGTGGTGGACGAGTTCGGTGGTGCGGTCGAAGACGTCGGTGATCACGGTGGTGGGGGTGCCACCGGCGGGCGGGGTGGTGTGGGTGCGGTCGCCACCGTAGGTGGTGAGGGTTTCCCACTTCTGGGTTTCGGCGCTGTAGAGGGCGTCGTGGGTTTGTCGGCCGGCGAAGTCGAACCGGTAGCGGTGGGAGGAGGGGATGTCGCCGCGGGTGTTCGGCTGTACCAGGGTGGTGTTCGGGGCGGTGGCGTTGTAGTAGCTGTCGACGAGGACGGCGTTGCCGCGGGAGTCGTAGCGGGTGTCGGTGATCAGCCGGCCGCCGGCAGCGGATTGGGTTTGGGTTTGGCGGGTCCGTAGGAAGGAGTCGAGCAGCGCGACGCTGGTCTGGTAGCTGGTGCCGTTGGGCAGCAGCGTCTTGGTGGTGACCGTGCTGGGTGCGGTGTTGCTGACGGTGTAGCTGTAGGTGGCGGTGGCCGTCTGGGTTGCCTTGTCCCGGCCCGGGCTCCACACCGCGATCACTCGCCCGAGGGCGTCGCGGTCGGCTTCGGTGGTCTGGCCGCTGGGTTCGACGGTCTTGGTGGGGGCGCCGAGGCGGGTGTCGTAGGTCTTGGTGGTGGTCAGCGGGGTGCCGGACCCGGCCCCGTCGGGGTCGGGGGTGGTGGTCGTGGTGGTGGTGACCAGCCCGCCGGTGGTGTGGGTGTAGGTGGTGGTGGTCTGGTTGTCGGCGGCGTCGGTGACGGTGGTGGCGCGGCCCCACTGGTCGTAGCTGGTCCGGGCCACGGCCGTCCAGGAGCGGTCGGTGCCGGCCCCGGTGAGCTGCTCGACCTTGGTTTCCAGGCCGGTGGCGGTGAGGCTGCCCAGGGCGGCGGTGTCGTAGTAGTGCCGGGAGGCGGCGGTCACCTGGTTCAGGTCGAGGACGGTCGCGCACAGGGTGGGCATGCTGCTGGTCTCGGCAACCCTGTCGATCGGGCCGACGGCGGTGTCGGTGGGGGTGGCGTAGCTGGTCCGGGTGCAGGTTTCGTCGCCGGTGACGGCGGTGTCGCCCTCGGATTCGCCCTTGGTTGGCTGCCCGTAGCTGTCCCACTCCAAGGTCGTGTCGATGCTGGTGCGGGTGCCGCCGGTGGAGAGCTGCTGGCGGCTCAGGGTCTTGGCGACGCCGATCTGGCGTGAGCTGAGCCGGCCGTCGCTGATCGCGGCGGAGGCGCGCGGGTCGGTGATGGTGCCGGTGTCCTCCGGCCCGTTCACCGTGGTGAGGGTGCGGGTCTCCCGGGTCATGCCGGTGAACCAGTCCTCATCGGGCCAGGCGGTGCCGGTGGAGTCGGTGACTTCCTCGGTTTTGGTACCGCCGGTGGCGCTGGCCCGGTCGCCGTTCATGCCGCGGAAGAAGGTGTCCTCGACCACCCCGCGGGTGTCGCCGCCGCCGGTGACGGTGACGACCTTGCCGTAGCCGCGCCAGTTGCTCCAGGTGCGGTACTTCTTCCTCAGCAGCGGGGAGTCGTTGTACCGCCAGGCGCCGCCATCGACGTAGGTGTAGCTGGTGACCTGGTCGGCGCTGATGTCGAGGTCGAGCGGCTCCAGGTTGACGTCGGAGTAGCCGGTCAGGTCACGCTCGGTGACCGAGGTGACGACGTACTTGTTGAACCACTGCAGGGTGGGGGCCGCGGTACCGGCGGAGTAGTAGACCGGCATGCAGCGGGTGGTGTTCGTCGGCGCCTGCGCCTCGGTCGGCAAGGTGGCCGCCGTACAGTCGGGCAGGGAGTACTCCACGATGGTCTGGGCACCGGTCTCGGCGGTGATCAGGGCCAGCCGCGGCTTCTCCAGCGCAACCCCCGAGCCGGCGATGCGCGAGTCGAGCATCATCGGGGTGAGCGTCACTGCAGGCTGGGTGATCGTGGTGCCGGCCTTGCCGGTGTGGCTGATCGACGCCAGCCACAGCGACGGCACCGCCCCGCCGTCGGCCGGGGCCGGGAACGAGCCCGTTAGCGTCCAGGAGTCGACCGCCTCCCAGGCCCCGCCGGCGCTGTTGCGGGTGAAGGTGTCGACCTGCTTGAGCCGCTTGCGGCTGAAGAACGTCGGTGAGGTCTTCTGGCTGGGGCAGTAGTCGGTCTGGCAGTAGGCGTCCATCGGCACGTCGGGCCACGCCTTCGCCGTCGACGAGGTCGGGGCCGCGGTCAGGCAGGTGGAGCTGACGGTGGTGTCGCAGCGCTCCTCCACGGTGAAGGTCACCTTCGCCGGGGAGTCGTCGACGGTCTCGGCGGCCTTGCGTTCGCCGTACTGGATCTTGGTGAGGTAGCCGCCGCGATCGTAAGTGGTGGAGGTGGCGAGGTTCTTCTTGTACTTGTTCGCCTCCTTCGCCCAGTAGTAGGTGGCGGTGTTGCCGGTCGGGCTGACCACGTAGTCGAGGTTCCAGCGCCACGGCCGGGACACGAAGCTGCTGCCGAAGCTGGAGTTGTACCCGGGCTCCCCGGAGTGGTTGCCCGAGACCGGGACCTTCCACACCGAGTTCGTCGCGGCCGCACCGGAGGCGTCGGCCTTGCCCTTGCCGAAGAAGTACTGGGTGCCGTCAGGGGTGGTCACCCGCCAGTACTCGTTGTTGGCAGCCGCTGTGCCGATCTTCGCGATCCGGGTGCCGTCGTCCTTCTCCAGTCGCCAGTTGGCGGTGTTGGCGTCGCGCACGAGCTCGCCGGAGTGCCCATCCATCGACAAGAACGCGTTGTCCCACTTCTCGTTGTTGGTCTTCACCGAGTCGGTGTCCCAACACAGGTCGACCGCGTTGGAGGTCTTGTTCGTGCCGCCAGAGCGGTCGTCGTAGCAGTTGGCGTACTTGCGTTCGATGAACGAGCCGGCCAACTCGAAACCCTCACCCACCCAGGAGGCCTGGTTGTTGGTGTTCGACACGCCACCATCGGTGCCGCCGGAGGAGTAGACGATCCCCAGCTCGGGAGCCAGCCCTCCCGGCACCGAGGGCACCCGCAACGGGTAGGACCAGGTGAACTCACCCGAGGACCCGCCCGCGGTCCAGCTGGAGGAACCCTTCAGCGAGGTCTGGGTGTAGTCGCCCTGCTCACTGGACGTGGTCGCCGCGGCCGCCAGCACCACTGCCGCCAGTGCCAACGGCTCGGCCGCCGGCGCCCCCTCCCCGGGCAGGTTCTCCCGCGCGGCGGGGCTAGGGGAACCCGCCGGCGACCGGGTTGGCGACGACGATGGCGTCGCCTCCGCTGTGGGGCTGGCAGAAGCGGTGGCGGGCTCTGTTGGGGTTGCGGAGGGGTCGGGTGACGGTGTGCCTGCCGGTTCCTCGGTCGCGGTCGCCGGCAGGTCCACGGTGGCGGTGAGGGTCTTGGCGGTGGTGTCGTTCACCGAACCCAGATCGGTCTGGGTCTGGCATTCGGCCAGCTCAGGCGTGGTCAGTGCGCAGGCGGGAAGGGCGACCAGGCTCAGCCGGCTGCCGAAACCCGCCCCGGCCGCGGCGGCGAAGCTGGAGTAGTCCAGCTGGACCTCGGTCGTGGTGCCCGGCTCGGCGGACACGACCGTCACGATGCCCGGCCCGACGAGCTGCTCGCTCACCCCGCGTTCCACGATCCTGACCCGTGCCTGCCCGGGCGCCTTCCGCCCCTCCCCGGGCCGACCCAGACTCACCGGAGTGGCGCCTGCCCGCGCCCGGTCACCCCGGACGCGGCCCGTAAGGTCCACCGCGGCCTCCTGCGCGGCGGGCCAGACCACCTCACCCGGTGCGAACCGTTCCACCCGGCCGGCCTTCAGCCGCTCCCTGCCCGCGGACCGGACCGACACACTGTCGACCTGCTGCACTCTCGCCTTCCACGGCGCAGCAGCTGCCACAGGTGCAGCGACCTGCTCCAGGACCAAGGCGACAGGCAGTATCAACGACACGGCCAGCAGCCGTCGCGTGGCAGTAGGCATCAGGAACCTCTTCGGGGGGCGGTCGGGCTAGATGGAGAAGGTGAAGGTGCGTTCTGCCGGGGAGTCCGGTTGGCTGGTGCCGACCGATCCGCGGGCGTCCCTTGCCGCCACACTGACCTGGGCAGATCCTGGGCTGAACGCGTCCACGCTGATCCGTCCATTGACCGGCGCTGCGCAAGGAAGCTCGGTGGTCTCGCCGTCGCGGATGATCGTCACGCAGTAGTCGACATTCGGGTCGCCCGGGGCGGGTGTCACCTCAAGCTGCAACTGCTGGCCGGCGGGGAGCGCGCTCGGGTTCGTCCAGCCTTCAGGGATCACCCACGACCAGTCCGGAGCACCAGGGGGCAGGTCCACGGTGAAGTCGAACCTCGTGGATCCCACGGAGTACAGGCCGGTGTCCACGTTCCGGGTGCGCACCAGGGCGTAGTAGTCCCCGTTTGCCAGGCCGGTGAGGCCCACCTGGGCCGGAGTTGTCGAGTTGACCGGGACCTGGTTGGAGAAGGTAGCGGGCAGGACCTCGGTGTTGTCGGCCTTCTTCACTGTGAACTCGGCCTGGAGGCAATCTGTGGTGGCCCGGCAGGTGAAGCCAGCCTCGAGCGACGGGGTGACGCGCAGGTACGGAGCGGAGGAGTTGGTCACCAGGGGCGTGGTTGACACCTGCCCGGTAAGGGTGAGGTTGGTGGGCGCCGGTGGTTCTGCCTCGTAGTCAAGCACCAGTTTCGGTGAGGCGTAGGTGCCGCTGGCCTCGTTGTCGAAATGGCGCCAGCCCATCTTGTCGCCCTCATCGGCCGAGTAGACCCCGACCGTCACCGTCGTGCGGTCCTTGTAGTCAACGTCGGCACGCTCCTTCTGCAGCATGCCGGTGATGTTCCAGGTCTGCCGGTAGCGGTCGTTGCAGTAGTCTTCGTGGCCCACCGCGTAGGTGTCCGACACGGGTGACCATTCGTGGGCGCCGGGTCCGGGCCAGTCGGTGCCGCTGTTGATCGAGTTGAACAGCTTCACCTTCACCGCTGGCCCGTACGCCGACGAACTCGACTTGCACGGGCTGTGCTGGGGCGAATGGATCTGGACGTACTCGAAGACACCCTTGACGATCTGCTTGTCCGTGAACGGCTCGCCGCCGGTGTTGGTGGGCCAGCGGAACTGGTAGTACATCCGGGACTTGTAGTACGGCGCGGTCCAGCCGTTGTAGCCGATCTTGCCCGGCACGCTCATGTCGTTGATCGTCACGAAGTCCTCGGTGACCCGCACCACGTAACTCCGTGTCAGTGGCTGCGCGGTGGGATCGATCACCACCGGGAAGACGGTGTTCGGGTCGTCGAGCAGGTCGGTGTCGGCAGCAACGGTGAGCTCTGAAGTGGCAGCGTTGACGTCAAGTTCCACGTCGCTGGAAGCCGACATCGTCGCCTCCTCCACCGCCTCCGATGAGGACAGGCCCTGCTCGGCGCCTCGGGAATCCCACATGCGGGCCGGCGGGATGAGGATCTGCGGCTGGCCGTCCGCACTCCTCAACTCCACAGCACCGTTGGATAGAGGGTGAGGAGACACACCCTCGTAGCGTGCCGCCAACGCGAACTCCCGAACCGCAGGATTCGCCGCCGCCAGACGCGACTTCACGACCAGGAACGACTCGACCTGCTCCAGCCCCGCCCGCACCACCAGATCGGCGCCCGGCAACACCTCGGCATACGTCGCCGTGTCCCCCGAGACGACTGCCGGCGGCAGCACAGTGGGCCAACTCCACGACATCGACCCCTGCGCGGCCTCCACCTCGACAAGGTCCGCCGAGCCGCCCGCCGACACCGAATAGGCCACCACGGCGGCCTCGGGCCGAAGTCGCCCGTCCACACCTGCCACCAGTCGGGTGGACGGCTCGCGCCACCCACCCTGACCGTCACGGACTCGAGCGACGCCCGCTGTCAGTTCTGCTCGCAACAGGCCCGTCTCGGGATCTGCAGTGACCAGAGTGCGCTCATCGGTCAGTGCCGACGCCACCACCGGCTCGCCGGTCGTCTTTGCCTGAGCCAGAGCATCCTCAGCTGTGAGCGGACCCGCTGTCTCTCGTGGGACATCGGCGTGAGCTGAGATCTCGGGGGCCGCGAGCAGGGCAGCGGCTATGCCAAGGGCAGCAAGACCGGCGATGGCACGGGTGCAACGGTCCACGGGTGTTCCTTGCGGGGCGCGGGGGCGGGGGCGGCGCAGTCAGCAGCCGGGGAGGAACGGGAAGATCTCGCAGAGTCCGTCGGCCGGAGCCGTGACTTCGTTCGACCCGTCGGGCATCGGCGTGGCGGCCGCGGTAGCGGTCGGAGCGAGCGACAGGAGGAGGGCAGACAGCAGTAGACCGAGGTGGCGGAGGACTCTCATGGAGGAGATCCTGCGCAACGGTGGGATGCACGCGCGGTCATTCCGCAACCGGGTGACCGAGTGGATTGTCATCCTGACCACCTGGACACAGAATCCGCACATGTCAACGCCGGTCGAACTTTGACCCCTTATCGCCGGTTGAATGTTGACCCCCCTTGGGGTTAGTCGTCGGTGGTGGTGATGGGGGTGACGCGGCCGAGGTCGCGGTCCTTGAGTCGGTAGCTGTCGCCTTTGAGGCCGATGATTTCGGCGTGGTGGACGAGCCGGTCGATCATGGCGGCGGCGACGACGTCGTCGCCGAACACTTCGCCCCAGCGGCCGAACGGCTTGTTGGAGGTGACGATCAGGGAGGCGCGTTCGTAGCGGTTGGAGACGAGCTGGAAGAACAGGTTCGCTGCTTCGGGTTCGAACGGGATGTAGCCGACCTCATCGACGACCAGGAGCGGGTATCGGCCCAGCCTGATCAGCTCGTCTTGGAGCCGGCCGGTGTGGTGGGCGGCGGCGAGTCGGTCGACCCAGCCGCT
>CAVPHL010000004.1:0-210937 GCA_963704225.1 uncultured Actinomycetota bacterium
GACCGTCGCGATCCTCGTCGCCCTCATCCTTGGCGCCGCCGGATACTTGTCGCTCGCGAGCGCCGCAGTTGCATGGACACCGCCCGGGCAAGTCCACGCGCATGGGTACGACGCCGCCGTCTACGGCGAACCGTCGACCTACACCGCGCCCGACCGAGGGCCGCCCGGCACGAGCTACGACGACAACCCCCTCACAGCGGTCGACCCTTTGCCGAGCCGCGCGTCGGCGCGCTCTGACGGCGCGGCGATCGACACCCGCCACACCTACACCCTGCCCGCGGAGGTCGCCCAAGGCCGCGCACCTACGGATACGACCACCAGGACAGTTGAGCTGCTTGACAGGGCCTTACTGTCGGTTCAGCGATGGCGTGTCGCCGCAAACACCGCAGGCGACTCCGTTGCCTCGGCTGCTTCGCGAGCGGGCGCGCTGCAGGACGCGCTTCCTGCGGGATCGCAGGGCCGGGTCACGATGGGCGTCGGTGTCGGCGAGGACGCCAGTGGAGGCTTGCGTACCGTGGTTGGTACGAGCGAGCCGAACGGCTACCTACGGCCCGGAGTGCCCCTGAACCCTGGCGAGGAGTTGGCTGCCGGTGGGGGTCACGCGGAGGCGAGCATCCTTGATTACATGAGCACGAACGGAATCCGGCCGCTGACAGTCGGTGCTGGCAGGCCAATCTGTCCTGCGTGTGCCTCGCTGCTCGACCGCGCCGGTGTCATTCCCGCGACTGCGCTGAAGGTGCCTCAGTGACCGCGCGTCTCGCCACCGTGGCGCCGGACTTAGTGGAGGTCCTTGGGCGGAAGTCTCCGGCGCAGCTGCGGGCCATCGCGGTGCAGGCCAGCGGGTGGATCGTTGAGGAGGTCGGTCTGGTCGATCCCAGGCTTGATGCGGCCTTCGCCGCCTTGCGGGAGATGAGAGTGGGGCGTTCGCCCGAGCGAGATGCGCTGAAGCTGCTCGTGGACGAGCTCGACGAGCGCGCGTGGGATGTTCAGGACGAGGTTGATGCGGGAAGGGCCCGGCAGGAGGAGTACCTAGTTGCCTTCTCCCTCGCTCGAGCGGCTTCGGCAGCCTGGTTCGCCTTGGACGGTGACACCCTGCAATCCGCCCTGGAAGCCGTCTACGAGGCTCAGGCCGCTACAGGTGATCTCGCCGGCGTCCGGCGACGGGTTCGAGACCTGCTCGCCTGAGTCTTCGGCGCGTTCGGTTCCGGGCGTCAGGTGGCGAACTTGGCGGGCGGGGCTCAGCTGGCGGAGAGTCGTCGTGCTTGGTGGCGCAGGAGTGCGCCTTCGATGAGGGCGCGGATGGTGTTGCGTTCGTCGGGGTCGAGCTGGTCGAGTGCGGCCAGTCGCTGAGCTTGTCGAGGTCGGCGAGCCGGGTGCCGAACTCGTCGTGTGCCTGTCGGAACGGCCGACGTGGGGCGTCTTCGACGAGGAGGTAGTCGACGGAGACGTCGAAGAGCTCGGCGAACTTCACGATGGCTTCCACGCTGGGTGTGATCTTGCCGTTCTCGTAGCGGCTGATCTGGCCGGCGTCGCCGTTGATCTTGGTTGCGCGGTCGGCTTGGGACCATCCGCGTTCCTTGCGGAGGTCCTTGATCTGCTCGCCGATCGGCATGGTCACCTCGCCCAGTGGGTCTGCCGCACGAACAGGTGACAGTGCCTAGTCACGCAGCCTGATGGCTCTCGTGGGTGTCATGGTGGTCTCCTTCTCGAGGGGTCAAACGGCCGAGGGCCTCTCGGCGTCGGCGGCGGTGGTTGGCGCGTGCGTACCAAATCACAACTGTGATCTGGAGCTGGTCACGGGTGGCGGAGGCCTGCCCGGTTGAGGACGTTCTTCTGGACGGGGGGGAACCATGGCGGCGGCGGCGCAGCGGCGATACGAGCCTCGGCTCTTGTCCTGTTCCTGGAGCACTCGTGGGGCAGTCGTGGGGCAGCACAGCACGTCCGGAGATGCCCCAGTCGTCTTCCGTACCTAGTCAGATCCAGTTTCCGCGGGCCATTTCCGTGGGGCAGAAGCGGCCCCGAGTGGGCTCATCTGGCTATCGGCCACCATGCCATCTCGCGAAAGTCCTAGTCAGAAGGATTTGAGTCGGACCGGAAAGGAACACGAGAGAGGATTCGCGATTCCGTGTTTGCCCTTGCCAGAGGCACCTTACGGTGCGCGAGAGAGGAGTTGAACCTCCACGTCCTTTCGGACACACGGACCTGAACCGTGCGCGTCTGCCATTCCGCCACTCGCGCCCAACTCCCGGAGGAGCCAGCCGAAAGAGGTTAGCACAGGTCCGACCGGGCTCCGATTCGTCAGGTTCCGGCGATCGTCGCCCTAGTCGCCGAGGGTTCGGGTCCAGGACCGGGCCGCGGGCGCGAGCGCCGATACCCGATCGCCGGGCGGCCCGCGAGGCGCCGGGACGGGCACCTGCGCAGGTCTCCACCCTCACCCCGGGCTCCAGCCTCGATGCCCACCCCAGTGGTCCGCGTAGGCTGGAGGTTCCGCGCTGGCTAGGCTTGGCCGCGCCACGCGTCCCGGGAAGGAGGAGCGGATGGGGGTATTCGACCGTGTTGAGAAGAAGCTCGAGAACGTCGTCAGCGGGGCGTTCGCCCGCGCCTTCAAGGGCGACGTCCAGCCGGTGGAGATCACTGCCCGGCTGCAGCGCGAGCTGGATTCCGAGGCGAAACTGCTCAGCCGCGACCGCAAGCTCGTCCCGAACGAGTTCCGGATCGCGCTGTCCCAGCACGACTACGACCGGCTGATCCCGTACAGCCGTACCCTCAACGCCGAAATCGCTGCGCAGCTGCGTGACTACGCCGCCGACGCCGGCTACCTGTTCAACGGACCCGTCCAACTGGAGTACGCCCTGGACGCCGCCCTGCCCGTCGGCCGGTTCACCGTCGCCTCCGCCGCGGTCGCCGGGGTGGACGCCGCCGAGGAGGCCAGCCCCAGCGAGATCCGCGCGGCCGAACTGGTCGTCGAGGTGAACGGCGTACGACACCCGCTGACCCCGCCCGGGCTGACCATCGGACGCGGCACCGAGGCCGACCTGAGGATCAACGACCCCAGCGTGTCCCGGCTGCACGCCCGGATCTCCGTCGTCGGCAACGGGACCGGCCAGCAACTCAGCATCGAGGACCTCGGCTCCACCAACGGCATCACCGTGGACGGGCAGCGCACCCGGCACGCCGCCGTCGCCCTCGGCAGCAGAATCGAGATCGGCTCCACCCGGCTGGCGATCATCTCGCCGGTGACCGATGTCTGAGCTGGTCGTCCTCGGCCTCAAGCTGGGGTTCCTGGCGCTGCTGTGGCTGTTCATCCTGTTCACCGCCAGCGTGATCCGCACCGACCTGTTCGGGCGCAAGGTCACCGCGGCCGAACTCGCCACCCCGGGAGCACCGGGAGCGCCGCCGGCCGAACGCGCCCCCCGGCTGTCCCGGCGGGCGCTCAAGCAGCTACCCCGGACCCTGACCGTCACCCACGGTGCCCAGGCCGGCGTCCGGCTGCCCCTCGGCGAAGAGGTGCTGATCGGACGGTCCACCGACTGCCAGTTGCTGCTCGACGACGACTACGTGTCCACCCGGCATGCCCGGATCCGTCGCGCCGGCGCGGAATTCCAGGTCGAGGACCTCGGGTCCACCAACGGCACCTTCGTGAACAACCAAAGGATCACGACCCCCACCACCTTCGGCCTGGGCGACACCCTGCGGATCGGGCGCACCCTGATGAACGTGGAGAAGTAGATGGCGCTGGCGCTGCGCTACGTCGCCCACTCCGAGATCGGCCTGGTCCGCAAGAACAACCAGGACTCGGCCTACGTCTCCCCGTCCATGCTGGTGGTGGCCGACGGGATGGGCGGCGCCGCGGCCGGTGACCTGGCCTCCGCGGTGGCGGTGCGAGAGCTGCGCGCCGCGGACTCCCGCACGGTGGGCGGCGAGGAGATGCTGGACGCGCTGGCGGACGCCATCAACGCGGCGAGCGCGGCGATCACCGAGCTGGTCGCGTCCGACCCCACCCTCGACGGGATGGGCAGCACGGTGTGCGGGGTGATGTTCGACGGCACCCGGATCGGCCTGGCCAACGTCGGCGACTCCCGCGCCTACCGCTACCGCGACGGCACGCTGAGCCGGCTCACCCGCGATCATTCGTGGGTTCAGACCCTCGTCGATGACGGCCGGATCACCGAGGCCGAAGCCCTCGAGCACCCGCACCGCTCCCTGATCCTCCGCGTGATCAACGGCCAGCCCGCACACGTGCCCGACCTCGAGCTCGTGGAGGTCGCCGCGGGGGACCGGCTGCTGGTCTGCTCCGACGGCCTGTGCGGCTTCGTCACCGACGACGTGATCGCGGCCCGGATGAAAGGCGACCGACAGGCCGTCCTCGACGAGCTCACCGGACTGGCCCACCAGGAGGGCGGCCAGGACAACATCACGATCATCGTCGCCGACGTGGTCGAGGGGGAGCCGGACGGACCCACCGTGGTGCTGGGTGCCGCCGCCCTGCTCGACCTCGACAACCTTTCCGAGGCGACGGCGAAGCTGCCCAGCCTCGCCGAGGCCCCCGTGCCGCGTCCCGACCCGGCAGCGGGGGAGGTCGCCCGCTACTCCCCGGTCGCGAAGCGTCGCGCCGCAACGCGGGTCAAGCTGCTGGCGCTGGTGCTGCTGCCCCTGCTGGCGCTCGGCGGGGGCGGCTGGGGCTGGTACTCCTACACCCAGCAGCAGTTCTACCTCGGCGCGAACGGCGACTTCGTGGCCATCTACCAGGGTGTCCCCGAGCCGGTGTTCCAGCTGCCGCTGTCCCACGTCGCCGAGACCGACACCACCCGGGTCTCCGACCTGCCCACCTACTACCAGGAGCAGGTGCTGGGCACGCTGCCGGCCGACTCCTTCCAGGACGCCCGGGCCACCCTCGAAACCCTTCGGGTCAAGGCCCAGTACTGCATCGAACAGCGCCGCCAGCGGGAAACCCCGACGCCGACCCCGCTACCGGGCCCGACCGACTCGCCCGGTTCCCCCGCGGCCACCACCGCGGCGCCCAGTGGCACGCCCACGAGCCCGGGAAGCCCGTCCGTCGCTCCCACCCCGACTGACGACAGCACCCCGGCGCCGGCCACGGAGTGCTGATGGGCGACGTCGTCGGCTACCGCAAACGTCGGGGGGTGGAGGCCTTCATGCTCGCCTTCGCCATCGTTCTGGCCATGGGCGGCTACCTGCTCACCCACCTGAACCGGGACGCCACGCTGCCGCCGGAATGGCCCTGGGCGCTCACCATCCTGGCCACCATCGGCCTGGCGTTGCACCTGGTGGTGCGGTGGCGGCTGCCTTACGCCGATCCGCTGATCCTGCCGCTGGTGATGCTGTTGAACGGCCTGGGGCTGGCGATGATCCACCGCCTCGACCTCGGTGTCAGCCCCGCGACCCACTCCGCCGAACTCCAGCTGATGTGGACCGTGGTCGCCACCACGGCCTGCTGCCTGCTGCTGGTCTTCCTGCGGGACTACCGGGTGCTGGCCCGGTACACCTACACGATGTTCCTGGTCGGCATGACCCTGCTGATGCTGCCGCTGCTGCCCGGGCTCGGGATCGAGAAGAACGGCGCCCGGATCTGGATCGCGCTCGGCCCGTACAGCTTCCAGCCCGCCGAACTGGCCAAGCTGGTGCTCGCGGTCGCGTTCGCGGCCTACCTGGTGGAGAAGCGGGAGGTGCTGGCGCTGGCCGGCGGCCGGTTCCTCGGCATCGAACTGCCGCGCCCGCGCGACCTGGGCCCGATCCTGGTGATGTGGCTGGCCAGCCTGGCCGTACTGGTGTTCCAGAAGGACCTGGGCACGTCCCTGCTCTTCTTCGGCCTGTTCGTGATGATGCTGTACGTCGCCACCGAGAAACCCAGCTGGCCGATCCTGGGCACGTTCCTGTTCGCCTCCGGCGCCTACCTCGGCTACCTCCTCTTCGGCCACGTGCGGGTGCGGGTCACCTCCTGGCTCGACCCGTTCTCGGACTACGACCAGAATTACCAGGTGGTCAACGCCCAGTTCGGTATCGCCTGGGGCGGGTCGATCGGCACCGGCTGGGGACTGGGCCGACCCAACTTCACCCCGCTGCCCAAGACCGACTTCATCGCCGCCGCGATCGGCGAGGAGCTCGGCGTGGCCGGACTGGCCGCGGTGATCCTGTTGTACGGGCTGATCGTCGCCCGCGGCCTGCGCGCATCCCTCGGCGCCCGGGACCCGTTCGGCAAGCTGCTCGCCGCGGGCCTGGCGTTCGTGTTCGCCATCCAGGTGTTCGCGATCCTCGGCGGCGTCACCCGGCTGCTGCCGTTGACCGGCCTGACCACGCCGTTCATGTCCCAGGGCGGCTCCTCGCTGGTCGCGAACTGGGTGACCATCGGCCTGCTGCTGCTGATCACCCACCAGGTGCGCAGCCCCGCCGCCGTCGTGGCCGAACCCGAGCAGTGGCTGGCCGCCGAGACGACCCAGGTGATCCCGGCCGGTGCAGGCGCCAGGGCGGACGCGGCGAACGGCAACAGCACCCCGACGGTGGGAGATGCCGGCGACGATCCCACCGCTCCCGTGGCTGCCGTCCCGCCCGTGGCCGCCGTCCCGCCCGCGGCCACCGCCGAGGGGGGTACGCCGTGAACCGCCCGATCCGTGCTGTGTCGGTGACCGCCATGCTGATGTCGCTCGCCCTGATGGCCAACCTCAGCTACCTGTACCTCGGCCAGCAGGCCTTCCTCAACGAGCGCCCGGAGAACCGGCGGGTGGCCGACGCCCGGTTCGGCCAGGACCGCGGCCCGATCATGGTCGGCAACACCCCGATCGCCGAGTCCGAGGCGGTCGACGACCGCTACAAGTACCAGCGCAGCTACTCCTCCGGGAGGCTGTACGCCCCGGTCACCGGCTACTACTCCTACCTGTACCGCACCTCGGCGCTCGAATCGTCCTACTCCGCCCAGCTGTCCGGCGTGGACGAGACCCAGTACCTCGAACGCCTGCTGAACACGCTGTCGGGCTCCACCCAGCGGGGCGGCACCGTCGAGACCACGCTCGACGCGAAGGCGCAGAGGGCCGCCTGGGACGGCCTCGCCGGACGCAAGGGTGCGGTGGTCGCCATCGACTACACCACCGGCGAGGTGCTGGCGCTGGTGAGCCTGCCCGAGCTACGACCCCAACGAGCTGGCCGACCACGACCTGGACGCGACCAGCGCAGCCTGGAAGCGGCTCAACGCCGATCCTGACCGGCCGCTGGCCAACCGGGCCACCCGCGAGATCTACGCCCCCGGCTCGACCTTCAAGCTGGTCGCCGCTGCCGCCGCCCTCGAGTCCGGTCTCAGCGCCGACTCCCTGGTGGACGCCAGCCCGTTCCGGCTGCCGGGCTCCACCAAGGTGATCAGCGGCTCCTGCGGCGGGAGCAAGATCACCCTCAGCCAGGCGCTCAGGGTGTCCTGCAACCCTGCGTTCGCCCGCCTGGGCGCCGAACTGGGAGCGGACGCACTGCGCACCCAGGCGGAGAGGTTCGGCTTCGGCACCACCTTCCTCGACGAGGTCGGGTCGGCCGCCAGCGTGTTCCCCGATGACATCGACGACGCGCAGACCGCGATGAGCGCGATCGGGGAGTTCGAGACCCAGGCCAGCCCGCTGCAGATGGCCATGGTGTCGGCCGGGATCGCCAACGACGGCGTGGTGATGGACCCCTACCTGGTCGAGGAGGTGCTCGACGGCGACCTGAAGGTGGTCAGCCGGACCCGGCCGCAGCAACTCACCGTGGCCATGGGCGGCGGCAACGCCGCCGAGCTCCGCTCCATGATGGTGTCGGTGGTGACCGGCGGAACCGGGTCCCGCGCCCGGATCCCGGGCGTGACCGTCGGCGGCAAGACCGGGACGGCCCGCACCAGCGACGACCGTCCGCCCTACGCCTGGTTCACGGCGTGGGCCGACGACCCGTCCGTGGCGGTGTGCGTGTTCGTCGAGGACGCCGACATCCCCGACACCGAGATCGCCGGTGGCCAGGTGGCCGCCCCGATCGCCAAAGCCGTGATCGAGGCGCTCCGGTGACGCCGAACAGCGGTCCGCGGCCGCGTCGGCAACAATGGGGGCGTTGCGCCGCCGGTCGGCCCCTGCAGGCCGCCGGGAAGAAAGGGAACTGCGGATGAGCGAAGAACCGAGGCTGCTGGGCGGTCGCTACGAGCTGGGCCCCGTGCTCGGCCGGGGCGGGATGGCCGAGGTGCGCCGGGCCCGCGACCTGCGCCTGGGACGTGACGTCGCGATCAAGCAGCTGCGCATCGACCTCGCCTCCGACCCCACCTTCCAGGCCCGGTTCCGGCGCGAGGCCCAGGCCGCCGCCGGGCTCAACCACCCCAACATCGTCGCCGTCTACGACACCGGGGAGGAGTCCGACCCGAACTCGGGCGTCATGGTCCCCTTCATCGTGATGGAACTGGTGGAGGGCCACACCCTGCGCGAACTCCTGCGCACCGGCCGCAAGATCGTGCCGGCGAAGGCGCTGGAGTTCACCCAGGGCGTGCTGGAGGCACTCAGCTACAGCCACAAGGCCGGCATCGTGCACCGCGACATCAAGCCGGCCAACGTCATGCTCACCGCCGCCGGCCAGGTGAAGGTGATGGACTTCGGCATCGCCCGCGCGGTGGCCGACACCTCCGCCACCATGACCCAGACCGCCGCCGTGATCGGCACCGCACAGTACCTGTCTCCGGAGCAGGCGCGCGGCGAGACGGTGGACTTCCGCAGCGACATCTACTCGGCCGGCTGCCTGCTGTACGAACTGCTGGTCGGCAGGCCGCCGTTCCAGGGCGACTCCCCGGTGAGCGTGGCCTACCAGCACGTGCGGGAGGCCCCGGTGCCGCCCAGCCACCTGGACCCGGAGATCACTCCGGCGATGAACCTGATCACCCTCAAGGCGCTCGCGAAGGACCCGGCCGACCGCTACCAGACGGCCGCGGCGATGCGCGCCGACATCGGCCGGATGCTCGCCGGCAACGAGCCCGTGGCCCGGCCCGTGCCGGTTCCCGTCACGATGGCGGCCGCGGCCGCCCCGATGGAGGCCACCACCGTGCTGGACACGCCCACCGGCGCGTCCCGGGCCGTGCCCGCGGAGCCTCCCCGTCGTCGCTGGGGGCTGACCGCCTTCCTGGTCGCGCTGGTCCTGCTGGCCGCCGGGGTGGGGGTGTACTTCGCCGTGAACGCCAACCAGGCCGAGACCGTGGCCGTGCCGGCCGTCGTGGACAAGCTGGGCACGGACGCGGAGGAGCTCCTGCTGGCCGCCAAACTGCAGGTCCGGCGGGTCGAGGTGCACGGCCCGGCCGACACCTCCGTCGACCGGGTGACCGCGCAGGACCCGGCGGCGGAGACGCCGGTGCTGGTCGGCACCGAGGTGACCATCACGGTCAACATCGGTCCGCAGATGGGCACGATCCCCGAGCTGAAGGGACTCGACGCCGACGACGCCGAGCAGCAGCTTCGCGACCTGAGCTTCAGCAACGTCGAGTTGGTGGCATCGGCGACCGAGCCGGAGACGGCGCGGGCGAACGAGGTGCTGGATGTCGATCCGGCGGCCGGCGACAAGGTCACCCTGGACACCCCGATCACGATCTACTACGCCTCCGGTCGCAGCAAGGTGCCGCGGGTGGTCGACTTCCCCCAGGCCGACGCGATCGCCGCCCTGAGCGACGCCGGCTTCGACAAGGTGAAGATCCAGGAGGAGGAGTCCACCGGCACGCCCGGCACGGTGATCAGGCAGGATCCGGAGGCCTACAGCAGCGCCAAACGGACCAGCACGATCACGCTGTGGATCGCGGTCGCACCACCGGCTCCGTCGCCGAGCCCGAGCCCGAGCCCGTCGCCGACGGCGACCGAGGAGACCCCGTAGGGGCCTGACCCCGCCGCCGCGGACCGGGTTCGCGGCGGCGCGCCCGCGGCGGCTTCAGCTGCGAAGGGCCATCAGCGGCGTCAGCCCGGCTGCGCGGCGCGGGGCATCGGGGTCGCCGCAGGCGACCAGCCAGTTGGCGAGCAGCTGGTAGCCGCCCTCGGTGAGCACCGACTCGGGGTGGAACTGGACGCTCTCGATCGGCAGCGTGCGATGCCGGATCGCCATGATCACTCCGGACTCGGTGGTGGCGCTCACCTCCAGCTCCGCCGGAACGGTCGCCGGGTCCAGCGCCAGGGAGTGGTAGCGGGTGGCCGTGAACGGGTTCGGCAGGCCGGCGAACACCCCGCGTCCGTCGTGGTGGACCAGCGAGGTCTTGCCGTGCAGGAGTTCGGGCGCCCGGTCGACCACCCCGCCGAACGCCACACTGATCGACTGGAGCCCGAGGCACACCCCGAAGATCGGCACCACCCCGCCCTGGTCCCGCACCAGGTCGACACACACGCCGGCCTCCTGCGGGGTGCCCGGACCCGGCGACAGCAGCACGCCGTCGAACCTGCCGACCCAGCCGGTCCCGGCGAACCGCGGGTCGTCGTTGCGCCACACCTCCACCTCCGCCCCGATCTGGCCGAGGTACTGGACGAGGTTGTAGACGAACGAGTCGTAGTTGTCGACCACCAGGATCCGCGCCATGGACCCCATTCTCCCCCACCGCAGTGGCGGGCCCGAGCGGCCCCACGGGGAACTCGGTTATCCTGAAGAGGATCGTCCAGCCAGTAGGAGTGACCCGTGCCCGAGTCGAAGGTTCGTAAGGCCGCCGCGGACAAGCGGAAGCAGAACGAGCGCGCCCAGCTCTCCGACGCCCGCGACGACCAGAAGCGCACCGTGGCCGCGCCGGGAAGCCGGCAGTGGGTGCCGCCCGCCTTCATCTCGCTCGGCCTGTTCGGGGTGCTCTGGCTGGTCGTCTACTACATCACCGCGTCGGTCGGGGTCACCATCCCGCTGATGACCGACCTCGGCGGCTGGAACGTCATGATCGGCATGGGCGGAATGGCCGGCGCCTTCGCCCTCGCCACCCTCTGGAAGTAGCCGACCCTCCCCACGCCGGAGTGGCGCAGGCCCCGGCTCAGCCCTGCGGCTTGAGCAGCGGGAACAGGATCGTCTCCCGGATGCCGAGACCGGTGAACAGCATCATCAGCCGGTCCAGCCCCAGGCCCATCCCGCCCATCGGGGGGGCGCCGAACTCCAGGGCGGCAAGGAAGTCCTCGTCCAGCTGCATGGCTTCCGGGTCGCCGGCCGCGGCCTTCACCGACTGGGCGACCAGCCGCTGCCGCTGGATCACCGGGTCGATCAGCTCGGAGAAGCCGGTGGCGCGCTCGACCCCGCCGATGATCAGGTCCCAGGCCTCGATCAGGTCCGGGTCGCTGCGGTGCTGCCGGGCCAGCGGCTGCGCGATCGGCGGGTAGTCGCAGACGAAGGTCGGCTGCAGCAGGTGCGGTTCGACGATCTCGCCGAACAGTTCCATCACCAGCTTCTCCGCCGGCCAGGCCGGGTCGCACTCCATCCCGTGCGCGGCCGCGATCCCGCGCAGCACCGACGCGTCGGTCGCCGGGGTGATCTCCTCCCCCACCGCCGCCGACAGGGTGGGGTGGACCGGCTTCCACTCCCACTCCCCGCCCAGGTCGATCGCTCCCGCCGGAGTCTCGATCACCCGGGTGCCGAGCGCGGCGTCCGCGGCGTTGACGATGATCCGGCGGGTGAGGTCGGCGACCGTGGCCTGGTCGCCCCAGGCCTGGTACGCCTCCAGCATGGTGAACTCCGCCGAGTGGGAGGAGTCGATGCCCTCGTTGCGGAAGATCCGGCCGATTTCGTAGACCCGGTCGGCACCGCCGACCATGGCCCGCTTCAGGAACAGCTCCAGGGCGATCCGCATCGTCATGTCGATGTCGAACGCGTTCAGGTGGGTGCGGAACGGGCGGGCCGCCGCGCCCCCGTGCACCAGTTGCAGCACCGGGGTCTCCAGCTCCAGGTAGCCGTCGTCGTGCAGGGTCTCGCGGATGCTGCGGGTCACCAGCGACCGCAACCGGACCATGTCGCGAGCTTCGGGCCGGGCGACCAGGTCGGCGTAGCGCTGCCGCACCCGGGTCTCCTCGCCGAGTTCCTTGTGCAGGGTGGGCAGCGGCCGCAGCGCCTTGCTGGCCAGCACCCACCCGGTCGCCAGCACGCTCAGCTCGCCCCGCCGGGACGAGATCACCCGTCCGGTCACCGACACGAAGTCACCCAGGTCGACGTCGGCCTTCCACGCCTCCAGGGCGTCCTGGCCCACCTCGGCCAACGAGAGCATCACCTGCAACCGCACCCCGGAGTCGGTGGCGGTGAACCCGTCCTGGACGGTGGCGAAGCACAGCTTGCCGGTGTTCCGCACGAACACCACCCGGCCGCTGACCGCCACCACGTCGGTGGTCTCCTCGCCGGCCACCAGGTGGCCCCACCGGGCGTGCACCTCGGCGGCGCTGTGGGTGCGCGGAACCGTGATCGGGTAGGGCGCCGTGCCGGCAGCGAGCAGCCGGGCACGCTTGTCGTGGCGCACCTGCTCCTGCTCGGAGTGGGACGGGGGCACGGGCGTCGGCTCGGTCACGCGGAGTAGGTTACCGACTCCCCGCGCCGCCGGTCGCCGGGGTTCGCCGTGCTCGCACCCGGCGGGCCCGGGCGGGGCCCCGGACGGGACCGGCGCCGGTCAGGGCCCGACCGGGAGGTGCTCGGCCAGCCAGGCCAGGATGTGCTCGAACCGCGCCCGGCGGTGATGCGGCGTCCCGGACCGAGACAGTTCGTGGTTCTCCCCGGGGAAGACCAGCAGCTTGGCCGCCACGCCCCGCAGCCGCAGCTCGGTGAAGTAGCGCTTGGCCGTCGCCAGGGGGCAGCGCAGGTCCTGCTCGGAGTGGATCACCAGCACCGGCGTCCGCACCCGGTCGACCAGCGCCAGCGCCGACTGCGCGTCCATCTGCTCAGGGGTTCCGTGGACGCCGGCCGGGAAGTACCAGCCGATGTCGGAGGCCCCGACGAAGGCCCGCGGGTCGAGGTAGCCGCGCTCCACGATCGCGGCCCGGAACCGCTGTCCGTGGGAGATCAGCCAGGCGGCGAGGAAGCCGCCGTAGGAGCCCCCGATCACCCCGACCCGGTCGGCCGCGAGCCCCGGCACGGTGGCCAGGGCGTGGTCGAGGAAGGCCAGCACGTCCGCGGCGTCCCGGTCTCCGAACGCGCCGTGGATCGCCGCCGCGTGGGCCTGTCCGTAGCCCGACGAACCGCGCGGGTTGCACCTCACCACGGCGTACCCCTGCGCGGCGTACACCTGTGCCTCGTCGCAGAAGGCCGGCCCGAACGCCGCGAACGGGCCGCCGTGGATCATCAGCAGCACCGGGTGCGGCCCGGCGCCCGGGGGGCGCAGCACCCAGCCATGGACCGGGTACCCGTCCGGGGCGCCGGCGAGGAGTTCCAGCGGTGCCGCCGGGGCCGCGGCCGCCCGCAGCCCGGCGGCGAAGTCGGTCAACGCCGGCTCGGGCGCGTCCAGCAGCACCAGCTCGCCGGGGCTGTCCGCCGTCGCCCGGACGGCCACCCGGGTGCCGCCACCCGACCCCACCGACAGCACCGGACCGGGCACCTGCCAGCGGGTCGTGCCACCGGCGGCGTCCAGCCGGAAGGGCACCCCGCTGCCGCGGACCAGGTCGACGCCCAGCACGCCGTCGGCGTCGGCGGCGAGCGCGGAAACGTGCACGGTCTCGGCGTCGGTCAGCCGCCGCACCCTGCCCCCGGTGCGCGGGACGGCGAACACCCCGGGGTTCTCGCCGAAGAAGGCCAGACCGTCGGCGCCGGTGTGACCGCCGATGAAGAACACCGTGTCGCCGGCCACCACCGGGGAGCCGATCACACTGTCACCGGCGGCGGAATCGGTGAGCCGGGCCGGATCCGACCCGGAGAGGTCGAAGCGGTACAGGTCCTGGCGCAGGTCGGCATCCGCACCCTCGTGCCGTGCGGCCACCACCAGCACCGTGTCGCCGTCCCAGACCGGATTGCGGTGGTCGGCGTCGCCGCCGGTGACCTGTCGCGCGTCCGGTACGCCGCGGAACGGGGCCGCCCCGACGGCCGCCCGGCCCGCCGGAGGTACCGGGGGTTCAGCGTGCGGGTCGGGCACGTCGAGCACGAAGATGTGGCTGCGCTGGTCACCGAGGTAGCCGACGCCGTCGAACTCGAACTGGAGGGTGGAGATCAGCCGCGGGTCCTCCCGTTCCGGGCCCCCGCCGTCGACGGTGCAGTAGCGGCCGTCCTCGGGCACCCGGGCGGTGTAGGCCAACCGCTTCCCGTCTGCACTGAAGGCGAACTCCCGCACGCCCAGCGGAGTGGCGGTGACCACCTGCGGCTCCCCACCCCCGGCCGGCATGATCGCCACTTCCGGCGCCCGGCCGGCTGCGGAACGCAGGAACCCCAGCAGGCTCCCGTCGGGGGAGAACGCCGGGCTGGTGTCCCGGAACCCGCGGGTGATCCGCACCGGGTCGCCACCGGTCAGCGGGACCCGCCAGAGCTGGCCGACGTAGGCGTCCGCGTCGAGGTCGGGACGCAGCGCCGACACCACGACGTGGCCGCCGTCGGGGTGGACGGCCGGGGTGGACAGCGTGAAGAGCAACGGGAGGTGATCGGCTCGCACGTGGGGCAGCTTAACGCCTGCGGAATTGCACTGCCGGGTTTGTTGAGTGAGTGCTCACTCATTAAGTTGGGGGCGTGCGCGCAGCCCCCCTGTCGCCGGACGAACGCCGGCACGCCCTGATCGCAGCGACCCTGCCGCTGCTGCTCGAACGGGGCCCGGAAATCAGCACCCGGGAGATCGCCCAGGCCGCCGAGGTCGCCGAGGGCACCATCTTCCGGGCGTTCGACACCAAGCAGGACCTGATCCACGCCACGATCCACACCGCCCTCGCCCCGGACGCGGCCATCGCCGAACTCGCCGCCCTGCCCGGGGACCAGACGCTGACCGAACGGGCCCGGAGCATCCTCACAGTGCTCCGGGACGAGATCGAGCGCACCCGGGCGCTGTTCACCACCCTGACCGGCGACGGCATGCCGTGCCCGCCGGGGAGCCACTGCCACGCCCCGGTCGACGCCGAGCATCCCAAGCGGCGGCTGGCCCGGGCCGGCGCCGACGCCCTCGCCGGCTACGCCGACGCGCTGCGGGTGCCGGTGGAGGACGCCGGCCGGGTGCTGGCGTCGCTGGCCATCGCCATCGGGTTCGGGTCGACCCCGCAGCTCGTTGACCTCGATCGACTCGTCGATGCCGTGCTGCACGGCATCGCTGAAGGAGAAGCATGATCGCCCTGCTCACGCGCTACCTGCGCCCCTACTCCGCGGCCATGCTCGCCGTGGTGGCGCTCCAGCTGGCCCAGGTGGGAGCGTCGCTGTTCCTGCCCAGCCTCAACGCCACCATCATCGACCAGGGCGTCGCCACCGGCGACACCGGCCTGATCTGGCAGCTGGGGGCGGTGATGCTCGGCTTGTCGATCGTCCAGATCGCCGCACAGATCGGCGCCACCTGGTTCGGCGCCCGCACCGCGATGGCCTTCGGACGGGACCTGCGGCAGGCGATCTTCGATCGTGCGCTCACCTTCTCCTCCCGCGAGGTCAACTCCTTCGGCGCCCCCACCCTGATCACCCGCAACACAAACGACGTCCAGCAGGTGCAGATGCTGGTGCTGATGACCGCGACCCTGATCGTCAGCGCACCGCTGATGATGGTCGGCGGGGTGGTCATGGCGTTGCGGGAGGACGTCGGGCTGAGCTGGCTGATCATGGTGGCCGTGGTCGTCCTCGGGGCGATCATCGGCGTCCTGATCCTGCAGATGACCCCGCTGTTCAAGAGCATGCAGGTGCGGATCGACACCCTCAACCGGGTGCTGCGCGAGCAGATCTCCGGCCTGCGGGTGATCCGGGCGTTCGTCCGGGAGCCGACCGAGGCGGCCCGCTTCGACAAGGCCAACCACGACCTCGCCGACACCGCGACCCGGGTCGGTCGGCGGATGATGACCATGTTCCCCGCGGTCTTCTTCGTGATGAACGTCTCCAGCGTGGCCGTGGTGTGGTTCGGCGCCTTCCGGATCGCCGAGGGCCAGCTGCAGGTCGGCCAGCTGACCGCCTATCTGGCCTACCTCGCGCAGATCCTGTTCAGCGTGATGATGTCGACGATCATGCTGATGATCGCGCCGCGCGCGTCGGTCGCGTCCGACCGGATCAACGAGGTGCTCCACACCGCATCCTCCGTGGTTCCGCCCGCCACGCCGGTCACGACGGTCACCGCGCACGGCGAGCTCGAACTGGACGCGGTGAGCTTCGCCTACCCCGGCGCCGACCACCCGGTGCTGGACGGGGTTTCGTTCTCGATCCGCCCGGGCGAGACCACGGCCATCATCGGCTCCACCGGCGCGGGCAAGACCACCCTGGTGAACCTGATCCCGCGGCTCAGTGACACCACCTCCGGGACCGTACGGGTCGACGGCGTCGATGTCCGGGACCTCGACCCGGACCTGCTGTGGGACCGGATCGGCCTGGTGCCGCAGCATGCCTATCTGTTCAGCGGGACGGTGGCGTCCAACCTGCGGCTGGGCAAGCCCGACGCCACCGACGCCGAACTGTGGCACGCCCTCACCGTGGCCCAGGCCAGGGAATTCGTGGAGCGGATGCCCGACGGCCTGGACTCCGCGATCAGCCAGGGGGGCACCAACGTGTCCGGCGGGCAACGGCAACGGCTCGCGATCGCCCGGGCCCTGGTGCGGCGACCGGACATCTACGTGTTCGACGACTCGTTCTCCGCCCTCGACGTGGCCACCGACGCCGCCCTGCGCGCCGCCCTCGCCGCCGAGACCGCGGACGCGGCGGTGCTCGTCGTCGCCCAGCGGGTGTCCACCATCCGGCAGGCCGAACAGATCGTCGTCCTCGAGGACGGCCGGGTGGTCGGCACCGGCACCCACGAGCAGCTGCTGGAGACCTGCCCGACCTACGCCGAGATCGTGGACAGCCAGTTCCGCAACGAGGAGGTGGCGGCATGAGCGCCGACACGACGCGAGTCCCGACCACCACCGGCACCACCGGCACCACCGGCACCACCGGCGCGGCCCCGGTCAAGGCGAACGCCCGCCCCCGGTACGGGCCCCAGCACCGCAGCGGCGGGCCGATGGGCCCCCACGGCGGTGGCGGCACGGGCGAGAAGGCGGCCTCGTTCGGCCCGTCGCTGAAGCGCCTGATCGGCCACCTGCGTCCCGAACTGCCCCAGATCCTCGCGGTGGTGGTGATGATCGTGGTGGCGACCGTGGCCAACTCCGTGGGGCCGGCGATCCTCGGCGAGGCGACCAACCTGATCTTCGACGCCCAGGTGTTGAACCGGACCCCGATCGACTTCGACGCGGTCGGTCGCGTGCTGCTGATCGCCCTGGTGGTCTACGTCGTCTACTTCCTGCTGTCCTGGCTCGCCGGCTTCCTGGTCAACTCCGCGGTGCAGCGCTCGGTGTACCGGATGCGCAAGCAGGTCAGCGAGAAGGTCACCCGGCTGCCGCTGAAGTACTTCGACGGCCAGCCGCGTGGTGAACTGCTCAGCCGGGTCACCAACGACGTGGACAACGTCTCCCAGTCGCTGCAGCAGACCCTCTCGCAGATCCTCACCAACCTGTTCACCCTGATCGGGGTGCTGGTGATGATGTTCTACGTCTCCTGGGTGCTGGCCCTGGTGGCGCTGGTGACCATCCCGATCGCGCTGGGCCTGACCATGGCCATCGGCAAGCGGTCGCAGAAGCTCTTCGCGAAGACCTGGAAGGCGACCGGGGAGCTGAACAGCCAGATCGAGGAGACCTATTCCGGCCACGAGCTGGTGACCGTCTTCGGCCGGCGCCGCGAGGTGGCCGCCACCTTCCGGGACAAGAACGCCGAGCTCTTCGACGCCGCGTTCGGTGCCCAGTTCATCTCCGGGATCATCATGCCGGTGATGTTCTTCGTCGGGAACCTCAACTATGTGGCCATCGCCGTCGTCGGCGGCCTGATGGTGGCCGGCGGCACGCTCAGCCTGGGCGCCGTGCAGGCCTTCATCCAGTACTCCCGGATGTTCACCCAGCCGATCACCTCCCTGGCGTCCATGGCGAACCTGCTGCAGTCGGGCGTCGCGTCGGCCGAGCGGGTCTTCGAGGTGCTGGACGCCGAGGAGGAGGTGCCCGACCAGGACGGGCGGCTCATCCTGCCGCCGAAGGGACGGGTGGAGTTCGAGCACATCTCGTTCAGCTACCGCAGCGACCAGCCGCTGATCACCGACCTCTCCCTGGTGGCCGAACCCGGCTCGACGGTCGCGATCGTCGGCCCGACCGGCGCCGGCAAGACCACTCTGGTCAACCTGATCCTGCGGTTCTACGACGTGCAGGCCGGCCGGATCAGGTTGGACGGGGTCGACGTGGCATCGGTGCCCCGCCGGGAACTGCGCAGCCAGATCGGCATGGTGCTGCAGGACGCATGGCTGTTCGGCGGCACCATCCGCGACAACATCGCCTACGGCCGCGGCGGCGCCACCGAGGAGGAGATCCTGGCGGCGGCGAGGGCCACCTATGTGGACCGGTTCGTGCATTCACTGCCCGACGGCTACGACACCGTGATCAACGAGGAGGCGTCCAACCTGTCGGCGGGCGAGAAGCAGCTGATCACGATCGCCCGGGCGTTCCTGGGTGACCCGACGGTGCTGATCCTGGACGAGGCCACCTCGTCGGTGGACACGCGCACCGAGTTGCTGGTGCAGCGGGCGATGAAGAGACTGCGGACCGACCGGACCTCGTTCGTGATCGCGCACCGGCTGTCGACCATCCGGGACGCCGACGTGATCCTGGTGATGGAGGGTGGTGCGATCGTCGAGCAGGGCAACCACGACGAACTGCTGGCCGCCCGCGGCCCCTACCACCGGCTCTACCAGGCCCAGTTCGCCGCCGGGTCCGCCGAGGAGGATGCCGCCTGATCGGGCGGCCCGGTGAGTTCCCAGGGACCATCCCGCCAAAACGGCCGGACCAATGCGCGGAATGCCCCGGCGCCTGGCCATCCGGACGATTGCCGGCACCGTCCGTGCTCGACAAAGGAAGCGGGCAGGGTCCCGGCCGGCTCGACGAAAGGAAAGAGCACCGTTGGAAAGGGCCAGGCGAAGGTGACACGCACCATTCCGGAAGGCCGGATGAAGGAATTGGGCACGATGACGATGGCCCGATGGCCGGCCCGGGAACGTCCCGGCGGAGCGGGGCGGGCACCGTCCCGACTGCTCCAGGAGCACCGATCCCACCGGAACCGCGGGTAGGTATTACTACCACCCGGCGCGCGGCTGGATGGCGTGGCGAGGGCGGTTGACGTCCCGCCGGGCACGCCCCGGAGGGCTGTCGCGAGCCGGAGGCGCGACCTTTGTGCCGCTACGTCGCAGGGCCCCGTCCGCCGTCGTCCCGGGCCCCACCCGGCTGCCTCGCGAGGCGGTGCCTGCGCCCGGGGAGGCATTCACCAGCGGTCATGCGAGCCGGGCCGACGCGACTGCCGCGAGCACCTCGTCGCGTTCCTCCAGATTCAACCTGGCCAGCAGTTCCCGCACCTCAGCCGCCACTTCGGCGGCCCGGGAGTGGGCCGGACGGTAGAGCCAGGCACGTCCGCCCAAATTCCTCACCAGCAGCTTCTTCTTCGCCAACCGGTCGAGCACGGTCATCACGGTGGTGTATGCGAGGTCGCGCTCGGCGGCCAGCAGGGCGTGCACGTCGCGGACCGACAGCGGCTCCGGGCGGGACCAGAGAATGTCCATCACCGCCTGTTCGAGCTCCCCCGTCACTGCCATAAGGACATGCTATGACACACTTTGCAGGCTACGACAGCCAGTAGTAGATTGCCGATTATGAGCACGGAAACCCTTGCCAGATGGCAGTTCGGGATCACGACTGTCTATCATTACCTGTTCGTTCCGATCACCATCGCCATGTCGATGCTGGTTGCGATCATGCAGACCATCTGGGTCCGCACGGGCGATGAGAAGATGCTTCGTCTGACCAAATTCTTCGGCAAGCTTTTCCTGATCAACTTCGCCATGGGCGTCGTCACCGGAATCGTGCAGGAATTCCAGTTCGGCATGAACTGGAGCGAGTACAGCCGTTTCGTCGGTGACATCTTCGGCGCACCGCTGGCCCTGGAAGCCCTGATCGCCTTCTTCCTGGAGTCGGTGTTCATCGGCCTGTGGATCTTCGGCTGGGACCGGCTGCCGAAGAAGGTCCACCTGCTGACCATCTGGATGGCCGCCATCGGCACCATGATCTCCTCGATCTTCATCCTCGCGGCCAACTCCTGGATGCAGAACCCGGTGGGAGCCAGGTTCAACCCGGCCACCGACCGCGCCGAGATGACCTCGCTGGTCGACGTGCTGCTCAACCCCGTCGCCCTGATCACCCTTCCGCACGTGCTCACCGCCGCCTACATGACCGCGGGCGGCCTGATCCTGGGCGTCGCCGGCTGGCACCTGGCGAAGCTCGGCAAACCCGGGACCGAGAAGCAGCGGCGGGACGCGTCGGCCTACCGCTGGGCGACCAGGTTCGGCGCCTGGGTACTGCTGGCGGCCGGCGCCGTGAGCATGTTCACCGGTGACATCCAGGGCAAGATCATGACCGAGGTCCAGCCCATGAAGATGGCCGCGGCCGAAGCGCTGTGGGAAGGCGAGCAGGGCGCGGGCTTCTCGGTGTTCACCATCGGGACGCTGGACGGCAGCGCCGACGTCTTCTCGATCCGGGTGCCGGGAGTCCTGGCGTTCCTGGCCACCGGCGACTTCAACGGCTATGTCGAGGGCATCAACGATGTCGTGCGGAACATGGAGTCCGAGGCGTTCACCACCTCCGACATCACGCTCCAGCGGGAGGCGGCCGACCGGCTCGCGACGATCGGCGTGGAGGACTGGGTGCCGAACGTCCCGGCCGCGTACTGGACCTTCCGGTTCATGATGGGGCTGGGCTTCCTCGCCATGGCGATCGGGGCCTGGGTGCTGTGGGTGATCCGCAAGGACCGCGTCCCCCGGCCCGGCCCGCTGTGGACCGGCCTGATGCTCACCGCGCTGCTGGCACCGCTGTTCGCCAACTCGTTCGGGTGGATCTTCACCGAGATGGGACGCCAGCCGTTCGTCGTCTACGGCGTCCTGCCCACTGCGGCCGCGGTCTCGCCCGGGGTGAGCGCGTTCGAGGTCGGCCTGTCGATGACCCTCTACACGCTGATCTACGGCGTGCTGGCCTTCGTCGAAGTCGGGCTGCTGCTGCACTACATCAAGCTCGGGTTGCCCGACGTCGAGGAGCCCAGGGTGCTCACCGACGAAGACGCCCCCCTGACCTTCGCGTACTGAGAGGCCCGGCACCATGCTCGCTCTTGAAATCGTCGGCAACGCGCCCCTGGCCTTCCAGACCCTCTGGTTCATCCTGATCGCCGTCCTGTGGACCGGCTACCTGATCCTGGAGGGGTTCGACTACGGCGTGGCCATGCTGATCCCGTTCCTCGGCAAGACCGAGAAGGAGAAGCGGGTCATCGTGAACACGATCGGACCGGTCTGGGACGGCAACGAGGTCTGGCTGCTCACCGCCGGCGGCGCCACCTTCGCGGCGTTCCCGGCCTGGTACGCCACCCTCTTCTCCGGCCTCTACCTGCCGCTGTTCCTCGTGCTCGTGGGCCTGATCATCCGGGGGGTCGCGTTCGAGTACCGCTCCAAGCACCCCGATTCCCGCTGGCGCATCGCCTTCGACTGGATGGCGGCCACGGGTTCGTTCATCGTGCCGCTGGTGTTCGGGATCGGCTTCGCCAACTTCATCCTCGGACTGCCCGTGGCCCCGGCCCCGAACAACCCGTCGCTGTTCGTGGTCACGCCGTTCCCGTACTTCTGGCAGCTGTTCAGCTGGTTCGGCCTCCTGGGCGGCCTCACCCTGGTCGCGCTGTTCCTGTTCCACGGCTCGCTGTTCCTGGCGCTGAAGACCAAGGGCGAGATCCACCACCGCGCCCAGGCCTTCGCCAGCAGGGCCGGCCTGGTCGCGATCGGGCTGGGCACCATCTTCCTGGTGGCCCAGAACCTGATTCACCCCACCCTGCTCGGGTGGCCGCTGATGGTGCTGGCCGCACTCGGGCTGGCCTCGGCCTGGTGGTTCAACGGTCAGGGCCGCGACGGCATCGCCTTCCTGTCCACGACCGCAACCATCCTCTTCGTGGCGGTCGGGATCTTCTTGACCATGTGGCCGGGGCTCGGCTTCTCCGCCGTCGGCGGTGGCCCGTCCCCACTGAACGCGCTGAACGCCTCCTCCAGCGAATTCACCCTGGTGCTGATGACGGTGGTGGCGGGCATCTTCGTGCCGATCGTGCTGGGCTACACGGCCTGGAGCTACACGGTCTTCCGCCGCCGCCTGAGCATCGACAACATCCCCGACGACAAGCCCGCGGCCGCGCTCGCGGGCTGATGGCAGGGCCGATCGACCCACGCCTGCTCCGCAGGGCCCGCGCGACCAGGGCGTACCTGGTCGCCGGGGTCGCGGCGGGCAGCGCCACCGCTGTCCTGACCCTGGGCCAGGCCTGGCTGTTGTCGCGTTCGGTGGCCGACATCTTCGCCACCGGAAGCCTGGACACGCTCACCTGGGCGGTCGGCGGGCTGGCCGTGGTGTTCGGGCTGAAGGCGGTGTTGTCGTGGACCAACGAGTGGCTCGCCCAGCGGGCCTCGGCCGCGGTCAAGTCGCAACTGCGCCGCGACATCCTGCGTGCCCGGGTGGACCGTCCCCTGGACGCGACCGCGTCCGGCGGCCTGGTCACCCTGGTGACCCAGGGCCTCGACGGGCTGGACGGCTACTTCAGCAAGTACCTGCCGCAACTGCTGCTCGCGGTCACCGTGCCGCTGATCATCGGGGTGGCGATCCTGTCGGCCGACCTGACCTCGGCGATCATCCTCGCCGTCACCCTGCCCCTGATCCCCGTGTTCCTGGCCCTCGTCGGCTGGACCACCGAGGCGATCACCCGGCGCCGCTGGGCAGTACAGACCCGGCTGGCCAATCATTTCGCCGACCTGATCGCCGGCCTGCCGACGCTGCAGGTGTTCGGCCGGGCGAAGGCGCAGGTGGAGGGCCTGCGGCGGACGGAGGCCCAGCACCGCTCCGAGACCATGCGGACGCTGCGGGTGTCCTTCCTCTCCGCGCTGGTGCTCGAACTGCTCGCAACCCTCAGCGTTGCCCTGATCGCGGTGACCGTCGGCTTCCGGGTGGTCTTCGGCGACCTCGATCTCGCCACCGCCCTGTTCGTGCTGATCCTGGCTCCCGAGGCGTACCTGCCGGTCCGGCAGGTCGGCGTCCACTACCACGACGCCGCCGACGGCCTCGCCGCCGTGGAGGCGGCGTTCGCCGTCATCGACCCGCCGGCGCCGGACGCGACCACCCACGCCGGACCAGCCGGGAGCGGCTCCCCGGTCGCCCCCGTCGAGCCGGGCAGCAGCGGCAGCCATCCGGACGCCGTACTCAGCGTCCGTGACCTCACCCACACCTATCCGGGCGCGGCGACCCCGGCTCTGGCGACTGCGTCCTTCGATGTACTACCCGGCGAAGTCGTGGCCCTGACCGGGGCGAGCGGGGTGGGCAAGACCACCCTGGTGAACGCGGTGCTGGGGTTCCTCGTGCCCACCGGTGGCAGCCTGCACAGCCGCGGCGTCCCGCTCGGTCGCCTGCCCGACTGGCGCGGACACCTCGCCTACGTCGGCCAGGAGCCGGGGCTGCTCTCCGGGACGGTCGCCGACAACGTTCGGCTCGGCTTCCCGCAAGCGACGGACGCCGCCGTCGCCGACGCCCTGCGCCAGGCCGGCGCCGGCACGTTGCCGCCGCAGCAGCAGGTCGGCGACGACGCGGAGGGAGTATCGGCGGGCGAGCGGCGCCGGATCGCCGTCGCCCGCGCCCTGCTCAGGGTCACGCTGGGCCGGGCGAAGCTGCTCGTGCTCGACGAACCCACCGCGGGACTGGACGCCGACACCGAGGCCGGCCTGCTGCGCAACCTCCGCTCCCTCGGGGTGGCCGCGCTCGTGGTCAGCCACCGGCCGTCGGTGCTCGCCGAGGCGGACCGGGTGGTGATGCTGGGTACGCAGACCTCCCAGCCGCCCGCCAGCAACCCCGCCGGCGGGGCCGGCCGGCCCGCCCAGCCCCCCTACCCACCGGTCACGAACCCGGCCGACCGGGCCGATCGAACCACCCAGGCCCCCCCGAATCCCACCCGCGACACCGGCGGGCCCCCCACGCCGC
Source organism: uncultured Actinomycetota bacterium (assembly GCA_963704225.1). GTDB lineage: Bacteria > Actinomycetota > Actinomycetes > Propionibacteriales > Propionibacteriaceae > Propionicimonas. The sequence goes on from CAVPHL010000004.1 coordinate 24,183, forward strand.
CCGGCACGAACCCCGGCCGAGGGACCAGCCGGACCCTGCTGCGCCGGCTCGTGGACGCCACCCCCGGGGCTCGGCTCCGCCTCGGCGGATCGGTGCTGCTCGCCTTCTGCGCCACCGCGGCGTCGGTGGCCCTGATGGCGGTGTCGGCGTGGCTGCTGTCCCGCGCCGCCGAGCTGCCCCAGGTGCAGTACCTGGCCGCGGCCGCGGTCGGCGTCCGCTTCTTCGGCATCTCGCGGGGCGCGTTCCGCTACGTCGAGCGTCTGGTCAGCCACGACGTCGCGCTGCGGCTGCAGTCGGCGCTGCGCCTGGAGACCTACGCCACCCTGGCCCGGACCACCCTTCTGGGCACCCGGCGCGGCGACCTGCTGACCCGGGTGATCGCCGACGTGGAGGCGGTCCAGGACCTGGTCGTCCGGGTGTGGATCCCGTTCGCCTCCGCCGCCGCGGTACTCGTGGTGTCCGCACTCGGCATCGCGTTCGTCTCCCCGGGCGCCGCCCTGGTGCTGCTGGCCACCTCGGTGGCCGCCTCGGCGCTGATCCCCTGGCTCACCCGCACCGCCTCGGCCCGGGCGGACACGGTTGCCCTGCCGCTGCGCGGCGAGCTCGCCGACGCCACCCGGGAGCTGTCCCGCTCTGCCGCCGACCTGGTCGCCTACGGCGCGGCGGCCGGCCGGCTGGAGCGGTTCGCGACCATCGACGAGCGGCTGCGCCTGGCGTCGGCCCGCTCGGCCTGGGTGCGCGGCGTCGGCACCGGCGGACAGGTGCTCGCCGCCGGCCTCGCCGTGATCGGGGCGCTGGTGATCGGTGGCCAGCAGGTGGCAGACGGCACCATGGGTCGGGTGATGCTGGCCGTCGTCGTGCTCACCCCGCTGGCGCTGCACGAGGCACTGTCGACACTGATCCTGTCCGCCCAGGTGCGGACCCGGGCCCGGACGGCCCTCGGCCGCGTGGAGGAGGTGCTGGAGGCCAGGCCGGTCGGTTCGGGCGATCTGGCCGACCCCGGGCGTCCGGTCGACGATCCGGCGCTGGTCGTGAGTGGCCTGTCGGCCGGCTGGCCGGGCTTTTCCCCCGTCGTCGACGGGCTGGACCTCACCGTCCGGGCCGGCGAGAAGGTGGCCCTCGTCGGGCCCAGCGGGATCGGCAAGACCACGGTTGCGGCCACGGTGCTCGGGCTGATCCCGCCGCGGGGCGGCCGGGTCGACGTCCGGGGCCGGATCGGCTACCTCGCCCAGGACGCGCACATCTTCACCACGACCGTCGAGGAAAATGTCCGGATCGGCAACCGGGACGCGACCACCGCCGACGTCGTCGCCGCGCTGGCCCGGGCCGGCCTGGACCTCGATCCGGCGCGCCCGGTCGGGGAGGGCGGCGTGGCGTTGTCCGGCGGCGAGGCCCGGCGGGTCGCCCTGGCCAGACTCCTGGTCGGCAACTACCAGGTGCTGGTCCTGGACGAGCCGACCGAGCACCTCGACGCCGCGACCGCGTCCGCCCTGATCGAGGACATCTGGAACGACAGCGCCGATCGCCCCGTCCTGGTGATCACCCACGATCCCTCCCTGGTCTCCCGCTGCGACCGCGTGGTCTCCCTGGCCTGACCCCAACCCCCAACCCCAACCCCCGACCCCCGACCCCCAACCCCCAACCCACCCGACCCCCGACCCCCAACCCCCGCCGAACGCCACCCTCCCTGCTCGAACGCCAGCACCTGAGGCTGGCGTTCGAGTAGCGAGGGTGGCGTTCGGCGGTTTGACAGCACGCGGGACGCAGATGAGAATGATTACCATGAAAATCTGGAGGAAGCCGCTTGCCGCCCTGGCGACCACGGCCCTGCTCGGCCTCGCCGGCTGCGCCGCGTTCAGCGACACATCCCCGGCCGGCAACGGCCAGGCCGGCCCGGACGGCGCCGCGACGCTGCAGGTCGCGGTGGCCTTCTACCCCTTCCAGTTCGTCGCCGAGCGCGTCGGCGGTGACCAGGTCAGCGTGCAGAACCTGACCGCACCGGGTGCAGAGCCCCACGACCTCGAGCTCACCCCCCAGCAGGTCGCTTCGCTCTCCCGCGCCGACCTGGTCGTGTTCCAGTCCGGCTTCCAGCCCGCTGTGGACGCAGCGGTGGAGCAGACGGCACCGCAACGGAGGGTCGACTCGGCGACCTTCCTCACCCTGCTCCCCGGGGACGGCGAGCATGAGGGCGACGAGCACAGCGCAGGCGACCCCCACACCTGGCTCGACCCCACCAACCTGGTGGCTGTCGCCGAACGGGTCCGTGACGCCCTCAGCGAGGCCCGACCGGACGCGGCTGAACAGTTCGCCGACAACGCCGAGGAGCTCGTGGCCGACCTGACCGATCTCGACGAGACCCTGATGGCCAGCCTCAGCACCTGCCGGATCAAGGCCTTCATCACCTCCCACGAGGCGTTCGGCTACCTGGCCGCCCGCTACGGGTTGAGTCAGGTCGGGATCCGCGGGATCGAGCCCGACACCGAGCCCACCGCAGCCCGGATCGCCGAGGTCCACCAGATCGCCAAGGACAGCGGCGTCAGCACGATCTTCTTCGAGACCCTGGTCTCCCCGGTGGTCTCGAAGTCGATCGCCGGCGACCTCGGCCTGAAGACGGACGTCCTCGATCCGCTGGAGGGGATCACCTCGGAATCGCGAGGCACCAACTACCTTGAGGTCATGGCGTCCAACGGCACGGCCCTGCGGGAAGCGAACCAGTGCTCCTGACCCCGGCTCCGGCATCGACGGACGCGGTCATCCGGGCGGTGTCGGTCGACGTCAGCCTGAACAGCATCCCGATCGTCCGCCAGGCGTCGCTGGAGATCCTTCCCGGCGAGATGGTGGCGATCCTGGGCAACAACGGCTCCGGAAAGACCACCCTGATGCGGGCCCTGCTCGGCCTGATTCCGCACCGGGGGGAGATCCGGCTGTTCGACAGCCCCCTGGAGGGGTTCACGGACTGGCGACGGGTCGGCTACGTGCCCCAACGGGGCGGCATCCTGGTGCAGCAGGCGACCTCGCGGGAGGTGGTTGCCAGCGGCCGCCTCGGCCGGCGACGCCCGTTCCTGCCCGCGACCGCGGCCGACCGCCGCACTGTGGCGTCGGCACTGGAAGAGGTGGGTCTCGCCGACCGCGCCCGCTACCCGTTCGTCCGGCTCTCCGGCGGCCAGCAGCAGCGGGTGCTGATCGCACGGGCCCTGGCGACCGGGGCGGACCTGATGGTCTGGGACGAGCCGCTGGCCGGCGTCGACCGGAACACCCAGCAACTGCTCGCCGGCGTCGCCGCCCGGCTCAAGGCGCGCGGCACCACGATCGTGATGGTGCTGCACGAGCTCGGCTGCTTCCGTCCGCTGATCGACCGCAGCATCGTCCTGGCGGGCGGACGGGTGATGCCGCCCGGCTACGACCACCACGAGCACGGCCACGACCACGACACCGAACCGGGCCACGAGCACGAAGCACACGACCACCGCTCCGTGCACGGTGGGCACGAGGTCGACGAGATCGCGCGCCCGTACACCACCCACACCGGACTGGACGAGGTCGGCTGATGGACTGGCTCACCCTGGCGTTCATGCAGCGGGCCCTGGTGGCCGCCCTGATCACCGGCATCACCGCCCCGGCGATCGGCACCTTCCTCGTCCAGCGCCGGCTGAGCCTGCTCGGTGACGGCCTGGGCCACCTCGCGGTCGCAGGGGTCGGGCTGGCGCTGCTCACCGGCACTGCTCCGCTTCCGCTCGCCGTGGCGATCTGCGTGGCCGGTTCGATCGCGATCGAACTCCTGCGCGAGTCCGGCCGGGCCAGCAGCGACGTCGGCCTGGCGATCCTGTTCTACGGCGGCCTGTCGGCAGGCCTGCTGCTCGCGGGTCTCGCCGGCCAGGGCACCGGAACCCTGTCGGCCTACCTTTTCGGGTCGCTGCTCACCATGACCACGACCGACCTGTGGCTGGTCACCGTCCTGGGCGTGCTCGTGGTCGGGGTCACCCTCGGCCTGCTGCCACAGCTGTTCGCGGTCAGCGCCGACGAGCCGTTCGCCCGATCGATCGGGCTGCGGGTACGGCTGCTGAACACCCTCGTGGTCAGCCTGGCCGCGGTGACCGTGACGGTGTCGATGCGGACCGTCGGCCTGCTGCTGGTGAGTGCGCTGATGGTGGTGCCGGTCGCCACGGCGAACCACCTGGTGGTCGGCTTCCGCAACGGGTTGCTCGCCGCCATGGGGCTGGGGGCGGTCGCCGCGGTCAGCGGCACGGTGGGCTCGTACTACCTGAACACCGCCCCGGGCTCGCTGATCGTCGTGATCGCCATCACCGTGTTCGCGCTCAGCTGGCCGGTGTCCCGGGTGCTGCAACGGCGGCACGGGCCGATCGTCGAGATCGTGGACGACACCGAACCGGTCGCCCACGAACTGGCCGAGGGGCACCCGCACGTCCATGACGAGGACTGCGGACACCTGGCGGTGCAGCACGCCGGTCACACCGACTACATCCACGACGGACACCGCCACGCACCCCACGGTGACCACTATGACGAGCACTGAGCGGGCGCCGGCCGGCCACCGCAACACCCGGCAGCGCGGCGAGATCCGGCGGGCCGTGGAAGCCCTGGCCACCTTCGCCACCGCCCAGGAGATCCACGACCGGCTGCGCCACGAGGGTTCGGGGGTGGGCCTGGCCACCGTGTACCGGGCGCTGCAGGCGATGGCGTCCACCGGCGAACTCGACGCCATCCGCACCCCCGACGGACAGGTGGCCTACCGGACCTGTTCGCCGGGTCACCACCACCACCTGATCTGCCGGGACTGCGGCCGGACCGTCGAGGTGGCCATCCCGGCGCTGGAGGAGCAGGTCCGGGCGCTCGCCGCCGCACAGGGGTTCGCCGACGTCGACCACGAACTGGAGTTCTTCGGCACCTGCGCGGCCTGCGCGGCCGCTTCCGGCTGAGGTCCCCACCAGGACCTTCGCAGCGGCCGGCGTCTGCGGCCGGGGCGGCGGCCCCGGGCCGCCGCCCCTTGGCGCGGTCAGGAACTCACGGCTGCGGCACCACCTGAGCGGTCGGGACGGACGGCTCCACCACCTTGGCGTAGCCGGGCTTGGTTCCGGTCACCGTCAAGACGATGCACCGGCCCACCGCCGAGGCGGGCAGGGCGTACGACGATCCGGTCGCGTACGGTCCGTCCAGGGCCGGAGAGGCACAGTCGGTCCGGTACCAGCGGTAGGCCAGGGTCACCGAACCCGGACCCCAGGTGCCCGCGATGGCCTTGAGCTTCTGCCCCACGACGGGGATCCCGACCGGGGTTCCGTCGGCCTGGATGGTCGGCACCGGGGTCGGGTCGAGGGTACCGGCGACGACCTTCGCGGTCGCTGTGGAGGTCCTCGATATCGCCTTGAAGCCCGACTTCGAGCCGGTCACCCGTACCGCGATCCGCTTTCCCCGGTCGGCAGCGGTCAACCGGTAGGTCGCCGCCGTTGCTCCCTTGATCGCATCTCCGGAGCGGAGCCACCGGATGGCCAGCTTCACCGGGGCAGGGCCCCAGGTGCCGGTGTCGACGGCGAGCACCTGCCCTACCGCGGCCGTTCCGCCGATGGTGGGGGTGGGCTTGGGAGTGAGTACCCCGACAACGATCTTGCCGGTCCGGGAGGAGGTTCGGGTCACTGGCAGGTACCCGTCCCGGGAGCCGGTGACCTTCACCCGGATCCGCTTGCCCTTGTCCGCAGCGACGAGGAGGTAGCTCTGGGCCGCAGCACCCTTGATCCGCCCGGTGTTGCGGTACCACCTGTAGGTGAACTCGACAGCGCCCGGGCCCCACGCACCCGCGTTGGCGCTCAGTGTCTCACCGACCCGCCTGGTGCCGACGAGGGTGGGCTTGGCGGTCAGGCTCAGCGAGGCCTCGACGACCTCGCCGGTGGCCACCGACGTCTTCGCCACCGAGCCGTAGCCAACCTTCGAGCCGGTGACGGTCACAGCGATTCGGCTCGCGACGTCCTCCGGGGCGAGTAGATGGGCAGGGCCGGTGGCCCCCTCGATCACCGCGCCGTCCCGGAGCCATTGGAAGGCCAGATCGACCGGCGCGGGCGCCCAGGTGCCGGGGTTGGCGGTCAATGTCCGACCCACCTTCGTCGTGCCCGTGATCGTGGGCACCGGGGTCTGGGTGAGTACCGCCGCCGGCTGGACGTTCACGGTCCGAGTCACCGGCACCGCGGCGTTGCCGGCCGCATCGGAGGCGTTGTAGACGATCACGTAGGCTCCCGGCACCAGGGTGTCCACGGTGTCACCGCCGACCACCACCGCGACGACACCATCCTTGTCGTCGGAAGCTGTCGCCCCCTGATCGGTGAACGGCGCACCGAAGGGCACGTCCACCACCGGTTCACCCCGCAACGTGATCACCGGGGCGACCGTGTCCGACTCGAGTTGCAGCAGCACCGCGCTCGCGCCGAAGGACGTGGCGTCCAGGCTCTCACCGAAGCCGGAAGTCAGGGTGATCTGACCGTCGGCCCCCGGATCGATCCCCGTCCACCTCGCCACGTAGCCGTTGACGGTGTTGAAACCCGTGGAGAAGGTCGCCTCGGCACCGTCAGCGCTCGCCTGGGTGCCGACGGAGGAGCCTGGGCTGAAGGTCACCGCACCCTCGAGGCCGAAGGTGGTGGTGTACTGATCCGCCCAGCCCGGCCGGTCCCGGTTGGCGGTCGCCACCAGCGTGTAGCTCCCGTCCGGGTCGAGCCCGCTGAACAGCAGGCTGGTCGAGCTCCCCGGCTCCATCGCCAGCAACCCGGTGAGGTCCACCCTGCTCTCGAACTCCGAGTGCGCCTCGGTCCCGACGGCGGTGTTGGCGCCGCTGCCGGACTTCGTCACCGTGCCGGTCGTGCTGGCCGCAACCTGGACACCGGTGATCTCCGAGCCGTCTTCGAACCGCCTCAGCGTTCCTGCCCCGGTGGGGCTGGTCAGGGTGAGTGCCTTCGGGTCCGTGGCGTTGCCGGCGGTGTCGCCGTTGGTGTCCACGAACGCCGTCCACCCCGGATCGGCCACCCCGGCGGCCGGAAGCACGGGAAGCGCGTGTGCGGTGGGGGGCTGTCCGACAGGTGCCCAGCCCAGCATCAGCGAGGCCCCCGCGGCCGCCCACCACCTCCAGCCCCTGTCGTGGACGGGGAGGGTCGCACGGACTCCCCCCGCAGTTTGTGTGGACACCAAGATCCCGCTCATCGGTCCCCCCCGAGACACTGGAGCCACCGCCACTCTGCGGTGGTCGGCCGGCAGGCTTGTCACGCCTGCACTGGAATCAGGGTAAACCTCCGGAGATCCTTCCGGAGAGGAAACCGGAGCATCTGCAGGGCCGGCAACTCCGCGCCCCTTCATGGACCCGGGGCCCGGCCACGCGCCGCTCGGCTGTGGCGTTCGGCCAGGGCGGCCAGTGGCCGGGACGGCCGGAGTGACCATGGTCATCGACGATTCCTGACCAGTGCATTCGACCGGCGTGGTCAGCAGCCTCTGGCTCGGGCCGTACCACGTGGCAGGGCGAGCGAAGGCCCGGGCTCCGCCCGTCCGCAGGAACCCGCGGCGGCATCGTTCGGCGACCGCCCACCGGGGTCGCCGCTCCCCCCTTCCCCTGCCCCGGGAACCTCACCGGATGCACGGGACGGCCGCGCCCCTGCGGACATAGTGAACGTTCTTGTCACTTAAGTCCCTTGTCAGCGTGCGGGTCACAGCGGGAGTAGATTTCTGTCGAGAACCCTGCGAACCCCACTGAAGGGCGTGCCATGGCCCGCGATATCACTGGTCTCCCCGACCTCGCCGTGGAGGGTGGGCGCGTCGCTCCCGTCCGAACCCGGATGCCCGTCTATGTCGACCTGCTGCCCCCGTGCAACAACGCCTGCCCGGCCGGGGAGAACATCCAGGAGTGGCTGCGCCTGATCAAGGCGCGCCAGGACGAGGCCGCGTGGCGCGAGCTGGTGCAGCAACAACCCGTTCCCCGCGATCCACGGACGGGTCTGCTACCACCCGTGCGAGACCGCCTGCAACCGCGTCGAACTCGACGGCGCGGTCTCGATCCACGCCGTCGAGCGCTACCTCGGCGACCTGGCGATCGAGCAGGGCTGGACGTTCACCACGCCCCGCGTTCTCCTCCGGCCGCCGCGTGCTCGTCGTCGGCGCCGGCCCGTCGGGCCTGCTCGCCGCCTACCAGTTGGCGAGGCTGGGCCACGAGGTCGAGATCCGCGACTGCCTCCGACGTCCCCGGCGGCATGATGCGCTACGGCATCCCGGAGTACCGGCTGCCCCGCGACGTGCTGGACGCCGAGGTCGCCCGCCTGCTCGACCTGGGCGTGCGGATCGTCAACGACCACACGTCAAGGACCTGCTGGCCGAGCAGGTCGAGGGCGGCTTCGATGCGGTGTTCGTGGCGATCGGCGCACACCTGTCCAAGCGGGTCGACATCCCGCAACCGCGACGCCTCGAAGATCGTGGACGCGGTCAGCTTCCTGCGCGACGTCGCCTCCGGCGAGCGCCCGATGATCGGGCGCAAGGTCGCGGTCTACGGCGGCGGCAACACCGCCATGGACGCCGCCCGGGTGGCCCGGCGCCTCGGCGCGGAGGAGTCGATCATCGTCTACCGCCGCACCGAGGACCAGATGCCCGCCCACGCCGAGGAGCGCGAGGGCGCGCTGAGCGAGGGCGTGAAGATGAACTGGCTGCGCACGATCAGCTCCATGGAGGAGTCCGACCTCACCGTCGAGATCATGGAACTGGACGAGAACGGCAAGGCCCGGGGTACCGGGCGGTTCGAGAAGCTCGAGGCGGACACCGTGATCCTGGCGCTGGGACAGGAGGCCGACTCCAACTTCCTGCGCCGCATCCCCGGCATGCACTTCGAGCACGACGTGGTGCGGGTCGATCCGCGCACCCTGATGACCGACGTGGACGGCATCTTCGCCGGCGGCGACGCCGTGCCCGTCGGAGCGGACGGTGACCATCGGCGTCGGGCACGGCAAGCGGGCGGCCACCCAGATCGACGCCTGGCTCGGCCACCGGGAGGCGCCCGGTCGGCGCCAAGCACGAGCTCGCCAGCTTCGACAAGCTGCACCTGTGGTACTTCGGCGACGCACGGCGCAGCACCCAGCCCGAGCTGGAGCCCTCCGAGCGGGTCACCGACTTCGACGAGATCGTCGGCGGCCTCGGTGACGAGCAGGCTCACGTGGAGGCCGCACGATGCCTGTCGTGCGGCAACTGCTTCGAGTGCGACGGCTGTCTCGGCGCGTGCCCCGAGGACGCGGTGATCAAGCTCGGCAAGGGCTTCCGCTACCGCTTTGACTACGACAAGTGCACCGGCTGCGCCAGCTGCTACGAGCAGTGTCCGGTGCATGCCATCGAGATGGTCGAGGAGAACCGATGAGCCGGGTCATCATCGACGGGAACGAGGCGGCTGCGTCGGCGGCGTTCCGGCTGAACGAGCTGTGCAGCATCTACCCGATCACGCCCAGTTCGACCATGGCCGAGCTGGCCGACGAGTGGTCGGCGAAGGGACGCACGAACGTCTACGGCACGGTGCCGTCGGTGATCGAGATGCAGTCCGAGGGCGGGGCCGCCGGCGCGCTGCACGGCGCGCTGCAGGGCGGCGCCCTGAGCACCACCTTCACGGCATCGCAGGGCCTGCTGCTGATGATCCCGAACATGTACAAGATCGCCGGCGAGCTCACCTCCACCGTGCTGCACGTGGCGGCCCGCGCGCTGGCCGCGCAGGGCCTGTGCATCTACGGCGACCACCAGGACGTGATGGCCGTCCGGCAGACCGGCTTCGCGATGCTCAGCCTCCACCAGCGTGCAGGAGTGCCCACGACATGGCGGCGATCGCCCAGCTGTCCACGCTGCGTTCCCGGGTGCCGTTCGTGCACTTCTTCGACGGCTTCCGCACCAGCCACGAGGAGAACTCGGTGAGTTGCTCACCGACGAGCAACTGCGCACGTTCGTCCCCGAGGAGACGGTCCGGGCGCACCGCCGCAGGGCGCTGTCGCCCGGAGCACCCCTACATCCGGGGCACGGCGCAGAACCCCGACACGTACTTCCAGGGGCGCGAGGCCGCCAACCCGTACTACCTGGAGGTGCCCGGAATCGTCAGCACCGCGATGGACGAGTTCGCCGGCCTGACCGGACGGCAGTACCGCCTGGTCGAGTACTACGGCGACCCCGAGGCCGACCGGGTGGTCGTGATCATGGGCTCGGGCGCGCAGACCGTCCGCTCCACCGTCGAGCACCTGTGCGCCCACGGCGAAAAGGTGGGGGTCGTCCAGTTGCGGCTGTACCGCCCGCTGCCCACCGAGCAGATCCTGGCGGCCATCCCCACCACCGCCCGGGAGTCGCGGTGATGGACCGCACCAAGGAGCCGGGCTCCGGCGGCGAGCCGCTGTTCCTCGACGTCGCTGCGGCGATCGGCGAGGCGCACGCGGCCGGCCACCGGGTGTCCGCCAGCACCCCCAGCGGCATGCCGCTGCTGGTCGGCGGCCGCTACGGGCTGAGCAGCAAGGAGTTCACCCCGGCCATGGTCGAGGGCGTGTTCGACGAGCTCGCGCTGCCCCGAGCCCACGGCCGCGGTTCACCGTCGGCATCAACGATGACGTGACCATGCTGAGCATCCCCTTCCGTACCCGGGCGTAGACCTGGAGGACCCGGCCACGCTGCGCGCGGTGTTCTACGGCCTGGGCTCGGACGGCACGGTCGGCGCCAACAAGAACACCGTCAAGATCCTCGGCGCGATCGAGGACACCTACGCGCAGGGCTACTACGTCTACGACTCGAAGAAGTCGGGCTCCCGGACGGTGTCGCACCTGCGGTTCGGCCCGAATCCGATCGAGGCGCCGTACCTGATCAGCAAGGCCGGCTTCATCGGCTGCCACCACTGGTCGATCCTGGAACGGGTGGACGTGCTGCGAGTTCGCCCGCCCCGGCACGGTGCTGCTGCTGAACACCCCGTACGAGCCGGAGGAGGTGTTCGCCCACCTGCCGTTGCCGATGCAGCAGCGGATCATCGACCTCGGCATCGAGCTGTGGTCGATCGACGCCAACCTGGTCGCCCACAAGGCGGGCATGGGCGACGCACCAACACCGTGCTGCAGACCTGCTTCTTCGCGATCAGCAACGTGCTGCCCCGCGCGGCGGCGATCGAGGAGGTCAAGCGGACGATCCGCAAGACCTACGGGCGCAAGGGCGAGGACGTGGTGGCCAAGAACGAGGCCGCCGTCGACGCCTCGGTCGACACCTGAACCGGATCGACGTGCGCCGCCACCGTCGACGCCGGGCCCGCGATGATCCCGCCGGTGCCCGACACGGCTCCGGAGTTCGTCCGCACCGTGACGGCCTCCATGCTGCTGGGCACCGGCGACCTCCTGCCGGTGAGCGCCCTGCCGGTGGACGGCACCTACCCGTCCGGCACCACGCGCTACGAGAAGCGGAACATCTCCGACGTGATCGCCGAGTGGGACGCCGAGGCCTGCATCCAGTGCGGCAACTGTGCGTTCGTCTGCCCGCACGCCGTCCTGCGCGCCAAGTACTACACCGAGTCCGCCCTGGAGGGCGCACCGGACGGCTTCCAGTCCGCCCCGCTCAACGCGGCCGGCTTCCCCGGCTCGCGGTACACCCTGCAGGTGTACGCGGAGGACTGCACCGGGTGCGGGCTGTGCGTGGAGGCGTGCCCGGTGAAGCCGCTGGGCTCCGGCGGCTCCCGCAAGGCGATCAACCTCGCGCCCGTGCTCGAGCGCACCAAGGAGAAGGAGAACGTCTCCTTCTTCGAGACGATCCCGGTGAACCGGCGTTCCCGCATCGACTTCGCGAACGTGCGTGGCACCCAGTTCATGGAGCCGCTGTTCGAGTTCTCCGGAGCCTGCGCGGGCTGTGGCGAGACCCCGTACCTGAAGCTGCTCACCCAGCTGTTCGGCGGTCGCGCCACGGTGGCCAACGCGACCGGGTGTTCGTCCATCTACGGCGGCAACCTGCCCACCACCCCGTGGTCGTCCAACAAGTACGGCCGCGGCCCGGCCTGGTCGAACTCCCTGTTCGAGGACAACGCCGAGTTCGGGCTCGGCCTGCGGCTCGCCGCCGACCTGCACACCGACACGGCCCGGAGACGCCTCGAGGACGCTGCGGGGCGACCTCGGCGACGAGACCGTCGACGCGATCCTGAACGCGCCCCAGCTGTACGAGTCGGAGCTGAGCCAGCAGCGGGCCCGGGTGGACGCGCTGAAGGCGCTGCTGGACACCATGGCCGGGCCCCTGGTGGAGGACCTCCGCTCGGTGGCCGACCACCTGCTGCGCCGCTCGGTGTGGATCGTGGGCGGCGACGGGTGGGCCTACGACATCGGGTCCGCCGGGCGTCGACCACGTGCTCGCCACCGGGCGCAACGTGAACGTCCTGGTGCTCGACACCGAGGTGTACTCCAACACCGGCGGGCAGGCGTCCAAGTCGACCCCGCTCGGCGCGGTGGCGAAGTTCGCCTCGGCCGGCAAGCCGACGAACAAGAAGGACATGGCCCTGCAGGCGACGGCCTACGGCAACGTGTACGTCGCCCGGGTGGCGATGGGCGCCGACCCGCAGCAGACCCTGAAGGCGTTCCGGGAGGCAGAGGCCTATGACGGCCCCAGCCTGATCCTCGCCTACAGCCACTGCATCGCCCACGGCATCGACATGCGCAAGGGCCTCGACCAGCAGTACGCGGCGGTGGCCTCGGGACACTGGCCGCTGATGCGTTACAACCCGGTGCTGCGCGCGGCCGGCAGGAACCCGTTCCTGCTGGACTCGCCCCGGCCCCGGATGCCGCTGCGGGACTACCACGTCAAGGAGTTGCGGTTCCGGATGCTGATGAACTCCGACCCGGAGAACGCCGAACGGCTGCTGGCGCTCGGCCAGGAGCAGGTGAACCGGCGCTGGGCGGAGTACGAGGAGATGGCCACCCGCGGCGCCGAGCGGTTCACCCGAGTAGCAGGGAGCTGAGATGTCCACCACCTATCTGGGACTGCCGCTGCGCAGCCCGCTGGTCGCCTCCGCGGGGCCCCTGTCGCAGAGCGTGGACGGGGTCCGTGAGCTCGCCGACACCGGGCTGGGAGCGGTGGTGCTGTACTCGCTGTTCGCCGAGCAATTACGCGCCCAGGCTGAACGGGACGCGCTGCTGGAGGACCTGAACGCCGAGTCGTTCCCCGAGGCCACCAGCTACTTCCCGGCGATGGCCGGCGCCGACGACCCGGCGCGGGCCTATCTCAGCATGGTCGAACGGGCAGCCGCCGCGGTCGACGTGCCGGTGGTGGCCAGCCTGAACGCATCCGCCAACGGGGAGTGGGTCGGCTTCGGGCGCCAGCTCGCCGAGGCGGGCGCGGCCGCGCTGGAGTTGAACATCTACTTCGTTCCCGGCGACGTCGCGCTGACCGGGCCGGACGTGGAGGAGCGGCACCTGGAGATCGTCGCCGCCGTCCGGCAGTCGGTCGGGATCCCGGTGGCGGTGAAGCTGTCGCCGTTCTTCTCCAGCACCGGCAACTTCGCGCTGCGGGTGATCGAGGCCGGCGCCGACGGCCTGGTCCTGTTCAACCGGTTCCTCCAGCCGTCGGTCGATGTCGAGCGGGTCAGCGTCGTGCCGGGGGTGACCTTGTCGTCCCCCGCGGACGCCCGGGTGCCGCGCACCTGGATCGCCGCCCTGCGCAACCGCACGTCCGCCTCGCTCGCGGCCAGTTCCGGCGTGGAGACCGCCGGGGACGTGGTCGCCTACCTCCTGGCCGGGGCCGACGTGGTGATGACCACCTCCGCCCTGGTGCGGCACGGGGCGGGCTATGCGGGCAAACTGCTGGAAGGGCTGGAGGACTGGACCGCCCGCAAGGGGTTCGACTCGGTGGCGGCTTTCCGGGGCCTGCTCGCCGTTCCCGCCGACCATGATGCCGGCGCGGAGGCGCGGGCCGGCTACGTGGCAGCACTGGAGAAGGCCACCGCCACCTACGGCTCCCTGCGCGGCTGACCGCGGCGTCCGCCCCGGCTACAGTGGGGCCGTCCGGTCACGCAAGAAAGGTCCTTCCCATCACCACAGAAGCGCCAGGTGAACCGGCCCGCAGGCCGCTGACGGTCGCCGAGTTCACCGACAACTACGGCCCGGCCCACTCAGGCCTGCTCTACGCGGTGCAGTTCCTGGAGGAGCGGGTGCTGGCCGCCGGCCACAAGGTACTGCTGGTCGCCCCGGAGGCGAAGGGTCCCAACCCGCACGCCGGCCACCCGCACCGGCGGGAGATCCGGCTACCGTCAGTGCCGATCCCCGGAACCCAGATCAGGCTGTCGATGGGCCAGGACTTCGACTACCGGCTCGCCCAGCTGGTGGCGAACCCGCCCGACATCATCCACGTCCACGGCCTGGGCGCGATCGGCCTGCTGGGCATGTGGACCGCGCAACGCACCGGCAAGCCGCTGGTGATCACCTGGCACACCGACCTGGAGGCGTACGCCGAGCACTACTGGCACGTGGTGCCGCTGCTGAACGCCGCCTACAAGGTCTACTCGATGCACCTGGAGAAGAGCTGGGGGCAGTTGAAACGGATGCGGTTCAAGCGTCCCCGCCGCGGTCGCGCCCAGGTGGAGCTGCTCACCCTCGCCGCCAACATGCTCACCGACGCCGACCTGGTCACCACGCCGTCGGACAAGACCGCGAAGCGCGTGCTGGAGATCGCCCCGTCCGCGAAGGTGCGGGTGGTACCCAACGGCACCGACGCGCTGCCGGTCCTGCCGCCGGTCGCCAGGGGCCGGGGGCCGCGGCTGATCTATGTCGGCCGGATCTCGCTGGAGAAGGGGATCGGGCTGATGCTGGACGCGTTCGAACTCGTCCGCGACCAGCGTCCGGAGGTCGAACTGATGATTGTCGGGGAGTGGCGGGAAACGCCGGTGTCGCTGCGTCGGCGGCTCCAGCGGGCCGCCCGGTTCGGTGGGGTGAAGCTGCCCGGCCAGATCCCGAGGGAGAAGCTCGGCGCCTACTACGCCTCCGGCGACGCGTTCGTGTTCGCCTCCGTCACCGACACCCAGGCGCTGGTGCTGCACGAGGCCGCGCACGCCGGGCTCCCGTTCGTGATGGTCGACCACGAGCTGCGGCTCGTCGTCGACCCGGGCGTGAACGCCGTGCTCGCCCGGCCGAACCCCGTGTCCCTGGCCGGGGCGATGATGCGGATGCTGACCGCGCTGGAGGACCCCGGGTTCGCCGCGACGGCGCAGGCCCGCAGCCGCGAGCTGGCCGCGAAGTGGACGATCGACAACCAGTCGAAGGAGTTCGTCGAGATCTACCGGGCGCTGGCTGAGGGACGGGACGTCCCGCTCACCGAGGGCCTTGAGCCAGACTACGGACGGCGCGTGTTCCCCGGCCGGACGGTCACCCAGCCCTACGACCCGCCCGACTGAGCTGGATCGAACCGGCCGGCCCTGCGGAATGCCTGCATCCGGCAGGGCCGGCACCGGGGCGGGCCGCCGGACGCGCCGCGGATCACCTCACCCGAGCCCGGCGACAATGGCGGCGATGGCCGCAGTCACCCTGCGCAGGGTCGGGTGATCAGTCGCCATGATGTCTTCCTTTGTCGTCCGGCGTCAGGCTGTCGCCGGGCGGAGTTGCTGGTTGAGCAGGCGGTGCCACTTCAGGGCGGGCAGCTCGTGGTCGAGCGCGGCCAGGCCGGCGCCGTACTTGCTGATCCGGGCCGGTCGGATGCCGCAGCGCCACAGGGCGCGGTCGAGCGAGCCGGCGACGGAGCCGCCCTTGGTCTCCACGATCACCTGGTTCGGCACCGACAGCGCCGGGCCTCCCCCGGGCCGCCGCCAGACCAGGCCGGTGTCCACGGTGGCTCGGCTGGTGGCGTCGGGGTCGGTGAGCAGCAGGGTCGTGCGGACGTAGCTGGTGTGCAGGGTCGCGACCAGCGCCGACACGTCGACCCCGTCGACGTCCCGCTCGACGAGCGTCTGCGCCACGTACTCGCGCGCCGCCGGGGTGAGGCGTCCGGCATCGGCGAGGTCATAGGGCGTGCGGTCCTTCACGGTCGCTCCCCGCCGGCCCCGGGTCTTCACCTCGAGCCAGGCCTCCCCGGAGTCGCGGTAGACCCGGGTACGCACCTTGAACCGGCGCCGCCGTCCCTGGCCGGCCAGCCGGAACGCCGCCAGGCCCGGGGTGTCGAAATAGGTGGAGTGGTAGCCGAAGCCCTGGCGTCCGTCGATGCGCAGCACCTCCAGCGCCCCTGCGACGCGGCCCAGCACGACCGGGAGTACGTCGGTGTCGAGCAGGTACTTGCGGTCGACCCGGGTCTGCAGAGCAGCCTGGCTGAGCACGGTCGCCAGGGTGGTGCCGGGAAGCTCCTCCAGCGCGAGGCCGGTGGCGGTGGGACGTCCGGTCGGGGCCACGGTTCTCATCGGATCGCCTCGTGGGTGCGGGCCGCCGGCATGGCGGAGTAGCGGACGTCGACGACGGTGGTGTCGTTGACGAGATCGGTCTTGAGCACGGTCACCGACTGCACCTGCCCACCGACCAGGCCGGACACGCGGGCGCGCAGCTCGGCGTCGTCGGCGATGGCCCGGTCCAGCGTGATCTGCTGCCTCGAGGTGCGCTGGGCCACCAGGGAGTGGTCGCCGATGAAGAGAGCGACCAGCACCGCGGCCATCAGCCCGAGCGTCCAGGCCAGATCGAGGGCGGTGTTGCCGGCCAGCAGGCCCAGGGTGAGCGCAGCGAAGTAGTAGGCGATCTCGTGCTGGGCGAGTTCCTCCGACCGCAGCCGGATGATCGACAGGACGCCGAACAGGCCCAGCCCGACGCCGATGCTCGACGACACCGAGGACAGGGTGGCCATCAGGGCGAGCACACCGACGTTCACGACGAGAAGGGCCACGATCAGGTCACGACGCCGGTGCCGGGGCAGGAAGAGCCCGAAGACGAGGGCGGCGACGGCGACGAGGTCGGCGGCGATGAGGACGAGGGACACGATGGCTCCTGTTATTCGGGGTTTGCTTGATCCCCTTCAGTCAGCCAGTCGTTGTTGTCCGCTTCACCTGCCCAGCTTGTGCGCCTCCTGTGAGTCCCGGCCGCCCAGGCTCACGCGAGCGGACGGAATCCGCGCAGGCGCAGGCTGTTCAGCACCACGAACACGCTGGAGAACGCCATCGCCGCGCCAGCGATCATCGGGTTGAGGAACCCGAGCGCCGCGAGCGGGATGGCGGCGACGTTGTAGGCGAACGCCCAGAACAGGTTGCTCCTGATCCGGCTGAGCGTGACCCGGGAGAGGCGGATCGCGTCCGCGGCCACCCGCAGGTCCCCGCGCATGAGGGTGAGGTCCGCGGCCTGGATCGCGGCATCGGTGCCGGTGCCCAGCGCGATGCCGAGGTCGGCCTGGGCCAGCGCCAGCAGAGTCGTTCACCCCGTCGCCCACCATGGCCACGGTGCGGCCCTGCGCCTGCAGCCGCTTCACCTGCGCCACCTTGTCCTGCGGCAGCACCTCCGCGACCACGTCGGTGATGCCGACCTCGGCGGCCACGGCCGCGGCACTGGCCCGGTTGTCGCCGGTCAGCAGGATCGGGGTGAGCCCGAGCGCGCGGAAGCGGCGGACGGCCTCTGCGGAACCGGGCTTGACGGTGTCGGCGACCTCGATGGTGCCGCGGAACTCCCCGTCCCAGGCGATGGCGACCCGGGTGGCCGGCGCGACCGGTCCCGGTCCGTCCACCGATGGCTCGGCCCGTGGCCGGTGCGATGCCGGGGACGGATCGACCGGCCGGATCGCGGCCAGTACCCAGTCCGGACGCCCGGCCAGCACCTCGCGGCCCGCGACGGTCGCGCGAATGCCCTGCCCGGGGTGTTGGTGAGCGAGGTGAGCGCCAGGTTGCTGCCGGCGCGGATCGCGATGGCCCGGGCGACCGGGTGTTCGGAGCCCGATTCGGCGGCGCCGGCATAGGCCAGCAGTTCCGCCTCGGCGACCCCCGGCTCGGGGTCGATGCCCGACCACGGCCATCTCACCGGTGGTGACGGTGCCGGTCTTGTCGAGCACGACGGTGTCGATGTCGTGGGCGCGTCTCCAGTGACTCCGGGCCCTTGATCACGATGCCCAGCTGGGCGCCTCGGCCGGTGCCCACCAGCAGGGCGGTCGGCGTGGCCAGGCCCAACGCACACGGGCAGGCGATGATCAGCACCGCCACCGCGGCGGCGGCGGCGAAGGACGCGCTCTCGCCCAGCCACAACCAGACCAGCAGGGTCAGCACCGCCAGTCCGATCACGACGGGCACGAACACCGCCGAGATGCGGTCGGCGAGCGCGCTGCACCGGCGCCTTGCCGGTCTGTGCCTCCTCGACCAGCCGGGCGATGTGGGCCAGCTGGGTGTCGGGGCCGACCCGGCTGGCCCGCACGACCAGGCGTCCGGTGGTGTTCAGGGTGGCGCCGATCACGGCGTCGCCCGACGCCGACGTCCACCGGCACCGACTCGCCGGTGACCAGGAACTGTCGACCGCCGAGACCCCCTCGACGACCTCGCCGTCGGTGGCGACCTTCTCCCCGGACGCACCACGAAGGTGTCGCCGACCGCGAGCAGGGCGACCGGGACGCGCGTCTCCCGCCCGTCGCGGAACAGCGTCGCCTCGGTGGCGCCGAGGTCCAGCAGGGCGCGGACCGCCTCGCCGGCCGCAGCCTTCGACCGCGCCTCGATGTAGCGGCCGAGCAGCAGGAACACCATGATGCCGGCGACGGCCTCGAAGTAGATGTTCGCGTCGCCGTGGCCGCGGGCGAGGGCGAACTCGAACGGATGGGTGTAGCCGATCCTGCCCGCGTGCCCGAACACCAGCGCGTAGACCGACCAGCCGAACGCGGCGGTGGTGCCGAGGCTGATCAGGGTGTCCATGGTGGTGGCCCGGTGCCGGGCATTGACCAGCGCGCTGTGGTGGAACGGCCAGGCCGCCCAGGTGTAGACCCCGACGGTGAGCGCCAGGCTGAGCCATTGCCAGCCGGGGAACTGCAGCACCGGCACCATCGCCAGGACGATCACCGGCACGCCGAGGACCGCGGCCCAGAACAGGCGGGTGCGCAGGGGGGCGGCGTGGTCGACCGGCTCGGTATCCGGGGTGGGCAGGGCCGCGCTGTAGCCGGTGTTCTCGACGACCTTGATCAGGTCGTCGACGTGCACCGGGCCGGGGTAGAGGACGAACGCCTTCTCGGTGGCGTAGTTGACCGACGCCTGGACGCCGTCCAGCCGGTTCAGCTTCTTCTCGATCCGGGCCGCACAGGACGCGCAGGTCATGCCGGAGATGTCGAGTTCGACGGATTCGCGCTGCGTGGTGGTCATCGTTGCCGTTCCAGGGGGCGAGCGGGGCAGGAGCCGGCGGTGGGCCGGGGAGCTCTGACGCCGGGAGGGTCAGGCGATGCTGTACTGTTCGCCGGCCTCGTAGACCGCCTCGATGATGCGGTCGACATCGGACCGGGGCCTCGGAGGTGAGGTCGAGCCTGCCGGCGTCCAGGGAGACCTCGACGGCGGTCACGCCGGGAACCGCCGCCACCTCCTCGGTGATGGCCTTCACGCAGTGCTGGCAGGTCATGCCGGTGACGGTGTAGCTGGTGATCATGTTCTTCCCTTTCGTTCGCGGCCGGGGATAGTCCGTGCCGGGCCGGAGGCTGGTGGTCAGGAGCGGACCAGGCGGGCGATGGCGTCGGACGCCTCACGCAGCTTGGCGTCGGCCTCCTCCCCGCCGGCCCGCGCCGCGCGCACGACGCAGTGGCTGAGATGCTCGTCGAGCAGGGCCAGGGCGAGAGACTCCAGGGCCTTGGTCATGGCCGACACCTGGGTGAGGATGTCGATGCAGTACTGCTCGGAGTCGACCATCCGTTGCAGGCCCCGGGCCTGCCCCTCGATCCGGCGCAACCGGCGCAGGTACTCGTCCTTCTGGTCGAGGTAACCGTGGCCGGACTCGTGTGAACACCCGGACTGGTGTGACAACTGTTCCTCGTGTTCCATGGTCATCCTCCGTCCTCCCTAGTCACGATACCCCCCATGGGTATGCCCGGCAAGTCGGCCCGGGTGTGGAAAGCGTGTGCATAACCTCCCCGCCAGCCACCCCATACACCCGGGGGAGCCTTGGCTGTCAAGTGGGCACGCTGTCGGCAAATTGGCCCCCGATTTCTTGGTATCCACACGTGTATGGGAATGTATGGCCTAGTCAAACCCTGATTGAAAGCGTTCACGCGGTGATGTCCACAACTACGACACGTCGTCGTACACAGGACCGACGGCGCGCCTCGCCGGTTGTCCCCAGTTCATCCACAGGCCCTGTGGAAGACGCCGTTGAGAAGGGCGCGGGACAGGTCTAGGTTGGCTCCGGTCGGGACCCGGGAAAACGGGGGCAGGTGATGCCCCCGACTGGGTGTCAGAGGGCCGCCCTAGGCTGCTGGACGAAGGCCGATTCGGACGAGCCCTGGAGGGAGACACAGGTGTCACTCGCTGAGGTCATGCCCTACGAGAGCGCGGCCGAGTACGCGGGACCGGACCGCACGCCACCGCAGGACGTCGCCGCGGAGCAGAGCGTGCTCGGGGCGATGCTGCTGAGCAAGGACGCCATCGCCGACGTCGTCGAGATCGATCAAGGGCCGCGACTTCTACCGTCCGGCGCACGAGACGATCTACGACGCGATCGTCGACCTGTACGGCCGCGGCGAGCCGGCCGACGCGATCACGGTGGCCGACGAGCTGGCAAGCGCGGGCGAGCTGGGCCGGGTCGGCGGCGCACGTCTACCTGCACAACCTGCTGTCGACGGTGTCCGATCGCCGCGAACGCCGGCTACTACGCCGAGATCGTGCGCGAGAAGGCGATCCTGCGCCGACTGGTCGAGGCCTCGACCCGGATCGCCCAGCTGGGCTACGCGGGCCAGGGCGACGTCGACCGGCATCGTCGATGCCGCCCAGCAGGCGAGTCTACGAGGTCGACCGAGGGAAAGGCGAGCGAGGACTACGAGCCGCTGAGCGCGCTGATGGAGGCGACGCTCGACGAGATCGAGGCGCTCGAGTGCGCACGGCGTGATCGGCGGGCGTGCCCACCGGCTTCGCCGACCTCGACGAGCTGACCAATGGGCTGCACCCGGGCCAGATGATCATCGTCGCGGCGCGTCCCGGCGTGGGCAAGTCGACGCTGGCGCTCGACCTGGCGCGGGCCGCGTCGATCAAGCACGGCCTGGCGCGGCGATCTTCTCCCTGGAGATGACCAAGACCGAGATCACCATGCGCCTGCTCTCGGCCGAGGCGCAAGATCCCGCTGCACGACATCCGCAAGGGGCACGATGAGCGACGACGACTGGACCCGGATCGCCCGCAAGATGGGCCAGGTCTCCGAGCGCCCCGCTGTTCATCGACGACTCGCCCAACATGACCATGATGGAGATCCGGGCCAAGGCCGGCGGCTCAAGCAGCGCCACGACCTGAAGCTGGTCGTCGATCGACTACCTGCAGCTGATGACGCTCGGGCAAGCAGGTCGAGTCCCGCCAGCAGGAGGTCAGCGAGTTCTCCCGGCAGATGAAGCTGCTGGCCAAGGAGCTCGAGGTGCCGGTCGTCGCGCTGTCGCCAGCTGAACCGTGGCCCCGAGCAGCGCACCGACAAGCGGCCGATGCTGTCCGACCTGCGCGAGTCCGGCTCGATCGAGCAGGACGCCGACATGGTCATCCTGCTGCACCGCGACGACATCTACGACAACGAGTCCGAGCGGGCCGGCGAGGCCGACTTCATCGTCGCCAAGCACCGCAACGGCCCGACCCAGACGGTCGACGGTCGCCTTCCAGGGCCACTACAGCCGCTTCGTGGACATGCAGCACTGACGGCCCCCTCGGGCTCCACTCAGCCGGCCGGGGCCAGGACGATCGTCCAGGTCGCCCCGTAGCTGCTGGCCGCGTCCGCCGTAGCCACCTTCCCGCCGTAGCTCCCGGTCGACACCGGGCCACCGGAGTCGGCCAGCGGCGTGGTGACCCGTCCGCCGCCGGCCTGGGTGCCGGTGCTGCGGGACGCGACGTCCGGGGGCGGCGTGAGCGCGCTACTCGAGCTGTCCCGGTGCGCCCAGTAGGAGACGGCCCAGGATCCTGCGACCGCAACCGGAGCCTCGGGGGTGGTACGAACCTCGCTGGTTCCGGCGCTCGCCGCACCGCGGAACACGGGCGCGTCGGCTTCCACGCCCCGGTAGGCCGCCACCATGAGGTTGCCCTTGGCCAGGGAATCGAGCCCGACCGACACCGTCGAGGCCGCGTCGCCGGCGGTCGCAGGCTTCCACCACACCACGGTTCGCAGCTTGCCGTCGTCGACAGTGTCGAGCGGCTGCCACCCCCGGCGGGATCGGCGACCGGCACCTCGGACCCGATGCCGAGGACGAGCAGCAGCGTGTCGCCGGCCTGCACGGAACCGGGCACGGTCACGACGTGGGTGGAAGCATTGGCATCGGCACTGGCACTGGCCACGAAGTCAACGTCGCTCGGCTCCGGAGGAGGAGCGGTGACGACCACGTCCCTGGTCGTGCTCGCGGTCTGGCCGCCGGAGTCGGTGACCACGAGGCGGCCGACGTAGGTGCCTCCCGCAGCGTAGGTGTGCGTCGTGGTCGGGTCAGGTGTCGACCGGGTATCGCCGTCACCGAACTCCCAGGCGTAGGAGACCAGTGCCCCTTCCAGGTCGGCAGACGCCGAGGCGTCGAAGGCGCATGCCAGGTCGTCACACTCCACCAGGAACGACGCGGTCGGCGGCTCGTCGGGCGGGGAGGTTCCTCCCCGTCGTCGGGGCTGAGAACCACTGTCCAGGTGGTGTTGGTCGTACTGGCGGCCGCCCCGGTCGCGGCCTTCCCGCCGTAGGGCGCGAGCGGCAGGGACGCATCGGTATCGGCGAGCAGCCCGGTGACGCGGCCGCCGCCCGTCTGGGAACTGTTGCTGCGCACGGCCACGTCCCCGGGTGGAGTCAGTGCCGTGGAGACGGAGTCACCGTGCATCCAGTACGACACCGCCCAACTCTGGGCCACCGCGACCGGCACGGAGGGTGTGATCCGGACGGCGGAACTGGCCGGGTCACCCGTCCCGGAGAACGCCGAGACCGGTCCGTCGGGATCGGTGCCGGCATAGGCGGCCAGCACCAGGTTGGCCTTGGTGGTGCTGGAGAAGGCGACCTGGAGCTGCGTTCCGGCGTCACCGGCCTGAGCCACCTTCGTCCAGGCCGTGGTGGTTCCGTAGCCCTGCGCCACCCGGTCCATCATGGTCCAACCGGTGACACCGGACGGCCCCGTCAGGGTCGCCTGGGTGTTCTGGCTGGCGAAGAGCAGCAGGGTGTCCCCGGGCTGCACCTCGGCAGGCACGGTGAGGCTGTGCGTGCTGGCGTTGGCGTTGCTCGTGGACTGACCCACGAAGGAGATCTTCTCGGGCAGGGGCGCGACGCTGACCTGCTGCGTGGTTGAGGTCGACGCACCACGGTCGTCGGTGACGGTCAGCGCGATGGAGTACGTCCCGGACCCGGCGTAGGTGTGGGTGGTCGTGGGCATGCTGACCCCGTCGAACGTGGTGCCATCACCGAAGTCCCAGAAGTAGCGCTGGATGGCGCCGTCGGAGTCTGTGGAGGACGCGCCGCTCACCCCACAGATGAGCCCGGCGCAGGTCACGTCGGCGACAGCCACGGGCGGGGCGTTCGGGGTGGTGCTGTTGCCCTTCTCGATCCGGACGTAGTCGATGTCTCCCACGAAGTAGTCGCAGGTGACATTCACACCGTCACATTGGCCCTTGCCCCCGATGGTGAGCTCCCACGGGTTGGCGATCGTTCCCGTGGGCCCGGTCAGCCGACTCTGACGAACGCCGTCGATGTACATCTCGACGTAGGTCGAGGTGCGATTGCAGCGGATCACGTGCCACTGTCCGTCGTTGATCGCCACCTTCGCGTACCCCGTGCGGGACGCGCCGTTGCTGCCGCGAAAGAGGCACCGTGGCAGGCCCTCGGGGTTCTCCAGCTTCCAGTACCCGCCGGTCGTGGCTCCCTGGCCTTTCTGCATGATGTTGCCGAACCGGTAATTGTCCGCACCCGGATCTCGATCGAGAAGTCGCCGGCGTCAGGATTGAAGCTGGTGGTGTGCGGGATCCTGTTCACATGCCCGGGGAACGCTCCGTCACTGGGCAGGTGGGTGGCGAAGCGGTGCACGCGGGCGCCCTCGTAGACCACCCCGGTGGTCACGTCGGCGCCGATCGTGCCATGTTGCGCGTTCCCCGAGGAGTCGTGCAGAACGGTCGACCCGGGCGCCTCATCCATGCTGTAGAACGCAACGGTGTTGGAGGCGATGGCGTGTGCCGGCGTTGCCGCAGCCACCGCCCCAAGAAGTGCAAGCACCACCACAAGGAGAACGCGTAATGCTGCGCCCCACACGCGAACCGAAGCCACGGTGGCCTTCCCCCGACTGGCAACACCGTTCATCACAGCCTCCCCTCCCCTGGGCTGTACCCACCATCCTACGAGCCTTCCCGGCTCGCGCAAGGTGTCAGAGTGGGCCGCCCCCGATTTCGTACCTCGGCGGCATGCTTCCTCGGGCAGCAGGGTACGGAGCGAATCGACCCGATCCAGGGGGCAGACCGTTGGGCCCGGGTCCAGCCCTCGTCCCGAGCGTGGCCCGGCAGGGGAGGAGCCGCGACGGCAGCGGGGTCCGGCACAAGGGCACGGCCCGGGTGCCGCTGCGACCCCGCTCGCAGGTTCAACCGCGGGCGGCCCTCAACGCACGATCCGCAGGGTGAAGGCGGCGGTGCCGAGCGCACCCATCAGCCGTAGCCACAGCGGCAGCCACAGCTCGGCGCCGCGGGCGGTCTCGATGCCGCCCAGGTCGATCACGTCGGTGTGTCCGAAGGCCCGCAACAGCCCGGTGACCACCGCCTTCGCGTCCGCGTCGTCGCCGGAGACGAACACCGTTCCGGGCTCCGGGAGCGTCTCGGGGTGCACCATCAACCCCGCGCTCAACGTGTTCAGCGTCTTGACCACCCTGGCTGCGGGATGGGCCCGCTGGACCTGCTCGCCGAGGGAATCGGAGTCCTTGACGAAGAGGGTGGGAGGCATCCCCCGGCTGAAGTCCAGCGGGTTGGCCAGGTCCATCAGCACCTTACCGGCCAGATTGGCCGTGCCTGCCTGCTCCAGGGCGGCGAGCGTGGCTGCCCCGAAGGTCGCGTTGACCACCAGGTCGGCGCCGGACGCAGCGTCGGCGAAGGTGGCCAGCCGTACCGCCGGGTGCACGGCGGCCCAGTCGGCGAAGGACGGCTGGCCCCACTGGTCCGGCTCGGCGCGCCCCAGCGTGCACAGGGATCCCGCGTGCCGACGACCACGTCGTGGCCGAGCTCAGCCAGCCGAGCGGCGATGGTTCGTCCCACCGTGCCCGTGCCCAGAACGGCGATCCTCATGGCGACTCCCTTCGGTGCTAGACAGCTCTGTCTACCTGTGGGTTGGACAGTAGCAGACAGGTCTGTCTACCATCAAGCCATGGGCAGTGAACCCGCACCCGCCACGGCCAGGCAACGCCTCCTCGACACCGCGTTCCGGCTGTTCTACAGCCACGGCATCCGCGGGGTCGGGGTCGACCTGCTGATCGCGGAGTCCGGCGTCGCCAAGGCCACCTTCTACAAGCACTTCCCCACCAAGGAGCACCTCGCCGTTGCCTACCTCAAGGAGGTGGACCGGGTCTGGACGGGGCAACTCCACGCCGCCGCGGCCGCGGCCGGCGAGGACCCAGCCGACCAACTGATCGGCCTGTTCGACGCCCTCACCTCCGCCTGCCGGCGCGATGGCTACCGCGGCTGCGGATTCCTCAACGCCGCCGCCGAGACCGCGCCCGGCACCCCGGTCCACGACCTGGTCGTCGCCCACAAACGGGCGATTCTCGACTGGGTCACCGGCCTTGCCGCCCGCGCCCGGGTCGACGACCCGGCCGGCCTGGCCCGCTCACTCACCCTGCTGCTCGACGGGGGGCTCGCGTCCGGGGCCCTCGACGCCGACCCCGACGCCCCGCGGCAGGCGGCCAGGACGGCCCGCCAACTGGTCCTGGCCGCCGTGGGACCGGGCCGGGCGATGACCCGGTGACCGGGCCCGACCGGGTGCCCGAGCAGCCGCTCGCAGGCCCCCGGCGGCACGGTGGGCGCCTGGTGGCCTGCCTGGGGGACAGCCTCACTGCCGGGCGAGTCAGCTCCGATTACGTCGCCCTGCTCCAGTCCCGGTGGCAGGCCCACGGAGTCCGCTTCGCCAACCACGGGGTCGACGGCGACCTCGCCTTCAACGTGGCGGCCCGGGTCGACCAGGTCATCGCCCTGCGTCCCGACGTGGTCACGGTGCTGGTGGGCACCAACGACGTCAACGCCCGCTATGACGATGCGTGGCTCGCCCGCTACCGCCGCCACCAACGGCTACCCGTGCCCCCCACGCGGGAATGGTACGGCGAGCAGCTGGACGCGATCCTGGCCCGGCTGCGTGGCGGCACTGACGCCGTCGTCGCCGTGCTGGACCTCCCTCCACTGGGGGAGGATCTCGGCAGCCGCATGAACCAATTGGTTGAGGAGTACAACCTGACCCTGCGCGACACCGCCATCCGGCACCGGGTCCCCTGCCTGCCGCTCCACGACAACCTGGTGGCCGCACTCCCGCCGGCGGGCACCCCGCCGCCCTACCTCGGCCGGCGCAGCCCGATCCTGGCGGCCGCCGCCCGCCACCTGCTGCTCCGGCAGGGCTGGGACGAGATCAGCCGGCGCAACGGGCTGGCAGTGCTGACCGACCACCTCCACCTGAACGACCGCGCCGCAGCGGTCGTCGCAGACCTGGTCGGCGACTTGCTCCGCCGCAGCGGGTTTGCCTGAACCGCGGGCCACTCGCCGTCGCGCCCGCGCGCCGGCACGACGACGCACCGGGTGTGGGCCGCCTGCCGGAGAGCCGGGCTCGACGCCGGGCGGCCACGGTGACAGGCTGGCCGGTAGTCGATGGCGGCGGGAGCAGCAATGAGTGGGGTCGACCGGTGTGACCGTACCCGGGTGGTGGTGCGATGAGCGCCGGTCCCTGGACATCACCTTCGAAGCCGTCCTGACCAAGAGCCCCGCCAAGGGCGGCTGGACCTACCTGCAGCTTCCCGGCTCGGCGGAACTGTTCGGCACCCGCGGCCTGGTGAAGGTGCGCGGCACCGTCGACGGCCACCTCTTCGAGAGTTCGTTCATGGCCCTGGGTGACGGCACCCACAAGCTGCCGGTGCGAGCCGGCCTCCGGGAGGCGATCGGCAAGCAGTCCGGCGACCGGGTTCGCGTCCACCTCAGCGAACGGCTGAGCTGACCGCCCGGCGCCGTGCGTGATCCTGTACCGACTTCGGTACGGGATCATGCACGCTACTGGTTCACCGGGGTGATCAACAGGTTGCCGACCTTCCGACCGGAATCGGCCCGGGCGTGCGCCTCGACGATCCGGCTGAGCGGCAGCACGTCCTCGATCACCACCCGCAGCCGGCCGGCGACGACCAGGGCGAGCAGGTGAGCGACATCCTCGGGCCGCTCCGGGGCGCTGCCGGCCTTCACGTTGCCGCGCGCCAGCAGGGTGTCGCGGAGGTCCGCCGCAGCCAGCAGCAGCAGTCCGCCGGGCGCGAGCAGCCGACGCCCCGACCGCCGGTCGAGCACGCCGACGGCATCCAGCACGACGTCGAACCCCCCGGCAAGGGCGGCAAGGTCGACGCTGCCGCGCTCGATCACCCGGTCGGCTCCCAGGCTCGCGATCAGGTCTGCGTTGCCGGCCGAGGTCACCGCGGTCACCCTGCCACCCAGCAACCGCGCCAGCTGGACCGCGTTCGTGCCCACGGCGCCGCCCGCGCCGAGGACGAGCACCGTGCTGCCGTCGCTGATCCCGGCCAGGTCCCGCAGGAACCACAGCGCGGCGGTACCTCCGAACACGACGCCGGCAGCCTCGGTGTGGGTCACCCCGTCCGGCTTGGCGACCAACCGGGAGGGCGCCACCGCGACCAGCTCGGCATGGGCACCCATGCCCATCCCGGTGGTGCCGACCACCGCCTGTCCCGGCCGCCAGTCGACGACGTCGCGTCCGACCGCCTCGACGACGCCGGAGAAGACGCCTCCGAGCACGGTCCGTCGTGGGCGCCGGTAGCCCATCGCCAGTCCGACCAGGGGGGCGAACCCGCGCGGAAACCGCTGACCGCGAAGCCGGGAGTCCGACGCGTTGACGCTGGTCGCGGCGACCCGGACCAGCACCTGCCCCCGTCCCGGCACCGGGTCGGGCACTTCGATGACCCGCACGACCTCCGGACCGCCGAAGCGGGTGAACACTGCTGCCCTCATCCGTCCCCCTTACGCCTGTAAGTCTGCCCTCCCTACGCTAGCCTTACGCCTGTAAGAACACAAGGGGGAGCCATGGAACGCCGGCCGGGACTCACTGCTGCACGCGTGGTCGAGGCCCGCGTCCCGCGTCGCCGACCGGGGCGGCCTGGCCGCGGTGAGCATGCGCAACGTCGGGGCCGAGCTCGGCGTCGAGGCGATGTCGCTGTACCACCACGTCGCCAGCAAGGACTCCCTGCTCGACGCCCTCGCCGACTGGGCGTTCGCCCGGATCACGCTGCCCGCCGTGGGCGACCCCTGGCGTCCGGCGATGGCCGCCCGGGCTGCTGCGGCCCGCGACGTGCTGTCCCGGCACCCCTGGGCGCTGGGCCTGATCGAGTCCCGGCCCAGCCCGGGCCCGGCGCTGCTGCGCCACCACGACATGGTGCTCGGCTGCCTGCTGGCCGGCGGGTTCAGCATGTCTCTGGCCTCGCACGCGTTCAGCGTCCTCGACGCCTATGTCTACGGCTTCGTCCTGACCGAGCTGAACCTGCCCTTCGAACCCGGCGAGTCCGCCGAGGATTTCGACCGCCGGCCTCGATCTGCCGGAGGCGGAGTACCCGCACCTCACCAGGATGTTCGCCGCCCAGGTCACCGGCCGGGACTACGCCTACGCCGACGAGTTCGCGTTCGGCCTCGACCTGATCCTCGACTCCCTGGCGAACCGGCTCGCCGCCGTCCCGGCCTGACCGTCCCTGGGCCATACCCGCTCGTTCGGCGTCCGGGCTCGTGGCCGGGTGGATCGGGGGATGGGCGCCGTGCCCACACAGAGCGGCCATGGCACGCAGAGGCCAGGATCGCCGGAAAATGCGGACGCTGCGCCCACACAGAGCGACCGTGGCGGCCAGCCCGGATCGCGGGAACTCGCGGACGCCGCGCGCCCACACACCGGCGGTGGCGGCCATCGGCCGAGGATCGCGGGACAATATGGCATGCATACCCCGGACCACCCGACCCCGGACCACGAGGCCGCGGGCCACCCGACCCCGGGCGATCCGACCCCGGGCGATCCGACCCCGGGCGATCCGACCCCGGGCGATCCGACCCCGGACGATCCGACCCCGGACGATCCGACCCCGGACGATCCGACCCCGGACGATCCGACCCCGGACGATCCGACCCCGGACGATCCGACCCCGGACCACCCGACCCCGGACCACCCGACCCCGGGCCACCCGACCCCCGACGGCATGGTGCCTCCGACCGCCCAGCCGGCCGACCTCCCCGCCGTTGCGGCGGTGCTCGCCGGCGCGTTCCTGGCCAGTGAGAATCTCACCTGGATCGTCCCCGACCCACACTCCAGGCAGCGGCTGCTGCCCGCCCTGTTCGCAGGCATCATCCGCCACCGGCACCCGGTGACCGACGGCGGGCTGGTCGCGGTCGTCGACGGAAGGCTCCTCGGGGTCGCGGTCTGGGTTCCACCCCCACACCACCGCCCGTCGTGGTGGCGCCAACTGCGGGTGATCACCGGGCTGCTCGGCCGGGCCGACGCCGGCACCCTGTGGGCCCTCGGCACGCGAGGCCTGGCCGTGGACCGTTCACTGGCCAGCGCCCACCCGGACGCGCCGCACTGGTATCTGGCCTACCTGGCCACGTTGCCGGGCGCGGGCGGCAGCGGGATCGGCACGGCGCTGCTGGCCGCAGGGCTGGACCGTGCCCGGCGTGCCGGAAATGCCGGCCTATCTGGAGTGTGCGACCGGCCTGGTCGGCTACTACGAGCGTGCCGGGTTCACCGCGGTCCGCGACCTGCCCGTTCCCGGGGGGGCACCGGCCCAGGTGGGCCTGTGGTGGGATGCCCCGGCCACCCCGGCAGTCAGCGACAGCCGCAGCGAGCCATGACCGCCGCCTCGCGGTCGAGCCAGTTGTAGGCGCGGTAGTAGCTGGTGGCGTCGTCGGCGAGCTCGGCGAACACCAGCACCGCCCCGTCCGCTGTGGTCACGTAACCGGTCAGCCCCGCCAGGCCGCGCAGGGTTCCGGTCTTCGCGTGCACGACCTTGCGTCCGGCCTTCTCCGACGGGTCGTCGAAGCGCCTTGCCAGCGTCCCGCTCACCCCCGCGACGGGCAGGCCGTTGAGCACCGGCGCGAACTCGGCCCCGGCCAGCGCCTGCCGCATCGCCGCGGCGAGCATCGCCGGGGTGAGCCTGCTGCCGGGCGCCAGGCCGCTGCCGTCCAGGATCCTCGCTCCGGAGGCCCACAGCCCCCGCGCGGTGAGCCAGGCTTTCAATGCCGACGCGGCGCCGGCGAAGCTGCCCTCACCGCCGGACGCGATCGCGGTGTGCCGGGACAATGTCTCGGCCGCCACGTTGTCGCTGATCAGCACGGTGCGCCGGACGATCCGGCCCACCGAGGTGGAGGTGACCCGGGCCAGTTCCGGGGCCGCTTTCGGGGCGCGGCCGGAGGTGATCGAACTGACCGCGATCCCGGACGCCTTCAACCGCTTCGCGAACGCGTTCGCCGCCGTGCGGGCAGGGTTCGCCGCGGCCCGTCCGCTGGCGAGCTTGCCTGAGTTGATCTCCAGCGCCGCCACCCGGGCCTCCCAGCCGCGCCAGCGGTCCCTCCACGCCGTACTGAAGGTCGGCCCGCTGAACAGGGTCGCGTCGTAGCGCAGGGACACCTTCTGCCGGCCTGCGGCCTGCAACGCCGCGACCGTGGCCTTCGCCAGCTTCTGCAGCGAGGCGGGCTTGTAGGACGACGATGATGTCTTGTTGGTCAGCAACGGGTCTCCACCACCCACGAGCACCAGATCGCCGCCGCCGGCGTTGAGCACCCGGGTGGCGAAGGTCCGGTCGGACCCGAGAGTGTCCAGCGCCGCCATCGTGGTCAGCAGCTTCATCGTGGAGGCCGGTGTCAGGGCCCGGTCGCCGGCCCGGTCGGCGAGCACCTGACCATCGGTCGTGGTGACCACCAGGCCCACCTTGCCGATCCCTTTCCGGGAGATCGCCTTCAGCTCAGCGGTGAGAACGGCTGCGTCTGGCAGCGGCGCGTCCGGGGTGCTGACCGGTGCGGCGGGAAGGGACGCCGGGACTGGCGCTGCCGCGGGCACCACCGCGAGCGACGGGATGGCCGGCTGCCCGGCCACGAGGACCATGGCGGCGAACGGCGCGGCGAGGATGGCGACGAGCCGGCGCCAGGAGAAGCTCGGGGGGGTCATGGCACCACATCCTCCCCCAACAGCCCTCGCGGCGCACCCCTGGTTGAGGGTTCGGCTCGCCCCACCGACCTCCTGGCCGTCCCCGACCCACCCCGACCCCACGGCCACGCGCAGATCGAACACCCACCTCACGGCGATCCTGCAAGCCGAAACCCGCCCCACGGCCGGCGTGGACCAACTCCGACCCCCCAACGATCGCGAACCCACCCCACGACCACTGCGCACACCCAACACCCACCCCGCACACCCAACCCCCACCCCACGACCACCCCGCACACCCAACCCCCACCCCACGACCACCCCGCACACCCAACCCCCACCCCACGACCACCCCGCACACCCAACCCCCACCCCACGACCACCCTGCACACCCAACCCCACCCCGCACACCCAACCCTCACCCCACGACCACCCCGCTGGTCTTGGCACCGCGGCCACGAGCCCTCACCATGGTGGCGGGAGGCATCATCATGGCTGAATCGCCCCAGCACTACCTCGAACTCGCGCCTGAACCAGGCCGGCCCTGGCTGGAGGAGTTCTGGGCCTACGTCGCCGACCAGGCTCCGTGGCTCACGGTGACCATGTTCCGCGGGGTACCGATGTGGAAGTTCGCCGACAGCTACCTCAAGGGCTACGTGATGTTCACCGCGGCCAAGGGCCACTTCTCGGCGCACGCCATCGACTTCGACCTGGTTGCCGCCGCGCAGCGGGAGATCCCTGGTGCCTTCGGCGGCAAGGGCAGCGTGAGCGTGAAGTACGCCAATGGTGCCGCCAAACCGGCGCTGAAACGGTTCGTCGACGAGGTCCTGAGGGCCCACCCACGGCATGCACCATCCTGAACCGTGTTCGGTACAGGATCGTGCACGCCATCCACAGCTTCGACGTTTTCCACAGGGCTGCACGGAGCGTGACCGGTCAGCGGCGTCGCGGCCGATGATGCCGGGCGTGATCCCGCGCCGTCAGCTCCCCAGCCCCCTGCTCGCCCTCGCCGACCGGCAGGCAGGCGCGGTGTCCCGCGAGCAACTCCTCGGCTTCGGGGTCAGTGACCGGGTGATCCACCGCCTCGCCGAGGACCGGCGCCTGAACCGGATCACCCCCGGGATCTACGCGACGTCCCCGGAGACCTGGCACCAGTCCGCCTGGGCCGGAGTGCTGATCGGCGGCCCGTCCGGGGTGCTCGGCGGTGCCGCGGCCGGCTACCTCCAGGGCCTGGTGAAGGAGCCGCCGGGCCAGGTGCTGGTGTTCACCACCGCCCGGCGACAGCGGGACCAGCGCTGGCGACTGGTCTGTTCCCCACGCCGGGGTTCGGGTGAACCACCGCGGACGCCGACGGCCCAGACCGTCGTCGACCTGGCTGCCGAGCTGGACGCGGACGGGATCGTCTCCGTGGTCGCCGAGGCGGTCGGAAGGCGGCGGGTGAGACCGCAGGAGATCCGCCGGGTGCTCGCCGAGACGACCCGGCACCCCCGGCGAGCCCTCCTGGAGGACCTGCTCGGCGAGGTCGCGGCAGGCTCGCACAGTCCGTTGGAACTCCGCTACGCCCGGGACGTCGAACGCGCCCACCGGCTACCCTCCGCCAGGCGGCAGCAGGGTCCGCTTGCGCGGTACGCCGGCGACGCCTGGTACGAGGCATACGGGGTCCTGGTGGAACTGGACGGTCGAGCCTTCCACAGCGGGATGGCCGCGCTCGACGACATGGACCGCGACAACGAGCATCAACTCCTCTCGCTGATCACCCTCCGCTTCGGGTGGCGACAAGTGGCCGCACGACCCTGCGTGGTGGCCACGAAGGTGGCCACGGCGTTGCAGCGGAGGGGCTGGACCGGCACCATCCGCGCCTGCCCCCGTTGCCGTGCACGATCCTGAACCGAGTTCGGTACAGGATCCTGCACTGCCATCGGGGGATACTGGCTCGATGAAGCCTGCCTCCCGGGCGGCGCAGTACGACGCGCTGATGCGGCGCCTCGAGCGCCGCTTCTTCCCCGACACCCGCGCCTGGGTGTGCGGGAGGGCGTCCGGCGACACCCTCGAAGTGGCGGTCGGAACCGGACTGAATTTGCCGCACTACCCCCTCGAGGTCCGCCTGACCGCCGTCGACCGGGACCCGACGGTCCTCGCTTTCGCCGGGGCCCGGGCCCGCGACATCGGTCGAAGCGTGCAGCTCGGCGAGGCCGACGCCAGCGACCTGCCCTACCCGGACGCCAGCTTCGACACGGTGGTTGCGACCTTCATGCTGTGTGAGGTTCCCGACGACCGACGGGCGATCTCCGAGGCCCTCCGGGTGCTGCGCCCGGGCGGCAGCCTGGTGCTCGCCGATCACGTCGTCTCCACCAACCGGGCGGTTCGAATCGGCCAGCAGTTGCTCGAGGCGATCACGGTCCCGCTCGCCGGGGAGCACTTCACCCGGCGACCCAGCGGCCACCTGACCGGACACGGCGCGCAGGTCGTCGACATCGACCGGTTCAGCTTCGGGGCCGTGGAGCGGGTCCACGCGCGCAAGCCGTAGCCCGCCGCCTGGCCGACCCCGTTCGTTAGGCCCCGAACCCGGCCGGAGCGCGCCCCGGATCAGGACCGACCCAACCCGCAAAGCCAGGCACACCCGCGCCTCCGGATCAGGACCGACCCAACCCGCAAAGCCCGACACACCGGCGCCTCCGGATCAGGCCAGCGCCCAGGCGTGCGGGTCCACCCGCAGCGGGCCGTTCGCGCCGGGAAGGTCCACCGTCACGTCGGAGGCGTTCAGGCCAAGGGTGAGCCGGCCACCGTCCCCGGCCAGGTCGATCGCGATGGTCTCGTCGGAGACCTCGGCGACGGACGCGGTGGCGGTCACCAGCCATGGGTGCAGGCGACGCAGGTGCACCAACCGGCGGTACAGGTCGTGGACGTCGCGTCCGAACGCCGCCAGCCCGTCCGGCGTCGCCGGGAACGGCGGACGCACCGCGTCGTCACCGCTGGGTCCGTCGGTCTTCTCCGCGGTGAACCCCTGTTCGTCGCCGGCGTAGATCGCGGGGACCCCGGGCAGCAGCAGCAGCAGCGCGGTGGCCAGCGGCAGGTCGCGGGCCTCCACCAGCTTCGATGCGATCCGGGTGGTGTCGTGGTTGCCGATGAACACCAGCGGACGGAACGCCGCCGCGAACTCCGCGTGCCGGCCCAGCGTCCAGGCCAGCTCGTGGAAGTTGCCGTCGTTGAGCGAGCTCCAGATCGCCTTCCACAGCTCGTACTCGGTCACCGAGTCCACCCCGGAACGGGTCACGAAGTCGACGTAGTCGCCGTGGATCACCTCGGCCAGCAGCCAGGCGTCCGGGTACACCGCCCGCACCCGCTCCACGATCGGACGCCAGGCGTCGGGGCCGGGGGCATAGGCGGCATCGAGACGCCACCCGTCGGCGCCCGCGTCCAGCCAGTGCGTCATCACCTCGACCACGTAATCCTGCACCGGGGGGTGGGTCAGGTCGAGCTCGACCAGGTCGAGGTTCCCCTCGAAACCGCGGGGGAACTCCCCCACCCAGCGAATCCAGGCGCCGTCGGCCGACCCGGGACCGCCGGCCAGCGCGCGGCGCACGATCTCGTGCTCGTGCGAGACGTGGTTGAACACCCCGTCGAGCAGCAGCCGGACCCCGCGGGCCTTCGCCGCGGCCACGAGCTGGGTGAAGTCGGCGTTGTCGCCCAGCCGAGGGTCGATCCTGAAGTGGTCCAGGGTGTCGTAGCCGTGGGTCCGGGACGCGAACACCGGCGCCAGCAGCAGCCCGTTCGCACCCAGCTCCACCACGTAGTCCAGCCAGTCCACCAGTTGTCCGAGCCGGTGTTCGACCTTCTCGATCGCCTCCTGCTCGGCGTCGACGAAGCGCAACGGGTAGCAGTGCCACCAGATCACGCTGTCCGCCCAGTCCATGCCAGCCCTTCCGTCGTTCATCCATCCCCTCGCTATTGAGGTTAACTCATTAGGCGCTACGCTGTCCATGTGAGAACCCACGACCGGCGCGTCCGGCAGCGGCTGAGCCCGCAGGCCCGGACCGAGGCGATTCTGGCCGCGGCCACCGCCGCGTTCACCACCATGCCCTATGACCGCGTGTCGGTGAGTGCGGTCGCGACGGCGTGCGGGGCGTCGGAGGCCCTCGTCTACCGGTACTTCGAGAGCAAACCCGGGCTCTACACCGCCGTCGTCCGCGCACAACTGGAGCGGCTCACGGCCCGGCAGCTCGAGGTGACCGCCGCTCTCCCGCCGAACACCCCGGCACGCGACCAGTTGCGGCTCACCGTCGAGGTCGTGCTCGACCAGGTCCGCGACACCGGGGTCGCCTGGGCGTCGCCGTTCTTCAGCGGAGCACCCGAGCCGGCCGAGGTGCAGGCCCTCCGGCTGGCCTACCGCGAAGGGTTCGCGGCCCGCCTCGCCGAGCAACTGGCCAACCCGGGGTACCGGCGCGCCCGGGTGGCGATCGTCGGTTTCCTCGGCTTCCTCGGAGCAGCCGCCCAGCAGTGGGTCGAAGACGGCTGTGCGGCCGACGACCGCGGCGCTCTGGTGGAGTCAGCGCTCGGGGCCCTCGAAGGCGGCCTGGGCGACTGGGGCGTGCTCCGGCCCTCGCGCTGACCCCAGCGCAATCCGGCCCACCCCGAACCGGCCGACCCACCACACGACCCGACCCACCCCGAATCCCCCGGCCGCTTCCTGCAACCCCCGACCCACCCCGAACCGGCCGACCCACCACACCACCCGGCCCACCCGAAATCCCCCGGCCGCTTCCTGCGACCCGGCCCACCCCGAACCCCGCCACAGAACCGACCCGCCCGCACCCCGTGACCACGCCACCGGGCTGGGGCGACGCCACCCGGTGGAGGGTGCAGGCTGGGGCCATGACCTTCTCGATCGTCGCCACCGACGGCACCGGCTGGGGTGTCGCTGTCGCCTCGAAGTTCCTGGCGGTCGGCGCCGCCGTCCCCGCCGCAGTCGCCGGGATCGGCGCGATCGCCACCCAGGCGGACGCGAACGTGGCCTACAAGCCGGCGGCGCTCGCGCTGCTCGACGCGGGCCTGACCGCACCCGAAACACTCGCCTCCCTGCTCGCCGACGACGAAGGGCGCGACGCCCGCCAGGTCGGCATCGTGGACGCCGCCGGACGCGCCGCCACCCACACCGGTGCCGCCTGCTACGACTGGGCCGGCGGGCGGGTGGGCGACGGGTACGCCATCCAGGGCAACATCCTCACCGGCGAAGCCGTGGTCGTCGCCGTCGAGCGCGCGTGGCTCGACGATCCGTCCAGCCCCCTTGCCCACCGGCTGCTGAAGGCACTGGCCGCCGGCGACGCCGCGGGAGGGGACCGGCGAGGACGCCAGTCGGCCGCGCTCCTGGTCGTCCGGGACGGGGCGGGCTACGGCGCGCGGGACGACGTCGCGGTCGACCTGCGGGTGGACGACCACCCGGCGCCGGTCCCCGAACTGGCCCGTCTGCTGGCCCTCAACGACCTGTACCTGACCGCGTCCGACGACGCCGAGAAGGTGGCGATGACCCCTGAGCTCGCCACCGAGGTGTCCGCCCTCGTCACCGCCCTCGGCCACCCCGACCTCGCCGCGTGGGTGGGCAGGGAGAACTACGAGATGCGGGTGGCTGCCGACGGCTCCTGGATCGACGAGAAGGTGCTGGCGATCCTCCGGACGAGCGCCTGACCCCGTACCCGCCCGCGGGCGGTGGACCGGGGCCGGTCCCGGACTGGCTACCGTTCGCCCTGTGGAGGAACCCCAGACAGCGCCCCGGTTCGACGATCACGAACACGAGGACGCCCTTGAACCCCAGCACCTGATCCGCCGCTCGAACGTGGTCCTGCGGGCCGGCATCCTGATGCTCGGCGCCGGAACCTCCGGACTGAGGGTGCGGGAGGTGATGATGGCGGTCGCCCGCTCCGTCGGCATCGACCGGATCCAGGCCCAGGTGACTTTCAGCGACATCGCGCTCACCGTGCAGCGGCGCCGCACCTTCCGCACCCAGGTCTCCGAGATCGGCGCTCCGGGGGTGGACGCCCACCGGATCGCGCTGTTGAAGGATTTCGCCGACAACCTGCCCGAACGGGCCACCGTCGCCGAGGTGGACGCCCTCCTCGACGACATCGAGCACACCCCCCGGCTCTACCCGACCTGGCTGCTGGTGCTGCTGGTCGCCCTGGCCTGCGCGTCGGTGACCGTGCTCACCAACGGCGGCTGGCGGGAGGTGGCTGCGGTGCTGCCTGCGTCCGCCCTCGCCTTCTGGCTGCAGCGCAGCCTCACCTCGCGCCAACTGAACCACCTGGCCGTCGTGCTGTCCTCGGCGGCGGCCGCCACCGGCCTCTACCTGGCGTTCAGCCGGTTGCTCGACCTGGCCCTCGGCGGGACCGGCCCCCGGCTGGCGGCCGGCCTGATCTGTGCGGCGGTCTTCCTGATCCCCGGCTTCCCGCTGGTCACCGCCGGGCTCGACCTGACCCGGATCGACCTGCTCGCCGGCCTGCCCCGGCTCACCTACGCGGCGATGGTGCTGCTGGCGATGGCGATCGGGGTCTGGACGGTGGTCGCCGGGAGCGGAGCCTCGCCCGAACCGGTACCGGCGCTGGAGGGCAGCGCCTTCGCGGTGTGGACGGCCCTGCTGGTGGCCAGCTTCTTCGCCGTGTTCGGCTGGGCGATGATGTTCAACTCGCCGTGGCCGGCAGCACTCGCGTCCGGGGTGATCGCGGTGATCGGCAACGTGCCCCGGTTGCTGCTGCTCGAATCGGGGGCCAAGCCCCACGTGGCCACCTTTGTCGGCTGCTTCCTGATGGGCCTGCTGTGCGCGCTGGTGGCGGGCGTGTTCGGGATGGAGAAGATCATCATGACCGTGCCCACGGTGCTGGTGTCGATCCCGGGGTCGTCGGCCCTCCGGACGCTGATCTTCTTCGACCAGGCCGACGTCCTGCAGGCCATGGCCAGCGGTGTCGCCACCGTCATGGCCGCGATCGCGATGGTCGCCGGGCTGGCCGGGGCACGCATGCTCACCGATCCCGAGTGGGCGTTCACCCGGGTCGACCCGCCCACCTGGGACCTTTCCCGGGTGCTGCGGTGGGCACGTTGAAGCGCTACCAGCCGCGCCGGCGCCACTCGTCCAGGTGCGGCCGCTCGGCCCCGAGCGTGGTCGGCAGCCCGTGTCCGGGCCACACCACCGTGTCGTCGGGATAGACCTCGAAGACCCGTTCGGACACGTCGGCGAGCAACGAACGGAAGTCCACGTCGTTGCGGGTCCGGCCGACCCCGCCGGGGAACAGCGCGTCGCCGACGAACAGGTGCGCGGGGACGCCGGGCCGCACGCACGCCACCGCGACCGAACCCGGCGTGTGGCCGCGCAGGGCGAGGATCGTCAGGCTCACCCCGCCGAGCTCGACCACGTCCCCCTGGCCCAGGGGCCGTCCGATCGGGACACCCGTGGCCGAGGTGATCTCGTCGGCGTCCGCGGCCCCGGCCAGGGTTTCGGCCTCCGGGTGGGCCCCGGTCACCGCGGCCAGCGCGCCGCGATGGTCGTGGTGGGCGTGCGTGGTCAGCACGAGCCGCAGCCAGGGGTCGGCACCGTCGCCGGCGGCGGCGCCCCGCAACGCCCCGATCGCGTCGGGCTCGGCCGCGGCGTCGATCAGGAGCTGGTCGCCCGAGGCGGCGGTGAGCAGGTAGACGTTGGTGTTCATGCCGCCGACCGCAACGGTCCGGACGACCAGTCCTGGCAGCTCGATGACCTCCATGGCACCTCCTGTCGAGTGCCATGCAAGCACATCTGCGCACGCCCCGGTCAGGTGTCCGGCACCGCTGGCAGGGTGGGGGCATGTCCTCCGCCGACGAGCCCGCCACCGGGCAGGACATCCACGACCTCGCCGGCGCGCTGCCGCACGTCGAGGTGGAGCACGGCCCGTCCGGCAACCCCGTGTACCAGGTCGGACGGAAGTCCTTCGTGTACTTCCGCACCCCCCGACCGGACGCCGCGGACCCGCACACCGGCGAGCCGTACCGCGACGTGGTGATCTTCTGGGTGTCCGGCGAGCGTGAGAAGCAGGCGCTGGCGCGGGACCCGGCCACCCCGTTCTTCACCACCCCGCACTTCGACGGGCACCCGTCGGTGCTGGTTCGGTTGAGCCGGATCGGCGAGCTGGGCAGGGCGGAACTGGCCGAGGTGATCG
Source organism: uncultured Actinomycetota bacterium (assembly GCA_963704225.1). Taxonomy (GTDB): domain Bacteria; phylum Actinomycetota; class Actinomycetes; order Propionibacteriales; family Propionibacteriaceae; genus Propionicimonas. The sequence continues at coordinate 63,829 of CAVPHL010000004.1, forward strand.
AGGACGCCTGGCTGGCCCGCGCCTCAGCCCGCCGGGGCCGGCTGTACCTCGGCGGGCCCGACCGGATCACCGGCTGAGCCTGCTCCTCAGCGCAGGTCCTGCTCCGGCGGCCCCGGCGGGTTCGGCGGGGTGGATCCCGGCGGCAGGCCGACGGCCCCGCCGGGGCGCACCGCCCCGCGCCCGTGCCGCTGGTACCGGGCGTCCCGACGCGCCGCGGGCCGGGAACGGTCGTCGTCGCGGGCCTGGCCGGCCGAGCCCCCGGCGGTGAGTGCCACCAGCACCGGGATTCCGGTGCCCAGCATCGGCCACATCGGCCAGTAGTACAGCAGGGTCCCCACGGTCAGGCTGGTCATCAGCCAGATCGTGTTGAACAGGATGGCCAGGCCGATCCAGCCCATCACCCCGGCGCGGGCGAGCCGGCCCCGCGCGCGGGCACCGACGCCGCGCGCGGCGCTCGCCACCATCAGGTCCGACACCAGGGGCACCAGCTCCCCGAGGGTGCGGGCCCCGCCCGCCTGGAGCAGCCGTTCGGCGTGTTCGGCCGGGTCCAGCCGGCCCTCGGCCAGGGCCTCGTCGACAATCCTGGCGGCGAACCCGCGGTCGGCGTCGGACGCCCGCAGGTCAGTGTTCGCCGGCTGCCGGGGGTCGGCGCTGAAGCCCGACCACGCGGCCGCCACCGGCGCCACCGGACGCTGCGGAACGGGCTGGGGCAGGTTCTCCCACTGGGTCATCGCGTACCTCCGGCCTCGACGGTACGCCATGCTTGAGGCAGGAGGACAGATGAACATCGACACCGAGGAGGAACGGCGCCGCACCCTGGCGTCCGACGTCCGGCGGCTGCGGGTCGCGACCATGTCCGACCCGGGGCTCACCGACCAGCTGGCCGACGCGCTGGTCGAGCTGACCGCGTCGAGGCTGCTCGCGGGCGACCTCGCCGACGCCGCGACGGACGCCCCGGAGGCGGTGCTGCTGTCCGCCCGGATCCTGGCCTCGCGCGGCCCGTCCGGCCCCTACGCCTCGATCCCGGACGCGGTCCGCTACGCCAGCGCCACCGTCCAGCTGGCCGCCGTGCAGGCCGGCCTCGGCCGCCCCGAGGCCGCGGCCCGCACCCTCGAAGGGCTGGACAGCTGGCGCGGGCAGCTCGGTCGCCTGCCGCTCGCGGAGAACCTGCCGGACGCGGTGGCGATCTGGGCGCTGGTCGCCCGGGCCCGAGCCCTGCTGGCGACCGACCCGGCGTCGGCGAACAGCCACGCCGACGCCGCCGAGCTGCGCCTGCACGCATCGGTGGCCCCGCCGTACCTGGCCATGGCGGTGCACCTGCTCACCGCCGACTGCCGATGGGCCGCCGGCCGGCCGGAGGCGGCGCTCGCCCACCACCGACTCGCGCTCGACGCGCACGCCGCGGAGGTGGCCGCGGTCGGGACGCGGCCGCGGCCGGCCGTGGTGAGGGTGGCCCTTGCCCCGGTCGAGAACGTCCACGATCGCTACGCAGAGCGCCTGGCCGCGACCGGAGACCTGACCGGCGGCATCGCCGTGCGCCGTGCCGGGGTGGTCCTGCGGGAGTCCCTCGGCGACCCGGACAGTCTCCCCCTCGCCCGTGCCGGGCTGGCCGCAGCCCTGGCCGGGGCCGGGCGCGCGGTGGAAGCCGCCGAGCTCGCCGGAGGCTTCCCGACCGTCCCGGCGACCGTCCCGGCGACCGTGCCGGCGGTGCCGGCCGAACCGATCAGCTGGGAGCCGGCGGCACCGGTCGACGCCGCGGCGTCCGCCCGCTGGCAAGCGGCCGCACAGGCCGCCGGGGTCGCCGCCGTCGCCGCCCGCGCCGAGGCCGAGCGGGCCGAGGCCGGTCTTCGGACCAGGGCTGAGGCTGCCGCCTCCCGGCGGGCCGCCGACGCGGCCGAAGCGGCACGCCGCGCGGCCGTGGACGCGGCCGCAGCCCGCGCCGGGCGGGAGGCAGCCGAGCGCCGCGCGCAGGAGGCTGCCGCCGAGCGCGCGGCCCGCGAGGAGGCCGCCGCCCGCTCCGCGGCCGAGGAGCGCCGCCGCCGGCTTGCGGCGGAGCACCTGCCCGCGGTCGACGCCGACAGCGCCCGGGTCGCCGCCGCCCAGCTCGAGGATGCCCGGCAGGCCGTCCGCGCCGCCGGCGGCGACCTGGCCCCGCTCGCGGCCGCCACCCAACGGCTCGCCGACCTGCTGCGCCCGCTGGCCGTCGCCGAGCCTGCCCACGTGCCCGAGCTCGTCGCCACCCTGGACGGGCTGGTCGGCCTGCGCTGGCGGCTCGGCGACGCCGACGGCTCCCGGGCCGCGGCCCGGGAGGCGAAAGCGTTGGGCGGGTGAGGCCACCGGCGCCGTGCCGCGCGCCTAGGCTGGAGGTGCCGAAGGAGGAGCGATGCGAGCACGTTGGCTGGCCGCCGGGGTCGCGCTGGCGACCCTGGCTGCGGGGTGCGCGAGCGGAGGAACGATGACCACCCCACCAGCCCCCGGCGGGTCGTCGTCCGCCACCCCCGCCTCGACGCCTCCGGGGACCACCACACCCACCGCGTCGCCTCCCCCCGCATCGTCGCCCGGTGCGTCCGTGCCGGCCGCCCGCTGGCAGGCGATCCTCGATGACCTGCAGAAGCGGGGCGCCCCCGCCGACGCGGTGGAGGTGGTCAGCGCGAAGGCGGTCACCTGGAACGACGGGTCCCTCGGCTGCCCCACGCCCGGGCGGTTCTACACCCAGGCGCTGGTGCCCGGCCTGCAGGTCGTGGTCCGCTCCGGCGGCACCGACTACGACTACCGCTTCGGTCGCGGTGACCGGCCGAAGCTCTGCGAGCAGTAGTCCGGCACGCCGGTGGGCGATCCTGAACCGAACTCGGTACGGGATCGTGCACGTCGGCGCCGGAGCGGCCATGCTGGAGGTATGGCGACCACGCTGAGTTTCCTTGGCGGCGCCGGCACCGTGACCGGATCGAAGTACCTCATCGAGGAGTCCGGACGCCGGGTACTGGTGGACGCAGGGGTGTTCCAGGGGCAGAAGAACTTCCGCGAGCTGAACTGGGCTCCCTTCCCGGTGCCACCGTCCACCATCGGACTGGTGCTGCTCACCCACGCCCACACCGACCACGTCGGCTACCTGCCTGCCCTGGTGCGGGACGGGTTCGCCGGAGAGGTCCTGGCCACCGAGGCCACCTGCGAGCTGGCGGAGATCGTGCTGCGCGACGCGGCGTTCCTCGCCGAGCGGGACGCCGAGCACGCCGCCAGCCACGGCTACTCCAAGCATCGGCCACCGTTGCCGCTGTTCACCATCGACGACGTGGAGCAGGCTCTTGACCAGTTCCAGGTGGTCGACTACGACCAGGACGTGGACCTCGGCGAGGGCTGGAGTGCACGCTGGACCCGCGCCGGCCACATCCTCGGTGCGGCCAGCGTCCGGGTGGCCACGCCGGCGACCTCGCTGGTCTTCTCCGGCGACCTGGGCCGGACCGATCACCCGGTGCTCCGGGCACGGGAGATTCCGCCCGGGGCCGATGTCGTGGTGGTGGAATCCACCTACGGGAGCCGGGAGCACCATGAACCGTCCGGGCAGGACCACGAGCCCCTCGCCGACCTGATCCGCCGGACGGCGCGCCGCGGCGGCTCGGTGCTGATCCCTGCCTTCGCGGTGGACCGCACCGAGGTCGTGCTGCAGACCCTGACCCAGATGCTGCACGACGGCCGGATCCCCGACCTTCCGGTGTTCGTGAACTCGCCGATGGCGCTGGCGGCGTTGCGGGTCTACCGCGATCCCCGATTCCGTGGCGAACTGCGCCCCGACCTCGACCCGGCCAGCTTCGTACACCTGCCCCACCTGCGCGAGGTGCATACCACCGAGGACTCGATCCGGCTGAACAGCCCCCGGGTGCCGTGCGTGATCATCAGCTCCTCGGGGATGGCCACCGGCGGGCGGGTGCTGCACCACCTGGAGCACCTGCTGCCGGACAGCCGCAACGCGATCGTCCTGGCCGGGTACCAGGCCGAGGGCACGCGGGGACGCTCCCTGCTCGAGGGCGCGCAGCAGGTCAAGATGCACGGACGCCAGGTGCCGGTGCGGGCTGAGATCCTCCAGGACGACGAGTTCTCCGTGCACGCCGACGCGTCCGAGCTGCTGGACTGGCTCGCTGCCCTGTCGCCGGCCCCGTCCCGGGTCTTCACCACCCACGGGACGCCCGAGTCCTCGGCGGCGCTGGCCCGCGAGGTGCAGGCACAGCTGGGCCTGAACGCCCGCGCCGCCGAATTCGGCGAGAAGGTGCAGCTCTAGCCTGCGGATCAGTCCTGCACCGCGAGCGCGCGGAACTCCTCGGCGCCCAGCAGCCGCGGGTTGGTGCCGTCGGCCAGCCAGCCGGCCACCCCGGCGGGAAGGGTCAGGGGAACCGGCTCGAACAGGTTGGTGACCAGCACCGGCAGCAGCAGGCTGTGGGGCTCGGCGGCCTCCATTGGACCCACCACCAGCGCGCGGCCGACCAGCCCCTCCACGGTGAGGAACAACACCTCGTCGAGCTGGCCCAGCTCCTCGGGTATGCGGTCCATGGCCAGTCCGACGGCGACGTCCCCGGGCTGCTCCAGGACGGCGGCGAGCGCTGCCGGGTCGTCAGGACCCAGATGGACGAGCCACCGGCAACCCGGGGTCTCGGTGTCCCGGATGGCCCGGATCACCTGGTGCAGGTCGAGGTGGTTGGCGCTGCGCCAGCGGGACAGGGTGCGGCGGGCGTTGCGCCGCTGCCGTGAGTCCGCGCCGGTGCGGGCCAGGTGCCAGTCCAGCGCGCTGGACGCGTAGTCGATCACCGCGACGGGGCGAGCCCTCCGGATGGCGTCCAGGGCCGGACGCAGGCCGACGCCCTGCGCCAGCAGCACGGCGAACACCGCCGAGGGCGCCCGGTTCACGCCCATGTGACAGTGCACGAGCACCTTGGCCGCCGGGTCGGCCAGCGCCGCCTGAACCCAGTCCACCAGCTCGGTGAACCAGTCCGGCCCGATCTTCTGGCCGGCGTCGGCAACGCGGTGTTGCAGGTAGCGCACCTGCGGCGCCCAGTTGCTCACCAGCAACTCGTCGCTCCACTCCTGGCGCAGGTCGACGATGTGGGTGACGCCCGCGGCGACGAGCTCGTCCAGCTGCACGCGGGCGCGGGCGAAGGTCGGGGACAGGTCGCCACCGACGGCGAGCCGGTCGGTGACGAAGTTCGCGTTGGCCACCGGCAGGTCCGGGACTGGGGACACCGGGGTGCCGGCTGCGGATCTGGTCACCGGACCATCATGCCCCTCGGGGAGCGGGGCGCGAATGACCCTGGACCACGTCTCGGTTGGGGATCAGCAAGCCGGTGCCCGGCGTCCCCTTATGGGTACTTGTACCCACGCGGGCGTCTCCGACAGAGTTGCCGGCGTACGGGAGGGTACCCGCCGCTTCGCGACGGAGAACTAAACACACCCCTTAAGGATGCACCGCCATGCAGACCTGCCGTACCCTGCGCACCCGTGCGCTCATCTTCGTGACCATTGCTGTGGCGTCGACCCTGGCCTGCCCGGCCGCGGCTCTTGCCGACGCCGGCGAGCCCGGTCCCGTGGCCTCGCTGTCGTCGGTTTCGCCTGCCAACGGCGCCGTCAGCGGTGGGGCCGTGGTGACCGTCAGCGGGAGGAACCTCACCGGCGCCACCTCGGTCGCCATCGGGGGCGTCCCGGTGTTGTCGTTCGTGGCCGGCTCCAGCGGCCAGCTCAGTGTCGTCACCCCCGTCCTGCCGGTGGGCACCCACACGCTGACGGTGACCACGGCCGCCGGCACCGCGACGGGCGCGAGCTACCGGGTGCGCACGGTCGAGGACGAGGTGCTGCGCCTGGTCAACAAGGCCCGGGCGACGAAGCGTTCCTGCGGCTCGAAGACCTACAAGGCCGTGCCGGCGCTCCGGGCCGATGCCAAACTGGCCCGGGTCGCAGCCGAGCACAGCGCCGACATGTCGCAGCAGGACTTCTTCAGCCACACCTCGCGGAACGGCGACTCCCCGTTCGACCGGATCAAGGGCGCGGGCTACCTCTACCGCTATGCCGGTGAGAACATCGCCGCCGGCTTCCGTACCCCCGCCTCGGTGACGAAGGCCTGGTTGAAGAGCCCCGGCCACTGCCGCAACATCATGAAGGCCAGCTACACCGAACTGGGCGTCGGCTGGGTCACCGGCGGCGCCTACGGTTCGTACTGGACCCAGGACTTCGGCCGTCCCCGTTGACCGTGACCGGGGCCTGCCGGACCGTCCGCCGGCAGGCCTCCGCCGATCAGCCCCGTCGCCTCGAGCGACGGCGCGGCAATCGGCTCAACCGGTGCGGCTCGTGGTGCTTTCCCGCACCACGAGCCGCACCGGCAGACGCAGGCTGCGCGGGCGCGACAGGGAGGCGTCCGCGCGGCCTGCGACCAGTTGCAGCAGCGCCCGGGCGGCGACCCTCCCCTTGCCCTCGGCGTCCTGGCGCACGGTGGTGAGGGTCGGCCGGGTCCGTAGCGCGAGCGGATGGTCGTCGAAGCCGACCACGGCGAGGTCCTCCGGCACGGCCAGGCCCGCATCGGCGGCGACGGCGAGCACCGCCTGGGCGAGCCCATCGGTCAGGCAGAGCACGGCGTCCGGCCGCGGACGGGCGGAGAGCACCAGCCGCGCAGCCTCCCGGGCGTCACCGTGGGTGTCGGGCTGGTTCACCACCAGCGGCTCGATCCCCGCCGCCCCGAGCCCGTCCAGCCAGCCGGCGTGGCGCTCGGCGATCACCCGGTGCCGTGCGGCCAGCCGGTCGTGGCTCGCCGCCGCCAGCGGCCCCGGGACGATGCCGGGTCGGGCACCCAGCCCCGAGGTGAGCAGGGCCACCCGTCGGCGGCCCAATTCCACGACGTGCCGGGCCGCCGCCCTCGCCCCGCCCCGGTCGTCGATGGTGATCGCCACCTCGCCCCGCGGTGGATCCATGTCCACGTACACCAGCGGGAGGTGGCGGCGCCGCAGCCAGTCCAGGGCCGCCAGGTCGGGGTCGCAGGAGAACGCGATCGCCCCGTCCATCGCCACGTCCCGGGCCGGGACGACCGGGCCGTCGGCGTAGGCCGGCAGCAGGGTGAGCGCGAGGCCACCGGGGGCGAGCTCGTCGGCCACCGCGCCGAGGAACCTCGCCGACACCTCGTCGGCAAGAGCGGCGCTCAGTTGCTTCGCCCACAGCACACCGATGGTTCCGGTGGTCCCGGTCGCGAGCGAACGGGCGGACGGGTCGGGCCCGACGTAGCCGAGTTCTTCGGCGATGGCCAGGATGCGCTCGCGCAACGCCCGGGACAGCTGGTCGGGGCGGGAGAACGCGTTCGACACCGTCATCCGGCTGACCCCGACGCGGTCGGCGATCGACTGCAGCGTGACCCTGGCCATCGGCCCTCTCCCTCCGGCTTGCGTCCGTTCCACGCGCCCGGCTATCTTTACCGGTACAGACTCCACTCTACCGGCAAGGAAGTGGTCCGATGTCTTCTCCCGCCTCGATCGCTGCCGACCGCGACTGGTGGCGGCACGCCGTGGTTTACCAGATCTACCCGCGCAGTTTCGTCGACAGCAACGGCGACGGGGTGGGTGACATCAACGGCATCCGTTCCCGGCTGGGCTACCTGGCGGGGCTGGGCATCGACGCGATCTGGATCAACCCCTGGTACCCGTCCCCGATGAAGGACGCCGGCTACGACGTCTCCGACTACCGGTCGATCGAGCCGGTCTTCGGCACCATGGCCGACGCCGAGGCGCTGATCGCCGAGGCGCACGGCCACGGCCTCCGGGTGATCCTCGACATCGTCCCCAACCACACCTCCGACCGGCACCGCTGGTTCATCGACGCGCTGGCCGCCGGCCCGGGCTCGCCCGAGCGCGACCGCTACATCTTCCGCGACGGCCGCGGGCCCGGCGGCGAGCAGCCTCCGAACGACTGGCGCAGCGAGTTCGGCGGCCCGGCCTGGACGCGGGTCACCGAGCCCGGCGGACGCCCCGGCCAGTGGTACCTGCGGCTGTTCGCCCCCGAGCAGCCCGACGTGAACTGGAACCACCCCGACGTGGCCGAGGAGTTCCTCCAGACGCTGCGGTTCTGGTTCGACCGCGGCGTGGACGGCTTCCGGATCGACGTGGCCCACGGGCTGGTCAAGGACGCCGACCTGCGCGACCTGGGAGACCTCACCTTCCCGCTTCCCGACGACACCCCCGACGGCGTCGAGCACCCACACTGGGACCAGCCCGGCGTCCACGATGTCTTCCGGACCTGGCGCCGGCTGGCCGACTCCTATCCCGAACCGAGGGCCTACTGCGGGGAGATCTGGGTGGGCCGGGACCACCGGCTCACCGCCTACCTGCGGCCCGACGAGCTGCACACGGCGTTCAACTTCAACTTCCTCCAGGCGCCCTGGCTGGCCGCCGACCTGCGTCGGGTGATCGACTCCACCCTCGCCGCCCACGCCACGGTCGCCGCCCCGGCCACCTGGGTGCTCGGCAACCACGACGTGTGCCGGCCCGTTTCGCGCTACGCCCGCCCCCAGGAACTCGTGGAACACGGCTTCCCGCACCTGCAGAAATACCTGGGGCTGCCCCGGGACGAGGGGCGGGGACGCCGGCGGGCGCGCGCCGCCGCCCTGCTCAGCCTGGCCCTGCCCGGCGGGGCCTACGTCTACGCCGGCGAGGAACTGGGCCTGCCCGAGGTCGAGGACATCCCGCTGGAGGCCCGACAGGACCCGATCGTCGCGGGCACGGGCGGAAGGGACGTCGGACGCGACGGCTGCCGGGTGCCGCTGCCGTGGACCGTCGGGGGCGCCAGCTTCGGGTTCGGACCCGACGGTGGCGGCGCACCCTGGCTGCCGCAGCCGGCGGACTGGGGCTCGAGCAGCGTCGAGGCGGAGGACGGCGACCCCGGGTCCGCCCTCACCCTGTACCGGCAGGCACTGGCGATCCGAAGGAGGCACCCGGCTCTGGGAGACGGCCGGCTCGACTGGGTGGACGCGGGTCCGGACGCGCTCGCGTTCGCCCGGGAGCCCGGTTTCGGCTGCTGGGTGAACTTCGCCGACGAGCCGCTGCCACTGCCGCCGGGCGCGACCGTGCTGCTGGCCAGCGGGGACCTCGCCGACGGTTCCCTGCCCGCCGACACCGCGGCCTGGCTCCAGCTCGCCTGACGATCCCGGCCGCGCACCTCCAGGCACCCGCCCGGGCCGTAGCCTTCTCCTGGGCGGACACCGGAGTCCGCCCTGACCGGAGGGTGACATGGCAGCGAGGTTCGAGCTGTACGCCGATGCGAAGGGGGAGTACCGCTGGCGGCTGAAGGCCTCCAACGGACAGATCATCGCCACCGGCGGCGAGGGCTACGCCTCCAGGGCGAACGCCAGGGCGGGCATCGAGTCGGTGCGGAAGAACGCGCCGGTGGCCGAGGTCTTCGAGGCCTAGGGTCAGCGGCACCGCCGGCCGGTGCGCCCGTGGACGCGCCGGTTGAGCCGCTACCGGCAGCGGTTCGTGGTCAGGACTTCTCGGCAGGCACCGTGGCGACCGCCGGGACGGCACCCAGGCGCAGCGCCCAGCCGAGCAGGACGGCCACCAGGCCGACGCCGATCGCGAACAGGGCGACACCGAACGCGATCACCGAGGTGAACAGGGACGCCCGCAGGAAGGACGCGTTCATCGCGGTGGCGCGCAGCGGGTCCTCCCGGTCGAGTTCGGCGTAGGTCTTGCCGGCCGTGGCCTCCAGCGCGTGGCGGGAGATGACGTCCGCCTGCACGTAAGCCTCGAGCGGTCCGGTCACCTTGGCGCCGGCGAACATCGGGGCGTCGCCCGCGACCGTGATGTTCTCCGCGGCCAGCTTGGTGCTCACCATGCCCCAGGTCACCCCACCGGCGACCACCATGAGCAGACCGATGATGATGCTGACCAGCCCTAGGGTGCGAATCCTGCCTGATGCCGGATGGGATGTCGTCGCCATGGCTCCTCCTGGGTCCTGGGCAGTGCCGCCGTAATTCCGGGCAGTGCCGGTTCGGTGCGTATTAGGTTAGCCTAACCTCTCCTTCTGACGCTTTCGGCTTCACGTGGTTCCCGTTCTGATCACTGCCGGGCGACGCGTCGTCCGCCCCTAGGGTGGACCCACCATGACCGCCCTGATCGTCACCGAGTCGCTGTTCGGCAATACCCTCAGCATCGCCGAAGCGGTCGCGTCCGGGATCGCCGAGGTGCGCGGACGCGACCGGGTCAGGGTCGTGCACGCCTCCGAGGCGCCCGTGGTCCTACCGCCGGAGGTCGACCTGCTGGTGGTCGGCGCCCCCACCCACACCCTCAGCCTGCCGAACGTGGACACCCGTGCCGACGCCCTCGGCGCCGGCGCCCCGACCGCACCGGTCGGGGTCCGGGAGTGGATCGAGAACGTGGCGTTGCCCGACGGGTTGGCAGTGGCCACCTTCGACACCTCGATCCACCACCAGATCCAACTCGGGACGGCTGCGCGGGCCGCCGCGGCTGCCCTGGGGGACCGTGGCGCGACGGCGACCGCCGGACCCTCGTTCTGGGTGACCGGGATGGAAGGGCCACTCGCCGACGGTGAACTCGGCCGCGCCACCCGCTGGGGCCGGCAGCTGGCTGGCGCCTGCGCCGCCTGATCGGGGAACCCCGACCCTTTCGTCCCTGCCCCGGTAGCGGACCGATTCGACCCGCCCACCGTCGCACCGCCGGCGTTGGCCGTACCGTAGGGTCACCAGTGGCGAGGAGGAACACGTGCAGAATCGGATCATCGGGCACCGTCAGGTGAGCGCCATCGGGCTGGGCGCGATGCCGTTGTCCGTCGAGGGGCGGCCGGACCGCGCCCAGGCGATCGCCACCATCCACGCCGCGCTCGACGCCGGAGTCACCCTGATCGACACCGCGGACGCCTACTGCCTCGACCCTGGCGAGGTCGGCCACGGGGAGACCCTTCTCGCGGAGGCGCTGGCCGCCTACGGCGCGGACACCAGCAACGTCCTGGTCGCCACCAAGGGCGGCCACCTCCGTCCCGGCGGTGGCCGGTGGAGGCAGAACGGTGACCCGGCGCACCTCAAGGAGGCCGCCAGGGCGTCCGCCACCCGGCTCGGGGTGGACGCCATCGGGCTTTACCAGTTCAGTCGGCCCGACCCGACGGGTGCCGTTCGCCGATTCGATCGGCGCCCTGGCCGACCTGCTGGCGGACGGCGTGATCGAACGGGCCGGGATCTGCAACGTCACGGTCGCCCAGATCGACGAGGCGAGGTCGATCCTCGGCGATCAGTTGGTGTCGGTGCAGAACGAGTTCAGCCCCCGCCACACCGACGGCCTCGCCGAACTCGAGCACTGCGAGTCGCTGGCGCTGGCCTTCCTCCCCTGGAGCCCCCTGGGCGGCATGGCCCACGCCAGCCAGGTGGGGGCCGGCCAGAGCGTCATGTCCGAGATCGCGCTCGCCCGCGAAGTGAGCCCGTACCAGGTGGTGCTGGCCTGGGAGCTCTCCCTGGCCTCGGTGGTGATTCCGATCCCCGGGGCGTCCCGGCCGGCGTCGATCACTGACTCGGCGAAGGCGGCCGACCTGGTTCTGGACGCCGCCGATCTGGTCCGGATCGGGAATTACCTGGTCTGAACCGGCCGCGGACGTCGCCGCCCACGACCCGGGCCGTCGCAGGCGCAGGCGCCCGGGTCCACCCGGCCACGGGCCTGCGCCAGACGGGCCAGGAATGCGCATTTCTACGCCTGCCCGAATGGAGGAACTCACCCCCGGGAGGCCCTAAGGTTGAAATATCACAAGGGGGAGAGGATGCCCTTTGGGGAGGCCGCCGATGCCATGCAGGATCGGGGGAGAATGCAGCGAAGACAACACCGTACATCGGTAGTGGAGCAGCAGGCCTTGCATGACTGGCATCTGCGGTCCGCCGCTCAACCCGATGAACGTGGGAGTCCTCACCATTCGGCGGCAGCCCTGCAGGACGTCCGCCCGGCCAACGGCCGGGATCTGGCAAACGATGGCCGGTCCGGAGAACTCCGGGCCGGCCATCGTTGCTGTGACGGCGGTGCGGCCGGCCCCGCGCACACCCGGCAACGGCGTATCGTGCGGGGATGCCCACTCCTGAGTTCATCCTCGCGCTACGGGACAAGGTCGGAAGTACCCGGCTGTGGCTTTCCGGCGCGACCGCGGTGGTTCTGCGGGACGGGACGGACGGGGCCGAGGTACTGCTCGTCCGGCGCGCCGACAACGGGGCGTGGACTCCGGTCGCCGGCATCGTCGACCCCGGGGAGCAGCCGCACCTGGCCGCAATCCGCGAGGTGGCGGAGGAGGCCGGCGTGGTGGCGGAGGTGGAGCGGCTGGTCTGGCTGACGGTCACCGAGGTGATCACCTACTCCAACGGCGACCAGTCCCAGTACATCGATCATGTGTTCCGCTGCCGCTGGCTGGGCGGGGAGCCCTACCCGGCCGACGGCGAAGCCTCCGAAGCCGCCTTCTTCACCGTCGGGCGGCTGCCGGAGATGTCGGAGCGCCACACCGAACAGGTGCGGGTTGCGGTGGCGAACAATCCGGAGGCCCGCCTTGGCTGAGCCCCCGCCGCGGCCCGCCCGCGACCCCGGCCGGGTGCCGCCGACGCCCCCGCCGAGTGGCCGGACCGGTTAGCATCGCTGACCGGAAGGGAGCCCCGATGCCACCGTTCGCCGAACTGCACCTGCACCTGGAGGGCACTCTCGAGCCCGAGTTCGCGTTCGAACTGGCCGAGCGGAACCGGGTGACGCTGCCGTGGCGCGACCCCGACCACCTGCGCGCCCGTTACGACTACGGCTGCCTGCAGGACTTCCTGGACCTGTACTACGCCAACATGGCGGTGCTACGCACCGAGGACGACTTCTCGGAACTGACCGATGCCTACCTGGCCCGGGCCGCGCGGTCCGGCGTGGTGCGGGCCGAGGTGTCGCTGGACCTGCAGGCGCACCTTGCCCGCGGCGTCCCGGCCCCCGTGGTGCTGGCCGGGGTGGCCGACGCCCTGTCCCGCTCCGTGGCAGACCACGGGGTCAGTACCGGCCTGATCGTCACGTTCCTGAGGCACCTGAGCGCAGCGGACGCCGCGGGCGCCTACACCGCGGCGCTGGCGTCGGGGGTGGAGCTGCTCGGGGTGGGCCTGTGCTCCTCGGAGGTGGGCTTCCCGGCGGCACCGTTCGCCGACCTGTGGAGTCGGGCCCGGGCCGACGGCCTGCACACCGTCGCGCACGCCGGCGAAGAGGGGGACGCCCGCTACGTGTGGGAGGTGCTGCGGGAGCTGAGGGTCGAGCGGATCGACCACGGCATCAGGGCGATGGAGGACCCCGCGCTGGTCGCGCACCTGGCCGAGCACCGGATCCCGTTGACGACCTGTCCGCTGTCCAACGTCCGGCTGCGCGCCGTGCCCGACCTGGCCGCCCATCCCCTCCCCAGGATGCTGGAGGCCGGGCTGGTGGTGACGGTCAACTCCGACGACCCGGCCTACTTCGGCGGCTACCTCGACGACAACCTGGCCGCCGTCACCGAGGAGTTCGCCCTCACCGACGCCCAGCTCGCCACCCTGGCCGCCCACAGCATCGAGGCGTCCTTCCTGCCCGACGCCGAGAAGGCCCGGCTGCTCGCCTGAGGACCCCTGGGCGCTGTCCGCCCCACCTCGCTACCCTGTGCTCGTGCTGCCCTTCCTGCTCCTTGCCTCCCGCGACCACAACGAGGCCGCCGCCGCGGAGTACCGCTCGGTGTTGCGGCACACCGGCCTGGATTCCGACCAGCTGGTTCATCTCCGGGTGGAGTCCGAGCCGCTGCCCCCGCTCGACCTGAGGGACTTCTCCGGGGTGTTGCTGGGCGGCAGTTCGTTCAACATCTCCGACGCGCAGAAGACGGCACTCCAGCTGCGGGTCGAGGCCGACCTCGCCGCGGTGGTCGACCGGATCGTCGACACCGACTACCCCTTCCTCGGCATGTGTTACGGCGTCGGCACCGTCACCACCCACCTGGGCGGCACCGTGGACCGCACCCACAGCGAGCCGGTGGGCGCCACCGAGATCACCCTCACCGGGGCCGGCCTCGAGGACGCGCTGCTCGCCGGGACCGGGCCGAGCTTCCACGCCTTCGTCGGCCACAAGGAGGCCGCCACGGGCGAGCCGCCGGGAGTGACCCTGCTGGCCACCGGGTCGGAATGCCCGGTCCAGATGTACCGGGTGGGTTCAAACGTGTACGTCACCCAGTTCCACCCGGAGCTGGACGCCGACGACCTCGCCGCCCGGATGCGGATCTACCAGCACGCCGGCTACTTCGACCCGGCCGAGCTGGACGAGCTGATCGCGATGGCCTACGGCAGCCCGGTGAACGGCGTGCAGCACCGGGTGCTGCACAACTTCGTGGCCCGCTACGCCCGCGACTGACCGCGCGGCGGGGCGGCAACGGCGATCAGCAGGGCCGCGCCTTGGGCGCGTTCTCGGCGGTGAGCATCGGGTTGCGCACCACCACGTCACCCAGCACGTCGTCGATCCGTGACATCACCTCGGCGCTGAGCACCACCCCGGACGCCGCCACGTTCTCGCGGACCTGACGCGGACGCGAGGCGCCGATGATCGCGCAGGCCACATTCGGGTTCTGCAGCACCCAGGCGATCGCCAACTGGGCCATGGTCAGCTCCAGTTCCTCGGCGATCGGACGCAGCCGTTGCACCGCGACCAGCACGTGGTCGGCCATCAGCCGCTGGATGAAGGTGGCACCCCCCTTCGGGTCGGTGGCCCGGGAGTTCTTCGGCGGCGCCTCGCCCGGCAGGTACTTGCCGGTGAGGACCCCCTGGGCGACCGGCGACCAACAGATCTGGGAGATCCCGAGCTCCGCGGAGGTGGGCACCACCCACTCCTCGATCACCCGCCACAGCATCGAGTACTGCGGCTGGTTCGACACCAGCGAGATGCCCAGCTGCTTCGCCATCGCGTGGGCCTCACGGAGCTGGTTCGCGTCCCACTCGCTGACCCCGATGTACAGCGCCTTGCCGGCCCGGACCACGTCGGCGAATGCCTGCATGGTCTCTTCCAGCGGGGTGTCCTGGTCGTAACGGTGGGCCTGGTAGAGGTCGACGTAGTCGGTCCCCAGCCGCCGCAGCGAGCCGTCGATCGACTCCATGATGTGCTTGCGGGACAGGCCGCAGTCGTTGTGCCCCTTCGGTCCGGTCGGCCAGTACACCTTGGTGAAGATCTCCAGAGACTCCCGGCGCTCCCCCTTCAAGGCCTCCCCGAGCACGGTCTCCGCCGCGGTGTTGGCGTAGACGTCAGCGGTGTCGAAGCTGGTCACGCCCGCCGCCAGGGCGGCGTGCACGCATTTGATCGCCGTGTCGTTCTCCACCTGGGAACCGTGGGTCAGCCAGTTCCCGAAGCAGATCTCGGAGACCTTCAGGCCCGAGTTCCCCAGGTAGCGGAACTTCACCGCCGGGCCTCCTGCTCGACGGCCTCCTCGGCTGCGGCGTCCGCCTCGTCGTCGGCGTCGTCGGCGTCGGCGGCGGCCTCGGCGGCCGGGGCCTCCGCGGCGTCGACCTCGGCGGTTTCGGCGTCATCGACGTCCTCGGCCTCCTCGATGTCCTCGGGTGCCTCCGCGGGGACCTCCTCGAACTCCGGGTCGGCCAGCGGGTTCACGATCGCGGCACCCCCCAGGGTGGCCAGCATCTGCCGCACGTTGGTCAGCTGGGCGGTGATCGCGTCCCGGCGCGACGTGGCCGCCTGGAGCTCGCGTTCGGACTCGCGACGGATCTTCTCCGCGGACAGTCGGGCGGCGTCCACCAGGTGGCCGGCCTCATCCCGGGCCGCCTTCAGCTGGAGGTCGGCCTGGGCCCTGGCCTCGGCCAGGGCCCGGTCGGCCTCCGCCTCGATCGCCGCCTGGCGCTCCTGGGCCATTTCGATGGCCCGCTCATTGGCCTGCATCTGCACGGCGAAATCCTCCGCGGACTTGTCCCGACGCTCGGCAAGGGTCCGTTCGAAGTCGGCAGCGGCGGCGGCGGCGCGGGCCCGCTGGTGCTCGTACACCGCTTCGGCCTCCTCGCGGCGAGCGGTCGCCTCGCGGTCGGCGTAGTCCAGGATCTCGTCGGACTGCCGCTTCGCCGCCTCCAGGGTGTGGGTGGCCTCGGCGTCGGCCTTGCTGGTCACGTCCGCGGCGTAGCGGTCGGCAGCGGTGCGGGCCTGGTCGGCGGCGGCCTGCGCCTCGCCGACCATCCGCTCCGCGTCCGCCTTGGCCGTCCTGCGCAGTTCGGCGGCCTCTTCCTCGGCCAGCTTCAACATCTTGCCGATCCGGGCGCCCAGGTCGGTGTAGGACGGGTGCGCGGTCTCCTTCTGCTCCTGCTCGAGCGCGGCGATCCGGGCGCGGTACCCGTTCGCCTGCCCCTCGAGCTGGGCCACCTGGGAGTTGAGTTTGGTCACCGCGACCGAGCCGGTCCCCGCCTCGGCGCGGGCCTGCTCCAGCGCCCTGCGCAGGTCGGCCAGCGTCCGGTCGACCTCACCCGGCTCGTAGCCGCGCATCACCGTACGGAAGCCTGGGTTCTGCTGGGTCATGATCCTTCTTCCATCTCTTGCTGGGTCGTGGCGGAGGGGTGTTCGGAGACGGCCAGCGCCTCGATCACCCCGGAGAGGTGCCCGAGCTGGGCACTGATGTCGTCGCGGCGGCGGGCCAACCGGGTGACCTCGGCGCGCGCCCGGTCGAGCATCGAACGAGCCTCGGTGCGGATCGCGTCCGACTCCTCCCTGGCCCGGCTGAGCAGGGTGACCGCCTCGTCCCGGGTGGCGCGGGCGGATTCGAAGGTCTCCCGCTGCAACTTCTCCAGATCCGCCGCCGACCGCTCGCGGATCAGCTTCGCCCCAGACTCCGCCTCGGCGAGCCGCCGCTCGGCGCGCTCCATCTGGGCCCGCGCCTCCGAATGGGCCGCCGCCAGCAGCCGGTCGGACTCCTGCTGGGCCTGCTGACGGGTGTTCGCCGCGTCCCGCTCGGCAGCCTCCAGGACGGCCCGCGCGCGGGCCTGCAGGTCCTCGGCGACCGCGTTCGCCTCGGCGAGCGCAGCCTGGTTGCGGTGGGACGTCGTGGTGAACGCGTACTGCACCTGCTCCCGCACCGTTCGGGCGTGCTCGGCGAGCTCGTTGTGGTGCTGCCGCCGGGCCGCCTCCGCCTCGGCGGCCACGCTGGCCCGGAACTCGGCCATGGCCTGCTCGGCCCAGGCCACGTGGGCGGCCGCCGCGGCCATCTGCTCGTCGGCCCGGGCCTGGGCCTGGGCCGCCAGCGTCTCCCTTTCGGCCTGGGCCGCGGACCGCTCCGCCGCCTCCTCCGCCTCGAACCGCTCCCGGTCGGCGGCCAGGGTGGCGTGCACCCGTTCGGTCTCGGCCTCCAGCTCCTGTCTGCGCCGGTCGAGCTCCTGGGCGGTGTTCGTCCGCAGCGCGGCCAGTTCAGTGGCCAGCTGCTCGCGGCGCTGCGCCTCCTCGGCCTCCAGCGCCTGCCGCCGCTCGCCGAGTTCGGCATCCACCGCCGCCACCCGGGCGTCCAGCCGCCGGTGCACTTCGTCCTCGGTGCGCTTCGCCGCGTTGACCATGGTTGCGGCCTTGACCCGGCCGTCCTGCACGAGCTGTTCGGTCTCGGCGCGCGCACCGGCCAGCAGCTCCGCCGCCGTCCGCTCGGCGGTCTGGGTGATCAGCCCGGACTGCTCGGTCGCATCCTGGAGCAGCATGACCGCGTCCTGCCGGGCCTCCTCCAGCCGGGCGGCCGCGGTGGCCATCGCCTGCTCGGCGGTCGCGCGGGACTCGGCGACCTCGCGCGCCAGCCGGTCGCTCAACTCCCGGTTCTGGGCCGTTTCGGCGCGCACGGCATCGGCCTCGGCCTGAGCCTCGGTGCGCAACTGATCAGCCAGGTTCTGGGCCTGGGTCAGGATCTCGGTCGCCTGCCTGGTCAGTTCGCCACCGGCCGGCGGGGTGAGCGGACGCGCGGCGGGATCGAACACCCCGCCATGATCCAAGCCGGGATCCGGCAAACGCAAACCGCTGCGGGGTGTTGCGCTCCGGACCTGAGGGAATGGTTCAGCCTTCACCTCCGGATAAGGTTCGGGGGTGCGCTACCTGTCCACCCGCGGGCTCCCCGGGGACTCCCGTCCGGGCTTCTCCGACATCCTGCTCGAAGGCCTGGCACCCGACGGCGGGCTGTACCTGCCGGAGGCCTACCCCCGCGCCGACGCCGCCACCCTGGCCCACTGGCGGACGCTGCTGACGACCGAGGGCTATGCGGCGCTCGCGGCGGCGGTGGTCGGCCTGTTCGCCGACGACCTCCCGGCGGGCGACCTGAGGACGCTGTGCGGGCGGGCCTACAACGACACCGTCTTCGCCACCGCCGACATCGTCCCGGTCACCGAGCTGGACGGCGGCCTGTGGCTGGCCCACCTTTCCGACGGCCCGACCGCCGCGTTCAAGGACCTCGCGATGCAGCTGCTCGGGCAGCTGTTCGAGTACGAACTCGCCCGCCGTGGCCAGTCGCTGAACATTCTCGGCGCCACCAGCGGCGACACCGGTTCGGCGGCCGAGTACGCGATGCTCGGGCGCCGCGGCATCCGGGTGGTGATGCTCACTCCCGCCGGACGGATGACCCCGTTCCAGCAGGCGCAGATGTTCAGCCTCGACGACCCTGCGATCGTGAACGTGGCCGTCGCCGGCGTGTTCGACGACTGTCAGGACCTGGTCAAGGAGGTCGCCTCCGACCTCGCCTTCAAACAGCGCCACGCCCTCGGCGCGGTCAACTCGATCAACTGGGCCCGGCTCGTGGCCCAGGTCGTGTACTACGTGGCCGCCTGGCTGAGGGTCACCAGCGAGGACGACCAGGCGGTGTCGTTCAGCGTGCCGACCGGCAACTTCGGCAACATCATGGCCGGGCACGTCGCCCGGATGATGGGGCTGCCGATCCGCTCCCTCGTCCTGGCCACCAACGAGAACAACGTGCTGGACGAGTTCTTCCGTACCGGCGTGTACCGGGTCCGGTCCGCGGCGGAGACCCACGCCACCTCGTCGCCGTCGATGGACATCTCGAAGGCGTCCAACTTCGAGCGGTTCGTCTTCGACCTGCTCGGCCGGGACGCGACCCGCGTCCGGGACCTGTTCGCGGTCCGGCTGCCGCGGGACGGGTTCTTCGACCTGTCCGGAACGCCGGAGTTCGCGGGCCTGAAGGACCGGTTCGGCTTCCGGTCCGGCTCCTCGACCCACGCCGACCGGCTGGCCCAGATCGCCGGGGTGTGGGCGGCCGACGAGGTCCTGGTCGATCCGCACACCGCCGACGGCGTCAAGGTCGCGAGGGAGTTCGTGGAACCCGGCGTCCCCATGGTGGTCACCGAGACCGCCCTGCCGGTGAAGTTCGCCGCAACCATCGTGGCGGCCGTCGGACGCGAGCCGGAGCGCCCATCCCGGTTCGCCGGCATCGAGGACCTGCCCCGCCACGTGATCGACCTGCCCAACGACGTGGCTGCGTTGAAGGACCTGATCGTTCGCGTCGCCGGCTGACCGGGCCGGGTTCGGCGCCGAGCCGCTATCCGGCCAGGCCGCGGCGCTGCAGCAGGTGGCGCAGGTCGGGATCGGCACCGCGGTAGTCCCGGTAGGTGTCCATCGCGTCGACCGACCCGCCCCGCGCCAGCAGCCTGCGCCGGAACCGCTCGCCGTTCTCGCGGGTCAGCCCGCCGTGGGCGCGGAGGTGGGCAGCGGTGTCGGCGTCGAGCACCTCCGACCACAGGTAGGCGTAGTAGGCCGCGTCGTAGCCACCCTCGAAGGTGTGCCGGAAGTAGGTCGACCGGTACCGCGGCGGCACCAACTCGTAATCCAGGCCGACCGAGGCGAGGGCGGCCCGTTCGAACTCCTCCACCTCCTCCGGCCCCGCGGGCAGCTCCTCCAGCGGGGTGCGGTGCCAGACCTGGTCGAGCAGCGCCGCCCCGAGGTACTCGGTGGTCTTGAACCCCTGCTGGAACAGGGTCGAACCGCGCAGGGTTTCCACCCAGCCGGCGGGCATCGGTTCCCCGGTCGCGTGGTGCACCGCGAAGTGGGGCAGGATGTCGGCGTCCAGCGCCCACATCTCGTTCACCTGGGAGGGGTATTCGACGAAGTCCCGCGGGGTCTGTGCGCCCGATTGGGACGGGTACCGCGTGGCGGAGAGCAGCCCGTGCAGGGCATGCCCGAACTCGTGGAAGAGGGTGACCACGTCGTCCCAGGTCATCAGCGTGGGTTCGCCGGCGGGCGGCTTGACCAGGTTGGCGTTGTTCGTGACGACCGGGAGCTGGCCGAGCAGGTGGTTCTGGTCGACCAGGTTGTTCATCCAGGCACCGCCCTGCTTGGTCGGGCGGGTGTAGAAGTCGGCCAGGAACAGCCCGACCGCAGTGCCGTCGGCCTCCCGCACCTCGAACACCCGCACCTCGTCGTGGTAGCCGGCCAGGTCGTCGCGTTCGGCGAAGGTGATCCCGTACAGGCCGGTGGCGGCCGCGAACACGCCCTGGTGCAGCACCCGCTCGAGTTCGAGGAAGGGGCGCAGCAGCGAGGCGTCCAGCTGGTACCGCTCGGTGCGCACCAGTTCGGCGACGTACTGCCAGTCCCACGCCGCCAGCGGTGCGTCCGGCTCGATCCGTCGCCACACCTGGGCCATCTCGGCGGCCTCCGCCCGGGCGTTCGCCACAGCGGCCGGGGCGAGCCGGGTCAGCAGGTCCCAGACCGCCCGCCCGTTGCGCGCGCAGCCGTCGGCGGCCACGTAGTCGGCGTGGTTGGCGAAACCCAACAGCGCGGCCCGTTCGGCGCGAAGCCGGGCGAGCTCCACCACGATCGCCCGGGTGTCGTGGTCCCCACCCAGGCCGCGGGTGACCGCCGCACGGTGGATCTGCTCCCGGAGCCCGCGGTTGCTCAACACGTCCAGGGGCCGCTGGCCGGAGGTGTTGTCCAGTTCGATCAGCCAGCCCGCCTGGTGGCCCCGCTCGGCCGCCCGCTCCCGGGCCCCGGCCACCTCGGCCTCGCTCAGACCGGCGAGCTCGGCGGCGTCGGTGACCAGCACCGCGCCGGCGTTCAAGCCCGGCGAGGGCCTCCCGCCCGAAGGCGGACTGCAGCTCGGCCATCCGGTGGTTCAGCGCACGCAGCCGCTCCTGGTCGGCCTCGGGCAGGTTCACTCCGGACCGCTCGAAAGCGAGCAACCGGCGCTCCAGCCAGTAGGCGGACGCCGGGTCGAGCTCCACCTCGCCGGCCCCGGCGCGCCGGGCCAGTGCGGCGACCCGGTCGTAGCGGTCCGGGTCGAGGTAGATCGCGTCGCCGTGCGCGGCCAGTTGCGGCGACACGGCGGCCTCCACCGCGTCCAGAGTCGGGTTGGTGTCGGCCGGCTGCCTGGTCCAGAACGCGCCGAGGGCGCGCGACAGCGTCCGTCCCGACGCTTCCCAGGCCTCGATCACGTTGGCCACGGTGGCCGGCTCGGGATCGGCGGCCAGCGCCTGCAGCTCGGCGAGCTGCTCGGCCATGCCGGCCTCGATCGCGGGTTGGTAGTGCTCGTCCCGGATCGCGGCGAAGTCGGGCAGTTCGTAGGGCAGCGCGGACGCGGCCGCGAACGGGTTGGCGGGATCCAGCAGCATGGCGTCCATCCTTGCCCAGCCGGACCCCGCGCGCGAACCGGCGGGCTCAGGCCGCCCGGCGCCGCGGGATGCAGGCCAGCAGCAGGGCGATCGCCACCAGGTTGAGCACCAGGACCATCCAATCGGGCCAGGTCATCCCGGGCGACACCGACAGCAGCGCGCCGAGGCCACAGCCGCCGAGCGCCAGCAGGTGGCCCACCCGGGACTGCCGCACGACCGCGCGCGCCAGCAGCCCGTAGGCCACGGCAGCCGAACCGAAGAACAACGACAGCACCGTGCTGAACCCGCCGAGCGCCGCCGGCGCGAACAGCAGGAACCGGACGCACAGGAACGCGGCGCCGGCCACCAGCAACCCGAGCACCACCACCGCGGCCAGCCGCAGCCGGGCGCGGACGGATCCGGGCCCCCCGGGCACGGGGGCGCGTGGTGGACGGGCGGGCGGCACGAGGCCACCGTAGCCGCCGTCCCCCGCCCCCGGCGCAGACGCCGTCGAAACCGGCGGACGCCATCGAAATTTCGATGGCGTCCGCCGGTTTCGGTGGCGTTCGGGGACGGGGCGGGCGGGGGACGGGGCGGGCGGCGCGGGGCGGGCGGCGCGGGGCAGGCGGGAGCCCTAGGCTGGGGGGATGGGACTGACCCCGGTGGAACTCGTCGGCTACGTCGCCTCCGCCCTGGTGGTCGCGTCGCTGGCGATGACATCGGTGGTCCGGCTGCGGATCGTCTCGCTGGTCGGATCGCTGGTGTTCGTGGGCTACGGGATCCTGCTGCCGTCGATCCCGATCATCGTCACCAACGCCGCGGTGGCAGCGCTGAACGTCTGGTTCCTGCGCAAGGAGTTCGCGCCCAACCGGGACCTGGGCGCGGTTCCCATCGCGCCGGACGCCCCGTTCCTGCTCGACTTCCTGCGCTCCCACGCCGCGGACATCGCGTCCTTCCACCCGGGCTTCGGCGCCCCGGCCGCGGGGGACTTCGCGCTCGTCCTCACCCGGGACGGCCTGCCGGCCGGAGCCCTGGTCGGCACGCCGGAAGGAGACACCCTGCGACTGCGGCTCGACTACGTGATGCTCGCCTATCGCGACTCCCGGATCGGCGCCTGGCTCTACGACCGGGGGGCGAAGGTGTTCACCGACGCAGGCTTCGGACGGCTGGTCGCCCGTCCGGAAAGCGCCGCGTGGCGCTCCTACCTGCTGGGGATCGGCTTCCAGCAGGGAACCGACGGGGAACTGGTACGGGAACTGCGCACGTGAGCCCCCGCCGGAATGGCTGACACTGGACCATGGATTTCTTCGGGCTTCCGCTGCACCCCCTCGTGGTGCACGCCGCGGTCGTGCTCGTGCCGCTTGCGGCCCTCGGCGCCCTCCTGATCGCCGTCTCGCAGCGTGCCCGGAAACGGTACGGCTCGCTGGTGGTGATCGGGGCCTTCGTCGCCGTCGGTGCGGTGGCCGGTGCCCGGCTGACCGGCGAGGCCCTCAACGGTGGCACCGAGGCCGGCACCGGGGTGCTCGGCCTGCACATCACCTGGGGCCTGCTGGCTCCCTGGCCCACCATCGCCCTGGCGGTCACGTCCCTGCTGCTGGTGCTGGCCGGACGCGGCAACAGCCGTCCGCTGCTGCTCACCGCCGGTGCGGCGACCGTGGTGTCGGCACTGGCGGCCCTCGCCGTGGTGGTCGTGGTCGGCCACTCCGGGGCCACCTCGGTGTGGGGTTCCGGCGGCTGAGGCCTGCTCCCACACCCGACCTCGCGGCGGCGGCCCGCCCGGGCCCGTCCTCCGCCGCGCCCGTCCGCCGCCGGGGCCGCCCGCGCGCGGCGCACGGAAGGGGAACCGCTCCCGGGCTACTCGCAGAGGCCGAAGGCGCCGGCCTGCATCCGGTCGGGACGGCTCCCCGCGCCCACGAAGAAGATCCCGTTCGGCAGCAGGAACCGCTTGCTGCCGTCGCCCAGCCCGAGGTCCCTGGTCCTGCCCCCGGGGTACCTGGCCTTGAGTTGGGCGAAGGTGACATCCAGCGGCACGTCGTCCTGCACCACCAGCCGCGCGGGCAGCCTGGCGTCGACGCTGACGCCCCAGGCCGCCAGGGTCCGCGGCGACTTCTTCGAGGAGTCCGGGGCGTCGTACTCCACCCAGAAGTCACCCCACAGGACCGTCTCGGCCCAGGGGCTGTCCCCGTCGAGTTCACAGACGACGCCCTGGACGCGCTCGTCGGGCGCCCCCAGCACGGCCTTCAGCGTCCCGGAGACGTCGGCCTGCCTGGCGCCGAAGGCGTGGTCCCCCAGCCCGTCGCCGCGCAACTCCAGGATCGTGGCCCGGCTGGGCGTGGCGGTGGGAGTCGGGGTGGGAGTCGGAGTGGGCGTCGGAGCGGGCGTCGGGGTTGGGGTGGCGGCGGTGACCACCGGCGACGGTGCCACGGTCGGCACCGGCCCCAGCGGGCTCGTCGCGCAGCCGGCAAGACCGGCCAGCAGGGGTACCAGCAGGGTGAGCAGGGTGCGACGGCGCATCAGGGGCCTCCGGTCGGACGTGGACAGCCACCAGTGAAACACCGGTTGCCCGCCACCCGTCGCCGCCACGCTCAGCACGCACTAGCCTGAACCCATCGAGGCAAGGGGACGGCATGACGCAGGCGAAGAAGCGAATCGGGATCCTCACCGCGGGCGGCGACAGTCCCGGCCTGAACGCGGCGATCCGGGGGTTCGGCAAGGCCGCGATCGGCAGTGGCTGGGAACTGCTCGGCTTCCGCGACGGCATCCGCGGGCTGGTCGAGAACCGGTACACCCCGCTGGACCCGAGCCGGCTGTCGGGGATCCTCACCATCGGCGGCACGATCCTGGGAACCAGCCGCGACAAGGTGCACCGGATGGTGATCGACGGCGAGGTGAAGGACATGCGTCCCACCGTCGTGGAGAACTACGAGAAGGAGGGCCTGTCCGGACTGGTCCTGCTCGGTGGCGGCGGGACCGCCAAGAACGCGCTGCGACTGGCCGACGCCGGCCTGAACGTGATCACCCTGCCCAAGACCATCGACAACGACATCGCGCGCACCGACACGACCTTCGGCTTCGCCACCGCCATGGAGATCGCCACCGAGGCCGTCGACCGGCTGCACAGCACCGCCCACAGCCATCACCGGATCATCCTCACCGAGATCATGGGCCACCGGGCCGGCTGGCTGACCCTCGGAGCCGGCATCGCCGGTGGGGCCGACATCATCCTGCTGCCCGAGATCCCCTACTCGGTGGATGCGGTCGCCGAGAAGATCAAACAGCGCCTCCACCACGGCAGCACGTTCAGCGTGGTGGCGGTGGCCGAGGGGGCTCGGGACACCCAGGACGCCGCGGACTACGAGGCCGCCCAACTGCTGGTCAAGGCGGCGAAGACGCCCGAGGCCGTGCGGGCCGCGAGGACCCACCTGGCCAACGTCGAGGACGAGCAGCGGGAGCACACCTTCAAGCTGGCCCGCGAGCTCGAGGCCGCGACCGGACTGGAGTCGCGCGTGTCCATCCTCGGCTACGTGCAGCGCGGCGGCATCCCGTGCGCGACCGACCGCCTGCTGGCGTCCCGACTGGGAACGGCCGCCGCCCACGCCGTCGGGAAGGGCCAGTTCGGCGTCATGGTGGCCGCACGTGGCGAGGACACCGAGCTCGTGCCGCTCACCGAAGTGGCCGGCCACCTGAAGCTCGTGCCGCTCGACCACGAGTGGATCGCCACCGCCCGCAAGCTCGGCACCGGTCTGGGCGCCTGACCCACCAGGGGCGAGGTTCGCAGCATGCTCCGCAGGTACACCCAGCTCGACGTCTTCAGCGACGGGGGGATCACCGGCAACCCGCTGGCGGTGGTCCATGACGCGGTCGGGCTTGAGGAACCGGCCATGCAGGCGTTCGCGGCATGGGCCAACCTCTCCGAGACCGCGTTCCTGCTGCCCCCCACCCAACCCGCGGCCGACTACCGCGTCCGCATCTTCACCACCGTCGAGGAACTCCCCTTCGCCGGCCACCCGACCCTGGGCAGCGCGGCGGCCTGGTTGGGGGCGGGCGGCCGGCCGCAGGTGCCGGGAGCGCTGGTGCAGGAGTGCGGCGCCGGGCTGGTCGGGTTGCGGTTCGACGGCGACCTGTTCAGGTTCGCCGCTCCCCCCCGCCGCCGCACCGGACCGCTGGACGAGGCACACCTCTACGTGGTCGAGGAGGCGCTCGGCATTCCGCGGACCGACTGGGTCGCCCACGAATGGGGCGACAACGGCCCGCCGTGGATGATGGTCGAGCTGGCCGACGCGGACGCCGTCCGCCATGCCTGGGTGGACCGGTCCCGGCTCGGCGCGCACGGCTATCTGGGGCTGGTCGGCATGGCCGGGGACCGGTACGCCTACGAGGTTCGGGGCCTCGTCGGCGACACCGAGGACCCGGTCACCGGAAGCCTGCACGCCGCCGTCGCCCAGTGGCTGCGCGGACGCGGGGCGGTGCCGGAAAGCTATGTCGCCACCCAGGGATCGGCGGTGGGACGCCATGGCGAGGTGTTCGTCGACGACGACGGCACCGACATCTGGATCGGGGGCCGGACCCGGATCGTGGTCACCGGCGAGATCGAGCTGTAGCCCGAACCCGCCCGGCGGTGGGTGTTGGGCCGGATCGTCCCGGCCCGTCGCCTGGCCGGCTGCGAGGGGGCCGGGGCGCACCTCCGGGGCAGGGCACCGGCTCCGGGCAGCCGTCTCGGCCCGGGGGCGGGCTGTTCTCCGGGAATGGCACGCGGACTAGGCTGGTTGAGAGTCCGTCGAATCGAGGTCCCATGCCCGCGCTGCGCTCCCGCACCGTCACCCACGGCCGCAACATGGCCGGCGCCCGCGCCCTGTGGCGCGCCACCGGCATGGCCGACGACGACTTCGGCAAGCCGATCGTCGCCATCGCCAACTCCTACACCCAGTTCGTGCCCGGCCACGTCCACCTCAAGCGACATGGGCGAGCTCGTCGCCGAGGCGATCAACGAGGCCGGCGGCGTCGCGCGCGAGTTCAACACGATCGCCGTCGACGACGGCATCGCGATGGGCCACGGCGGCATGCTCTACTCGCTGCCCAGCCGCGAGCTGATCGCCGACTCGGTGGAGTACATGGTCAACGCGCACTGCGCCGACGCGCTGGTCTGCATCTCCAACTGCGACAAGATCACCCCGGGCATGCTGATGGCCGCGCTGCGGCTGAACATCCCGACCGTGTTCGTCTCGCGGCGGCCCGATGGAGGCCGGCCGGGCGACGCTCGTCGACGGCACCGTGCACACCGGCCTCGACCTGATCGACGCGATGACCGCCGTCCGCCGACCCGAACGTCTCCGACGAGGAACTGCGCGACGATCGAGGAGTCCGCCTGCCCGACCTGCGGCTCCTGCTCGGGCATGTTCACCGCCAACTCGATGAACTGCCTGATCGAGGCGCTCGGCCTGGCGCTGCCGGGCAACGGCTCGACGCTGGCCACCGCGACCGCCCGCAAGGAGCTGTTCTGAGCGCCGGCCGCGCTCGTGGTCGAGCTGGCGCAGCGCTAGTACGGCGAGGACGACGCGTCCGTGCTGCCGCGGTCGATCGCCACCGCGGGCGGCCTTCGAGCAACGCGATGGCGCTCGACGTCGCCATGGGCGGCTCGACGAACACCGTGCTGCACCTGCTCGCCGCGGCCCAGGAGGCCGAGCGTCGACTTCACGCATGGACGACATCGACGCGCATCTCGCGCCGGATCCCGTGCCTCTGCAAGGTCGCGCCCAACTCGCCGACCTACCACATGGAGGACGTGCACCGGGCCGGCGGCATCCCCGCGATCCTGGGCGAGCTGCACCGCGGCGGGCTGCTGACGACCGACGTGCACGCCGTGCACTCCCCCGACCTGGACGACCTGGCTGGACGACCTGGGACATCCGCTGCGGCACGGCCAGCGCCGACGCGCGATCGAGCTGTTCCACGCCGCCCCCGGCGGGGTGCGCACCACCGAGGCGTTCTCCACGACCAACCGCTGGGAGACCCTGGACACCGACGCCGCGGCCGGCTGCATCCGCGACGTCGAGCACGCCTACACCGCCGACGGCGGCCTCGCCGTCCTGCGCGGCAACCTGGCGCCGCGACGGCTGCATCGTGAAGACCGCCGGCGTGCCCGAGAGCATCTGGCACTTCCGCGGCCCGGCCCTGGTCTGCGAGTCGCAGGAGGAGGCCGTCGAGGCGATCCTCGGCAAGCGGATCGTCAGCCGGCGACGTGGTCGTCATCCGCTACGAGGGCCCCGCGGCGGGCCCGGCATGCAGGAGATGCTCTACCCGACGTCCTACCTGAAGGGCGCTGGGCCTGGGCACGGCGTGCGCGCTGATCACCGACGGCCGCTTCTCCGGCGGCACCTCGGGCCTGTCGATCGGCCACGTCTCCCCCGAGGCGGCGGCCGGCGGGGACGATCGGCCTGGTCGAGGACGGCGACGTGATCGAGATCTCCATCCCCGACCGATCGATCAATCTTCTGGTTGATGACGAGGTTCTCCGTGCCAGGCGGACGCTCCGGGACGCGGCCGGCTGGCGGCCGGAGAGCCGGCAACGCGAGGTGTCGGCGGCCCTGAAGATCTACGCGTCGATGGCGCTGTCGGCCGACCGGGGCGCCGCGCGCCAGCTGCCCGAGCCGACGCCGGCCAGCGCCGGCTGACCGGGTACCGCGTCCCGCAGCGGCGGGGCCGGGTCCGGCCCTGGACCTTCGCGCGCTGGCCTTGGCGCGCCCGGGCCTTCACGCCCTGGGCCTTCGCGCCCAGGCCTTCGCGCCCAGGCCTTGACGCCCTGACCTTGGCGCCCTGCCGCGCCCTGGCGCCCTCCGGCCGGCGGGCCGGCGGCGCGGACCCGTCAGGTAGCCTCTCGCCGTGATCGAGTTCACCCTGACCCCCGCCGACGTGGCCGCCTACGCCGCGCTCCAGGCGGAGGAGGCCGAGGAGTCGAGGTCCCGGCAGCGACTGACCCGGCTCGCCGGGGCGTGGCTGCTCGGCGGCGCCGCCTACCTTGCGGGGTTCGTCAGCTCGACGCTCCCGCTGCTGCTTGGTCGCCAGGCGCTGCTCGCCGCGGTGGCCGAGGTGCTGGTCGTCGTCCTCGGCCTCGCGGTCGGCTGGTGGGAATGGCGGCGAGGGCGGGTCGCGCACTGGCTGGTCACCCGGCGCCACCGGCTGAAGGCGAAGGTCGCGCTCGAGCAGACCGGTGCGTCCCGGCGGATGTGGCTGGACGAGGACGGCCTGAACGTGGCCGCCGGCAAGCGGCAGGCTCACCTCCCGTGGGCGTCGATCGCCCGGCTGACCGAGACCGATGACCATGTGTTCGTGCACACCCCGACGGCCTCGGCCCACGTCATCCCCCGCCGGGCCGGCCCGGGCGTCGCCGAGCTGGCGGCCGGGATCCGCGCCCACCTCGGCGGGTGAAGCGTCACGGGCCCCAGGGCACGGGGTGGGCGTGGCGGCCCACCCGGCGCTACGGCTGTCCCGCGCCCGGCAGCCCGCCCACGCGAGGTGGCCCGGACCGGCCCGGGACGACGGACCCCCGCTACGGCGCCAGCCGCTCCCGCACCCAGTTGCCACCGTCCAGCCGGAACCTCACCCGATCGTGCAGCCGGCTGCGCCGGCCCTGCCAGAACTCCCAGCTGTCGGGGACCAGCCGGTAGCCGCCCCAGTGTTCGGGCCGCGGCGGGTTCAGGCCGTGGACCGCCGAAGCCCTGGCCGCGTTCGCGACCAGCACTCCGCGATGCGCGATCACCTCGCTCTGCGGGGACGCCCAGGCGCCGATCCTCGAGTCCAGCGGACGGGCGGCGAAGTAGGAGTCGGACTCCTCGGCGGAGGTGCGCTCCACCCGTCCCTCGATCCGCACCACGCGTTCGGAGTCCACCCAGTGGAACTGGAACGCCGCCTGCGGGTTCGCATCCAGTTCGCGGCCCTTGCGGCTGCGGTAGTTGGTGTAGAACACCAGGCCGCGCTCGTCGGCGCCCTTCAGCAGCACCACCCGGGTGGACGGACGCCCGTCCGCGCCCACCGTGGCCACGGTCATCGCACTCGGCTCGGGCACCCCGGCCGCCACCGCCTCGTCGAACCAGCGCCGGAACAGCGCCAGGGGTGCGGCGCCGGCGTCGGTCTCGTCGAGGGTGCCGCGGCGGTAGCTCTTGCGCAGGTCGGACAGGTCCACCCCCGCAGGATAGGCCTGTTCAGCGGGCCACCCGCAGGTGTCGGGAGTGGAAGGCCCAGGCGCCGAGCAGGAAGTAGCCGACCGACAGCACGGTCAGCATGACGAGTTCGTAGCCGATCGAGGTCGAGCCGAAGCTGAACACCGACGTGAGCGCGTTCACCGCATGCCGCGGCGGCAGCACGTCCAGGAGGTTCACCTCCTGGCCCCCGAGCGTGAACAGCGGAACACCGCGGACCGGGAACATGGTCCCGGACAGGAACATGAACAGCCCGAACGGGAAGTTGGCGACCAGGAAGGCCTGTGCCACCGACCGGGTGAACGCAGCCACCAGCAGCCCGAGCCCGATCACCGACAGGCTGGTGAGCGTCCAGACCGGGAGGGCCAGCCAGAGCGGTCCCGCCGAACGGAACCCCAGCAGGACGGCCGCCCCCAGCGACACCAGCCCGGCCGCCAGCCCGACCAGCACCTGCACCACGGTGATCCCGCCCAGCAGTCCGGCGGCACTGATCGGCGCCCGGACCAGCCTGCTGATCGTGCCGGCCTCGGTCTCCTGCGCGAGCGCCGTCGCCGCGGCGAAGATCATCAGCCCGATCGCGAACACCAGCACGCCGGGGACGTACAGCTCGAACTCCGTCCGTGACCCGGACGCCCCCAGCGGCACTTCGGTCAGGTCGAGGAGGGCTGTCCGCCCGGTCTCCTGGCGGGCGAAGCGGTCCAGGCCGTCGGCGACCATGATCGCCACCACCGGGTAGATCGGGCTGCCCAGGTCGCCGCCGAACCGCACCGGCACCGAACCGGTTCCCTGGCCGGCCGCCAGCAAGGACCGGGTGAAGGACGCGGGCAGTTCCACGAAGGCGACGGCGCGGCGGGCCTCGATCTCGGCCCGGGCCTCAGGGAGGTCGGCGACCTGACGGACGTCCAGGATCGGCACGCCGGTGTCGTGGGTGAGGGCGCGCAACCCCGCCACGGCCCGATCACCGGAGCGGATCGGGACCCCCTCGACCCGCGCCCCAGCGTCGGCGTTCACCACCACCACCGGGTACGTCGTCGACCCCCCGGACGGGAAGAACGCCCAGATCAGCAGGACGAAGAAGGGGCCGAGCCCGATCGCCAGCAGCGGCAGCCAGGGATTGCGGACCTGCTCCCGCAGCGTCTTGCCTGCGACCGCGAGCAACCTCATCAGCGCAACCCCCGTCCGGTGAGGTGGAGGAAGACGTCCTCCAGGGAGGGCTCCCGGGTGTGCACCGCATCCACCGCGGCCCCGGCCTGCTCGGCGGCCCGCAGCAGGGTCGCCAGGCCGGGCCCGTCGCCGGTCAGCCGCGCCGTCACCACCTCGCCGCTGGAGGTCGCCCCGGCGCCGGCCCCGCGGATCGCGGCGAGCAGGGTGCCGGCATCGGTCGTCCGGGTGCTGAAGTCGACCGTCCGGGGGAGGTCGAAGCGGTCGAGGAGTTCGTGCGGGGTGCCTTCGGCGATGCCCGCGCCGTGGTCGAGGATCAGGATCCGGTCGGCGACCCGTTCGACCTCGGCCAGGTCGTGGGAGGTGACGATCAGCACCCGGTGCTCGGCCAGCTCGCGGATCAGGTCGCGGATGAGCACCCGGCTCTGCGGGTCGAGCCCGGCCTCGGGCTCGTCGAGCACGATCGCCGGCGGGTCGGGCACCAGGGCGAGGGCGATGTTCAGCCTCCTGAGCATGCCGCCGGACAGGGTGCGCGCCTGCGCGTCCCGCTTCGCCCCGAGGCCCACCCGGTCGAGCAGCACGCGGGCGCGGTCGGCGGCAGCGGCGCGGCCCAGCCCGTGCAGCCGGCCGAGGAACTCCACCTGCTCGGCGCTGGTCAGCCGGGGCCAGGTCTGGACGGCCTGGGGACCGACGCCGACGAGCCGGCGCAACCGCCCGGGTTGGGCCGGTTCGCCGTCCCAGGTGACCACGCCCGCATCCGGACGTGTCGCCCCGCTGAGCATGTCGAGCGTGGTCGTCTTGCCGGCCCCGTTGGGCCCCAGGACGGCCAGCACCGAGCCCGGGCGGGCCTGCAGGTCGAGGCCCGCGACGGCGACCAGGTCGCCGAACCTCTTGGTGATGCCTTTCGCTGCCAGGGTCACGGCCGGACCCCTTCGACGACGAGGTCGAGCGCAGCCTGGAGGGTGCGCTCCAACGGCAAGGGGTCGTCGCTGACCAGCAGGTAGCGGCCGAGGTGGGGGAGCAACAGGCTGTCGGCGACGGCGGCGAGCAGGGCGTGCACGGCGCGGGCCGTCGCCGGCGCGTCCAGGTCGGCCCTGGCCTCGCCGCGCTGGATCGCGGCGCCGAGCATCGTCGAGATCGCCTCCAGCATCACCGCGGCCACCGGAGCCACCAGCCGGTCGGCCAGCTTCGGGTCGCCCTCGTAGGCGCCGCGGACGAAGAAGCCCATCACGGCCGCCTGCTGCTGTGTCCAGGCCAGGCCGCCGGTGAGCCAGGCCTCGAGGCCCTCCCGCAGCGGCAGGCCCGCCAGGACCGGGACGAACCCGCGCAGTTCCGCGACCAGGCTGCCCGCGACCAGCTCGACGGCGAAGTCGAGGACCCCCTCGCGGTTGCCGAAGTACTGGTACAGCGAGCCGACCGAGACCCCGGCGACGCCCGCGGTCTCCTTCAGCCGGACCCGCGACGGGCCGCGCTCGAGGGCCTCGGTGAGGATGGCGGCGGCGACCGCCTGCTGGCGGGCAGGGTCGAGCCGCCGGAACGTGCCGGAGATCAGCCCGGCCTGCTCCAGCCGGAACAGGTCGTTGGGCTCGAGGAGGGAATGAACCATGAGTTCATGTTAGCTGAACTCCAGGTTCATTTGTGTGCTTCCGGTTCGTCCGCCACCGCCGGGTTCCGGCCTCTCCCGGCAGGCCCGGGCAGGCCGGCGGCGGGCTCACCCCGGACGGCGACGGACGGCGGCCGGTCGCCGCGGACCGACGCGACCAGGTCGGCCACCTGGCGGGTGGCGGCGACGTCGTGGGCCCGGAACACGGTGGTGCCGAGCCAGCCGGCGATCGCGGTGGCGGCCAGCGTCCCGAACAACCGCTCCTCGACCGGCAGGTCGAGCGTCTCCCCGACGAAGTCCTTGCGGCTGAGCGCCTGCAGCACCGGGAAGCCCAGTCCGGCGATCGCCCCGGTGGCGTGCAGCACCCGCAGCGAGTGGCGGGTGGTCTTGCCGAAATCGAGGGTGGGGTCCACCAGCACGCCCGCCGGCGGGACCCCGGCCGCCACTGCCCGGGCGGCGCCCGCGGCCAGCTCGGCCAGCACGTCCTCGACGACACCGTCGGGGTCCGGTCCGTAGCTGACGTTGACCGGGTCGGTGCGCGGTGGCAGCCCGCCGGTGTGGGAGACGACGTAGCCCGCCCCCAGGTCGGCGGCGACCTGCACCAGTTCAGGGTCTGCGCCCGCCCAGGTGTCGTTGACCAGGTCGATCCCGGCACCGGCACAGGCCCAGGCCACCTCGGCCCGCCAGGTGTCCAGGCTCAGGATCACCTCCGGATGCCGCTCCCGCAACGCCAGCAGGAACGGCAGCACCCGCTCGATCTCCTGCCGGGGGCTCACCGCCTCGCCCGCCTGGCCGGCCCGCACCCCGCCCACGTCGATCAGGTCGGCGCCTTCGGCCAGCAGCCGGTCCACCCCGGCCAGCCCTGCTTCGAGGTCGCGGGAGCGGGCGGCGGCGTAGAAGGAGTCCGGCGTGCGGTTCACGATTCCCATCACCGCCGGGCGGGACGCGTCGAACCGCCGGCCGCGCAGCACCAGGGGCACCGCGGCGACCGGCGGGCTCGGCCAGGCTCGGTTCATCCCCCCACTGTGCCGCACCGGTGCCCACCCTGGCCCCGGCCCCGGCCCCTCGGCCCACCTGTCGGATGGCCGGGCGGCACCCGTCCCGGTCGACCGGCCGATCCGTCCGGGCCCGTCCCTTCGGGCGAAGGCTGTCCGGCGGGCCGATCCGGCGCAAGAATGGCACCGAGGAGGCCGCCATGACCCACCAGGTGTTTCCGAACGTGTCGGGGTTCGGCTCCGTCCGCGAGACCCCGACCACCCGGGCCGAACGCATCGCGCTGGGGGAGTCGCTGCGGGCGACGGTCCCGCACGCGGCGTTCGGCGAGTGGTCGGCCGACCCGGCCAGGTTCGACCCGATCGCGCTGATCGCGATGAGCCACGACGGCCGGGTCGCCGACCTGGTCGGCATCCGGGTGGCCCGGATGATCACGTCGCCCGTACGGGTTCCTGCGCGGCACCGCGATCGTGATGGCCGAGGACGTGGCGTCCGGCTGCCGTCCACCGGCATCATGCCCGTGGTCTGCGGCGACGCGCACCTGGGCAACTTCGGCTTCTACGCCTCGCCCGAGGGCGACCTGGTCATCGACCTCAACGACTTCGACGAGGCGCACCCCGGCGCCTGGGAGTGGGACCTGCGCCGGCTGGTCGCGAGCATCTGGGTCGCCGGACGGCGAGAACGGCTCGTCCGAGCGACGCAGTGCGCCGACGCCGTCCGTGCCTGCGTGGCCGACGTACCGGGACGAGGTGCGGCTACCTCGCCGAGCAGCCGCTGCTGACGCGCTCCTTCAACCGACTCGACGTCGAACCGGCTCCACGAGACCGTCACCGAGAAGTCCCTGCGCGAGCGAGATCGAGCGCGCCGCGAAGCGCGCCCGCAAGCGCACCAGCGACCGCGCGCTGCCCAAGCTCACCGCACGAGGCAGGACGGCGCCGCCGGATCGTCGACGACCCGCCGCTGATCACCACGGTGGACCGCGCAGGAGCACGAGCGCGATCGCCGACGGCTCTCGACGAGTACCTCGCAGACGCTCGCGCCCGCACTGGCGCCGGGTCGTCGGCGGCTACACCGTCGGTCGACGTCGCCCACAAGGTGGTCGGGCGTCGGCAGTCGTCGGGCTGCGCGCCTACGTCGCGCTGCTGGAGGGATCAGCACACCGGACGACGTGCTGTTCCTGCAGCTGAAGCAGGCCCGGCGGTCGGTGCTGGCCCGGTACGTGCACGGCGACGACGGCCTGGCACGCCCACCAGGGCCAGCGCGTGGTCGAGTACCAGCAGGCGCTGCAGACGGTCAGCGACCCGCTGCTCGGCTGGACGACGATCGGCGGGCCGCAGTTACTACGTGCGCCAGTTCCGCAACATGAAGGGCACGATCCCGCTGGACGGCGATCGCGCCGGGCGCTGAGCGACTACGCGGGCATCGTCGGGCACCTGCTGGCCAAGGGGCACGCCCGCACCAGCGGCGCGTCGATGATCGCCGGCTACGTCGGCGACGGCGAGGCACGCCGGCGACGGCGCTGCCCGGTTCGCCCGGCTCTACGCCGACCAGACCGAGGCCGACTGGTCCGCGCTGGTGGCGGCGGCGAAGGCCGGCCGGATCCCGATCTCCGACGACGCCCACATGGGATCGGCGTTCCGCCCGGGCTGAGTGGCTCGGTTCCGGGGCCGGACCGGGCCCCGGTCAGCCGATCTCGACCAGCAGGTCCCCGCCCTCCACGGCCTGGGCGTGGCCGATCGCCAGGCGCTTGACCACGCCGGCCACCCCGGTGGTGATCGCCGCCTCCATCTTCATGGCCTCGATCGTCGCCACCTGCTGGCCGGCGGCGACCTCGTCGCCGACCGCGACCACGAGGGTGACCACGCCCGCGAACGGTGCCGGCACCTGGCCGGGCACGGACGCGTCGGCACGCTCGGCGGCCACCACGGTGGAGGTCACCGACTCGTCGCGCACCACGACCACCCTCATCTGGCCGTTCACCGTGCACATCACCTGGCGCAGGCCACGGTCGTCGGCATCGCCGATGGCCGAGATGCCGAGCAGCAGCGACTTCCCCCGCTCCAGCTGTACCTCGAACTCCTCGCCCTGCTTCACGCCGTGCAGGAATTCCCGGGTCGGCATGGCGGTCAGCTCCGAGTAGGCCTCCACCGCCTCCTCGTAGTCGCGCAGCGGGCCGGGGAACAGCAACCGGTTCAGGGTGCGCCGCGGCCGGTCCGCGAGCTCGGCCGCGTCCTCGGCGGACAGCTCGGTGAGCACCGGTCTCGCCACCCGCCCGGCGAGCGCCCGGGTCCGGAACGGTTCCGGCCAGCCCCCGGGCGGGTCACCCAGCTCCCCGTTGAGGAACCCGATCACCGAGTCGGGGATGTCGTACCGCTCCGGGTGCGCCTCGAAGTCGGCCGGATCCGCCTTTCGTCCGACCAGGGCCAGGGCGAGGTCCCCGACCACCTTGGACGAGGGCGTCACCTTCACGATGTTGCCCAGGATCCGGTTGGCGGCCGCGTACATGTCCTCGATCGCCTCGAACCGGTCCCCCAGCCCCAGCGCGATCGCCTGCTGCCGCAGGTTCGACAGCTGCCCGCCCGGGATCTCGTGGACGTAGACCCGTCCGGTCGGTCCGGGGAGGCCAGACTCGAACGGCGCGTACAGCTTGCGCACCGCCTCCCAGTACGGCTCCAGCGCGGTCACCGCGTCCAGGCTCAGGCCGGTGTCGCGGTCGGTGTCGGCCAGGGCCGCCACCAGCGCCGACATCGACACCTGGGAGGTCGTCCCGGCCATGGAGGCCGCCGCGACGTCCACGGCGTCCACCCCGGCGTCGATCGCGGCCAGCAGCGTGCCCAGCTGGCCGCCCGCGGTGTCGTGGGTGTGCAGGTGCACCGGGAGGTCGAAGTTGCTGCGCAGTTCGGTGACCAGCCTCGCCGCCGCCGGCGCCCGCAGCAGGCCGGCCATGTCCTTGATCGCCAGGACGTGGGCGCCGGCCGTCACCAGCTCCTCGGCCAGCCGCAGGTAGTAGTCCAGCGTGTACAGCCGCTCGGCCGGGGAGGTCATGTTGCCCGTGTAGCACAGGGCCGCCTCGGCGACCGCGTGGTCGGTCTCCAGCACCGCCTCGATCGCCGGACGGATCTGGTCGATGTTGTTCAGCGCGTCGAAGATCCGGAAGATGTCGAGGCCCGAACGAGCCGCCTCGGCCACGAACGCCCGGGTCACCGCCAGCGGGTAGGGGGTGTAGCCGACGGTGTTGCGGCCGCGGAGCAGCATCTGCAGGGGCAGGTTCGGCATGGCCGCGTGCAGCGCGTCCAGCCGGTCCCACGGGTCCTCCTTGAGGAACCGCAGCGCCACGTCGTAGGTGGCTCCGCCCCACGCCTCCACGCTGAGCAGTTGCGGCAGCGTGCGGGCGATCACCGGGGCGACGTGCAGCAGGTCGCGGGTGCGGACGCGGGTCGCGAGCAGCGACTGGTGGGCGTCGCGGAACGTGGTGTCGGTGATCGCCACGGTCCGGCTGGCCCGCAGCTCCGCCGCCCACCGGGCCGGTCCGACCTCGACCAGACGCTGCCGGGAGCCCGACGGCGGCGGGGCACTGGCGACCTCCTTGGGCAGCACCGGCAGCTTCTCCTGCGGGCGGAGCAGGGTGCGCGGCTCGCCGTGGGGACGGTTGACGCTGACCTCGGCCAGATAGGTCAGCAGCTTCGTGCCCCGGTCGGCGGGAAGGTGGTAGTGCAGCAGGTGCGGCCGCTCGTCGATGAACGACGTGGTGGCGCGTCCGGCCAGGAAGTCGGGGTCGGAGATGACCGCCTCGAGGAACGGGATGTTGGTGGACACGCCGCGTACCCGGAACTCGGTGAGCGCCCGGTGGGCCCGGCGGGCGGCGCTGCGCAGGTCGGAGCCGCGGCAGGTGAGCTTCACCAGCATCGAGTCGAAGTGGGCACTGACCGAGGAGCCGACGAACACCACGCCGCCGTCGAGCCGGACCCCGGCGCCGCCGGGGGTCCGGTAGACCGAGATCGTGCCGGTGTCGGGACGGAACCCGTTGGCGGGGTCCTCGGTGGTGATCCGGCACTGGAGGGCGGCGCCGCGGACCTGCACGGTGTCCTGGCTGAGACCCAGGTCGGCCAGCGTCTCGCCCGCCGCGATCCGGATCTGGGAGTTGACCAGGTCGACGTTCGTCACCTCCTCGGTGACCGTGTGCTCGACCTGGATGCGGGGGTTCATCTCGATGAACCGGTACTGGCCGTCCTCGCCGAGCAGGAACTCCACAGTGCCGGCGTTGAGGTAGTCGATGTGCCGGGCGAAGGTCACGGCGTCCGCGCAGATCCGGTCCCGCAGGCCGGGGTCGAGGTTGGGGGCCGGTGCCAGCTCCACCACCTTCTGGTGCCGGCGCTGCACCGAGCAGTCCCGCTCGAAGAGGTGGATGACCTCTCCGGTGGCGTCGGCCAGCACCTGCACCTCGATGTGCCGTGGGCTGATCACCGCCTCCTCCAGGTACATCCGGGAGTCCCCGAAGGCCGAACTGGCCTCGCGCATCGCCTCGGCCAGTGCCGCGGGCAGCAACTCCGGGTCGTCGACCCGACGCATGCCGCGTCCACCGCCGCCGCTGACGGCCTTCACGAACACCGGGAAGCCGATCTCACCCGCCGCCGCGATCAGCGTCTCCACGTCGTCGCTGGGCGCCGAGCCACGGAGGGTGGGCAGGCCGGCGGCGCGGGCGGCCTCGATCGCCCGGGCCTTGTTGCCGGCGAGCTCGAGCACCTGCTGGCGCGGGCCGATGAAGCTGATCCCCGCGTTGACGCAGGCCTGGGCGAGGTCCGGGTTCTCCGAGAGGAAGCCGTAGCCGGGGTAGATGGCGTCCGCGCCGGCGTGCTGGGCGGCCGCGATGATGCCCGCGACGTCGAGGTAGGCGCGGACGGGGTGGCCCCGCTCGCCGATCTCGTAGGACTCGTCGGCCTTCAGCCGGTATTCGGCGTGCCGGTCCTCGTAGGGGAACACCGCCACCGTGCCGGCTCCGAGCTCGGTCGCCGCCCGGAAGGCGCGGACGGCGATCTCGCCCCGGTTGGCGACCAGGATCTTCCGGAACATCGAACCTCCTGTGTCGTACTGGGCGTTCCAGGAATCCTATGGGGTGGCCGGTGCCGCTGGGCACCCCACGGCCAAACGGCCGCGGCCCGCTCCCGCCTCGCACTCCCGGTCAGGACCAGGCGTCCCGCACCTCCGCAGCACGCCGGGCCGCCAGCGCTGCCCCGGCGGCGAAGGCGGTCACCGCGCGGCGGGCGTCCAACACGTTCACGCCGATCGCCCACCGCCCGGCGGTGTCGGGGGTGAGCAGCACCACCCGGGTGCCGCCCCGGCGCAGGAGGGCGGCCTGGACCGCCGGACGGCGGTGCCGGCGCAGCGCCCCGTCCAGCGGGGCGAGCGCGAGCACCACCGCGGCTCCCGCCGCCAGGTCGAGGTTCACCGGCGATCGAAGGCCGCCGTCGAAGAGCACCCGACCATCCCGGCGCACCGCGGGGAACACCCCGGGCATTGCGCAACTGGCCGCGACCGCCGTGGCCAGACCCCCAGGGCCCCCACCACTGAGGAACGCCGGCTCCCCGGTGGCGGTGTCGGTAGCCACGA
Organism: uncultured Actinomycetota bacterium; assembly: GCA_963704225.1. Classification (GTDB taxonomy): domain Bacteria; phylum Actinomycetota; class Actinomycetes; order Propionibacteriales; family Propionibacteriaceae; genus Propionicimonas. The sequence continues at coordinate 102,965 of CAVPHL010000004.1, forward strand.
CCACCAGCGTCGGCGGCCACGGCACCCCGGCCAGGTCGCCGGCCACCTGGTCGACCCAGCGCGCGGAGGCCTCCGGCGTCGATTCCCGGCGCGCCCGCCCGCCCAGCCGGACCAGGGCGCGGCGGCGGTCCGCGGCGAGCTGGGCCACCAGGAGCCGGGCGAGGGCAGCCAACGGGACGGATCCGGCCAGTCCGGCCGTCCCTGCCGCCGGGTCCCGCCCCAGCAGGCCCACCTGCCCCGCCAGCTCGGCGACGGTGGCACCGGCGGCCAGCCGGGCGCCGAGCAGTGCCCCGGCGGAGGTGCCCACGACGAGGTCGGCGCCGAGGTCGATCCCGGCGTCGGCGAGTCCGGCGAGCACCCCGGCCTGCCAGGCCAACCCGGTGGTGCCGCCGCTGCCCAGGACCAGCGCCCTGCGGACGCCCTGCCCGACCCGGATGCTCTGGTGCACACCCCATTCTGCTCAGGAACCGTGGCGTCCCGGCCAGCGCCGCCCCGCGGAACCGGCGTCAGGACCGGATTGGCGTCGGTAAGAATTCTTCTGCCGTTCTCAGGCGGGGCGACCCGACGGCCGGGCAGACTGGCGCGAAGGACCCAGGGAAGGCAGGTTTCCCCATGGTGAGACGACTCCTCGGCGGGGTCCTGCTGGCCTGCCTGCTGGGCGCCTGCGCGCCGCAACCCGGGTGGACGCCGAGACCGGTGATCACCGAGCGCCCCAGTCCGACCACCACCACCGCGAGCCCTTCGGTGTCGGCCTCCCCGTCGGCCACGGCCAGCACCCTCGCCCTGCCCGACGGGAAGGGGGCGATCGACGCCAACGACCTCGACAGTGCGCACTTCGCCAGCCCGAGCGGACGCATCTGGTGCGCCATCCACGACGACTGGGCGCTGTGCCACTTCCCGCGTGGCATGGACTCCTCGCAGGTGCCTGCCTCCGACGAGGTGTGCCCCGGCGCCGGGATCGACGTGACCGGGGTGTCGGTGGTCGAATCCGCCGACTTCTTCTGCAGCGGGGGTGCGGAGTCGCTGCCGCAGACCAACGGGTTGTACGTGGACTGGTGGAAGGGGACGAAGCTGCCGTCGGTGAAGTACGACGGCCAGAAGCTGGCGGTGCTGCCGTACGGCAGGAAGCTCGCCAAGGGCCCCTACGTGTGCTCCAGCGCCAAGGCCGGCGTCACCTGTGGCAACACCACCACCGGCAAGGGGTTCCTGGTGGCCCTCGCCGGGGTCACCCTGATCGGGTGATCCCGGCCGGCGGCCAGGGGTCCGCGCCGGTGAACCCGGACCGTCCGCCGCGACACCCGGCCGGGGCTAGCATTCGATGGCATGACCGGCACGTCGTCCCCGCGACCCCCCTCGGTGACCGAGGTACCGTCGGCGGACCGACTGCACGCCCTCGATGCGGTGCGCTCGTTCGCGTTGCTGATCGGCGTCGTGCTGCACTCGACCCTCGCCTGGGTGATGCCGCCCGGGCAGTGGGGGGTGGGAACGAACCGGCCCAACCTGGCCCTGTGGGGGTTCACCCACTACGTGCACGACTTCCGGATGCAGCTGTTCTTCCTGCTGGCCGGCTTCTTCGGCGCCCTGGTCGTCGCCCGCCGCGGCGAGCGTGCCTACCTGCGCGACCGCGGACTGCGGATCGGCCTGGTCCTCGTGGTGCTGCTCTACCCGATCAAGCTGCTGATCAACCTCCCCTGGATCGCGGGCGGGTTGAAGACCGGCTGGCTGGACCTTCCCCCCGAGATCGCGCGGCTGCCTCTGGTGGACCTGGCCGTCGGCGCCCTCAACGAGGAGGTCTGGCCGGCGGTCTCGCCCACGCACCTGTGGTTCCTCTACTACCTGCTGCTGGTGACCGCGGCGTTCCTGGCGGCGCGCTGGGCCCTGGCCCGGGTGCCCGGGCGAACCGGCGCCCCGGGCGGCCGGGGGCTGCGGGCCGCATCCTCCCGGGTGCTGGAGCGGCTGCTGGCACGACCGCTCGGACCGGTCGTCCTCGCCCTGCCCCTGACGCCGCTGCTGCGGCTCACCCCGGGTGGGGTCCTCGCCTCCCCCGATCGGGGCTTCGTGCCGGACGGACCGGCTGTGGCGCTGTACGGGTTGTGCTTCGCGCTCGGCTGGTGGCTGTTCGGCCGCAGGGGGCTGCTGGACGCCTTCGCCCGCTGGTGGATCCTGTGGCTGGTGGCCAGCCTGGTCACAGGCGCCCTTTCCTTCGTCCTGGAACTGGTGCACCGGACGGTGGGCCTCGACCCGGGCCAGCACTGGCTCGCCGCCGCCGCGAACGCGCTCACCCTCACCTTCGCCTGCACCGGCTGGACCGGGCTCTTCGTCGCTCGCTTCAGCGCACCCTCGGTGGTGGTGCGCTACCTCGCGGACGCGTCCTACTGGGTCTACCTGATCCACCTGCCGATCGTGGTGGCGTTGCAGGTATGGGTGTCGGATTGGGGGGTGCTGCCGCTGCAGCTGCTGGTGATCAACGTCGGCACCTTCGCGGTCAGCCTGGTCAGCTACCACTGGCTGGTCCGGGACACCCCGCTCGGCCTGTGGCTGAACGGCCGCCGGCACCGCACGGGTCGATCGGCGGTGGCGCCGCCGGGCTGACCGGTCAGCCGCCGAGCCCGTGGACCTGGCTGTAGCCGGTGTCGAGATCGGTGATCCGGACGCTGACGAGGCCGTTCGGATCGATCCGGTAGGCCTCCTCCACGAGCGGGCCGCGGGCCCGGCGCTCGACCGGCACCCCGTCCAGTTCCGGGCGTCCCTGCAGCGCCTGGTCGAACGGGAAGCGCACCTCCGCGAACGGAGCCAGGTCGCCGCGCGGCTCGCCGCCGGCGGTGTCCTCGGTGTACTCCACGAACCGGTACCACCCCACGTTGTGGGCGGCGTGGTAGCGGCGGGTCACGACCAATTCGTCGCGCGCGGGCAACGCGGTCTCCCGGTCGAGGAGTTGGTCGAAGCCCACGGCGCGACCCCCGTCGAGTTCCCGGAACACCCCGAAGCCGCGCCACAGCCGGTCGGTCAGCGAATACCCCGAGCCGGGGTCGGCCGAGATCGCCAGCCCGATCGCGGTGGACGCGGCCGGATACGGTGAACGGTGGACCCGGCGGCCGAACCGCTCGCGGAGCAGCCGGGGCACCAGCGGCAGGCCGCTGCCCCCGCCGACGAGGTAGATCCCGGCCACCTGGCCGCCGAGCGCGTCCACCTCGTCCGGCAGCCCGGACGCCAGCGGCGCCATCGCGTCGAGGCTGGCCTGGACCAGTCCCTCAGCCGCCCGGTAGAAGTCCTCCACCGTCACCGTGACCGGTTCCCCGGCCACCTCCAGCAGGATCCGCCGGGATTGCGGGGTCAACCGTTCCTTCGCCTCCCGGCACTCCTCCCGCAGACGGTCGAACTGCGCCCCGTCCAGGGTTGGGCGCCCGGAGGCGGCGAGCGCCAGCCCGGCCAGCACCTCGTCGAAGTCGTCGCCGCCGAGCCGGTTCACCCCGAGCGAGCCGATCACGTCGTGCCGGGTTCCGGCGACCTCCACCAGGGACGCGTCGAAGGTGCCCCCGCCCAGGTCGTAGACCAGCACCCGGTTGCGTCGCGAACTCAGCGTCCGGCCCTGCCGGTGGCTGTACTCGAAACCCGCTGCGGACGGCTCGTTGACCAGCCCGGTCACGGCGAAGCCCGCCTGCCGGAACGCTGCCAGGGTGAGGAACCGCTGCGCGCCGTGGGCGTGGGCGGGCACCGACACCACCGCGTCCACCGCCTCGGCGTCCCGGAATTCCCCGGCGACGTTCGACGCCTCACCCAGGGCGGTGTGCAGCGCGCCGAGGAAGCCGCAGAGCACCTCCAGCAGGCCGAAGGACTCCCGACCGAGCACGACCGGGGTGTCGGCGGTCACGCCGGGTTCGCCGAGCAGCCGCTTCAGCGATCGCCGGATCGGCGCGCCGTCACGGGCGGCGGCGAGGGCCTCGAACCCGTACACCAGCCGGCCGGCGCACAGCGAGACCACGGACGGGAAGTGGTCGTGGCTGTCGCCGTCAGGGTCGGCGAAGGCCACCACCGGATAATTCCCCCGGTCGGCGCGGGCGACGATGGTGCGGGTGGTTCCGAAGTCGACGCCGAGATGCATGCCCGCCAACCTAACGCTTGCGGCGACGGCCACGCTTCCGGCGCTCGCGCTCCGGACCGGCCTGCTGCCGCGCCCCTGCCGCCGGGTTCGTGCGGTGCACCGCGTCCCGCCGGTGACATTTCCTGCTTCCCCGCACGCGGTCCGCCCTGCTGGTGGAAGATGGAAGTCGTGGTCACAGTGATCGGCGGGTCGAGCGCTCCGTGCGACGTGTGCCAGCAGGTGCACCGCGGTCTGGCCCGTGTTCTGGGCGCATCGGCCCCGGACGACTGGCTGGCGGTCAGCGAGGCGGAACGGCTGGAGGCCGAACTGACCCCCGACGTGTGCATCCTGCCCTTCCGGAGTGGGACAAGGCATTTCATCCGTGGGCACATCCAGTTGCGGGTCCGCGGCCGGAAGCCCGAGGTGTTCGTCTGGGCGGTCTGGGCGGAGGTGGACGAGGGGTCGATGGCGGCCATCGCCCGCACCTGGAGCGACCCGAACCGCGCGGCCACCGCGCCCCTGACCGGCCGGCTGGCGACCGAACTGCCCTACGCGGACCCCACCCGGGGCCTGCAGGTGAACATCTACACCCGTGACCCCGGCCTGGCGCCCCTGTTCATGATGTCGTCCGGGTCGGGCCACACCCTCGCCGCGGAACAGCGCGAAGGGGTGTCCCTGCACCGAGTGGCCGAGTTCGCCGAGTTGCTGAAGCGTTGAGCGACTTCTTCAGCCTGTTCAACCCGGGGTTGCGCCACACCCGCGAGGAACTCGACCGGGAGAAGATGCTGGTGGTCGACGCCGCCAAGGGCGGTACCGGGCCGAAGCCCCTCGACCTTGACTCCGGGACGGTGGTGCTGCAGCTACGGGCTGCCTATCCTGAGCCCATGCAGGCACCGCAGGCACCCGAGCCCGACCGGAAGGACTGGACCTTCGTCCTGGAACGCGCCTGTCCCGAGTGCGGCTACGTCGCCGCCGACATCGACCCCCAGGACCTCCCCGAGCTGGTCCGGGCCGCCGCCGCGCCGTGGGACGCGGTGCTGGCCGACCCGGACGCGCGCCGCCGACCCTCCCCGGCGGTGTGGTCGCCGTTGGAGTACGGCTGCCATGTCCGCGACGTGCTGCGGGTCTTCGCCGGACGCGTGCAACTGATCCGCACCCAGGACAACCCGGTGTTCCCCAACTGGGACCAGGACGCGACCGCGGTCGAGGAACGCTACGGGGAGCAGGACCCCGGCGTCGTGGCCGCGGAAATCGCGGAAGCGGCCGAGCTGAACGCGGCCGGCTGGGCGGGCCTTACCGGGACCGAATGGACGCGTCCGGGAACCCGCAGCAACGGCTCCGCGTTCACCCTGGACACTCTGGGCCGGTACCTGCTGCACGACCTGGTCCACCATCTGCACGACGTCGCCGCCTGAGGCCGCGAGCTCGACCGGTCGGTGCCTGCCGGGCGCAACGCCGCCGAAACACGGTATGTCTAGGGTTGGACCGGGTCATCCGGACCAGGAAGGGGATCCATGGACACCGGTTCTGCACCGACGGCCACGACAGGCGTCCCCTTCGACGAGATGCTCCTGCCCGACGGCACTCCCCGGGACGCGCACGCGGCGATGTTCGAGACGCTGTCCGGCCTCGGCCCCGAGGGGCTGGCCGAGCGGGCCCGCCAGCGCGACGCCTACCTCGACCGGCACGGCATCACGTTCACCCTGGGTGAGCGCGAACGCCCCCTGCCGATGGACCTCGTGCCGCGGGTGCTCACCCCGCCGGAGTGGAAGCACATCGAAGCCGGGGTGATCCAGCGGCTGCGGGCGCTGGAGGCCTTCCTCTCCGACGTGTACGGACCCGGGAACGCCCTCCGGGACGGGCTCATCCCCCGCCGCCTCGTGACCACGTCCACGCACTTCCACCGCCAGGCCTGGGGGATCGAGAGCCCGAACAAGGTGCGGATCCATGTCTCCGGCATCGACCTGATCCGCGACGAGGAGGGCGCCTTCCGCGTGCTGGAGGACAACCTGCGCAATCCCAGCGGGGTGTCCTACGTCCTGGAGAACCGCCGCACCCTGGCCCACGTGCTGCCCGAGGTCTTCACCCACCACCGGGTGCGCTCGGTCAACGAGTATCCCGAACGGCTGCTCGACGCGCTCAAGGCCGCAGCGCCGCCGAGCGTCAAGGACCCGACCGTTGTGGTGCTGACGCCCGGGGTGCACAACTCGGCCCACTACGAGCACGCGTTCCTGGCCAGCGAACATGGGCGTCGAACTCGTCGAGGGCCGGGACCTGTACTGCCGTGACTCCACCGTGTGGATGCGCACGACGTCCGGCCCCGAGCCCGTCCATGTCGATCTACCGCCGCATCGACGACGACTACCTCGACCCGGTGCACCTGTTCCCCGACAGCGTCCTGGGCATTCCCGGCCTGGTGAACGCGGCGCGCGCCGGACGGGTCACCATCGCCAACGCGATCGGCAACGGGGTGGCCGACGACAAGGCGGTGTACCCCTACGTCCCGGCGTTCATCCGCTACTACCTGGACGAGGAGCCGATCCTGCCCAACGTCGACACCTTCGACCTCTCCGATCCCGACCAGCGCTCCTGGGTGCTCGACCGGCTCGACCGCATGGTGGTCAAGCCCAGCGACGCGTCCGGCGGGTACGGCCTGATGATGGGCCCGTGGGCGACCGATGAGCAGCTCGGCCTGACCCGGGCCGCCGTCATCGGAGAACCCCCGCGGCTGGATCGCGCAGCCGGTGGTGACCTTCTCGACCTGCTCCCACGGTGGTCGAGGACGGGCAGATCGCCCCCCGGCACGTCGACCTGCGGCCGTTCGCGGTCAACGACGGGACCAACGTGTTCGTCCTTCCGGGTGGGCTCAGCCGGGTGGCCCTGCCCGAAGGAAGTCTCGTCGTGAACTCCAGCCAGGGCGGCGGTTCGAAGGACACCTGGGTCATCGACGACGGCACCCTCGATGACGCGCCCGCTGAGTCGGTGTCGCCGGAACCGGCCGAACGCTCGGTCTCCAGCGCCGTGGCAGCCAACTTCTCCAAGCGGTACAACTCCCCCACCAGCCACGAGGACCGGCTGGTCCAGCAGCAGCGCCAGCAGCAGCAGTCGAACGCGCCGGGCAGCCGCCGACCGCTGAGGGCGAGGCGCCATGCTGAGCCGGATCGCGGAGTCCTTCTTCTGGCTCGGGCGGTACGTCGAACGTGCCGAGGCGACCGCCCGGCTGCTGACCGAGCACCACCAGCTGCTCGTCGAGGACCGGTCGGTCCCCGAGCCGCTGGGCTGCGCGACTGCTGCTCGACGCCCTCACGATGCCCTCCCTCGGGGTCGAGACCGCCCATGACCTCGTCCGCGCCGTGGTGGGCAGCGAACTCGAGTCCTCGACCATCGTCCGGAGCGGTCTCCGCTGCCCGCACCAACGCCCGCGCGGTTCGGGACTCGCTCTCCCAGGAGACGTTCGAGGCGCTCAACTCCGCCCACCTGGCCCTCCGCCGGGGCATCGCCTTCACGGCCAGCCCGGGCGTCGCCCTGCACCGGGTCCTGGAACACCTGCTGGTCGTCAACGGGGTCGTCGACTGGACGATGCCCCGCGACGAGGCCTACCAGTTCATGGTCCTGGGCCGCGAACTGGAGCGCATCGACATGGTCGGACGGCTGCTGTCGATCCGCCACGACGAGATGTGGCCCTCCTCCGGGCCGGCCGCCGCACTGCGCGCCGCGGGGGCGCTGTCCCCGTACCTGCGAACCGGACGACCCCTCAACGGTCCCGACGCCCGGAGGTTCCTCGTGCTCGACGCCACCTTCCCCCGCTCGATGCGGGCCTGCGCCGTCGACGCGGAGGAGGCGGTCCGCGGACTCCAGCGCCTGGGCGTGAGCGACAGCTGGTCGCTGTTGCGCGAGGTGGGGATGCTCCGCTCCGAGCTCGAATACGCGCGGGTTCCCTCCTCGAACGACGTCGAGCAGTTCATCGACCAGGCCAGGCAGGCGTCGCTGGCCGCCTCCGAGGAGGTCAACCGGGCCTTCTTCCGCCAGCACGGGACGATCGTGTGGAGCCACTGATGAGCACCGGGAGCGGGCGCCGCCTGCAGATCGTCCATCGCACCGGCTATCGCTACGCCGCGGTCGTCGACGCATCGTTCAACGAGGTCCGGATGACCCCGCTGAGCGTCGGTGGCCAGTGGCTGCTGAACCATACGCTCGCGGTGAACCCGAGCGCGTCGATCCAGACCTACCAGGACTACTGGGGAGCACAGGTGGAGGCGTTCGACGTCCACGGCCCTCACGACGTCCTGGAGATCACCGCGGTCAGCACCGTGGACACCCCGCCCCTGACACCGCTGGCCCCCGGGGTGTCCTGGGACGCCGTCCTCACCCCCGACCTGCAGGACAAGTACTCGGAGTTCCTCACCCCGACCGGCTACGTCGACGACGCCCTCGCCGACGACCACCGGGCAGCGGTTGTCGCGGAGATGGCCGGCAGCCCGACCCCGTGGTACGCGGGGACGCTCGCGGTCGCCGCGGTGCGGGACCGGCTCAGCTACACCCCCGGGATCACCGACGTCTCGACGACGGCGGCCCAGGCCTGGGCCTCCCGGCACGGGGTGTGCCAGGACTTCACCCACGCGACCCTGTCGCTGCTGCGCGCCGCCCGGATCCCGGCCCGCTATGTGAGCGGCTACCTGCACACCGAGGAGCCTGCCCCGGGCAAGACGGTCACCGGGGAGTCTCATGCCTGGGTCGAATACTGGGACGGGCAGTGGCAGGCGATCGACCCGACCAACGACCGGTCCGTGGGTGCGGCGCACGTGATCGTGGCCAGGGGACGCGACTACGCCGACGTGCCCCCGCTGAAGGGCATCTACGCCGGCGGCCAGAGCGAGGGTCTGGGCGTGAGCGTGGAGATCACCCAGCTCTGACCCGACCGGTCCGGCCCGCTACCGGGAAGGGGGCGGGGGTTTTGGGACGACCGGCTCGGCCGGTTCCGGGCCGAACGCCCGGTCGAGCGCCTCCTCGGTGAGGGCCCGGCCCAACCCGATCAGCTCGTTGGCGCGGTGGAAGTCCAGCATCCTGGCCGCGTCGCCGGGGATGGTGACCAGCACGTCCGGGGGCAGCACCGCGAGCCGGAACCGGCTGATCAGTGCGCCCATCGTGTCCAGCGACATGGCCGTGACGTCGGTGATGCTCAGCCCCGGCGGGGGCGGGTCGAAGGCCGGTGGGGTGCCGGCCTCGGCGTCGGGCCTGGCGCCGATACGGGCCAGGATCGAGGCGACGAAGTCGTTCTCCCACACCCCGGCGGCCCCCTTCACGAAGCGGTCCAGCCATTCGTTCGCCGGGCGGGGGGCCGAGCTCTCCCGCGTCGGCGTGACCGAGACGTCCATCGTCTTCGCCCCCGCCAGCGACACGGCCAGGGTGAAGTCGGCGTCGGCCCCGATCACCGGTTCCACCGGGACGGGGTTCAGCACCCCGCCGTCGACGAGCAGCCGGCCGTTCACCATGATCGGCGTGATCAGGCCGGGAATCGCCACCGACGCCCGGATCGCCACGTCGAGCGGGCCGGAGGAGAACCAGACCTCCCGGCGGGCCCCGATGTCGGTGGCGACGGCGGTGAAGGGGATCGGCAGGTCCTCGATCAGGGCCCCGTCGAGGATCTCGCTCATCCGCGTCAGGATTCGCTCCATCCGGATCGCGCCCGGTCCGGTGATCACGGGGTCGAGGAGCCTCAGCACGTCGCGCTGCGACAGCGAGACGACCCAGTCGGTGTACTCCGCCAGCTTTCCGGCCGCCAGCAGCCCCCCGACGACAGCGCCGATCGAGCTCCCCGCCACCGCCGCCACCTCGTAGCCGCGCTCGGCGAGCACCTGGGTGACGCCGATGTGCGCGTACCCCCGCGCACCCCCGGACCCCAGGACCAGCGCCACCCGTTTCCCGCTCATGGACCCCATTATCCGCTCCCGCCTCCCCTGGTGCACCGGGCCGGAGGCGGCCGGTCGGGTCGCTGGTCCGGCCGGGTATCGTGCACCCATGAGCCAGCCGCCGCCGACCGTGTACGGCTGCTACCGGCATCCCGACCGTCCCACCTACATCCGCTGCCAGCGCTGCGGGCGCCCGATCTGCGGCGACTGCATGGTCAGCGCCGCCGTCGGTTTCCAGTGCCCCGACTGTGTGGCGGCCGGAGCCCGGCAGACCCGGCAGAACCAGGGGCCCTACGGTGGGGTGCGCAGCGCGAACCCCGCCACCACGAGCCTGGTGCTGATCGGGATCAACGTGGCGGTGTGGGGGCTGATCATGGTGGCGGGGGGCCAGACGGACGCGCTGGCCAACCTGCTGGCGCTGCAACCCGGAGGAATGTGCCTCGACGCCGTCGACCCCGGCCGCTGGTTCCCGAGCGTGACCGACGGCAGCCAGTGCGCGGCCGTGGGCGGGGCCTGGCGGGCCGGACTCAGCGGCGGCGCCTACTGGCAGCTGCTCACCTCCGCCTTCACCCACTTCTCGCCCGTGCACCTGGGCATGAACATGATCTCGCTGTGGTTCCTCGGCCCGCCGATAGAGGCCGCGCTCGGGCGCGTCCGGTTCCTCGGGGTCTACCTGCTGTCGGCGTTGGCCGGCTCGGCCGCGGTGGTCTGGCTCTCGGACCCGGCCAGCCAGACCATCGGCGCGTCCGGAGCCGTGTTCGGCCTGATCGGGGCGCTGGTCGTGGTGGGGTTGAAGGTGCGGGCCGACCTGCAGGTGGCCTTCACCTGGCTGGCGTTCAACCTGGTCTACTCCTTCATCGGCCCCGGCATCTCCTGGCAGGGCCACCTCGGCGGTCTGGCCGGTGGCGCGCTGGCGACGGCGATCGTCGTGTTCGCCCCCCGCAAGGGCCGCACCCGCATGCAGGGGTGGGGGCTGGCCGGGCTGGCCGTCGCACTGCTGGTGATGATCGCCCTCGGCATCCTCCAACTCGGCTGAGCCCGCGCTCCGTCCGCGGAAGGGGGATCCGGCCGGTTCCCGCTAGGGCGTGGACTTCTGCTCGTCCGGCAGCGGGACCTCGACGGCCCCGCTGCGGCGGGTCGCGATCAGGCTGGTCGTGATCACGATCGCGAGGATGCCGACGATCACGCCGAGGGACGCCAGGGTGTCCACCTCCGGCACCCACTTCCAGATGCCGTGGGCCCAGTGCATCACCAGCTTGACGCCGATGAACGCCAGGATCGCCGCCAGGCCGTAGCCCAGGTGCACCAGGGCCCCGAGGGCGCTTTCCAGCACGAAGTAGAGCGCCCGCAGGCCGAGCAGGGCGAACGCGTTGGTGACGAACACCAGGTACGGATCACCGGTGATGCCGTACACGGCGGGCACCGAGTCCACGGCGAACACCACGTCGGTGGCCAGGATCGCGAGGGTGGCCAGGGCGAGCGGGGTGATCGCCCGCTTCCCGCCCTCCGTCACGCTCATCCGGGGGCCGCGGTAGCCGTCGGTCACCGGCCAGAGGCGGCGCACCAGCTTCACGATCGGCAGGTCGTTGGGGTGGATCTCGTGCTCGGACGGGTTCATCGTGTCCCGCAGCACCTTCACCGCGGTGGCCAGCAGGATCAGCCCGAACAGCAGGAAGGTCCAGGTGAAGTTCGCCAGCAACGCCGCACCGAGGGCGATGAACACCCCCCGAAGCACCAGTGCCCCCGCCACGCCGATCAGCAGCACCCGCTGCTGGAGTTCCCGCGGCACGGCGAAGGAGGACAGCAGCAGCATGAACACGAACAGGTTGTCGACGCTCAGCGACTTCTCCACCAGGTAGCCGGCGTAGAACTCGATGCCCCGCTGGGAGCCGAAGGCGCTCCAGATCCACACTCCGAACGCCATTGGCAGGGCCACGTAAAAGGCCGACCAGCCGATCGCCTCCTTCATGGTGACCGCGTGGGGCTTGCGGGTGATCACGAAGTCCAGCCCGAACAGGGCGAGGATGACTCCAATGCTGATCGCCCACAGCTCGGGCGAGCCGATGGCGATCTCAAGCAATGGTTGGGTCACAGGGAACCTCTCTCACGGCGGCGGTGCGAGGTCTCCTTCGCCTGGATCAGGCGCGCTCACGGGAACGCGATCTCACGCTCGAACTGACCGCAGGCGGCTTGGGAAGTACTCCCCTCAGGCAGCAGTGTAGAGGAGTCGGAGTAATGTCGACAATTAGCACGGGTTCGGCAATTGCTGAGGGCCCGACGATACCGACGGGCACCCCCGGGGCGTCCTTGATCGCGGTCGTCGACGATCGGGGACCATCTCGCCCCGCCGCGACAGAGGCGACGGAGGCGACCGAAGCGACCGAGGCGACGGAGGCGACGGAGGCGACGGAGGCGACGGAGGCGACGGAGGCGACGGAGGCGACGGAGGGAGCGTTGCGCAGCTCCCGGTCAGGTCGCGGAGACCGCCGCCTCCGTGTCCCGGGCCGAGGTGAACGCGCGCACGCAGGCACGCACGTCGGCCTCGGTGTGCGCGGCGGAGAGCTGGACGCGGATCCGCGCCCGGTCGTTGGGCACGACCGGATAGCTGAACGCGATCACGTAGACGCCCTCGACCAGCATCCGGTCGGCGATCGCGGCCGCCGTGCGGGCGCCGTCCTCCCCGGGGAACATCACCGGCACGATCGGGTGCCGGCCGGGCAGGAGGTCGAACCCGGCCGCGGTCATCAGGCTGCGGAAGAGCTGCGCGTTGGCGTCCAGCTGCTCCCGGGCCGCCGCGGACCCGCGCACCAGCTCGAGCGCAGCCAGGGAGCCGGCCACCACCGCCGGGGCGACGGAGTTCGAGAACAGGTAGGGGCGGGCGCGCTGGCGCAACAGCGCGATCACCTCCGACGCCCCACTCACGTAGCCGCCGGACGCCCCTCCCAGCGCCTTGCCGAGCGTGCCGGTGAGGATGTCCACCTCGCCCTCCACGCCGAACAGCTCCGGCGTTCCCCGACCGTGCTCGCCCACGAAGCCGACCGCGTGGGAATCGTCCACCAGGACCAGCGCGCGGTACTCGTCGGCAAGCTCGCAGATGCCCTCCAGCGGGGCGTAGGAGCCGTCCATGCTGAACACGCCGTCGGTCACGATCAGCTTGCGCTTCGCGCGGCCGGCGCACTCCTTCAGCCGGTCCTCCAGCTCGGCCAGGTCGCGGTTGCGGTAGCGCAACCGGCGCGCCCTGGACAACCTGATGCCGTCGATCAGGGATGCGTGGTTGAGCTCGTCGGAGATGATCACGTCATCCTCGCCGAACAGCGCCTCGAACACCCCGCCGTTGGCGTCGTAGCAGCTGGAGAACAGGATCGTGTCCTCGGTGCCGAGGAACTCGCTCGAGCCGTCGCTCCAGCCGGGTGTGCAGGGTCTGGGTACCGCAGATGAACCGGACCGAGGCCATGCCGAAGCCCCACTCGTCGAGCGCGGCCTTGGCGGCGGCGATCACCTCCGGGTGGTCGGCCAGGCCCAGGTAGTTGTTGGCGCAGAAGTTCAGCACCGGACCGCCCACGGTCTCGACCCGCGCCGCCTGCGGGCTGGTCAACTGGCGCTCGACCTTGTACAGGCCCGCGTCCCGGATCCCGGCAAGGGTGGCGGCGAGTTCCGCCCGGACCGCTGCGTCCATCTCTGTTCCCCTCTTCCCGCTGTCGTTGCCACCTGCCACGCTACGCCGCGTCCCCGGCCTCCCTCCGACAGATGCCATCGAAAGGGGCAGACGCCACCGAAATTCCGGTGGCGTCTGCCGGTCTTGATGGCGTCTGCAATGGGGGGCGGGCCTGAGTGGCGGGGGACAGGGATAGGGATCCGGGCGGCGTGGGGACGGGGGCTGGGGGGCTGGACGTCGCCGCGTGGGTCAGGACCAGTCGAGGATCACCTTCCCGCAGGCTCCGGAGCGCGCGGCGGCGAAGGCGTCGGCCCACTGCTCGGCCGGGAACCGGTGCGTGATCACCGAGCGGACGGCATCGGCGAGCGTGGGCGAGGTGGCCAGCATCGCGCTCATCAGGTACCAGGTCTCGAACATCTCGCGTCCGTAGATGCCCTTGATGGTGATCATGTGGGTGATCACCTTGCCCCAGTCGATCGGGTACGGGTCCTTCGGCAACCCCAGCATGGCGACCTTGGCGCCGTGGTTCAGGTTCGCCAGCATCTCGGCGACCGCGGACGGCACGCCGGACATCTCCAGGCCGATGTCGAACCCCTCGAGCATGGCCAGTTCGCGCTGGGCGTCCGCGATCCGGGTGCGGGCGACGTTCACGCACAGGTCGGCGCCGGCGGCCGCGGCCAGCCCCAGCCGGTAGTCGCTCACGTCGGTGACCACCACGTGCTTGGCGCCGGCATGCCGGACGATGGCAGCCGCCATCACCCCGATCGGCCCGGCGCCGGTGATCAGCACGTCCTCGCCGACGACCGGCCACTGCAGGGCGGTGTGGGTGGCGTTGCCGAGAGGGTCGAAGATCGCACCGAGTTCGGCGTCGATGGCGTCGGGCTGCAGCCAGACGTTGGACGCGGGCAGCACCACCCGGTCGGCGAACGCCCCGTCGGTGTTCACGCCGAGCCCGACGGTGTGGATGCACTGGTGGCGGCGACCGGCCCGGCAGTTGCGGCAGCGTCCGCAGACGATGTGGCCCTCGCCGGACGCCCGGTCACCGACCCCGATCCCGGTGACCTCCGCCCCCACCTCGACCACTTCACCGTAGAACTCGTGGCCGATCACCAGCGGTGCCCGAACCGTGCCGGCCGCCCAGTCGTCCCACGACTCCAGGTGCAGATCGGTGCCGCACAGGCCCGCGCGCAGTACCCGGAGCTTCACCTGGTCGGCGCCGCAGACGGGTTCGGGGACGTCGATCAGCTCCAGGCCCGGCCCGGGGACCGTCTTCACCAGCGCGCGCATGGCGCCAACCTATGCCCCGCCACGCCTGGACGAGCCGGTCGACGGACCCCTCAGCCACAGAGGCCGCCGATCCCGGTCCCCTGTCACAAACGCTCCCGAAGTCGTCGTAGGCTCCCCGACCCCGGGAATCAAACGGGAAGCAGACGGCCACTTCGGGAGCTTCTGTCGGCGAGGGCGTCAAGGACGCATCAAGGTTCGCGCCTGCGGCACCAAGGAACCGTCAAGGACGTGGCCGGGGGCCCGCCGTCAGGGTTGGCTGGATGGACGTGACCACTTCGTTCCGGCTGCCCAAGCGCCTGCTCGTCGGCGACCCGATGCGCTCGACCCAGCTCAACGAGACCCTGCTGCCCAAGCGGCTCGCCCTGCCGGTCTACTGCTCCGACCCGATCTCGTCCAACGCCTACGCCACCGAGGAGATCCTGCTCGTGCTGGCCCTCGGCGGGGCGAGCGCCGTCCTGCTCACCCCGTGGGTGGCGATGGTCGTGGTCGGACTGCTGGCCCTCGTCACGATCAGCTACCGCCAGACCTGCTACGCCTACCCCGACGGTGGCGGCGCCTACGCGGTCAGCAAGGACAACCTCGGGCGCACCCCGTCCCTGATCGCGGCGGCCGCGCTCCTGGTCGACTACGTGATGACGGTGGCGGTCTCGATCGCCTCCAGCGTGGAGAACCTGGTCTCCGCCTTCCCCGACCTGCACCCCTACTCCGTGGCGCTCGGGGTCGGCTTCATCGTCGTGCTCACCGTGATGAACCTGCGCGGCGTCCGCGAGTCGGGGACGCTGTTCGCCATCCCCACCTACGGCTTCATCCTCAGCGTGTTCGTGATGCTCGGTGCCGGCTTCTGGCAGGTGTTGAACGGCAACACCCCGGTGGCGGAGTCGGCGGGGTTCAGCTTCGAGCACGGCGGCCCGGTGGGGGCGGCGCTGCTGATCCTGCTGCTGCGGGCGTTCGCCTCCGGCTGCACCTCCCTGACCGGGGTCGAGGCGGTCAGCAACGGTGTCCCCACCTTCCGGACGCCGAAGAGCCGCAACGCCTCGATCACCCTGCTCGCCATGGCCGCCCTCAGCATCTCGATGATGCTCGGCATCTCGTTCCTGTCCTCGTGGTCAGGGGTACGCATCGCGGAGAACGTCGCCGAGCTCACTGGCACCCCCGACGGCTACGTGCAGCGGACCGTGCTCGCCCAGCTGTCCGCCGCCGTCTTCGGCAACAACAGCATGGGCTTCTTCGCCGTGCAGGCCTTCACCGTCCTGATCCTGGCGATGGCGGCCAACACCGCCTTCAACGGCTTCCCGATCCTGGCTTCGTTGCTTGCCGAGGACCGGTTCCTGCCCAAGCAGCTGGGCCGGCGCGGCGACCGACTCGTGTTCAGCAACGGCATCCTGATCCTGGCCTCGGTGGCGGGCGGCCTGATCGTCGCCTTCGACGGCTCGGTGACCAAGCTGATCCAGCTGTACATCCTCGGGGTGTTCGTCTCGTTCACCCTCAGCCAGGTCGGCATGGTCGTCTACTGGCGCCGGCAGGCAGTCGCGCACGGCTGGACGCCGGCCCACTTCGGTTCTGCTGCGGTCAACGCCGTCGGCGCGGTGGCGACCGCGGTCGTGCTGGTGATCGTGCTGCTCACCAAGTTCACCCACGGGGCCTACCTCGTCGTGATCGCGATGCCGCTGCTGGTGTGGATGATGCTGCGGATCAACAGCCACTACCGGGAGGTCTCCCGGCAGCTCACGCCGCGGGTGGCCGGGATCACCCTGCCGAGCCGGATCCACGCGGTCGTGCTGATCAGCCAGCTGAACGAGCCGTCCCTGCAGGCGCTCGCCTTCGCCCGGGCGATCCGGCCCAGCACGATCACCGCGCTGCGGGTGGACACCAGCGCAGGTCGGACGCGGAAGCTCGTGGACGAGTGGGCCGCGCGCGACATCCCGGTGCCGCTCACGATCGTCGCGTCCGCCTTCCGCGACCTCACCCAGCCGGTGCTGGACTTCCTCGCGAAGATCCACGTCGGCCCGCGCGACGTCGTCCAGGTGTTCATCCCCGAGTACGTCGTGGGCCACTGGTGGGAGCAGGTTCTGCACAACCAGAGCGCCCTGCGGCTGAAGTCGCGGCTGCTGTCCATGCCCGGCGTGATGGTCACCAGCGTGCCGTACCAGCTGAGTTCGGCGGCGCCGTACGCCCTGGGCCGTCCGGGAGCGGCGGCGGACGCCGTCGTCGCACCGCGACCGGCACGCCCCACCGGGCCAACCTCTTCCCGGGACGGGGGTGCGACCTCCGGGGCGGAGGCGAGCACACCCCCGTCCCGTCGGACGCGGCCCGTCGCGACGCGGACCGGAGTCTGGCAAGCTCGCGTCCGTGACCCAGCTCAGCGGGGCGGAGCCGACCAGCGGCCTGGCCACGAGGCTGTCGCGGCGCCGGCAGCTGTACGGCTTCGGCGTCGCCGTCCTGGCCTCCCCCCTGATCACGGTCGCCCTGCTGCCGATGCGGGACAGCCTCGGCCTCGACACGGTCCTGCTGCTGTTCGTGCTGGTGTCGGTCGCCGCGTCGGCCCTCGGTGGGGTGCTGCCCGCGCTGGCCGCGTCGGCGATCAGCGCCGGCCTCGCCAACTTCTTCTTCACCCGCCCCTACGGCACATTGCTGGTGGCGAGCGCGAACGAACTGGTCGACCTGGTCATCTTCCTGGCCGTCGCCGTGCTGGTGGGCGTCTTCACCGAGGTCGGCGCCCGGGTGCGCGGACGGGCCGAGCGGGCCCGGCTCAGGCCGAGTGGCTGACGCAGGTGGGCAACCGCGAGCACGAGCCGGAGTCGGTCGAGCTGGCCCTGGCCGACGCCCGCGCGATCTACGGGATGCACGCCGTCTCGCTGACCGAGGCCGGACGCGTGCTGGTCGCGTCCGGCGACCCCCCAGGACGGCGACGTGCTGCTCACCTCCCCGGCCGGGGAGGAGCTGACGCTCGAGCTGCAGCGGCCCGGAGCGGGTCGGCGAGGACCGTAGCCTGCTCACGTCCCTCGCCCTGACTGCCGGTCGGTTGTGGCGCACCCGCCAGCTGGCCGAACAGGCCCGGCGGGCCGAGGAGCTGGGCCGGATCGACGAGCTCAGGGCCAGCCTGCTGGCGGCGGTCGGCCACGACCTGCGCAACCCGCTGGCGGCGATCACCGCGGCCGCCTCCACGCTGCGGCAGACCGACATCCGCCTCGACCCGGACGACCGGTCCGAGCTGCTGCAGACCATCGAGGACCACGCGGGCCGGCTGAACGCGATCATCGGCAACCTGCTGGACGCCAGCCGGTTGCAGGCCGGGGCGCTGTCGGTGCATCCGCGGCCCACGCTCCTGCTCGAGGTGCTGGCCGGCGTGGTTGCCCTGGGATCGGACCGGGTCGAGATCGCCATCCCCGAGTACCTGCCCCTGGTCAGGGCGGACGCGGGGTTGCTCGAGCGAGTGCTGGCCAACCTGGTGGCGAACGCCGACCGGCACCTGCCGCCCGGTGAGAAGGTGCTGGTCGGCGCGGAGCAGGTGGGGGAAGCCGTGGTCATCCGGGTGGTCGACCACGGTCCTGGCGTGGCACCGGAGCGGTTCGACGAGATCTTCGCGCCCTTCCAGCACTTCGGGGACCGGGCCACCGTGGGGTCGGGCTGGGCCTGGCCATCTCGCGTGGCTTCACCGAGGCGATGGGCGGTACCCTCGCCCCGTCTCCGACGCCGGGCGGGGGCCTGACCATGACCGTGACCCTGGAGGTGGCCGGTGCCGAGGCTGCTGATCGTTGAGGACGAGCCGGCGCTGCGCCGGGCGCTGACCATCAACCTCAAGGCGCGCGGCTACGGGGTGGACGCGGTCGGCACCGGGACGGCGGCGCTGCGCGGGGCCGCGTCCGGCACGCCCGACCTGGTGATCCTCGACCTCGGCCTGCCCGACCTGGACGGCACCGAGGTCATCGCCGGCCTGCGCGGCTGGTCGGACGTCCCGATCATCGTGCTGTCGGCCCGCGACGCGCAGGCGCAGAAGGTGCGAGCGCTGGACGCCGGCGCGGACGACTACGTCACCAAGCCGTTCGGCATGGACGAGCTGGTCGGCCCGGGTCCGGGCCGCCTGCGGCGGGGGGACGCCCAGGAACTGCCGGTCGGCCCGGTGGTGACCACCCCGTCCTTCACCCTCGACCTGGCGGCGAAGCGCGCCACCCGGGGCGGCGTCACCGTCCGGCTCACCCCGACCGAGTGGCATCTGGTGGAGGCGCTGCTTCGGCGTCCGGGGACCCTGGTCGCGGGCAGCCAGCTGCTCGCCGAGGTCTGGGGGCCCGGGTACGAGAAGGAGACCAACTACCTGCGGGTGTACTTCGCCCAGTTGCGCCGCAAGCTCAAGGCGCCCTGGACGAAAGGGACAGTCCCCGGCTCGGCACCCGAGCAGGGTCGGCTACCGCTCGAGCCCGACGAAGATCCGCCGCCCCGGACAGGGACGTCCCCACCGGTCAGCGGGGACGCAGAACGGCCGGGACTCGAGCGCGTCCCGGCCGGTCTGGTGAAGGGTGGTCAGTTCCAGCTGTAGCTGCCCGCGTTCGGGTCGGCGGAGTTGTCGACCACGACCGTCTTCATGATCTTGTCGGCGAGGGTCTGCTTCTGCTGGTCCCACAGCGGGAACAGCCAGCCGACGTAGCAGATGATCGAGTCGATGATGTGGGCGAACTGGCGGATGATCCCGGTTTGGGTGCCGACCACCTGTCCGGTCTCCGCGCTGATCAGCTTGGTCTTGGCAATGCTGCGACCGAAGGTCACTCCGGTGGTGCCGCTCTTGTAGCCGAGGTACACCCACCAGCCGACGACCAGGACGAAGCTGACCAGGCCACCCAGGGTCGAGCTCGCGCTGCCCACCAGATTGGCCAGGACCGAGATCACGATGGCTGGGGCGACGTAGTCGATCAGGCCGCCCAGCGCGCGTTTGGGCCAGTCGGCCAGGCCACCGCCACCGCCAACGGCGGGCAGGGGCGCCGGCGGGTAGCCACCACCGTAGGCCGCGTTGGGATCGGGGTAGCCGGGCTGCTGGCCGAAGCCGCCGGGAGGCGGCGGGTACGCACCCGGACCGGGCGGCTCGGGGAAGCCACCGCCGGCCGGCGGCGGCGGATAGCTGCCAGCGGCGGGCGCCGGCGGTTCATAGCCGCCGGTGGCGGGCGGCGTCCACGCCGGCGGGGTCGCGGCCGGGGGCTCATAGCCGCCGGGGGCCGGTGGCGTCGACGGGGTGGTCGGCTCCGGGGACGGGGGCGGTTGGTAGCCGGGAACGTCGTCGTTGGGGGTCGAAGGGGTCGAGTTCGGGTCTGACATGCGCTCTCCCTTGTTCATGGTGCCTCGATCCTAGAGCCGTGGGGGTCACCGAGGGTATGGGGAGATAATGTCGGCGTGGCGGATCCGGGGACGACCCAGGGCACCGGGCCCGGCGGGCGCCTGCTCGCCGCGACCGGCTTCGTCGTGGTCGGCCTGGCCCTGTCCGGAGCGCAGTCGGTGGGAGGCATCGGCC
The DNA here is from genome assembly GCA_963704225.1 of uncultured Actinomycetota bacterium. Lineage (GTDB taxonomy): Bacteria > Actinomycetota > Actinomycetes > Propionibacteriales > Propionibacteriaceae > Propionicimonas. The sequence goes on from CAVPHL010000004.1 coordinate 123,394, forward strand.
TGCCCTGCCCGTGGCGGGCGCTGACCCACACCCTGTGCCCCTTCTGCGGAGCGACGACGATGGGGGTCGCGCTGCTTCACGGCGACCTTGCGGCGGCCTGGGCCGCCAATCCGTTCGTCCTCGTCCTGCTCGCCGGAGTGGCCCTCGGTTGCGTGGTCTGGCTCGTCCAGCTGGCCGGCGGACCGGTCGTTCGACTCCCCCGGCCCCTGACACGCCCGACACTGTGGTACTCCGCCCTGGGGGCCATCGCCCTGGTGTTCGCCGTGGCCCGGAACCTCCCGCTGCCCTGACCCGGGGAACCTCACCGCCCACCGGTGGTGCCCGGAACAGCCTGCGCCGCACGTGGGGGCGCGGGCGGCGCGCCGCCACCAGCCGTTGCCGCTGTCCGCCGGTCGCGCGGCCCTCGGGGAAGCAGGAATAAAGCAGGCGCCCGAACCGGAGTCCGGGCGCCCGCCCGCGAACCGGCTCAATTGGGGAGCCGAGCTCAGTTCGCTCCTCGGCCCGGCCCGGTCAGCCGCGGGCCGCCACCCGCTGCTGTCGGTCCAAGGGCCGAGAGTTCAGGTCGGAGCAGCCGAACCGGGTTGTCGCAGCCAGCCGCAGCGCTGGTCCGGCCGACAATCCGCCGTCCACTTCGTTGTCCCTCGTGGTCCCTGCCGGGTCGGCAGGCGCCAGCCGATCCGAAGACCCGGCGAAACCCCTACCTGTCCGCTGGGCCAGGCGCAAGACCGCAACGCCAGGCCCCCCCAGGCCCCACCCCCGTTGTCCGCGCGTGGGGTCGCGCACAGACACCACCAATCTCGCAGACTGCGCCCGGTCGGGCCAGAGAACGACTAACCTGTGTCAAGGTCCGCACCCCGGGAGTTGATCTCGGTCAAATTCGGCGCCGTGAGGAGTGCTCGCCCGGAGGGCAACGCCACGAAGCCAGGGCGAGGAGGGGCGATGAATACCGACAGCGCGACCACAGCGCACGCGATGCGCAGCCTTCGGCTCCTGCTCGAGGCCTACGCCGGTTGCGAACTCCCTCAGTGGGAGTCCTTCGCCAGCAACGTCAAGTTCCTGCGGGTCGAGCCCGGCACCGTCCTGTACGGCGTGGGCGACCACCATCCCTACATCTACTTCGTGCAGCGCGGCCTGCTCAAGGCTCAGATCCTGGTCGAGGGCGAGAAGCTGAGCACGGTCTTCTTCCCCGAGGAGGGGGACGTGCTGGCGACACTGTCGGCGATGGGGATCGAAGGCGTCCGGCGGGTCGCCGCCCGCGGCCTTCATCCGCGATCGGACACCCTGCGGTCGGCGATCGAGGCCGAAAGCATGCACACCGTCACCGCGATCGAACCGAGCCTGCTCGTGCGGGCGAACTACCGGGTGATCGACCACCTGGCCTCCCAGCACCTGCAGTGGGCGAGACTGACCAGCACGATCGCGCTGATCCACGCCACCACCCTCCAGGCGGACGCCGGGTGGCTGCGGACCACCCCCGAACAGCGGTACCGCAGCCTGCTGCGCGAACACCCCGGGCTCGTCCAGCGGGTGACCCAGCGCGACCTGGCCAACTACCTCAACGTCACCGACGTCGCCCTGAGCCGGATCGCGAAGCGGGTTCGCGGTGCCGCGAGCCCGGGGGCGGTGGGCGGGGACGCCGAGCGGCCGGCGTTCGACGTCGTGGCGACGATCCTGGCCTAGCCTTCGCCGACCGCCGTCCCAGCGAACTCCGGGGTTGCGCACAGGCCGTCCACAAGGTGCAGGCGCACGGTGGGCCCATGAACCACCCAGACGACCTCCGCCATCGCCGGCCACGGGCCCTTCGGGCCACAGGGGTGGGGCCCGGCCCGATCGGCGCGGCGACCGGCGGGATCGCCGGCTGGTTCACCCTCGCCCCGCTGGCCGCAGCCGTGACCACCGTCGCCGCTACGGCCGCGCCGGCCCGGTCCACGGCGTGGCCGGCGGGGCGGGCCCACACCCGGACCCGCGGCGCGTAATGGTCGCCGCCGCGTCCTGGGACGCCGCCGGCACCTCGTGCGAGATCCTGACCGAGAACTCCGACGAACTTCCCGACGTCGCCACACTGGCCCGCACCCGGGTGGCGGAGCTCGAAGCGGCCTGCTCCTGGGCGGGCCGCCGGACGGACCGGCCAAGGCCGGGACGCCCGGTGCGTCGGGGGAGCTGGCCGGGCTGCGGCCCGGCACCCACCGGGTCGGCTCGGTGCTCACCCTGGCGCTCGCGGCGGCGCTGCGGACGGCGGAGTTCACTGACGGGCTGATCGCGCCGACGCCACTGTGGCGATCGGTGCGGTTCGATCCGGCCACCGGCCTGCTCACCCTGCCGGAGGGGCCCCGCCTCGACCTGCGGGCCACAGCGCTGGCCTGGGCGGCCGACTGGGTGGCCGAAGCCTGCGCCGACGAACTCGGGTCCGGCTGCCTGGTGAACCTCGGCGGGGCGATCGCGGCGCGGGGGAAAGCGCCGGCCGGCGGCTGGCAGGTGCAGGTCGATGAGGGGCACGCCGGGCCGCAGGGGCATCCGGTGATCAGCATGGGCTGGCCGGGAGGGCTGGCCACGGCCGTCGCGTCGTCCGGATCGGGCTCCCCGGCCCGGACCTGGCGGGCAGTCACCGTGGCCGCCCGGAGTTCGGAACGTGCCTCCGCCGCCTGCGCTGCCGCCGTGCTGCTCGGGGACGCGGCGCCGCGCTGGCTGAGCCAGCGGGAACTGCCGGCCCGGCTGGTCCACATCGGCGGGATCACGGTGCACACCCCCGGCTGGCCGCAGCTGCGCTGGCTGGACTGACCCGGGTCCCGCCCCGACGGCCGGCCCGGCGTCCGCCCCGGAGCGAACCGGAACCCGGGAACGGCGCCGATGTACGCCGGGGCCGTTCCCGGGTGCGCCTAGCATGGGCGTCCATGGAACCCGCGACCCTGCTGTGGCTGCGGCGCGACCTGCGCCGTGGCGACCACCCCGCGCTCGGGGCGGCGGCGCAGCACGGCGCGGTGGTGCCGGTGTTCGTGCTCGACCCGGCGTTCTGGGAGACAGCCGGGCCGGTGCGGCGGGGCTGGCTCGCGGCCACCCTTCGCGCCCTCGACCACGCCTACGCCGGGCGGCTGTGCCTGCGGCGGGGAGCGCCGGAGCAGGTGCTGCCCGCGCTGGCCGCCGAAGTGGGCGCCGCCGAGGTGCACCTGTCGGCCGAGACCGAACCGGTCGGGGCCGCCCGGGACGCCCTGGTGCGCCGCACCCTCGCCTCGACCGGCGTCGACTGGGTCGAGACCGGTTCGCCCTACGCCGTCGGGCCAGGGCGCGTCCGGAAGGCGGACGGGAAACCGTACCGGGTGTTCACCCCGTTCCTGCGGGCCTGGCGGGAGCATGGCTGGCGGGGTCCGGCCCTGGAACCGGCGGACCTGAACCTGGCCGGGGTGCCCGCCGACGCTGCCGCCTGGGCCGCGGTGGACGCGGCCCTGGCCGCCTGCCCGGTCGAACTGCCCGCCGCCGGCGAGACGGCGGCCCTGGCCCGGTGGGCGGAGTTCCGCGACCAGGGGCTGGCGACCTACGACAGCGACCGCGACCGGCCCGACCGGGCGGGCACGTCCCGGCTGTCGCCGTACCTCAAGTTCGGTGTCCTCCACCCACGGACGCTGCTGGCCGACCTCGCCCACCGGGAGGGCAAGGGCGTGGAGCGGTTCACCGCCGAGCTGGCGTGGCGGGAGTTCTACGCCGACGTGCTGCACCACAACCCGGCCTCGGTCGGGGCCGACCTGAACCCGCTCGGCGTCGACTACGACGAACCGGACGCCTCCTTCGACGCCTGGTGCGCGGGCCGGACCGGCTACCCGGTGGTGGATGCCGGCATGCGGCAACTGCTGGCGTCCGGCTGGATGCACAACCGGGTGCGGATGATCACCGCCAGCTTCCTGACCAAGGACCTGCACCTGTGGTGGCCGCACGGGGCCAGGCACTTCCTGGACCACCTGATCGACGGGGACGTCGCGTCCAACACCCACGGCTGGCAGTGGACAGCCGGCACCGGGACCGATGCCTCCCCCTACTTCCGGGTGTTCAACCCGATCGGCCAGGGCGAGCGGTTCGACCCCGACGGGGAGTACGTGCGGCGCTGGGTGCCCGAACTGCGGCACCTGGCCGGGGCGTCCGCCCACCGCCCGTGGGAGGCTCCGGACGGCTACGCCCACGGCTATCCCGAACGGATGGTCGACCATGCCGCCGAACGGGTCGAGGCACTGGCCCGCTACCAGCGCGCGCGCGGCTGAATGCTGCGCGTGCGGAAGGATGGGGAGATGGAACCGGACGCATCACTGTACGACCGGGTCGGCGGGCAGGACACCTTCATCCGGCTGGTTGAGGCGTTCTACCGGGGCGTGGCTGACGACCCGCCGCTGCGGGTGCTCTACCCCGAGGACGACCTGGCGCCCGCCGCCGACCGGCTTCGGCTGTTCCTCGAGCAGTACTGGGGCGGTCCGCACACCTACTCCGAGACCCGCGGCCACCCCCGGCTCCGGCAGCGGCACGCGCCCTACGCCGTCACCCCGGACATGCGCGACCGCTGGCTGGGCCACATGAACGCAGCGCTCGACTCCCTGGACCTCCCCGAGCCGGAGCTGTCGGAGTTCCGCGACTACGTGACCCGGGCGGCGGCGTTCATGGTGAACACCTTCTCCTGACCGGACGCGGCCGGGATCAGCCCGGCGGCTCCTCGGTGCCGACGGACCCGACGGGCCCGCCGGACCCGGCCGCCCCGGCGGGGGCCAGGGTGCCGGATGACGACGCGGTCTGGGTCGGCGTGGCCGACGCGGTCGGAGTTGCCGACGCGGTGGCCGTCGAGGTCCCGGTCGCGGTCGACGTCGCGGTCGCGGTGGCCGTCGAGGTCGACGTCGAGGTCGACGTCGCGGTCGACGTCGCGGTGGACGTCGCGGTCACGGTCGGCGCCACGGTGACGGTGGCGGTCGACGTCGGCGTGGCGGTCGAGGAGGACGGCTGCACGACCTGGGACACGGTGGTGCCCTCACCGCCGCCCAACGCCCGTCCCAGCCCCAGCTCCAGCACCGAGACCGCCGCCAGGGCACCTACGAAGATGGCGGCCACGCTCAGCAGCATCACCTGCACGATCCGGGACCGGGCACTGCGGGAGGGCTGGCCGGCCTGCACCGACGACGCCTCCGGTGCGGTCGGGTCGACGTCGGTACCGGCGCTGTCGGGGTCGGCTCCGGGCAGGACCGCGGACCCGGTTTCCGCCTCGGGGACCGCAGGCGAGCCCTCGCTGCCGTCGGCGGCCAGCACCACCGCCTTTTCAGCGTCATAGTCCGGGTCGTGGAGCACCTTGTCGTAGCCACGGACGATGGCCTTGCTCACGGTCCGGTGGGTGCGGTCGATCCCCGCGCTGTAGAGGGTGCCCGCGACGCCACCGACCACGCTGGCGACCGCTGCGCCGGCGATGGTGCCGGCCACGCCCAGCTGGGAACCGATCGCCGCCGCCGTCGCCGCGGCCATCGCTCCGCCGGCGATCTGGGGCATCGAGAACGAGACCTTGACCGGCTTCTTCCCGCCGTCGCCCTCCGGCTCTTCCTTGGTCACTCCTGCGTCATCTCCCTGTTCCGGTCCGGCCTCCGAGGTTAGCCGGGATCCCTGTGCGGAGGCTGGTCAGTCGCTGAGACCCAGCTGGTCGGCGATCAGCCGGGCGATCTCCCGGGCCGCATCGGGCTTGGCGGCGCGCCGGCTGGCCGAGGCCGCCTGCTCGCGGGCCGCCGGGTCGTCCACCCACCGGCGCAGGGCTTCCACCACCTCGCGCGGGCGTGGCGCCCACACCCCGGCGTTCAGCTGCTCCACGTAGCGGACGTTGCCGTCCTCCTGGCCGGGGAGCTTCGCGTACAGCACCAGTGGCAGACCGGCGATGAACCCCTCGCTGATCGTGCCCGGCCCGGCCTTGGTGACCAGCATGTCGGACGCGGCCATGAACCTCGGCATCTCCGCGGTGAAACCGTAGATGTGGGCGGGCAACCGCCACTCGACCGCCTCAAGTTCAGCCTTGAGGTCGGCGTTGCGTCCGCACACCACGACCAGGGTGGCCTTCAGCCCGGCATCGTTGACGGCCCTGGCCACCCGCTTCAGGGGGCCCATCCCGTCCCCGCCGCCGACGAGCAGGATCACCGGCAGGTCGGTGCGCCAACCCATCTTCTGCCGCCACGCCATCCGGTCGTCCAGCGGGTGCTTGAACCGTTCCGCGACCGGCAGCCCGATCACCCGCAGGTTCCCCTCCGCGATGCCGTACTCGATCGCCTTCTCCCTGGCCTCCTCGGTGGCCACCACCACCAGGTCGGCGCGGCGGTCGAACCAGAGTGCGTGGGTGGAGACCAGGTCGGTGACGACCGTGGTGTAGGGACGCGGCGACTTCCGCATGGCCCGCACCATGTGCGCGTTGACCAGCGGGTGCACCGACACGATCAGGTCGGCCGGGTTCTCCCGGATCAGGCGTTGCGCGCCCCGTCGCACGTACGGGTAGGAGATCTGGGTCATCGCCCGGGATCGCCCCCGGCCGTCGGAGACCTTGAACGTGAAGCCCCAGGCCGAGGGAACCCGGGAGATCGGCGGGTACATCTCGGGGGCGTAGCGCAACGGCCGGGGGTAGTACTCACGGAAGAAGTCGACCATGGACGTCTTGAAGCGCCCGGGATACTCCAGTTCGAGCGCCTCGATCATCGCCTCCGTTGCCGAACGATGGCCACCGCCGGTGTCGGAGAACAGGAAGAGGATGCGCTTACGGGGCCCGGCCGGCCCGCGGTCCGGCTGCTCACTCATCTGCACTCCGTTTCGGCGAGACCCCACGCCCGCCAGGAAGAGCATGTCACAGGCCGGGCCGGCCGCGCAGCGGACGGACGCGGGGCCGGCGGGGAGCCTCGACACGTTGCCGGCGGCTGCGACCGGCAGGTCGGCCCGGCGTTCCGGCGTGGTTCAGGCTCAGCCCTTGACGGTGATCTTGGCGTTGCTGTTCGGGAGTTCGACGAAGGTCTGCCCGAGGCCCATCTTCAGCGGGCTGCCGTCCTCGAGCGTGAACTCGAACACCTCGTCCACCTCCCCCTTCGACCAGGTGCCCTTCACGTACTTGCCGCCGTAGGCGTAGAAGAACGTGCCCTTGTTGTTGATGATGTCGTGGATCGGCTCGTCGTGACCGGTGTAGTCGGCCTTGATCCGTCCGCTGGAATGGATCCGGCCGAAGATGTGCTTGGCCTTGATCACCAGCACGTTCTCGCAACCGATCCGGGTGCCGTCGGCCATCACGTGCTTGCCCCACGGCTCCGAACGCAGGTAGCGGCCGGCCTTCTCGCTCCAGGTGTAGGTCATCGGGAAGGTGTTGCCCGACTTCCACGGCACGCTCACCGACTTGGCGGGCCGGCCGGCGACCTCGGTGCTGATCTCCGCGTCGGAGGCCGCCCAGGGGAAGTACATCTGCGGCGGGCCGTCGGCGAACTTCTCGGTCTGCTCGGCGAGCACCTTCGGGTGGCAGGCGACCGCGCGGTCGTAGTAGGTGACGCCGTTCAGCGTCCGGACCCGGCTGGACAGGATGCTGTAGGAGCCGGTGCCCTTGGTCGCCATGTAGGACTTCATCGGGGACAGGTGGTCGCTGAACTCGCGGGCGTAGTCCAGCACCCACGGGTAGGCGCCGGTGTTGCCGATGATCGGGTTGATCGGGGCCAGCATCGGGATGTCGACCGGGCGGATCGACCGCACCGGGTTCACGGTCTCGGCGAACCGGGAGTGGAAGATCGGCACCAGCCGGGTGCCGGACTGGCCGACCGCCGCCGGGTAGCCGTCGAGCTGGACGTAGACGATGTCGGCCTTGTCGATCCCGATCTGGGGGTGCTCGTTCTGGTTGTCCGGCACCTTCACCGCGACGGCGATGTGCCTGGCATCGTCGGGGTTCTTCAACTCCTTGCCGGTCAGCGGCCAGCGCGGGGTGGGATCGGCGGTCGGGGTGGGGGTCGCCGACGCCGTCGGGGCCGCGGTGGTGCCCCCGGGGGACGGGAGGGTCTGCGCGGGCGCCTCGGTCGAGCACCCTGCCAGGGCTGCTCCCGCGACACCCACCGCACCGAGAACAGCGGTGCGCCGGCTCAACGGTTCCATCGGTTCCTCCGTCTGTGCAGACATGCTCAGGTCAACGGGGAGTCGCTCGCTCCCCCGGACAATGGTACGGGGCGGGTGCGCCCACCCCGACCCGCGACGCGACCGTGGGCAGCGGCACGCGGGGCCCGAACGGGAGAACTCCGAGGGCCCGGGCCGTCACACCTCGTAGTCGACGCACACCCGGGCGGTGGCGACGGCCTTGATCAGGGTGGCCACCGCCACGTGGTCGGGGTGGACGGCGTAGGCCTTCAGCGCCTCGGGCGAGGCGAACTCGGAGTACAGCACCAGGTCGTAGCTGTGCTCGAACGGGTCCCGGGCAACCACCGGCTCCAGGGTGATGATCCCCGGGACGAGGCCTTCCAGGGCTGCGATCCGGTCCCGGACCAGGGCCAGGTTGGTGGCCTTGTCCACGCCCTCGGCCGCGTCGGCGAAGTTCCACATCACGATGTGCTTGATCACCCGCCCAGCGTAGGGGCACCCGGCGCCGGGCACCCCTGCCGACCGACCCGGCGCCCCGGACTGCACTCAGCGGGAGCGGCTGACCAGGTCGAGCAGGTCGTGCCAGGCCTCGATCTTGGTGCGCTCGCGGCCCCTGATCGATCCCCGGGTGATCTCGGCCGCGTCGATCCGCCGCCAGTCGGCGAGGGTGCTCGGCCGGACGCCGCGGGCAGCCAGGGCGGGCTCCAGGTCGAGGAGCGGACGCCGGGGCAGCGTTGCCAGGTCCGCGACAACCGACGCCGCCGTCTCCGCCGCGTCCTTCCGGTTCGAGCCGATCAGGCCGACCGGTCCGCGCTTGATCCAGCCGACCGCGTACTCCCCCGGCCGCGCCGAACCGTCGAGTTCGACCATTCGGCCCTCGAGGTGGGGGATTCGTCCGTCGTCGAACGGGACCCCGGCCAGCGGCACCCCGCGGTACCCGATCGAGCGCAGCACGAGGTCGGCCGGCACCGTGAGGGATTCGGTGCCGCGGGCCGGTTCGAGGCGCACCGCCTGCACCCGGCCCTCCCCGAGCAACTCGACGGGACGATGCCAGAACACCAGGTGCAGGCGGCGCTGGGCGTCCGGGCCGGCCGCGGCGACGGCCGCGGCGATCGCCGCCAGGTTCGCCCGGGCGTGGCGCTCCAGGCTGTCGGCGTCGATCGCGGCCAGGTCGGCGCCGGCCACGGTCACCGCGACCCCCGGCGTCTGGAGCAACTCCCGCAACTCAGGGGTGGTAAAGCTGGCGTGCTCCGGTCCCCGCCGGCCCACCAGCCACACGTCCCGGATGTCGGCCGACCGTAGTCCGGCGAGCACCGCATCCGGCATGTCGGTGGCGCTGAGCGAGCCCGGGTCCTTCAGCAGGATCCGGGCGACGTCGACCGCCACGTTCCCGACGCCGACCACCAGCGCGCTGCGCACCCCGGCCAGCGGCTGCGGCGTCGCGTCGGGGTGGCCGGAGTACCAGGCGACGAACTCCCGCGCCGACCGGCTGCCGGGCAGGTCCTCCCCGGGAATCCCGAGGCGCCGGTCGTCCTGCGCCCCGACCGCGTAGATCACCACGTCGTAGGCGCCGCGCAGCTCTTCGGCGGTCAGGTCGCGGCCCACCTCGACCATGCCGAGGAACCGGACGCCGGGCGCGTCGAAGACCCGGGCCAGGGTGGTGGCCACCGCCTTGACGCTGGTGTGGTCCGGGGCCACCCCGTAGCGGAGCAGGCCGAACGGGGTGGGCAGCCGGTCGAAGATGTCGATGGCCAGCTCGGCGTCCCCGCGATCCCTCAGGGCGGCCGCGGTGAACAGTCCGGCCGGACCCGCGCCGACGATCGCGACCCGACGCGGCGTGTCCATTCCGGCCCCTCCCCCCACCGGCGGACGCGGTCGTCAGCGCACTGTGGCGTGTGGTGATTCTGGCAAGCCGGCAGGGGTCGTGGCTACCGGGCAGGTCGACGGAGGTGGACCGTGGTCAGGATCGGCCGGCGCTGACCACCGGCATGGACGACCTCGTCGCCGTCGACGGTGAACTGGCTGGCGTGTCGGCGCAGCGCCCGCCTGACCCTGGGCAGGTGTTCGGCCAGGTCGAGACGGTGGGCGGCGGGCAGCGGCAGCAACGGCTCCGACACCACTTCCCGCAGCGGGACGCCGGTGCGGAGCGCCGCTGCGGCCGCGATCCGGTGGCAGGCGACATGGTCGGGGTGGCCGTAGCCGCCGTGCGCGTCGTAGCTCACCACCACGTCGGCCCCGAACCAGCCGAGGTAGGCGGCCAGGTCGGCGGCCGCGTCCGCCACCGGGGCGGCGGTCAGGCTGTCCGGACCGGCGGCGGCGTCCGGGCCGGCGAGGGTTTCGGCGGCGTCCAGCCAGCGCATCCCCGAGTCGGTGTAGCGACGGGGCTCCAGGCCGGCCGACCGCGCCGGCGGGGTGCCCAGGAACGCCGCAGCGGCGACGCCCAGCACGTCCAGGGCCGCGGCCAGCTCGCCCCGCCGGTGCTCGGCCAGGGCGGGGGTGCCGGCCAGCCCGGCCAGGGGCCCGGGCACCACCTCGCCCCGCTCGCCGCGGGTGGCGGTGACCACCGCCACCTGGTCCCCCCGGTCGGCCAGCCAGGCCAGCAGGACCCCGGTGGAGAGGGTCTCGTCGTCGGGATGGGCGTGCAGGAACACCCACCGGGAGCCCGGCGGCGGCACCGGTGAACGACGGGGACTGTCCCCACCCGCCAACCGCGAACGACGGGGACTGTCCCCACCCGCCAACCGCGGACGACGGGGACTGTCCCCACCGACCAGGTCAGGCATCGTCCAGCAACCGTCGGTACACCTCGACCAGGCGCTGCGCGGCCCAGTCCCAGTCGAACCGGCGGGCGTGCACCCGCGAAACCCTGCCCATCCGCTCCAGCAGGCCGGGGACCGTCAGCAGCCGGGTCACGGCCAGGGCCCAGTCCTCGGGACGCCGGGAGTCCATCAGCTGTCCGGTCACCCCGTGCGCGACCGCCTCCCGCAGCCCGCCCGCGGACGCGGCAATCACCGGCGTCCCGCTGGCCGCCGCCTCCAGCGCCACCAACCCGAACGTCTCCGAGTGGGACGGCACCAGCGCCACTCGCGCCCCCCGCAGCAGCCGGGCGAGGTCTTCCCGGGGCTGGGCGCCGATGAAGCTGACCCGGTCGGCCAGACCCAGGTCGCGCACCATCGCGTGCAGTTCGCGCTCGTAGCCGAGGAAGGCCTCGGAGGCGCCTCCGGCCACCACCAGGTGCGGGCGGATCTCCGGATCGAGGTGGGCCCAGGCCTGGACGGCCAGGTCGGGGCCCTTCAGCGGTTCCAGCCGGGCCGCCACCAACACATAGCCCAAGGGCCAGGATTGGCGGTTCTCCCCGGGCAGGCGCCAGGGCTCCTCGTCCGCGAACGGCGGCCGGAACAGCTGCTGGTCGACGCCGGGGGAGACGATCGCGACCCGCCCGGCGTCAGCCCCGCACCGGTCGATCACTGTCTGCGCCTCGGCGGCCGAGATCGCCACCACCGACTGCGAACCGCGGGCCACCGCGGCCTCGCCCGGCACCCGCCGGGGCGACTCGGGCGGCTCGCCGGACGACAGCGGCGAGCCCGGGGGTGCGGCGACGGAGTGGAAGCTCTGCACGTGCGGGACGCCCCAGTCCCGGGCGACCGGCAGGGCCGCCACTCCCGACATCCAGTGGTGGGAGTGCACGACGTCACCCGGCGGCAGGCCGGCCAGCCCGGCGGAGAACTCCTCGAGGTGGTCGTCGATGACGCTCTTCGCCAGCGGGGCCGGCGGCCCGGCCGGCAGGTGCCGCAACGTCACTCCCGGAAACAGTCCGACGGTGTCGGGGTCGTCGGGGCTGGCGCGCCGGGTGACCACCTCCACCGTGTGTCCGAGCTGGGCCAGCGCCTGAGCCTGGCAGCGCTCGACCACGTTCATCCCCCCCGCGTCCCCGGTGCCCGGCACGGTGGCGGGGGAGGTGTGCATCGAGACGAAGCGGATCCGGAGGGCGTCGTGCACGCAGGGAGCATAGCCGTCCGGCCAGCGCCGACCCGGGCCGGACGGGCGCCGGGGGCACCCCGGCGAACCGGGGGCCCGGGGCACTCACGGCCGTGCGAGGATGCGTCGGTGACCACCGCCGACCTGCCCGCCGACCGGGGCCCCGCCACGGTCGTCGAGGTCAGGCCCCACTGGCTGTTCCTGGTGATCCTGGCCAGCCTGGGCATGGTCGGCCCGTTCTCGATCGACACGGTCTTCCCCGCGTTCGCCCGGATGGGGGCCGAGTTCGGCGCGTCGGAGCTGGCCCTGCAGCAGGTCGTCAGCATCTACCTGCTCTCCTTCGCGGTGATGAGTCTCGCCCACGGCCCGCTGTCGGACGCCCTGGGCCGCAAGCCGGTGGTCCTCGCCGGGACGGCGCTCTACATCGCGGCGTCGATCGGCTGCGCGGTGGCACCGAGCCTGCCGGTGCTGCTGGTGTTCCGGGCCGCGCAGGGCCTCAGCGCCGGGGCCGGCACCATCATCAGCCGGGCCATGGTGCGCGACGTCTACTCCGACGCCGAGGCCCAGCGCACGATGAGCCACATCGCGATGATCTTCGGTCTCGCCCCCGCGCTGGCCCCGATCGCCGGTGGGCTGATGCTGGGCTGGGGTGGCTGGCGCGGCACCTTCTGGGCCCTGGCGGTGCTCGGCGTCGCCCTGCTGGCGCTTGTGCACTTCGGCCTGCCGGAGACCCACCCGGAGGACCGGCGCACCCCGCTCAACCTCCGCCGGCTGGTCGCCGGCCTGGCCGGGGTGTGGCACCACCCGCACGGTCGCCGGCTGGCGTTCACCGCAATGTTCAACAACGGCGCCATGTTCCTCTACGTCTCCTCCGCGCCGCTGCTGGTGGTGAACCTGCTGGGCCTGGGCGAGACCGACTTCTGGATCCTGTTCCTGCCGCTGATCTCGGGCATCGTGGTGGGCTCGTGGGTCGGGGGACGCCTCGCCGGGCGGCTGACCGGACGGGCGCTGGCCACGCTGGGCTACCGGATCAGCCTGTCCGCCTCCACGGCGAACCTGCTGTTCGCAGTGTTCCCGGCCACCTCGGTGCTGCCCTGGCCGGTGCTGTCGCTGCCGGTGTTCACCTTCGGCATCGCGCTGGCGTTCCCGGTGCTGACCCTGGCGATGCTGGACCTGTTCCCGGACGCCCGCGGCTCGGCCTCCTCGGTGCAGAACTTCCTGGCGCTGCTCGGCAACACCGTGATCGCCGGGGCGCTCGCGCCCCTGTTGGCCGGCTCCCTGGTCACCCTGGCCGCCGGTTCCCTGACCCTGATCACGGGGGGATGGCTGCTGTGGCGGCGCCACCTGGCGGTGGCCCCCGAGGTGCCGCCCGGCCCGACGGACGCCATCGCCTACGAACCGATCGAGGACCTCTGAGTCACCGTCCACCCGGGTGGGCCGCGGCACCGGGTCGCTGCCTTGCGGCGAGGCCCTGATAGCGTTATCACCGTGATCGAGGACGATTCGCGCGTGACGCTGGCCGGCGAGACCGTCCGGATCGGGCTGCTCCGGCTGGGTGCCACTCTCCACCGCTTCGAGGTTCGGTTGCCCGACGGCACCTGGCGCAACATCGTCCTGGGTTCGGACCGGCTCGCCGACTACCCCTCCACCCATCGCTACCTGGGCTCGACGCCCGGCCGCTTCGCCAACCGGATCGGCGGGGCACGGTTCACCCTGGACGGGGTGGAGTACCGGCTCGACGCCAACGATCCGCCCCACCAGCTGCACGGCGGCACCGACGGCTTCCACGTCCGGACCTGGACGGTCGACGGGCGCGGGCCCGACTGGGTGGAGTTCAGCCTGGTCAGCCCCGACGGCGACCAGGGTTTCCCCGGCGAACTGCGCGTGTCCGCCCGCTATGAGCTGGTTCCCGGCGGAGCCCGGGTGACCTACCGGGCCCGCACCGACGCCCCGACGGTGGTCAACCTGACCACCCACCCCTACTTCAACCTCAAGGGGGAGGGGGCCGGCGACACCGAGGACCACGTCCTCACCGTGCCCGCCTCGGCCTTCACCCCCACCTCCCCGGACGGAATCCCGACCGGGGAGGTGCGCGACGTCACCGGCACGGGCGTCGACTTCCGCGCCGGCCGGCGCCTCGGCGAGGCCCGGGAAGCCGTCGCCGCGGCCGGCATCGCCCGGGACGGGGGCTTCGACCACAACCTCGTGGTGGACGGCACCGGCCTGCGTGAACACTGCCGGCTGGCGGCCGCCGGAATCACCCTCGTGGTGGAGAGTGACCAGCCCGCGCTCCAGGTGTACGGCGGGGAGCACTTCGACGGCAGCTTCGGCGGGCCCTCGGGTCGCCCCTATGTCCGCCGGGCGGGGATAGCGCTGGAGACCCAGCATTTCCCGGACTCCCCCAACCACCCCGGCTTCCCGAGCACCGTGCTGCGCCCCGGGGAGGAGTTCGTGACCACCACGCGTTGGCTCGTCGGGGCCTGATCGACCGCACGGCCGATCGACCCATCGCCTCTCCGCCCCTCGGCGCGACCAACCGACGTCGGTCCGCCACCGGCCCGCCGTCGCAGCCGGTGGCGCCGGTGTCGGTTGGTCGTGCCGTCGGCACCCTTGCTGTTCTCAGGGTCGGGCCCGTCGGGACCAGGCTGGGCGCGGTGGTGGGGGTGGTTCGTCCGTCCGGCACCAGCTGTCACGCGACACACCGACGACACGCCGACGGCCAGAGAATTGCCGGAATTGGGGTCGGTGAACCCCTTGCGGGCGCATTCGGACGGGACTAGAAATACCTCCTACCGGGCCACTTCGGTGGCGCGGGGATCGGAAGCAGGAAGTCGGTTCGCTGGTGGGTTCGCCCGCTGGAGCCCGGGTGATGCCGGGTGGCACTGGCTGGTGGTTTCCGGTGAGACAAGGCCATCACGCCGCGTCGAACAGAGGGCCCCGGTGACTCATACTCCCCGGGGCCCTCGCCCGTGTGGGGCGCTACCGTGCCTTCATGAACGACAACCAGCGCAGTGTCCGGATCGAGCGCACCGGGCCCCGGTCCTTCATCGCCGAGAACGTCCGCGGCGGGCGGATCAGCTTCGGGGAGGGTCAGGACACCGACTTCACCCCGGTGGAGCTCCTGCTGGCCGCCGCGGCCGGTTGCAGTGCGGTCGACGTTGACCTGATCACCGCCCGGCGCGCCGAGCCGACCTCGTTCGAAGCGACGTCCTCGGCCCCGAAACTGGCCGACGGCAACGGCAATCATCTGGGGGAGTTGGTGATCGACTTCCGCATCGCCTTCCCGGCCGGCCCGGACGGCGACCGCGCAAGGGCGATCCTGGAGCGGGCGGTGACCCAGTCCAGGGACCGCCTGTGCACGGTTTCGCGGACGGTCCAGTTGCCGACCCCGGTGAGCTATCGGATCGATGGCGAGCCGTGCTGACCAACCGCCTCGGGAGTCATCGCTCACCAGCGCCTGGATCATGAACCAGCTGGTGATGCCGGCGGCGGCGCGATTCCGGTGACGCCGGCACAGGCACCCGGGGTGGCGCCCCTGCGAAGCTGCGCGGCGGGTTCGGTCGAACCCCGAACACGGGCGAGGGCCCCGGGGAGTATGAGTCACCGGGGCCCTCTGTTCGACGCGGCGTGATGGCCTTGTCTCACCGGAAACCACCAGCCAGTGCCACCCGGCATCACCCGGGCTCCAGCGGGCGAACCCACCAGCGAACCGACTTCCTGCTTCCGATCCCCGCGCCACCGAAGTGGCCCGGTAAGAGGTATTTCTAGTCCCGTCCGAATGCGCCCGCAAGGGGTTCACCGACCCCAATTCCGGCAATTCTCTGACCGTCGGCGTGTCGTCGGTGTGTCGCGTGACAGCTGGTGCCGGACGGACGAACCTGGCGGCGAGCGGCCCACCGCGAAGGCTCGCCGGGCTCGATCAACGCCGGCCGATCAGGCCGGGCCGTCCGCAGCCTGCTGCTCGGCGTGGGTGCGTTCCAGGGCGTCCAGCATGGCGCGAGCGCCACGGATCAGCAGGTCGAGGTCGTCGGCACTCAGCCGTCCGAGCACCACGCCCAGGGCCCGTCCGAACATCGAATCCATGTCCCGCATCACGTCCAGCGCGGCCTCGGTCGGATGCAGCCGCCGCACCCGCCGGTCCTCGGCATCGTCCGCCCGTGTAACCAGGCCCTTCTCGACCAGCCGTTCGATCAGGCCGGAGGCGGTCGGAGGACTCACCCCGAGCAGGGCACCCAACTCGTGGCCGGTGATGCCCGGCTGCTTCACGACATGGCCCAGCACCCGGAGCTGCTGCATGGTCAGGTCGGGCGGGGTCGGCATCGGACCGACGAGGCCCATGGCCCGGTCATGCACCTTCGAGTTGATGTCGAAGAGCTGCCGGGCAAGCGCTGCGCGCTCCTCGTCGAGACCCACGTCCGGGAGGGAATACACCGGGGTTCGCTTTCGTTGGCGGTAATTGTTATGGCTATGCTAACTGAACTGGCGGGCTGCGGAGAGCCGTCGGCCATCGAGGAGGGGGACATCCCGTGGTGCGTCTGACCAAACTGAGCCTCACCCACCGCACGGTCGTGCTGCTGCTCAGCCTGCTCACGATCGGACTTGGAGTGTACGCGGCCGGGGCGCTCAAGCAGGAATTGATCCCCTCGATCGACGTGCCGCGGGCCAGCATCCTCAGCACCTATCCCGGCGCGTCCCCCGACGTCGTCGAAGCCCAGGTGTCCAAACCGATCGAGTCAGCGGTCAAGGCGGTCGAGGGCGTCACCGGGGTCACCTCCTCCAGCTCCAGCGGCGTCTCCCAGGTGACGGCCGAATGGGGCTACGGGCTGTCGTCGGACGACATGGCCACGAAGATCCGCACCGCGATCGACTCGCTCGGGTCCCTGCCGCCCATCGTCGAGCCCCGCGTGTTCACCGGCGGCACCGACGACATCCCCGTGGTCGTCCTCGCCCTCTCCTCCGACAAGGACCTCACCGAGCTCTCCAACCAGGTCGATGACGTCGTCGCGCCCACGCTGAAGACCGTCCCGGGGGTCCGGGACGTGTCCGTCGCCGGCCAGGAGAAGCGCGAGATCGTCATCACCTACTCGCAGAAGAAGATCGAGAAGCTGGGGGTCGACCCCACCCTGATCGGCCAGTTCTTCAATGCCAACGGCACGGTGATCCCGTCCGGCACCATTCGTACCGACACGGCCAACTTCGACGTCCAGACCGGCTCCACCTTCGCCAGCGCCAGGGAGATCGCCGACCTGCGGGTCCCGGCCACCGACGGTCCGGTTCGCCTGGGTGATATCGCCACCGTCGTCGAGCAGCCCGTTGAGACCACGAGCATCTCGCGGGTGAACGGCCAGACCGCGCTCACCCTGACCGTCACCAAGAATGCCGAGGCCAACACGGTCACGGTCGCGAAGGGGATCACCACGCTGCTGGAGACCCTGCCGGCTCAGCTCGGCTCGAACGCGACCTTCGCGTTGGTCTTCGAGCAGGCCCCCTACATCGAGAAGTCGATCAAGGACCTCGTCTTCGAGGGCGGGATCGGCCTGGTCATGTCCGTGCTCGTGATCCTGGTCTTCCTCGGCTCGGTGCGACCCACCCTGATCACGTCCATCTCGATCCCGCTGTCGCTGCTGATCGCGCTGATCAGCCTCTTCGCCGGCGGCTACACCCTCAACATCCTCACCCTCGGTGCGCTCACCGTGGCCATCGGACGAGTCGTCGACGACTCGATCGTGGTGATTGAGAACATCAAGCGACATCAGGGGTACGGCGAGGTCGGACGCGCCTCGATCGTCAACGCCGTGCGGGAGGTGGCCGGGGCGATCACCAGCTCAACGCTGACCACCGTGGCGGTCTTCCTCCCGATCGGCCTGGTCGGCGGCCAGGCCGGGGAGATCTTCCGGCCCTTCGCCGTCGCCGTGGGCGTGTCGCTGGCCGCCTCGCTGGTCGTGTCCCTCACCGTCGTACCGGTACTCGCGTCCTGGTTCATGCGGCCCACCGCCAAGCAGGCCGCCGCACAGGCCGCCGCCCAGGGCACCGCGGCGGGCGAAGAGGCGGAGAAGGTGACCCGGTTGCAGAAGGCGTACCTGCCGGTGCTCAACTGGGCGCTCCACCGCCGCTGGATCACGCTCGGCATCGCGCTCGCCATCTTCGCCGGGACGCTGGCGCTGGCTCCGCAGCTCAAGACCGACTTCATCGGGAGTTCCGGCGACGAGAGCCTGCTGATCAGCCAGGAGCTGCCCCCGGGCACCGCCCTGGCCGAGACCGACAATGCCGCCGCGCGGGTCGAGGCGCTGCTGGCGGCCGACCCGGCCGTGAAGGCGTACTCGACCAGCATCGGGGGGGCCACCGGCACGTTCATGGGCAGCCAGGCCGACACCAATGAAGCCCTGATGGTCGTGCCGTTGCAGGCCGGCTCATCGGCCAAGGTGGTGGCAGACCGCCTGCGACTGGCCGTTGCCGAGGAAGGCGACTCCGTCGGCAAAGTCGAGATCTCGATCGGCTCCGGCGGCCCCGGCGGCGGCAGCGGCGTGGCCCTGTTCGTGGAGACCCCGGACCCCGACAAGCTGTCGAAGGCCAACCAGCAGGTGGTGGAGCTCCTGGAGAGCGTGCCCGGGCTCACCAACGTCACCAGCGACCTCACCGCTGCCCGCGAATTGCTGCTCGATCGACGTGGACGAGGTGAAGGCCGCCGAGCTCGGAATGACCCAGGCCTCGATCGGGCAGGCGGTGTCGCGAGCCGTCCGCGGCCAGCAGATCGGCACGCTGACCCAGGCCGACACGACGCTGAGTGTCTACCTGCGCTCAAGGACCCCGGTGAAGAGCCTCGCTGAGCTGCGGGAGATCAAGCTGCCGGTGACCCCGGCGATGAACGGCGACGCCAAGTCCGACGCGGCCGATAAGGTCACCAGGCGCTCGGAGAAGCTTCAGGCCGACGGCAAGGCGGCCGCGACGGATGCCTACAACGACCAGGTGAGGGCGCTCCAGAAGAGCAGGGCCAGCGCCAAGAAGGCCGTCGGGACCCTGACCCGGCAGATCAGCAAGGCCAAGCGGCAGCTGTCCAGCCTGCAGAAGCAGCTGGCCGCCATCCCGGCGAAGTGCCAGAGCAACCCTGCTGACCCGGACTGCTTCCCGGTACCGGGCGGCATCTTCAAGCTCTCCCAGCAGATCTCGGCCGTCGCTTCGCAGATCGGCTCGCTCAGCGGGGCGCTCGCACAGACGAAGGCCGGCGTGACCGCTGTCGACAAGCAGCTGGCCGGCGTGCGCGAAGGCCGCACCAAGTCGCTGGAGGCCCAGGACAAGGCGCAGGCGATCGCCGATGCGGGCAAGGCCGCAGGCGAGGCCACCGCCGACCCGATCAAGCTGAAGGCCGTCGCCGAGGTGGAGGTGGTCGAGGGGCCGGCGATGATCACCCGGGTTGAAGGCACCCGGGCGGCGACGGTGAGCGCAAGCTCGGAGTCCTCCGACCTGGGCGCCACCACGGCCCAGATCAGGGAGGGCCTGGCCGCCCTCGACCTGCCCGAGGGGGTCACCGTCCGGATCGGCGGCGTCTCCCAGCAGCAGGCCGAGTCCTTCTCCCAACTCGCCCTGGCGATGCTGGTGGCCGTCTTCGTGGTCTACCTGATCATGGTGGTCACCTTCGGCTCGCTGCTGCAGCCGCTGATCCTGCTGGTGTCGGTGCCTTTCGCCGCCACCGGCGCACTCGGGCTGTCACTGATCACCGACACGGCCATCGGCGTGCCGAGCATGATCGGCCTGCTGATGCTGATCGGCATCGTTGTCACCAACGCGATCGTGCTGATCGACCTGATCAACAAGAGGCGCAAGGACGGCCTCGGGGTGGACGAGTCCATCCAGGCCGGCGCGCGGCTGCGGCTGCGGCCGATCATCATGACGGCGCTGGCCACGGTGTTCGCGCTGATCCCGCTGTCCCTCGGCCTCACCGGTGGCGGGGTGTTCATCTCCAAACCGCTGGCGATCGTGGTGATCGGCGGCCTGATCTCCTCCACCCTGCTGACCCTGATCCTGGTGCCGGTGCTGTACGACCTGCTGGAGACCTGGCGGGAGAAGCGGGCGGGCAGGAAGGCCGATCGCCAGGCAGCACGGACGGCCGCAGCGGTGGCGGCTGCTGACGATGGCCAGCAAGCCTGATCCGCAGGCCCGGGCCGACCTCCTGGCCCGGCACTACCCGCTGATCGCCTCGGCCCCGACCGGCCTCGCGGCCGAACTGGCTTCGGCGTCCCGGCCCTTCACGGCCGAGGCCGGTGCCGTCCTGTTCGACCAGGAGGGGCCTTGCACCGGCTTCGTGCTGATCTTCGAAGGCATGGTCGAGGTCGGTCGCCCCAGTCCGGGGGGGCGCCAGTTGCTGCTGTACCGGCTCGGCCCGGGCGACACCTGCGTGCTCACCGTCAACTGCCTCGTCGGCATGGGCAACTACCCGGCCCGGGGCGTCGTCCGGGAGCGCGTCCGGGGAGCCATGGTCCCGCGGCCCCTCTTCGAGCGGCTGCTGGCCGAGGTGCCGGCCTTCCGGATGCAGACCCTGGAGCTGTTCTCCCGGAGGCTGAGCCGGTTGCTCTCCCTGATGGAGGGGATGGCCTTCTCACCGGTGGAGCAGCGGCTGGCCGCCCTGCTGCTGGAGCAGGGGCCGACGGTCAGGGCAACCCAGCAGGAGCTCGCGGACATGGTCGGAACCGCCCGCGAAGTGGTCAGCAGGCAACTGGGGGTCTGGGCCCAGACCGGCCTGATCGCCACCTCCAGGGGCGTCGTCACCGTCCGGAAGCCCGAGTTGCTCAGGGCAGTCGTCGAACCTCTCGGCCGAGCGTGACTCCGGTCACAGACCGCCCCCACTGCCCCTCCTAGGTTGGTGCACGCAAGCCAAGACCAGGAGGTAGGAAATGAAGAAGAACGAAGGCAACACCGACCGGATCATCCGCGTTGTCGGCGGTGTGGCGCTCGCAGCACTCGGGTTCGGCGGGGTCATCGCCGGTGCCTTCGGCACCGTGGCCGGCGTCGTCGGGGTAGTGCTGATCCTCACCGGGGCGATCGGCTTCTGCCCCCTCTACGCCCTGTTCGGGATCAGTACCTGCCCGATCGCCAAGAACAGCTGACCGCACAACGGGTTGCATCAACGGCCCGCGGCGGAGTTAAGCCACGTGGGCCGCTGACGCACTCGACCGGTCTCGGAGCCACCAGGGAGTCGTCCCAGGGCAACCGACCCGAGCCCACGCCCGCGCAGGCCGGTGTGGGCTCGAACTGCCTCGACCTTGAATCCCCTCGCCGGAGCCGGCGGACCCGCGGCGCACCCGGCGGCATCGGACAGCGGTCGGTCCGGCCCGGCGTTCCTGAGCCGGATCGCCAGGGCGGGCGGTCGCCCGCCAGCGGTTGCCACAGCCGCGTGGCAGAGTGGTTCCACCATGGCACCGGACGTGCTCGACCGGTTCTCCGCGGCCACCGGGAGTGGTTCCGGAGCAGCTTCGCTGCGCCCACGACCGCCCAGGCCGGGGCGTGGGACGCGATCTCCTGCGGCCGGCACGCCCTCGTGGTCGCGCCGACCGGATCGGGCAAGACCCTCTCCGCGTTCCTGTGGGCACTCGACCGGCTCGCCACCGAACCGGCCCCGGACGCGGCACGACGCTGCCGGGTGCTCTACGTCTCCCCGCTGAAGGCGCTCGCCGTCGACGTCGAGCGGAACCTGCGCTCGCCCGCTCGTCGGCATCGGCCACGCCGCCACGCGGCTCGGCCTGCCGCGGCCCGACGTTCGCGGTCGCGGTGCGCTCCGGCGACACCCCGGCGGACGAGCGCCGGGCCTTCGCCCGGCAGCCGGCCGACATCCTGATCACGACGCCCGAGTCGCTGTTCCTGCTGCTCACCTCCGCCGCCCGGGACGCGCTGCGCGGCGTCGAGACGGTGATCCTCGACGAGGTGCACGCGGTCGCCGGTACCAAGCGCGGCGCCCACCTGGCCGTCAGCCTCGAACGGCTGGACGCGCTGCTCGACACCCCCGCCCAACGGATCGGGCTGTCCGCCACCGTGCGACCGGTCGAGGAGGTGGCCCGGTTCCTGGCCGGCGGCCGCGACGTCGAGCCTGGTCACCCCGCCCAGCGAGAAGCGAGTGGGACCTCGAGGTGGTCGTGCCGGTCCCCGACCTGGCCGCGATCGGCCAGCCCACGGGCGAGCTGTCCGGGCCGGCCGCCGGCGATCCCGAGCGCAGTTCGATCTGGCCCCACGTCGAGGAACGGATCGTCGACCAGGTCGCCGCGCACACCTCGACGCTCGTCTTCGCCAACTCCCGGCGGCTCGCCGAGCGGCTCACCGCACGGTTCAACGAGCTGTGGCTCGAGCGACTGGAAGGGGCAGCAGAGCTGCCCCCGGGGAGCCTCGGCGAGGAACGAGCCGGCGCGTCCCGAACGGCTTCCGACCCTCCGTCGACCGGCTCCGGGAGCTCTCCCTCCGGCGAGTCGGGTGCGGGCCGGGCGCCGGCTCAGGTGATGGCGCAGTCGGCCATCGCCCGGGGCGCTCCGCCGGTGCTGGCCCGGGCGCATCACGGCTCGGTCAGCAGGGAGCAGCGGCAGCAGATCGAGGAGGACCTGAAGGCCGGCCGGCTGCCCGCGGTGGTGGCCACCTCCTCCCTCGAGCTGGGCATCGACATGGGCGCGGTCGACCTCGTCGTCCAGGTGGAGTCGCCGCCTTCGGTCGCGTCCGGCCTGCAGCGGGTCGGGCGCGCCGGGCCACCAGGTCGGGCGCCGTCTCCCGGGGCGTGCTGTTCCCCAAGTTCCGGGGCGACCTGGTTCAGACCGCGGTGATCGTCGAGCGGATGCGGGCCGGGCGGATCGAGGCGCTGCGGGTGCCGGCGAACCCGCTCGACGTGCTCGCCCAGCAGGTGGTGGCGATGGTCGCCCTGGACCCGTGGACGGTGGCCGACCTCGAAGCCCTGGTCCGACGGGCCGCCCCGTTTTCCGGACTGACCCGGCCGGTGCTGGAGTCCGTGCTCGACATGCTCAGCGGGCGCTACCCCTCGGACGAGTTCGCCGAACTGCGGCCCCGCCTGGTCTGGGACCGGGTCGCCGACACCCTGGTCGGACGCCGCGGCGCCCAGCGGCTCGCGGTCACCTCGCGGTGGCACCATCCCCGACCGCGGCCTGTACGGGGTCTTCCTCGCCGGCTCCGAGGGCCCCGGCCGCCGGGTCGGCGAACTGGACGAGGAGATGGTCTACGAGTCGCGCGTCGGGGACGTGTTCGCGCTCGGCACGTCCACCTGGCGGATCGAGGACATCACCCACGACCGGGTGCTGGTCACGCCGGCTCCCGGCGTCGCCGCCCGGCTGCCGTTCTGGAAGGGCGACACCATCGGCCGTCCCGCCGAACTGGGCGCCGCGGTCGGGGAGTTCGTCCGCGAGGTCGGCGGGTTGTCGCCGGCGAAGGCCCGGGCGCGGGTGCGGGCCGCCGGGCTGGACGAGTGGGCTGCCGACAACCTGCTGGGCTACCTCGCCGAGCAGACTGAGGCGATCGGACGCCTGCCGCACGACCGGCAGATCGTGGTAGAGCGTTTCCGCGACGAGATCGGCGACTGGCGGGTGGTGGTGCACTCGCCGTTCGGCGCGCCGGTGCACGCCCCCTGGTCGCTGGTGGTGGCGGCCCGGCTCCGCGAGCGCTACGGGGTCGACGTGCAGGCCATGCACGCCGACGACGGCCTGGTCTTCCGCCTCCCCGACACCGACTGGCTGGGTGAGATCGCCGACTCGCCGCTCGAGCCCGACGAGACCAGCCCGCGGGCCTCCACAGGTTCGGCCGGCGGTTCGGGAAGGTCCCCCGGCACCAGGAAGGGTCGACGCCGCAACGCGACGAGCCCGGCCGGTTCGATGGACGAACTGCTCGACCTGATCTTCCCCGACCCCGACGAGGTCGCCGCCGCGGTCACCGAGCAGATCGGCGGCTCGGCGTTGTTCGCGTCCCGGTTCCGGGAGTGCGCCGGACGCGCCCTGCTGCTGCCGAAACGGCGTCCGGACCGCCGGCAGGCGCTCTGGCAGCAGCGGCTGCGGGCGTCCCAGCTGCTCGAGGTCGCCAGCCAGTACCCCACCTTCCCGATCGTGCTGGAGGCGGTGCGGGAGTGCGTGAACGACGTGTTCGACGTGCCCGCCCTGGTGGCGCTGCTGGGCGACGTCCGGTCGCGGGGGATCACCACGGTGGCGGTCGAGACCGCCCACCCGTCCCCGTTCGCGTCCTCGCTGATGTTCGGCTACGTCGCCCAGTTCCTCTACGAGGGCGACTCGCCGCTGGCGGAGCGGCGGGCGGCGGCCCTCGCCCTCGACCCGTCCCTGCTGGCGGAGCTGCTCGGCACCACCGAGGGCCTGTCGCTGGCAGACCTGCTCGACCCCGACGCCCTCACCCGCACCGAGGCGGAGTTGCAGCACCTGGCCGGGACCCGCCGGGCGCGGGACGCCGACGACCTCACCGACGTGCTGCGGTCGATCGGCCCGCTCGACACCGGTGCCGTCCGGGCGAGGTGCGCCGATCCCGGCGCCGCCGAGACCTGGCTGGCCGGGCTGGTCCGGCAGCGCCGGGTGCTGGAGCTGCCGGGGTCGCCGCAGCCGCGCTGGGCGGTGGTGGAGGACGCCGGACGCCTCCGCGACGCGCTCGGCGTCCCGCTGCCGGTGGGACTCCCGGCGGCCCTGCTCGAACCGGTCCCCGACCCGCTCGGCGACCTTTTCGCCCGGTACGCCCGCGGCCATGCCGTGTTCACCGCGGGCGAGGCAGCGGCCTGGCTGGGGGTCGGTGTCTCGGTCGCGCGGGACGTGCTGCGCCGGCTGGTGGCGTCCGGCCGCGTGGTCGAGGGCGACCTGCGGCCCGCCGGCTGGGTTCCCCCGGGTGTCCCTGCCGGGACCCCCGGCGCGGTCGGCCCCGGTGCCGCGGAGTTCTGTGACGCCCAGGTGCTGCGGTTGCTGCGCCGGCGGTCCCTGGCCGCGTTGCGCGATGCCGTCGAGCCGGTCGCCCCGCTCGACTACGCGCGCTTCCTGCCGGCGTGGCAGGGGGTGGGTGAACTGCGCGGCGTCGACGGCGTGCTCCGTGCGGTGGAACAGCTGGCCGGTGTGCCGGTCCCCGCGAGCGCCCTGGAATCACTGCTCCTGCCCGCCCGGGTCCGCGACTACGCCCCGGCCATGCTCGACGAGCTCACCTCCTCCGGCGAGGTGCTGTGGCAGGGGCACGGTGCGCTGGCCGGCTCCGACGGTTGGGTGTCGCTGCACCTGGCGGAGTCGGCGTCGTTGACCGTCTCCGACCCCGATCCGGTCCTGGACGTCCTCGCCGGGTCGGTGCTGGAGGTGATCGGCGGGGGCGGCTACTTCTTCCGTCCGCTGGCCGACCAGTTGCGGGTCGCCGATGAGGAGCTGGTGCGCGCGTTGTGGGATCTGGTCTGGGCGGGCCGGCTCGGCAACGACACCTTCGCGCCGGTGCGCGCCCTGCTGGGGCAGGGCGCCACCACCCATCGCAGCCGGCCGCAGGCCCCGGCCCGCGGGCGCTACGGCAGGGGGTTGCCCCGTGCGCCCCTTCCCCGCCGCGGCGGTCCCCCCGAAGCCGCCGGACGCTGGTCGGCCCTGCCGGCTCCCGAACCCGACCCCACCGCTCGCGCGGTCGCCCGGGCGGAACTGCTGCTCGACCGCTACGGCGTGGTCACCCGCGGCAGCGTCGCGGCCGAGGACCAGGCCGGGGGGTTCGCCGCGGTGTACCGGGTCCTGGCGGCGGCCGAGGACTCCGGGCGGGTGCGACGCGGCTACTTCGTCGAGGGCCTCGGCGCGGCCCAGTTCGCCGGGACCGGCGCGGTGGACCGGCTCCGCGCGCAGGCCCGCCCGTTGTCGGGGCCGGGAACCGGTCACCCGGGCCGCGGTGGCCCTGCCCTGGTGCTCGCCGCGGCGGACCCGGCCAACCCCTACGGCGCAGCGTTGGCCTGGCCGGCGCGCCCCGACAGCGACGGCGGTGGGCACCGGCCCGGCCGCAAGCCCGGGGCACTGGTGGTGCTGGTGGAGGGATCCGTGGTGCTCTACGTCGAGCGAGGCGGGCGCACCCTGCTGTCCTGGACCGACGAGCCCGCGTTGCTGGAGCCGGCCGCGGTCGCCCTGGCGGGTGCCGTGCACGCCGGAGCCCTCGGCCGGCTGACCGTGCAGCGGGTGGACGGCGAGTCCGTGCTCGGCTCCGACCACCCGCTGGCCGGGGCGCTCGCGTCCGCCGGGTTCGGGCTGACCCCGCGCGGGCTCCGGCTGCGGCGCTAGCCGTGCCCGAAGAGGGCTCGCCGCCGCGGTGGGCGCCGGGCCCGGGCCGATCCCGGCGAACCGGTCCGGGCCGGTGGCTCAGCGGCGCCGCCCCGGCACGGGCTGTCCGGCCAGCTGGCGGGCAACGTGACTGCGTGCGTGTTCAACCGTTTCATTGAGTTCGTCGAACTGGTGCTCCCGGGTGCGCAACGCCTCCAGTACCCCGGCCCGACCGGCCATCCGCTGGTGCCGCGCCCGCAGTCCCTTGATCAGCACGGTCGCCCCCCGTGCCTCCAGCAGTTGCACGATCTCGGCCAGCCGGTGCGCGCCGGTGGGATCGAGCAGTTCCACCCGGGACAGCCGCAGCACGACCACCCACGCATCGATGTCACCGATGTCGTCCATCACCCGGTCGGCCGCACCGAAGAACAACGACCCCTCGAGGCGGAGCAGCGCGATGTGCTCGTCGCCCGGGGACGCCGGGCCGGGCAGTTCCTCCCGAGCGACGTGGGTGGTGTCGGCGAGCGCCCGCAGCGCGAAGAAGGCAGCCAGCACCACGCCGATCTCCACGGCCGTGATCAGGTCGAGCAGGACGGTGGCGGCGATGGTCACCACGAACGTGGCCGCCGTGCTGCGTCCCACCCTCCACAGGCCCCGCACCTCACGGAGGTTCACCATGTGCAGGGTCGTGGCGATCAGCACCCCGGCGAGGGCGGCCAGCGGGATCCGGGAGGCGAGCCCCGCGCCGACCGCCACCACCGCGGCCAGCACCAGGGCGTGCGCCACCGCGGCCAGGCGCGAGCGCGCACCGGCGCGTACATTCACCGCGGTCCGGGCGATCGCGCCGGTGGCCGGCATCCCGCCGAACAGCCCGGACGCGATCGAGGCCAGGCCCTGGCCGAACACCTCCCGGTCCGGGAACACCCGCCCCGTAGGTGCCATGCCGGCGGCCACCCGGGCCGAGAGCAGCGACTCGATCGCTGCGAGCGCGGCCACGGTCAGGGCCGGGCCCGCCAGAGCCGGGAGGATCGCCGGGTCGACGGCCGGGACGCTCGGCAGGGGCAGGTGGGAGGGCAGCTCCCCGATCCGGCTGACCCCCAGCCCGCCGACCTCGGCGGCCACGGTCGCGGCGGTGACCGCCACCAGGGCACCCGGCAGCGATCCAGGCAGCCGACGCAGCGCCTCGACGACAACCACCACGCCGACGGTGATCGCCAACGGCAGCCAGGCCCGCGTCCAGTCCGCGTCCCGGATCGCCTCGAAGGCCGCCGGCAGCGTCTGCTCCCCCGTCCGGACCGTAGCGTCGAGCGCCAGCGGAACCTGCTGCAGGGCGATGATCACCGCGATCCCGGCGGTGAAGCCTTCGATCACCGGCCAGGGGATGTAGACCACGACCCGGCCCAGCCGCAGCGCCCCGGCCGCCACCAGGATGACACCGGCGACCACCGCGACGGCCACCACCGCCTGGGTGCCGTGGGCGGCCACGATCGGCGCGAGCACCACGGCCATCGCCCCGGTCGGACCGGAGACCTGTACGTGCGAGCCGCCGAACACCGCGGCCACCACCCCGGCAACGATCGCGGTGACCAGGCCCGCCGCCGCCCCCATCCCGGAGCTCACCCCGAAGGCGAGTGCCAGCGGCAGGGCGACCACGCCGACGGTGAGGCCGGCCAGCAGGTCCCGTCGCCAACTCGTCGGTAGCGGGGCGAGGTCGGCGGGTCCGGGCAGCAGCCCGGCGAGGTGTCGGCGGGCGCCGTCGGGAAGCAGCCCGGGCCGCGGCGCAGCAGGGTCAGTCATGGATGCCGTTCGTCGAAGGGCGGTCAGCGGGTCGGGGTGCCGAGCGGCGGCAGCGCAGCGGCGGCGCTGAGCTGGCCGCGCTTGGCGGCCAGGCTGTCGAGGAGGAACCGTCGCGCGCTGGCGAGCAGATCGACCACCGCCGGGTGGGTGGTCCGGTAGCGGACGTGGGAGCCGACCCGGCGCGACGTGACCACGCCGTGCTGGCGGAGCACCGCAAGGTGGCCGGAGAGGTGCGAGGGGGAGCCGCCGAGGTCGGACAGCAGCTCGGCCACGGTCACCTCGCCGGCGCCGGACGCATCGGCGCCGGCCGCAACCAGCTGCTCCAGCACCCGGATCCGGACCGGGTGAGCCAGTGCCCGGAACAGGTTGGCCTTGATCTCGTAGAGCGGCGCGTCGATCGGTTTCACGATTACAGAATAACGTGAAATCCCGCCCCTGACACATCGGGCCCCCTGGCACATCCGTGGCCCGCAGGCACATCCGGGGGCCCGCTGGCACGCCAGGCCCGTCTGCCGGCCCCGGTTCGGCCGGCCCCGGTTCGGCCGGCCCCGTGGGCACCAGTTGCCCCGCACCCATTCTCCTGACGGGCCTGGCTGGGTTAGGTTGGCGGCTCAGTCTCCGGTCGCGCCGCCACACCCCCGGATCTCCGCACCACCAGGAGGAGAAGCCATGTCCACAGCCGCCCCACGGAGCACTCGGCTCCTGATCGCCGGCATCCTCGGTGCCGGGCTCACGTTCGCCCCCCTCACCGTTGCGCCCGCCCGGGCCGCCGAGGCCGTCACCATCAACCTGCTCAACTTCAACGACTTCCACGGCCGGATCGCGAAGGACACCACCGTCCAGTTCGCCGGCACGATCGAGCAGTCCCGCGCCGCGCACGGCGACGACAACACCCTGCTGCTGTCGGCCGGGGACATCATCGGGGCGTCCCTGTTCGCGTCCGCGACCCAGGCCGACCAGCCCACGATCGACGTGCTGAACGCCTTGGACCTCGCCGCGTCCGCCGTCGGCAACCACGAGTTCGACCGCGGCTTCGCCGACCTCACCGACCGGGTCATCGACGGTGGCGCCAACGCGGCCTGGGCCTACCTGGGCGCCAACGTGTACCAGGCAGGCACCACCAACCCGGCCCTGCCCGAGTACTCGCTGCACACCGTCGCGGGGGTCACGGTCGCCGTGATCGGCGCCGTCACCCAGGAGACGCCCTCACTGGTGTCCCCGGCCGGCATCACCGGGTTGACCTTCGGTGATCCGGTCGCCGCGGTGAACCGGGTGGCCGCCCAGCTCAGCGACGGCAACGCCACCAACGGCGAGGCCCAGGTGATCGTGGCCGAGTTCCACGAGGGATCGGCCCTGGGAGCGTCCGCCTCGGTCGACCTCGACGCGGCGGTCGCCGCTGGTGGCGCGTTCGCGGAGATCGTCACCGAGACCTCGCCGGAGGTGGACGCGATCTTCAACGGCCACACCCACGCCACCTACGCGTGGTCGGCACCCGTGGCCGGCGGTGGAACCCGCCCGGTCGTCCAGGCGGCCTCCTACGGCACCAACCTCGGACAGGCCGTGCTCACCGTCGACCCGGCCACGGGCGAGGTGACCTCCTCCAGCCAGGCGGTCATCGCCCGTACCACCGACGCTCCCGACACCCTGGCGGCGACGTACCCGCGGGTCGCCGAGGTCAAGGACGTCGTGGACGCCGCGCTCGCCTACGCCACCACGGTCGGCGATGTGGAGATCGGCCGGGTCAAGGCCGACATCACCACCGCGTTCAGCGGCGGCAGCGTCACCGGCGGGGTCTACACCGGCGGCACTCGGGACGACCGTTCGAAGGAGTCCACCCTGGGCAACCTCGTCGCCAACGCCCTGCTCGACACCCTCACGTCCGCCGACCGTGGCGGCGCCCAGATCGGCGTGGTGAACCCCGGCGGCCTGCGCGCCGACCTCTTCCACGCCGCGTCGGGCGCAGAGGCCGGGCCCGGCGTGGTGACCCGCGCCGAAGCCAACTCCGTGCTGCCGTTCGTGAACAACCTGTGGACCACCACCCTCACCGGGGCGCAGCTGAAGTCGGCGCTCGAGCAGCAGTGGCAGCCCGACGGCGTACAGCGTCCCTACCTGCAACTGGGGCTGTCGTCCAACGTCGGCTACACCTTCGACCCCGACGCGGACCGCGGTTCGCACATCACCGGCATCTGGGTGAACGGCAAGCGGGTCACCGACTCCGAGACCTTCCGGATCGGCTCGTTCAGCTTCCTGCTGGCCGGCGGTGACAACTTCACCGCCTTCGCCGGCGGCACCGACACCCGCGACTCCGGTCTGGTCGACTGCGAGGCTGGATCACCTACCTGACCGAGAACTCGCCGATCAGGCCGTCGTTCGCCAAGCAGGCCGTGGCCGTGGACGCGGCGCCGACGGCGACCCTGGGCGAGCGGTACACCGTCGCGGTGTCGGGCCTGGACTTCACCTCCCTGGGAGCGCCGGCGAACACCCGGCTGAAGGTGGCCGTGGGCGGCCGGGTCGTCGCCCGGAACGTCCCGGTCGCCGACGGAGCGGCGACCGCCTCGTTCACCCTGCCCAACCGGGGGCGGGTCGTGATCACCGCCTACCCGTCCAGGACGGTGGTCCGGGTTCCGGTGACCGTCACCAAGGGCACGGTCACGGTGATCGACAAGGACGAGTCCCGGACGGTGCGGCAGGGCAGGCCGGTGAGCTTCCGGGTCCGAACCGCGGCCCTGGGCGAACGCCTGTGGCCCACCGGACGGATCAAGGTGTACATCGGCGACCGGGTCGTGGCGAGGACCACGCTGCACTCGTGGAACCGCGGGACGAAGAAGATCACCCTGTCGAAGCAGGACCTGCGCCGCTACGGCACCGGTACCGTCGTGGTGACCACGAAGTTGGTGTCCTCGCGGAACGCCCTGCCGGCCGAGCTGAAGGTGCTCACGCTGACCATCACCTGAGCCGATCCCGGAGGGCCCGCGGCGCGAGCCGCGGCCCCTCCGGGACCGGGGGTGGGCTACCGCCCGGCCACCCCTTCACCGGTTCGGGCACGCGGGGACCAACCTTGCGGTAGGGAGGGACGCATGAAGCAGCTCACCGACCAGGTCGCCTGGCTCACCTCGGCGGTGGGTGCCCGCTGCTACTGGCTGGACGCCCCCGGCCGGGTCGCGATCGTCGACCCCGGGATGATGCCGGGCCTCAACCGCGTCGCCCGCGAACTCCGCGACGCGGGCCGTTCACCCTACGAGGCGACCGACATCCTGCTCACCCACTACGACATCGACCACGCGGCAGCGGCGGCACAGTGGCAGCGGCGCACCGGGGCCCGGGTGTGGCTCGGGGCGGCGGACGCCGCGATCCTGACCGGCGCCGTTGCTCCGGCCACCCCGCTGCGCCGGTTCGTCGCGGCCCTCGGCCTGCCCGAACTGCCGGCGAACCTGCGCCTGCTGGACGGCGACGGCGAGCCGTGGCCCGGCCTGGAGGCCCTGCATACCCCGGGTCACACGCCGGGCCATCACGCGTACCGGGTCGGCGGTGTGCTGTTCGCGGGGGACGCCGCCCTCGCCCGCCGCGGCCGGCTGGAGGCGATTCCCGCCATCCTGATGACCGACGTCGACCGGGGTGAGGCTGACCTCGCCCGCCTCCGGACCCTGGACGTCGACTGGTACTGCTGCGGACACTCCGATCCGGTGCGCCGTCGAGGCTGAGCCGACCGTCGGGGAGGTTCAGCCGGCCCGAACCTGGTCGACGCCACGGTTGGCGAGTTCGTCGGCGCGCTCGTTGCCGGGATCACCGGCGTGGCCCTTGACCCAGAGCCACTCGATCTCGTGGCGTGCGACCTGCTCGTCGAGCGCCTGCCACAGCTCCTGGTTCTTCACGGGCTGCTTGCCGGCGGTCTTCCAGCCATTCGCGCTTCCAGTTCCGCATCCAGGACAGGACGCCGTTCATGACGTAGCGGCTGTCGACGTGCAGCCGCGCCCGGCACGGCCTGCGGAGCAGCGCACAACGCCTCGATCACCGCGGTGAGTTCCATCCGGTTGTTGGTGGTCTCGGGCTCGCCGCCGAAGACCTCCTTGGTGTCGTCCCCCCAGCGCAGCACGGCGCCCCAGCCCCCGACGCCCGGGTTGCCCTTGCAGGCGCCGTCGGTCCAGATCTCCACCACAGGCATCGCATCGCTCACGCGGACGACCCTAGGGGAGTCAGCGGGTCCGGGCGGATTCGGCGATCTCGCCGGCCGGCCTGTGGGCCCGGCCGGCACCGCAACGGGCCCCGGAGTGCAGCGACCGGCCCCCGCTCTCGCCCCGGACGCCCGGGGACCGGTGCTGGCGGCCGCGACCAGCTCCGGGTCATCCGCTGGCGGACCCGCCGGCCTCGGTCACGGTGAAGCCGGCTCGAATGCCGTCGCCGGTCATCCCGGGCTTGCAGGCGGTCACGTACGTGCCCGCTGTCACGTCCACGGCGAGGTCGCGGGTCAGGCCGGGGCCGATGTCCTCCACCTCGGCGACGACCTGCTGGCCGTCCCCGGCGTAGAGGTAGAACTCTGTGGCCTGGCTGCCGGTGTTGGTGACGGTGAAGACCACGTTCCCCGCCGGCGCCGTGGTGGCGCTCAGCTGGCAACCGGTGTCGGAGGCCGTGACCGTCAGGCTGGTCTCGGCACCGGCTCCGCCGGGCGCGTTGGCCGTACAGCCGGCCAGGAGCAGGGTGGTGAGGACGAGAATGGAGGCGCGGCGGAACATGGTGCCTTTCAGTTGATCAGGGGCCAGGGATGAAGGCGGTCTCACGCGGATGCGGCGACGGGCTCGCGGGAGCGCGGGGCGGCTGAGTTCCGCCGCACGGCGCGGATGAACAGCGCCCCCACCACGGCGAGGTAGCCGGCCCAGACGACGACCTCGAGCACGCTGGGCGTGGGAGAGAAGTTGAACACGCCCTTGAGCAGGGTCCCGGCGAGGCTGCCCGGCGGCACGGCGGCGGACACGTCGAAGGCGAGGTCGTTCAAGCCCGGCAGGACCCCGGCCTCCTGCAGGTCGTGGACGCCGTAGGCGAGCACGCCCGCAGCGACGACGACCAGGAAGCCGCCTGTGACGGCGAAGAAGCGGCCGAGGTTGATCCGGATCGCGCCGGCGTAGAGGGCGAAGCCGAGGGCGACGGCAACCAGCAGGCCCAGCAGGGCACCGAGCAGCGGCCCTGCGGCTGAGCCGCCGTCGGCCACGGCGACCCTGGTGGCCGACCACAGGAACAGCGCGGTCTCCAGACCCTCGCGGCCGACCGCGATCGCGGCGACCAGCGGCAGCGACCAGTAGATGCCGTCGGCGGCGTCCACCTGGTGGCGGAGGTCCGCGGCGATTGTCTTCGCTGCGCCCGCCATCCAGAAGATCATCCAGGTGACCAGTCCGACCGCGACGATGGAGAGCGTGCCGCCGATCAGCTCCTGCGCGGTGAAGCTGAGTCCCTGCGGCCCGAAGCTGAGCAGCGCGCCGAAGCCGAGCGATACCGCGACGGCCAGGCCGACTCCGACCCAGACCCTGGGCAACCGGTCGCGGCGTCCGGTCCTGACCAGGTACGCGACGAGAATGCTGACGACGAGGCTGGCCTCCAGCCCCTCGCGCAGCCCGATCAGGAAGTTGCCCAGCATGTCCGCCTCCTCATTAGGTGAGCCTTACCTAACTATCGGGGGGCGCGGGTGGTTTTCGCAAGTTCACCCTTGGGTATTTCGGACGCAGCCCCGGATCAGGCGGGGAAGACGACGTCGGAGTACCGGACGGCGCTGCGCGGTTCGGCCATCATCGGCGCCACGGTGTCGCGCCAATCGGCGTAGTGGGCGGTCCCCTTGTGGGCGCCCGCCGCGTCCTCGGTGCGGTAAGCCTCCACCAGCACGAACCGGGTCGGGTCGTCGAGGGCCTGGACCACATCGAAGCGGGCGACCCCGGGCTCGAGCAGCGACGCCGCGGCGTTCACCCTGGTCGCCTCGATGAAGGCGGCCACGTGCTCGGGCCGGACATGGACAAAGACATGCACGATCAGCATGCCCCATCGTCCCGTGATCCCCCGGCGAGGGCCAGCCCCCCGGAAGGCCTGGACGGCGGGGACAGTCCCCTCTCTCACCACTCCCGAAGTGGACGGCGGGGACAGTCCCCTCTCACCACTCCCGAACTGGACGGCGGGGACAGTCCCCTTTCGCCACGGACCCCGGGGACAGACCCCTCTCGTCACGTGGCGGGGCCCCGACGGGGCCCGCCCGGAACCGGTTTGCCTACGCCGGGGGGCCGTGCGAGGATCGGGGGCTGCCCACAGACCCATCCAGGAACACCCATGCCCGCCCGCGCCACCAGCGAACTGCTCCAGAACCGTCCCTTCATGCTGCTGCTGGCCACCCGGACGCTCGCGATGCTCGGCATGGCGTTCGCACCCGTCGCCCTCGCGTTCGGCGTCCTCGGCCTTCCCGGGGCGGACGCCGGCACGCTGTCGGCGGTGCTGGCCGCGCAGACGATCCCGCTGGTCGTCTTCCTGCTCGCCGGCGGTGTCGTGGCTGACCGGTACCCGCGCGCCCTGGTCCTCGGCTGGGGGCAGGGCGTCGCCGCGGCGGCGTGGGCCACGATCGGGATGATGCTCCTCACCGGCCACACCCCGCTGTGGCTGCTGTGCTCCGCGGCGGCGTTCGCCGGCCTGGCCGCGGCCACCGTCTACCCGGCGCTCACCGGCATCATTCCTGATCTCGTGCCGGCTCACCTGCTCCAGGAGGGGAACGCCTGGCTTTCAATGGGCGCGAGCACCGCCCGCCTCGCCGGTGTCGTCGCCGGCGGCGCGGTGGTGGTGTGGCTCGGCGGCGGCTGGGCCCTGATCGTCGCCGGCCTGCTGTACGGGGTGGCGACGGCACTGTCGGTGCTGCTGCCCCGCGGCGGGACGCTCGCGGAGCCGGGCGAGAGCCCCCTACGGCAACTGCGCGACGGTTGGGGCGAGTTCCGCAGCCGGCAGTGGCTGTTCATCTGCGTATTCCAGTGGGCGGTGATGCTGATGGTGCTGCAGGCGTCCCACGGCGTGCTCGGACCCGTGGTGGCCAAGGCGGAACTCGGGGGCGCGTCCGGCTGGACGGTGGTGCTCTCCGGCGAAGCCCTGGGTGCGATCCTGGGAGTGGGCGTGGCGCTGCTGTGGCGGCCACGTCGGCCGATCCTGGTGGCCACCCTGCTGACCTTCACCGCGGCCGCACCGCAGCTGTTGCTGGGCGTGAGTGCACCGCTGTGGGTGGTCGCGGCCGCGGCGCTGGTGATGGGCATCGGCTTCGAGCTGTTCGGCGTGCTCTGGATGACCACCATGCAGCACGAGGTGCCCGCCGAGTCGTTGTCCCGGGTGGCCTCCTACGACGCGCTCGGCTCGCTGATGCTGGGCCCGGCCGGTCTGTTGCTCGCCGGACCGGCCGCTGCCCTGTTCGGCCCGCACCCGGCCCTGATCGGGACGGGCGTGGTCAGCATCGCCACCACGCTGTTCGCCCTCGCCTTCCCGCAGGTGCGCCAACTGCGGTCCCGGACGGCCCCGGCGATCCTCGGGGTCGAGGCCGCCCCGCCTGCGGCGGGCGTCCAGGGGAGGTAGGCTCGGCGGGCAGTCACCGCCGACTGGCCCCACCGGACGGGAGAGCCCCACCACCATGCCGCAGGCCCCGGAACCGGAGCTCGCCCGGTGGGTGCGTGAGCTTGCCGCCACCCAGGATCCCCGGGTCGGCCCCACTACGCCGGTGGTGCCGCTGGTGACCCGCGGGCTGCCCACGCGACCGGTGGCCCCGGACCATTCGCAGGTGTACCTGTGCGCCGGCGTGACCGTGAAGCTGCACGGCGAGGGCACCGACCCCGGACGCCTGGCCCGACGGTTGACCTGCATCGGCGCCCCCGACCTGGACCGGCTGTGGATCCAGCCCCTGCGCTACGCCGCCGTCACCGCGCCGGGGAACCGGCTGGCCACGATCTGGCCCCGGGTGACGGTGCTGTCCACCATCGACACCCCGCCGTGGACCGCGGTGGGAACCCTGCTCGCCCGGCTGCACCGGATGCCGGTCACCGACGACCCGCCCCGCCTGGGCGGGCACTCCCGGCTGGCCCGCGCGATCTCCTGGCTGCGCCAGTCCGGGCCCCCTGACCTGACCTGGCTGGCCGAGCTCGGGGACGACCTGGCCGCCCAACTGGCCGAACCGTCCCGCACCGCTCTCGCGCACGGGGACTTCCACCTCGGCCAGTTGGGGCACACCCCGTTGCGGCGCAGCTGGAAGCTGCTGGACGTGGACGACTTCGGCATCGGCGATCCGGCCTGGGACCTCGCCCGGCCGGCCGGGTTCTGGGCCGCCGGCCTGCTCGACGACGAGTCGTGGCACCGGTTCCTCGGCGCCTACCTCGAGGCGGGCGGCCCCGCGGTGCCGGCGGACGGGGACCCGTGGCCGGCGCTCGCCCTCCCGTCGCGGGCGGCGGTGCTGATCGCCGCCGTTCAGGCCGTCCGGACGCCGCACAGCGGCGACACCGCCACTGCCCTGCTGGCGGCCTGCCGGCACCGGCAACCCTGACGAGCCTGGACGCCGCGGCGGCGGACGCCCGCGCTCAGCCGGCGGACCGCGCCAGCAGCCCGTCCCGGACCGTCGGCCAGTCGTCCACCGTGACGCTGAACACCACCGTGTCGCGGAGGCTGCCGTCCTCGCGGCGCAGGTGGCGGCGCAGCACACCCTCCCGGGTGGCGCCGAGCCGGGAGATCGCCGCGACCGACCGGACGTTGCCGGCGTCGGTCTGGATCTTCACCCGGCCGAGGCCGAGATCGTCGAAGCAGTGGCGCAGCAACAGGTACTTGGTCTCCGGGTTCACCACCGTCCCCCAGACCGCCGGCGCGTAGAGCGTCCAGCCCAGGTGGAGCCGCTCGTGGCGCAGGAACACCTCGCCGAGAGCGGACGTGCCCACCACGGCCCCGGCCGGACCCAGCCCGGAGTCGGCCACCAGGCGGACCGCGTAGTGCACCCGGCCGTGCCCGTCACCGTCGAAGCCGGGCGGGGAGAGGTAGCGGTCCCCGGCCAGCTCCAGGGCGTCGCCCGCCGTAGCCGGGCGGCGGTGCATCACGTAGCCCGAGGCGTAGACCGCCGGGTCGGTGAGGATACCGGCCAGCCAGGGCAGATCGGTCTCGGCGACCGGACTGAGCTCGACGAAGCGTCCGCGCAGGACCCTTCCGTCCGGGAGCATGGCCATGGTGGTCATGCTAGTGATCGGCTGCCGGCCGGTGCGCGCGCCCTCGGCCCGGGGCGGGCTGGGACGCCCGGACTAGCGTGGGCCCATGAACTTCACGCGCGCCTCGATCCCCGACCTCACCGGCCTGACCGCCGTCGTCACCGGCGCCAACGGCGGCCTCGGCCTGGAGACCGCCCGGGCGCTGGCCGCGAGCGGTGCCCTCGTGGTGATGGCGGCGCGCAACCAGGACAAGGCCGCGACGGCGGCCGCGGAGATCCGTGGCGAGTCCCCGGGCGCGCTGCTGGAGGTCGTCGAACTCGACCTGGGGTCGTTGGCCTCGGTGGCCGCCGCCGCCGAGGAGGTCCTCGCCGGGCACGACCGGATCGACCTGCTGGTCAACAACGCCGGTGTGATGGCCTTCCCGGAGGGACGCACCGTCGACGGCTTCGAAACCCAGCTCGGGATCAACCACCTGGGGCACTGGGCGCTCACCGCGCGGCTGCTGCCCGCGTTGCTGGCCGCCGACGCCGCTCGGGTGGTGACCGTGACCAGCACCGCCCACCACCTGGGCCGTCGGATTGATCCCGACAACCTCACCCTCGCCGGTCGCTACCAGCCGTGGAGCGCCTACGGCCGCTCCAAGCTGGCCAACTACCACTTCGCCCAGGGTCTGCACCGCCGGTTCCGCCGGGCCGGATCCCGGGCCGGCAGCCTGCTCGCCCATCCCGGCCTCTCCCGCACCGACCTGCAGGCCACCACGGTGACCGAGGGTGGCGGCGGTCCGCTCGCGCCGTTCTTCCACGGGGTGACGGCACGGGCGGGCATGAGCGCGGCGGCCGGGGCCCTGCCGCAGCTCCGGGCGGCGACCGACCCCGGCGCGCGGAGTGGGGAGTTCTACGCGCCGCGCTGGGTCAACACCGGCGCCCCGGTGCGCCGTCCCTTCCTCAGGCCTGGCTCGGACGCGGCGATCGCCACCCTGTGGCGGGTCTCCGAGTCGGCGACCGGCCTGCCGATCCGTCCCTAGCGAGAGCCGGCTGTCTTGGTTCCGTTCACTTGACGCTGACTACCCACGCTCCAGTGAGAACGTCCGCCAGGAAGAGGATCGGTGCGATGACGAGGATGGCACCCACAACGATGAGGAGCCATCGAGGCCAACCCTGGCTGCGGATTCCAGTGAAGATGAGTGCTCCTCCTGCCACGACCGACAGCACCATGAGAGCAACGGGTCCGAAGAACCATGTTGCTGCGATGACGACGAGCAGGAAGATGGCCCAGCCGTAGAGCTTCGTCCTCGTGGTCGTTTGAGGTGTAGTCAGGGTGTCCACGGGCGTCATGCTACGCGCCGACCGTACACGAGGATGAGGAGGAGTAGTGGACCATGTCAGCGTTCAGCCGTAGCTGAGCACAGAGCGTCTTCGATGCGAGAACCCAGCCAGCAGCTCCCCAGTCGAAGCTTCCTCGAGCAACATCGCGACCTTCCCAGTCAACATCGAGAGTGGAGTCAGTCACGCCCACGGAGTGCCAGCCGATGTAGCGCGTGTCCTGATACTTCTCGGGGACCGACACTTCACTGACGACTCCACCCGTCACGCAGACCCTGGTCGTATTGGTGGTGGTGAAGAGAACCAGGGTGGTGACACCGCCGTGGTATTCAACCCAGAGTGTCTTTTTCCAGCAGGAAGTGTCTGAACTGCCAGCAGGGACAGCGTTGGCATTGGAGTTGGGATCGACGGTGCCGATGAGGCGAACCGTCGTCTTCCCCGACTTGAGCTCCTTCCTCACGAGAGCCCGGTCAGCCTTGGAGAGCTTCGAGTAGGTCTTCTTCGGGTTCTTGGAGTGGATGATCTTCGAGATGAGTGCCTTCACGTGGCTCTTCGGGCTGGCGTCGGCAGAGGTGGTCTGGGGGCCAACCGTCAGGGAGAGTCCCACGAGGAGGGCGAGAGTGAGACGGACGAGCTTCTTGAGCATGAAAGTGCCTCGCTTCCTGCCCGGCCCCAGGAGTTGGGTGGGTGTCGCGGGGTGATGAGGCCAGCGAAGCCATTGTGGATGCCTCTGCTGACAGTGGGAACCGTCGAAGGTGTATGAACCAGGTGTCGCTCGTCGACGCTTCGGATACGCGGGCCACAGGCTAGCTAGGGCGACCCCGGCACGGCCCGGGCGAGGACGAACCCAGCTGCGGCAGGCGGCACGGCCCTTCGATCACCCCGCCGCGGCAGGCGGTTCGGCACCTCGATCAGCCGGCGCGGCGCGGGCCAGCCCGTCCAGCAGCAGGTCGAGGGTGAACTCGAACTCGTTCTGGCTGTCACACCAGCCGAGTGGGTCCTCGGTGTGGTCGTGCACCTCGGCGGCAACCATGGCGGTCAGGTGCGGGAGCAGGTCGGCCATCAAGGCCAACTCGGCTTCGGCAACCTCCTCCTCCATGGTGCCGCCGTCGCTGGCCGGGCTGAACAGCTCCTGGGTGAAGCCGAGGACCATGGTGCCGAGGGCGTGGATGGCCCGGTGGCCGAGGTGATAGCCCAGGCCGCCGCGAACCATGGTGGCGAGGATCTCCTCGTAGTACGGGTAGAGGCCCGCCGGGATGCTCGAGCGTGAACCGAGCAGGCCCGGCGCCCAGCGATGGCGCACCATGACCTCGCGGGCGGCGAGACAGCGATGGCGCAACGCCGACCGCCAGTCGTCGTCGGGGCGCAGCCGAGCCGCGACAGCGGCGTTGATCTCGGCCAGGACCGCCTCGGCGAGCCCGTCGAGCAGGCGTTCCTTGCCCGGCACATGGTGGTAGAGCGACATCGCCTCGACGCCGAGATCGGCGGCGAGCCGGCGCATGGTGAGCGCCGGGACACCCTCTGCGTCGGCCAGCTCCATCGCGGCCGCGAGCACCCGCTCCCGACTCAGCGGCAGGCGAGCTGTTCCTGTGGTCATCTCCTCACCCCTTGCGGAAACCTTACAACGTATGGCAACCTTACAGAGTAAGGTCCACCAAGGAGGCACGATGACCACCACGACCCACACCACGACCACCGGTTCCCGGCCCATGGCGCCCGGGTCCGACCTGATCGGTACCGCCCGCGCGACCGGCCTGCTCTACCTCGGGCTGGCCGTCACCGGGATGCTCAGCTACCTGCTCATCCGCAACCAGCTCCTCGTCGCCGACGATCCGGCCGCGACCCTGGCCAACCTCACCGGGAACGAACCCCTGGCCCGGCTCGGCATCGTGATCGAGATGGGCGTCGTGATCACCCAGGCGCTCGTGGCGCTGTGGTTCTACCGCCTCTTCAGGGGCGTGGACGCGTTCGCCGCCGGATCGATCGCGGCGTTCGGCCTGGTCAACGCCATGGCGATCCTGGGCAGCGCTGCCCTGCTCGCCACCGCGCTCGACGTCAGCCGGGACGCCTCGCTGGCCGTCGGTGGCGGAGCAGCCGCCACCGCACAACTGCTTTACCTGGTCAGCGGCCACCTGTGGATCATCGGCGGGATCTTCTTCGGCCTCTGGCTGGTCCCGATGGGCTGGCTCGCCCGGCGGTCCGGCTGGATGCCCGGCCTGCTCGGCTGGATCCTGATGATCGGCGGCGTCGGCTACGTCGCCAACGCGCTGCTCAGCTACCTGCTCCCCGGCGCCGGGGTCGCCCTGGAGCTGCTCACCGCGCCGGCCACGATCGGCGAGCTGTGGATGATCGGCTACCTCTGCGTGCGGGGCGTCCGCCGGAACTGAGGTCAGCGGCGGCACCGGGCCGGGCGTGCGCTCAGGGCGCCGGATCCTCCGGGTCCGCCCGGCCGGCCGCCGCCACGAAGTCGGCCACCTCGTCCAGCATCTCGACGAGATGCCCGGGCTGCCCGGTCCAGACCTGACGCGAGGTCGGCAGCCCGGCCAGGATCATCGTGGCGCTGAGATCGTCGATCGCCATGCCGCGGGGCGCCGGGCGGGCGGCAACCTCCCCGGCCCGCTCACGCTGGCCGGGCGTGAGCCCCGCCCACCAGGCCTGCAGCAACGTTTCCTCGACCATGGACCGATTCTCCTCCAACCCGATCGTCGGCGACCGCCATCCCGCGCCGTCCGGATCGTGACCGCCGGCCCGCGTGGTCGGTGCGGTGTCGGCCCGGACCAGCGCCATGGGGCCGGGCGGGCCGGGTTCGCCCCGGCAGCTACTCCCCGCCGCCGAAGTCGAAACCGCCCCCGTCGCCCCAGCCGGAGTCACCGAAGCCGCCACCGTCGCCGGTGTCGCCACTGAGGTCGCCCCCGCCGTCCAGCCCTCCCCCGTCGAGGCCGTCAAACGCCCCGAGGTCGGCGGCCAGGCCGTCGAAGAGGCCTCCATCGAGCAGGTCGAGCAGCAGCACCGTGGTGAGCACGTTGTCGACCGCGAGCCAGCCGAAGGCGGGCAGGTCCACCGCCGCATCGGGGTCGAGACGCAACGCATCGGCGAACACCTCCCGCCAGTGGTCGACCACCCCGAACACCATCGCCCACGGCAGGTAGCGGCTGAACCGGTCGATCCCGGCCTCGAACCGCAGCTGTTCGGCCTCCGCGGTGGCCAGGTACTGCCGGAAACCCCACGCCTGGCTGCGCGCGGCCGAGCCTTCCGCGGTGAGCGGGAGCCCCTCGCGCCGGAGTCCGACCAGCAGGATCGCCCCGGCCACGACCACCCCCAACCCACCGAGCAGGCCCTGGCCCAGCAGCAGCCAGCCGCCGGCCAGGACGCCCACCCAGCCGAGCG
The DNA here is from genome assembly GCA_963704225.1 of uncultured Actinomycetota bacterium. GTDB lineage: Bacteria > Actinomycetota > Actinomycetes > Propionibacteriales > Propionibacteriaceae > Propionicimonas. The sequence goes on from CAVPHL010000004.1 coordinate 165,385, forward strand.
AGCGGACGAGGGCCGGCCAGCCGGCCGGCCGGTACCAGCCGTAGCGGCCGACGTCGGCCTGAAGGACGCTCATCGTGGCCGCAAGCCGTTGCCCGGCCCGAACCTGGGCCAGGGATGTCACCGGACCCTCCGCGAACGCCGCCTCCAGGACCGCCTGCTCGGTCGGGCTGAGCGGCTCGGTCGGGGCCGGGTCCACCCGGGCGAGCTCCCAGTCCTGCGGCGGGGTCGCCCGTCCGTCCGCGGCCGCCAGCCCCCCGACCGGGCGCAGCACCAGCCAGCCGCGGACCGCCAGGTCGATCAGCGTGGCCGACAGCTCGACCGGGTCGAACCGGGAGTCCGCGATCACCCCGGTCGCGGCCGGTCGCAGGCCGGCGGGCGGTTCGAACCGGACCGCGACCGGCGCCGGCGCCACGTCGGTCCGCCGCTCCACCTGCTGGCCCGGCGCGGGCAGCAGTCCGGGGGTGAGCCCCGCGAACACCTCGTCGCGGCCGGCGCGGCGTCCGGCCCACACCGTAGCCACGGCCGCGACCACCGCCACCAGGCCGATCAGGATCTCCATCTCAACGCTCCGTTCCGGGGTCGGGCCGGGCGGCCCGGGCGAGCAGTGCCGCAAGGGGGAGCACGGGCACGAGCCCGTCGGCCGCGCTCGCCAACAGGGGATCGTCGGTCACCAGCAGGTCGGCCTGAAGTGTGGCCACGGCGAGGTACTCGGCCGGGCCGAGCGCGTCCCAACCGAGGTCGGCGGCGATCCGCCAGGCGGTGGCCCGTGAGACCCGGTCGCCCAGCAGCCGGATCCTCAGCGCGGCGAGCCCCGCCAGCGTCTCCCGCCCGTCGCGCTCGTCGAGCTCACCGGCCCGCACCGCCCGGTAGAGCAGGGCGAGGGCGTCCGAACGCAGCAGCGTGGGCCCGACCAGCCGGTCGGCCTCGGGCAGCCGGACACCGTGCCGGATCAGTCCCAGGACCGAGGGCGCGTCGATCGCGTAGCGGGTCATGCCCCCATTGTGACCGGAGGTCCCGCAGGTCAGGCCCCGCGGGCCTGCCAGGGGTGATCGGTGGGTATGGTCCTCTCATGGCGCTGAGCGTCTTCGATCTCTTCCGGGTCGGCATCGGGCCGTCCTCCTCCCACACCGTGGGGCCGATGAAGGCCGCCGGCAGGTTCGTCGCGGGGCTGGCTGCCGACGGCGTCCTGCCGAGGGTCGCCACGGTCACCGTGGAGCTGTTCGGTTCCCTCGGCGCCACCGGCCACGGCCACGGCAGCGTCGCCGCGGTCGTGCTGGGGCTGGCCGGCCACGCCCCCGAGACGGTCGACCCGCCGTCGGTGCGTGCCGAGGTCGACCAGATCCGGGCCGCCCACCGGCTCACCCTGGCCGCAGGCCCGGCCATCGGCTTCGACCCGGACGTCGACGTGGTGCTGCACCGGCGCAAGCGGCTGCCCGTCCACTCCAACGGGATGGTCTTCACCGCCGCGGACACTGCCGGCTCCGAGCTGGCCCGGCGTACCTATTACTCGGTGGGTGGCGGGTTCGTGCTGGACGAGTCCGAGACCGGTCCGGACCGGGTGGTGCCGGACGCCACCGTCCTGCCCTACCCGTTCGGTACCGGCACCGGGCTGCTCGCCCATTGCGCGGAGACCGGCTTCTCGGTGGGCCGGCTGATGCGGGCGAACGAGCGGGTCTGGCGCAGCGACGCCGAGATCGACGCGGGGCTGCTGCACCTGTGGGGAGTGATGCAGGAGTGCATCCACGCCGGCATGACCACCGAGGGGGTGCTGCCCGGCGGGCTGAGGGTGCCCCGCCGGGCGCCCGAGCTGCTGCACCGCCTGCAGGTGGAGGGCGACAGCACCGACCCGCTGCGGGGCATGGACTGGATCACGCTCTACGCGCTGGCGGTGAACGAGGAGAACGCCGCGGGCGGCAGGGTGGTCACTGCTCCCACCAACGGAGCCGCCGGTGTAATACCAGCGCTACTTATGTACTACCGGCGATTCGTCCCCGGTTCCGGAGACGAAGGCGTCATCCGGTTCCTGCTCACCGCGGGAGCGATCGGCGTGGTGATCAAGGAGCTGGCGTCCATCAGCGGCGCAGAGGTGGGCTGCCAGGGGGAGATCGGCGCGGCCTGCTCGATGGCTGCCGCCGGCATGGCCGCGGTGCTGGGCGGCACGCCGGGACAGGTCGAGAACGCCGCCGAGATCGGCATGGAACACAACCTCGGACTCACCTGCGACCCGGTGGGCGGACTGGTCCAGATCCCCTGCATCGAGCGCAACGCGATCGCCGCGGTGAAGGCGGTCACGGCCGCCCGCACCGCGCTGCGCGGCGACGGCCGGCACATCGTCAGTCTCGACTCGGTGCTGAAGACGATGCGCCAGACCGGCGCCGACATGAGCGTGAAGTACAAGGAGACCGCCCGCGGCGGTCTCGCGCTGAACGTGATCGAGTGCTGAGCCCCGCCGGGAATCCTCCCTCCTGATCCATGAACGGGAGCGCATCCGAGCGGACACCCGGTTCCGCCGACCGGGTGGGCCTACGATGCCCACAGAGAGAGAAAGGCTGTTGCCATGCCCGTCCTGGAGAGCTACTCCCCCGACTCCGCCCGCTACGACGGCCGGATGCCCTACCGCACCGTCGGCCGGACCGGCCTGAAGCTGCCGGCGATCTCGCTGGGCCTGTGGCACAACTTCGGCGACGACGTGCCGTTCGCCACCCAGCGGGCCATCCTGCGCCGGGCTTTCGAGCTGGGTGTCACCCACTTCGACCTGGCCAACAACTACGGCCCGCCCTACGGCGCCGCCGAAACCAACTTCGGTCGCCACTTCCGTGAGGACTTCCGGCCCTTCCGCGACGAGCTGGTCATCTCCACCAAGGCCGGGTGGGACATGTGGCCGGGCCCCTACGGCGACCTGGGTTCGCGCAAGTACCTGCTGGCCTCCCTCGACCAGTCGCTGGCCCGGATGGGGGTCGACTACGTCGACCTCTTCTACCACCACCACTACGACCCCAGCACCCCGCTGGAGGAGACGATGCTTGCCCTCGACCGGGCCGTCCGGTCGGGCCGGGCCCTGTATGTGGGCATCTCGTCCTACTCCGCCCAGCGGACGCAGGAGGCGGTGGCGATCGCCCGGGACCTGCGGCTGCCGCTGGTGATCCACCAGCCGTCGTACTCGATGCTGAACCGCTGGATCGAGGGCGACCTGCTGACCGCCCTGGAGGAGAACGGTCTGGGCTGCATCGCGTTCTCGCCGCTCGCCCAGGGCATGCTCACCGACAAGTACCTCGACGGGGTGCCGGACGGTTCCCGGGCCAGCCAGAACAAGTCGTTCTCCACCCACTGGCTGAACGAGGTGAACCTGGAGCACATTCGCGACCTGAACGCGCTCGCGGCCCGCCGCGGCCAGTCACTGGCCCAGATGGCGATCGCCTGGGTGCTGCGGGACAAGCGGGTCAGCTCGGCGCTGATCGGCGCGTCCAGCGTGGCCCAGCTGGAGGACAGCCTGCGCGCCCTCGAGCGCCCGTCCTTCACTCCCGACGAGCTGAAGGAGATCGACCAGTTCGCCACCGACGCCGGGATCAACCTCTGGGCGGCGCCGAGCAGCGCCTGACCGCAGGCCCGGGTTCGGCACCGACCCCGCGCCGGGCTCCGCGCCCGGTCACGCCCGGCTCACCGGCACGGACTCACCGGCACCGGCTCACGGGCACCAGGGCAGGGCGGTGACGACCAGGTCCCGGGCGTAGGGGGCTGCCACCTCCTTGAGGAACCGGGGGAAGTCGACCATCGCGTCGTCATCGGCCCGGTCCGAGATCGTGCGGGCCACCGCGAACGGGACACCGGCGGTGTGGCACACCTGGGCGACCGCAGCGCCTTCCATCTCCACCGCGAGGGCGTCCGGCAGTTGCTGCCGCAGCCGGCCCGCATCCTCCGCGGTGGCGACGAAAACGTCCCCGGAGGCGACCAGACCCAGGTGCCAGCTCGGGTTGCCCAGGCCCAGCGCGGCCAGATCGGGACGGTGCGTGCCGACGACCACCTCCGCGGCCGCGGCCAGGGCGGCGGTGAGCCTCCGGTCGGCCGGGATCCGGGCGATGCCGAGGGACGGGACCACCCAGCGGTCCCAGAGCGGACGGGCGTCCAGGTCGTGCTGGAGCAACTCTGCCGCCACCACGATGTGGCCGGGCTCCACCCCGGTGCCAAGACCGCCGGCGGTGCCCACCATGATCACCGAGGAGGCCTGTTCCACCAGCAGGGTGGCTGTGGAGGCTGCCGCCACCTTGCCCACCCCGGACAGGGCGAGCACGACTTCCCGCCCGCGCAACCGGCCGGTCCTGAACTCGCGTCCTGCGATCCGCCGGACCTCCAGGGGTCCCTCAGCCGACGCGGCCGCGGTCAGCGCGGCAAGTTCGTCCGGCAGCGCGGCGACGATGGCGATCATGGGGCCTCCCACGGCGGGTGGCCGATCCCGCCTGCCAGCAGTCTGGCCCGAACCGGGCGACCAGCGCGCGCGCTCGGGGCGGTGAGGCCGGATCCTGGCACGGATTCGACCAGAAAGTGTCCTCCCGGGCAGCTCCGCGCGACCCGGCAGTCCCCTAGGTGCGGTTCACCCGGTAGCGCAGGGAGTTGGGTCGGCACGGGCATTCGGTCGCGATCCTCAGGTCGGCGATCTGGCGCTGGTCCCGAAGCGTGAACAGCCTGGGGACGATCCGGTCGCGCAGGGCGTAGGGGTCGATGGTGTTCAGGTAGATCTTCGTCGCCCCCTCGAACCCGGCGATCGTCGACGTCCGCCACTTCAACATCACCCGCCACGGCATCGCCAGGTCGGTGTCCACCGGACGGTAGTGCCACTCCTCGTTGGACGGGACGTCGACGCCGGTGGCGGCGTGCATCGCGTGCACCATGTCGGAGACGGCCCGCAGTTCCTCGGGGGTGTGGTGCCAGGGGTCGCAGGCCTCCGACTTGGAGTACACCTCGATGGTCGGGTAGCGGTGCCCGAACCCGGCGAACGCGACCGCGTGGTCGTTCTCGGCGACCACGAGGTTGCGGTAGGCGGCGTAGTTGACCCCGTACTCGTTGTAGATGTTGGGGTTGGCACGCAGTCGTTCCATCCCGAGCTCGTGCTGGATGCCGCGCTCGTCGATCGCCACCAGCTGCTTGTGCAGGTGGTCGAAGGACGCGCCCGCCGGTCGCAGCCAGTTCTGGAACACGGCCACGTAGCGGGCGTACCGGTTCAGGTTGAACAGGGCGGCGACGGACTCCACGGTGAAGGCCATGAACCGGTTGTGCTCCTCGGGGGTGAGCGTTCCCGACCCGGCCAGCTGGGTGTTGTCGGTGGCGCCGTCGATGTAGTGCCTGCGGGCCACGATCACGTCGTGCCCGCCGCCGAAGAAGCTGGAGGCCGCCTCCAGTTGACCCTCGGTGCCGAGCCCGTCGATGAGGTCGTCGCTGCGTCCGCCCGCCTTCAGCTTGGTGCGCACCACGGCGAGCACATGCTCCCGCCCGGCAGGTGAAGCCAGGTAGGCAGCCTTCCGGTCCCGCACCCGGGGCGGCAGTTCGTAGCCGTAGTTCAGGTGCCAGTAGTCGTAGGAGAGGATCTCGAACAGGTTGGGGACCCGCCGGAACTCCGCGACCGTTGTGGTCAGTTCCTCGGCCGGGGTGCGGTAGCGGGTCTCCCAGGCCCCGTCCGGCAGCCGGATCACCCTCGCCTTCTCCGGTGGGGTGTCGAGGTAGCGGTGCTCACAGAACGGGCAGTGCCGGCCGTGCCGGCTCGCCTCCAGCGGGACGGGGTCGGGCAGGGCCACGCCGAGCGGGCGGTTGCCCCGCCCGGCCACCGTCCACACCTCGGTGCCGCTGAACGGGTTGAGCTGCTTGACCGTGCCGTCCTTCAGCTGGGTGAGGAACTCCGGTTCCCGCAGGTACGGGTGCACCACGTTGGACCCCCCTGAATCGTTGTACCGCCTTCAGGGTAGTGCGTTTCGAGGTCCCGGGATCGGGGACGACGCGCCCCCGTCCGGGTCGGGAACGCCCGCCACACCCGTCGGGGTCCTGCTGGTCGCCCAGCAAGGGCCCGGCCGGGTCAGGAGGCGAGGACCTCCAGCCCGGGCTCTCCCCGCCGCAGCTGCCCGAGCCCGAACCATCGATCCAGTTCGGCGGCGGTGCCGCCGTCGGCGAACGTGCCGGTGACATGGTCCGCGACGCCCTGCACCTCGGCACAGGCGTCACCGAGCGCCACCCCGCGCCCGGCCCAGCTGAGCATCTCGACGTCGTTGCGACCGTCGCCGATCGCGAGCACCTCGGCGGCGGTGTAGCCCAGGCCGGCCACCACCTCCGCCAATGCCGTGGCCTTGTTCACCCCGAACGGGGCGATGTCGAGCCAGGCGCTCCAGCCGACCGAGTAGCTCACCCCGTGCAGGCCGAGCCTTTCGGCCAGCTCGATGAACGCGGTGTCGGAGGAGTCCGGGTCGCGCACGACGATCCGGGTGACGTCGCCGCCGGCCAGGTCCTCGACGCTGACCTCGGTGATCTCGCCGTGCAGGTCGCCCTCGGGGAACTGCCGGGTCACCCGGTAGCCCTGCCCGACCACTTCCGCGGCCAGCGCCGCGGCGGGGTGTTCGCGGAGCACGCGTTCGATGATGTCGGCCGGGTCGAAGGTGACCATTCGCTGCACCTCGAAGGGCGGGAAGGACACGGTGACCGCACCGTTGGACGACACAGCCGGCCCCGGGGGGAGCCCCAACTGCTCGAAGACCGGGCGCGTGGCGTGCCAGCTGCGTCCCGTCGTCAGGACCACCGGAACACCGGCGTCCACCACGCGCCGGATCGACCGGCGCACTCTCCTGGGTAGCACTCCCTCGTAGTCGACGAGCGTCCCGTCGATGTCCAGTGCCACCACCTGCGGCCTCCAGACCGCCAGCTCACTGTTTCTCTTCATCCTGCGACCAAGGCTAGCTCGCCGGCCTGACGCCGGTCTGACGCCGTCATGAACGGGGGGTGACGGGGGACGGAATCCCCGGCGGCGGAGTTCCGCCCCCGGGCTGGCCGGGCTCCCGGGGCTCCCGGGCTGGGCCGGGCTTTGGTCGGCGAGGCCGCGTCCCCACCGCGGGACGGGCGCGGCGCCTACGGACGCAGGTACTCCGCGCCGTCGAGGTACGGACGCAGCGCCACCGGCACATAGACCGAGCCGTCGGCCTGCTGGTGGTTCTCCAGCAGCATGATGATCATCCGGGTCATGGCGCACAGTGTCCCGTTCAGGGTCGCCACCGGGCGAACGCCCTGCTGGTCCCGCATCCGGGTGTTCAACCGGCGGGCCTGGAACTCGGTGCAGTTGGAGGTGGACGTGATCTCCCGGTACTTCCCCTGGGTCGGCAGCCAGCCGTAGCAGTCGTACTTCCGGGCCGCGCTGAGGCCGAGGTCGCCGGCGGCCACCTCCAGCACCTGGAACGGGATCTCCAGCGCGGAGATGAACTCCTTCTCGAAGCCCAGGAGTTTCTGGTGTTCGGCGTGCGCGTCGGCCGGGTCGCAGTAGACGAACATCTCGACCTTGTCGAACCAGTGGACGCGGAAGATGCCGCGGGTGTCCTTGCCGTAGGAGCCGGCCTCGCGCCGGAAGCAGGGGCTGTACCCGACGTAGTGCCGGGGCAGGCTCTCGGCGTCCAGGATCTCCTCGGAGTGGTAGGCGGCCAGCGGCGACCTCGGAGGTGCCGACCAGGTACAGGTCGTCGGCGGGCAGGTGGTACACGTCCTGCGCTGCCTGGCCGAGGAAGCCGGTGCCCTCCATCGCCGACGGCTTCACCAGCGCCGGCGGCAGGATCGGCGTGAACCCCCAGCCCATCGCCCTGCTCATCGCCAGGTTGGTGAGCGCGAACTCCAGCCGGGCGCCGATTCCGGTGAGGAAGTAGAACCGGGAACCGGACACCTTCGCGCCTCGTTCGATGTCGATCGCCCCGAGCAGTTCGCCGAGCTCGAGGTGGTCGCGCGGAGTGAATCCCTCGGCGTCGAAGTCGCGCGGGCTGCCGATCGTCTCCACGACGGTGAAGTCGTCCTCGCCACCGCGGGGCACGTCGTCGAACACCAGGTTCGGCAACCGCGACATCAGCGCGTCGAACGCGGCGCCCGTGGTGTCGGCGTCAGCCTGGGCGGACTTCACGGCGGCGGCCAGCTCCCTGGTCCGGGCCAGCACGGCGGCCTTCTCCTCGCCCTGGGCCCGGGCCACCTGCTTGCCGAGTTCCTTCTGCTCGGCGCGCAGGGCCTCGAAGGACGCGATCCCCGCGCGCCGGGCCTCGTCGGCGGCCACCAGGGCGTCCACCAGTTCCGGCGACTCGCCGCGGGCCTCCTGGGAACGGCGGACGAGGTCGGGGTCGGTGCGCAGCAGCTTCGGGTCGATCACGATCCGAAAGCCTAGCGTCCTTGTTCCCGCGCCCCTGCCGGGGACCGGTTCCACCGCTGTCACCGTCCTGGCCGGATCCTCGACCCGGCGACATCCCTGCGCACCATCGCGCCCCCGGTCTTGGTGGGCGGGCGAGCCCGCGGGCGACGAGGAACGTTCGAAGTCGGGCGGGACTACTCGTCCTCGGGGTGCACCAGGGTCGCGTACCACTGCCGCGCCGCCTCGAAGTCGGCGTCGGTGAACCCCGCCGCGACCAGGGGCCGGACCCCGTCGGCCCGGGGATAGGAGCCGAGGAAGACGACGTCCTCACAGATCCGGTGCAGGCCCTGCATGGCCTCGGCCAGCCGCGGGTCACGCAGGTGGCCTTCGGCGTCGATGCTGAAGCAGTAGTTGCCGATGCCGGTCTTGGTGGGCCGCGACTCGATCCGGCACAGCGAGACACCGCGGCCGGAGAACTGCTCGAGGATCTCCAGGAGCGCACCCGATCGGTCGGTGTGCATGAAGGCGACCAGCGTGGTCTTGTCCGCACCGGTCCGGGTGGGCGGTTCGGCCGGTCGGGAGACCAGCACGAACCGGGTCACGGCGGAGGGGTTGTCGGCGATGTCGGTGGCGATCGCCTCCAGCCCGTACAGCTCGCCGGCGACCGGTGCGCACACCGCGGCGTCGTACTTCGAGGAGGGGGTGGCCACCTCCTGCGCCGCGGCCGCCGTCGAGCCGCCCTCGGTCACCACGGCCTGCGGCAGGTGGTCGGCGAGCCACTGCCGCACCTGGGCCGCGGCGTGCGGGTGGGTGAGTACCCGCCGGACGTCGGCCCGCGCCGTCCCGGGCCGCGCGTACAGGCTGAACTGCACCGGCATCAGGACTTCGCGCACGATCGTCAGCCGCCGGCCCACCGCCAGCGCGTCCAGGGTGACCGACACCCCGCCCTCGACCGAGTTCTCGATCGGCACCAGGACCGCCTCGACCGCACCGGCGCGCACCGCGTCCAGCGCCTGGCCGACCGTGGGGAACGGCACGGCCTGGTCCGCGGAGAAGGTCAGCAGCGCCTGGTGGGTGAAGGTCCCTGCGGGTCCGAAGTATCCGAGCACCCGCTCAGAGTAGTGCCGCCGGTGCCAGGTCAGCCCGGTGCGGCGGGGACCGGACGCCGCACCGCCCGCAGCCACGCCGGGCGCCGGGGCAACTCCCGCCCCCACGTCCACCACCAGTGCACGATGGCGACCAGCACCAGCAGCTGGGCCCCCGTGCACAGGTGGTCCCGGACCGAGTCGGAGACCACCTTCATCGTGTCGCTGAACTCCACCGACCGGCCGGTGATGTACGCGGCGGAAAGCCAGCCCCCGCGCCACAGCAGCATCAGGTCGAGACGCGTGGCGGCCATCAGCCCCAGCGGCACCCAGGTGATCAGGTCGTACCAGCCCAGCGTGTACGGGGAGGTGACCAGCCAGGACGCGGTCAGGACGGCCGCGGTCCGTACCGCGATGGTCAATGGGTCACGGCGAGGATCGGCGTCGTCGGGCACGCCGGGGACCAGTCGCCAGGGCAGGACCCGGGAAAGCATCCAGGCGACGGCCACCATCAGGCCCCAGCCGGCCCAGGCGATGAACCCGCGGGCGGCCCAGTCACCCACCAGCGGAGTGAGCACCCAGACCACCGCCGGTGCCCAGGAGCCGGCGGAGATGTAGCCGGTGTTGCGGCTCGCGGCGAGCAGGGCGCCCGGCACCAGCGCTCCATAGGCGATCGCCAGCGGGATCGCCGCGCCGAGCATCAACTGCAGCAGCTTGCGCCAGTCCCGGCGGTAGCCCCAGGCCATCGCGATCCCGTAGAAGACCAGCGACACCTTCACCGTCCCGGCGAGCCCGATGCCGATACCGGCCAGGAACGGGCTGCGGCGCATGAAGAACAGGCCGACGATCGCGAACACCAGCGTGAACGCCTCGTTGTGCGCCCCGGCCAGCACCGCCCAGATCATCAGCGGGTTGAGCACGGTGAACAGGACCGCACGGGTCTGGATCTTGTGGTTGTCGTGGGCGAGCCGCACGGCCAGGGCGCCGATCACCAGGAACGGCAGCAGCGCGAACATCTGCAGCCAGAACACGGTGTTGTGCATGTTGCCGTCGCCGAGCCACGCGGCCAGCCACTGCGAGCCGGACGCGAGCGGGCCGTACACGCTCGGAGTGTCCTGCCAGGGCCGCTCGGTCCAGATCAGCACCTGGTCGTAGGCGGAACGGAAGATCTCCGCCGGCGTGATGTCGTAGGGGTTCAGGCCGAGCACCTGGAGCCGGCCGTAGGCGGCATACATGAGCACGTCGGCGGAGGTCATCGGCGGAACCAGGCAGGTGAGGATGCTCAGGCCCGAACCGAGCAGGAACAGCCGGCGGTTGTTCGGGCGCCAGCCCGCGTTGACCGCCCGCCAACAGACGAACAGGCCGGACGCGCCGAGGGCGAGGGCCAGCCAGAGCGCCGGGACCACCACCCACTCGCTGAGCTGGACTGTCCCCACGGGCAGGTACCAGGGCGGAAGCAGGTCGACGCGGGGTCCCAGCCGGAGCACCACCGACGACGGCCCGGCGAACCCGACCGCAACGCTGAGCGCCGACCCGGCCACGATCAGCCACAGGCCCAGCCTCGGATTCCGTGCCCACGGTGCGGTGAGGATGTCGCGAAGCCGCGCCACCACTTTCCGCACGCTGTCCCCGTTCCCCGATCAGAGCAGAAGGCTACCGGCCCAACCCCGACTCGCCCGCGTCCGAGATCGGACCGTTACCTTTCGGCGGACCCGGCCCGCTTCCCGGGGCCAGCCGGGATCGGGGCGGGACCGACCACCGGCGTCGGGTCTACTTCAACAGCCGGGAGAGCCGCCGGTCCGCGAGCGGCCTGCCCCCCGTCTGGCAGCCCGGACAGTACTGCAGGGCGGAGTCGGCGAAGGAGACCTCTGCGATCGCGGTGCCGCACACCCCGCAGGGCCGGCCGGTGCGCCCGTGGACGCGCAGGTTGAGCCGTTTGTCGCGTTTGAGCTGCGTGGCCGCCAGCCCGGCGGATCGCGCCACCGCCTCCGCCAGTTCGGTCCGGATCGCGGCGTAGAGGACTGCCCGGCCCGCGGCGTCCAGCCCCGAGGCCGGCTTGAACGGGCTCAGCCGGGCGGCGTGCAGGATCTCGTCGGAGTAGGCGTTTCCGATGCCGGCGATGATCCGCTGGTCGCGCAGCACACCCTTGAGCTGGGCCCGTCCAGCCGCGTCCAGGATGCCGTCGAGCACCGCAGGGGTGAACTCCTCGGCCAGCGGATCGGGCCCGAGGGCGGCGATGCCGGCAACCTCGGCCAGGTCCGGCACCAGGTAGAGGGCGAGCCGCTTCTGCGTTCCCGCCTCGGTCAGGTCGAAGCCGGAGTCGTCGTGGAACACGACCCGGGCCGCGAGCGGCCCCTTGCCCGGCCGGGCCGGTGCCTGCGGGATCGCGTCCCGCCAGGTCAACCAGCCGCCCCTGGCCAGGTGGAACACCAGCCACAACCCGCCGACCAAGAGGCACAGGAACTTGCCGTGACGCTCGACCCGCTCGACCTGCAACCCGCCCAGCGCGCCCAGCGGCAGCGCGAAGGTCTTCAGGGCGGCGAAGGCGACCAGTTCGGTACGCGCGACCACCTTGCCCACGCACGCGCCGGCCAGGAAGCCCCGCAGCGCCTCGACCTCCGGCAGTTCAGGCATCACCCCTCCTTTCGCGCCGGCCACCCCGGCTCGGGGACCATCAGGACCTCGGCCAGCAGGCCCAGGTACTCGTCCCGGTCGATTTCCAGTGCGCCCAGGCCGGCCAGGTGGTCGGTCTTCCACTGGACGTCGATGATCCGCTCCCCCGCACGTTCGTCGGCCAGCAGGTCCACCAGGGCCAGCAGGGCCACCTTGGAGGCGTCGCGGCCGTGAACCGGGTCGTGGAACATCGATTCGCCGGCGAAGAGCCCGCCCAGCGACATCCCGTAGAGGCCCCCGACCAGCCGCCCTTCGGCGTCCCAGGTCTCCACCGAATGGACCCGCCCGGCCCGGTGCAGCGCGGTGAAGACGGCCCGGATGTCGTCGTCGATCCAGCCGTAGGGACGGGACGGATCCGCGCAGCGGGCGAGCACGTCGGCGAAGGCCCGGTCGACCGTCGTGGTGTAGCGGCGGGCCGACCGCCGCAGCGAGCGGGGGACGCGCAGCGCGTCCAGCGGCAGGACGCCACGGCGCATCGGCGACCACCAGCCCATTCCGAGGAACCCGGACTCGTGCAGCGGCATCGGGAAGACACCCTCGGTGTAGGCGGCCAGCACCAGCGCCTCGTCGAACTCGGGCGAGAACGCGATCAGGTCCTGCTCGGGCCAGGTCCGCGGCGGACCGAAGATGCCCGGACGGCGTGCCACGGCTCGATTCTGTCACCCGGGCCCGACAGTGGTTCCGGTCCCGGCCCCCAGGTGCGTTCGAGGACGCCCGCTGAGGCTGTGTGTCGCGGGCCCGGCCGTGCCGCCGCGGCGCCTCCCGGGCGGGCGTCGGGCGCGCCCGACGCCCTGCTCCGGGGCCGACCGGGGTCCGCCCCGGGCCACCTGCCCTGCCGTGCCGGCCGCGGGGCACCTACTCTGGAGGGGTCCGCTGAGAGGAGCGTCGATGGCCAACGCCGCGTCCGAGTTCGGCAAGACCCTGGTCAGCCGAACCCCCGAGGTTGCCGGGGGCCTGCTGCGCAGCATCGTCGACTTCGCGATCGACGGCAGCGCCGCCTTCCCCGGTGCGAAGCCGACCGCAGCCCGCTCGCTGGAGTCGAAGGGTGACCGCGAGGCGGCGATCGACTCCCTGGTTCGCCACCACGTGAGCATGGCCTCCGCCCAGGGCTTCCTGACCAGCGTCGGGGGCCTGCTCACCCTGCCGGTCGGGCTGCCGGCCAACCTGGCCGGGCTCACCGTGCTGAGCGTCCGGATGATCGCGGGCATCGCCCACCTGCGTGGCTACGACGTGAACGACCGGCGGGTGCGGGCAGCCCTCACCCTGGCCATGCTGGGCGACGACGAGGTGGGCCGCGTGGTGGCCGACGGCAAGCTCCCCGCCACGCCGCTGGCGATCGCGACCGCCCCGATGTTCGACCCCGCCCTGGACCGGCTGATCAGCCAGCGGGTGATGGGCTCGCTGGCGGGACGGGTCGGTGGCAAGCACCTGGCCGTGGTGGTGGTCCGGCGGATCCCGCTGGTCGGCGGCGGCGTCGGCGCCGCCGTGGACGGCTGGCTCACCTTCGGCCTGGCCGCCTACGCCCGACGCGAGTTCGTGGCCCGGCACCAGGCCTCGATCCCGCGGCACTAGTCCGGCTCAGCCCACCGACTCCCGGGCGACCCGGCGGGTGATCAGGCAGCTCACCTCGTAGGGGATGGTGCCCATCAGGCCGGCGATCTCGGTGGTGGTGATCTCCTCGGTGCCGCTGCGTCCGATCAGCATCACTTCGTCGCCCACCCCGACGTCGGTCCGGGGACCGAGATCGAGCATGGTCTGGTCCATGCACACCCGGCCGGCGATCGGGTAGCTGCGCCCGTTGATCAGCATCCGGCCCCGGTTCGACAACAGCCGGGAGTAGCCGTCCCCGTACCCGACCGGCACGGTGGCGATCCAGGTGTCGGCGGGTGCGGTCCAGGTGCGGCCATAGCCGATGGTCTCGCCCGCGGACACCTGCTTGAGGAAGGTGACCCGCGTCCGCCACTCCAGGCCGGGCAGCAGCGGCACCGTCCGCGGCACCTCCGGGTCGGGGTAGGCGCCGTAGATCATGATCCCCGGACGCACCAGGTCGAACCACGAGTCCGGGTGGGCCAGGACGCCGCCGGAGTTGGCCAGATGGACCAGCGGAACCGGTCCGCGGGCGGCGGTCACCCGCTCCACCGTGGCCGCGAACAGCCCGACCTGTGCCCTGGTGAACTCCACCCCGGCCGGGGAGTCCGAGATCGGCAGGTGCGAGAAGAGTCCCCCGAGGCGCAGGCCGGGGACGGCATCGATCAGCTTCGCCAGTTCCGGTGCGTCCTGGGGCGGGCAGCCGATCCGGCGCATGCCGGTGTCCACCTTGAGGTGCACCTCGGCGGTGACCCCCTGGCTTCCGGCCGCGACCGCGGCCTCGGCGACCGACTCGGCGTCCACCACGCACAGGGCGAGGTTGGCCGCGACGGCCACCGCCACCTCGTCCCCGCGGGCGACCGACAGCTTCAGGATCGGCAGCCGGATCCCGGCCATCCGCAGCTCGACGCCCTCGGTGACGTTGGCCACACCGAGCCAGTCGGCCGCCCCGGTCAGCTCGATCATCCGGGACACCCGGACGGCGCCGTGGCCGTAGGCGTCGGCCTTGACCGCGGCCAGCACCTTGCGGTCTCCCACCCGCCGGCGGACCGCCTCGAGGTTGGCGCGAATGTGGTCGAGCCGGGTCACCGCGAGGGAGGGCGGTTCCATCAGCGCTCCCCGACCGCCACCGGGCGGGCCGGATCGGCCGACCATCCCGACCAGGACGGCGGGTAGAGGGCGGCCTCCACTCCCAGGCTGGCCAGGGCGAGGACCACCTGCCCGGCCGAGACGCCGGAGCCGCAGTAGACCGCGACCGCTCGGGCCGGCCGCCCGTCCGGGAGCTCCGCGGTCGACCCGGTGGGGGGTGGGTCGTCGGAGGGCAGGCCGAGCCCGGCGACCAGGTCCGCGGCGGTCGGCAGCAGCCCGTCGGTGTCCCAGAAGTCGGCGACCGGGCGGTTCACCGCGCCCGGGATGTGGCCGGCCCGGGGATCGATCGGCTCCACCTCGCCGCGGAACCGTGCCGGGGCCCGGACGTCGATCAGGACGCCGCCGAAGGCCGCGGCCTGATCGGCGTCGATGGTGGGGAGGTGACCGGTGGTGAGCGCCAGGGGTGCTCCGGAGGCGGCCTCGGGTTCGTCGGTCTCCAGTGGGCGTCCCGACGCCAGCCAGGCCTTGATCCCGCCGTCGAGCACCCGGGCGTCCAGCCCGGCCCAGCGCAGCACCCACCAGGCGCGGCCGGCCGCGTACGAGCCGGGCTCGTCGTAGACGACGACCGGACGGGACGGGTCGATCCCGAGGGCGCCCAGGCCGACGCCGAGCTGCACGGCGTCCGGCAGCGGGTGCCGGCCCAGCATCGGATCGGTGGTGGGACCGGTCAGCACGGCTTCCAGGTCGAGGAACCGGGCCCCGGGCAGGTGGCCCTGCAGGTAGCGCCCGAACCCGGCTCCGGGCTGCTCGCCCAGCTTCCACCGGACGTCCAGCAGTTGCGCGCCGGCCGCCAGGACGTCGTCGAGCTCATCGATCACAACCAGCACATCACTTCGTGGGGACACGCCTGCACTCTAGAGCCCCGCGCGTGGCCCCCACCCTCGATGGCCGCAATCCCCCGTCCGGCCGCCGCTCCCGCCCCTGGAGTCCCCCGGCGACCGGGTCGTCGGGAACCGGTTCGGAATGCCGGGGGGTCGGGTCAGAACAGCAGGGCCAGGGCCGGGTCGGACAGGATCGTGGACACGTCGGCGAGGAACCTGGAGCCCATCTCGCCGTCGACGAGGCGGTGGTCGAAGGTGATCGTGACCGTGCAGACACTGCGCGGCTCGATCCGCTCGTGCTCGCCGTGGCCGACCACCCAGGGCTTGCGCAGGATCGTGCCCAGGCACATGATCGCGGCCTCGCCCTCGTTGGGGATCGGCGTACCGCCGTCCACCCCGAACACGCCGACGTTGGTGATCGTGAACGTCCCCCCGGCCAGGGCGGCCGGCGACAGCTTGCCCTCCCGGGCCAGCGGCACCAGTTCGTTCATCGCCCGGGTGAGCTCAAGCAGGTTCATCCGGTTGGCGGCCTTGATGTTGGGCACCAGCAGGCCCCGCGGGGTGGCCGCCGCGATCCCGAGGTTCACGTCATCGGAGAGGACGATCTCGTCGGTGGCGGCGTCGTAGCGGGAGTTGATCTCGGGGATCCGCTCGATCGCCAGGCAGGCCGCCTTGGCGAACACCGCCAGCGGCGAGATGCGCAGCCCGGCGAAGTCGCGGCGACGCTTCAGGGTCTCGATCAGGTCCACGGTGGCGGTGACGTCCACCTCCACGAAGGCGGTGGCCTGCGGGACGTCCAGCGAGGTGGTCATGCTGCGGAACATGGCCTTGCGGACGCCCTTCAACGGCAGCCGGCGCTCATCGCTCGGCGGCACCGGGGACCGGTCCTGGGCACCGCGGCCGCCAGCACGTCGGCGGTGGTGAGGGTGCCGGACGGGCCGGTCGGAACGACCGTGGCGAGGTCGACCCCGAGGTCCCGGGCCACCCGGCGCAGGTGTGGCATGGCCCGCGGCGCCGTGGCGGGGCGCCCGGTGCGGTGGCGGGCGCCGGCACCGCGGCCGCAGCCGGGGGCGTCGGCTCGCCGGCTGCCGGCGGGAGGCCGGCCCCGGCCCGGCGCGGCCGCCGGTGCACCGAGCCCGCCTTCGCTCCGTAGCCGACCAGCATCGCGCCGCTGGCGGCATCGGTCGCAGTGGCGGGCGTCGCGGCAGGCTCGAGGGGCGGCGCGGTCGGCTCGAGCGAGACGGGCTCGACCGACAGCGTGGCGTCGACCGGGTCCACGGCCTCGCCGGGCGCGCCGATCCGGATGATCGGGGTGCCGACCTCGACGGTGGCGCCCTCGGGCACCAGGAGTTCGGCGACCACCCCGGCGTAGGGCGACGGCAACTCCACCAGCGACTTGGCCGTCTCGATCTCGGCCAGGATGTCGTTGACCGCAACCGTGTCGCCGACCGCCACCTTCCAGGCCACGATCTCGGCTTCGAGCAGGCCCTCGCCCGGGTCGGGCAGCGTGAACACATTCATGGAAACGATTCCCTCTCAGTGGGCCAGGGCCCGGTCGACGGCGTCCAGCACCCGGTCCAGATCGGGCAGGTAGGCGTCCTCGGTCCGGCTGGGCGGGTAGGGCAGGTCGTAGCCGGTCACCCGCAGCACCGGTGCGTGGAGGTCGTAGAAGCACTCCTGCTGGATCCGTGCGGCGAGTTCGGCGCCGATCCCGAGGGTGCCGACGGCCTCGTGCACGACGACGGCCCGTCCGGTGCGCCGGACGGAGGCGAACACCGCCTCGTCGTCCAGCGGGGAGAGCGACCGCAGGTCGACGACCTCCAGGTCGCGTCCCTCCTCGGCCGCGGCGACGGCCGCCTGCGACGCAGGTGCGCACCATCGGGCCGTAGCTCGAGCAGGGTGACGTCCGCGCCGGGCTTCACCACCCGGGCGGAGTACAGCGACAGCGGGGACGCGGCCGGGTCGACCTCGCCCTTCTCGTGGTAGCGGCGCTTGGGCTCGAGGAAGATCACCGGGTCGTCGTCGGCGATCGCCTGCTGGATCATCCAGTAGGCGTCGGCCGGGTTGGACGGGGTGACCACCTTCAGGCCGGGGGTGTGCGCGAAGTACGCCTCCGGCGACTCGCTGTGGTGCTCGATCGCGCCGATGCCGCCGCCGTAGGGGATCCGGATCACCATCGGGACGCGCGAGGCGTCCGTGGGAGCGGAACCGCATCCGGGACACCTGGGAGACGATCTGGTCGAAGGCCGGGTAGACGAACCCGTCGAACTGGATCTCCACCACCGGCCGGTAGCCGCGCAGGGCCAGGCCGACGGCGGTCCCGACGATGCCGGACTCGGCCAGCGGGGAGTCGACCACCCGGTCGGCGCCGAACTCGGCCTGCAGGCCCTCGGTCACCCGGAACACGCCGCCGAGCCGGCCGATGTCCTCCCCGGTGAGCAGCACCCGGGGGTCGTCGGCGAGCGCCCGCCGCAGGCCGGCGTTGAGGGCTTTGACCATGGTCATCGGGCGCGCCGCGGCAGGCGCCACGGCCGGGTCCGCGGGCTCGACCCGGGTCTCGACCAGGGTCTCGGCGGCGGTGCTCATGGGACCTCCTCGAAAGACGCCTGGTAGGCAAGGTACTCCTCGCGCTGGCGCACCAGCAGTGCCGGCGTGGAGGCGTAGACGACCCCCCAGGCGTCGGCGAGGCTCGGCTCGGGCAAGGCCGAGCAGCCCGCGCGCAGCCGCTCGGCGAGCGCTTCGGATTCCCCGTCGAGCGCGTCCAGCCACGCCTGGTCGATCGCCCCCGCCGCCCGCAGGTAGGCCTTGACCCGATCGATCGGGTCGAGGCCGCGCCAGCGCTGCTCCTCGGCGGCCGGGCGGTACTTGGTGGGGTCGTCGGAGGTGGTGTGCGCGCCCATCCGGTAGGTGTAGGCCTCGATCAGCACCGGCCCGTCCCCGCGGCGGGCGTGGGCCAGCGCCCACTCGGTGACGGCCTGCACGGCGAGCACGTCGTTGCCGTCCACCCGGACGCCGGGGAAGCCGAACCCGGCCGCGCGGCGGTACAGCGGGATCCGCGGACTGCAGCGCGGCCGGTTCGCTGATCGCGTACTGGTTGTTCTGGCAGAAGAAGACCACCGGAGCGTCGGCGGACGCGGCGAACACGAAGGCCTCGTTGACGTCGCCCTGGCTGGTGGCGCCGTCGCCGAAGTAGACGACCGCGGCCGCGTCCGCCGCCGGGCCCGCCGCGCCGCTCAGCCCGTCGAGCTGCAGGGCCATCGCCATCCCGACCGCGTGCAGCACCTGCGCGCCGATGACGAACGAGTACAGCTGGAAGCTGTCCGGTCGGGACGGCCAGTCGACCATCCCGGTGCCCCGGAAGGTGCCGAGGATCTCCACCGGATCGATGCCCTTGCACCAGGCGACGGCGTGCTCGCGGTAGGACGGGATCATCAGGTCGTGCTCGCGGCTGGCCCGGGCCGAACCCACCTGGGCGGCCTCCTGGCCGAGCAGCGGCGGCCACAGGCCGAGCTGGCCCTTGCGCTGCAGCGCGGTGGCCTCGGTGTCGATCCGCCGGGCGAGCACCATGTCGCGCAACGCCGCGGCGATGTCGGCGTCGGTGCCGTCGAACCGGAAGTCGGGATGGTCGACGCGGCGTCCGCTCGGATCGAGCAGCTGGACGGGGCGGTCTCCGGCGGCGTCGTGGTTGGTGCCTGCGGGCTCGGTCAAGGGGTCTCCTGGTCGCTCGGGTCCGGGAGCAGGATATCTAACTTACGGTTACGTAACCATAGGTGTCAATGCGTCACCTGGGGGGGGCGTCCGCCCGCTGCGGCGGCGGGCGCCCCGGAGCAGCTCAGGCGGGCAGGCTCAGCTCGCCCAGCGTCCGGTGAAGAACAACCAGGCCCACAGCGCCTGCACGGCCACGGCGACCACGGGCAGTCCTCCGGCCAGCAGCGCCCGCCGCACCGGATGCCGCCGATCCGCCGCGAGTTCGCCGAGCCGGGTCCACAGCGGGAACCACAGCAGCACCGCCCGGTTCACGCTCATGAACCAGTAGGAGGTGCCGAACGCCGCCACCTGCACCCCCACCCAGGTCGCCTCGCCCCAGCGTCGGCCGGCCAGGCACGCCACGGTCACCACCAGCCCGACCGCCATCGCCACCAACTCGGCGGTGAACACCCAGCGCCACTCGGGGTGCTCGGCGTAGGCGCCGGGTTCCAGGACGCTCAGGGTGTGCAGCAGGGAGTCCCAGGGGGTGGCGAAGCCCCGCGCCCACCCGCCGGTCTGGGCGTCGAGCCAGGCCGTCCAGCTGCCGGTGAGCAGGTACAGGTAACCCAGGTAGGCGGCCAGCACCGCCACCGGCACCGCCAGCCAGAGCAGCCGACGGCCGCGCTGCCGCGTCGAGCCCGGCTGGCTGAGCGCCAGCACGGCCAGCGCCACCACCAGGAACGCCCCCGAAACCCGGACCGACGCGGCCACCGCGGCCAGCGCCGCCACCGCACCCCACTGCCGGGCCACCGCCCGCTCCCAGGCCCAGAACGCGGCCGCACAGAACACCGCTTCGGTGTAGGGCACCAGGGTGAACACCGCCGTCGGTGCGAGCAGCCAGGCGATCGCGGCCGGCGCCCCGCCGAGGCGGTAGAGCGCCCACGCCGCCAGCGCGGACGCGACCAGCGCCAGCGCCATCCCGGCCACCAGCGGCGGCAGGCCGGACAGCGAGGCCAGCCGCACCAGCAGCGGCCAGCCGGGGAAGAACGCGATCATGTTCGGCTCGACGTAGCCGTCCCGGGCGATCGCCAGGTAGTGCGCCACGTCCCAGTTCCCGAACACATCGGAGAGGCCGCGGCCCTCGGCCATCATCACCCACGCCGCCACCAGGAGCATCACCAGCCGGGTACCGAGCAGGGTCTGCACCACCAGCCGGGGACCGTCGCCGGCGCCGCGGGCCGACCGTCCGCGGGTCCGGGCGCGACGCGGCCCCCCGGCAGCCCCGGACGGGCTCATGCCGACGCCGGGCTCCGGGTCAGCCGGCTCACCCAGGACGCGTCCGGGGCGGCGTCCAGCACCCCACCGTCGGGGTCGTCCAGCCCGCCGGCCCGGACGAGGTCACGGCGCGCGTCGAACATGTCCCCGATGACGCGGGCGGACAGCCACAACTGCACCGCGATCCGGGCGAACACCGCCAGCACGTAGAGCCGTTCCTGCCCGGCGCCGTTGGCCAACTGGCCGCCCAGATGGCCCCAGATCGCCGCGAAGTAGAGGGTTTCGGCGAGGGTGAACAGAATCCAGTCCAGCCACCGCGGCCGGGCCAGCACCAGCAACGGCAGCAGCCACAGCACGTACTGCGGCGAGTACACCTTGTTCACCACCAGGAAGAGCACCACGATCAGGAACACCCCCTGGGCCAGCCGCGGACGCCGGGGGGCCAGCAGCAGCAGGCCGCAGATCACGACGGTGCCCGCCACCATCAGGGCCGCCACCAGCCGGGACACCGACTCGACGTCCACCTCGATCAGCCCCAGGGCGTACCACAGCGAACCCAGGTCGTTGCCGCGCTCGGCGTTGAAGGTCCAGAAGTTCAGCCAGCCCTGCGGCGAGGCCAGGTACACCGGCAGGTTGGCCGCCAGCCAGGCCGCCGCCGTCCCGGCGTAGGCCGCCAGCAGCGGACGCCACCTGTTCGCGCGCACGCACAGCACCGTCAGCGGCACCAAGAGCAGCAGCGGATACAGCTTCGCCGCCACGCCCAGCCCCAACCAGATCCCGGCCCAGAACGGCCGGCGCCGCGACCAGGCCAGCAGCGCCAGCGCGGTGAGGGCGAGGACCAGGGCGTCCCAGTTGACCAGTCCGGCCGTCCAGATCGCGGGGGACGCCGCGATCAGCAGCGCATCCCAGGGGCGGCTGAGCTGCAGGTGCGCCCACACCAGCACGCCGAAGAGCACGAACAGCAGCAGCGCGTTCACCCCGAAGAACAGGTTGGTCGCATGTGAGACCGCCGCGTCGTCGAGCCCGGGCCGACTCTCGCCGCCGAACACCAGCACCAGCCGGCGGCCCAGTTCCATCAGGCCGCCGGTGAGGACCGGGTACTCCAGGTCGGTCTGCAGGAACGGGACCTGGCCGTCCTTCAGGCCTCGCCAGTAGTAGAGGATCGGGATGTCGGAGTAGCACATCCACGGCAGATACTGGTCACCCCCGGCCCGGCAGGGGATCTGCCGCACCATCACGATCAGCCACGACAGGGTGAGCGTGGCGTAGGCCCAGATCGCCGGCGTGAACCACACGTCGCCGACCCGCGCGTGCCGGCCGAGGGGGCCGCCGAGGACCTTCGACAGCGCGGGCGCGGGGTTGGTCACGCAGCGATCCTATGGTCCCCTGGTGGCCGAACCGGTCGGTCCCGGCGGGCCGGTCGCCGTCCCGGTCGCGGTGGCCGTCGCCGTCCCGGTCGCCGTGGCCGTCGCCGTCCCGGTCGCCGTCGCGGTGGCCGTCCCGGTCGGGTCGGTCGTCGCGGTCGCGCCGTCGGTCGCGGAGGCGGTGGGCGACGCCGTCACGGATTTCGTCGGCTTGGCGGTCGGTGTCTGGGTCGACACCCGCTTGGTCGGCGGGTCGAAGCTCTCCTTCTCCAGCCCGTCCACGGCGGTGCGCATGTACTCCAGCCAGGTCAGTGCCGGGTAGCCGGAACCGTAGAAGCTGTTGCCCAGGTCGGCCGTGCCGTCCCCACGGGTGTAGGCGACCGCGGTGGTGATCTGCCGGGTGAAGCCCACGAACCAGGCGGCCGAGGTCTTGCCGGTCAACGAGTTGTACGCCGTCCCGGTCTTGCCCGCCACCGGGTAGCCCAGCTGCGAGGCACGGTAGCCGGTGCCGTCCTGGGCCACCTTGCTGAGGGCGTAGGTGACGTCGATCGCCACGTCCTCCTCGATGCCCTGGACCCCGGTGGTGTCAGCGGCGTAGAGCTGGTTGGAGGTCGCGTCGGTGACAGCCGCGATCACGTGCGGGTCGCGCTGGACGCCGTTGTTGGCGAACGTCGAGTACCCCGCGGCCTGGTAGAGCGGGCTCACCTCGGGAGTGCCGAGGGCGACGGTCGACACGGGATCCCAGCCCTCGACGGTCGGGGCGCCGGCGTCGTTGGCCGCTTCCAGAACCGACTCCGGCCCACCGCTGAGCTGGAGGGTGAGGTCCACGTACGCGGTGTTGATCGACTTGGTCGTCGCGGTCAGCAGCGTCACCCGGCCGTAGTTGCCCCCGCCGGCGTTGCGCACCTGCCGGGTGGTGCCGGGCAGGTCGAGGGTGTTGCCGTTGAGCTTGTCGTTCAGCGTCCACCCGTCCCGCAGCCCCGCGGCGAGCGCGTAGGGCTTGAAGGTCGACCCGACCGGCGAGGACAGGGTGGCCCAGTTCAGCTGGCTCTCCAGGAAGTCGGGGCCGCCGTAGAGGGCGATCACCCCACCGGTCGCGTTGTCGATGGAGGCCAGGCCCGCGTGCAGCTGCTTGGCCGCCTTGTTGCTGCCGGCTGCGGCCCGGGTCATCTTCTGCGCGGTGGCGACGGCGGCGTCCTGGGCGTCGGCGTCGAACGTGGTGACCACCTTGAGCCCCCCACCGTTGATCTCCCCCTCGGTGAACCCGTTGGCGAGCAGTTCCCGCTCGACCATGCCCAGCAGGAAGCCCTTGGGCCCGCCCAGCCGGGAATCCCGGGCCACCTTGGGGAACTCGGGCAGTTCGGCGTAGATCTCGGTGCGCTCGGACGCCGTGATGGCGTCCATCTCCACCATTCCGTTGAGCGTGTACTGGTAGCGCTCGAGCAGGTCGGCGGCCTCCTTGTCGCCGTTCGCGGGGTCGAGGTTGCCCGGCGAGTTCACAATCGCCGTCAGCGCCACCGATTGGGGAAGGTCCAGCTTCCGCGCCGGCACCTTGAAGTAGGCCCGCGCGGCCGCTTCGATCCCGTAGGCGCCCCGCCCGAAGTAGACCGTGTTCAGGTAGCCCTCGAGCAGCTGCTGCTTGGTCAGCTCCTGGCCCATCTTCGCGGCGAAGAGCAGTTCCTTGGCCTTGCGGCTGAAGGTCTTCTCCTGGGAGAGGTACATGATCTTGATGTACTGCTGGGTGAGCGTCGAGCCGCCCCCGGCGGCAGTCACGTCGGTCGGCGCCAGCCCGACCAGGCCCAGCCCGGCACGGAACAGGCCGGTCACGGAGATGCCCGGGTCGGTCCAGAAGGTGCGGTTCTCGGCCGCGACGATCGCGTCCTTGACGTCCTGCGGCATCTCGTCGTAGCCGATGGTCTGCCGGTTCTGCACCTGGAACGAGCCGATCTTCGACTTGCCGTCGTTGTAGTACACGAACGTGGTGTTGGTGCTGAAGTCGGAGTTCGGGTCGGGCAGCGTGACGGTCGAGTACGCCCAGGCCACCGCGCCGGCGCCGACGACCCCGACCACGACCAGGGACGCCAGGATCCACAGGGGCACGCGCAGCCAGAGGCTGCGCTTCTTCCTGCCCCTGGGGCCTGCTTTCGCGGCCCGGGGGGCGACGGAGCGTTTCGGGTCAGCCATAAATGTCCTCGACGGTCTGCTGGCGGCGAGGGGGACGGCGACGAACACCATCCCCCAGGATGAAGGAGGAGATCAGGTGGTTCCAGCCGCAATCGACACACACCTCGACCACGCGGACGGTGAACTCGCCGTACTGGGACTGCATCTCGTTGAGCTCCGGGGTGGACCGGATCCGCCCCGAGTACTGTCCGAGCTGGTCGCCGAACACGTGGTTGAGGGTGACCAGGCGGGCGGCCGAGCAGATCGGGCAGGGGACGCCGGACTCCTCACCGTGGTGCAGTGCGGCGCGCACCAGGAGCGGGTCGGCGTCGCAGACGTCGGTGTGCTCCAGCGAGCGCTCCCGACGCTTCAGCGCCTGCAACGTGTTGCGCCGTTGCAGGGCATAGTCGACCGCCTCGCGCTGGGACCACATGGGTCCAAGCCTAGTTGCCGGGATCCAATTGCGCCGATCCGGCCGGTCGCGCCCCTTGTCCGACGCCAGTTCCCGGGCGGGCGGCAGGCCCTCCCCGGGCGTCGCCGACAGGGTTCGTCGGCACGGTTTGGGCGCCGCTCGACGCGGGTGCGAGAATGGGCGCCCGCGGGGCATTAGCTCAGTTGGTAGAGCACCTGCTTTGCAAGCAGGGGGTCAGGGGTTCGAGTCCCCTATGCTCCACTCCGTGTTAATCACCATCTGACTAGGTATGATACCTCGCCCCAGTCAACCCCGTGTAGACCGCGTGCACCATACGTGCCCCTCAGGAACCGCGAGAAACGCCCCCTGAGAGCTCCCTCAAGTCGGTGAGCGCCGTTCCCCGTTTGATGCACCGGGTGTGTGGCAGATGGACTGTCGAGGTCGGGTCTGGCGAGTGACGTTCGAGCGCCGGGTTTGGTCTCGGAGGAACGTGCGGCGAGATGGGTTGTGCGGTGAGGCAGGTGCCGGGCACGGAGGAGCCGGTCTCGTCGGTCAGGCAAGCACCACTGCGGCCCCGGCGCCTCAGTGCGTCTGCGGTATGAGATGGATCTTGGCGTTGTGACCGCTGGTGGCGAGCTTTCGTCGCAGGTCCACAACGGCGCCTGCAGAGCCTCTGCCAGGGCGAGGTAGCTGGCGTCGTAGCTGGTGAATTGGTGGCGCAGCTGCCAGATCCGCTCAGCGAGCGGCGCGGTCTCGTGGCGAGTGATGGTGAACGCGAAGTGGTCTCGACGCGCCTGCCCGGCCTCGTCGTCGCCGAGCTCGCCCCCGCGGAGAAGTCCCCGGAGGACGGACAGCACCGCTCCATCTAGCAGGTGAGGCGCGTCGAGGTCCCCGCTGATGGCCTGCAGAAGCTCCTCATCCGCCTCGCGCCCGACGAGGGCCTCAATCATGGCCGAGGCGTCAATCACGATCACCGACGGCCGGCCTCAACGGCGGCGACGATCTCCTTGGTCGTTGGGCCAGTCGACCGATCCCGTGCACGCAGCCTCGAGGCGATCTCCTCGTTGGTCGGCCGTTCGGCAATCCTTGCCAGCTCCGCCCCGACGTAGGCCGACAGCGACTTGCCCTTTGCCGCGGCCCGCTCCTTCAGCGTTTCCGCGACCGCCTCGGGGACTTCACGAATGTAAGGCGTCGTCATGCAACCCTGCTAGCACTTTGCAAGCAATTCGTCCTGAAGTCCGCCGCCGAGCACGAAATCGGCGGCAATTGAGGGCGGTTGCGCTCGGGTGGCAGACGAAAGGCTACCCTCGCACAACGCGGCATGAGAGCGAATCCCGGTTTGGGATGCACGCCTGTATGCTCGTTCTCATGAGCACTCAGATTGCTGTCCGGCTACCCGAGGAGATGGTGGCCTTCCTGGACAAGGCCGTGGCCGACGGCAAGGCCACCAGCCGTGCCGCGCTGGTCAGCGCAGCCGTGGAACGCGAGATGCGCCGCCAAGCTGCCGAGACCGACGCCGCGATTCTCCGCAACGAGGGCGCCGCCGATGAGCTGGACTCCCTCGTGAACTGGACCACCAGCCACATCGCCATCGCCGACTAGCGTGCGCGAGATCTGTCTGGCACGACTGGACAAGACCCGCCCCGTTGTTGTCCTCACCCGTGAGGCCGCCAGGACGGCGATGACCAAAGTCACCGTCGCCCCGATCACATCGACCGCCAAGGGACTCAGTAGCGAAGTGCCGGTCGGACCGGGGAACGGGCTCGAACACGACAGCGTGATCTCGTTGGACAACGTCGTGACCATCCCAGCAAGCCTTCTCGGACGAACCGTTGGGTTCCTGACCTCCGAACAGGAGAAGCTCCTGGCCAGGTCCATCGTCCTCGCCTACGACCTTGAGGTCGCACTCCTCGACACCTGAACAATCATCGGCGAAGCGGCAGTTCCGGATGTTCTAGGTTCCGGAGGCCATGTAGGCGGCGAGGATGTAGTTGGGGTGCCGGTCGAGGTTCTTGCGGGCTCGGTCGTAGCGCATGGTCGTGCGGGGGTCGGCGTGCCTTGCGGCGATCTGCACGTCGCGGAGGTCGACGCCGGCGTCGAGCATGGTGGTCACGAAGGTGTGGCGCAGCATGTGCGGGTGCATCCGGGGCAGCCGCACATTTGCCGCCAGAGCAAGTCGTCGCAGCCGGCGGGTTGCGGCGTGCCGGTCCCTCCGCACGCCACGCCGGTTCAGCAGGATCGGCCCGTCACTCCGCCGGTCGACGGCACGTTCGACGGCTCTTGCGACCGCGGGTGGGAGTGGAGTGAGCACGACCTTTCCGCCTTTGCCGCGGACCTTCGGGACCCGGTGGCCGTGTTCCTCGCCGAGGTCGGCGATGTTCGCGCCACAGGCTTCGAAGATGCGTAGGCCGAGGAGCCCGAGCATCGCTACCAAGGCAAAGTCGTTCGGGTTGCGCGAGTCCCTGGCGGCCGCGAGCATGGCTTCGAACTGGAGGTGCGACAGCCCCAGTGTGGGGGATTCGGGCGGGACGTTCGGGCGCCGGACGTAGTCCGCTGGTGATGCGGGCAGGACTTGGTCGATCACACAGGTTCGGTAGAACCCGGCGACCACGGACATCCGCCGCGATACGGTCGAGGGCTTGAGCTGTCGGATCTCCTGCATCCATCGCACGTACAGCTCGATGTGCACCCGCTGCGCCCCGAGCGGCGGGAGCCGACGCTCGGTGCACCAGGTCAGGAACGCGCGCAGGTCGGACTCGGTGTGGACGCGGGTGGCGTCCTTGAACCGGGCCAGTTAGGCAGCCACCGCCCGCACCAACCGATCGGTATCGGCTGCGAGCAACACCGGAAACAGAACAGGCTGAGTACTCATCCCCGGATCGTCCCCCACACCGGGCCGGGCGTCAGGGCAGCAAGTCTCCATACTGCTTGCGGGCAGGCATCGCGTGGATGACTAGCTCCTCGTCACCGTCGAACACCAGAACCACCGTCTCCAGGAGCCGGGCACGAGTGTCGAACCCGAGCCGAAGCTCACGAACCGGCGGCCCATCGTCCAAGGACTCGATCCACAGCGCCCACTCGGCGGCCTGTTCGACGTCCTCGGCGGCAACCCCATGCTTGAGGGCGCTGGGATGGATCCTCACGCGGCAAAGTGCGCGAGAGCGGCCCGGATCGCCTCCGAGCGGCTCAGATCGTGGCGCTTGGCGGCAGCATCCAAAGCCTCCAGCTCGTCGGCGGTAAGCCGGACCGCAACCACCTGCGCCGGCTCCGCGCCACGCCCCGGACGGCCACGCCCGCGGCGCTTCAACTCAGCAATGTCATAGCCGGCCTCGGCCTCGTCCGCCCACTTCTCGATCTGCTCGTCACTCACCACACACAAATCGTATAACGAAATCCTAGTCAGGCAAGCCCGACCAGACGGGCTCTCTCGCGCGAGCACGACACGTTCGGCCGGCGGCATGATCGTGCGATACCAGACTGGTATCATCGGGGGATGGCGATGACGTTGCGACTGAGTCCTGAGGACGAGCAGGCCCTCACGCTGCTGGCTGAGGCTGAGGGTGTGAGCAAGCAGGAGGCGACGGTGCGTGCGATCCATGAGGCGGCGTCTCGGCGGCTGCGGCGAGACAAGGTCGCTGCTTTGTCCGCGTCGGCTCGGGAACGGTACACGGACCTGCTGGACCGGCTCGGCCAGTGATCGAGTACCTCACTTTGGAGGACGTTCTCGGCCTGATCGAGGACCTGGGCGTCGGGCCGATCCGAGACATCGGGCTGCTCGATTCTGCCGTGCACCGGCCGCAGGTCAGCGTCTTCGGCGCGGATGCCTACGGGGGCATCGATGACAAGGCGGCGGTGCTGCTGGAGTCTCTGGTGCGCAACCACGCGCTGGTCGACGGCAACAAGCGCATCGGGTGGCTCGCCACCGTCGTGTTCTACGGACTCAACGACCTCACCCTCGAAGCCCTCGACGACGACGCCTACGACCTGGTCATCGCCATCGCCAGCGGCACCACCACCTACCAGCAGGCGGCCGAGCTCCTCGCGCAATGGCACTAGCCGACAGCGGCAATTGAGGGCGGTTGCGCTCGGGTGGCAGCCAGCCGAAAGGCCACCCTCGCGCACCGCGGCAGTTCAGTGCGTTGGGCTATCGGCGGTCGTAGATATCGCGTCGGTGCCCGACGGCGACAACGAGAACGAGCAGGACGCTGTCGTGGATCTCGTACACGACTCGGTAGTCGCCAGTGCGGACGCGCCACTCGCCGTCTCCGCCGACGAGCTTCTTGGCTCCGCTCGGTCGGGGCTCGACGGCCAACAGCTCGATCGCGGCCTGCACCCTGCGCTGCGCGGTACGGTCCAGCTTGCGCAACTGGCGTACCGCCGCTGAGGCGATCTCGACCCGGTAGGTCATGCCAGGCCGAGGTCGGACTTCACCTGCTCCCAAGGGATCGCCGGCTCACCGTCGGCGATCTCGGCACGGGCCGCCCGTGCGGCCTCGATGTCGGCCAGGTCTTCCGCGGCGGCGATCAGGCGGTCCAGGTCCTCGGAGTCGATGACCGCGGCCACCCGCTGCCCGCGACGAGTGAGGTAGACCGGGTCATGACCGACCCGGGCCGCGTCCACGACGTCGGCCAAGCGCGCGCGGGCGTCGCTCACAGTCATTTCACTCATGACCCCCAGCATAGCCGCGGATACAGCGCAAACGTACATCTCGGCACACATGAGGTCACCCCGGCGAACCAAAGGATCACCCACATATCAAGCAGTTGAGGATGCTTCGCTCCACCCTTTCGTCCCTCCGCCGCAAGCTGCACGCGGTCGCGGACAATTACACGCTCGGCCCGGGGGGACGCGCGGCATTGACTTGAGCGACACCGCTCTCTGAGCCTCACGACGCACCGCCCGTCATGCGGCGTCCCAGTCGCTCGGCAATGAGCTTGTCGCGGCCACTGGCGGCATGCTGGTGGATCATCGCAGCGGCTGCGGTGGTGTGGCCCAGCCTGGCCTGCAGCTCCGCGATCGTGGCGCCCTCCTGCGCAGCCATGACAGCGCCGGTGTGCCTCAGGTCATGGAAGTGGAGATCCGCCCTCCCCGCAGCCAGCCTGGCCTTGTTCCACGGCTTGTAGAAGGACGACGGCTGGATCGGCGTCCCTGACGAGGAAGGGAACAGCAGGCGATCCTTGCCCCACTGTGCGTGGTCGGTGATGTGGCCACGGATGACCTGCTCCATGTTCGGCGGGTAGGCCACGTTGCGGGATCCGGCCGCGGTCTTGGGCGGTCCCGACAGTGTTTGCCCCTTGAGCCAGGCGGCGCCGCGGCGCACCTTGAGCACGCCGGCGCCGCGAATCTGTGCCGGGTTGATGGCGATCTCCTCTTCGTCGACCGCTGTGCCAAGGGGGTGCGCAGCAGCGAGTAGGCCTTGGCGTTGGTCCTCGGGCGCGACGGTCGAGCTCTGCCCACCATTGGCGCACGTCGGCCGCGTGAGCTTGCTCGGCGACCTGGCACCCAGGCCGGGCATGATCACGTCGTCGGCCAGGTGCTGATAGTCGCGCAGGGTGCTCGCCCTGAGCCTGCGCGTCGGGAGCCACTGCTCGGCGTAGGCCTGAATGGTCAGCGTGTCCTGGCGCCGCTTGGCCGCAGCGCGCACGGCCGGCGGCGTCCACTCCTCGCGCTCGATCAGCTGTCGCTCGACCTCGAGCCACTTCTCCGCGTAGCCCTTCCCGTCGAAAGTGACCGGCGCGACGTGCCGCTGAAGGTCCGGGCCCGCGTAGGACGCCTGCCACCGCCGGGACGGCAATTGCCGAAGTTTCCCGAAACTGCGGCGTTTCGTCGGCACGATTTGGCTCCTCTCGTGCCCCCCGCGTGCACTAACGGTGCCCATGTTTGGCCCATTCGTGTCTACTTGAAACATCACCTGACAAGGCGAAACAGTGTCTGACTAGCACCCCTCGATGGGATCGAGTCCCCTATGCTCCACTCCGTGGCAACTTGCACCTGACTAGGTGTGGGAGTGAGCTCCAAGGTAGCCGTCAAAGGTGGCGTTCACGATAGGTGCCCCTTTCACCCGGGCCACTCATCATCGCGCGACGCTGACCCGCCTGCAGGCCCCCCGGGACATGGCACGGCACCCCGGAGTGGGACTGCCCGGGTGCTGGCACCCTGCAAGCGCATGGTCTCAGGGAACTCGCCGCCGAGCGCGGGACCCCCGGCAGGGCGTGTCAGTTGCGTTCTCCTGTGGGGGATGCAGGTTTCTGGCAGCAGTCGTCGGCGCACTGGTCGATTTCGGCTGTGGGCGCGACGGGGGAACAGCAGGCGTCTCCGCGCCAGGCGTCCCGGCCTTCCTTGACGGCGACGGTGGCGATGACCAGGGCTGCGATGG
Source organism: uncultured Actinomycetota bacterium (assembly GCA_963704225.1). Lineage (GTDB taxonomy): Bacteria > Actinomycetota > Actinomycetes > Propionibacteriales > Propionibacteriaceae > Propionicimonas. Next base: position 196,327 of record CAVPHL010000004.1, read on the forward strand.
GGTCGGCCCAGTACCAGCCCAGCGTGCTGTTGAGCAGCAGGCCGAGCAGCAGGACTGCCGACAGGTAGGTACACAGCAGGGTCTGCTTGGAATCGGCCACGGCTGAACCGGAGCCCAGTTCCCTGCCGGTGCGACGCTCGGCCCAGGACAGGAACGGCATCACCATCAGGCTGACCGTCGCAAGGACGATCCCTGGCAGGGAGTGTCCGGCCGGATCCTGGGTGAGCAGGCTGCGAACGGCGTCGACCGACACGAACGTGGCCAGCCCGAAGAAGGAGATCGCGATCAGCCGCATCGCGACCCGTTCGCGCCGCTCGTGGTCGGCGATGGCGAACTGCCAGGCGACCGCCGCGGCGGACAGCACCTCCACCACCGAGTCCAGACCGAACGCGATCAGCGCTGTGGAGGAGGCGACCGTGCCGGCGGCCAGCGCCACCAGTGCCTCGACCACGTTGTAGGCGATCGTCGCGCCGACCAGCAACCGCACCCTGCGCCGCAGGACCCGCCGACGCGCGGGTCCCGGACCTTGCGGGGCGATCACGAGCGGCTGCACGGGCATTCCTCACCGGCGCAGCAGTCCGGGTCCACCACCAGCACCAGGCGCAACAACTCATCCAGCGCAGGAGCCAACTGGGAATCGGCGAGCCGGTACCAGACGTGACGTCCCTCCCGGACAGCCTCGGCCAGACCGCACCCCCGAAGACAGGCCAACTGGTTCGAGACCACCTGCCGGGACACCCCCAACGCGCCCGCAAGGTCAGACGGCACGGCCGGCGCCTCCCGCAACGCCAGCAGGATCTGCACCCGGGTCGCATCCGACAGCGCATGGCCCAGACGGGACAGCGCCTCGGCGTGGCTCAGGACCACAGCAGTACTCACGGCGACGATAGTACAGCGAACGCTGAACTGCCTGAAGAGCTGGTCCTACCCGGCAGGAGCCAGGACGAGTCGCGGCAGAATCCCGGTGGTGCTACCGCGGCACTACCAGGGTGGCATGCGTCAGGTGAAGTTGAGCCTGAGCCCGAGCGAGGTCGAGGCGCTCGACGACGCACTCCGACGGCACCTCCAGCTCTGACAGGCCAGTGTCTCCTGGCGGGCACCTCTCAACGGGATCGCGTCCCCCATGCTCCAAAGCCCGCCATCGGGCCTCGGCTAGTTTTGGTGCATGGAGATCCCGGACGAGTACCCCGAGGCCCTGATCGACGAGCTCGCCCCGTTCGGCCTGGAGTTCACCTCCGTGACGCCCGCCGGGGACGGTGCCGCGGCCGTGCTGTTCCAGGCCGACGCCGCGTCCTTCGCCGCGGCGCACCCCGGGCTGGGCATCGGGGAGTCCTCCGGCGAGCAGTGGCCACCGGAACGTCTCCAGTTGTGGCTGCGGTTCGACGGTCTCGGCAACCCGGTCGAGATCAGCTTCGAGGTGTTCGACCTGCTCGCGGGCACGGCCGCCGACGATCCCGCCCTGCACGCCCGGCTGGGCAGCATGGACGACCCGGCCGACCACGCCGTCGCCGTCGGGGAAGCGCTGCGGCTGGTCCTGGAACCCGAGGAGCCGGTACCCGACGATCACCTGGGGTGAGTCACCGGATCCGGTCGGTTCCCCGGGCCCAGGCCGCCCGGTTCTCGCGGTGCGACTCCTGCCACCACCACCACGCCAGCCAGGCCGAGACGGCCAGCACCAGCCCGCCGCGGGCCAGCGTCCAGACCCCGGTCAGCCCGCACCTGGAACTGCTGCACCGCTTCGAACCGCTGCACCGCTTCACGGTGTCGAGCCTACCCGCGCCTCAGCGGCTCGCGGTGGCGGCCGGGGCGGGGCTCGCACTGCCGCCGGTTCCCGGCCGCCCCGCAGCGGGACCCGTGATGCCGCTGGTTCCCGGCGCCCCCCGCGGGGAACCCGTGGTGCCGGCAGGATCCGTTCCGGCCGCCCCGTCCACCGGCAGCTGATCGGTGGCCAGTGCCGTCCGCACGTCCGCCAGCGCCGCGGGATCCGCGGTGGATCCGGCCACCGTGGTGCTGGCCAGCAGCGGCCAGGTCACGACCTCGTCGGCCCGGATCCGGGACTCCACCATCGTGGAGCGGATCACGGCGCTGGTCAGGTCGTGATCCACCACCAGGCAGGTGGTCAGGTCGGCCAGCATCCGGTCGAAGAGCGCCGGGTCGGTCATCGCCAGGCGCAGGTCCGCCCTACCCAGCGCGGCGCGGACCAGGTCGGCCGTCCGCACCGAGCGGGTCAGCGCGTCCGGCGACTCCGCCAGGTACGCCAACGCCCCGGCGCCGTCGACACGTTCCCCGGCCAGGTCGAGTCCGCCGACGGTGTCTGCGACCGTGGCGAAGCTGGGCAGGCGCAGGTGCACCTGGTGGTCCATGCGCGCACCGGTGAGGGCCTCCACGGCCCGCGCCATCTCGAGCGGGTCGGTCGCGAAGCCGTCGGCCAGGGTCGATGCGCCGTCGGCGCCGACCAGCAGGTCCGCGGGCAGCGCCACCAGCGCCAGGTGCCGTCGGGACGAGGTCAGGTGCGCGACCAGGACAGCGTCCAGTCGTCCCTCCGCGGTCGTGGCCATCACCAGGAAGTTCACGGCCGGCACCCCGTTCACCGAGACCGGTATGGGCCGCCCCGGGTACGCGCCGAGCGGGTCGACCCGCTGCAGGCCGACCGCCACGTCGTCGAGCCGGTTGAGGTACATGGTCAGCAGGGTCACGCCGCCGACTGTGGCCGCCACCATGCCGATCAACACGACGATCGCGACCCGATCGAGGAGACGTCTCGGCGTCGTACCGGTCCCGCTGCTCGGTTCCATCCCACCCCCTGCGTCTCCGGAAGCCAGCCTAGAAGCCCCACCCAACCCGGGCCGTTCGCCCTCGACCCCAGCCACGGTCGGCCCCTTTGGCTACCCTGTGGCCATGGCGGAGGAAAGCCAGCGGCAGGCGGACGCACGTCGGCGCCTCGAGCTCGCCCAGGCCGCGGCCCTCGGAGAGGCGAAGGCGGCGCAGGCGCAACTGGACGCGTTCGTGAGCCGGCTCCAGACGGCGGGGGCCACCCCCGAGGATCTCCAGGCGACCCTGCTGAACGGATCCCGGGTGCGCACCGGACTGGTCGGCTGGTACCTGAACCGGGCCCGGACCCTTGCCGTGGCGCCGGACGGGACGTACTACCAGCTGGTGACGACCGGCTCCGCGCTTGCCCGGTTCACCGGGGTGTCGCTCCGGCCCTCGCTGCCGACCCTGGTCATCGGGCGTGGCGGGCGGGACGGTGAGACCGGGGACCTGACCGACTTCCTGGAGAGGGCGTTCGTCGATTACACCACCTGACCATCGTGGTGGGCCGGCCCGGGCGAGGGACCCGGGGAGGCAGCCGCCCGGGACCGACCGTGGCCGCCGGCTCAGTGCTTCGGCACCGGAAAAGGCACCAGGGGGCCGCTGGATCTCCGAGCGTCCCCCTGGGCGTTCACGATGACGGAAGTCGGGCCGCCGAATCCCCCTGGATGAGTACGCTCTCATGGTACGGGTTCGCACGTTTCAAATTCGACTCCTGACCGGCATCGTTGCCTAATCGTGAGCAAACTTGCGCAGGACGCCCGGAGAGCTGGGCAACAGTTCACCCGATCCCGGCAACACCTCGTGCAACACCGTCCCGGCAAGGTGTTCGTCCATGGACGGACGTCAGGCGGTGGCGGCGCTCAACCGGGAGTGGCGGGACCTTGCCCACATCCCGGTGAGCTGGGGACGAGAGGAGCCGGTCCTTGCTGACGCTTCCGATCCGGAAGGTGCCCGGGCGCTGGTGCGGGGGAGGGCCGACGAGGTACTGGCAGCCCTGCTCCGGCTCGGTTCGCGCGGGGACCCGCTGGGTCACCGGGTGGTGCTCCAGGCGCTGCTCGGCCGGGTGGTGCGGCTGTGCGCCCGGCGGCCCGACCTGCTACCTGACGCCGTATCCGAACTCTGGGTCGCGATCGTTGAATACCCGCTCGACCGCCGTCCGCGTTCGATCGCGAACAACCTGGCCTGGACCGTGCACCGGCGCCTGCCCCGTCCACTGCCCGGACCGCGGGCCCACCTTGATCCGGTCGCCGTTCCCGCCGACCTCGACGCCACCCGCACCTTGGCGGACGCCCGCTCGCTCGGGCTGATCGACGGCCACACCCACCGCACGCTGTGGCTGGTATACGTCGCCGGCCTGTCCAGCACGCAGGCAGCGGCGAGGCTGGGCACCTCGCCGGAAGCGGTGCGCTGGCGCTGCTCCTGGGCGTTGCGGCGGCTGGCCAGGCACGCCGTCCTGCTGGCTGCCTGACCGGGGGCGGACCGCAGCATCGCCCGCACCAGGATCCGGTGCTCCTTCCGCGGGCAATTAGTGACCCCTCGGCGGAGAGTGCGCCACAATGGCCTGATCCGCACCGAGAGGAATCGGGTGACTGAAGCGAAGCTGAACAGGTATGCCTCGCCCGGGCCGGCGAGCGCCCGGTTCGTGGCGCAGGGCCTGGTCATGAAGCCCTACATCTGGTCCGCCGTCTCCGTGCACGAGCACGGGGTGCGGAACCTGGAAGGTCTCAAGCCCCCGTTCATCGTGATCGCCAACCACTCCAGCCACCTCGACGCTCCGTTGATCTTCGGAGCCCTGCCGCGAAGGCTCTCCCGGAACCTCGCCGCCGCGGCCGCCGGCGACTACTTCTTCAGCACCTGGTACAAGGCGCTACCGACCACCCTGTTCTTCAACTCCTTCCCGGTGCAGCGCTCCGGGCACGCGAACCGGACGGGCCACCGCGGCCTGGCCGGTCGCCTGCTGGCCGACGGCATCCCGATCCTGTTGTTCCCCGAGGGCACGCGCTCGCGCACGGGCTCCATGGCCGGATTCACCCCCGGCGCCGCCGCGCTGAGCATCTCCCGGAACGTCCCGATCCTCCCGATCGCCCTGGTCGGCGCCTACGCGGCGATGCCCTACGGTGCGACCGTGCCGGTGCGGGGCCGCCCTCATGTGCACGTCGTGTTCGGCCGACCGTTGCGCGCCGCCCCCGGCGAGATCGCGCACCAGTTCTCGGAGCGGCTGCGCCGCTACGTGGTGGAGATGCACGACACCACTGCGCGCGCCTACGGGATGCCCACACTGGCCGAATACGCGCGCGCCGTCGCGCTGCGGTCCGCCGCCACCCAGGCCGAACGGGACGCGAAAGCAGCCAGCAAGGCGTCGGGGTCGATCCCGGCCGACCCGGCAGCGCCCCTGCCAGAGCCACCCGAGACGATCGAAGTCCGGCCCCTGGAGGCCCCGGACCCGGTCCAGGTCACCCCGCTCGAACCCCCGGACCCGGTCCAGATCACCCCGCTCGAACCCCCGGACCCGGTCCAGGTCACCCCCCTCGAACCCCCGGACCCGGTCCAGGCCACCCCCCTCGAACCCCCGGACCCAGTCCAGGCCACCCCCCTCGCACCCCCGGACCCGGTCCAGGCCACCCCCCTCGAACCCCCCGAACCGGTCGAGTCAGCCCGTTCCGCCTGAGGACCCGCCCGGGTGGTGGTCGTCAGGCGCCGGCGAGCACCGCCTCGAGCGTCGTGGTGCGGCGACGGGCCACGGCGACCGCACTGGCGGTAAACCCGGCCAGCAGCCAACCGACGAGGGTGAGGGCAGCGATCGTCGTTCCGCTGGATTCGGTGGCGATCGCACGAACGGCGTCCAGGGCGGGCGTCAGCGGGGAGAACGGACGCAGGGCGCCGAACGCCGCCGGAGCCGCACCGGTCAGCGTGGAGGCTGCGGCCAGCACCGCCAGCCCCACCGACACCAACCGGCCCAGGCCACCGAACCAGGCCACGAGGGCGTGGGTGAGGGTCACGAAAGTGACCCCGGCCAGCAGGAGCAGGCCGGTGGTCTCCAGCCACTGCTGGCCGGACAGGTCCAGGCCGAACCGGCTCAGTGCGGCCACGACCACCGCCTGCGCGCTCACCACGACCAGCCCGGGCAGCAGGGCGCGGGCGATCAGCACCGCGATCGGCTCGGCCGAGTTGAGCAGGCCGGCTCCCACCGCCCGCACCACCGAGTAGGTGGCGAGCGCGCCCAGCCACAGGGCCAGGACCAGGACCAGGCTGATCCAGCCCACGTGGGGGGTCGCGAGCCCGGTGAGTGAGGACGTGTCCACCGGGGCGGCCACCGCCGTAGCGAGGCTCTCCCGGTCGGCCTTGGTGTAGGCGGGCAGCTTGTCCCTGCCCTCCGCGATCCCGTCGGCGAGCTCCCGCAGGCCGTCGGCCAGCTCGCCGCTGCCGTCGGCGGCGGTGTCCAGCCCGGCCCCCAGCTGGTCGACTCCGTCGGTGAGCTGACCCGCCCCGTCCGCCAGCTGGGCGATGCCGTCCACGAGCTCGGGGAACTGGTCGGCCAGCTGGTCGGTGCCGGCGGCCAGTTTCTTGCCGCCGGTGGTGATCGCCGCGACCTGGGCAGCGGTGGTGGCGTCGCCCGCCGCGGCCTCCAGGCCCTCACGGAACTGGGTGAGTCCGGCCGTGAACTGGCCGACCGCCTGCTCCGACGCCGCCGCGGCCGCGTTGACCCCGACGTTCAGCCCGAGCTCCGCGCCACCGTCCAGCCCGGCGGCGAAGGCCTGGCACATCGCCGCCTGGGTGGCCGCGTCCACCCCGAAGTCGGGGCACGGCACCTGGGCGGCGGCCTGCTGCGCGGCGGCCGCGGCGGCCTCGAGGAGCTCCGCGCTGGAGCCCAGGTCGCCCAGCCCCGATCCGAGCTGGTCGGCGCCGGCCTCGAACCGGCTCACCGTCGCGATCAGCTCCCGCTGGCCGGACACCGACCCCTCGACCAGCTGATCGACCCCGTCGACGTAGTCCGCCACGCCGTTGGCCAGTGCGCGGACCTTTCTGGGGAGCGCGCCGGTCTCGTCGGCCAGGGTGCCCAGTCCGTTCGACAGCCGCCGGGCACCGCCGTGAAGCTCCGCCGAGCCGTCGGCGGCCTGCTCGACGCCGTCGGCCAGATCGGCCGCCCCGTCGGCCAACTGGCCGGAGCCGTCGGCCATGGTGACGAACTGGTCCCCCAGGTCGTTGAAGCCGATGTAGATCTGGTCCAGGTAGCCCTCGGTGAGCATCGAGTTCAGCGTCGAGGCCGCCTCGTTGGCGACCACCCGGCCGAGGGTGGCGTCCGCGACGCCGGCCACCGGCGAGGTCCGCACCTGGATCGTCGCCTGCCCGGCCTCGTCGGCGTCCTCGGCGAACGAGGTGGCGGCCGCGGAGAAGTTCTCCGGGATCAGCACCATCGCCGCGTAGGCGCCGGTGGCCAGCCCGGCGCGGGCGTCGCCCTCACTGGCCAGCACCCAGGTGAGGTTCTCGACCCGGTCGGAGTCCACCAGGTTGGCCGTCAACTGGCGGCCCAGCGGGGTGTACTGCCCCTCGATCGTCACCGGTTCGTCGGAATTCACCACGGCCGCCTGCACGGTCTGCAGCCGGCCGTCCGCGCCCACGCCGGCCAGCAGGAAGCCGCCGGCGACCAGGATCGGCACCAGCACCACCCCGAGCAGGGTGTACCAGCGTGCCGGGGCCGCGTCCAGGCGTTCGGCGATCATCGGGGCGCTCCTTCGAGGGCGAGGTGGGAGGGCAGCCGGAGCACCTGGTAGGGCCCCGGCAGGAGCGCTTCGAGGTCGGAGCCGGGCAGCACGGCCAGCACCCAGGTGGTCGGCACCTCGTCCCGGGATTCGGCCAGGGCCCGCCGCAGCGAGCGGTCCTGCAGGTCGGAGAGCTCGTCGGCCGCGTCGACGCAGACCAGGCCGCCGGCGTGCCGGGCCAGCACCCGGCCGAAGTGGGCGGCCGACGGCCCGAGCACCGGCACCCTGGCGCGCAGCACCGCGGCCTCCTCCGGGAGCACCAGCCCGAGCACCTTGAGCGTCCCGCCGGTGAGCTTCACCCGTCCGGCCAGAGCCAGCAGCAGGGCCCGCCGGGGCGCGTGCTCGCCCTCGATCACCAGCACCCCACCGGGGGCGACGTCGACGTCGACGCCGGCGAACAGCGTCCGGCCGGCCACCACCGCGCTCAGCCCCTCCGCGTAGACCGCCGAGGTGTTGTCGGGGCTCGGCCAGGTGGCCAGCCGTACCTGGCGGGTGAGCGCTTCACCCTCGATGTCGAAGGACGGCAGCCGCGCGTCCAGCCACTTCGGCAGCCACCAGGCCGTGCCGCCCGAGCAGCTTCATCACCGCCGGCACCAGGGTCATCCGCACCACGAACGCGTCCAGCGCCACCCCGACGGCCAGGCCGAAGCGCGATCGGCTTGATCGCGACCCTCGCCTTCGGGGACGAAGGCGCGAACACCGCGAACATGATCAGCGCCGCGGCCACGACCACCTGCGCCGAGTGCACGAAGCCCGTCCTCGACCGAGCGTTCGCACATTGCCGTGGACGTACTCCTCGCGCATCCGCGAGACCAGGAACACCTCGTAGTCCATCGCCAGACCGAACAGGATGCCCATCAGGATGATCGGCAGGAAGCTGATCACCGGGCCGGTCTCGACCAGGTTGAGCGGCCCCGGCGAACCAGCCCTAGTTGAACACCAGCGGTGGTGGCGCCGAACGCGGCGGCGACGCTGAGCAGGTAGCCGAGGGCGGCCTTGATCGGCACCGCAGATCGAGCGGAACACGATCGTCAGCAGGACCAGCGACAGTCCGACCACGAAGAGGCCGAACGGCAGCAGGGCCGCGCCGAGCCGGTCGGTGACGTCGATCTGCGATCGCGGTGAAGCCGGTGACCTCGAGTCGCACGTCGTAGCTGGTCGAGCCACTCGGCCTGGCGTTCGCGCAGCCGTCGACGAGGTCGGCGGTGGCCGGGTCGTCCGGCCCCGTGGTCGGGACGATCTGCACCATGCCGGTGTCGACGTTCTCGTTCGGGGTGGCCGCCGCCACCAGCTCGACCCCGGGCATCGCTTCGATGTCGGCGGCGCAGCCCGTCCAGCACCTCGATCGGGTCGTCGGACTCGACGATCCCACGGTGATGATCAGCGGGCCGTTGTAGCCGACGCCGAAGGTGTCGGTGATGGCGTCGTAGGTCTGGCGGTCCTGGGTGTCCGGCAACGACCGGCCCGACGTCGGCAGCGCCAGTTGCAGGTCCCTGGCCGGGAAGGCCAGTGCGCCGAGGGCGAGCAGGACGACCGTGACGGTGACCAGCGGCCACTTGCGTGACCGCCCCCACCCACCAGGCGGCCGGACGCGAACCGGCGGCGGCCGGCCGGCCGCCGGGCGCGTCGGCGCGCCTCGGCCCTGGGCCGGAGTCGCTCCCCGGCCAGGCCCATCAAGGCGGGCAGCAGGGTCAGCGCGAGCACCACCTCGACGCCGACGGTCACCGCGCCGAAGACGCCCATCACGGTCAGGAAGGGCATGCCCGGCGACGCCCAGCCCGACCAGCGCGATGATCACGGTGAGACCGGCGAACACCACCGCCGAGCCGGCCGTTGCCGACCGCCCGGGCCGCGGACTCCTCCACCTCCATGCCCGCCGACAGCTGGTCGCGGTGCCGGGAGATGATGAACAGGGCGTAGTCGATGCCGACGGCCAGTCCCAGCATGATCGCCAGGATCGGGGTGGTCGAGCTGACCGTGATCACCCCGGTGGCCACCTGCACGCTGAGCACGCCGATGCCGACACCGGCGATGGCGGTGCCGACCGGCATCATCGAGGCCAGGAACGAACCGAGGGTCAGGATCAGCACCACCACGGCCACGCCCAGACCGATCGCCTCCACCGGGCTGAGCCGGGGAATGTGCAGGGAGAAGATCTCGCCGCCGACCATCACCTCGGTGCCGGCCAGGGTCGTCTCCAGCGTTCGCACCGCCTCGGTGAGCTGTTCCCGCTGGGCGTCGGTGACCGTGGACGCCTCCCCCGCGACCCGCACGTTCGCGCGTCCGCTGCGTCCGTCCGCGCCGATCAGCCCTGCCACCACCGGCTCGCCGTCGACGAGTTCGGAGTAGGGCCCGATCACCCCGCGCACGAACGGGAGTTCTTCGAGGCGGTGGGTCCAGTCCTCGACGGCGTCGCGCACCTCCTCGTCCTCCAGCCGGACGCCCTCGGGCACGGAGATCAGGACGGTGGCGGACGCGTCCGCCGCCTCGGGGAAAGTGACCTTCAGCTGGGCCAGCGCCTTGGTGGAGCTGGCGCCAGGCACCTCGAAGACGTCGTCGAAACTCCCGCCGACGGCCAGGGCCAGCCCGACGAACAGGGCGATCACCGCTGCCCAGGCGGCCAGGACCCGACCCCGGTGGCGGTAGCAGGAGCGACCGAGGCGGTACAGGAACGCGGACACGGGCAGCCTTTCGGACGAGCCACGAAACGAGGTTCGATACACTATCGTATTCAATACAGCCCTGTATTCAAACGGTGAGGAGGGTGGCGTGGGCGACACCGTCACCCCGCGGCGCGCACAGACCCGCGAACGGCTGATCGACGCCGCCACCAGCCTGTTCGCGGAAAAGGGCGTCCTCGGCGCGAGCGTGGAGGAGATCTGCGACCGGGCCGAGTTCACCCGGGGCGCGTTCTACTCCAACTTCGCCGACAAGGACGAGCTGTGCCTGGCCGTACTGAACCGGCAGGCCGCCCGCGAACTGGCCGCCACCGAGGAGGCGGTGGCCTCGCTGCGGGTGGAGGCGTTGCCTTCGGCTTCCCTGGAACAGTTGGTGGAGTCGGCGCTCGCGGTGTTCATGGCCGCCCAGCCCGGACGCAACGAGGAACTGGTCGCCAGCATGGAGCTGCGGCTGTACGCGATCCGGAACCCCGCGCTGCGGGGCCCCCTGCTCGCCCTCAACGACGAGATGGCGGTGCGGATCGGAGCCCTCCTTGCCGAGGCGATCGGTGGGATCGGCGCCCGCCTCCAGCTGCCGGTGGCCCAGGCCATCGACCTGCTGCACGCCGTCTACGCACATTCCGGCAGCAGCGCGCTGCTGCGCGGGCTGGAACCCGACGACCGGTCGCGCCGGTCGCAGCTGGCCGCCGTGCTGCGCTCGCTGGTCTCCGGCCCGGAGTGAGCAGGGGGCCGTCCGCCGTTAGGATTCGGGGCATGAGCGAGGCCTTTGTCGAAAGCCAGAACCTGGCCAACTCCAAGCTCGCCGTGGTGGGCGCAGGCTCGGTCGGCACCTCCATCGCCTACGCCGCGCTGATCCGGGGTTCGGCCCGGCAGATCGCGCTCTACGACATCGACACCAAGAAGGTCGAGGCTGAGGTGCACGACCTCGCCCACGGCACCCAGTTCACTCCCACCCGGGCCGTCACCGGCGGCTCCGACATCTCGGTGGTGAAGGACTCCTCGGTCATCATCATCACCGCCGGCGCCCGGCAGAAGCCGGGACAGACCCGCCTGGAACTCGCCGGCGTGAACGCGGAAATCATGAGCAACCTGGTGCCCCGGCTGCTGGAACAGGCGCCGAACGCCGTCCTGGTCCTGGTCACCAACCCCTGCGACGTGCTGACCGTGGTCGCCCACAAGGTCAGCGGCCTGCCGGTCTCCCGGGTGCTGTCCACCGGAACCCTGCTGGACACGTCCCGGCTGCGCTGGGCGATCGCGCAGCGCGCCGGGGTGTCGCTGTCGAACGTGCACGCCGCGATGTTCGGTGAGCACGGCGACAGCGAGTTCCCGATCTGGTCGTCGGCGACCATCGCGCAGATCCCGATCCGGCAGTGGACCGACCCGTCCGGCGGGCAGGTGTTCACCGACGAGGTGCTCGCCGACATCGCCCGGGACACGGTGCACGCCGCCTACTCGATCATCGAGGGCAAGGGCGCCACCAACAACGCGATCGGCCTGGCCGGCGCACGCCTGGTCGAGGCGCTCCTGGGCGACCAGCGCAAGATCTGGCCGCTCTCCAGCGTGCTCACCAACTACCGCGGGATCTCCGGGGTGGCGCTGAGCGTGCCCAGCCTGGTCAGCCCGTCCGGCGTCGAGCGGGTCTTCGAGTTCCCGATGGACCCCCACGAGATCGGCCTGCTGAACAAGTCTGCGGCCGCGATCCGGTCGACCCTCGACGCCATCGGGTACTGAGCGCGGCAACACCGGTTCCACCGCGGCCACGGGTCCGTAGGGGCACTGCCGCGCTAGGCGCAGGCTCCGAGGTCGTCGGGATGGTTTCCGCACACGGTCCCCCGCCAATGCCGGGAGAACCAGATCCTGCCCTCCCCCGCGATCCCGCCCCCGGTGTCCGAAGCGCTGTTCCCGGTCACCGACGCATGTCCGGACAGCCGCATGGTCCCGGCGTTGAACACCCCACCCCCCGCCTCGGCCGTGTTGCAGGCCACCACGGAGTAGCCGCTCATGAGGAGCGTCCCGTCGTTGTAGATCCCGCCACCGAGGGGGAAGCCCTGGTTACCGACGACCCGGGCATGGTCGGTGAGCACAACCGTGCCCCGGTTCAGGATTCCTCCTCCGGTGCCGAAGAGCAGCGAGTTGCCCGACACCCTGGACCGGTTCCGCATCACCAGCCGACCCTCGTTGTAGACGCCACCGCCCCCGTCCTCGGCGCGACTGTTGGTGATCGCCGTTCGTCCCCGCAGCACCAGGGTGCCGTAGTTGTGGACGGCACCGCCGTACCACGTGGACGAGCCGCCGGTGATCCGGAGGTCGCTGAGCACGACCCGGGCACCGGTCTCGACCCAGACCAGTCTGCCGGGCGGCCCGCACTCGGCCTCGGGGCACGGCCAGGTGAGGGTGGCCGGACCGAGCAGGGTGAGATCCTTGTCGGCGGTGAACGGGCCAAGGGTGCCCCGGACCTTCAGGACGTCCCCGGGGTTCGCCGCCGTCACTGCCTCCTGCAGGTCGGTGAAGACCACACCGGTGCGGAGGTTTCGAACCCAGCCGTCGATCGAGGCGGCGGCAGGGGTAGGCACGGCGAACACGGCAACGGCCGCGACGAGCATCGTCGCGGCCGAGATCAAGCGCAGGATCGGTGAGGGTTTCACGATCCGCCCCCTTCATGAAGTTGACGTCTTCAGCTTACGCCCGGCCGATCCCGGGCGGCAGTGCTTCGGGCCGGCGGGCCACGCTGCCGCGCGATCCAGCCGCCCGGCTCCGCTCGCCGAACCCCCGGCCGGCGTCGGCTACTCCGCGCGGGACGCGAACAGGTGCAGCCCCAGCTCGTGGGACAGGCGGGCGGCCGCGAGGACTCCGCGGACGCTGTTGCCGGCCTCGTCAAGGCGCGGGGAGAAGCTGCCCATTCCCGCCTTGCCCGGCGACACGGTGACGATCCCGCCGCCGATCCCGGACTTCCCGGGCAGCCCCACGTCGTACAGCCAGTCTCCCGAACGCTCGTACATGCCGGCGGTCGCCATCACCGCGAGCACCGGTGGGCACAGCTCCGGGGCGACCACCCGTCGTCGGGTCACCGGGTTCACGCCGCCTCCGGCGAGAGTCGCACCCATCACCGCGAGGTCGTGCGCGCTCACCCGCAGGCTGCTCTGCCGGGTGTACAGCTCGAGCGCCTCCTCGGGATCGGACGCCAGCGCGCCCCGAGCCTCCAGCGCGGCGGTGATCTCCCGGTTGCGGTGGTTGGTGGCGCTGACGCTGGCGTACAGCTCGGTGTCGAGGCGGAGTTCCCGTCCGGCGAAGGCCGACAGCCCGGCCCGCAGGTGGTCCCATCGTTGCTCGAGGCCGGCGCCGGGCAGCCGGCTGCAGGTCGCGATCGCACCTGCGTTCACCAGCGGGTTGGTGCGCCCGTCGGGCGCCGCCAGCACCGGCCCGACGGCGTTGAACTCCTCCCCGGTCGCGTTCGCGCCCAGTTCCGCCCGGGCCTGCTGCGGGCCCAGCCGGGCGCAGACCAGGGCGAAGGTGAACGGTTTGGCGACGCTCATCAGGGCAAAGCCCGCGTGGGCGTCCCCGCGGTCGAACACGCGTCCGTCGGTGGCGACGACACTCAATCCGAACCGGTCGGGGTCGGCGGCGGCAAGGGCCGGATACAACCCCGATTGTGCCCCCGAGGAGTCCCGACCGAGTTCCGCCCAGGTGGCGTCCAGAATCCGGTGGACGTCGTCGGATCCGGCCAGCTGCCCGGTGGAGACGAAGACGGTCACCCGCTGAGGCTAGCCCTCCCACGACCGGCGGAGGCGGGCGGGGCCGGGGACGGCCCAGTAGGGTGATCGGCATGGCTCGAGTACTGGTCACCGGTGGAGTGCGTAGCGGCAAGTCCCGCTACGCCGAGGCGCTGATGGACGCGGACGCGCCGGTGATCTACCTGACCCCCGGCTACCTGGCGGACCCTGCGGTGGACGCCGAATGGGCAGCGCGGGTGGCGGCCCACCGGCAGCGGCGTCCGCTGACCTGGCGGACCGTCGAAACCCTTGACCTCGCCCGCGAGCTGACCGCGGCGCAGGGGCCGGTGCTGATCGACTGCCTCGGCACCTGGCTCACCCGCCTGCTGGATGCCTGGGACGCCTGGGACGCCGACCCTTCGGGTTGGGCGCCGCGACTGGAGGCGGAGGTGGAGGCGCTCGCCGCCGCAGTGCGCGAGCACCCCGCGGACGTGGTGGTGGTCACCAACGAGGTGGGCTGGGGACTGGTTTCCGAGCACCGCTCGGGAAGGGTTTTCGCCGACCACCTGGGCCGGACCAACCAGCGGGTTGCCGAAGCCTGCGACCGGGTCGTGCTGCTGGTCGCGGGGCGCCCGCTCACGGTGTAGCC
>CAVPHL010000005.1:0-269666 GCA_963704225.1 uncultured Actinomycetota bacterium
TCGCCATCTACGCCCACAACACGCGCAATAGCGCCCAGGCGTTCCTGCTGGCTCTACGAGCCAAGGGCTATCAGCCGAGAGCGATCGTGACCGACTTGCGCCGGGACTATGGCCCGGTCATCGCTCAGGTGTTTTCCAAGGCCCAACATCACGAGTGCATCTTTCACGCCGAACAAGAAGTCGGTCGCTACTTGCACAAGACCTGGGGCCGGGACTATGCCGAGCAGCATCCAGAAGTCGAACAGGTGCGTCAAGCGCTGGTCAAGATCTTCCAGGTACGGACGAAACGAACCGCGCGGAAACGCTACCAGGCTCTGTTGCAGCGGCAGGAAGAGGTTGTTCAGGGCGAGCCTGCCTTGCAGTGGGTCTTTGATTTCCTGGAACAGCACTGGCCCTATCTGGTCAATGCTATCGGGAATGATCTGATCCCGGCCACCAACAACGCCACAGAAATGGTCATCCGTCGCTTCGACCAGCACTACCAGAACTTTTGCGGCTTTGAGTCCATCGAGTCGGCACAGTTGTATCTCGGCGTGTTTGAAAAGCTCTACCGCTTCACGCCTTTCTCCGATGATGCCCGGCCCAAGATCCGAGGCAAAAGCCCATTACAACTGGCTGGGTACGATCTGAGTCAGATGCCCATGGACTGGCTGTGCCGAGGATATAGCCTGGAATGGCCGCTGTCGGTCAAGATTGTGGATGTCCCCAACCTATGACGGTTCCCACGCCCGTAAGCGTCTTACGTTGGGGACATGAAAGTAGGGAAAAAGGAGCGTAAAAGAGGCCTGGGCGTGTGCAAAGGGGCGAAAAACAGGATGGGTCGTGGCCCATAATCAAGGTTGGGCCAAAACGCAGGATGTGGTACACTGTCCTTGGCAAGTAACAAAATACCGCCTGCGAGTTGGCCCACATGCAGCATATCATCAAATCGTCGTTTGCGCAACTTCGATTCTGGCATGGCCTGGTGCTCTTCAGCATCCTGATTCTGGCCTTGCTTGGTCAGGTCCCCGACAGCCAATGCGGTTGGCTCACCTGTCCTCCGCGTGTGCCGAGCCTGCCGTTCCGTCTTGGCCGGAAAAGGCGGCGTTCTGGTCCTTCTCTCTGCGGTCGCCTGCACAGTCTGTGGTGCTACGTTACACGCAGTTGGCCTCAACCGCTCCTGCGCAGTTTCCTGCTGGCCTTACTTTGGTCTCTCGGCGGGCGTCGGGGACCAGTTCTACTCGTCGGTTGGCCCTGGTTGCTGTGGCTGTGGCAGGGAATAGCCGTCGGTTGGCCGGAATTGAGCCAGCAGCGTGTGTGGCGCGGCAGCCAGTGGCTGCTGTGGCAAGGGCAACGACTGCTCCTGGTGGGTTATCTGGGCCTGGCGATAGGCCAAGTCAGAGGGGGCAGCGGCCAAGACCCGGAGGATTGGACGGCAGGCCCCTGTCTGTTCCTCGGCCTTGGCTGCCAACATTGTGGCCGAGAGGAACCCTGGGTCGAAGTGCTGGAGGGAGAAGAGGGGAGTTATCAGGCGACCTTGTGCGGGCACTTTACCCTCCACGTGTCCGGGGACCATCCCTTCCGGGCGCGCCTCTTGATGCTCTTTTTGCGGCTTCTGGACACGCCAGGCACCGAGCGCGGCAGTCGGCGGACACGGGATGGGCGCACCCCCTTTGTGCGGCAGCAGCAAGTGGCGACCTGGTTCCATATGCCCCAACCGGACATCAGCCGGGTCGAGGGCTATTGGCAACGGGCTGCCTGGCCCGAGTTGCTGAGGCGCTGCACGCCGGAAATCCTGACCCCCGAGTTGATCCGCCGCATCGTCACGGTCTGCGCCACCCATCCCCACTGGAACCGGGAGGAGGTGTATCAGCACCTACACGGCCAGAACGTGCTCGTCAGCCGCCGTCAAGTGCGGCAGGCTATGGAACAGAGTGGTTGGTCGACCTTGCGCCAGGAACTGGAGCGGCGCTACCATTGGACGCGGCAGGCTTGCCCGCTCAAAGAGGAGTGGCTGGTGCAAGAGCTGCTCCGGCAGGTTGCGCTCCTGCTGGAGTGCCTGGAAACGGGTCAGACTCTGCCCCCTGAGGAACGACTCGCCCTGGCCGAGGTACAAGTTCTGGCCCAGGAAGCAGGAGTCGACGCGCCTCCCCCCTTGAAAGCCGTGCCCTGGCTGCTGCGCGTCGAACGCGTCGTCTTTGGCGAGTGGCAGAGCGTTGACGACGACACCATTCGCTGTCCGGCCTGCCATTCGACGCACATTGTGCGCAAGAGCCGCAAGCCACGCCTGAAAATGTTCTACGATGCCGAGGGCAACCTGCAAGAGGTAGCGGTGTACCGCTACTACTGCCGCAATCAGGCCTGCTCGCGGGGCAGCTTCACCCACTTTCCGCCCGGTTTGGTGCCCTACTCGCGCCACCGCCTGGAGGTGCACCTGCTGGCCTGGCAAGCGTATGCCTGGAGCTACAGCACCTATCGGCGGGTAGGGGAGGCGTTGCAGGTCAGCGAGACGACCATCTATCGCTGGGTCAGTGCCTGGGGGCACGAACTCTTGCCGGTCGCAGCACTCTTTGGCCTGGTGCGTTCCAGCGGCGTGGTCGGCGTGGATGAAAAGTTCGTCTTGGTGCCCAAGAACGACAAGCCGGAAGGCAAGATGCGACGCTGGATGTACGTCTATCTTGCTGTGGACGTCCACACCTACGATCTGCTGCACATCGCCATCTACCCCCACAACACGCGCAACAGCGCCCATGCGTTCCTGCTGGCTTTGCGGACCAAGGGCTATCAGCCGCGTGTGATCGTGACCGACTTGCGCCGGGACTATGGCCCGGTCATCGCTCAGGTGTTCTCCAAGGCGCAACACCACGAGTGCATCTTTCACGCCGAACAAGAGGTCAGTCGCTACTTGCACAAGACCTGGGGCCGGGACTATGCCGAGCAGCATCCAGAAGTCGAGCAGGTGCGCCAAGCGCTGGTCAAGATCTTCCAGGTACGGACGAAACGAACCGCGCGGAAGCGCTACCAGGCTCTGTTGCAGCGGCAGGAAGAGGTTGTCCAGGGCGAGCCTGCCTTGCAGTGGGTCTTTGACTTCCTGGAACAGCACTGGCCCTATCTGGTCAATGCCGTCGAGAATGATCTGATCCCGGCCACCAACAACGCCACAGAAATGGTCATCCGTCGCTTCGACCAGCACTACCAGAACTTCTGCGGCTTTGAGTCCATCGAGTCGGCGCAGTTGTATCTCGGCGTGTTTGAAAAGCTCTACCGCTTCACGCCTTTCTCCGATGATGCCCGGCCCAAGATCCGAGGCAAAAGCCCATTACAACTGGCTGGGTACGATCTGAGCCAGATGCCCATGGACTGGCTGTGCCGAGGATACAGCCTGGAATGGCCGCTGTCGGTCAAGATTGAGGATGTCCCCAACCCATGACGGTTCCAAGATCGAGCTTGACACGCCCAACCGCCTGTGCTATAATCGCGCCACAATCGAACAGTCAGGCATTGACGGAGACAAGTAGGCCATCACCCGCTTTCAGAGAGTTGCCGGCGGTGGAAAGGCAGCAGCCAGGAATGGCCGAAATCCCCTCCCGAGCCGCCCGCGCAAACGCCGCAGAGCGGACGAAAGCGGGCCGGGTGCTCCCGATACAGAGACGGAGGTCGCCTGCACTCCGGGCGACGAAGAAAGGTGGCACCACGTAGCGACGCCCCTACGTCCTTTCACGGGGGCGTTTTTTCTTCTGGAGACTGGAGGTAGGACATGCTGGACATCAACCTGATTCGTGAGAAACCAGACCTGGTCAAGGCGGCGATGGCTGACCTGAACGCCGAAGCGCCCATCGACCAGATCCTGGCACTGGACGCCCGGCGGCGAGAGCTGCTGACCGAGGTCGAGGCGCTGCGCGCCGAGCGCAACACCGTCTCCAAGGAGATCGGCCGCATGCAAGGACAAGGCGGCGCGCCAGGCCAAGATCGAGGAGATGCGGGCCGTGGGCGACCGCATCAAGGCGTTGGAAGACCATCTCAGCGACGTGGAGGACGACCTGTACGGCGCCATGCTCCAGGTGCCCAACCTGCCCGCTCCCGGCGTGCCCGTCGGCCCCGACGAGGAGCACAACGTCGTCGTCTGGACCAAGGGCGAGCCCCGCGAGTTCGACTTCGAGCCGGTGCCCCACTGGGACCTGGGGCCGACGCTGGACATCATCGATTTCGAGCGCGGCGTCAAGCTCTCGGGCACCCGCTTCTACGTGCTCAAGGGGCTGGGCGCGCGACTGCAGCGGGCGCTCATCACCTGGATGCTGGACGTGCACCTGGCCCAGGGCTACACCGAGATCTATCCGCCCTCCATGGTCCGCCGGGAGATGATGGTCGGCGCGGCGCAGCTGCCCAAGTTCGAGGACAACATCTATCACGACGCCGAGGAGGACTACTGGTTCGTCGGCACGGCCGAGATTCCGCTGACCAACCTGCACCGCGACGAGATCCTGCCGCCCGACGCGCTGCCCGCTGAGCTACGTGGCCTACAGCACCTGCTTCCGCCGCGAAAAGATGTCGGCCGGGCGCGACGTGCGCGGCATCAAGCGCGGTCCACCAGTTCGACAAGGTCGAGATGTACAAGTTGACCACGCCGGAGACGTCGCTACGACGAGCTGGAGGGGATGATCGGCGACGCCGAGGCGGTCTGCCAGGGCCTGGACATCCCCTACCGCCTGGTCGAGATGTGCACCGGCGACCTGGGCTTCCAGGCGGCCAAAAAGTACGACCTGGAGATGTGGGCGCCGGGCGCGGGCGAGTGGCTGGAGGTCAGCTCGCTGTCCAACTGCACCGACTTTCAGGCGCGGCGGGCCAACGTCCGCTACCGCCCGGAGGCCGGGGCCAAGCCCCAGTTCGTGCACACGCTCAACGGCTCGGGCCTGGCGCTGCCCCGGGCGATGATCGCCGTCATGGAGAACTACCAGCAGGCCGATGGCAGCATCGCTGGTGCCCGAGGTGCTGCGGCCCTACATGGGCGGGATCGAGGTCATTCGCTAGCTGAAGGCTGACAGGCAGCCCCGTTTTGACAAAGGAGGCGCTCTCTGTTATACTTTCTCCTGGAGCGCCGGAGAGGGAGTCCGGCCGTCACGTCTGGAGGGATGGCCGAGTGGACGATGGCGACGGTCTTGAAAACCGTTGTGGCTGCAAGGTCACCGGGGGTTCGAATCCCTCTCCCTCCGCCTAGGATCGGGATTACCGAATGTCCAGAACAATCTGAATCGACAATCGGGGGAGGTGCCAGAGTGGACGATTGGGGCCGCCTGCTAAGCGGTTGTGGGGTGAAAAGCTCCACCCAGGGTTCGAATCCCTGCCTCCCCGCCTGACTTTTCCGACTGGAAAAGACGCGCCCTCGTAGCTCAGTGGATTAGAGCGTCTCCCTGCGGAGGAGAAGGTCGCGCGTTCGAATCGCGCCGAGGGTACCATTTCAGCCAGCCGGCTCTTGCCATTGCGCGGGAGCCGGTTTGTCGTTTCAGAGAAAGGGAGATGCTTCACTTGTCTCCCAATCCAGTTCTGCCAGCCGTTGACACGCCACCCCAAATCTGGTACAATGGTCTTGCTCCGGCGGATGCCCAGCTCTCACCGATTTTGCGTCTGCGGAGCCAACTGTTCGGTTCATAGAAGCTACGCGCGACGCCGATCCCCGGGCCAGTCGCTACCTCACCGTACGCCAGCCCATGCCGTGTCACGCGCCCACCGCCAGCTTTCAAGCGGCGTCTCGTACTATCATCTCGCCCCGCACTGGAACCGGTGGCTGACCGCGTCCGGGGCCAGGGAGATCGGCCACAGACTGAGGAGGAGGTCCGCGGAACGCCGCAGGAAGGGAGAGTAGGAACATGAGGAGAGCAAAAGATCTGGCCTACGTTTTGTTTATGCTCGCCGTGGCGATCTTGCTCCTGGTGCTGGGGGCGTCATACACCGCAACCGCAGAAACACCGCCCGCTGAGCGGCTGGCCGTGCCGCCCGTGGACACCGCACAACCCGCCGGCATCCCCATCGTGGATGACCTGGTCATCACCCAGAGCGTGACGCTCGAGCCAGGCGTCTATAACGTCCAAGACGTCAACGAAGACGGGCTGATCATCATCGCCGGCGACGGCATCACGCTGGACGGCAGCGGCGTGTACATCAACGGCCTCGATTTCGGCGGCTACGGGATCGTGATGAACGGCCATTCGGGTCTGACCCTGCGCCATTTCGACATCCAGGGCTTTCGCTACGGCGTCCGTGTGCAGAATGCCCAGGACGTGCTGATCGAGGACTCGAATCTGTCCGGGAACTTGAAGGATACGACTTCCTCCTGGTTGGACATCAACATCTCATCGGGGTACTATGGCGGCGGCGTCCTGTTCGAGGACGTCTATTCCTCCACAGTGCGCAACAACACCCTGACCCACCAGAGTACCGGGGTCGAGCTGTTCACCAGCCACGCCAACACCATCCTCAGCAACACCATCTCCTCCGGCCCGGATGGGAACGAAACGGGGCAGAATAGCTGTTGGGGTGTCCGGCTGTACGGCTCGACGCACAATCTGATCCAGGGCAACCAGGCCGACTATGTCGACCGCGAGCGGTACGGGCTGGATAGCGGCGACTCGGCCGGCATCCTGTTGGTCGTCGGCTCTCACGAGAACCAGGTAATCGGCAACTCGATCACCCACAGCGGCGACGGGTTTTTCATCGGCAACGAGTGGGGGGCACCCAGCAACAACAACTATGTCTACGCCAACGACGGCTCCTACTCGCCGCACAACGCCTTCGAGACGACCTTTTCCGACGGGAACCTGTTCGAGGCCAACGTGGCCAGCCACAGCCATTTTGGCTTCTGGCTGGGATACTCGTACAACACCCAGGTCACCGCCAACGAGGTTGCCGACAACTTTGGGGATGGCATCGCCATCGAACACGGGCACGACAACGAGATCGACCACAATCGCATCGCGCGCAACCAGGCCGGCATCCGTCTCTGGGACGACGGCGGGGCAGCCAACCCCTCGACCGGCTATCTCATCCACGACAACACCATCCGGCACAACGCCACCGGTGTGATCCTCTACGACACCGACGCCATCTCGATAACCCTGAACTACATCAACGACAACGCCAACGTCGGGGTGTTCCTCGATGCCGCGTCGGTGGATGTGGTCTTGTCCCACAATCACTTGACCAGCTCGGATCTCCGGGCCGTCGCCCCACGGCCGGAGCCTGGCCGCGCAGGGCGCCAGGCCCATCGCCAGGCCAGGACATCCCCCCATCACCAGCCTGGGCTATAGCGTGTACAACAACATGAGCGCCGCCTACGAGGTGTGGGCCACCCAGAACTGGTGGGGTACGGCCGATCCGGGCGAGATCGAGACCCTCATCTTTGACCACCTCGACGATCCCGGCAGGGGTTTCGTCTGGTACGACCCCTTCCTGACCGAGCCGATCTCCTGCACCGGCATCCTGGTCACGCCTGGTGAGGTGGCGGCGACGGTGCTGCAGGGCAGCGCTACCTCGGCCGCTGTGCAACTTCGCAACTGCACCACCGTCCCGGTGACCTACACCCTCAGCACCTACCCGCCGGACTGGCTGGTCGCCGACACGCCGGGCGGCGTGCTGGCGGCGGGCGAGGTTCAGCCGGCAAGCTTCAGCCTGGATGCCGGCGGCCTGGACGTGGGGTTCTACAGCGGCACGATCACCGTCGCGCACACCGCGCCCGGCAGCCCGGAGATCATCCCCGTCTCACTGCTGGCCGTCGGCGGGGGATGCGGTCCCACCCTGGGATCGTGGCTGGAGACGACGCCGCTGCCCCAGCCGGCCGCCGCTCCCTTTGAGAACCAGCACGGGCAACAACTGGTCTTCTACGGCGACTATGTCTACCTCTTTGGCGGGCGGAACGCCGGCGACTTTCGGCTGACCGAGGTCTACTACAGCGCCATCAACGCCGACGGCTCGCTGGGGCCGTGGGTTGCGACGACGAGCCTGCCGGGCCAGTACTTTGATCACGTGACGGTGCGCGTGGGCGACTTTGTATACCTGCTTACCGGCGCCGCTGGCTCTACGGCCGTCTGGTACGCGTCCATCCAGCCCGACGGCTCCCTGGGCGGCTGGACCGGTACGGCTCCCTTTGACGTCTCCCGCCAGAACTTTGCCGCCGTCGCCTACGGGGACCATATCTATTCCTCCGGCGGGAACTCGATGGGCACGCGGGATTTCGTCCAGTTTACGTCCGTCCAGCCCGACGGCTCCCTCGATCCCTGGAGCTACACCACGCCCCTTCCCGAGCCGACCGAGGGCCACACCCTGGTGGCCTACGACGGGTTTCTCTACCTCATGGCCCGCAGCGGCGCCGTCTACCATGCCGCCATCCAGCCCGACGGCAGCGTGGGTAGTTGGAGTACAACCGCCTCCATGCCCGGAGCCGTGTATGGCCACAGCTCCTTTGTCTACAACCGCTATTTGTACTCGCTGGACGGCCAGTCGCCGGCCGTCTACTATGCGCTGCTGCTGGACGACCACAGCCTATCCCCCTGGCAGCCGGCGAACTGGCGGCCGGCGGTGCGCCAAGCAGTGCGGGCCGGCGCCCACGGCTGCCACGCCTACGCTGTCGGCGGCTTTGACGGCAGCGCCTACCACAGCACCGTCTACTATGCCGACTTGCAGACGCTGTTGGCCGGGATCGAGATCGCCGGACCGACGCTGGGCCTGGTCGGGACAAGCTACACCTTTACCGCCACGGCGCACCCGCCGACAGCCACCCAACCCATCTATTTTGATTGGCAGGTCACAGGCCAGCCCCCGATCACCGTCAGCAACGGCACGACCTCCACCGTCACTCTGGCCTGGGCTGCGCCGGGCACGCAGGTCCTGACGGTTACGGCCTACAACGTCGCGTCCCCGGTCCGGGATGAGCACCAGATCGGCATCTACGGCTTGCCGGACGCCGATTTCAGCGCCACGCCGTTACACGGCACTCTGCCGCTGACGGTGACCTTCACCGACCTGTCCACCGGCTACCTCAGCGCCTGGAGCTGGGACTTTGGCGACGGGGGCAGCAGCGACGCACGCCATGCGGTACATACCTACGCGAGCGCTGGCGCCTTCACCGTCACGCTCACGATCACCGGCCTGGGCGGCGCCGACACCGAGACCCGGGCAGGCTACATCCACGCCGGGCAGGTGGCGATCTATTTGCCGCTGGTGCTGCGTAACGACTAACGGATTTGCACAGATTTTCACGGATCATGTGTCCGGGGTATAGCAAAAATCTGTCTGAATCTGTGAAAATCTGTGTCTTGGTCCTTTCCCGGCCGGGCACTCGTTGAGTTTTGTCAGTCAACCAGGCTTGTGCCCTGACAACTCGCGTTTGCTTGGCAAACGGCCAAGTTTGTGATATAATGAGGCCCTTACCAAACACTGCAGTGCAGCAACAATCGTAGCCGCTAAAAGATCAGAAATCCTCAGCAACGTCGCCGCCATTCGGAAACAGAGCAGGCTGAAGGCCAGCCTTGGGAAAGAGCTTTTGAAACGGCTGGCCATGATCCCCCAGGAAGCAGAATGAGAGGAGGACATGCATGACCGCGTTGCGGGTCTTCCTGCTGGGCGAATTCCACGTGCAGTCAGGCGAGCAGGATCTGACCGATCTCTACCCGCGCAAACTGCAAGAGCTTTTCTGCTATCTTTTGCTATGTCGCGACCGAGCCCACCAGCGCGAAGCCCTGGCCGGACAGCTCTGGAGTGATAGCTCGACAGCCCAATCGAAAAAGAACCTACGGCAGGCCCTATGGCAGCTTCAAAGCGCCACAGACCCCCAGGGCTCGTGTCCCAACCGCCACCTGCTCCTGACAGATTCAGACTATGTCCGCCTCAATCCGGACGCCGACCTCTGGCTCGACGTGGCCGTGCTGGAACAAGCATTCGACCGGGCGCGGGGCATGTCGGGCCGCATCCTGGATGTCCCGCGCGTCGACGCTCTGCGCCAGGCCGTCGCCCTGTACCAGAGCGATCTCTTGGAGGGGTGGTTTCAGGATTGGTGCCTGTACGAGCGCGAGCGGCTTCAAAACATGTATCTGGCCATGCTGGACAAACTCATCGATTACAGCGAGGCCCATCGAGAATACGAGGCTGGCCTGGCGTACGGCACCCAGATCCTACGTTACGACCAGGCTCGGGAGCGCACTCACCGGCGGATTATGCGCCTGCACTATCTGGCCGGCGACCGAACAGCCGCCTTGCGCCAATATGAGCGCTGCGTTCAAGCTCTGCGTCGCGAATTGGCCGTCAAGCCCGCCGCCCGCACCGTGACGCTCTACGAGCAGATCCGAGCCGAGCGGTTCCCCGGCCCCGCGCAACCAGCCGCCACTTACTCTTTCCCACCTGCACCCTCCGCGGCCCGACCGTCCGAACTACTGGATTATTTGAAGCAGCTTCAGCGGGCGCTCACAGAAGTTCAGCTCCAACTCCAACACGCCATCAACACGGTAGACCCAGACCGAAGCTAGGTAGACAAGACCCACTCATAGACGGTTCAAGACGCACAGACAGACTCCCCTTTGTTACACTAGGCGCAGACAAACCTGGGCCAGAGGCCGGGCAAAGGCTGCACAGCCTGCGCTTGTCCGGTCTCTGACAGCATCACCCAGACCCCTGGCTTCCGGGGGCTGGATCTGCGGATAGAGATCCCGATGAGTCTGTACGAAGCGGGCCCTCAATCATTCATCATCAAAGTCTGGCTCGAAGAGACAACCGAAGAAGCCGGTCGAACCATCTGGCGTGGGCACATTACCCACGTGCCCAGCGGCGAAAGGCGCTACGTGCAGGCGCTGGATGACGTGCTCCCCTTCATCAAATCCTACCTTGAAGCAATGGGAGTGAGAATCACTGGCCACGCGCGAATCAAGAACTGGTGGAGACGATTGAGGGCGTGCCTGAACTGCACGCTCCTCATTCGGAAGCAGAGACCATGAACCTTTCCAGATGCAGATCCGGGCATCGCGCCAGCGGCCCGCAATCCGTTTGATCAAGCTTTGGTAAGGAACACTTAGTGTAGAGAAGGAAAGGAGAAAGAAAATGTCGGAAACTATCAAGTATTCGTTCAGTATCCAGGTCGCCGGCGGGCCAAAAGTGGCAGACGCCGACACAATCGAGGTGGAGGCCTACGACATGCTGGAGGTCGAGGTCCCCGACTCGGGCACCTCGGGCGGCGTGGCGACCGTCAACGTCCAGCCGGGCGACAGCGGCGTCAAGTTCCTGCAGATCACGGCCGATAGCTACGAAGACTTGACCTACAAGGTAGACGGTGGCTCGTCGCAGACCCTGGACGGACCGCTGCTGCTGATCGGCGAAGGCGCCGTGGCGCTTGCTGGGCGCCACTCAGAAGCAGTTCGAGTTCACCAACGCGGGCGCGACGGCGATCACCGTCAACATCCTGGTCGGGCGCGACGCCGTGGTGCCGCCTGGCCCCTAGAGGGCCCTAACTGAAAAGGAGGTATCTCATGCCTGTTACACCAACCTATCCGGGTGTCTACATCGAAGAGGTCCCGAGTGGCGTGCGCACCATTACCGGGGTGGCTACTTCGATCACGGCTTTATCGGTCGAGCGTTGCGCGGGCCACTGGACGATCCCATCCGCGTGCAGAGCTACGCCGAGTTCCAGCGCACCTTTGGCGGGCTCTGGGCCAAGAGCACGCTGAGCTACGCCATCCAGCACTACTTTCTCAACGGCGGCAGAGATGCCATCATCGTCCGCGTGGCCGAGAGCAGCGCCGCCGCTGCCACCATCACCCTGACCGGCGGCAGCGGCAACCTGACCCTGGAAGCGGCCAACCCCGGCGACTGGGGCGAGAATCTGCAAGCCATCGTCGACTATGACACCAAGGACAAGGACGACCCCACGCCGGTCCTGTTCAACCTCACCATCCAGGAAGTCGAAGACGGCGTCGTCAGCGCGGTAGAGACCTTTCGCAACCTGTCGGTCGACGACGAGCACGCCCGCTACGTGAAAAAGGTGTTGGAACAGAGATCGAGCCTGGTGCGCGCCCAGGACCCCGTGCCCACGGCGCGGCCCGACGAAAGCCTGGTCGATCCCGACGGCAACTATATTCCCACCCCGTCCAACGGCGACGGCGACGATGGGGGCGAGGTCGGCTTTAACCAGATTGCCTTTGCCGACCTCGAAGACGATCGCGAGGGGCTGTGGGCGCTGGACAAGGCGGACCTGTTCAACCTGCTCTGCATCCCGCCCTTCACCCGCGAGACCGACGTCACCCTGGAGACCTGGGCCGCCGCCCTGGCCTATTGCAAGCTGCGCCGGGCCATGCTGGTCGTCGATCCGCCCGCCGACGCCGCCACCGGCTGGGTGACGCCCGCCGACGTCACCGACGCCACCGACGGCGTGGACTCCCTGGGCTTGCGCGACGAGAACGCCGCCCTCTACTTCCCCCGGCTCAAGATGGCCGATCCCTTGCAGGAAAACCGCCTGGAGGAGTTTGCTCCCTGCGGCGCCGTCACCGGCATCATGGCCCGCACCGACGCCAACCGCGGCGTCTGGAAAGCGCCCGCCGGGCAAGAGGCGACCCTGCTCGGCGTCCGGGGGCTGGCCTACAAGATGACCGACGGCGAGAACGGCCAGCTCAACCCGCTGGGCGTCAACTGCCTGCGCACCTTCCCCGT
Organism: uncultured Actinomycetota bacterium; assembly: GCA_963704225.1. GTDB lineage: Bacteria > Actinomycetota > Actinomycetes > Propionibacteriales > Propionibacteriaceae > Propionicimonas. The sequence goes on from CAVPHL010000005.1 coordinate 12,661, forward strand.
CGTGGGCCACGTGGTCTGGGGCGCGCGCACGCTGGACGGCGCCGACCGGCTGGCGTCCGAGTGGAAGTACCTGCCCGTGCGCCGCCTGGCCCTCTTCATCGAGGAAAGCCTCTATCGCGGCACCCAATGGGTGGTCTTTGAGCCGAACGACGAGCCGCTTTGGGCGCAGATCCGCCTCAACGTCGGCGCCTTCATGCACAACCTCTTCCGCCAGGGCGCGTTCCAGGGCACGTCGCCGCGCGACGCCTACTTTGTCAAATGCGACAGCGAGACGACGACCCAGAACGACATCGACCTGGGCATCGTCAACATCCTGGTGGGCTTTGCCCCGCTCAAGCCGGCCGAGTTCGTCATCATCAAGATCAGCAGATCGCGGGCGAGATCCAGACCTAAGGAGGTAGCCTAGATGGCGCAATTTAGCGTAAACCCAAATCGCTTTGATCCCTACAAGAACTTCAAGTTCCGCGTCAAGTGGGATGGCCGCTACGTGGCCGGCGTCAGCAAAGTCGGCGCGCTGAAGCGCACCACCGAGGTCGTCGAGCATCGCGAAGGCGGCGACCCCAGCATCGGTGCGCAAGTCGCCGGGGCAGTCCAAGTACGAGGCCATCACCCTGGAGCGCGGCGTCACCCACGACATCGACTTTGAGCAGTGGGCCAACAAGGTGTGGAACTTTGGCTCCGGCCTGGGCAGCGAGGTCTCGCTGACCGATTTTCGCAAGGACATCATCATCGACGTCTACAACGAAGCCGGCCAACTGGCGATTTCCTACAAAGTCTACCGCTGCTGGGTGTCCGAATACCAGGCCCTGCCCGAGCTGGACGCCAGCGCCAACGCCGTCGCCATCCAGACCATCAAGCTGGAGAATGAAGGCTGGGAGCGGGACTATGAGGTCTCGGAGCCCACTGAACCGAGCTACACCGAGCCCTGAGCATGAGCCTGAGCGCAACACGTTGTGCTCAACGCGTCCACTTGCCGGGAGGGTTGTGGTGGGACGGCGAATGCCACCGGCAGGCGGGGTTGCGGTCGCTTAACGGCAACGACGAGGCATTCCTGCTTGAATCCGGCAGTACCCTATCGGCAGCGGAGCGAACCAGCGCCCTGTTGGCCCGCTGCCTGACGCATCTGGGCAGCCTCTCCCTGGCGGAGCAGGAGCCGCTGGCCTTGGCGCGGGCGCTGACCGTGGGCGACCGCGAGGCCCTGCTGCTGCACCTGCGCCGCCTGACCGAGGGCGAGCGCTTGCCGTGCGTGTTGTCGTGCCCCGGCTGCGGCGAAAAGATGGACCTGGAACTGCGGGTGAGCGACCTGCTGCTGCCGCCCTACGCCGAGCCGCAGGCCGAGTACGAGGCCACCGTCGGCGACGACGGCGTCCGGCGCCGCGTCCGCTTCCGGCTGCCGACCGGGGCCGACCAGGAGGCCATCGCCTCCCTCGCCGCCGCCGATCCGGGCGCAGCCGCCGACCATCTCTTGCGCCGCTGCGTGCTCCAGGTGGACCCCGCCGCAGACGAGGGCCTGCCCGCAGTCGGTCGAGGCCGAGCTGCCCGCCCTGCTGGCCGAGCTGGACCCGCAGGCCGAGCTGCTGCTCAACATGCAGTGCCCGGCCTGCCGCCAGCCCTTCACCGCGCTCCTGGACGCGGCCGGCTACTTCTATCAAGAGATCGCCAACCGCTCGGCCCACCTCTACCGCCAGGTGCACCTGCTGGCCTTTTACTACCACTGGAGCGAAGCCGAGATCATGGGCATGACCGCCGCCAAGCGGCAGCGCTACCTGGACTTGCTGGCCGAAGCCCTGGGGGAGGAAGGTTCACCGTGAGCAACTTTGTGCACAACCTGGTTCGGCGCAGCGCCGGGATCCCCCGGCGGCTGCCGTCCGGCCGCCCTTCCAACCACAATTCGTCGCCGGCCTGCCGGCAGCGCTCGCGTTCCAGCTCGGCAACGCCTCCACCTGCCGCGCAGCCAGAGGCGCCCGCTCGCGCCGTCCCGGCCGGAGCCGCCGCCGCCTGCGCCTGCCGCCGTCCCCATCACCCCGGCTCAGCCAGTGGCCGAGCCGCCGCGCCCCAGCCCGACATCCCGCTGCCCGAGCCACCGCCCCGACGCCCTGCCGAGATGCAGCCGCCACCCGCGCCGATCCCCAGGCCACCTCTCCGCCGCGAACCGCCACCGGCTGCGCCCGCCACGCCCAGAGCCGCCGCCCAGGTGGAACCGGCGGCGCCCCACCCCTGCTCCCGCGCCCGCGCCCGAGCCCGGGCCGAGCCCCCGGCCCCCACGCCGCCAACCCTGCCCGCCGTCCAGCCGCCACCCCAAGCGGAGCGGCCAGCGCCGGAGGCCAGCCGCGAACGGCCCGCCGAGCCCGCTCCGCCCGCCGTCCAGCCGGCGCCCGCACCGCCTCCACCCCAACCACCCAGGCCGGTCACGCCCCGCCAGCCAACCGCCCCCGCCCGAGAGGTGGAGCGAGTCGTCGTCCGCGAGACGCAGCCCGTCCCGGTCGCCCCGCAGCCGAGCGGCCGAGCCGCCCCAGCTGCCGAACCGTCGCCCGCGCCCAACGCCGCCAGCCCCGACCCGCGCCCAGACCGTCCCGGCAGCGACCCCGCCAGCCGCCCGCGCACCGATTCCAGCCGCGCCGGTCATCCTGTCGCCGCTGCCCCAGCCGCCGCCTGCCTTGCCTCGCGCCCAGCCTGTCGCGGCAGCCACCCGCCCGGCCCAAGAACCTGCCCCGCCGCCGGTCCAGGTGCGCATCGGCACGGTGGAGGTCCGGGCCAGCCAGCCCAGCCCGCCGCCAGCCCCGCCGACCGGCGCCCCGGCCCCAGGGGTTCGACCAGTACGCCTACCTGCGCGGCTGGGAAAGTGAGGTGTTGCGATGAGCACCTACCTGGCCATCGGCGGCGTCAGCAGCAGCCTGCAAACCTTGCTGCGCGACCGGATGGAGATCCCGCCGCTGCCCTCGGGCGTGACCACCGTGCCCGTCACCATCGGCACGCCGGCAGAGGACGACGACACGGCCACGCCGCGCATCAACCTCTTCCTGTTCCGCGTGTCGGAGAACGAGTTTCTGAAAAACCAGGAGATTCCCGGCCACGGCCACCGGGCGGCCTACGGGCGGCCGCCGTTGAGCCTGGACCTGCACTACCTGATCACGGCCTACGGCACCTCCAGCGAGAGCGACGGCGACCTGACCACCGAGACGCTGGCCCACTATCTGCTCGGCAGCGCCATGCGCGTGCTCCACGACTTCCCGGTGATCACCGAAGGGCTGGAAACGAGCGGCGGCTTGCCCATCCTCGATCCGAGCCTGCACGACGAATTCGAGCGGGTCAAGCTCTCGCTCAACCCGTTGAGCCTGGAGGACATGACCGAGATCTGGACGGCGTTGACGCTGCCCTACCGCCTCTCGGTCGCCTATGCGGTCAGCGTCGTGCAGATCGAAAGCCAGGCGACGCGCCGCTACCCCCGGCCCGTCGGCGAGCTGCCCGACGCCGGGCCGCGCGTCAAAGTCGTCACCCTGGTCACGCCGCGCATCGACCGCTTCCGGGTCCGGCGCCAGGAAGCGCCCGACGAGGAAAGCGCGGTGCCCTATGCCCGCATCGGCGACGGGCTGGTGGTGCTGGGCGGCGGCTTTGTGGAGGACGAGACCGTGGTCCGCCTGGGCACGGTGCTGGTGCCGCCCCTGGCAGACCCGGCGGTGACGCCCGAACGGCTGGAGATCGAAATCCCCGACGACGCCGAGCTTCAGCCCGGCGCCCAGCCCCTCAAGGTCATTCGCCAGATCGAGCTGGGCGAGCCGCCCGAGCCGCGCTCCGGCTTTCACTCCAATCTGGCCGTTTTCATGCTGGTGCCCCGGGTCACGGGCGCCAGCCACGACGGCGTGACGCGTGACGGTCAACGGGTCGCGCCTCTACCTGGAACACCACGATTGCCAGACCATCGTCGGCGACCAGATCGTCGACGCCAGCGAATACACGTCGGCCTCGCCGGCGAGCATCAGCTTTCCGCTGCCCGCGCTGGACCCCGGCACCTACCTCGTGCGCGTGCGGGTCAACGGCGCGGAGAGCATCGACCAGGAAACGATTACGGTGCCATGAGCCAAGCCACAGTCGCCACCGAAACGCCCACCCTGAACTGGGCAGAGCGCAACCGGGCCTACCTCCAGGCGGAACTGGAGTGCCTGCGCTTGCGGCTGCAACGGCGCGTGCTCTGGCTGCGCCAGGCGTGGCAGCCCGACCCGCTGCGCGGCCATCCGCAAGTGGTCAGCGACCAGCAGGCCGACCGGCTGCTGGCGGGCGACGACGGGGCGGCAGAGCGCCGCTTCTACGACACAGACGAGGCCGCTGCCGCCGCCGGCCGGGCGCTGCGCCAGGCGGAAGAGCAGTTGGCCGGGCTCGTCGCTGCCATGGACCAGGCCGCAACGCCGCCGGCCCTGGCGCTGTTGGCCCGCCTCTTTGGCCTGGAGCGAGTTCGAGCAGCGAGTGCTACTGCTCTGCCTGGCCCCCGACCTGGACCCGGCCTTTGCCGACCTGTACGCCTACGTGCAGGACCAGGCCAGCCGCCGCTACGTCACGCCCCACCTGGCGCTGAGCCTCCTGGCCCCGGACGCCGAGGCGCAGTTCGCGGCGCGCAACAGCTTTCTGCCCGACGCGCCGCTGCGCCGCTTTGCCCTGGTCGAGCTGGAGCCCGGCCCCTCGCCGGCGCGCTGCCCTGTCGAGCCGGCCCCTGCGCCTGGCGACGCGCATCGCCGACTATTTGCGGGGCGTCGACCGGCCCGACACGCAGGTGGCCGACCTGCTGCGCCTGGCCCGGCCCGCGCCGCTGACGGCTTCCCAGCGGGCGCTGGTCGAGCAACTGGCCGGCTGGCTGCAAGCCGGGCCGCCCGGCCCGCCGCTGGTCAACCTGCTCGGCCCGGCGGGCGCCGGCCGGCAGGCCGTCGCCCAGGCCCTCTGCGCCCGGGCCGGGCTGCAACTGGCCCAACTGGACCTGCAACAGATGCCGCCGCCCGGCCCCGAACAGCGCCGCCTGCTGCAAGTGCTGCCCCGCGAGGCGGCCCTGTCGGGCCTGGCCTACTACCTGGACACTTCGGCCTCGCTCAGTGCAGGCCTGACCCGCCTGGAGCCCGAGCAGGAACCGCTGGCCCGCGCCCTGGTCGAGCGCCTGGAGGCCATGCTCTTCGTCGGCTCTGAGGAGCGCTGGCCGGTCGAGCGGCACGTGATGGTCGTGGCCGGTGCCCAGGCCCACCGCCGCCGAGCAGCGAAAGCTGTGGCAGTTGACCCTGGACCGCGTCCCGCACCAGGTGGGCGAGCAGGTGGGCGCCCTGGTCCAGCAGTTCGACCTGGGACCAGCGGCCATCGTCCGGGCCGTGGACGCCGCCCAAAACCTGGCCCTGCTGCGCGCCCCCGAAAACGGCGCGGCGATCACGGCTGCCGACCTGTGGCAAGCCTGCCGCGAGCAGAGCAGCCCCCGCCTGGAGCAACTCGCCCAGCGCATCGCGCCGGTCTACGCCTGGGACGACATCGTGCTGCCCGGCGACCTTCTGGGACAATTGCGCGAGCTGGCCGCCCAGGTGGCCCACCGCCACCGGGTGTACGAGACCTGGGGCTTTGGCGCGCGCCTCAGCCGGGGACGGGGCATCAGCGCCCTCTTTGCCGGCCCCAGCGGCACGGGCAAGACCATGGCCGCCGAGATCCTGGCCAACGCCCTGCAGCTCGACCTGTACCGCATCGATCTGGCCGGCGTGGTCAGCAAGTACATCGGCGAAACGGAAAAGAACCTGAAGCAGGTCTTTGACGCCGCCGAGCAGAGCGGCGCCATCCTCTTTTTCGACGAGGCCGACGCCCTCTTTGGCAAGCGGACCGAGGTCAAGGACAGCCACGACCGCTACGCCAACATCGAGGTCAACTATCTCTTGCAGCGCATGGAGGACTATCGCGGCCTGGCCATCCTGGCCACCAACCGCAAATCGGCCCTGGACCGCGCCTTTTTGCGGCGCCTGCGCTTTCTGCTCGACTTTCCCTTTCCCGACGCCGCCGACCGCCGCCGCATCTGGCGCAAGGTCTTTCCGCCCGAGACGCCCCTGGCGGGCATCGACTACGACGCGCTGGCCCGGCTGGAGATTCCGGGCGGCAACATCCGCAACATCGCCCTCAACGCGGCCTTTCTGGCTGCCGACCGAGGGCGCGTCCGTCGGCATGGCGCAGATCATGCACGCCGCCCGCCGCGAGTATGGCAAGATCGACAAGATGATGTCGGCGACCGAGTTCGGCGACTATTACGGGCAGGCACCGCGATGAACGAGCCGCGCTACACCGTCGAGATCGAGCGCCTGGTGCTGACCGGCCTGGACCTCACGCCGGGGCAGGCGGAGAGGCTGCGGGCGCAGGTGGCCGGCGAATTGCAGCGCCTGCTGGTGCAAGGCAGGCAGCCCGCCAGCGGCCACCCTTCGCCCGGCTCAGGCCTTGCCCTGAGCCAGACGAAGGGGCAAGGCCTGGCCGGCCAGGTGGCCCAGCAGATTGCCGAGGCGCTGCCCGGCGGCGACCGGAAAGGTGAAGGGTAGCCGATGCCCGAGTTTACGCAACGCCAACAGCCAAACCCACGGCAGGCGCTCAAGCGCCCCTTGAATCGCTCGGGGGCTGCGCCCACGCAGGAACCCGACCTGGCGCAGCGCGTCCTGGGCAACCAGGCCATGCAACGCCTGCTGCGCGCCCAACGCATCCGGCCCAAGCTGGACGTGAACGAGCCGGGCGACCCCTTCGAGCAGGAGGCCGATTGGCTGGCCGACCACGTGCTGCGCATGCCCGATCCGGGAGCGGCAGCCGTCCGTACAACCGGCCAGGAAAAGATCCAGCGCCAGGTGGACGACGAGGAGGAAGAAACGCCGATCCAGGCGACGGACCTGGCCGGGGCCGAGAGGATCCAACGGCAAGCTGACGACGAAGAAGAGGAAGAGACGCCCATCCAGGCAACCGACCTGGCCGGGGCAGAGATGATCCAGCGGCAGGCGGACGACGAAGAAGAGGAAGAAACGCCCATCCAGGCAGCCGACCTGGGCCAGGGCGCAGAGACCGATCCAGACGGCAGGCTGACGACGAAGAAGAGGAAGAGACGCCCATCCAGACCAAAAACGCCTCCGGTCAGAAGGCAGCGGCGCCGTCCGGCGTCGCGTCCCAGATCAGCGGCTTAAAGGGCAAGGGCCAGCCACTGTCCGGCGCCAGCCGCAGCTTTTTCGAGCCACGCTTTGGCCGCGATTTCGGCCAGGTGCGGGTCCACAGCGGGCCGCAGGCCGCCTCGCTGGCCAGGTCGGTCCAGGCGCGGGCCTTTACCGTCGGCCGCGACGTCGTCTTTGGCGCTGGCGAGTACGCGCCGACCACGAGCAGCGGCCGCTGGCTGCTGGCCCACGAACTGGCCCACACCGCGCAGAACGGCAACGCCCCGCAGGCGTCGCCAGCCGGCAGCGGGACGCTGGAAGCGGAAGCCTCGCGCGCCGCCGACGCGACCAGCGCTGGCGGTTCCTTCCAGCCACAGCAGGCCGCCCGGCCCGGCCAACGCCTGACGGTGCCGGTGGACACCGGCCCAGGCCGCGTCGAGGTCATCGGCAACCGCTTCATCCTGAACAACTTTGACATCGAGCGCTCCAACCTGAAGCCACAGTGGCTGCCGGCCATCGTGCTGGTGTCCTTTGTCCTGAACATGAATCCGGCCAAGGAAGCCGAGATCGAGGGCCACACCGACAGCACCGGCGGCGAGACGCTCAACCTCAACCTGTCGATGGCCCGGGCCAACACCATTCAACAGGCGCTGGAATCCCTGGTGCTGGAACCCGAGGTAGCGTCGCCCATGACGCTGGGCTTTGGCGAGGGCCAGCCCATCGACAGCAACGCCACCGAGGCCGGGCGGGCGCGAAACCGCCGGGTCGAGATCCGCATCGTGGACCGGCCCCTGCCGACCGTCGAGCGGGTCGAGCTGCTCAACAGCGCCGCGTCGCGCACCTTTGACATCGCGGCGGCTGCGCCGGTGGCCGGTTCAGACCACGGCGTGACCGTGGCCCGCGAGGCGGCGGCCAATGCCCGCGTGCGGGCCGTGCTCAACCCACCGCTGGCCCCCGGCGACCGCCGGCTGCTGCTGCTCTCCTGGACGGGCGCGACCCAGGATGCGGCCAATCCACTCGAAGCCGACGTCGTCCGCACCCAGGGACAGCACGAGGCCGTCGCCCGCCTCAGCGCGCCGACGCCGCCCTTGCGCGCTTCGCAGGCAAAGTACACCGTCTGGTCGGTGGATGCCACCATCGCCTCAGGGGCGCCGGCTGCCAAAGTCACTGCTGCTGTCGGCAGCCAGCGACTGACGATGGATAGATTGACCTTCAACGTCCAGGCCCGGCCAGCCACCCTGTTCAGCACGGCGGATGCGCCGAACATGCAGCGGCACTGGCCGCGCCGCCCACCCCGGTGCCAGGCGCGGGAACGCCGCACCCGGTGCTCGGCGGGGACCTGGCCAACGGCGTGAACGCTCGCTGGGATGTGTCCCGCCGGCTGCGGACCAAGTTCCTCTTCCCCGCACACATACCCGCCGCGAGCCTCGATGCCAGCGCGCCTCCGATCATCTCGGTTCCGGTGCCCGCCTACCCGGCCAACCGCCTCATGGGCACCGACGATCGTGGAACCGGCGACGAAGACAACAATCCATACGCCGACGGCAAAATGACCGGATCCGACCGGCCCGGCTTTAACGTCAATGACCGCGTCGGCAATCCCAACGACACATTCGAGGCCCGCGTCCAGTTCCAGGAATTCGTCCGGCTCGACCTGGGAGGCGCCTGGCGGCAGATCTCGGACGATCATCCCTGGAAGGTGCATTGGCTATTGGAGAAACCCGGCTGGTTCGCGTTTCACTTCCTGGGGCAAACCGAGTGGCGTAACAACGGATCGTTCGGCGCGCTGGACAACGCCGGGTTCTAATCGAGAGTGACCTATGCCATCTGACTTTCCGAGAAGCCCGAAACTGCTGCGCGGCGCCCTGGCCGTCTACGAAGACGACGCGGCCGGCACCCAGCCGCAGATCATCCATTTTCAATACAATCCCAACGCGCTGCGGCGGCGGCTGGAACACCGCGCCGAGCAAGCCCAGCCCGGCAACGTCGGCGGGGCGCAGCAGGACACCCTGCGCGTCATCGGGCCGCCGGTGGAGCGGATCGACCTGTCCATCGAGCTGGACGCCGCCGACCAACTGGCCGAGCCGAGCCAGAACCAGACCGTGGCCGAACATGGCCTGCACCCCATCCTGGCCACCCTGGAGATGCTGCTCTACCCGCCCAGCTTTCGTGTGCTCGAAAACGAGAGCCTGGCCGAGCAGGGCGAGGTGCAGCTCAGCCCGGCGGAACTGCCGCTGACCCTGCTCGTCTGGGGCCGGTCGCGCGTCGTGCCCGTCCGGCTCACCAGTTTCTCCATCGCCGAAGAGGCCTACGACCCCAACCTGAACCCGATCCGGGCCAAGGTGGACCTGGGGATGCAGGTTTTGACCTACCTGGAGCTGCACCAGAGCAGCCTGGGCCGCTCGGCCTACATCTCGTACCAGGAACAGAAGGAGAGCCTGGCGCGGCAGCACCGCAACAGCGAGGACGAAAGCCGGGTGCGCACCCTGCTGCCGGGCCAGTAAGCCCAAGCCAGTAGGGCGGGTTTCTTACCCGCCGATAGAGGAGAGTATGTTTGCCAAAGGTAGCCGGTACAGCAACGTAGAGGAAACTTCCCTCACCGACGAGGAGGGCCGGATCGTCCGCTACATCAAGGTCCGTTTCATTCCCGAGACCAGCGCCCGCCTGGGCCACCTCGTCAGCGACGGCGAGCGGCCCGACCAGATTGCCGGGCCGCTACTACCGGGATTCAGAGCGCTTCTGGCGGCTGTGCGACGCCAACGAGGTGATGTGGCCCGACGATCTGGTGGCGGAACCGGGCCGCACCATTCGCCTGCCGCCGGCCCAAGGTTGAGTCCATGCCTGCTGTCTCGTACACCCTGCTCGTGGACGGCGCCCCGGCCAGCCAGGACCTGCTGGCCGCCGTGCAGCAGATCGAGATCGAGGAGCACGTCCAGCTCGCCGACATGCTGCGCCTGCGCCTGGCCGTCGGCGTGGGCGAGGACGGCAGCGACTGGAACATCCTCGACGACGACGTCTTTCGGCGGCTGGGCACGATCAAGGTCACGGTCAGCGTGGGCAGCGACACCACGGAAGCGCTCATCGAAGGCTACGTCATCGGCGCAGATATCAAGTTTTCGAACCAACCCGGCCAGTCGGTGCTGGAGGTGGTGGCCATGGACGCCACGGTGCTCATGAACCTGGAACAAAAGATCCGGCCCTGGATCGACATGAGCGACGGCGACATCGCTTCGACCATCCTGTCGGAATACGGGCTGACGCCCCAGGTGGAGTCGACCCAGCCAGCCCGCCAGGAGGTGGACCAGACGGTCATCCAGCGGGACACCGACGTCGAATTCCTGCGGCAGTTGGCCCGGCGCAACGGCTACGAGTGTTACGTGGAGCTGGATTCCCAGAGCGGCGACGCCGTCGGCCATTTTCACCCGCCCCAGCTCGACGCGACGCCCCAGGGGGTCCTGGCCGTCAACCTGGGGGAGGCCACCAACGTCAACGAGTTTCGGGTGCGGTTCGACATGATGCAGCCGGTCGTGGCCGACATGGTCGGGCTGGCCATCGGCTCCCAGGACGACCAGACGGCCAGCATCAGCAGCGTGTCGCAGACGTTGCTGGGCAGCGAATCGACCCTCGGCAGCGACCAGCCGCGCCACCTGCGGCTGGCGCTGAGCGGCCTGGCCGAAACGGGCGAATTGCAGACCTACGCCCAGGCCGCCGTCGACCAGTCCGCCTGGGCCATCGTCGCCGAGGGCGATCTCAACACCGTGGCCTACGGCGGCATCCTGCGGGCCAAGCGTCCCGTCCTGGTGCGGGGCGCGGGCCGCCAGTTTAGCGGAACTTATTATGTCGAAAAGGTGCAGCACCTGATCACGGCTGACAGCTACACCCAGCATTTTACCCTGCGCCGCAACGCCACCGGCCTGACCGGCAGCGAGTCTTTTGCCACCCAGACCTGACAGGTCCCAGGAGGAGTTTTGTCGAGGAACCGATTCATCTTGAACAAAGCTTGTAGTCGCGTTCAGCTTTCCAGGGACCTGTCAGGTCTCGGATGAGGAATCAACCAATGCAGCCAACCCGTTATTATGGAAAATATCGCGGCCTCGTGGTCGACAACGACGATCCCAGCCAACGGGGTCGCGTCAAAGCCCACGTGCCCGAGGTGCTGGGCGACGTGGACAGCGGCTGGGCCATGCCCTGCGCGCCCTACGCCGGCGACGGCAGCGGCCAATACACCGTGCCCGGGCCGGGCACCGGCGTCTGGATCGAGTTCGAGGCCGGCGACCCGTCGCGGCCCATCTGGAGCGGCTGCTGGTGGGGCGACGGCCAGGTGCCCGCCGACAACGGCGGCCAGAGCGGAACGCCCTCGCTGCGCATCATCCGCAGCGAAGAGGGCCTGATGCTCACCCTGGATGACGACGGCAAAACGATCACCGTCAGCGACGGCAACGGCCAGAACCTGCTCGAGATCGAGGTGACGGCCGGCAAGGTGACGCTCAAGGCCGCGACCAAGGCCATCGTCGAGGCGCCCGCGATCGAGCTGGTGGAAAACGCAGCCCACCCGCTGGTCTTTGGCGACAGCCTGCTGCAATACCTGACCCAGGTGGTGACCATGTTCAACGCCCACCTGCATCCCGGCGAGCTGGCGCTCGGGTTCCTGCCGGTGACGCCGGCGCCGCCCGTGCCGCCTCTCACGCCGCCGACGCCGGATCTGTTGTCGATGAAGGTCAAGACGGGGTAGTATTGGGGTGATTTAGTGCGTGTCATTCTGAGCGACCGGAGGGAGCGAAGAATCTCCTCTTGCGCCAAGCAGGCGGATTCTCGCGTCGCAACCGAGATCTTGCCTACACTCCGCTGCGCGTTCCGGCTCAGAATGCCAGACATATCAGGAGAAATAACGTGGAAGAACTCTACGGCGGATCGATAGACGACTTTGCCGACAGCATGGCCCGCGAGATCGAACTGGCCCTGAACGCCGTGCGCGCCGAAGAGGGCATGGACCCCTTGCCCGCGGGCGACCGCGACCGGCGCATCCTGTTCATCGCCATCGCCCGGGGCGTCATCAACCACCTGCAGATCAAGAACCAGGCCTTCGAGATCCAATATCAGGACGATGGTGTGACCCGGACGACCTATCCCACCATCAAGGTCAAGGTGCCGTGATGCCAGACTATTTTGATTACCCATTTCGTTTCGACGGGCGCGGGCGGGCGGCCCTCACCGACGCCGACGACCACGTCCGCGACATGATCTACCAGGTGCTGTTCACCAGCCCTGGCGAGCGGGTCAACCGGCCCGATTTCGGCTGCGGCCTGCTGCAACTGGTCTTTATGCCCAACAGCGGCGCGCTGGCCGCCGCCACCCAGTTCATGGTCCAGGGCGCGCTGCAACGCTGGCTGGCCGACGTCATCCAGGTCGAGAGCGTCCAGGTGCGCAGCGACGAGGGACGCCTCGAAGTGGAGGTCAGCTATCTCCGCCGCGACACCGGCCAGCGCGAGCAGACCCTGTTCAGCGCGCCCGTCGCCGGGGTGTAGGGGAGAAACGATGGCTCGTTATCCAAGCCTGCATCTGTGACGAAGAAGAACGCCGCCACGCGGTCATCACCCATCCCGACCTGAACGGGATCGACTACGTCGAGGTCTCGGCGGCCAGCCTGGACGCCCAGCGCTTCATCCACGTCTACTTTCTCAAGCCCGATTTCGTCGCCAGCCTGGCGCACCAGACCCACCTGTTCGACGTCGAGGGCGGCACGCGCATCACCAACCTCCGCGTCCTCGACGTCGTCCTGGATGGCACGCACCTGGTGGTCGAGGTGGACCAACCGGGCGATTTCTCCACCTACACCCTGACCGTGACGAGCCCCTGGCTCGACCCCGCCTTCAACCGGGTGGCCTTTAGCTTCAAGGCCGGCTGCCCCAGCGATTTCGACTGTCGCAGGGAACAGGTGTGCCTGGAAGAGCCGGGCAAAGCACCCCCCATCGACTATATGGCCAAGGATTACGCCAGCTTTCGCCGGGCGCTGCTCGACCTGATCCCCACCCTGGTGCCCGGCTGGACCGAGCGCCACGAGGCCGACCTGGGCATCACCCTGCTGGAGCTGCTGGCCTACACCGGCGACTATTTGAGCTACTACCAGGACGCCATCGCCAACGAAGCCTACCTGGAAACGGCCCGCCAGCGCATCTCGGTGCGCCGCCACGCCCGCCTGATCGACTATCGGATGCACGACGGGGCCAGCGCCCGGGCCTTTGTCCACGTGGACGCCGACGAGCCGGGCGCCATCCCGGCAGGCACGCCCGTCCTGACGCGCATCACCAAGCCGTTGGGCGGGACGGTGCCGGGGGCCGTCATCTCCGCCGCGCTGCAAGACCAGGCCCAGGCCGCCACCGAGGCCATCTTCGAGACCGTGGCCCCGGCCTACGTCCACCACCGCCTGGGCGAAATCTGGCTCTACGATTGGGGCAACAAACAGTGCTGCCTGCCGCGCGGCGCGACGAGCCTCGACCTCTATCACGAGCAGCTCGGCAACCTGAGCGCCCGCTTCAGCGCGGGCCATTTTCTCGACGCGGGGGCGCTGGCCGGCAAGCTGCGCGACGCCGCCGACGCCGTGAGCCTCTACATCCACGACCGGCTGCCGCCGGCCACCCAGGCCCTGCTGGCCGCCTACGCCGACGGCGCCCCGGTGTCCGACGACCTGCTGGCCGCCCTCATCGCCGGGCTGGACGAGCTGCTGCCCGACGAAAGTTTCTACCAACAGGACCGCTTCACCGGCATCGCCCTCAGCGACCTGGTGCAGGACCTGATCGCCAGCAACCCCACGGGCACCGAGCGCATCCGGCTGAACCGCTTTCTGCTGGAGGCCGCCTATCCCGACGAGATTCTGCGTTGCCCCAAGCTGGGGCCGGGCGATTATCTGCTCTTCGAAGAGGTCGTCGGCCCCGAGACCGGCGACGCCGCCGACGCCGACCCGGCCCACCGCCAGATCGTGCGCCTGACCAGCGTCCAGCCCGGCCTGGACCCGCTGACCGGGCAGGAGTTGACCGCCGTCGCCTGGGCCGACGCCGACAAGCTGGCCTTCCCACTCTGCCTGTCGGCCCTCACCCAGCGCGAGGCCGACCCCTACGAGCCCCACGCCAGCGTCGCGCGCGGCAACCTCATCCTGGCCGACCACGGCCAGACCCTGTCGGCCGAGAGCCACGCCGGTCCCGAGACGCCGCCCTACGAAAAGCAGCGCCGCGCCCACCGCCTGCTGCTCGACTACGGCCCGCTCAGCTTCCGGGTGCCCTCGCCCGCCGACAACGGATCGCTGGCGCCCGCCGCCCGCCTGTTCGAGACCGAGCCGCGCCAGGCCGCGCCCCAGGTCACGCGCCTCCAGGTGTCGGGCACAGCCCCCGCCGACGACTGGCAGCCGGTGCCCCACCTGCTGGACAGCGACGAATTCGACCACCATTTCGCCGTCGAAACCGACAACCGGGGCCGGGCCCTGCTCCGCTTTGGCGACAACGAGTATGGGTTGGCCCCGCCGGACGGCGCGGGGATCGAGGTAGACTATCGCGTCGGCGTGGGCGCGGCGGGCAACGTCGGCGCCGAGGCCCTGGCCCACCTGGTCGAGCTGGGCACGGGCGACGACTGGCCCGACATCAGCGCGGTCCGCAACCCGCTGCCCGCCTGGGGCGGCGTGGACCCCGAGCCGATGGACGAGGTCAAGCACCTGGCCCCCGCCGCCTTTCGCGCCGAGCAAAAGCGGGCCGTCACCGAGGCCGATTACGCCGCCGCCGCCGAAAAACACCCCGCCGTGTCCAAGGCGGTCGCCACCTTCCGCTGGACCGGGAGCTGGCACACCGTCTTTATCACCGTGGACCCGCTGGGCCGCACCGACCTGCCCCTGCCCTTGCAGGAGCAGATCCGCGCCTGGGTCATCCGCTTTACCCAGGCCGGCTACGACCTGGAGATCGACCCGCCCACCTTTGTCCCGCTCGAGATCGAGATCGACGTCTGCGTGGCGCGCAATCACTTTCGCGGCCACGTACAAGAAGCCGTGCTCGACGCCCTCGGCAACCGGCGGCGGAGCAACGGGCAGCGCGGATTCTTCCATCCCGACCATTTCACCTTTGGCCAGGCGCTCTATCTGAGCCAGCTCTACGCTGCCGTCGAAGCCGTGGAGGGCGTGGATTCGGCCGAGGTCAAGGTGTTCCAACGCTTTGGAAAAGAGGCCAACAACGAGCTGGAGCAGGGCTACCTCCCGGCGGGTCGCCTGGAGGTGGTCCGCCTGGACAACGATCCCAATTTCCAGGAGAACGGCGTCCTGCGCCTGAATATGCTAGGTGGAAAATGAACGACTCGTGTGGCTGCTGCGAGGCGTCGGTCGCGCCGACGCCCAAAACCATCGACAACCGTCCCGGCCTGTCGGCCATCGCCTACCGCGTGGGCGACTATGCCAGCTTTCGCCAGGCCATGCTGCAGGCCATCTCGCTGACCGAGATCGAGGTCAACGGCCAGACGCTGCGCCCCCTGACCGGCTGGACAACGCGCGCCGACGACGATTACGGCATCGCCCTGCTGGACATGTGGGCCTACGTGGGCGACGTGCTGACCTTTTACCAGGAGCGGATCGCCAACGAGGCCTTCCTGCGCACCGCCCTGTTCCGCGCTTCGGTGCAGCGCCTGGCCGCTCTACTCGGCTACGAGCCGGCCTCGGGCGTGGCCGCCTCGGCCTACCTGGCCTTTACCATGGAGGAGGGCAAAAGCGTCGAGATTTCGCCCGGGCTGCGCGTGCAGAGCGTGCCCGGCCAGGACGAAAAGCCGCAGAAATTCGAGACAGTCGAGTCGCTGACCGCCACGTCGCGCCTCAACCAGTTCCGCGTCTATCCCCAGCCCCAGGCCGACTGGCCGCTCACGGCGGGCCGCTTCCAGGCCACGACCCTGGGCGACGTGAGCCACCTGGCGGCCGGCGATCGGCTGGTGATTTTTGAGCCGGGCACGCACAGCGGCAGCGCCCCGCCACCCGTCGAGGACAAAGAGATCGTGGACAACGCGTCCGTGGATTGGCGGCAGGAACTCACCTGGACGCCGGCCACTCGCCGCACCTTTGCCGCCAACGCCGAGGTGTTCAAGTGGACGCGCAAGTTCCGTCTCTTTGGCCGCAGCGCGCCCTCGACCTTTTTTGTCACCTCGGTGGCCAACGGCGACGTTTCCTGGCAGCAAGCCACGCCCAACTACTACCTCGCCGCCGGCTCGACCCTGGCCCTGGATGCCGTCTACGACGACCTGAAGGACAACACCGAGCTGCTGGTGGTGGCCCGCTTGCAGAGCGGCAGCGCCCTGGTCCGGCGCGCCAGCGTCAGCGGCACCGAGCAGGCCACGGCCCAGCTCAAGTCGGCCACCAACCTGGTCGCCGCCGAGGGCACCATCACCAAGGTGACGCTGTCGGGCGGTAGCCTGCCGACCGGCATCGACGTGCGTAGCGCCGTCGTCTACGAGTTGGAAGGGGACGAGGTAGAGCTGTGGCCCAAGGTCTACCCCACCAGCCTCGGCGGCGACATCGTCTACGCGGCGCTGGCCGACTGGGACCTCGATCCTGTGGCGGACCTCGACGAAGTTGAAGGGCTGCTAGAAAAGGGGCGCCGCCTCGTCCTGGAAGACGGCGACGGTCACCTGCTGGCCACGACCGTCGTCGAAAGCCAGGTGGAGGGCGACCACCTCAAGATCACGCTGGACGACGCCCCGGACGAAGCCCTGAGCGCCGACACGGCCACGGCACGCGGCAACGTGGTGTTGGCCACCCACGGCGAGACGATAACCGGCGAGGTGCTGGGCAGCGGCGACGCCGCCAGCGCCTTCCAGTCCTTCAGCCTGAAAAAGTCGCCCGTGACCTTTGTGCCCGAGGCGGGGGCCAAAAACGGCGCGGCCAACACCCTGGAGCTTCGCGTGGACGGCGTGTTGTGGCACGAGGCCGACACGCTCTACGGCCAGGGCGGCGACCAGCGCGTCTACACCACCCGCGTGGACGACGACGGCGTGATGAGCGTCCACTTTGGCGACGGGCAGACGGGCGCCCGCCTGCCCACCGGCAGCGGCAACGTGGCGGCTACCTACCGCCAGGGGATCGGCAGCGACGGCAACGTGGCCGCCGGCTCGTTGACGACGTTGCTGGACAAGCCGGTGGGCCTCAAGAAGGGCAGCCAATCCCGCAGGCGGCCGAGGGCGGCTCCGATCCCGAGAGCCTGGACGCGGCCCGCGAGAACGCGCCCAATACCGTCCGCACCTTTGACCGCATCGTCTCGCTGCGCGATTTCGAGGACGCGGCCCGCGCCTACAACGGCGTGGCCAAGGCCCGCGCCGCCTGGCAGTGGGACGGCGTCGAACAGGCCGTGCTGCTGACCGTGGCCGGCGACGACGGGGCCGAGATCGAGCCCGGCAGCGAAACCCACAGCAACCTGGTGGCCGACCTGGACAGTCGCCGCGATCCCAACCGCAAGATGACGGTGCAGAGCTACGATCCGGTGGCCGTCCAGGTCGAAGCGGCCATCGAGGTGGACGGCGATTACGAGGACGAGACGGTCCAGGCCGACGCCCTGGCGGCGCTGAGCGACTATTTGGCTTTTGACAACCTGGACCTGGGCCAGCCGATCCACCTCAGCGACGTCTATCGCGTCTTGCAAGAGGTGGAGGGCGTGGTCGCCGCCGACGTGAACCGGCTCCAGTTCAAGTGCAGCGCCGTCCGCACCAGCCACGGCGCTTCCAGCGCGCCGGTCCAGGCCCACCTGGCCATTTTCCCGGCGGAATTGGCCGCCATCGAGGACGAAACACACGACCTGGTCGTGAACGTCGGATTGAGTTGACGGGAGCATCATGAGCACAAAAGCTGTGGATTTATACGAACTCTTGCCCACCGTCTACCGCCTGCGCGACGCCGAGCGCGGCTATCCGCTCAAGGCGCTGCTCGAAATCGTCGCCGGGCAGGTGGACATTGTCAAGCGCGACATGGACGGGCTGTGGGACGACCTGTTCATCGAAACCTGCGCCGATTGGGTCATCCCCTACATCGGCGACCTGGTGGGCAACAATCCGCTGTACGACGTCGAACTGGGCCTACGCGCCGACGTGGCCAAGACGATCTACTACCGGCGGCGCAAGGGCGTGTTGCCGATGCTGGAGGAGCTGGCCCGCGACGTCACCGGCTGGGGAGCCCACGCCGTGGCCGCCTTTGAGCACCTGGGCTGGACGCAGAACGTCAACCACGTCCGCTACACCCTGGCGCCCGATCCGGAGGAGCGCTTTCCCTACGCCTTCAGCCGGGTGGGCACGGTCAACCTGCGCCACATGGACGCCGTGGACCGCCTCGACGGCCCCTTTGACACCCTCAGCCACAGCGTAGACGTGCGCCCGGCGGACCAGGTGGTGGGCCGCTACAACATCCGCAAGATCAACTTTTTCCTGTGGCGCTTGCAGCAGTTCCCGCTGACGCTGGTGCCGGCGCGCGAGGCCGCCGCCTTTGCCAACGGCTTCCACCTGGGGCCGCTGCGTTACCCGGCGCCCCTCTTCACCAACCCCGAGCGGGAAGCCGCCGAGACCGAGCTGGCCACCGAGCTGCACGTGCCCGGCCCCATCCGGCCCTGCCGCTTTCTATTTCAATCCGGGCGACTATTACGGGCCGGGCCTGAGCCTGGCCCTCTATCTCCGCAGCGGCGGGAGCTGGCGCCTGGTCCCCCAGGGCAGGATCTTGTGCAAGGACCTGTCGGTCTGGAGCAAGCCGCCGGCGGGCAAGATCGCCGTGGACGTGCGGCTGGGCCGCTGCGCCTTTGCCGACGGCGAGGTGCCCGGCCGGCAAAACATCGCCGTCAGCTACAACTATGGCTTCAGCGCGGCCCTGGGCGGCGGCCCCTACGACCGCACCCAAACGCTGCACGCTTTCGACGACGACTACCACCTCATCCCCGTGGCCAAAGACACGCCGGGCGTTCACGCCACGTTGCAGGCCGCCCTGGCCGCCTGGGACCCGGTGCTGCACCCCAAGGCCGTGATCCAGATCCAGGACAACCGCGTCTATGGCGGCGTGCTCAACGTTGCGCTGCCGGACGGCAGCCACCTGGCCGTCGAAGCGGCCAACGGCTACCGGCCCGATCGTGCGGCCTGTGGGGCGCTGGCGCATCCACACCCCCACCGACGCCGAGGCG
Source organism: uncultured Actinomycetota bacterium (assembly GCA_963704225.1). Classification (GTDB taxonomy): domain Bacteria; phylum Actinomycetota; class Actinomycetes; order Propionibacteriales; family Propionibacteriaceae; genus Propionicimonas. The sequence goes on from CAVPHL010000005.1 coordinate 31,958, forward strand.
GCGTTCACGCTCAACGGCCTGCTGGTGGAAGGCGGCTTGCAGGTGTGCGGCGAAGTGGACCTGACGCATCACCCACTGCACGCTGGTGCCGGGCCGCACGCTGCTGGAAGACGGGCTGCCGGAATTCCCCGATCTGGACAGCCTGCTGGCGGCGCCCATACCCGGCATCTGCGACAGCCTGGACACGCCGCACGTGAGCATCGACCACAGCATCACCGGCCCGCTGCGCCTGCCCGCCGAGTGCGAGAGCCTCACCCTGCGCGACAGCATCGTCCAGGCCCCGGACGTGGCGGGCATCGCCCAGCCGGCCATCGCCGCCGACGACGACGCCACCGCGCCCGGCCCGCCGACGACCATCGAGCGCGCGACGCTGTGGGGCGAGGTCTATGTCCGGGAGCTGACCGCCTCGGAGACCATTTTCAACGACCGGGTGCGGGTCGAACGGTTGCAGACCGGCTGCGTGCGCTTTAGCTACGTGGCCGCCGCCTCGACGACGCCCCGCCGCTATCGCTGCCAGCCCGACCTGGCGCTGGAGCGGGAGGCGCGGCGGCTGGAGCTGGAGTCGGTGGCCGACCTGAAGCCTGGCGAGCGGGCGCCCGTGATCAGCCCGCCTCTGGCCGGCCTACACCTCGATCCACTATGGCGACCCCGGCTACGCGCAACTCAGCCAACGCTGCGCCGAGGAGACTCCGCACCGGCGCCGAAGACGGCTCGGAAATGGGCGTGTTCGCCAGCCTGAAGCAGCCGCAGCGGGAGACGAATCTGCGCATTCGATTGGAAGAATATCTGCCCTTTGGCCTGGAGCCGGGGCTGATCTATGTAACCTGACCAGGAGGTGAGTGGCATGAAAGGTGATTTCACCCGACTAATCTACGATCCGGGCAAGGGCTACGCCCGGGTGCTCAAACAGCAGGGGCGCGTCGACCTGGACGCCGATTGGAACGAGGCCGGGGCCATCCAGGCCCACCTGGACCAGACCCTGATCAAGGACGTCGTCGGCCTGTGCGGCGTGCCCAAGAAGAATGCCGGCTTCCTGGTCGAGACTGCGCCCGGCGGCGATCTGACCCTGTCCGAGGGGCGCATCTACGTCGGCGGCCTGCTCTGCGAGACGGAGGCGACCACCTACCAGACCCAGCCCGACCTGCCCAACCCGCCGCCCATCGACGCCGAAGAGGAGCGCGTGGACCTGGTCTACCTCGACGTCTGGCAGCGGCACATGACGGCCGTCGAGGACCCGGACCTGCTGGAAGAGGCCCTGGGCGGGGCCGACACCACCACCCGCCTCCAGACGGTGTGGCAGGTCAAGGTGCGCCTCGGCGTGGAAGAGACCGAGTGCGACGGCGAGTTCGAGCCCTGGCCGCCGCTGCCGCCCCTCGACCAGCGGGGGCGGCTCAGCGCGGACACCACGGCCACGCCCGACGAGTCCGATCCCTGCCTCATCGCCCCCGGCGGCGGTTATCACGGCCTGGAAAACCGGCTCTACCGCGTCGAGATCCACGACGGCGGCCAGCCCTACGCCTGGCCCCGGCCGGCGGGCGTCGTCGCCACGGGGGTGACGGCCATCAGCGGCAGCGACGTCACCGTCGCCGACTGGGCGCCGGGCGGGCGCGCCTGGCAGGTGGGCCAAAGCGTCGAGTTGTACAGCCATCAAACCAACGCCGGGGGCACGGCGGGCACGCTGGCCCGCATCCAGGCGGTCGACCCGGGCGCCTCGGAGCTGACGCTGGATACCGACGTTTCGGCGATGGCCGGGCACGCCAACCTCCGGCTGCGCCAGGTGGCTACGTTCAAGTGGTCGCGCGACAACGGCTCGGTGCTGTTCGCCATCGACGAGTTTGTCGCCGGCCAGCCCACCAAGGTCCGCGTCAAGCGCCTGGGCCGCGACCAGGTGCTCACCCTGCACCCCAACGATTACGTCGAAATCCTGGGCGACGAGACCGAGCTGAAGGGCCTGCCGGGCACACTGGCGGCCATCGCCCCCGGCGGCATCGACGAGGCCGAGCGCACGCTGACGCTGGACCGCGACGTGTCGGGCCACGCGGGCGAAGAGTCGCCCAAGGTGCGGCGCTGGGACCAGAAGAGCGAGGCCATCCCCGTGACCACCGAGCTGCTGGCGCTGGAGGATGGCGTCCAGATCCAGTTCGGCGGCCAGGACCTGATCACGGGCGACTACTGGACCTTTGCCGCCCGCACCGCCACCGGCCAGGTGGACGAGCTGGTGAACGCGCCGCCGCAGGGCATCGCCCACTACTACTGCCGCCTGGCGCTGATCGCCTGGGAAACCGAAGCCGGCGAGACGCGCAGCCTGATCGGCTTTGAAAGCGGCGAGCCGGTGCCCGACCTGGCCGTCGACTGGGACGTTTCGGAGGATGGGCGGGACTGGACCTTCAGGCTGGCCACCGACGTGCTCCTGCCGGGCGGCGAGCCGCTGACCGCCGAGTACATCGCCGCCATCCTGGCGGAGCACGGCTACGAGGTCGCGGTCGTCGACGTGTTTGCCCTGGCCATCTTTGGTCTGAACGAAGAGACGCTGTTCCAGTTGAGCGAGATCCCGATCATCGAGGCGGAGGGGCTGGAGGCCCACGTTGAGGACTGCCGGCCCGACTTTCCCAGCCTGACCGAGATCTGCGCCGAGGACGTGTGTTACGACGACAGCCAGTGCGACGCCATCCACGCCGAGACGGTGCAGGAGGCGCTGGACCAACTGTGCGCCATGCGCGACCTGCGCCACCACAACAAGCACCTGCACGGCTGGGGCATCGTCTGCGGCTTGCAGGTACACTGCGGCCCCGACGATCCACAGCAGCCCGGCGACCGGCTGGAGGTAACGGTGCGGCCCGGCTATGCCCTCGACTGCGAGGGCAATGACATCGTCCTGGACGACGAGCTGGCCGTGCCAGTGATGCAGATGATCAGAGAATGGGAAGAGGCGCACGAGGGTAGACCGCTGCTGCAAAAAGGGGGAGGCAGAGTTTGCCTGGTCATCGAGCGCGACGAGAACGGCCAGCCCCGCGTGGTCCTGCGCCCCTACGACCGCGCCGACGACAGGTTGCAGGCCATGCTACAGGGCACCCTGTTCATGGATTTCGTGCAGGAGTGCATCATCGATCCGCTCCGAGAGGTCATCGATCTGCTGAGTTCGCCGCCGGGCGGCGAGCCGGCAGTCGGGCTGGTCAGCCCGGCGCAGCGGCAGGTCATCACCCTGCTGAACCTGATCGTCCAGCTCTGGAGCCCCGGGCACGGCAGCCCACGTCTACCTGTCGCTCAAGGAGCACGAGATCCTGCTCAACCTGTACCTCGCCCTGCGGGCCGTCCTGCAGAGCAAGACCTTCTGCGCCATGTTCGACAGGACGCGGCCCTTCCCCGACTATCCCTTCCCGGAAGCCCGGATGACCACCCTCTTTGGCCTGGATCGCACCCAGACCCGGCTGCGCGTCCGGCCCGACGGCACGTTGGGCTACAGCCTGGGCCTCGACCACAAGATCTACGTCTACGACCTGCCGCAAGAGGAGTTGGTGGCGGTCCTGGAGGTGCCTGGCGGGAGACGGCCTGGTGGCGCGAGACGTCGCCTTTTCGCAGGATGGCAGCCAGCTCTACGCCATCGCCACCCTGCACGACAAAGACTCGATCTTTGCCGTGGCCGACGTGGACGGCCTCGACCACACCTGGCGCCCGGTGAACCTGCTGTGCGACGTGCAGTTGCTGACGCTGGCCCTCGCGCCCGAGATCGAGGACGTGGTCTTTGCCGTGGGGCTGGGCGAGGGACTGTTCACCATCAAGCTGGACGACGTGCAGCCCAACATCGAGCCGAGCCTCGAGTTCAACGCCGTGGGCCACCTGGTGGTCGATCCGGACTCCGGCCTGGCCTATGCCAGCGCGGCCAACGAAGAGGTTTCACCCAACGCCTACGACCGGGTGTACGAAATCGACCTGGCGGCCGCCAACATCCTCGCCGCCTATTCCTTGCAGCGCGGCGATGAGCTGCACACAGGCAAGGACGACATCGCCATCGTGCCCGCCGGGCCGGCGGACGATCTGGCCAAGCTCTACGTCGTGGCCGACGTGAGCAAGGAGACGAGCAAACTGCTGTTCGCTTTCCAGGTCCAGACGCAGAACCCGCCGACGATCCTGGACCTACCGGACACGACGATCCGCCTGGGCCACGTGTGGGGCAGCGAGTTCTTGATGGTCAGCGCCGAAGACCACTACAGCGTCTACCTGGTGTGGACCGCCCAGGATGTGCTGGTCAAGGGCTACCAGTTGCCGGTGCAGATCGCACCCATCGCCCTGGCCGTCGCCGGCCAAGTCAATCAGGTCTACGTCCTCAACGCCCTCAGCCCGACGCTCACCCAGGTGGCCGGCGAGCACATGCAGCCGGTCGAAAAACCGGGGGCCGGCGAACTGCACCCCGGCAGCCAGGAGTTCCTCGAAGAGATGATCCGCTATCGCCGGGCCATTTTCGCCGCCTATCTCGACCTGCTGGGCGGGTTGCTGCAATACCTGAAGGACTGCTTCTGCCACCACCTGCTGGTCGACTGCCCCGAGTGCAGCCCCGACGACGAGGTCTACCTGGCCTCGGTCACGATCCGGGGGCGCGAAGTCTACCAGGTCTGTAACTTTTCCCGGCGCAAGTACGTCAAGAGCTTCCCCACGGTGGGCTACTGGCTGTCGCTCATCCCCCTCTCGCCCTTCATCCACAAGGCGGTGGAGTATCTCTGCTGCCTGGTTCTGCCCGAGTTGTTCGGCAGGCTGGGCGCTCCCGGGCTGCTCGCCTATGATGCACCGGTCCAGAGTCACCAAATGCGCAGCGGGGCTGTCCCTCTACCAGCAGGGCTACTTCCCGGCACAGCTCCGCGAGATGCTGGGCAAGACTGAGCAACGCGCGCGAGATTGCGGGCGACTGGCTGGGCAACGTCGGCGGGCAGTTCATGGCGTCGTCCAAGCGCGAGAAAGACGAGATCGATGGCAAGGACGTGATGGACAAGCCGGTCGAGGAAGTGCTCGACAAGGCCCAAGAGGCCCAGATCGTGGCCACGGTCGAGCCTTACCAGGCCGCCGAGGGCGCCAAGAACCTGCTGCGCCTCACCCGCGCCCCGCTGCGCCTGCCGCCCGGCTCGGAGGTCACGTTCTACGAAAAGGACGGCGTGGTGCGCTACTACGCGCTGACCGAGAAACCCGCCGCGCCGGTCGAGGCCATCCGCAAGGAGGTGGAAGCGCAGAAAGAGACGCTGGCCGAAGTGGCAACGCTCAAGACCGTCCTGACCGAGCTACAAGGGGAGCTGACGCGCAAAGACCAGGAGTTGGTCGCTCTGCGCAGCCAGTTGCAGGCCGTGGAGGCCAAGCAGGCCAAGCTGGAAGCCGCGCCGGAGCTGGGCAAGGTGAAAGACATGGAAGCCGAGATGAAAGAACTGCGCACCTTCCGTGACGAGGTGAAGAGCTTTATGAAGCGGGCGGAGGGCTGAGCACCGCAGGTGCACCAACGAACATTCAGCCTGAAAAGCACAGACCGGGGACTCGCTCCCCGGTCTGTTTTTTGCGGCTCAGCCCCGATGTGCACAGGAGACTGCTTCGTCGCTCGCAGTGACAGGATGTCATCAACAGCAGTTAGGTCCTGATCGGTTAAATCCTTGCACATTGGACAAGAAGATCTACCACCAAGACACAAAGGCACGAAGCTCTTTGTTTGCTTTCTTGGTGTCTTGGTGACTGGGTGGTTTCTCTTTTTGGTTCCGGCTCGTCCGGGTTAGGGAACAACAAGAACGACCAGACTTCTGTCTTGCTGGCGGAAGTCTGTTTTGATATGGGGTGATCGTCTCCGTCTCCCTGCGGAAAGGGTCGCGCGTTCGAATCGCGCCGAGGGTGCCATCTGAGCCAGCCGGCTCTTGCTCTTGGGCGGGAGCCGGTCTGTCGTTTACCGACAGTTCTCCAGGCCGTTAGCCCGCAGGGCAGGCTCTAGTTCTGCTGAAAGACGACACGCACGATCTGCACGCCGCCGCTGTCCGGCGCGCAGGGCTCGGCGACAGTCTGCGCCGTCACCGTCGTGGAAGTACAATCGCGGCTACCTTCCGCCGACACGACGCATACCTGCCAGGTGCCGGCTTTGGGATAGATGTCCAAGACGCCGTCCCAGTTGCTCGAATCGTCCAGGCCGGGGTAGCCTTCGTCCACCGTCCATCTGGATCGCGTCCACGCCCCCTCCCAGCCATCAGCCCAGAAATGCACCCAGATGTCGCCCGCCACCCCGCCGTTCCTGTCCAGGGTCAGGCCCATGATCCGGGTCAGGCCGCAGTTGGGAAAAGTGCCCACGACCTGCCCCCGCCACGGGAAGCGGGGCGGCAGGGGCACGGTAGCCGTCGGCGGCGCAGGCGTTTTCGTGGGCCGAGCTACCGTGGCCGTCGGCGGCAGGGGAGTGTCGGTTGGCGGTAATGGGGTATTGGTCGGCAGCGGCGTTTCGGAGGGCAGCGGGGTAGCCGTGGGCGTCGGCGGCAGGGGCGACGGGGGGTCGGTCGGCGTACTCGTCGCGGTTGCGGTGTCTGTCGGCGTGCGAGTCGGCTCCGTTGTAGAGGTGCTGCTGCTGGTCGGGGCTGGGATTGTCGGCGACGCGAGGGCCACATCTGCCCCAGTCGTGGCCGTGGCCGAGGGTCCAGAGGTGGGTGCAGACGTGCCTCCGCAGCCGACCAGCAGGCACAAGACAATCACTGTGAAAATAGTCCCTGTTTTCAAGTCAACCTCCGCACTTCCACTATCGATTGCCCCTAGCCGCGAGCCAGAATCTCGCGGATCTGAATGGCGTACGCCTCGCTCTCCGCGTCGCCAGTGAGCAGTTCGATTTGCGCCGGGCCGGACACCCCCAGCCCCAGCTCCACCGCGCGGGCGATCTGCTGCTGCTCAAAAATCGGCCCCTGGCTGACCTGACGCGTGGTCCCCAAGTGGCGCAAGAGGGCCACGCCGACGGCGTCGACCGCCACCCGGTCGGTGCCGGCCAGGATGACGTCCGCAGCGACCTGCGTGCCCTTGGCCGGCCCGCCTTTGACAAAGGCTTCCACCCCATCGAGTAGGATCAAGTCAGGCCGGTAGGCGGCATTGATCTCGGCGATCATCCGCCGCTGGTGCCGTGAGAGATGCAGCTCGTGCATATAGTTGTGGCGCTCGCCCGGGATCTGCCTGGCTGCCAGCCCAACCGAATTCTTGAGGGACAGGGTGAAAGTGCCCGCCAAAGCGGTGCGTCTTCAGGCAGCAGGTCTGGACAATGCCATCGGCGGCGAGGGCCGGGCGGGCGAGGGCAAAACCCTGCTTCCAGTGGCTGCCGGGGACGTCGGCCTTTTCCCAGCCGTCGGCGCCCAGTTCGTCGAACACGACCACGTCAAAGCCCATCTCCTCGGCCAGGCGAAAGACGCCCTTTTGCTCCATGACCGCCCGCGTATCGCCCATGCCGCTGCGGTCGCCAACGGTGATGCGGCTGGCCCCCTGCGCCTGGAGCCAGCGGACCAGGGCCGTCAAGGTGTCGTCGTGCGTCGAGCCCGGCGGCGGGTCGGCGCTGTTGAAATTGGGCTTGAGAAAGAGGTGCTTGCCCGAAAAGATACCGGCACCCAGCAGGTCCAACGCCCGCTTCACACCGGCCAGGCGGTCTCGGGTTTTCACAAAGGCTACTTGAGTCATGTCAGGTCCTTTCTGCCAGGTTGACCAGGTCTGTTGAACTCCCACGCCTACTGCTCCGCAGCCACCACTCGCCCTGATGTGAGGATTGTACCACTTCTGACACGAAAGCACAAAAGAAAAGGAGACGGCCTCGACCCGGCAACAACGAGGGCCAGCCAAACCTCTGGCTGGCCCTCTGAACCGCTTCCCGAGAAGGTTAGTCGTTGCGGACGATGATGGGCAGGTAGACGTAGTAGTGTTCTACCTCTGTGCAGTACAAACGGAGCGGGATGTTGACCGGGTCTGCACAGGGGTCGTTGTGCGCGATGAGCAACGTGCCGCTGTACTCGCCGGTCTGCGTGCAGGTGAACGTCACGTCAATCTCGACGCTGTCCAACGGCGGGATCATCCCGCTTTCGGGATCGACGCCGACCCAGGGCAAGTCCCCGTTCATGCGCAGCGCCCATTCGACAGCAGCGTGGCAATCCAGGTAGCCCCAGCCGTATTCGTAGTTGGGATAGGTGTCGGTTCCGGCGCAGGCCGGCTTGCCGCAGCCCCCCCCGGCCCAGGGTTGGAGCGAGGTGCGGTCGGCCGATTGCTCCAGGATAGTGAACGTGGTTTCAACGTCGCCGACGAGGGAGGGGTTGGCCGCCCAGATCAGAGCCACGCAGCCGGCCGTGTGGGGGCTGGCGCCCGAGGTACCGCTCAGATTCCAGTACAGCCCGGGCGCGTTGCCCGCCGTGCGGCCAAAGCTGGGCGCGTTCAGGTGCGGATCGACCTCGTGGGCGTCGGGCGCGCAGCTCGGCTCGGGGAAGTGGCAGCTCGGTCCGCCGGCGTACAGGTTTTCGCCGTCGTCGGCGTGGGCCGCGGTGCCGAACGCCTCCGGGGTGTCTCCGGGTGAGCCGACGGCGCCACAGGCGGCGGTGTTGCCCGCCGAAAAGGCCGGGAACTGGCCCGCAGCCTGCCAGGCCTGGATATAGCCCTGGTACCACAGGTCGCAGCCGGGGCCGCCCCACGAGTTGTTGATGACGTGGGGCCGCAGGGCCGGATCGCAGGCCGGATCGCCGGGGTCGGCGCCGATGGGGCAGGGCGCCACCACCCAGTCGGCGCAGGCGGTCAGCGCCGCTTCGGAGCAGCCGTTGGGCGGCGTGTCGCAGCCCATGCAGGCGATCCACGTGGCGCTGGGGGCGATGCCAATCTGCTCGACCAGGTCCTCGGTCTCACCGGCCATGATGCCGGTTACGCCGGAGCCGTGACCGGCAAAGTCGCACGGCTCGGTGGCCGCGCCGGCGCAGGCGTTCGTGGCGGTGAGGGTCGGCGCGTACCAGTTGTAGTCGTGGTCAAAGGTGCCGTCGCCGTTGTTGCCGCGATACTGCCCCACCAGCGCCTCGTGCTGGTAGAACACGCCGGTGTCGATGCCGGCCACGACGATGCCCTCGCCGCTGATGCCATAGTCTTGCCACACCTGCACCGCTTGCATACCGTACAGGTCGTCGTTCGGATCGAGCGCGTCCAGGTTCCAGCCCCAGGTTTCGGGGGCGGGCGCTTGCTCGACGTCCTCGATCTCGTAGACGTGGTTGGCCCGGATCTGTTTCACGTCGGTGCGAGCCGCCAGGTTGTCGACGTCAGCCAACTGGCCGCCCTTGACAAAGACGGTGTTGTTGGACAGGCGCGTCTCGTATTCCAGGCCGCGAGCCTGGGCGTAGGCGATGACCGGCGCCTGGGCCTCGGCGGCCGCCCGCAGCGAGTCGTAGACGTACTGGCCGCGCTCGTTCCAGTCCTGGAGGTCGTAGGCCGGGCTCAGGTCCGCCTGGAGCCGCATCTGGACGAAAAAGTCGGTGCGGCCCCTGGCGTCCAACTCGGCCAGGACCTGCGGATCGATCTCCACGTCCCCGTCCAGCCAGGTGGTGAGGAAGCCCGGTCTCCCGGCCACCGAGACAGACATTCCGGGCGGGAGTTCGAGGATGGCCCAGTCCAGCGGCATGTGGCCCACGTTGTCGATGGTCAGCGGCAAGGTCATCGCGTGGCCGGTGGTAAGGCTGACCGTGAAGCCCTCCGGGGCTACCTCGATGGCCGGTCGCCGCAAGCTCAGGTTCTGGACAGTCGTCATGCCGACGGTGATGCTCACGACGGCGGTCTCGACCGAGTAGAGGGGGGCCGCAGCGGTCAGGGTGTAGGTGCCGGGGTCCAGGACCGCCCAGTAGTAGCCGTCTGGCCCCACGGGTACGTTCAGAGCGCCGGGCTCGATGTGGACCATGGCGCTCGTGCAGGTCGGATCGACGCCGCCCGTCTCCAAGTCTGTGACGTAGCCGTCCAGCCCGCCGGTGCAGTTCAACACGGTCATGGTCACAGGCAGGGTGATCTCGGGTTCGTCGGGATCGTTGCTCTCGATGGTCAGGCCGGCATAGTAGTCGCCCGGAATCATCCACTGCGAATCAAAGGTCACTTCGACCGTCGTGCACTCGCCGGGCAGGACGAGGCCGGTGGTTGGGACCTCGGTCAGCCAGGGGACGTCTACCGGCCCGCTCTCCGCCAGGTAGAGCAGCGCGTTGTGCAGCAACTCGCCCGTCTGCCCGCCAAAGGCGGCCTGATGGAAGTGCAGTTGGTTCAAGCCCACGGAACTGGGCGCGACGGCCACATAGTGCTCGCCGTCCAGCCAACTGGCGACCCACGTGCCGGTGGAACTCAGGGCCGGGTCCTGGTGGTTGTAACCTTCGGTGGCCGTGACGACGCCGGTCATGATCGGGTGCCCGGCGTCGTAGGCGCCCAGGCCGATCGGATCCCAAAAGTCCTGGGTGGACATTTCGTAGGGGCTATAGTCCTCGTCGATAAAGCGCCCGCCGCCCAGGCCCCAGTCGTCAAAGCTCCACACAAAACTGCCGGCCAACACCTTGCCGCCGGCGTCGATATAGTCGGCCAGGTTGTCGCTGAGCGCCGTCTTGTCGATGGCCGAGCTGCTCCACAGGATGTCATTGCCGACAAAGACGACGTCGTAGGCCAGCATGTCGATCACGGTGGGGGTGCCGACGCTGGCGTCCCAGACGGTCACGTTCAGGTCGGGGAAAGCGGCCAGGGTCGTCAGCAGCAGGCTGATGTCGCCGCCGCCCACCAAGTCGGGCGTCACAAGGAGCACGTCGACCGGTTGCAGTCGCACCCAGCCCAGATGCACATCGAACTGCCGCGCCGGTTGGCCCACCGCCTCCACGCGGGAGGCAACGCCGGGCCGGACCTCGACCGCCGGGACGTTGACCCCCACGCTCTCATCCAGGTAGGTGAGCATCGTCGCGGTCTCGGACAGGGTCCAGTCCAGCCCCGCCGTGCCGCTGTTGCAGATGGTAAACTCGAGTGTGGCCGTGTCATCGGGGCACAACTCCATCTCCAGCGGCGGCGCGATCACGTCGATGTCGGGGGCCGAGGCCACGGTATAGATCGTCACGTCGTCGATGTACCAGCCGGCATAGTTGACGACGGTCGAGGCCATCATGTGGAACTCGACGGTCGCCACGCCGCCGATGTAGGGCGTCAGGTCCACAACCTGCTGCACCCAGGCCGTCGGGGGGACATAGCCGCCCCCACAGTGCTGAAAGACCACGTTGCCATTGACATACACTTCGCCCCAGTCGAAATCCATGAATAGGTCGAACCACTCCCACCAGCTCATCTCGACGGTGCTTGTCACGCTGCTGAGATCCACGGTGAAGGACAGGATGCTGTCGTCGGCGGGGTTGCCGTTCACACAGGTGTTGTAGCCCGAGTTGTTGCCCAGGTCGCTGTAGCAGGTGTTGAGCACGGTGCCCCACATGTCGGTGCCCGAATAGGCCGCCGGTGGCGGTACGTTGTTTGCGTTATAGCACCCGTTGCCAACCCAGGCATAGGTGCCCCACTCCCAGTCGAGGGCAGCACCAAATCCGCCGTTATTTCCCTCAAAGTCCCAGAAGTAGAGGATGGCTTCGGGGATACCACGCTTTGGGCTCTGCCGGGCTGCTGTCGCCCGCCAGAATCGGCGGGTTCTGTTCCAATGCCTCGGCCGCTTCCAGCTCGGCCGCGACCGGGTCCTCGGTTGGCTCCTGAGCCGCCGAGTAGGGGATCAAGAAGCTGATGGTCAACAGGGCCACCAAGACGATGGCAAACGAAATGCGCGTTTTCATCCTTGATCTCGCTCCTTTCTTTCCTTGGTATCCAGGGTACGAACAAACGCCAGGGGATAGCGGATCGACGGCAGGAATCACCTCCTCTCTCCAACTGCCCGGCGGCTGGCAAGGAGTTCTCTGCGAGCCAGCCTGAAGACTACCAAACCAAATAACCTATCCGGGATTCGACGTGTTCATTGTACGCCAAGCTCGAGTTCTTGTCAAAAGGCACGCCAATTGCCTGCAAACAGGTCCGCCCCAGTTGGGCCAAGTCGCACCCCAGGCGGAGGTGGTGGATCTCTGACTCGGGATCGGCCAAAAGAGCAGTATCCGAGTGAAACCCCGGTGCGCGGCCACCGGGCGGCGTGAGAGCAGCCTCTCGCGAACTTCACAACCCTGCCCTTCTGTGCTATACTCTGTCATGTCCAGCTATCACGAACAGGAGTAGACTATGCCCTTAACCCACGTCCGGACCTTCCGCGTGCGCTACTACGAGTGCGACGCCCACGGGCAGGTCCACCACGCCAACTATCTGCGCTTCATGCAGGAGGCCGCCTTTGACGCCTCGGCAGCGGCGGGCTACGACATGGACCGCTACGAGGAGATCGGTTGCTTCTGGCTCATCCGTGAGACCGACCTGGAGGTCCGGCGCCCGCTGCGTTACGGCGACACGGTGGCGATCACCACTTACGTGGCCGACTTTCGCCGGGTCCGCTCGCGGCGGGCCTACGAATTCCACCTGGCCGGCTCGGGTGAGCCGGTGGCCCTGGCCCACACCGACTGGGCCTTCCTGGACCGCGAAACGGAGCGTCCAGCGCAGATTCCGGATGAAATGAAGGCCGCCTTTTTTCCCGAAGGCGCGCCCGACCTGGCGCCGACTCGCGAGCGCTTCCCCGATGCCCCCCCGCCGCCGCCCGGCGTCTACCGGCTGTGGCGGCGGGTCGAGTGGCACGACCTCGACCAGGTGGGGCACGTGAACAATGCCGTCTACCTGGCCTACCTGGAGGATTGTGACGTGCGGGTCACAGCCGCCCACGGCTGGCCGCCGGCGCGGCTGGAGGCCGAGGGGAGTCCGCCTCGTGGCCCGGCGGCACCACATCGACTATCGGCAACCGGTCCTGCTGGACGACGAGTTAGAGATCGCCACCTGGCTGTCGGGTGGCGAGGAGGAGGCTGTCCGGCACTACGCCCTGACCCGCGTGAACGACGGCGCGCTGGTAGCCCGGGCGCGCACCCTGTGGGGCGCGATGAACGCTGAGACGGGCAAACCCGTTCCCTTTCCAGAGGCACTCCTGGCAGCCCTGGCGCCCAACATCTCGGACGCCGAATCGCCGGAGAACGAAACTCTGACCTGAGTAGAGGACAAACATGAGCGACATCAGAATCCTGACCGCCGACGACTTTGACCAACTGGTCCCCATCTTTGTCGACGCCTATCCCAGTTTCGAGATCAAGGACCGCGAGCAGTTCAAAGAACGCCTGCGAACCGTCCACGAACAGGATCCTACGGCCCACTTTTACGGGCTCTTTCGTGATGGGATCGCCTCCTGGGCATCATGTGCCTCTACGACTTTGTGAGCGAGCTTTCTCGGCGCCCGCATCCCGACAGGAGGCGTGGGCCAGATCGCCGTCCACCTGGCGCACAAGAGGGAGCACGTCGCCAAAGAGATGATGGGTTACTACCTGCGGCACTACCGCGAACAGAGAGCGCCCCTGGCCGCGCTCTACCCATTTCGACCTGATTTTTACGTGAAAATGGGGTTTGGCTACGGCACCAAGATGAACCAATACCGCGTCCGGCCCGCAGCCTTTCCCCGGGGACCGTCCAGGACGCACATCCGCTACCTGACCGAAGCCGACAAGCAAGCCGTGAGGGACTGCTACCAGCGCTTTGCCGCCCAGACCCACGGCATGATGGACAAAACCGAGCGCGAGCTGCGGCGCCTGTTCTCCAATCCCGAGCAGCGCCTCGTCGGCTTCGAGGTGGGCGGCGAGATCCACGGCTACCTGGCCTTTGGCTTTGAGCAGGGCGAGACCTTTATCACCAACGACATCCACGTCAAAGAGTTCATCTACGAGACCCCCGAGGCCCTGTCGGAATTGCTGACCTTTTTGCACAGCCAGGCCGACCAGATCCGCCACGTCCTCCTCGACACCCAGGACGAGCACTGGCACCACCTGCTCCGCGATCCGCGCAACGACTCGGGCCGGCTGATCCCCGACGTCTACCACGAGACCAACGCCCAGGGCGTGGGCCTCATGTATCGCGTGATCGACGTGCCGGGCATGTTCGAGCGGCTGGCCGACCGAAATTTCGGCGGCCAGACCTGCACGCTCAGGCTGACCGTGGCCGACAGCTTTTTGCCCGAAAACGCCGGCAGCCTCCTGCTCCGCTTCGAGAACGGGCGTGTCGAACAACTGGCCGCTGGCCCGCACGACGTCGAGGTCGGCCTGGATGTCGCCCACTTTTCGTCGCTCCTGGCCGGGACCGTGAGCTTTCGCAGCCTCTACCGCTACAGCCTGGCCGACATCTCGGACCTTGGGTACGCCGAAACGATCAGCCGCATCTTTGCCGTCGAGCAAAAGCCGGTCTGCACCACCAGCTTCTGACCGACAGACACGGAGGGGACATGAGCAACTTGCTCAACGCTGCTGCCTACGGCGGACCCGGCTGGTTGGCCCGGACCAGAACTCTGCGCCATGAAATTGGCGAATTGTGGGGGCTGTGTGGCGTCGAGACCGAATGGGCGCCGCTGCGCGCCGTGCTGCTCCACCGCCCCGGCCCCGAGCTGGCCCGCCTGACCGACCCCGACGCGGCCCAAATGCTCGACCGGCTGGACGCCGCCCGGGCAAGCCGGCAGCACGACGCCATCGCCCAGGCCTACCGCGACGCGGGCGTCACCGTGCATTATGTCGAGCCTCCCACCAGCCCTTCGCCCAACCTGATGTTCGTCGCCGACCTGCTGTTCATGACCCCCGAGGGCGCCGTGTTGAGCCGCCCGGCCTCCACCGTCCGCGCCGGCGAGGAGCGCTGGGTTGCCCGGCGGCTGGCCGAGCTGGGCATCCCCATCCTGCGTTGCGTGCGGGGCAGCGGCGTGTTCGAGGGCGCCGACGCCGCCTGGATCGACCCGCAGACCGTCCTGCTGGCCACCGGCCTGCGGACCAACGCCGAAGGCGCCGCCCAGGTGACGAGCCTATTGCACGAGATGGGCGTCGAGGTCGTGCCCGTCGGCCTGCCCTATGGCGCGATGCACCTCATGGGCACGCTGCGCTTTCCCGACCGAGACTCTGGCCATCGCCTGGCCGGGCCGCGTGCCCTACGCCGCCGTCGAGGCGCTGCGGGCGCGGGGCTACACCGTCCTCTTTTTGCCAGACGCAGCCGAGGCCGAGCGGCGTCTGGCCCTCAACTTTGTGACCCTGGGGCCGCGCCGCATCCTGATGGCCGCCGGCTGTCCGGACACTCAACGCTTCTACGAGGCCGCCGGCATCGACTGCCTGACGGTCGAGATCGACGAATTGACCAAGGCGGCAGGCGGCATCGGCTGCCTGACCGGTGTCCTTGAAAGGGAGCAGGGCCAATGAACGACGACCGGGCCTACGCCGAGATCGAAGCGCAGATTGGCCGGGGCGCGGGCAACATCGCCGCGACCAACTTTCGCTACCACACCTGGCTCACCGAGACGGTCACCGACGCGGCGCGGGCCATGCAGCTCAGCCTGCGCAGCGCCTGGACGCTGGCCGAAATCTGGAACAACGGCGCGACGGTCTGGACCTCGCCAGACGGAGAGCGCACAGCCACGGTGACGCCAGAGGGCGACATTCAGATCGAGAGCTGAGTGGTTCTGACATGCCCAAGCGCCGCGTCATCAAGGTCGAGTGCCAATGCGGCCAGCTTTTGTTCAAATACTACAAGGGCGGGCGCGGCCGGCTGATCAAGTGCTTCCTGGACGAGATCCGCGAGGATTACGTCGGCATCAGCGGGCGCGCCGCTGGGAACCCGGCCGCCGTGCCCGGCTTGCGGCAAAGAACTGGGCGAGGTGCGGATCGTCCGCGGGCGTCCCGCGCTCAAGATCAACCACGGGACACGTGTGCAAAAGGTCAGGCTCTGACCGAAGCAAGTCGAGGGGAGAGGTGCGTGATATGCAGATCGTCAACGTCGAAGTGGTTCCGGTCGAACTCAAGCTGCGGATGCCCTACCGGGCGGCGGCCCATCCCACCGAGATGGACCGCGTGGACTGTGTGTTCGTGCGCATCGACACCCGCGAGGGCCGCAGCGGCCTGGGGCTGCGCCGCCTTCGACCCGGCCCTCACCGGCGAGACGCTGGAGCAGGTCTTGCGCGCCTGCCACGCCTGCGCCGACCGCGCCCGCGACCTCAACCCGCTGAACACCGAGTTCGCCCTGGCCGAGCTGGCGCCCCTGACCGAGGACACGCCCTCGGCCCGCTGCGCCTTCGACATCGCCTTCTACGATCTGCTGGGCCTGGCGGCCGGGCTGCCCCTGCACCGGCTGCTGGGCGGCTACCGCCACCGCATCCAGACGTCGATCACGCTGGGCATCGCTGCCGGTCAAGGAGACGGTCGAAATGGCCCGCAACCGCGCCCGGCAGGGATTCCGCATCCTCAAGCTCAAGGGCGGCCTCGATCCCGAGGAGGATGTGCGCCGGGTGCAGGCCGTGCACGACGCCCTGCCCGACCTGATCTTGCGCCTGGACGCCGATCAGGGCTACACGCGTGCAGCAGGCGCTGGACGTGGCCCGCGCCCTGGAGGGCAAGCTGGAGATGCTGGAGCAGCCCACGCCCGCCGCCGACCTCAAGGCGCTGGCGCCAGGTGACCCACCACAGCCCGGTGCCCATCCTGGCCGACGAGAGCCTGACCGGGCCGCCGTCGGCGCTGGAGATTGCCGGGCAGCGCGCCGCCCACGGCCTGAGCATCAAGCTGGCGACCTGCGGCGGCCTGCACTGCGCCCGCCAGGTGGACGCCATCGCCCGCGCCGCCCAGATGGCGACGATGGTCGGCTGCATCAACGAACCGGCGCTGCTCATCGCCGCCGGGCTGGGCCTGGCCCTGAGCAGCCCCAACGTGCGCTACGGCGACCTGGACGGCCACTTTGACCTGGCGAACGATCCCACCCTGCCCGGCTTCCGCTTCGAGGACGGCTGGCTGATCGCCCGCGACGTGCCCGGCCTGGGCTGCACCGTCGAATTGTGACCGTTTGACGAAAACCCCTCTTGCCTGTAAACTAGACGCATGACCATCAGCGAATTTGCCGTAACCAAGACCTGGCAAGCGGACCGGCGCGGACCGGTGCGCTGGATCTGGTCGCACCTGTTGCGCCACAAGTTGTTCATCCTGGGTATGCTCGTCGGCGCGTTCAGCAACGCGGCGCTGGCCTCGGTGGTGCCGGTGCTCACCGGGCAGGCTTTCGACGCGGTCATGGCCGCGTCCCCCGACCTGCGCGGCCTGGGCGTAGCGGCGGTCCTGATCGCCGGGTCGCAGTTGGTGCGCGGCGTGCTGCAATTGATGCGCAACTTTTCCGCCGAGGTGATCGGCCAGCGCCTGGAGCGCGACACCCGCGACGAGCTGTACGCCAGCCTCATCGGCAAGAGCATGTCCTTCCACGACCTGCAACCCACCGGCGACCTGATGGCCCGCGCCACCAACGACGTGCGCGAGATCAACTTTATGTTCAACCCCGGCCTGAACCTGGTCATCGGCTCGGCCAACTTTTTGATCATGCCCCTGTTCGTCGCGCCGACCATCCATCCCGCAACTGATCCTCGCGCCCAGCCGTCTACCTGCTGGCCTACGTCGTCTCGCTGTGGCGACTATTTGCGGCAGCCTGACCCCGGCGGCCAGGCGGGTCCGCCGCGAGTTCGGCCAGATGAACACCACCCTGGCCGAAGCCATCGAGGGCATCGAGACGGTCAAGGGCGCGGCCCAGGAGGAACGCGAGAGCCGGCGCTTTCTGCGAGACCGTCACGCCGCTGGCGCGACGCCTACGTCGCGCCAGGGCGACATCGAGGCATTCTTCATCCCGCTGCTGCTGCTGGGGCTGGTCCAGGCGGCAGGGCTGCTGCACAGCCTGCTGCTCTTCCGGGCCGGGCGCCATCGACGTGGGCGACGTGGTGGCCTTTAACGGGCTGCTGCTGCTCTTTGGCTTTCCCACCTTTGCCGGCCAGTGGGCCTACTCGCGGGTCGCCTCGGGGCTGGCCAGCGCCCGGCGCATCCTGGAGCTGATCAACGCCGAGACCGAGCTGGACCAGAACGTGGCGGGCCACGAGGCACCGATCGCGGGGCGAGGTGGTGTTCGAGGACGTCAGCTTTTGCTACCGCCCGCCCGACCGAGACCTGCCCCGGCGAGCCAGCCCTGGAGGACATCACGCTTCCGCGCCGCGCCGGGCCAGACCGTCGCCATCGTCGGCCAGACCGGCTCGGGCAAGAGCACCATCGCCAAGCTGATCAACCGCACCTACGACGCCGACGACGGCCGGGTGCTGGTGGACGGCGTGGACGTGCGCGACTGGAACCTGGAGGCCCTGCGCCGCCAGATCTCGATCATCGAGCAGGACATCTTTCTCTTTTCGCGGACGCATCGCCGAGAACATCGCCTTTGGCAGCCCGGACGCCACGCCGCGAGGAGATCGAAGCGGCGGCCCGGGCGGCCCAGGCCCACGACTTCATCCTACAGCTTCAAGGATGGCTACGACACCGTCGTCGGCGAGCGGGGCGTGACCCTGTCGGGCGGGCAGCGGCAGCGCATCGCCCTGGCCCGCGCCTTTCTGACCGAGCCGCGCATCCTGATCCTGGACGACTCGACCAGCGCCATCGACAGCGCCACCGAGGACCGCATCCAGCGGGCCATCGAGCAGGCCGGCCCAGAACCGGACCATGTTCCTCATCACCCACCGCCTGTCGCAGATCCGCCGGGCCGACCTGATCGTCGTCATGCGCAAGGGGCGGGTGGCCGCCATCGGCACCCACGATGAGCTGATGCGCGAGTCGTAGGCGTATCGGAATATCTTTGCGCGGTACGAGTTGTTGCAGAACATTCTGGTCGCCCGAGCAACCGGTGGTCGCTGCGAATGACGAGGAATATAAAGCTCTGAGAAGGGAACTGCTAAATGAACCTTCTGTCCAGGATTCGCTTCCACGTTTCGTAAGGACATGCCGCGATCTTGCGCAGTTCTGGGGTTTCATCAAACAGAAGTTTGGGACATACGCAGAACGTCGCCAATTCATCTGGACTGAATTTTCCTCCGCACTGAAAGCATTGGAAGAAACATCTGAAAGCCCGGCAGATATACCCGTATCTGAGGTGCTGAAGCAGTTTGATGCGGAGAGCGTGTACGAAGTCTGGCAGCGAGCGTTGGCCCGCCGAGCAAAAGACCCCGAAGGGGCAATTACATCTTCAAGGACGTTGCTTGAAAGCGTGTGCAAGCATATCCTCGATGAGATGGAAGTTGCTTATGATGAGAGTCTAGATCTGCCCAAGCTGTACCGATTGACCGCAGAGACGCTGAATCTTGCTCCCAGCCAGCACACTGAGAAGATATTCAAACAGATCCTTGGAGGTTGTCAGGCAGTTGTAGAAGGATTGGGCGCAGTGCGAAACAAACTCAGTGATGCGCATGGAAAGGGAAAGCAGCCAGTGAAGCCACTACCTCGCCACGCCGAACTTTCTGTGAACCTGGCGGGCACTATGGCGACTTTCCTTGTTAGGACCTGGCAAGCTCATACTGAGGAAGTCTGATGTCCGCCTTTTTCGGCCTCGACACCAAGGCATACGACCGGGACTTGGAGCAATGAGATGACCGTCCCCGTGTCCGACACTCATCCCGACATCGACCGCCAACAGATCGAGCAACTGCGGCAGATGCTACCCTGGCGCAAATTGGCGTTGCTGGCCGAGATGAACCAGAGCGTGCGCACCCTGGCCCTAGCCGGCCTCGGCCAGCGCCATCCAGGCGACAGCGCCGCCCAGCGGCAGCGCCGCCTGGCCGACCTGCTGCTGGGACCGGAGTTGGCCGCGCATGTCTATGGCCCATCGCCGGAGGGAGAGAAATGATCCCGGAGCAGATTGCCGTGGCCCTGACCGTTGTCGAAGCCCTGGAGGCGCTGGGAGTGCCCTACGTCATCGGCGGCTCGTTCGCCAGCGCCGTGCACGGCGTGATGCGCGCCACCATGGACGCCGACCTGGTAGCCGACCTGCACCTCGAACAGGCGGCGCCGCTGGCCGAGATGTTGGGCAGCGCCTTTTACGCCGATGTGGAGATGATGAACGAAGCCATCCGACGGCAGGGGGCTTTTAATCTTATCCACTATGATACGGCCTTCAAGATCGACGTCTTTGTCGCTCGAAGCCGCGCTTTCGACCGCGCCCAACTCGCACGCCGCCAATTGTACCAGCTGAGCCTGGACCCAGAACGCCGCGCCTACGTCGCCAGCGCCGAGGACGTCGTGTTGAGCAAGCTGGAGTGGTACCGCGCCGGCGGCGAAATCTCGGACCGGCAGTGGCGCGATGTGATGGGCGTGCTCCACGTGCAGGGCGAGCAGGCTCGACCGTGACTACATGCAGCGCATGGCCGCCGAGTTGGGCGTGACCGACCTGCTGCATCGCGCCTTCGAGGAGGCGTAGCGCGTGAGCGTCTTTTTCGGCCTCGACACCGAGGCCTACGACCGCCAATACAGCGACCGGCGAGCTGATCCGGCGCATCCTGACCTACTTTCGGCCGCATCGCCGCCGCGTCCTGGTCATCGGCGCGCTGATCGCCATCATGTCGTTGATCGGCGCGGCGCAGCCCCTCGTCGTCTCGCGCGGCCTGGACCTGCTGGTCGCCTCGCCGGAGCTGGCGCTGGTGCTGGGCCTGGCGGCGGTCGTGCTGGTCATCGGCCTGCTCAACTGGGCCGGCAACTGGCTGCGCCGCCGCGCTGACCGTGCGCGTCATCGGCGACGTGGTGCGCGCCCTGCGCAGCGACGCCTTCCACGCCTCGGTGCGCCACGACATGTCCTTCTTCGACGAGTTCCACTCGGGGCGCATCATCAGCCGCATCACCTCCGACACCGAGGAGTTTGCCCAGGTGGTGCTGCTGGTCACCGACCTGATCGGCCAGGTGCTGCTGGTCGCATCCTGGCCGTGGCGCTGTTCACCATCTCCTGGCAGTTGACGCTGACGCTGCTGGCCCTGGCGCCCCTCGTGCTTCTGCTGGCGCTGGGCTTCCGGCGCATCGCCCGCCTACGTCACCCGCAAGGGCTTCCGCGCCATCGCCGAGGTCAACGCCGCCATCCAGGAAGCGGTGACCGGCATCAGCGTGGCCAAGAACTTCCGCCAGGAAGCGGCCATCTACGACGAGTTCACGAGCGTCAACCACCAGTCCTACGGCATCAACCTGCGGCGCGGATTCGTGCTGTCCAACATCTTTCCCGTGCTCAACGCGCTGGCCGGCATCGGCACGGCGGTGCTGGTCTACTGGGGCGGCGCTGTCGGCGGCGACGGGGGCCATCACCATCGGCGCCTGGTATCTGTTCATCATCAGCGTGGACCGCTTCTGGTTCCCCATGATCAACATCTCGGCCTTCTGGAGCCAGTTCCAGGCCGGGCTGGCGGCCGCCGAGCGCATCTTTGCCCTGATCGACGCCGAGCCGACCGTGCACCAGACCGACGACCGGCGCCGTCGAGCCGCTGCGCGGCGAGATCGAGTTCGACGCACGTGGATTTTCGCTACACCGAGCAGGAGCAGGTGCTGGGCGACTTCTCGCTGCGCATCGCGCCCGGCGAGAGCGTGGCGCTGGTGGGCCACACCGGCGCCGGCAAGAGCAGCATCGCCAAGCTGATCGCCCGCTTCTACGAATTCCAGGAGCGGCCAGATCCGCGATCGACGGCCAGGACATCCGCACCTTCGACCTGAAGCAACTATCGCCACCAGCTGGGCATCGTCTCGCAGACGCCCTTTCTCTTTTCCGGGACGGTCGCCGACAACATCCGCTACGCCCGCCCCGACCTGACCGACGCGGAGATCGACGGCCATGGCCCGGCGCATCGGCGAGCGGGGAGTGGCTGGAGACGCTGCCCGACGGATTGCAGACCGACGTGGGCGAGCGCGGCGCGCGGCTGTCGATGGGCCAGCGCCAGCTCGTGGCCCTGATGCGGGTGCTGGTCCAGGCACCGGCCATCTTCATCCTCGACGAGGCCACGGCCAGCATCGACCCCTTCACCGAGGCGCAGATCCAGGAGGCGACCGAGCTGATCCTGGCGCGCAGCACCTCGATCCTCATCGCCCACCGGCTGTCCACCGTGCGCCGCGTGGACCGCATCATCGTCCTGGAGGAGGGCGCATCATCGAGGAGGGCAGCCACGAGGACCTGATGGCCCAGGGCGGCCACTACGCCGAGCTGTACGACACCTACTTCCGCCACCAGTCGCCCGACTATCGCCCGCCGCCGTAGGGCGGTTTGGCAATTCGCCCTACTTTCGCCCGGCGAACTCGGGCCACAGGTGATCCGGAATCAGGACACGACCACCTTCCCCCCGCGCGCAGACCTCGCCGCCCGCCGACAGGTCGGTCGTGACGACCACCTTGCGCCCCTTGATCTCTTTGACCCGGGCGCGCAGCTCCAGCGACCCGTCGATGGGCGTCGGCTTGAGGTAGTCGACGTGGAGCGAGGCGGTCACGAAGCGCAGCGGCGGATCGGTGTCCATGGCCCGGCCCTCGGCGCGGTAGGCGGCGGCCGCCGCCGTGCCGGTCGAGTGGCAGTCGATGAGCGACGCGATCAGCCCGCCGTAGACGTAGCCGGGGATGGCGGTGTGGTAGGGCTGGGGCCTAAAGGCGCAGACCGCCTCGTCGCCGTCCCAGTAGCTCTTGATCTGATGGCCGCGCTCGTTCAGCCGGCCGCAGCCGTAGCACTGGGCCACCTCGTCGGGGTAGTAGTCCTGAAACGCTTTCTGTGTCATACAATCATCTCCTGAAGCTGGCTGCCATCCCGCAGGATGGCCAGGGCTCTACTCGCTGCTTCTGTCGGCATCGATCTCCTTGAGATTAGTCGGAATGACAGGCTACAAAGGCGGCAGGTTGTCGCTCAGCTCCGGGTGCCGGGCAAAGTACTCTTCGCGCAGCAGATCCACGATCAGGTTATCGAAGCACTGGCCGCCCTTAAAGATCGACTCCCGCATCTTGCCCGAAACCTGAAAGCCCGAGCGCTCGGCCAGGCGAACCGCGTGCGGATTGCCGCTGTGAGTCCACAGGCGGACCACCCGCAGCCCTAACTCGACGAACAGGAACTTGAGCAACACCTCTTGGGCATCCAGCGCGACGCCCGTCCCCCAACAATCCCGGCTGACAATGATGCCCAGGGTCGCCGCGAAGCGAGGCTCCAGGCCAGTGTAGCTGACGTAGCCCGCCCGCTCGCCGGTATCCTTACGCACAATTGTAAAGCGCCCCTCCTTGGGGTCGTAGGAGAATTCGCGAGCATCGAACCGTTTGACGTACATCGGCTCGGTATAGTCCGGCGGCAGCGTCTTGCTCCATGCCTGGGTGTCCAGGTCGTTGCGCAGCTCTCGAAAAAAGTCCAGGTCCTCGCGCCGTTCCTCGCGCAGGATGACCCACTCACCTTGCAGCGGCATGGTTCGCCCTCCCTTCCCGCGCCAGCCACTCGGGGCGCAGCACGTCGGTGATGATCACGTCATAGTACCGCCCCTGGCGGACGCCGGCCCGCCGCATCCGGCCGTTCCGCTGAAAGCCGTGCCGGGCGGCGAACTGAAGGCCAGGCTCGTTCCACTCGGCGATCCAGCAGGCGACGTTGTGCGCTACGCCATTGTCGAACAGGTAGCGCAGCAACAGATCGCAGCGCCTCCGAGCCATAGCCCTGCCGTTGCTGGGCCGGAGCAATCACCACCGAGGCGTCCGGGGAATGGGGGTCCCACTCCCAGTCGCACCGGGCGTGGCCCAGCAGATCGCCGCTCTCGCGGTGGACGACGGCCAGCCGCAGGCCCTGCTCCGTCTCGGTCCAGCCTTGAAGAATGGCTTCCACCTGCTTCTGCGAGAGGGGGTCCAGCTCGGGAAAGCGCCAGGGGAGGTAGCGCCGGCCCGCCAGCGCGGGATGGTTGAGATAGGACCCCAGGGCCGGCAGGTCCGCCGGCTC
Organism: uncultured Actinomycetota bacterium; assembly: GCA_963704225.1. Taxonomy (GTDB): domain Bacteria; phylum Actinomycetota; class Actinomycetes; order Propionibacteriales; family Propionibacteriaceae; genus Propionicimonas. The sequence goes on from CAVPHL010000005.1 coordinate 55,863, forward strand.
AAAGGGCCGCAGCCGGATGCTCCGGCCTTCGAACAGAGATTCGGTCATGGGCATCCTCCCTTCACTCGCCGATGATCTTGACCAGCACCCGCTTCCGCCGCCGCCCGTCGAACTCGCCGTAGAAGATCTGCTCCCAGGGGCCAAAGTCGAGCCGGCCGCTCGGTCACGGCGACGACCACCTCGCGGCCCATGATCTGCCGCTTCAGGTGCGCGTCGGCGTTGTCCTCGCCGGTGCGGTTGTGCCGGTACTGGCCGATGGGCGCGTGCGGCGCCAGCCCCTCCAGCCACTCCTCGTAGTCGTGGTGCAGGCCACTCTCGTCGTCGTTGATGAACACGCTGGCCGTGATGTGCATCGCGTTTACAAGGCACAGCCCCTCCTGGATGCCGCTTTCGCGCAGGCAGTCTTGCACCTGGGGCGTGATATTGAGGAATCCCCGCCGCCCGGGCACATTGAACCACAATTCCTGGCGATAGCTCTTCACTGCTCCTCCTTCCACTCGATAGACGTTCTCGCGGCTCGCCGCCTCAGCCTCGTGGCTCGGCAGCCACGAGCTGCAAAGCGCCATAGCTCTGGAGCCCCATGCAAACGATGGCCGCATAGACAATGATCTTCTGGCCTGTCGCCTGGATCATCAAACCGTCGGCAGAGTCGGGCCGGGGACCGGCGAACAGCAGCACCAGGTAGCCGGCCAGCAGCCCGGCAAACACCAGGTAGATGGCGGCGTAGCGCTTCGGACAGCTGCGATCCAGCACAATGGCCGCCGCGTACAGCAGCGCAGCGCCCAGAAACGCCTCAAAAGCCGTAGCCACGAAAAAGTGGTGGGCTTGAGCCACAAGTTGGCCGGCGTCCAGGCCACGCCCACAAAGGCCAGCCCCGAGACGACGCCAAACAGCGAGCCCAGCACGCTCAGCGCCCGCCCGGCGCGCGACCGGCGCAAGAGCCGGGGCGCAGCCAGGAAGAACCAGACCAGGGACAGGCCCGCCCCGCTCAGGGCGATCACGAACAAAAGCGCCGACAGGGTATTGGCCTCGCCGTCACTGGTCACCGTCCGGCCCAGATCGCTGAAAAAGTTGTGGAAGAACCGGTAACGGCTGGCCTCCGGGTCGGCGACCGTGCCGCCCGGATACAGTAACATGGCCGCGACCGTCAGCAGGACAAACTGGGCCGAGGCATACAGCGTGAATCCAAACGGCTTCCTTCCCCATTGTTTGACCACAGTTACCCTCCCTCCTCCAGCAGCCAGCCAAGCACCGCCGCCGTGACCGGCACCAGGTTCGACAGGCGGCGAAAGGCCAGCGAGCGCCGGCCATCCAACACCTGGCCTGTGATCTCTTCCCCCCGGCGGGCCGGCAAGCAGTGTAGCACGACGGCGCCGGGCTGGGCGAGAGCCAGCAGCCTATCGTTGACCTGGTAGGGCCGAAACACCCGCCGCCGTTCTTCGGCGCTGTCCTCCTGGCCCATGCTGGCCCAGGCGTCGGTGTAGACGGCATCGGCGCCCCGCACTGCCTCTCGCGGATCGACCAGCGCCGCCACCTGGCTGCCCCGTTCGGCGGCCAGGGCCTGCGCCCGCTCGACGAATTCCGGGCGGGGCGCATAACCCGGCGGGCTCGCCACGCGAATGTCCATGCCGGCCAGCGGCGCCAACAGCAGCAGCGAGTGGCAGATGTTGTTGCCGTCGCCCACGTAAGCCAGGCAGCGACCGGCCAGCGCGCCCCACTGCTCCCGTAGGGCCAGCGCATCGGCCAGCACCTCGACCGGGTGCTCCCGGTTCGACAGAGCGTTGACCACCGGTACCCCAGCCTGCCCGGCCAACGCTTCGAGCAGGGCGTGGTCGCGCACGCGGGCCACCACCGCCGAAACCAGGTGCGACAGTGTGCGGGCCACGTCGCCCACCGCCTCGCGCTGGCCGAACGTCGTCTCAAAGGCCACCGCCCGCCCGCCCAGGTGCATCAGCGCCACTTCGTAGGCGGTCCGGGTGCGCAGCGACGGCCGCTCGAAAAGCAGGGCGACGGCGTGGGGCCGCGACAGCCGCGCCGCCTGCGGCTCGGCCTTGATCCGCGCCGCGCGGTCGAGCAGAGCAGCGAGTTCGTCGGCGTTCAGGTCGGCGACGCTCAAGAAATGGCGCATCTCTCCCTCACCCCGGCCCTCTCCCCCGAGGGAGAGGGAGCTGGCTTTGCCAAAGTCGCCGTCGACTCCCGGGCCAACACCGCCAGCCAGGCATCCTGGGGCGGGATTAGGGGCGGCAGGTCGGCCAGCGGCGCCCAGAAGGGGCGAAAGACGTGGTTGTCGGCGTGGACCGACCACCGCTCCGGCGACGGGCCGTCGAAAAGCAGGCGATAGAAGTGACGCCGCCGCGTGTCGGCCAGCGTTTCGTCGGGCACCCAGCCGGTGATGTTCAGGGTGACGTACTGCGGCTCCGACGCCCGGTCCAACTCCTCGTAGGTGATCTGCGAAAACCCGCCCGATCTGCGGCGCACGACGACCGCGATCCCTGTGCGGATGTACGCCCAGTCAAAGCTCGCCAGGTCGGGCCGGGCGTAGACCTTGGTCGGCGCGGCAATAATGCGCTGCTCGTCGGGCAGCTTCTCTTCGAGGCAACCCAGGTAGCCGTGGACGGCCAGTCCCTCCAGCCCCGTTTCCTCGACTACCTCGCGGAGGGCCGCTGCCTCCGGCGCCTCGCCCGCCTCCACCGTGCCCGCCGGGATCTGGACGCCGGCGTGGGGATGCTCGAACAGGAGCAGGTCGTAGCCCTGCTCCGTCCGGCGGGTGACAAAAGCGGTCACTTTTTCGATAATCCTGGTCACCATGCGCGCCTCAAACTGGCTGCCACTCGATCAGCGCCGCGGCCACCCAGGTCGGCGGCGGTGAGTCGTAGAGATCGCTGGCGTCGGAGTAGGTCAGGTCCAGGATGCGGCCCATCATCGGCCCGCGCAGGGATCGAAAGACCTGCCCGGCGTCGCGGGCGTCGCTCTTGGCGCTGACGCAGTGCTGGTTGTAGCCCCAGTAGTCGCCGCGCGCCAGGATGTCGATGCCCTCCTCGATGCGCCGGCGGGCCAGGTCCAGCCCGCCCGCCTCGGGGAACAGCGCCTCCTCCGGCGGGTCGCCGTAGCCGATGCCGTGGTGGAAAGGGTCGGCGGTGCTGACCACCACGGCGCCTTCGGCGAGGCGGGCCAGTTCGTCGATGCCGGGCAGCGTCTCGGGCTGGCCGCCGGCCAGGTAGGGGAAGCGCTCGATCACCTCCGGGCCGCGGATGCCGCGCCGCGCCGTCTCGGCCTGCCACAGGTGCCGCCAACTGGTCAGCACGTGGTCGTTGCGCCAGTCCTGCCGCCCGGGCAGTCCCGGCCCCTGGATGCCGCGCAGCGGCTCCAGCGCCGGGTCGGCGCCCTGGGCGACGCGCACGCGGGCGTCCTGGTACTCGTCGGTCAGCGCGTGGAGCACGCTGACGACCAACACCCGGTCGGCGCCGCTGTCGAGGCAGGCGTGGACCACGGCCGCGATCTGGTGGCCGCAGTCGGCCACGCCGGCGTGGGGAAAAACCAGCACCCCGCCGGCCTTCAGCGTGGCCGGCCAGGTCCCAGCGGCGGCCCGCCTCCAGCAGGCGCAGCGTGCCCGCCTCGCCCAGGGCGGCGTGCTCGTCGGCATAGTATTTCAGGATTTTGGGACGAAACTCGCTACGATTCAGTTTCATGGCCTACTCCAGCCGAATGCGCCCGCCGCCGGGACGGGCCATCAACTTTTCGGGCGCCGGCAGCGGTTGGAAGCCGCCGTAGCGCCGGTACAGCTCGTGGGCGTCGCGGGTGGCCAGCAGGATGTGCTTCAGCCCCTGCAGATCGGGGTGGGCGACGACGCTCTCCACCAGCCACTTGCCCAGCCCCCGGCCCCGGTGCGCTTCCAGGACAAAGACGTCGCACAGCCAGGCAAAGGTGGCCTGGTCGGTGACGACGCGGGCAAAGGCCAGCCAGCTCGTCGCCGTGGTAGACGCCGAAGCAGAGCGAGTGCTCGACCGATTTCTGCACCACCTCCAAGGGCCGGCCCGCTGCCCAGTACGACTCCCGGCTCAGGTAGTCGTGGATGCGGGCCAGGTCCAGCCGGGCCGGGTCGGTGCTGAGGGTATAGTCGCCGCGTTGTTCTTCCATTTCGTTCACCCCGTATCCGGTAGGGGTAAGGCATCCCAGGGGAGAGCCTGACCGTGCCCAAGCGGTTCCGCCGGTCGTGACCGGTTTGTCGACAAGTCGCTTGCCGGGGATGCCTCGCCCTTACTTCAATAGGGCGGATCGGCTGGCCCGCTGTAGCCGCACATGCCCAGCCGGGGCGAGTTGACCACCGGCATCAGCCCGCCATAGTCGTCGTGGGGATGATCCTCGGCGTGTTCGTCGCACAGCCAGCCCGGCTCGTCGTGCTCGTACACACATTCCATGCACAGCCAGGCGGCAGGCTTGCCGCATTCCGTGCACGCCACCTCGGGCGGATCGTTGCGGGCCATCAAAAAGATGGGGTGTTCGGTCAGCGGTTTGCCCTGGCGCACGTCAACCGCCTTGACCATCGTGTGCGACGAGGTGCCAAAGTCATAGATGTGCTCCAGCTCGACGCCCGGCGCGAACACCTTCTCGATCCAGCGGCCCATGTTGATCTCGTCCCCGCTCCAGCCGCCGACGGAGAATTGGCTGAGGTGGCCGCAACACTCCAGCCAGATGGCGCGCAGGTAGCGGTCCAGGTCTTCAAAGTGGCGGCGCCGTTCATCTCCAGGTGCAGCCAGAAATCGCCGCCCCAGGCGTCCCGCGCTTGCAGGTGATAGATGGCCTGCGTATGGCCCGCGCCCTGGTCGGCAGCGGCGATGGCCGCCTGGCGATCGGGACAGGTTTTCAGGTGGCGGGTCAGCCCGCCTTTGGCCATTTCGCGCCCACAAAAGGCGCACTTTCCACGCGTTTGTTTTCTTCTCGACATGTCCTTTTCCTTCTGGTCAAATCGTTCCCGTAGTAGGGGCGAGGCATCCCCTGGAAACCCTGCCCCTGCCCAATAGATTCCGCCTGTCGTTAGCGCTTGCTCGACCAGGCGCTTGCCGGGGATGCCTCGCCCCTACCGTTGCAACGGTGGCTTCTCGCGCTCCAGGTCGTCGTCGCTGTCCTTGGCCTCCCACACGCCGTGCAACAGCTTGAAGGGGTCCAGCAGCGCGCCGTCCACGCGGATGAGCCGCTCGCCGCCCCGCGCCCGCATGGCAAACTGCTCGGCCAGCGTCCAGTTGAACTGCCCGGCGCAGTAGCGCCGCAGCGCCGCAAAGCTGGGCGAGACGGCCCCCTCGGCAAAGAGGCTGAGCGGGCGCATGTATTAGTTGGGGGGGACGGCCGAAGCAAACAGGTCATCAAAGCGCCCATTGACCCAAGCCAGCCGTAAGTGGAGCAAATGGTTGAAACCATCTTCGCTCCAGCGCATACCCACCCCCTTGAATCGTTGTTGGATTAGCCACTTGCAGGCACTTTCGACGATCCCGCTCCCAATGGGCAATCCCAACCCTTTGAATTTGGCATAATCTATGTGATCGCGGTGTTTGTCCAGATAGTTATACACCTTGGTCAAGGCTTCATGGGCCGAAGTTGGCAGGCCCTCCAAGGCCAAAGCTGCTTCAATGTCTTTGAGCACTTTGTTGGCTTGGCCTCGACGCAGTTGCCGTCGAGCCTTGGTGAACCAAGCCCGCGCTTGCTTGGTTCGCCCGTCCAGCCAGACTTTGACCCCTTTCCACAAATTCTGAGCGGCATGATAGAAATCCAGAATGCCCTGGGCATACTGGGCAAAGCGCTCATCAAAGAGCCGCCAGAAGCCCCGTGCGCCATCAGAGAGCCAGACAACCTTGGGCGCGCTCAGAATCCCTTGCTGCATCGCTTCCAGCCATAACCGAGGACTCAAATCGTCTATGTCTCCCAAGACTGCGACTAACCGCCGCTGTTTCAGCTCTGTGACCTTCTTGCCCTTTTTGGTTATTCGCTGACCCAGGCGGGCCAAGACGCCGACCTTTACTTCTCGCCAAACTGTCTTGCCATCGGGCATACCACCCTCCGGTCGAAAGGGGGCCATCACCCCATCAACTCCTATCAGTAGTGGCAGGACTTTGATCCCTGCTTCCATCTCTTCTTCATCCGGCGAGTTGCCGCTGGCCAGCTCTTCCAATTGAGCATCCAGCCGTTCCATTGCCTGGCGCCCACTCGCTTGCACCCACAGCCAGATCGATTTGCTGCACACCTGGACCCCAGTCAACATACCTAACAATACAGCCGCAATTTCAAAGGGCACAAAAACTGCCAGGGCACAAGCCAACCACTTCACTTCCCAACTTGTTCGTTGATAGGGCTGCAACCCCAAAGCCTCATCCGAGGGAACGACTTGCCCTATCTTGCATCCATCCGGACAGCCTCTCACCCGTCGTCGCCAGCGGACCAATCCGAGTAGCGTCAGTACAGTTCGCGGTTTCAAACCATTGCTTTCCAGCTTCTTCCCGCATTGGGAACATGTTTCTCTCTTGTCAGGAGCTTGGCCTCGCTCATTTAGAATTTCCTCGACTACTTTGGCTGCTACTGCTCGCCCCAACTGGAGTGCGGTCAGGATGAGCAAGGGCAACGAGGTCGCATTCCCCATCCTCTCGATCAGATCTTGCAAAGATGAATCGTGTTGTGCTATACTGTTGGCCAGACAAGACATCGGGTTCGGTGATCTCCTTTTGATAGACTGGGCTAAGTCATCAAAAGGTTACCATCTTCCCGATGTTTTGTCATTTCCCCCCCCAACCTTTACATACGCCCAGGCTGAGCTGCATCAGGCTGTTCAGCTCGACGTAGTAGTCCTTGACGACCTTGTAACTCGGTTTGAGTTTGAGCATTGGCATCAGGCGTCTGTGCTCCTACCTGAACCTGCTCATTCAGGTGCAACGCACCCCTGCCCTGAGCGTAGCCGAAGGGTTCGAGGTGCGTTGCACCTGCCAGCCTACCCTCGGTCATACCGCTGGTTCACCTGGCTGCAACCCCGGTTCTGGGGTGGAGCCGTACCAGCACATCTTGGCCGCATCGCCTTTGGTGAACGTGGCGCAGCCCCAGCACCACCAGGCCGTCCAGCGCCACCACTTGCCGCGCTGCTCGCTTCGGATCTCGTCGCACAGTTGCCGGGCCACGTCCTCGGGAATGGCCCCGGCCGTTGCATCGCTCGCCATCGTCGCCCTCCCTCAAGATCCTGCTCGAACCACGGACACGGGGAACACCAGAGAATTACTAGATTTCTACCTGAAATCCTCCGTGCCCTCAGTGTCTCCGTGGTGAGCTTTCGGGTGTTGGTCAGCAGCCGCAGCCGCACTCCTCCTCGTCGTCGCAGTCGCAAGCCAGCGCCACCGACTCGATCTCGACCCGGCCGCCCAGGGGCAGCGCCGCCGCCTGCACCGCCGAGCGCGCCGGCGGGTTCTCGGGGAAATACTCGGCATAGATGGCGTTCATCTGCCCAAACTCGCCCATGTCGGCCAGAAACACCGTGTTCTTGACGGCGTGCTTCAGGCACGAGCCCGGCCGCCTCCAGCACCGCCTTCAAGTTCTCCAGCGCCTGGCGCGTCTGGGCCTCGATGTCCGGCCCGGCAAACTCCTTGGTGCCGGGCACGATGCCCAACTGCCCGGCGGTGAAGACGAAATCGCCGGCCCGCACCGCCTGCGAGTACGGCCCGACCGCTGCCGGGGCCTTGTCCGTTGCCACAATCTGCTTTTCCATCGTTTCCTCCTCGTGTCTATTTGTGTCATTGCGAGGCTCGTCGTTTGGGCCGGCAATCCCCAGTTAAGCACTGGAGATTGCTTCGGCTAGCGCTCTCGCAATGACGGTTTCTTACTTTGGAAGCCTGTCATGCTGAGGAGCGTCAGCGACGAAGCATCTCCCCTTGCGCTGAGCAACCGATTTCTCCTAGCCTAACGGAGATTCTTCGCCTCCGGGCCTGCGCTCCGGCTCAGAATGACGAGATTGCCGTGATGTATTAGCGCAGCGCCGCCACCCCCGCCTCGAACTGGCGCTTGCCGCCGTGCGACGGATGCCGGATGTAGGGCGCCGCCACGCCCAGGTCGGCCAGCGCCCGCTGGGCCGCGCGCCCGACCGCGTAGGGCCGCGCCTCCGGAAACAGCGCCAGCAAGCAGCGCAGCACCTCCAACCCGGCGCCCAGGTCGCGCCCCGGATGCCGGTTCGACAGCGGCCCGCGCCCGCCAAAGGGATGCCAGGGGAAGGCGTTCCACAGCAAGCAATCGCGCCGCTCGCCAAACGCCTCCCAGACCATCGTCGCCGAGCGCTCGACCCAGAGCGTCTCCGCCGCACTGCTGCGCGCCAGGTCGTGGCCGTCCGTCCAGGCCAACGGCTCGGGACCGACCAACTGCGCCTCTCCGGTGAAGGGGATGCCCGAAAAGCGACAGCCGGCGTAGCCCGCCGCCTCGCCGACCAACACGTAGCGCGCCCCGGCAAACGCACTCAGGTAGCAGCGCAGGTTGCGGCGGCGGTCTCGGCGCCGTCGGGGCGATCCAGCTCGCGGATGCGACGTCTCGATATTGGTTGAACACTCCCTCGCCGCCCTGTAGCCGACCAGCAGGTCGAACAGCGGCTGGAACGGTTGTCCTTCGTTGTTTGCCACGGCCCGATTATACCACGAGCTACCGGGATTTGACAACCATGCCTATCTGTGTATAATTTGCCAGGCTAATCGTTAGCCAATCTAAGTACTCTGTAGGAGACTATGGTTTCGTCAACGGACACTCGCAGAACGAAGTTTTGCTGGCCGTTCCCTCCTCTGGCGAAGGCGTTGTGGCACCGGCTGCAAGAGGTCACACCCACGGCGGTGACACCGACCCAGTTTGGGTTGCTGACGCTGTTGAGCCAGGAGATCGCTCACCACCACCGAGCTGGCCCAGAAGTGGGGCGTCTCCGCGCCGACCATGAGCAAGATGGTCACTCTGCTGGTCGAGCACGGCTGGGTCGCCCGTCAAGAAGACCCTGCCGACCGCCGCCGCAAGATTCTCAACCTCACGCCGGCGGGCAACGAACTGCACAGTTCCGTCTATGGCGCCGTTTGTCAGAGAGTCGCCGCTTCTCTGGACGGGTTGCGCGCCGAGCAACGGACCCAGATTGTCGGCACGCTCAGCCTGCTCCAGGAGCACCTGACCTAGCCCGGCGGGCGATGCGCCCGCGAGGTTTCCGAAATCGATTCAAAGGAGTTCACATGGTAGCAAGCTTATTCGACAAGATTACGCGAGCCTCCCTCAAGCTGTGGTGGCTCACCATCATCCTGGCGGTCGCAGCCCTGGTGCTGGGCGGCGTCGCCGTCGCCCAACTCAACCAGGAGCTGCTGCCGCCCATCGAGTTCCCGGCCATGGTGGCCATCACCTTTTGGAGCGGCGCCGACGCCGACGACGTGTTGGAACAGGTCACCATTCCCCTGGAGGATGCCGTTCAAGGACATCGAGGGTGTCGTCAACGTCGAGAGCAACACCGGCCAGGGCTTTTCGGCCATCAGCCTGCGCACCGAGTTCGGCCTGGACCCGGAGGCGTTCAAACAGGAGGTCGACCGACGCCCTGAACAGCGTCACCCTGCCCGACGGCGTCGATCCGCCGCGAACTGCTCAGCTTTAGCCTGAGCGACATCCCCGCCGTCGTGGCCAGCGTCTCGTCGGGCAGCCTGTCGCTGCCCGAACTCAAAGAGTTGGTCGAATCGTCCATCCTGCCCGACTTGGAGATCATCCCCGGCGTGGAGGACGTGCGCGTCAGCGGCGGCCAGGAGCTGCCCACCGAAGCGCCGCCCACTGAGCCGCCCACGCCCGCGGCGCCGCGCCCACCGACACCCCCGCGCCGACAGCCACCGCCGAGCCCACGGCGACCACCGCCGCCACCGAACCGCCCCCGGCGCAGGTCGAACCCTGGCCCGAGGTCGAGCCGGTGCCGCTGCCCGTGGAGTGGACCGAGGGCGCCGCGGCCATGGGCCAGACCCTGGAAACCACCGCCGACCTCACCCCGGAGATGATGGGCATGTTGGCCCAGTTCCAGCCCCAGGCCGTCGCCGTGTTGACCCTGGAGCAGTGGCAGGCCCTGGCCCCCGAGGTGTTGGCCGCCGTGCCCGAAGCGGCCCTGGCCTTTGTGCCCGCCGAAATCGCCGGTGACGTGATCGACCTCATCGCCCAGGCGCGAGCCTATCTGGCCGCCCAGGAAGCCGCCGCCGCGCCGACCGAGGTGCCGGCCGCCGCGTCCTGGCCCGAGGTCGAGCCGGTGCCGCTGCCCGTGGAGTGGGTCGAAGGCGCCGCCACGATGGGCCGGACCCTCGAAACCACCGCCGACCTCACCCCCGAGATCATGGGCGCGCTGGCCCGCATCCAGCCCACAGGGCCTGGGCCAGCTGACCTGGGAGCAGTGGCAGGCCTTTGCCCCCGAAGACGCTGGCGGCCATCCCCGAGTCGGCGATGAAACACGTGAATCCCGAACTCGTTGACCAGGTGAGCGAGTTGCTCGCCCGGCGCGGGCCTACGTGGAAGGGCCCACCGAGGCCCCGGAAGCCGCCACGGCCACGCCCGAGCCCACCGCCGATCCCAACCTGCTGCCCGCCTTCTGGCAGCAGGCCGGCCAGCAGCAGGGCATCACCCTCGAAACCGCCGAGGACATCACCGTCGAGGTGCTGCGCGGCGTGGTGGGTTTTGCCCCGCAACTGCTCGACACGCTGACGCCCTACCACCTGCGTCATCTCCAGCCCGAGGTGCTGGCCTGGCTGCCCGCCGACTTTCATCGAGCGGCTGCCCGCCGATCTACGCGCCGAGCTGGAAACGCTGGCCGCCCCGGCCGGCGGCCTGGGCGCCGCCGCCCTGGCCGAAGAGGAAGAGGCCGCCCGCCTGTCCGCCGAGGCGCCGCTGCTGCCCGAGTCGTGGCGGCAGCCGCCCGCAGGAGGGCTCGCCGGCCCAGCCGCCGCCTTCGAGACCGCCGCAGATTTACTGAAGAACCCCTTTGGCGTCGGCGCCGCCGACCTGCTCAACCTGATGCTCGAAATGGGCACCACGCCCAACGCCCCCGAGTTGATGGCCGACCTGACGCCCGAGGTCATCCTCTGGCTGGCCGAGCAGGACCCCGAGTTCCTGCCGGGACTGAATCCGGGCACGCTGCGCCTGCTCTCGCCCGAGGTGCTGGCCGCGCTGCCCGAAGACGTTCCTGGCGACCCTCGACCCCGAGCTGCGCGCCGAGCTGGAGGGCATCGCCGCCGGGACAGTGACGGTCTTTGTCCCGAAGAGCACCATCAATCGCACCAACGGCAACCCCAGCCTGTCGATCGTCTTTTTCCAGGGCAGCGGCGAGAACACCGTCGTCGTGTCTCACGCCATCTTTGACAAGCTCGACGAGTTGGAAGCGGCACAACGGCGACCTGCACTTTGAGATCGCCTTCGAGCAGAGCAGCTTTATCGAGGAGAGCATCAGCGGCGTGTCCCGCGAGGGCACGCTGGGCGCAGTCTTTGCCGTGATCGTCATCCTCATTTTTCTCAGCGGCTTCGTCAACGGCCGCTACCGGCTCAGTTGGCGCGCCACCCTGGTCACGGCCGTCAGCATCCCCCTGTCGGTGCTCATCGGCTTTGCGGCCATGCGCTGGCTGCCGCTGCTGCACAGCCCGCTCAAGTCGGTGGCCGACGCGACGGCAGGCGTGCCCGTGCTGGACACCATCACCCTGCTCATCGCCCGCATGTTTCCCGGCGAGCATGACGCTCAACATCATGACCCTCAGCGGCATGACGGTCGCCGTGGGCCGCGTCGTGGACGACTCGATCGTCGTCCTGGAGAACATCTACCGGCGCATCCAGCGCGGCGACGAGCGGCGCGAGGCCGTCATCGGCGGCACCCGCGACGTGGCCATCGCCATCTTTGCCAGCACCATGACGACCGTCATCGTCTTTTTGCCGCTGGGCCTCATCGGCGGGCTGATCGGCGAGTTCTTCCTGCCCTTTGGCCTGATCGTGACCTATGCCCTGACCGCCAGTTTCGTCGTCGCCATCAGCGTCGTGCCGGTGCTGGCCTATCTCTTTATCCGCAAGGAGCACATGCCCGCCGAGAGCGAGACCTGGATGCAGCGGGCCTACACGCCCCTGCTCAAGTGGGCGCTGGGCCACCGCTTCTGGACGCTGGTCATCGCCTCGGTCCTGTTCCTGGGCAGCCTGTGGCTGCTGGGCCAGCGGCCGCAGGCCTTCATCCCCTCGATGGGCGAGCCGACCATCGAGCGTCACCATCGACCTGCCCAACGGCACGACCATGGTCGAGACCGACGCCCTGGTGGCCGAGATGGAAGCCTACCTGGCCGCCCAGGACGGCATCGAGGTCTATGAAACCGAGATCGGATCGAGTGCGGGCATGTCGATGGAGGCCATGTTCAGCAGCGGCGTGGACCAGAGCGCGGCCAACGTCAGCATCTCGCCCGCCTCGAAAGGAGACCTGGAGCGGCTGATGCCGCTGATCCGCGCCGAAGCCGAGCGGCATCTTTGGCCCCGACCACGTGACCGTCTCGGCCGCCGACATGACCTCGGCAGGCTTTGGCGGCTTTAGCCTGGTGCTGACCGGCGACCCCGACGACCTGGCCCAGTTGGACGAGCAGGTCATCGCCACGCTGGACAACGTCGACGGGCTGGCCAACGTCTCCAGCAACCTGACCACGGGCGAAGTGATCATCCGCGTCGACGGCCAGCGGGCCGTCAGCTACTCGGCCGAAATGGAGACGCGGGACACGATGGGCGTCACCGCCCAGGCCAAGCAGGCCGTGGCGGACCTGGACCTGCCGGACAGCATCGACATCACCGAGGGGTTTGAAACCCGCGAGCAGACCCAGGGGCTTCGCCGACATGGGCCGGGCACTGGTCATCTCTATCGTCATGGTCTACCTGGTCATGGCCCTCACCTTCCGCTCCCTCATCCACCCCTTCACCATCCTCTTCAGCCTGCCCCTGGCCGTCATCGGCGCGGCGCTGGGCCTGACCCTGGCCAACCACGTGCTGGGCATCTCGGCCATGATCGGCCTGATGATGCTCGTCGGCGTGGTGGTGACCAACGCCATCGTGCTCCTGGAGCGGGTGCAGCAGAACCGCAAGTGGCGGAACATGAACGCCTACGACGCCCTGGTGGAAGGCGGGCGCACCCGGCTGCGGCCCATCTGGATGACGGCCCTGGCCGCCATCCTGGCCCTCATCCCCCTGGCCCTGGGCCTCAACGAGGGGGCCATCATCGCCGCCGAGTTGGCAACCGTCGTCATCGGCGGCTTGCTGACCAGCACTTTCCTGACGCTGATCATCGTGCCCGTGGCCTACTACACCTTCGAACGCATCAGCCACAGACTGACCCACCTGCGCCAGCGACGACTAGCCCACCACATCGTCCGTTCACCGTAGGGGCGGGGGTATGTACCCCGCCCCTACGTGCGTCTTGCCAATTTGGCAGGCACGCCGCCTGGTGGTATAATCTGGGCACCACAACGTACGTCAAGGAGCCTTCGACTGTGACCGAGATGGCCTCCGGCATTCTCAAGAGAACCAAGGGCGGCGCGGGCACGCTGTACGACCCCGCCGAACCGTCGCGCCAGATCAATGTGCCGGCCAAGCTGGTGCAACAACACCACCTGCCCACCGGCGCGACCGTCGCCGGCCCGCTGCGCCAGGGCCAGCGCGGCCCCGAACTCGCCGCCGTCGAGTCGATCTGCGGCCTGCCGCCCGAGCAGTTCCAGCAGCGCACGCCCTTCGACCAACTGATCGCCATCAGCCCCGACGAGCGCTTTCACCTGGCCGCCAGCGGCGAAATGGCCATGCGCCTGGTCGACATCGTGGCGCCCATCGGCAAGGGCACGCGGGGGCTCATCGTCTCGCCGCCCAAAGCGGGCAAGACCATGCTCCTGGAGCAGATCGCCCAGGCGATCCGCGCCGACGCCCCCGACGCGCGCCTCATCGTCCTGCTCATCGACGAGCGGCCCGAAGAAGTTACCTACTTTCGCCGCACGGTCGACGCCGAGGTCTTTGCCAGCTCCAGCGACCGCCCCCTGCGTGAGCACGTAGACCTGGCCGAGTTGATGATGGCCCACATCCGCGTCGAGCTGGAGTGCGGCCGCGACGTCGTCGTCCTGCTCGACAGCCTCACCCGCCTGACGCGCACCTTTAACCTGCGCGGCTCGGACCGGGGGCGGGGCCGCACCCTGTCCGGCGGGCTGGAGGCCGGGGCCGTCGAGATCCCGCGCCGCTTTTTCGGCGTGGCCCGCAACGTCGAGGGCGGCGGCTCGGTCACAATGCTGGCCACGATCCTGATCGACACCGGCTCGCGGCTGGACCAGCTCATTTTCGAAGAGTTCAAGGGCACCGGCAACAGCGAGATCGTCCTCGACCGCGACCTGGCCGAGGCCCGTATCTTTCCGGCCCTCAACCTGCTGGCCAGCGGCACGCGCCGCTACGAGTTGCTCTACACCCCCGACGAGGTCCAGCGGCTCGAACGCGTCCGCCGGGCGCTGGTCCACCGCACGCCCAAGGACGCGCTGCTGTCGCTCATCGAACTGCTGGAGCGCTACCCCACCAACGAGGAGTTCCTGCAAAACATCCGCCTGGAGAGCTGAGCGGTGGCCTCCACGCCCGGCAAGTTGCGCTGGTCCGACCAGATTGCCCTCAACATTCACTGGTTTGGCCTCAGCCTGGTCACCGGCACCGTCACACCGCTGCTGCTGCCCTACCTGGTGGCCCTCCTCGCCCCGCCCGAGCGCAAAAACACCTACCTGGCCACCGCGCGTATCGTCGGCCTGGCCGTAGCCATGATGGCCCAGCCCATGGCCGGATTGATCAGCGACCGCAGCACCCATACCTGGGGCCGGCGGCGGCCCTACATCCTCGGCGGGGCGCTGGGCAACGTCGTTTTTCTGGTCGTCATCGGCCTGTCCCCCCTGCTCGGCACCGGGTCCGGACCGGCGCCCGGTTTCTCGACGGCCTACGCCGCCCTGCTGATCGGCGTTGCCCTGTGGCAAGGCGCCTCCAACGTGGGCCAGGGCGCGCTCCAGGGGCTCATCCCCGACCGGGTGCCCGAGGACCAGCGCGGTCGAGCTTCGGGCGTCAAGGCCGTCATGGAGCTGCTGCCCGCCCTGCCCTTGATCTTGATCGGCTGGCTGCTCGACGTCGGGCAGATTGGGCTGATTATCGGCCTCGCTGCTGGCAGTCTGCTGCTCACCATGCTCGTCACCGTGCTGGCCGTCCGCGAGCAACCGCTGGTCGAGCCCCCGTCGGGACGTATCGGTCCCCGATTGCGGCGCATCGTCGCCCTGGCCCTCCTCTTTGTGGCCGTCACCCAGGCAGCCGTGGGCCTGGTCAAAGTCGCCGGCGCGCTCCTGGCCCGGCAGCAGGCGTCGCTCGGCTGGCAGATTGCGCTCGTCGGCCTGGCGGGGCTGGCCGGCATGGCCGGCTCGATCCTGGTGGGCGTCTACCTTGGCGCCCGGATCGGCCTCGGTCGCCAGTCCCAAGGACGCAGCGGCTTTACCTGGTGGATCGTCAACCGCCTGCTCTTTTTCGCCGCCATCGGTTCGATCCAGGGCTTTGCCCTCAACTATCTACAAGATGTCCTGGGCAGCGGCGCGGCGGGGACGCTCATGTCGGTGCTCCTGTTCTTCGTAGCCCTCTGTTTGATCCCGGCTGCCCTCCTCGGCGGCCACCTGGCCGACCGGCTGGGCCGCAAACGCCTGGTGTCGCTGGCAGGGCTCCTCGCCGCCGGGGGCACATTTTTCCTGCTGGCAACCCCCATCCCGGCGCTGATCATCGCCGCCGGCTGCGTCCTGGGCGCGGCGACGGGCCTTTTTGCCGCCGCCAACTGGGCGCTGGGCACCGACCTGGTTCCACCCGGCGAGGCGGGCCGCTACCTGGGCATCGCCAACCTGGCCGGAGCGGGAGCTGGCATCGTCGGCGCCGGCATCGGCGGCCCGCTGGCCGACGCCTTTAACGCCCTCCAGCCGGGCCTGGGCTACCTGCTCATCTTTGCCATCTATGGCGTCCTGTTCCTGCTCTCTTCGGCCGTCCTGGTCCGCGTGCCCGAGGCCGGCGCATAGACCCCCTCCAGACTGGATAAGAGCTAGTCTGAAAAGTCAGCAGAGGCGGCTCCCATGCCGCCGGTTCTCTTTGATTCTGTCGGAAACTGCCGGGCGTCGCGCAGCGGCCCGGCCTGCTAGTTCTCAGACTAGCTCCAAGAGAATTCACCACCAAGACACAAAGCTCTTTTTTCTTGGTGTCTTGGCGGCTCGGTGGTTTCACTTTTTGGCTTCGACGTGCGCTCAGCCGAACGGTTCCGACCCTTCAGGGTTGGGGTGAATTGGCAATTTGCCCCACGTCGGGTATAATGGGGGCCGCCTGGCATCGAGGCATAGAAACGGAGGCGGGACCACGGCAGGGGCATGATCGGGACTATTCTGAGCAATCGCTACAAGATCGTTGACAGGCTGGGCAGCGGCGGCATGGCCTGGGTCTACCTGGCCCAGGACATCCGCGAAGAGCGGCAGGTCGCCGTCAAGATCCTCTATCCCCAGCACAGCCAGGACCTGAGCTTTCTCCAGCGCTTTATGCAAGAGGCGCGGCTGGCAATGGCCCTCTGCGACGCCGCCGACAGCCCCCACATCGTCCGCGTGCTCGACTATGGCTCCGACCGCGACACCCACTACCTGGTCATGGACTATGTGCCCGGCCAGGATCTGGCCCGCGTGCTCGAAGAACGGGGGCCGCTGCCGTGGGAGGAGGCGCTCCAGATCGCCCGCCAGGTGGCCCTGGCCCTGGCCTGCGCCGACGAGCAGGGCGTCGTCCACCGCGACGTCAAGCCGGGCAATATCATGCTCGGCCCGGACGGCACGGTCCGTGTGCTGGACTTTGGCATTGCCCGAGCGAGGACCTCGCCCGAGCTGACGCTAGCCGGGTTCGTCGGCTCGCCCCACTATGCCGCGCCCGAGCAGGCCATGGGCGAAACCGTGGACATCCGCGCCGACCTCTACTCGCTGGGCGTGGTGCTCTACCGCATGTTGAGCGGCGAGCTGCCCTTCAACGGCACAACCCCGTGGGCCATCGCCAACCAGCACATCGCCGCCCAACCGCCGCCCCTGAGCGACGAGCTGCCCGGCCCCGCCGGTGCTGCGCTGGTGCAGAAGGCCATGGCCAAGCGGCCCGAGGATCGCTTTCAGACGCCCGGCGAAATGGCCGCCGCCCTCGAAGCAGTCCTGGCCGGCGGCGACCTGGCGCCGCCCGAGGAAACACGCCGCACGCCGGCGCAGCTCTACGGCCAAGCCCAACAGGCCCTGGCCGCCGAAAAGTGGCACCGCGCCGTAGATCTACTGAACCAGATCGTCGGCCAGGAGCCGGACTATCGCGACGCCGCCGGGTTACTGGCCGAGGCCGGGCGCCAGATCCGGCTGGAAGCCCTCTACCGGGCCGCCGGGCGAGCCTTGCAGCTCGGCCACGGGGCCGAAGCCCTGGCCGCCCTGGACGAGATCGACGAGATCGACCCCGATTATCCGCGACGCGGCGGCGCTGCGCCAGCAGGCCAAGGCGCAGCAGGCGCGCGTGGCCGCCGACCGGGCCGCCGTCGCCGACCACCCGACGCAGATCGACACGCCGGCCCTCGAGATCGCTCCGGCCCTCGCCCGGGCTGAAGCCGGAAGCCCAAGCCCCGACAGGCACCCGCCGCCGGCCCAACTGGCTGTGGGTCCTCATCCCGGCGCTGCTGGTGGCCCTGGCCGTGGTCACAGCCCTGCTGCTCCGCTCGCAGGGAGTGCTGCTCGCCGCCGCCACCGCCACCCCCACGCCGACCGCCACGGCAACGGCAACGGCGCTGACCAGCCCCACGGCCACGCGGACCGCGCGGCCCTCGGCCACGGCGACACACCAACCCTCGGTCACGCCGAGCCGCACGCCGAGCCGCGCCCCATCCGTCACCGCCAGCGCCACGGCCACGCCGACGCTGACAGCCACAGCGACGCCGCTGCCCGGCCAGCCGACCGCGCCCGCCCTCAGCGGCCAGATCGCCTTCCCTCGCTTTGACGTCGAGCGGCAGACCTACGACGTCTACGTCTGCCGCGTGGACGGCACGGATTGCCGGCGCGTCATCGTTGAGGCCAGCCAGCCCGATTTCCTGCCCGGCGGCGATCAGATCGTGGTCCACGCCTGGCAGCCCGACACCAAGGGCCTGGTCCTGCACGTCCTGGCCGAGAACCGCATCTGGCGCATCACGGGCCAGATCGAGGCCGCCCGGCCCAGCGTCGATTTCCAGGGCAGCGCCTACGCCTACCACTCGCGCCAGGAAACCGACCGCCAGCCGCGCCTGTACCGCACCTACGGCACCGAGACGCGGCCCCTCCAGCGCGAGGCCAACGCCATCGTGGGCCTGGCCCCCGCCTGGACGCCCGACGGGCAGATTCTCTACAGCGGCTGCTGGCGCGATAGCTGCGGCATCCTGCTGATGCGCGCCGACGGCAGCAATCCCCGCCAGGTGGTCGCCGGCAGCTCCGAGACCAACCCCGAGGCTCGCCCGCGCCGCTTGAGGGCGGCACAGGCGGCAAACAGGTGGCCTTTATGTCACAGCGGGACGGCAACTGGGAGGTGTACGTTGCCAATCTGGACGGGAGCGGCCTACAGCGGCTGACCCGCAACCCGGCCAACGACGGCCTGCCCACCTGGTCGCCGCGATGGTCGCCACCTGGCCTTCGTCTCCGACCGGACGGGCCGCTGGGCGGTGTGGGCCATGCGCCCCGACGGCAGCGAGCAGCAGCGGCTGTTCGACGTCAACGGCCCGCTGGACGGCCAGGTGCGCGACGCCGCCCCCTACGAAGTCCACGGTTGGGTGGAGGAGCGGATTTCGTGGGGGCCGGTGCCCTAGCTCTCGGCCTCGTGCAGGATCGCCTCAACCAGGGTTGTAGAAACGTGGAACCCCAGGCTTTGCAGCCGATCTATCTCCGCCCGGAGTGAGGGGATCGCGCCCTGAAGGTGGGCGACCAACAACAGCCCCAAGGTGCCGATCAACTCCAGGCCCACCCGGCGGGCAAAACGCCGCGCGTCCAGGTCGTCCATCACCACCCGATCCGCGCCAAGCTCTTTGGCCAAGACGATTGTCTCGGCTTCGCCCAAACCCAGATCGGCCAGGAGGATTTCGACAGCCTGGCGGTTGCTCACCTGCCGAATCGCCAGCCAGTCCAGGCTGGCATCCTCGAAGAGTTGTGCAGCTTCGTCCGGTTTCGCCCGAATTTCATCCACCACAGCCTGGGGCACGAAAATGGTGTCTGCCCCGGCTTTCAGCAAGTCGAGTCGGCCCAACTTGGCCAAAAACAGCAGCGGGCTGGTGTCAACTACCCACGTCGTCACAGAGCCAATTCCTTCGCGGCCCGGATTTCGGCTTCCACCTCTTCCGCTTGCAAGTTGATGGCCGGCACGCCGATCTGGGCCAGGGCTTGGAGAAACTCCACTCGGGCCATACCGGCCAACTCTGCCGCTTTGCCGGAGGAGAGTCGGCCTAGCTCATAGAGCTTGGCCGCGGCCAGAAAGGTCAACTCCCCGGCAAACTCGGCGTCGGACATCTTGAGGAGTTGCGGAACCCCTTGGGGATAGGTTACAGTTGCCTCTTTCAACATGACTCGCTCCTCGTCCATTCTCTGCCCCGATTATAGCACAGTCCTGATGTCTCCACAAAGCTGAGGGACTTGCCTGTTGAAAGCTCGATGGACTGGCACGTCGAATCCTGTCCCACGATCACTCAACGACGCGAAACGACCAGTCGAACTTCAATTCCTCTCCAGATGTCTTGCGAAACGTGAAGGTTGCTTCGTAATCGCCCGGAGCCAGATCATTGGTCCCACAAATGTCGTATCGACCTGTGCTTTTCGCCCCACCGGCTGCTTCGAACACCCGCAGATGATCGATGATCTCCAGAGGTTCGATATATTCCCCGTTGATTTTCAACTTGGTTCTATCGGCCACACCTTTCAAGTCGAGATCGTCACCGGGCTCCAGGGTCCTGTGGCCCAACAACTGCACACAGATGTATCGATGAGGAAAGTGGGGATCATAGTCCTCCACATGCACAGTATCACCTGGTCTCGGAAACACCCTTTGAAGGTAGGTGGGAACCGGTGCGCGAGTGGGCCGCGCCGTTGCCGTAGGGCCAGGGGTGGTCGTTGGGGTAGATGTAGAATCCAGCTCCACGACGCGAAACCACCAACTGTATTCCAGTTTCTCGCCGGAGGGCTTGTAGAAAACAAAGGTCGCTTTGTGGACACCAAGGGGCAAATCCATAGTAGCACAGATGTGGTACGGCCCGGTGCTCCGCCCCCCAGTCAGCGGCTCAAAAATCTCGAGGTAATCATGAGTCTCCGTAGCCAGAGATTTCATCTCACTTCAACTCGGCAATCTTGCAAGATTCAGGTAAAGTTGTCGCAAACCCTACATAGCTCAGTGTTTAATGTCGTCACCAGAGGGTTCGCAGCGGAGGATCTTAGTCGCGATCCCAGGACGCACATTCGACACAGAGGCTTCTGCGTCTGGGAAACATCGGGATCATAGTCGCCACGGGACCCGCACGGTGCTACTCCGGCAGCGGGAACACCCGTTTCCAGGTACGCGGGCATCGGCGCGGCGGCGGGCAGCACGCCCTTGGTCGCCAGCGGTCTGAGGGGACGCTGGGTCCGACTCGCTCCCCGGCAGCGCCAACAGGAGCACGGCCACGAGCAGCAGCGGCAGGAGCAAGTACCTGATTCGTGAGGCCATGTTGTGTATCCCTCCAGAAGAAACCTGACCAGATCGTAGCCGAAAGCGGCCACTTTGTCAACTGGCTGAACCATAGCCAGCGACGCCTCGCAATCCCGATCCTGGACTTGTCACATCCCCCAAGCCCGGCTATAATGGTCTCCATCACAAAAACGACGGAGGCCCGATGGCCGAACGTATCCTGTTTTCAGACCTGGTCCGCAACAGCCGCCTGGCGCTGAGCAACCGCCTGCGCCTGCTGCGCCGCAAAGAAGCCGAGTACGTCGTGCTGCGCGTCAGCGGCAGCTACCCGGAGCGCACGCCCCGCCGCGAGCGCCGCTTTCCCCTGTCGCTGCTGCCCTGGCCCGTCGCCGCCGCCCAGCGTCGAGTCCTTCACCGAGGCCCTGGAGCGCATCGCCGCCGACCCCCGCGCCCGGGGCGTCGTGCTGCTCATCTCCGGGCTGGCCGCCGGACCGGCCACCGTCGCCAGCCTGCGCCAGGCGGTGCTCCGCTTCCGCGACGCGGGCAAACAGGCCGTCGCCTACCTGCACGACCTGGACACTGTGGTCCTACTACCTGGCCGTCGCCTGCGACGAGGTCCTGGCCCCCGAGAGCGCCAGCTTTCACGCCGCCGGCCTCTGGTCCGAGAGTCCTGTTCCTGAAGGACACCCTGGCCCTGGTCGGCATCGAGGCCGACTTCGAGGCCATCGCCGAGTACAAAGTCTCGCCCGACACCTACCGCCGCGCCGAGATGACCGAACCCCACCGCGAGATGCTGGAATCGCTGCTCGATTCGATCTATGACGAGGTGGTCGAGCGCCATCGCCGACGGCCGCAGCACGACGGCCAAGCGGGTGCGCAGAACTGCTCGACAGCGTGCCGCTGACCGCCGAGGCGGCCCGCGCCGCCGGCCTGCTGGACGACGTCTGCTACGAGGACGAGCTGCCCGCCCGCCTGGGCAGCCACAGGGCCCCGGCGACGCTGCTCACCTGGGAGCAGGCCCAGCAAGCGGCTGGTGCATCGCCGCCGCTGGCACAGCCGCCGGGCGGTCGGCGTCATCTCGCTGGAGGGCCTGATCGTGCCCGGCCCCAGCCGCGAGCCGCCGCTGCCCCTGCCCATCCCCCTGCCCCTGCCCAGCCAGCAGGCCGGCTCCGACACGCTGGTCCAGCAGCTCCGCGCCGCCGCCGCAGGACAAACACCTGGCCGCCGTGGTGCTGCACGTCGACTCGCCGGGCGGCTCGGCCCTGGCCTCGGACCTGATCTGGCGCGAGGTGGACCACCTGCGCCGCGTCAAGCCGGTGGTCGTCTACATGAGCAACCGGGCGGCCTCGGGCGGCTACTATGTCTCGGCCCCGGCCAGCGCCATCGTCGCCCAGCCGCTGACCCTGACCGGCTCCATCGGCATCTGGGGCGGCAAGATTCGTCACCCAGGGGCTGTATGACAAGCTCCAGGCCCACCGCGAGGTCGTCTCGCGGGGCGCAGGCCGCCGGCCTCTACGCCGACGCCGCCCCCTTCAGCGACGAGGAGCGGGCCAAGATCCGCGCCGACCTGGGCGCCGGCTACGCCCGCTTCAAGGCCCGCGTGGCCGAGGGCCGCGACATGACCGACAAGGAGGTGGAGGCCGTCGCCCGGGGCCGCGTCTGGACCGGCGCGCAGGCCCTGGAGCGCGGGCTGGTGGACGAGCTGGGCGACCTGCACGCCGCCGCTGACCAGGCCCGCGAGCTGGCCGGCCTGGACCCCCGCCGCTACGCGCCCCTGGTGCAACGTCCCAGCGCCCAAGCGCTACCAGCTGCCCCAGCCCTTCCCGCACGGACGCCGGCGAGTGGCTGGCCGGGCTGGCGGCCCTGCTGCGCGAGGGCGTGTTTGCCCTGGCGCCGTGGGAGATCCGCATCCGGGGCTAGACCGAAGAGAGAGGTTTCACCATGAATCCCAAGAGCTTTCCCTCCCGCCGCTCGAACGTGCTGGCCCGCCACGGGCATGGTCGCCACCAGCCAGCCGCTGGCCGCCATGGCCGGCCTGCGCATGCTGATGGCCGGCGGCAACGCCGCCGACGCCGCCGTCGACCACCGCCGCCATGCTCAACGTCGTCGAGCCCATGTCCACCGGCATCGGCGGCGACTGTTTCGCCCTGGTCTACGAGGCGGCAACGCGGCCAGGTGACGGCCCTCAACGGCAGCGGCCGCGCCCCGGCGGCGTTCACGCTGGCGGAGGCGCAGCGCCTGGGCCTGGACGAGATCCCGCTGCACCGGTCCGCTGCCGGTGACGGTGCCCGGCACGGCCAGCGGCTGGGAGGCGCTGCTGGCAGCGCTTTGGCACGCATGACCCTGGCCGAGTGCCTGGCCCCGGCCATCGACGACCGCGGAGGAGGGCTTTCCGGTCAGCGAGCGGATCAGCGCCGGCTGGCAGCGCTCCGCCGAAAAGCTGTCCCAGGACGCCGAGGCGGCCCGCGTCTACCTGCCCGCGCCCCAGCCGGGCGAGATCCACCGCCAGCCCGACCTGGCCCGCACCTTCCGCACCGTCGCCGAGGGCGGCGCCGAGGCCTTCTACCGCGGCCCGCTGGCGGAGCAAGATCGCGGCCTGCGTCCAGGCCAAGGGCGGCTACCTGACCGCCGACGACCTGGCGGCCCACACCGCCACCTGGGAGACGCCCATCCGCACCACCTACCGCGGCGTCGAGGTGCTGGAGCATCCGCCCAACGGCCAGGGACTGGCCGCGCTGATCGCCCTCAACATCGTCGAGGGCTACGACCTGGCGCGGCATGGACTATTTCGACCCGGCCCGCTGGCACGTGATGATCGAGGCCATGCGGCTGGGCATGGTCGACGCCGGCGCGCTACGTGGCCGATCCGGCGCTGGCCGACGTGCCGGTGGCGGGACTGCTCTCCAAGGAGTACGCCGCCCGGCAGCGCGCCCGCATCCGGCCCGATCGCGCCGCTCGAGATCGATGGCCCCCGGCCAGCCCGAGCACCAGGACACGGTCTACCTGACCGTGGTCGACGGCCAGGGCAACGCCGTGTCGTTCATCAACAGCCTGTACTACGGCTTTGGCTCGGGGCTGGTGGTGCCGGGCACCGGCATCTGCCTGCAGAACCGGGGGGCCTGCTTCAGCCTGGAGCCGGGCCATCCCAACGCGCTGGCCGGCGGCAAGCGGCCCTACCACACCATCATCCCGGCCATGGCTCTGCGCGATGGGCGAGCTGTGGCTCAGTTTCGGGGTGATGGGCGGCTTCATGCAGCCCCAGGGCCACCTGCAGGTGCTGGTCAACATGGTCGACTATGGGCTGGCGCCCCAGGCGGCGCTGGACGCCCCCCGCTTCCGCGTGGACGAGCGGGGCGGGCCGCAGGTCGCCATCGAGACCGGCGTGCCGCTCAAGACGCGCAAGGCGCTGGCGGCGCATGGGCCACGAGGTGCAGGCCGAGACCGACGTTCGCGCCCGGCTTTGGCAGCGGCGACATCATCGCCGTCGACCCGGAGACCGGCGCGCTGTGGGGCGGCTCGGACCCACGCAAGGATGGCTGCGCCGTCGGCTATTAGGCGCGCATCCAGGGACGATAGCTGCTCAGTCCTGTCATTGCGAGAGAGCGCCAGCGACCGAAGCAATCCCCGGTTGACCAGTTGGAGATTGCTTCGCCGCAAACAACGCGGCTCGCAAAGACAGGACCGAGAGATCGGCCGAGCAATCATGCCCGACAAAAAAGGGGGCGCCGAGTCGGCGCCCCCTTGCTCTTTGTCCGTAAACGCTACGGGCTGGCGTTCTTGACGATGATCGGTAGGTAGAGCCGGTACACCTGCGGCTCGACGGCGATCACAGTGGCTACGTCCACGTCAAGCGCCGACGGCCCGAATCGGTAAAAGGCCCGCCAGGTCGCCGTGTTGACCGTCGTCTGGGTGATGGTCGCGCTGAGGGTCAGGCCGGCGGCCACGGTGTCGATGCTGGCGCCCGGCCCCAGGTCGTAGGCAAAGCCGGTGAGGATGGCGCCCAGCTCGCTGTCGTACAGGTCGTGGTAGGGCAGGGTGTAGGTGCCCGTGTTGCGGACCTCGTAACAGTAGTAGACGTCGGTGCCGGTGGTGACGGTGATCAGGTCAGTGATGGCGCAAACCCCCGCGTCGGTGCCCACGGTCTTGGTCAGCTCGATGGAGGGCGGCAGGACGGTGACGGTCGCGGTGTCGGTAGCGACGGCCGTCGGCCCACCATCGACGTAGGCCGTCCACGACGCGGTGTTGACCACCGTCTGGGTGATGGTCGCGCTGAGGGTCAGGCCGGCGGCCACGGTGTCGATGCTGGCCCCCGGCCCCAGGTCGTAGGCAAAGCCGTTGAGGATGGTGCCCAGCTCGCTGTCGACCAGGGTGTGGAGCGGCAGGGTGTAGGTGCCGGTGTTGCGCACCTCGTAGCAGTAGTAGACGTCGGTAAAGGGCGCGACCGAGATCGAGTCGGTGGCCGCGCAGACGCCCGGATCGGTGCCCACGGTCTTGGTCAGCTCGATGGCGGGCGGCAGGACGGTGACGGTAGCTGTATCCACAGCCACGGCCGTCGGCCCAGCCGGCACAGAGGCTGTCCACGTCGCCGAGTTGATCACCGTGTCGGTGATGGTCACGCTGAGGGTCAGGCCGGCGGCCACCGTGTCGATGCTGGTCCCCGGACCAAGCTCGTAGTAAAAGCCGGAGAGGATGGTGCCCAGCTCGCTATCGACCAGGTCGTGGAGTGTCATCGTCATCGTGCCCGAGTTGGTGACCTCGTAGCAGTAGAACACGTCGGTGCCGGGCGCGACCTCGATGGCATCCGTGGTTGCGCAGACGCCCTGCTCGGTCCCCACCGTCTTGGTCAGTTCGATCTCGGCAAACTGCATGCACCAGTCGAGCGCCGTACTCAGCGCCTCCTGGCGGCTGCTATCGCCCGAGATGGCCTCCCAAGGGAAGCCCCAGAAGGTGGTGTGGTAGGTGCTGCCTTCCTTGTCGATAGCCGCGTTGTTGCCGTTGTTGCCGACAAAGGCCACTTCCGCCGTGCCGTCGGGCGTGAGCGGGTCGGAGTAGTCGGTAAAGGGGTAGACCAGGCTGTACGGCCCCAGCCCGCCAAAGACCGCGCCGGAGCCGGTCACGCTGATATAGTCGCCATTGTCGCTGGTGGCCGAGGCCAGGCCCAGATAGTTCTGCATGAACGGGGTCAGGCCCATGTCATAGTAGTAATCCTGGCTGCTAAGGAACAGGCACTTGCCGCCGTCGAGATAGGAGGCCAAAGCCGTCTCGCCGTCGCCTCCGGGACCCGCCGCCCCACCGAATTCGTCGCCCGTGAACCAGACCACGGCTTGGTAGGGGCTGAGGTAGGCCGCGTTCGGCTCGTTGTTGGTGTTGGCCGTGTCCCAAATGTCGTAGCTGTAGCCCAGGGCGTCCAGGGCGTTGGTGTAGTAGCTGCGCACGTCGGGGCCGTTGTCGTCGTCGTCCACCAAGAGGATGGGCGGCACAGCCCGCGTGTGAAAGTCAAAGGTCGCCGAGTAGCTGCCCGCCCCGCAGGCGTTCTGGCCGCTGACCCGCCAGTAGTAGGTCGTGTCGGGATCCAGGGCGCCGGCCAGGTCGTGGCTCGTACCCGCCACGCTCGCCGAGTAGACCACGTTGCCAAAGCCCGGATCGGTAGCCACCTCCAGGTCGTAGGTCGCCGCTCCGCTGGCTGCCGTCCACTCGAAGGTGGGCGCCAGCGAGAGGTTGGTGGCTCCGTCGGCGGGCGAGATCAGGGTGACGGCCCCCGGCACGGCGCTGTAGAGGTCGAGACCGACGGTCGTGGTGTGGGTGCTGGTTGGCGCCACGCCGACGATGTCGATGCTGTAGCTGCCGGCTGCCGCCGCGCCGGTGTTGGCGATGGTCAGCGTGCTGGTGTCCGGCGGGGTGACCGGGTTGACGCTAAAGCTGGCCGTCGTGCCCGCCGGCTGGCCGCTGGCGCCGAGGATCACCGAATCGGCATAGCCCAGGATGCTGCCCACCTCGACGTCATAGACGGCGTCGCTCGGGGCGCAGATTTCCTGGCTGCTGGGCGTCGCGGTCAGGGTGAAATCGGGCTGGAGGGCGCAGTTGTAGCACACCAGGGCAAAGTCCTGGTCGGTGGCGTCGCCGCTGAGGGGCACGCCGTCGCCGGCGATGTTGGTCGCCTGGACGGTGATGGTCGCGCCGCCGCCGGGATTCTGGACAAAGACGTTTTCCAGGTTGTTGAGGGTATCGGGGCTGCCGCCGGTCGCCGACCAGCCGCCACTGAACACGTTGCCCAGGTAGGTATTGCCGCCGTTGACTACCTCCAGGTCCAGGTTGTTGACCAGGGCCGGGTTGGCGCCGACCGCGCCGGGGGCGTCGGACCAGGCGATGCTGACCTTGAGCGGCTTGGCTGGGATCGGGCACGCCGAGGCTGATCGTCCACGACTCGCCGGTGTTGTCAAAAGTGTGCGTCTGGTCGCGGTAGAGCATGATCGCGCCGTTGTCCAGGATGTTGATGAGGTTGACGCGGCCCCAGCCCTCGTCAAAGTTGGGGATGGGCGGGGCGCCGCTGATGTCCACCGCGCCGTTGACGAGCAGCGCCTTGGCCATGGCCGGGCTCGGATCGGCGCCGGCGTTCATGTCGCGCCACCACTCGGTGATCAGCGTGATGGAGCCCGAGGTGTGCGGCGCGGCCATGCTGGTGCCGGTGCAGTAGGAGTACAGGCCGTCGGTGCCCCCGATCGCGGTGCCACAGGAACCGCCCAGGTCGTTGCGGGTGGAGGCAATCTGCTGGCCGGGCGTGGCGATGGTCGGTACGTAGCGGCCGTCCACCGCCGGGCCACGGCTGCTAAAGTTGTACATGGCGTCGATGTTGGCGCTGACCCGGTAGTTCTGCGTGCCGGCGGTGACAATGACGTTCTTGGCTTCCTTGGGCGAGGTCAGTGTAGACGAACCTGGACCCGAGTTGCCAGCAGAAAAGACAATGATGTAGGGCTCGGCCGCGCCGGGCGTGTCAAAGTTGCCGTCGCGGACCATAAAGTCGTGGGTCCGCTCGGTGGCCTGGTAGCCGTGGGCCGTGCCCTCGCCGCTGGTCCAACTGTTGTTGGCGCCGATGGCCTCGCCCAACACGCCCTGCTTGCTGAGTTCCTGCCAGCCGCCGGCCGGCGGCCAGGACGACTGCGTGCCGCAGATGGGATTCTGGGCAAAGATGCTGTAGCCGGGCGCCATGCCCAAGCCGTAGTAAAAGCCGTCGGGGTCGGTAAAACCACCGGTGGCGTCGCCGCCGATGATGCCCGCCACGTGGGTGCCGTGCCCGCCGGTCGATGGGTCGTCGCCCGGCCCATCACCTGCGGGGCAGCCAGGATAGGTGTGACCGCCGACGATGCTCAGGTCGGGGTGATCATAGTCCACGCCGGTGTCGGTGATCGACCAGATGACGCCGCTGCCGTCGTAGCCCAGGCCCGCCAGCCAGGCAAAGTAACCCGTTTGCGGCACGCCCGCAACATAGTTGCCGGCGATGATCTGGGTCGACATCTCGTCGTCCAGCGCAGGCTCGGGGTTGAGGTAGCCCAGCCACAGAACTGTGTTCAGCCGGGCGGCGTCGGCCAGGGCCGCAGCGTCCAACTCGACGACGGCGTCAAAAAACGCCTGGTCGGGCTGCGAAGGATAGGAAAGCAGGACGTTGCCCCCCAGTTGGGTGATGGCAGCCAGCGTGCTTTCGACCTTGCCGTCGTTGTAAAACATCACGTCTACGTTCTGGATGCGGCCCGTGTGCCCGCGCAGCCCTTCGTTGATCTTGTAGCCGGGATGGAAAGCGCCCTGCCACCGCACAAAGTCCAGGGTCTGAGCCAATTCGGCCTGGCTGGCCGTCGCCCAGACGAGGTAGGCGTTGTGCGGATAGTACTGCAAGGGGCGCAGGCCGGCTGCTTCGAGTTGGGCCAGCCAGCCGTCCTGTGCCGGGCCGATGAGTTGGACCAGGCGCAGGCCGGGGCCGTCACCGCCGGCGCGCAGGTCGGCGGGCAGCGGCGGCTCGCCGTTGCGCAGGGGGTCGAAGCGAAAGTCCTGAAAGCGAAGCTGCCCTGCCTCGGGCTCAAGGACGAAGGGGATCTGGTTGGCCGCAAGCCGGCCAACGTCCTGGCCGTCGAGTTCAAGCCAGGAGAAGCTGCCATAATCGAGTGCCAGGCGGGGCGTCAGGCCCAGGGCCTCCACCCGGGACATGGCCGTCGCCGGCACCCGGACGACCTGGACTGGACCGTCTGGCGCTGGGCTGGCTGCGCCCACCGACAGGTTTGGCACCAACAGCCCGACGAGAAACATCAGGCTCACGAGGGAAACTGCCTTACGTGCGTTCATCTAGCCTCCTTGGTCTGTGAATTTGCAAAAAACAGGTGAGCATAATAAACGAAATGGCAAAGTTTGTCAAACCAGTCCACACCACTCTCTCGCCAGAGATTGCTCATCTGCCCCGGCTCAGCTTTGAGACAGAGGCATCCTGTGCTACAATCCAGGAGGCGTTGTTGACAGAGCCAACAGCCTGGGGTTTGAAAGGCCAGCCGCCACTGGTACCGGCGGCTGATCAAGGCGCAGCCATAACTGCGCACCCTCTCCCCCGTGGGGAGAGGGTAACACTCCCTCCTCGGGGGAGGGGGCCGACCAACGGTCGGTTGGGGGAGGGGGAAGTCTACACCCAGTGCACAATGCCCCTCACCCCGGCCCTCTCCTCTCTGGGGAGGAGAGTAGGTGGAGGCTTGTGTATGACAAAGTGGTATCTCGCTCAAGATCGATACTTTGACCCCGATCCGGCCCAGCGGCGCATCGCCCGCGAGCTGTACGAGTCGGTGGCCGGCCTGCCCCTCGTCTGCCCCCACGGCCACGTGGACCCGCGCCTCTTTGCCGACGAGGACGCCACCTTTGGCACGCCCGCCGACCTGCTGATCATCCCCGACCACTATGTTTTTCGGATGCTCTACTCCCAGGGCGTGCCGCTGGCGGCGCTGGGCGTGCCCCGCGGGCAGCGGCGAGCCGGATCACCGCAAGATCTGGCAGACCTTTGCCGAGCATTTCTACCTCTTTCGCGGCACGCCGACCGGCATCTGGCTGGCCTACGTGTTCCACGAGGTCTTCGGCATCGAGGACAAACTGACCGGGGCGACGGCCCAGGCCATCTACGACCAGATCGAAGCCCAGCTGGCCACGCCCGAGTTCCGGCCCCGCGCCCTGTTCGAGCGGTTCAACATCGAGGTGCTGTGCACCACCGACTCCGCCACCGACACGCTGGCCCAGCCACCAGGCCATCCGCGCCTCGGGCTGGGGCGGCGACGTGCGGCCCACCTTCCGCCCCGACGACGTGGTCCATCTGCTGCGGCCCGGCTGGCAGGCAGCACGTCGAGCGGCTGAGCGAGGTGACCGGCATCGAGGTCAACTCCTACCGGGCGCTGGTCCAGGCGTTGGAGGAGCGGCGGGCCTTTTTCAAAGAGATGGGCGCCATCGCCACCGACACCGACGGCACCACGCTGGCGACAGGCGAGCTGCTCTGACCGCGAGGCCGAGGCCCTCTTGCAGCGGGCGCTGCGCGGCGAGGCCACCCCCGAGGACGCAGCGCGCTTTTTCGGCCACATGCTGATGGAGAGCGCGCGGATGAGCATCGAGGACGGGCTGGTGATGCAGGTCCACTTTGGCTCCTGCCGCAACCACAACCAGGCGCTCTTTGAGCGGTTCGGCCCGGACATGGGCTGCGACATCCCCTTCCAGGCCGAGTTCACCCGCAACCTGCGCCCGCTGCTGAACCACTACGGCAACGACCCGCGGCTGACGCTCATCGTCTTTACCCTGGACGAATCGACCTACACGCGCGAGCTGGCGCCGCTGGCCGGCCACTACCCGGCGCTGAAGCTGGGCCCGCCGTGGTGGTTCCACGACAGCCTCAACGGCATGCGGCGCTATTTCGACCAGGTGATGGAGACGGCGGGCCTGTACAACACGGTGGGCTTTAACGACGACACGCGGGCCTTTCCCTCGATCCCGGCCCGGCACGACCTGTGGCGGCGGGTCGAGCTGCAACTGGCTGGCCGGGCTGGTGGTGCGCGGCGTCGTGGACGAGGAGGATGCGCGCGAGATGGCCTTCGACGCAGCCTATCGCCTGGCCAGGCGGGCCTACAGATTCGAGGAGCAGACAAGACCCCAAAGGCGCGGAAACCTTTAGAGTTCGACAGGGAGAAGAGACCCATGACCCAACCGATCACCAAAGCGATCGTGCCCGCCGCCGGGCTGGGCACCCGCCTGTTGCCGGCCACCAAGTCGCAGCCCAAGGAGATGCTGCCCGTGGGCCGCAAGCCGGTGGTCCAGTACGTGGTCGAAGAGTTGCAGGCCGCCGGCCTGAGCCAGATGCTCATCGTCACCGGGCGGCGCAAGCGGGCCATCGAGGACCATTTCGACGTGGACCCGCTGCTCGCCTCGGCGTTGCAAGCAGGCCGGCAACGAGGCGCTCCTGGCCAGACCTGACCTACCTGGAGGGCAGCTCGCGCTTTTTCTACACCCGCCAGAGCGCGCCCAAGGGCCTGGGCCACGCCATCTCGCTGGGCGCCGAGTTTGCCGACGGCGACGACTGCGTGGTCGCCCTGGGCGACTCGATCCTGGCCGCCGACGACCCGGCGGCGCCGCTGCGAGCCATGATGCCGGCCCATCGCGACCTGGGCGCCGCGGCCATCGTCGCCGTGGAGCAGGTGCCCGCCGACGAGACCTACCGCTACGGCATCGTCAGCATCGACGGCGCCGAGCCGCCCGCCGGCGAGCCGGTGGCCATGACCGACATCGTCGAAAAGCCGCCGCGCGGCAGCGCGCCCTCCACCCTGGCCGTGGCCGCCCGCTACGTGTTCAGCCCGGCCATCTTCGAGGCGCTGAACCGCACCCTGCCCGACCGCACGGGGCGAGATCCAGATCTCCGACGCGATCCGGCAACTGATCCAGCTGGGGCAACCGGTCTACGCCTGGCCGCTGGCAGCCGAACCAGCGCCGCTACGACGTGGGCAATTTCGAGAGCTATTTTCGAGACCTTCATCGACTTTGCCCTGGCCGACGAGCGCTACGGCTACCTGGTGCGCAAATACATCAAGCAGAAAGCCTATGAGCTCTAACGAACGCCGGATCGTCTGCTCGGCGCCGGGCCGCTGCGGCATCATCGGCAATCCGACCGACATGTACGGCGGCGCGGTGCTCTCCTGCTCGGTGGGCATGCGCGCGCGGGTGACGGTGTCGCAGCGCGTCTGACCTGGTCCTGGAGACCGCTGGCCAGGAGTGTCGCATCGACGGGCCGGGAGGACCTGCGACCCCAGGGCGATCATTTCGACGTGGCGCGGGCGGTGCTCGACTATACTTGCGGACCTGCCGCCCACTGGCTTGCCGCGTGCGCTACGAGAGCGAGATCCCGCTGCGCAGCGGGCTGGCCGGCTCGACGGCGCTGATGGTGGCCCTGCTGCGGGCGCTGCTGGCCTGGCAGGGCGAACATCCCAACCTGCTACCGCGTGGCCGAGCGGGCGCGCTACATCGAGTTGAACTATCTCAAGGTCGTGTGCGGCTACCAGGACGCCTACATGTGCACCTTTGGCGGCCTGAACTATATGGATTTTCGCGGCAAGCAGTTCTACCGCCAGGCCGAGGCCGAGCTGTTCGCCACCGTCGAGCCGCTGGCGCTCCTACGTGCCAACGAGCTGCCCTTTGTGCTGGGCTTTACCGGCGTGCAGCACTCCTCCAGCGCGGTGCACAAGCCGCTGCGCGAGCGCTGGCTGGAGGGCGAGCCGGCGGTGGTCCAGGGCTACGAGCGCATCACCGAGCTGGCGCGCACGGGCAAGAAGGCGCTGCTCGCTGAGGACTGGCCGCTGCTGGGCCGGCTGATGAACGAGAACCACGCCATCCAGCGCGACCTGGGCGGCTCGGGCGAGTCGAACGAGCGGCTGATCGCGGCGGCGCTGGAGGCCGGCGCGCTGGGCGCCAAGCTGGCCGGCGCCGGCGACGGCGGCACGATCATCGCCCTCTGGCCCTGGCCGGATGCCTCGCCGCTGGAGGAGGCGTTGGTCGCAGGCGGGCGCATCGGCCATCTACCGGCCTGAAGTCGCGCCGGGGGTGACGGTTGAGAACGAGGAAATGAAAAATGAGAAATGACGAAGTATCTGACCGAAATGTTTGGATTGGCAGGCAAGGTAGCAGTGGTGACCGGCGGCGGGGGCGTGCTGTGCGGCGCGATGAGCCGGGCGCTGGGCCGCGCCGAGGCGCGGGTGGCCGTGCTGGACCTGTTTCCCGAGGCGGCGCAGCGGGTGGCCGATCGAGATTGTGGCCGCCGGCGGCGCGGCGCTGGCCGTCCAGTGCAACGTGCTGGACAAAGCCAGCATCGAGGCGGCGGCCGAGCAGGTCCTGGCGGCGTTTGGCCGGGTGGACATCCTGATCAACGGCGCGGGCGGCAACAAACCGCAGGCCACCACCAGCGCCGACTCTGGCTTTTTCGACCTGCCGCCCGACGCGGTGCAGTGGGTGTTCGACCTGAACTTTCTGGGCACGTTGCTGCCCAGCCAGGTGTTCGGCCGGCGCATGGCCGAGCAGGGCGAGGGCGTGATCCTCAACGTCTCGTCGATGAACGCCTTCCGGCCCGCTGACCCGCATCCCGGCCTATTCGGCGGCCAAGGCGGCGGTGAGCAATTTCACCCAGTGGCTGGCGGTGCACCTGGCCCAGGAATACTCGCCGCGCATCCGGGTCAACGCGATCGCCCCCGGCTTTTTCCTGACCGAGCAGAACCGCTTCCTGCTGACCGACGAGAGGACCGGGAAGCTGACGCCGCGCGGCCAGACGATCATCGACCACACGCCGATGGGTCGTTTTGGCGATCCC
Source organism: uncultured Actinomycetota bacterium (assembly GCA_963704225.1). Lineage (GTDB taxonomy): Bacteria > Actinomycetota > Actinomycetes > Propionibacteriales > Propionibacteriaceae > Propionicimonas. The sequence goes on from CAVPHL010000005.1 coordinate 89,443, forward strand.
GAGGACCTGCTCGGCACGGTGCTCTGGTTGCTGTCGCCGGCGTCGGCGTTCGTCACCGGCATCGTCGTGCCGGTGGACGGCGGATTCGCGCCTTCGGCGGCGTATGACAGTTTACAGACACACGGGGGATTCCAAGGGATTCTATCGCACAGCAACCAGCTCCGTGGCGACACGGCTTGTGCTTGATGGGAGTAAAACATGAAAAAAGCAGACATCGGCGTGATCGGCCTCGCCGTCATGGGCGAGAACTTGATTCTGAACATGGAGAGCAAGGGCTTTACCGTGGCGGTGTTCAACCGCACGGTCAGCAAGGTGGACGACTTTGTCAGCGGTCGAGCCGCCGACAGGAACATCGTCGGTACGCACAGCATCGAGGAGTTTGTGGCGGCGCTGGCCCGGCCGCGCAAGGCGATGCTGATGGTCAAGGCCGGGCAACCGGTGGACGATTTCATCGAGCTGCTGCTGCCGCACCTGGAGCCGGGCGACATCGTCATCGACGGCGGCAACAGCTTTTTCCCCGACACCATCCGCCGCACCCGCTACCTGGAGGACAAGGGGCTGCTCTACATCGGCACCGGCGTCTCCGGCGGCGAGGAGGGCGCGCTCCACGGGCCCGAGCATCATGCCCGGCGGCAGCCCGGCGGCCTGGCCCCACGTCAAGCCGATCTTCCAGGCCATCGCCGCCAAGGTGGCCGACGGCGACGCCCTGCTGCGACTGGGTAGGCAGCGACGGCGCGGGCCATTATGTCAAGATGGTGCACAACGGCATCGAGTACGGCGACATGCAAATGATCGCCGAGTCCTACTTTCTGATGAAGCATCTGCTGGGCATGACGCCGGCCGAGATGCACCAGGTCTTCGGAGACTGGAACGAGGGCGAGCTGGACAGCTACCTCATCGAGATCACCCGCGACATCATGGCCTACAAGGACGAGGAGACCGGCGAGCCGCTGGTGGACATGATCCTCGACACGGCCGGCCAAAAGGGCACCGGCAAGTGGACCAGCGTCAGCGCCCTGGATCTGGGCACCCCGGCGCCCACCGTGGCCGAGGCCGTCTTTGCCCGCTTCATGTCGGCCCTCAAGGAGGAGCGGGTGGCCGCCAGCCAAATCCTGGGCGGCCCGGCGCCCCGGTTCGACGGCGACCAGCGAGGCATTCGTCGAGGAGATCCGCCAGGCGCTCTACGCCAGCAAGATCTGCTCCTACGCCCAGGGCTTCCAACTGCTGAAGATGGCGGCCGCCGAGCTACGACTGGGAGCTCGACTTCGGCGGCATCGCCTTGATGTGGCGCGAGGGCTGCATCATCCGCGCCCAGTTCCTGGAGCGGATCAAGGAAACCTACGACGCCAATCACGCTCTGGCCAACTTGCTGCTGGCGCCCTACTTCCAAGAGGCCATCGACTCGCAGCCAGGCAGCCTGGCGCAAGGTGGTGGCCGCCGCCGTGACCCACGGCATCCCGGTTCCGGCGTTCAGCAGCGCGCTGGCGTACTATGACAGCTATCGCAACGCACGCCTGCCGGCCAACCTGCTCCAGGCCCAGCGCGACTACTTTGGCGCCCACACTTACGAGCGCATCGACCGGCCGCGCGGCGAATTCTTCCACACCGACTGGACGGGACGCGGCGGCGACACGGCCTCAACGACCTACAGTGCGTAGATTGGTACGTGGGGGAGGCATGAGCAGAATCGGCGCCCGTTAGCCCTCTACCAGCGCCACCGTCACCACCGGCTTGCGCCTGGTTTCCTGGTAGAAAAAGTTGGACAGCGCCTGCTCACCTTTTCCTCCACCTTGGCCGGCGCCGTGCCCCGCCGCCCGACTGCGGCGGAGCGGACCACGTCCTCGGCCCGGGACAGCAGGTCCTCCGCATCGGGCACGTAGACAAAGCCACGGGTGATGATGCGCGGCTGCCCCACCGCTTTCCCGCCCGGCGGTCGTAGCGGGCAACGGCGGTCACAAAACCGCTCTGGGCCAGCTCGTCCCGCTGGCGCATCACCGTCGGTCCCACCTCGCCCACCAGCGAGCCATCGACAAAGACGTAGTCGCCGGGCACTCGCTTGCCGATCTGCATCCGCTCCCCATCAAAGGTCAGCGGGTAGCCGTTTTCGACCACGGCGATGTCCTTCTTGGCGATGCCCAGTTCGTGGGCCAGCTTGGCGTGCTGCACCAGGTGGCGAAGCTCGCCGTGGATGGGCACAAAGAAGCGCGGGCGGAGCAGGTTGATCAGCAGCTTCAGCTCCTCCTGGCTGGCGTGGCCCGAGACGTGCGCCTGGGCCAGGGCGCCATAGTAGACGTCCGCGCCCCGCTGAAAGAGGCGGTTGATGACGCCGTGGGTCGTCTCCTCGTTGCCGGGGATGGTGTGCGACGAGAGCAGCACCGTGTCCCCCTCCTGGATGCTGCAGCGAGCGATGGCTGTCGGTCGCCAGGCGGTTCAGCACGGCCATGGGCTCGCCCTGCGAGCCGGTGGCCATGATGACGACCTGCTGGGGCGGCAGCCTGTCGACCTCGTCCAGGCTGACCAGCATGTCGTCGGGGATGTCGAGATAGCCCAACTCGCGGGCCATCTCGGTGTTTTCGACCATGCTCCGGCCGGCGATGGCGATCTTGCGCTTGTGTCGCTGGGCCACATTCACCACCTGCTGGACGCGCGAGATCAGCGACGAAAAGGTGGCGATGATCAGCCGGCCAGGCGCTTCGCGCATGATCTGGTGAAAGGCATCGTCCAGCACCGCCTCCGACGGGGTCGAGCCGGGCTGGTCGGCGTTGGTGCTGTCCGAGAGCAGCGCCAGCACGCCCCGCTCGCTGAACTCGGCCAGCTTGGCCTGGTCGGTGGGCCAGCCATCCACCGGGGTGTGATCGAACTTGAAATCGCCGCTGTGGACGATCAGGCCCGCCGGCGTCGTGATGCCCAGCCCCACCGAATCGGGGATGGAGTGGCAGACGTGATAGGGCTCGATGGTAAACGGGCCGATGTTGATCACGTCGCCGGCGGCGTAGGTGTGCAGCGTCGGTCCGCTCCAGCATGCCGCTCCCGCTTGAGCCTGACCTCGATCAAGCCCCGCGTCAGGCGCGTGGCATACACCGGCACGTCGAACTCTTCCAAGAAGTGAGCCAGCGCGCCGATGTGATCCAGGTGCCCGTGGGTGATGAGGATGGCGCGCACCAGGTCCTTCTTGTCGCGCAAATAGTCCCAGTCGGGGAGGATATAGTCCACGCCCAGCATGTCCGATTCGGGGAACATCATGCCCGCGTCGATGACGAGGATGTTGCGGCCATATTCGATGATCGTCATGTTCTTGCCCACTTCTCCCAGGCCGCCGAGGGGCATAATTCGTAGTTTCGTAGTCAATTTATTTCTCCTAAACTTGGCCCTTACACAACAAGAGCGCCCAGATTCGTAAAACCCTGGGCGCTCATCCGTTTGTGATCCAGCCAGATTCTTACTTCAATCTACGGGTCGCTATGATACCACAATCCGGAAGTTTCTGTCAAATTTGCACGACTCGCATGATGAAAATCTACGGCAGTGTCACCTCAACCTGCTCCATCACGATGTCCGGCTCGTTCCAACCTTGGCGTCCATCACCGCCTGAAAGGCGCGCCGGAAGCGCAGCTCGGCCGCGACCGTCACCGGACCGCCGCCCGGCGGCGCCGCAAACAGTGTAGACCGATCGATCGCTGCCCAGCGCCGGGATGCGGTTGTCGCTGACGATGAGGGCCTGCTTCCAGTAGCTGACCACCGGCGCCTCGCCGGTCTGCACGTCGCGCAGCACCTTGGCAAAGGCCTTGCCCGGCAGCCCGGCCTGCGCGCCGCCCCACTCCGGCACGAGTCGGCCCCGCCTGTAGGGGCAGGGCTTGCCCCTGCCCGTCCTCGGCCGCCACCGTCAGGATCAGGTGCCGGCCCGGATAGTCGGTGGGCACGTGGTGCCCGGCCTCGGTGTTGGTGATGGTCACCGTCACCGAGACCGCGTCGCCGTACCTGCTCCGCCGTGCAGGGTCATGCGTCACCGTGTTCTGCAGCAGCTCGACGACTGGTCGCGCCGAGCTGCAGGTGAGAGGGGATCGTCTCCGGCGGATGCTCCAGCCCGCCCACCTCGGGCAGGGCAAAGTAGGTGTCGCCGGTGGGCGGCATGTGGCAGTCCTGGCAGGTGATCCCCGCCTCGGCGTAGGGGCTGGCCAGCCACTCGTCGTACGATTCGTAGATCGGCGTGCCCCAGAAGCTGAACTGGTGGCAGGGCGCGCAGAAGCGGCTCTCGGAGATGACCGGCAGGTAGGTGTCGGGATCGTGGATGTCGTCGTAGGGGCCGAAAAAGATATTGTCGCCCGGCGGCGGGCGGAGCAGGCGCTGGCTCTGGGCGCCGGGCACGTTGGCATAGACCGAGTCGGTCGCCGGGTTCAGGTAGACGCCGCCGATCTTGTGGCAGTAGTCGCAGTGGATGCCGGCCGTGATCACGTCGCGCACGTCGTTCATGTTGGTGGTCAGGTAGCCGTCGACGCCCGCAGCCGGGCGCGTGGCAGTTGGCGCAGGTGCCCGCCGTGCCGGGAAAATCGTCCAGGTAGCCGGGGCCGACCGGCAGCGTGCCGCTCAGGTCGGTGCCGTTGTACAGGCTGTAGAAGCGCGGGTTGGAGACGGCCCCGCCGTGGGCGTTGGTGATCCACTGGGAGACGATCATCGGGTGGCAGTTGCCGCAGGCCCCGGCCGAGGTGCCGCTGATGGGCGAGGTCCAGGCGTAGTCGGGATGATCCTGCCGGTGGTAGGGCCGCAGGGTGAGGGTGATGCCGCCGACGGTGGGCGTGACGTGGGTGCTGGCGATGTAGTAGCCATCGGCCCAGGCGGTGATCTCGATCTCCTGGCCTTCGGGCAGCGCCGCCGAGGCTGAACCGGCCGTCGGGCGCCGTGGTGGTGGCGTGGTCGGTGGCCCGCCAGCGCACCGTGGCCCCGGCCACCGGGCCCGCTCGGCGTCGACGACCACGCCCGCTGACCGAGGCCGCCGGGCGCCAGCGGCCTGGCCGTGCGAGCACCAGGCCCAGGCGAGGCATAGCCACGGCAGCAGAGGCCAGCACACCAGCGAGCCAGACATCCTGCAACGCTCTAGCGCATCGCAGGCTGTCATCGTCTGTCAGCCTCCTTTGCAGCACCAGGGGCAGGTAGATCGGCCGTCGTGGTCGGCTGGCACGCGCGTCGCCGACGAAGACCTGCTCGCCCTGGATGGTGATCGTGTTGGCCCGGTAGACCGTGCCTCGCCGCCGCTCTGGCCGTGCAGCAGCAGGCCGATGGAAAAGGTATCGGCCAGGCCCGGCGCGCCGGCTCGTCGCGGCCGACCAGGTCCAGGTTGGGAAAGTCTGCGCTGCAGCGCCACCGGATCAAAGACGATCTCGGTAGCTGTCGCCCTGGATCGTCGCCTGGCCGTGCTCCAGGATGTAGCCGGGCATGCTGATGGTGTAGTCCACCGTCGCGCCGCTCAGCCCGGCGGGCAGCGCGCCGCTGATGGTGATGGGCGTCACCTCGCCGTCGAACGTCAGAAAGCCGGGCGACGGCGAGGACACGTCCAGGCGCTGCGCTGCCGCGCGGCACGACGTAGAACCAGTAGCGGCCCCCCTCGCTGCCCAGCACGTCGCCCGAGGGGCAGGTAGGGGCCGGATCGGTGGCGCACAGGACCAGCTCGCCGGCGCCGATGCGCCCCTCGTGCCAGACGCGCACGTCCACCGACCACAGGCCCGGCTCGGTCACGGCGAAATCGTCGGCGGGATCGTAGAAGTAGCCGACGCGGTTGGCCTGGCCGCCCACCAGATGCGCTGCGCCGCTGGGCGCGGTGACGGTCACGGCCGACCTGGCTGTCCAGCGTGGGCATGATGTGACCGGCAAAGCGGAAGGTGTCGCCCACCTCCAGCACCGCGCCGGGGCGCACGCCGGTGGGCAGGATAAAGATGTGCACGTCCTCGCCCTTGAGGGTCAGGATCGGGCCGCCTTCGGCCGTCCAGCCGCCGTTCCAGACCCGGCAAAGGGCGGCATGACCCGGCTGCCGGTCGGGATCGTCGTCGGGGATGAAGATCCAGCCGGTGCCCTGCGCCCAGGTACTCGTTGCGCCCGCTCTCCAGGTCGCGGTAGACGGCGCCGACGTACTGGAACTTGAAATCGTTGACCTGGTCGCCCAGAACGCCGACGCCCAGTTGGTCGTCGTAGAGCGTGTCCAGCCGCCAGTAGCCGCCGCTCTGGTTGTCCTCGGCCACCACCTCGCGGACGCGCACGCCGGGCCGCTGCGAGGAGCGGTAGCTGTAGGCGATCTGGTCCACGTCGCCGGGAGTCCGATGCAGCGGCGAGCGGCCCGAGCGGGTGCTGATAAACAGCGGCAGCTCGCCCACGGCCACCCGGTCCTCGAAACTGCCGGGCGGGGCCAGCTCGGGATGCATCCGCTCGAAGCGGGTCTGCGATGGCGGCCTCGACGACGCCGACGGTGTCCTGCACGCTGGCGCCGAGGAGCAGCGAGTCGCCGCCGCAGGGGCCGTCGCTCATGCGCGTCCAGAGCATGTCGCCGTTGTAGTAGGGGTTCCAGGTGTGCGAGATGGCGCCTGCGGGGATGGTCAGGTCGCGGCTGGCGACGAACCAGTGGTTGGGGATGTATTGCAGGCTGTCCAGCCCGCGCCGGCCGTGGGCGACCAGATCGGCTTCGGCGTCAGGGGTCATGACCACGCCGCCCCAGGTCATCGCGCCCATGTAGAGGGTGCCGTCAGGGTCGGTGTAGCGGGCGGTCAGGTCGACGCGGTATTCGCCGGGGTGAGGAAATGGGAGATTGGAGATTGGGTATTGGCAGGCCGGCAAAGTACGCCGAAGCGGTTGGCGGTGCCGGTGCGGGTGTGGACCTGGGCCTGGGCCGGGTCGGAGTCGGGGTAGAGGGTCAGGGTCAGGGTGACGTCCGCCGGGACGCGGGGATAGAGTTGCAGCGTCGGGTTGAAGGCATCGCCCACGGCCAGCGGCGTGCCGGGCAGCACGCCGGGGTCGATGTCCAGCGGCTCGGCGACCCACAGGTCATAGGTGCCGCCGCCGCTGTAGGTATTGCCCCAGAGGTCCTCGACGCTGCCGGTCAGGGTGACGACGTGGTGGCCGTACTGCTCAAAGGTGAGGCGAAAGCGGTCGGAGGCGGCTTGCAGCGAGTAGACGTCCTCCAGTTGGACCGTGCCGCCGTTCAGATCGCTGCCCAGGCGGGTGGTCTTGGTGCGGTTGAACGACTGGGCAAAGGGCTCGCAGCCCAGATCGACCAGGGTGCCATCCGGTTTGCGGATCGTCACGGCCAGATTCGCCGCCGGGCAGGTCGAAGGGCAGCAGCGGCGGGGTGGGCATCCGCCGGTCGGTGAAGGAGATCATGGGCAGAAACGGCTCCAGCCGGTAGGCGATGGGCTGGCCGCTGCGCGCGTCGACGGGCGGGACGTAGAAGGGCGCGCCCTGGGAGACGATCTGCGAGGCCAGCTCAAAGGTCCCCTCGTCCTCCCGCGCCCCGGTGCCCCGCGTGCCCTGCACAAAGTCGTCCATCAGCAGCCGCCAGATCAGAGTTGGGCAGTTGGCCACTTGCCCGACGGTGATGGGCGGCAGGGCGGCCTCGGTCGGCCCAAAGGTGTGGTAGGTGACGTTGGCCGCCAGCCACTGGGTGCTGGTCGGCACCCCGGTGACGTCGAACCAGATCATCGGGCGGTAGATGCCCGGCGGCAGGTCCTCGGGCAGTTGCAGGGTCACGGCGATGTCGCCCTCGACGGCGTGGCCGCCGGCGTAGTGCAAGTTCTCGGGGGCGACGTGGCCCTCGATGCCCACCCGCGCCGCCGGCACGCCCTGGATGGGAAAGCCGGTGGGCGTCAGCAGCGTGGACATGAAATAGTTCTCGGCGGGCAGGGCGCGGCCCTCGCCGTCAAAGAGCATCAGCAGGCCCGGCCAGCCGTGGACCTCGATGGCCTCCAGGTCGGTGCCGGCGTCGATGGCCGGGCTGTAAAGGCGCAGCGTGCCCTCGACCTGGAGCAAATCGCCGGGAGCGTAGGTCGCGCCCGGCTGGGGCGGCGCGCCCGGTCCCTCGTAGCGGTAGAGGTCGCAGGCCACCGTCGCCCGTCGCCGAGCAGCAGGTCGGCGTCGCCGTCGCCGTCGAGATCGGCGGCGGCGGGCGCGGCGTGCTCGCCGGCGTGCGAGGCCGGGATACTGGGTGGTCACCAACTCCCAGGCGGGGCTGCTGGCCGTGCCCACGTTGCGCACGTAGGCCAGCCGGTCTCCGACCGCGTCGCCCTGGCCGACCAGCATGTCCAGGTCGCCGTCGTGGTCCACGTCGAAAAAGGCCGGGGCGCTGTACTCGCCCAGGTGCAGGCCGGCGTAGGGCTGGACGGGCGCGGCCCAGGCGGGCGCCGTCGGCGTGCCGGTGTTCTCGACAAAGGTCAGCGTGCCCGCCTCGTCGCCGACGAACAGGTCCAGGTCGCCGTCGGCGTCGATGTCGGCAAAGACGGGCGTGCTCCAGCCGCCCACGTCCAGGCCCAGCCAGTTGTCGGTGACCAGCGACCAGTTGGGCGACTGCCGGCGTGCCCGTCGTTGCTGGTAGTAGTGGATGTTGCCGCCGGCGCCGGGTCCCTGCCAGCCGCCCTCGCCGACAAACAGGTCGTAGTCGTCGTCGCCGTCGATGTCGGCCAGGGCGGGGAAGGCGTGGGGGTGGTTGGTCCAGGGCAGGGTCAGCAGCACGCCGTCGTCCCGCCAGTCGGGCGCGGCGGCGCTGCCGACGTTGGTGTACTGCTGGACGTTGCCCCACACCTGGCCGACCAGCAGGTCCAGGTCGCCGTCGTCGTCCCAGTCGGCCAGGGCCGGGGCGCTGTCGCCGGCCAGCTCGAAGGGGAAGGGCAACGGTCGTCTCGCTCCAGGTGGGCGGCCCGCCGCTGAAGAAACGCAGCCCGCCCCAGTGCTCGCCGGTCACGAGGTCCGAGCGCGCCGTCGCCGTTCCAGTCGCCGGCGCCAGGGCTGACGCCGCAACTGCCGCCGCCATAGCCGATGGGGTCGGCGGCGTGGCGGGTCCAGGTGGGGTTGGTCGCCGTGCCGCCGCGCTCGTACCAGACCACCTGGCCGCACAGGCCGACCAGCAGGTCCAGGTCGGCGTCGCCGTCCAGGTCGACGAAGGCGGGTTGCAGCCCCTCGCCCGGCTCGTTGATGCCGCCGTAGGCGTCGGTCTGCATGCGTCCAGGCGGGGGCGGTCGGCGTGCCGGTGTTGCGGTAGAAGGTACAGCGTGCCGCCGCTGTGCCCGACCACCAGGTCCAGGTCGCCGTCGCCGTCCAGGTCGTCCAGGGCCGGGGCGGCGTTTTCGCCGGCGGGCAGGGTCTCGTCGGGCGAGGCGGGCCAGGCGGGTCTGCGGCGTGCCCTCGTTGTAGTAGACGAGCACATGGCCGTCGCCGCTGCCGACGAACAGGTCGAGCGCGCCGTCGCCGGTCGACGTCGGCCAGGGCCGGATAGGCCCAGCCGCCGGTGTTCACCCCGGCGTAGCTCGCCGGTCTCGAACGTCCAGTCCGGCGAACGGCGGTGCCCTGTTGCGGTAGAGCACCAGGCGGCCGGACTGCTCGCCGACCAGCAGATCGAGCGTCGCCGTCGGCGTCCAGGTCGCCCAGGGCGGGATGGGTCCAGTTGAGGCCGCCCAGGTAGAGGCCGGGCACGGTCTGGCCCTCGTAGGTGCCGGTCAGCACCCGCGTCCACTCGCCGTCGACGACGACCGGGCCGACGGTGCCGGTGATGCGCCCAGGCCGCGCCGACATAGTTGCGGGTTTCGCCGGGGTCGTCGGCATGAATGATCGAGGCCGCCGGCAGCGGCAAAGGGCAGTCTCGTAGGTCGCCGCCGGCGTGGGTGTGGGGCACGTTGAGGATGGTGCCCGGGAAGGGGTTGACGCCTTCGGACAGGCCCATCTCCAGGTCGTTCCAGCGGTGGCTGGCCGGGCCGTGTTTGACCATCAGCGCCGAGCCGGGCGGGGCATAGATGCGCGCCGAGAAGCTGCCGTCGGCCTCGGAGATGGTGTGGGCCTGGTGGGTCGAGTTGAGGTTGACCAGCAGGACGTGGGCCAGGGGCAGGGCCGCGCCGGGCGCGCCGGTGACGGTCGCCTCGCCCAGGCCATCGGGCGGGCCGACGGTGATCATGGAGGCGACGGGCGGGTCGTAGGGGATGGGATGGACGTAGCTGGTGTTGAGCGGCCAGGTCGGCGCTCAGGTCGGCGGCGCGCAGGTCGAAGGGTTGGGTGGTGTCGTAGGTAGCCGGCGGGCGGGTTGTGGGCGGTGACATAGTAGACGTCGGGCGGGAGCACGGCCCGCTGGCGCTGCGTGGCCTCGTCCCAATCGAGCTGGTACCACCACTCGCCGCGCAGTGGCTCGATCAGGGGCTGCACCTCCAGGCCAAGGGGCTCGGTCAGGGGCGCGCCGCCGACTGTGATCCCGACGTCGAGCAGAAAACCGTTGGTCAGCGTAAAGTTCTGGGTAAAATCGGCGGTCGCGTCGCCGCGCCAGCGGTTGGCCTGGGTCAGCCGGGTGGCCAGGTCGGGGCGGACGTGAAACCACACCTGGCCGTCGGTCTGGAGGGTGACGCTGTAGAAGCCGCCGGCGTTGGTCGTCGTTTCCTGCCAATCCTGGGGCGAGCCGACGCCGATCCAGACGCCGGCGACCGGGCCGCCGGGGCCGGTGACGGTGCCGGAGATGGTGATCGGGGAATCGGGGATCAGGGAATCGGGGCGGGCGTGGATGGGCGCCACCGACAGGGTCAGGATGGCTACCAGGCAGAACAGGGTGAGACTACGCATCGGGAAACCTCCTCATTTCTCAAAGGGCAGGGCCAGCAGAAAAGCGATCAGGTCCTGAATCTCGGCCTCGGTCAGCAGGGCGCTCACGTCGTGCTCGCTGCCGGGCGTGGGCCGGGTGCAGGGCATCGTAGAGCGTGGCGGCGCTGCCGTCGTGGAAATAGGGCGCCGAGTCCTACAGGCCGCGCAGCGTCGGCGTGTCGTAGTCGGGGCCGATGCTGCTCGTCGGGCGTGGCGGTGCCCACGTCGTGCTGCTGGTGGTCGGTGTAGAGCGGCGGCGGGTGGCAGTCGCACGCAGCCCAGGGCCGGATCGAGGAAGAGGGCCTGGCCACGCAGCTCGGCGGCGGTCAGCGGCTCGCCGTGGGCGTGGGCCGGGCTGAGGGGCGCGGCCAGCGAGTCGAGGAACAGCGGCCAGGCCGTCCAGGTCGTAGGCGCGTCCCTGGTTGGGCGGCTGGTGCACGCAGTCGGGCGGCGAGATGGCGCAGTTCATGCGTCTCGACCAGGCCGCTGCCAAAGTTCTCCTTGCGGTTGGCAAACTCGGCGTCGGCGCACTCGTCCCACTCGCCCGACCAGCGCAGGGGATAGGTCTCGATCATGCCCAACAGGCTGGTCGTGTTGCGCGGCCCGGCAAAGCCAAAGGTCCAGGTCCGGCCGTCGTGCTCGCCCTCGAAGTGGCAGGTGTTGCAACTGATCCACTGGTTCTTGGCCATGCGCGGATCGTCGCTGGTGTGGAACAGGCGCTTGCCCTTGAGCAGGATCGGCGGCAGGGGGATGTCGGTCACGGTGATGACGGCGGTCACGGTGTAGGCGGCGGTGTCGACCACCGACACGGTGCCCGCCAGCGTGTTGTTGACGTAGGCCGTCGCCCCGTCGGGCGAGAGGACGATGCCGCGCGGGTTGTCGCCGACCTCGATGTGGGCGACGAGCTGGCGCGTCGCCAGGTCGAGCACCGACAGGTCGTTGCTGGCGGCGTTGACCACCCACAGCTCCGCGCCGTCGGGGGTGACGGCGGCGTCGAAAGGGCAGGCCGACGCCCGGCGGGTCCAGCGTGCCCAGGTCGAACTGCTGGCCGACCAGGTGCTGGCCGGTCGCCAGGTCGATCAGCGAGACCAGGGGAAAGACGGTCGTGTCGAAAGTTGAGGTCGGGGTTGCTCGCGTTGGAGCGGGTGTGGGGGACGTAGGCTGTCGTGCCGTCGGGCGAGAGGACGATGGACTGGACCAGGTTGCTGTCGGGGAAGAGGTGGATATTGGAGATTGGAGATTGGAGATTGGAGATTGGGGTAAGCGGTCAGGCGAGTCTTGTGCCGTGTGCCTTGTGCCTTGTGCATTCTTGAGGATGAGGGGCAGGTAGAGGGTCTGGACGCACGGTGGGCAGGACGGTGATGGTGTTGTTGAGCAGGTGGGTCAGGTAGAGGGTCTCGCCAGCTTGTCCTGAGCCTGCCGAAGGATCGGCGCTGAGGGCCAGGCCGCTGGGGCGGTCGGCGACGGGGATGGCGCGGACGATGGTCAGCGTGGCCGTGTCCAGGACGACGAGGCGGTCGGCGCCCTGGACGGCGACGTAGAGGCGGCTGCCGTCGGCAGAGACGACGACGCCGTAGGGCCGGTAGCCGACGTCCACCTCGGCGACGACGGCCCGGGCCGCCAGGTCCACGACGGAGACGCTGCCCGAGCCGCGATTGGCGACGTAGGCGCGCTGGCCCAGGTCATCCACGGCCACGGTGCGCGGGTCCACACCGACCGGGATTTCGGCCAGGACTGCCCGGCTGGCCGTGTCCACCAGCGTCAGCGAGTTCGAGTCGGGGTTGACGACGAGCAGCGTCGCCCCGTCGGCAGTCAGGGCGATGGCGCTGCTGCTGCGCCGGACGGACGGCGAGTCCTGCCCGGCGACCGGGCCGGACCTGGAGCACAGCAGCCCCAGCACAAACAACACCACGAAGCAAATTCGGAAACGCATCAGACTCCCTCCCTACTTTGACAATGTCATATTTCCGGACTGCTGAGTTGCGTTCGCAGACGCGACTTGCGAGAGCGAGTTCGATTGACCAAGTGCTCAACCACCAAGGCAACAGCGTCTTGGGGTGAGAGTTGAGGCAGAGGCATCGCGGCTCGCAGCAGCTCAAGCACATTACCAACCGACAACAGAGGCAAGACTTCGACCTCATACCGGGCCAACAGCGCCGGGTCCTGTGCAAAGCGGCTCATCCAGTCGAGGCGTGTCTCGGCCACGAACCAACTGACCAGGACGGTCAAGGCCAACTGATGCTCCCAGGCCTGGTACTTGGTTGCCTGAAACTCGTCCCAGCCCAACTCACTCTTGGCATCTTGGTTGCTGCGTTCGATGAAGTAGCGGTGGCTCTTGCGCCAGGCCATCTGTTCCAAGGAGATGTTCGCAGGAGCGTTGCTCAACACATAGGTCACTCTGTCAGCATCCCGCCGGATGAGCAGCCACTCCTGACGAGGCTTGGCTCGGTACACGGTCCAGACTCGGCAACGGGCAAACTCGGCACGCAGCATGCCTCGTTCATTCGGCCGTAAGGTGATGACTGCGCGCTCCAGACCGGTACGATTCAGCAAGTCTTGGACCTGACAGCGCTGTTGAGCCTGGATGCGCGGTCGTTTCGAGGGCTTGCCCCGCTTCGTCAGAGGATACACGATCTCGGGCTTGTCCAAATAGACGACCGTGTTGGCGGGAACGTCGCCATAATACTCGATTCCTGCCTGATCCAATTGCAATCGAAGCTCGTTGTTGCGGCCATACAGGTCGTCCATCGCCACGGCCACGAAGGGAACACCGTTGCTCTGCACTCGTTGGATCATCTGCCAGCCCTGTTGCGGCTTGGTGTGGAAGGTTCGAGTCTCAGGAATGCCCGTTTGCTCACGGAGCTCGGCGTAAGCAGGGGTGAACCACCGCTCTTGCAGGAAGAGTTCGCCATCGATCCAAGTGTTTACCCGGGGCGTCACCAAAGAGAGGAAGACACCCACTTGGCTCATCTCCACCTTGCCCAGACGTCCATTGTATTGGCGACCAGCACCGGCACTATGGCTCCCGGATTTCTGCTCTGCGCTTTCATCCAGAACCAAGACGGCATCCGACTGAAACTCGGGGTGACACCGGACATCTTGCTGAATGGCCTGAATCACTGCTGAGCGGGACCAGGGCGAGTTGCTGATGAAGTGCTGCATATTCTGTGGAGAGATGTCCGATTTTCGGCCGATTTCTGCCATGTTCCTTTCGCTTTCCATGCGCAACAGACCACTCACGTACGCCAGACCATAGGCGCTGGTATCCCGAGTGCTGGTGCGCAAGAGGGCGCGAAATCTGTCGTAGAAGGTACCCAGGCGATCACCCAGTTGTTCAATTTCCTCGAGGGGCGGTAGGCCCCAGTGGCACGCTTCTGTTGTCGATTCATTGTTTTTCATACTGGCATTTATGCCACAAGTTCACGATTTGAGCGAATGTGACATTGTCAAACTGCGCACCACGCAGCACGTTTCAGTCCGGCTCGTGCCCCGGATTGATGGTCAGTTGGTCCAGGTCGCGCACGGTGACAAACGGCACGTAGCCCTTGGCCAGCGACTTGGCGTAGGCGTCGTCCACGTGGGCCGGGGTGGTGGCATAGTCCACCGTCAGCACCAGCTTGCCGGCGCCTCTGCCACAGGTCGAGGTAACTCTCCATCTCGGCGGTGACCGCCGGCGGCGTCATCTCGTCGTCGTCGTCGTAGCCGTAGTAGATGTCCTCCTGGCCGATGCCGTCCACGACGTTCAGGTAGCCCGGCACCAGGCTCGCCAGTTCGGGCGCGTTCTGGGGAAAGATGTAAAAGTCGGGGTCGCTGGCGCGGGCGTAGGCGCGGATGGCGGCCACAAAGTCGACCATCTCCTGGGCGGCGGTGGGCCGCTGGTCCTGGTAGTACTCGTAGGCGTCGATGATGTCCAGGTAGGCGCCGTCGAAGCCGGCGTCCAGCAGGCGGTCGGTGTAGCTCAAGATGATGGCCTGCCAGGCCGGGTCCCAGTAGTGGACCTTGTAGTTGCCCGGCCAGTCGGGATTCTCCTCGTCCAGCCAGGCGGGGTTGCCCGGCTGCCACCAGTCGCTGCCAGTAAAAGCGATAGTCCTCGGCCTCGCCGATGCTCATGTAGGCCAGGACGATCTTGGCGCCGCCGGGGCTGTTTTTCAGGGCGGCGATCTGGGCGGCGCTAAATGGCCGTCTCGTCGTCGCCGTCGGCGGAATAGTCCATGACCACCAGGTCGTAGGCCGTGTTGCCGATGGCGGTCAGGTTGAGGTTTTGAAGCTGGTAGAGGAAATCGTTGACGGCAGCCAGGCCGGGCGGGGGCGAGGCCGCCGAATTATGCCCCACCAGGGGGAGAAAGCGACACACCGCTCCGATGCCACAAGCTGGATCGGCGGCGGCGAGGCTGGCTTGCTCAGCCTTTCCCGGCGCTTGCCCAGCGCAGGCCAGCACGACCAACAGCAGCAGGCTCAGACTTGCCCTCAGCTTCATTTTCCTGCCTCCCTCACGGCTGATTGACCTGCCCCGAATCGGGGTCGATCATCAGCGACGACACGTCCACCGCCTCAAAGTCGGCGCCGGGCACCTGGTGCAGCTCGTGCAGCACGTCGTTGTCCCAGCGCTCGTCGGGCACGCCGGAGAGGTACCAGGCCGAGCCGTTGTCGGCCAGGAACATGCCGTAGGTCTTGAGCGCCTGCAGGATCACCTGCACCTCGGGCGAGAAGCCGGAGAGGTCGAAATCGGCCTTGAGGCGGAAGCGCTGGCCCATGGGCGGGTATTGCGGCGCCGGTGAGGCTGGAGGCGTAGTGGCGCGCCGGCCAGACGTAGGCCCGCCGGGTCTGCGGCGCGGTGAAGCGCAGGGCGTGGCGGATCTCGCCCGCTGGCCACCTCGTCGTAGCGCACCAGGCCGGGCAGGATCGGCAGGCCGGCCGCGTCGGCCGAGGTCCAGCCGTCGGGGCGCAGGGCGTGGGAGCCCAGGTCGAAGATCGCGCCCGAGCCGGCCTCCCAACTGCCGTCGGGCTGGGGCCAGGCGTCGTACAGCTCGTAGAGCACGGCAGGCGTCGCGGTCGACGACCAGGACGTGGCGGTCGCCGTCGCTCGGCGGCCCGCCCTCGATGGGCGCGTCGGGCGGGATGGGGTAGGGGCCGGGGTCGCTCTCGTCGTCGTAGTCGAAGGTGACGTCCACCAGCGGCTGCGTGCCCGGCACGTCGACGTAGGGGATGCCGATGGGGCCGCCGTCCCACTCGCCCGAGCCAAAGTCGGCGTGGACGTGGGCGTTGGCGCCGATGGTGGCCACGTAGGCGTCCGAGTTGGCGTCCACGGGCAAGCTGTCGATCGGCGTGTTCCACACGTTGTCGCCGGGAAACACGTCGCAGCCGGCGATCTGGGGCGGCTGCGGGCCGGCGGGCGGCACAGGCGGTGACGGTCAGCGGCAGGTAGACGGAGTGGCCGTCAGCGCCCGCCACTCGTAGGCGCCCAGGTCGGGCAGGGCGTCGCGGGGCAGGCCCTCCAGGTCGACGGCCGGCGCGCCGGTCGGGTGTGCCGGCGTCGATGGCCGGGCTGGCGGCGGTCAGCTTCAGGCCGTAGGCCGCGCCCGACAGCGGGCCGGCCAGCAGCGGGTCCTGGCACAGGTCGTGGGCGCCCGAGTTCACGTAGTCGCCGCTGGCGCCGCAGTCGATGTTCTTGGCGCTGTGGACAATGTTGTAGTCGGAATCGAGCTTGAGGTCGCCGCAGCCCTCCTGGTAGAAAAGGAACGTCACGTCGCCGGGGTCGAAATAGTCGGTGTCGCCCAGAAAGACATTGTTCCAGGCGGTGAGCGTCTCCGAGCCGTTGCACTGCCCCGGCTCGCGCGGGCCGCCGCCCACCAGGCCATCGCCCTGGCCGTAGAGGGTCGAGTTGACGAGCGACACTGCCTCGCCGCCGGTGTAGGCAAGCTCCAGGGTGTTGCCCAGCGCCCGGCAGGCGTCGACGTGGTAGGTGAAGGGCTGGCCGTCGAAGAAGGCGCAGTTGCCCACCAGCAGGCTGTTGGTGAGGTCGCCGCGCCGGCGATCTTGACCTGGTTGCCGGCGTTGCCCTCGGCGCGGACGCGGTCCGAGCACGACGCGCCCGCCCTCGCTGTGGTAGAGCAGGTCCAGGCCGTCGGAGGTGTTGTGCAGAAAGGCGGAGTCCTCGATGATCCAGTCGCCGCCGGTCGCGCCGGTGCCGACGCCGTCGCCGTAGCCGCCGACGTTCTCGTCCCAGCAGCCGGTCGGCTCGCCGCCGGGATAGGTCTCGCCGCAGCCGTTCCACTCCACCGTCCAGCGCCGGAAGCGCAGCGTGCCGGAGTTCGCAGTCGTCGCCGTCGATGTCGCCCTCCCAGCCGACCCAGCCGTTGCCGGCGATGCGCACGTCCTCGACGGTCCAGTCGGTGAGCCGCCCGGCGTGCACGCCCGCCGACGCCAGGCCGTGGATGTCCAGATGGCGCAGGGTGACGTTGGCCGCGTCCTCGGCGTAGAGGCCGTCGGCGGCCCAGTCGCCGTAGGGGTAGGTGTCGCGCTCGCAGGCCAGCGCCGGTCGGCGTGGAACTCGACGCAGCCGGAGTGGTCGGTGATCTCCAGGCAGGCGATCTCGACGTGGCTGGAACCGGTCAGGTTGAGGATGCGGTCGGCCCGCTCGGTGCCCCACAGCTCGGGCGGGTCGGCGCAGCCGGCGTCCCAGCCGGCGCCCAGGATGCGGGTGGGATGGGCCGCGTCGGGGCCGCTGGGAAGGGGCGGCATGTGGCAGTCCCAGGGATAGTCCGCCTCGCAGTCGTCGGCGCCGGGCGCGCCGTAGCCCATCCGGTAGCTGCCAGCGGCGATGATCAGCGTGTCGCCGCCGGCGATGCGCGGCGTGCCGCCCGGCGGCAGGGCGCGGAAGGGGTGGTCCCAGGCGCAGGGCTGGCCGCTGCCGCTGCCGGGATAGGGCGCGTCGGCCAGGCCGGTGCACTGCTCCGGCGAGCCGCCGTCGGGGCGGACGTACCAGGTGGTCGGGGAATCTGGGGCTGCGGACCAGGGCGACCCGACGATCGAGGGGGCGGGGCCGGGCGAAGGCGACGGGCGACGAGGCGCTTCCGGGAGGCGGCCCGTCCCGGGGCGGCGGTAGGGTGCCATCATGTCGCTGGGCTTGCGGGTGCGCGAGGCGCTGAACCGTCTACAGCCGCTCGGCTTCCTCTATTCGGCCTACGAGACCCAACTTCTCGCCCAGCTCGATCGGACCGCCCTGCCGCGGCACGTGGCGGTGCTCGCGGACGGGAACCGGCGCTGGGCCCGCACGAACGCCCCGGGCAAGCCCCTCGTCGTCGGCTACCGTGCCGGCGCGGACAAGCTGGAGGAGTTCGTCGGCTGGTGCTCCCACCTCGGGATCGGCGTGGTCACGCTGTGGGTGCTCTCCACCGAGAACCTGACCCGTTCCACCGCCGGGGAGGTGGCCCCCCTGCTGCGGGTGATCGAGGGGCTCGTCATCGCCCTGGCCCGGGACCACCGGGTTCAGGTGGTTGGCGATCTCGCGTTGCTGCCCGGGGGGATGGCCGAGCGGCTGCGACGGGCCGAGGAGGCCGGAGCCGGCCACGAGGGGATCCACGTGAACGTCGCCGTGGCCTACGGCGGACGCCAGGAGCTGCGCGACGCCGTCCGCTCCCTGCTGGACTCCGAGGCGACCAAGGGGACCAGCCTGCAGCACCTGGCCGAGACCCTCGAGATCGACCACATCGCCGAACACCTCTACACCGCCGGCCAGCCCGACCCCGACCTGATCATCCGCACCTCGGGGGAGCAGCGGATGTCGGGCTTCCTGATCTGGCAGGCCGCGCACAGCGAGTTCTACTTCTGCGAGGCGCTATGGCCCGACTTCCGGAAGGTGGATTTCATCCGGGCGCTACGGTCCTACGCCCAGCGGGAGCGCCGTTACGGGCGTTGAGCCGGCCCTGCTCCGCCGCCTCCGGCCGAACCTGTAACAGGAAAGTGAACATCGCCGGCCGCTCCCCGCGGACGGCGTGTCGGGCCCGGACCGGCGCCGGTGGCGGGCTTACCCTCGGATCACGGTCGGGTACCTCTCCCGTCCGGACGAGAGGCATCCGATGCGTCGTCCAGCTCCCTGGAGCGTGACCCGCCGGCCCGCGCCCGGGCCTGTGCCCTTCGGCTGACAACTTCGGTTGGGCCGGACGGGTGGCGATCCGGCTCGGACAGGGACCGCCATGACGTCGACCAGGACAGCGTTCACCGGCACCCGCGAATCCGCGCTCGCCCTGCGCACCTATGTCATCGACACCTCCGTCCTGCTCAGTGACCCGCACGCCCTGCGCAACTTCGCCGAGCACAACGTGATCGTGCCGATCGTGGTGATCACCGAGCTGGAGGCCAAGCGGCACCACCCCGAACTCGGCTATTTCGCCCGGACCGCCCTGCGCTTCCTCGACGACCTGCAGGATCCGCTACGGCGGCCTGGACACCCCGATCCCGGTCAGCGAGGCCGAGGGCACGCTGCGTGTGGAGCTCAACCACACCGAGGCCGAGGTGCTGCCGCCGGGCTTCCGGCTGGGCGACAACGACTCCCGGATCCTCGCCGTCGCGCTGAACTACCGCGCCGAGGGCCACGACGTGGTGCTGGTCAGCAAGGACCTGCCGTTGCGGGTCAAGGCGTCCGCCGTCGGCCTGGCCGCCGAGGAGTACCGCCATGAACTGACCCCCGACTCCGGCTGGACCGGGATGGCCGAGGTGGATGTCGCCCCCGCCACGATCGAGACCCTCTACGGCGAAGGTGCTGCGGTCGTGCCGGAGGCGCTCGACCTGCCCTGTCACACCGGCGTCGTGCTGCACGGGTCGTCGTCGTCCGCGCTGGGCCGGGTGACTGCCCGACGGCACCGTCCGCCTGGTCCGGGCGACCGGGACGTGTTCGGCATCCACGGTCGTTCCGCCGAGCAGCGGATCGCGCTCGACCTGCTGCTCGACCCGGAGGTCGGCATCGTCTCGCTCGGCGGCCGGGCCGGCACCGGCAAGTCGGCGCTGGCGCTGTGCGCGGGCCTGGAGTCGGTGCTGGAGCGCCGGCAGCACTCGAAGGTGATCGTGTTCCGTCCGCTCTACGCGGTGGGCGGTCAGGAGCTCGGCTACCTGCCGGGCACCGAGAACGAGAAGATGTCGCCCTGGGGACAGGCGGTGTTCGACACCCTGGGTTCGGTCACCGGCAAGAACGTCATCGACGAGGTGCTCGCCCGCGGACATGCTCGAGGTGCTGCCGCTCACCCACATCCGCGGACGTTCGCTTGCACGACGCGTTCGTGATCGTGGACGAGGCGCAGTCGCTGGAGCGCAACGTGCTGCTCACCGTGCTGTCCCGGATCGGCCAGAACTCGCGGGTGGTGCTCACCCACGACGTGGCCCAGCGGGACAACCTGCGGGTCGGTCGCCATGACGGCGTGGTCGCGGTGGTGGAGCGGCTGAAGGGTCACCCGCTGTTCGCCCACGTCACGCTGACCCGCTCGGAGCGCTCGCCCATCGCCGCGCTGGTCACCGAGATGCTCGAGGACGTCGGCATCTGAGCGATCCGTGGCGGGTCGGGAGCCTGGCTAGATCAGTTCGCACGCCCTGGTGAGCACCGAGCGCAGCACTGCGTCGATCTCGTCGAACTCGGGCTGGCCGATGGTCAGCGGCGGCGCGAGCTGGATGACCGGGTCGCCGCGGTCGTCGGCGCGGCAGTACAGGCCGGCGTCGAACAGCGCCCTGGACAGGAAGCCGCGCAGCAGCCGCTCGGACTCGTCGTCGTTGAACGTCTCCCGGGTCTGGCTTGTCCTTGACCAGCTCGATGCCGTAGAAGTAGCCGTCGCCGCGCACGTCGCCGACGATCGGCAGGTCGAGCAGCTTCTCCAGCGTCGCGCGGAACGCCGGGGCGTTCTCGCTGGACGTGCTCGTTGAGCCCCTCGCGCTCGAAGATGTCGAGGTTGGCCAGCGCGACCGCCGCGGAGACCGGGTGCCCGCCGAAGGTGTAGCCGTGGGCGAACGCGGTCGTGCCGCTGCTTGAACGGCTCGAACAGCCGGTCGCTGGCGATCATCGCGCCGATCGGGGAGTAGCCGCTGCGTCATGCCCTTGGCGCAGGTGATCATGTCGGGCACGTAGCCGAAGTCGTCGCAGGCGAACATCGTCGCCGATCCGGCCGAAGGCGCAGATGACCTCGTCGGAGACGAGCAGCACGTCGTACTCGTCGCAGATCTCGCGGACCCGCTCGAAGTAGCCGGGCGGCGGCGGGAAGCAGCCGCCGGAGTTCTGCACCGGCTCGAGGAAGACCGCGGCGACGGTGTCGGGGCCCTCGAACTCGATCGCCTCCTCGATCCGGTCGGCCGCCCAGCGGCCGAACGCCTTCTCGTCGTCGCGCAGGTGCTCCGGGGCGCGGTAGAAGTTGGTGTTCGGCACCTTGAAGCGCGCCGGGGACGAGCGGCTCGAACATCTCCTTCAGCGGCGGGATGCCGGTGATCGACAGCGCGCCCTGCGGGGTGCCGTGGTAGGCGACGGCCCGGGAGATGACCTTGTGCTTGGTCGGCTTGCCGGTGCAGCTTGAAGTACTGCTTGGCCAGCTTCCAGGCCGTCTCGACCGCCTCGCCGCCGCCGGTGGTGAAGAAGACGCGGTTGAGGTCGCCGGGGGCGTAGCCGGCGAGCCGGTCGGCGAGCTCGATCGCGCGCGCGGGTGCGCGTAGGACCAGAGCGGGAAGAACGCGAGCTCCTCGGCCTGCTTGGCGGCCGCCTCGGCCAGCTCGCTCGCGGCCGTGGCCGACCTGGACGACGAACAGCCCGGCGAGGCCGTCGATGTACTCGCTTGCCGCTGGTCGTCCCAGATGTGGTGGCCCTCGCCCCGGACGATGATCGGCACCTGGCGCCGCCGCTCCTCGTACGCCGAGTGCCGGGTGAAGTGCATCCACAGGTGGTCGCGGCCGGCGCCGCCTGGGTCAGTCGGAGGTGCTCGCCCGCGGTGGTCAGTGCAGTGCTCATCGTGGTTCCCCAGTTGTAGAGCTGCTTGTTGAGCTTCAGGTAGACGAAGGTCTCGGTGGACGGCACGCCCTCGAGTCGGCCGGATCCTGGTCGATCAGCAGGTCGAGCAGGTGCTCGTCGTCCTCGCAGACCACCTCGACGAGGAGGTCGAAGCTGCCGGCGGTGATCACGACGTAGTCGACCTCCGGCATCGCGCCGAGCCGGTCGGCGACCGGCGTGCGCGTCGCCGGCGGTGCTGGATGCCGATCATCGCCTGGCGGGTGAAGCCGACCTGCAGTCGGGTCGGTGACCGCGACGATCTGCATGACGCCCGGAGTCGAGTGAGCGTCTGCACCCGCTGCCGGACGGCGGCCTCGGACAGCCCGACGGCCTTGCCGATCTCGGCGTAGGAGCGCCGTCCGTCCTCCTGGAGCAGCTCGATGATCGCGCTTCGCGATCGCGTCGACCGGCGTGACGGCGTGCGCGTCGCGCCGGAGCATGGTGCCGTGCTCGGCCACGGTCCTGTCGAGCCTGTCCCATGACGCGGAATCCGCACTTCTGACATCGTGAGTTCTGCGAACTTCGCGCACGTTTCGTGGTATGCCACGGACGATAGATCGGATTAGCCTCGTCCGGTCGCAGTGCTCGCTGCACCGGCACCGGATCGGAGGAGGCTGACGTGACCGAGCCCACGCACGCTGCGCAACTTCATCGGCGGCGACTACGTCGAGCGCCGATGCGGACCGGCTCGAGCGACGTGGTCGACCCCGCGACCGGCGCAGGTCGTGGCCCACGCCCCGGTCTCGCGGCGCCGAGGACGTCGACGCCGCCTACGCCGCGGCGGCCGCGGCCTTCGGGACCTGGGGCGCACGACGCCCAGCCGAGCGCCAGCTCGCGCTGCTCCGCATCGCCGACGCGATCGAGGCGCGGGCCGAGGAGTTCGTCGCCCTCGAGTCGGAGAACACCGGCAAGCCGCAGGCGCTCACCGCGAGCGAGGAGATCCCGCCGATGGTCGACCAGCTCCGCTTCTTCGCCGGCGCCGCCCGGGTGCTCGAGGGCAGGGCGGCCGGGGAGTACCTGGCCGGCCACACCTCGTGGATCCGTCGCGAGCCGATCGGCGTCGTCGGCCAGGTCACGCCGTGGAACTACCCGCTGATGATGGCGGTGTGGAAGATCGCGCCGGCGCTCGCCGCCGGCAACACCGTCGTGCTCAAGCCGAGCGACACCACCCCGCAGACCACGCTGCTGCTGGCCGAGATCGCCGCCGAGTTCCTGCCCGCCGGGCGTGCTCAACGTCGTCACCGGCGACCGCGAGACCGGCCGCCTCCTGGTCGAGCACCCGACCCCGGCCATGGTCTCGATCACCGGCTCGGTGCGGGCCGGGCACGGAGGTCGCGGCGAGCGCCGCGCCGCACGCTCAAGCGGGTGCACCTCGAGCTCGGCGGCAAGGCGCCCGTCGTCGTCTTCGACGACGCCGACATCGCGGCCGCGGTCGAGGGCATCGCGCATCGCCGGCTACTTCAACGCCGGCCAGGACTGCACCGCCGCCACCCGGGTGCTCGTGCACGCGCGGCGTCCACGACGACTTCGTCGCGGCGCTCGCCGAGTACGCCGCGAACACGCGCCGGTCGGCGCGCCCGGACGACGAGGACGCGCTGTTCGGCCCGGTCAACAACGCCAACCAGCTCGCCCGGGTCACCGGCTTCATCGACCGGCTGCCCGTCGCACGCCACGGTCGTCGGCCGGCGGCAACCGCCGCGGCGACCTCGGCGACGGCTACTTCTTCGAGCCGACCGTCGTCTCCGGGCTGCGGCAGGACGACGAGGCGATCCAGAACGAGATCTTCGGCCCGGTCATCACCGTGCAGCGTTCACCGACGAGGACGAGGCGCTCGCGCTGGGCCAACGGCGTGCGACTACGGGCTCGCGTCCATCGTGTGGACCAAGGACCTCGGCCGGGCGATGCGGATGTCGCAGGGCACTCGACTTCGGCTGCGTGTGGATCAACACCCACATCCCGCTCGTCGCCGAGATGCCGCACGGCGGCTTCAAGCACTCCGGCTACGGCAAGGACCTGTCGATGTACGGCTTCGAGGACTACACCCGGATCAAGCACGTCATGGCCAACATCGAGATGCTGACTGCGGACCAGAGCGACCACACCAGAGCACACTCGGGGCTCGATCGGACGACCTCCACTGATGACACCGCTCCCACGCCGTTCGCGGCCGACCGCTGTCTCCCCCGGCGCGCTGCCCTCGTCGGCGCCGCCGTCCGGCGGCCTGAGCCGCCGCGCGCTGCTGGGCACGGGCGCTGGCGCCGGTCGCCGGGCTCGCCCTCACCGGGTGCGCCCCGCCCACGCCGCCCGTCAGGCGGCCGCCGGCGAGCGGCTGGAGCCGCGCCGACGGACGTCTCCGACACCGAGAAGATCGTCAACTGGGCCAACTGGACGGCCGTACCTCGACGTGAACGACAACGGAGACGAGCGTCCCCGACGCTCGAGGCCTTCACGAAGCAGACCGGGATCAAGGTCAGCTACAGCGAGGACGTCGACGACAACGACTCGTACTACGCCAAGGTCGGCCCGCAGCTCGAGCCGGCCAGGACATCGACCGCGACATCGTCACGCTGACCGACTGGATGGCGGCCCGGGTGATCCGCGACTCGGCTCGTGCCAGCCGCTCGACCTGAGCCAGATGCCCAACGTCGGCCAACCTCCTGCAGCCGTCGCAAGGACGTCGTCCTTCGACCCCGGCCGCGACGAACTCGCTGCACCTGGCAGAGCGGCTTCGCCGGGATCGGCTACAACAAGAGTCGACCGGCGGCCGCGAAGCTCGACGTCGCTCGACGACCTGCTGGACCGACCGACCTCAAGGGCCGGGTCGCGGTGCTCTCGGAGATGCGCGACACCGTCGGCCTGGTCATGCATCGAGCAGGGCGTCGACCTCGGCGAGCGACTGGGGCGACGACCGAGTTCGACGACGGCGCTCGACGTGCATCAGAGAGGCAAGATCGACGGACGGCCAGATCCGCAAGGTCAAGGGCAACTCCTACATGGAGGACCTCACCAGCGGCAACGCCGCGGCCGGCATCACCTGGACCGGCGACATCTTGGTCCGGCTGCGAGACCGACGACCCCGAGCTGGACCTTCACCATCCCCGAGTCCGGCGGCACGCTCTGGTGCGACAACTGATGGTCCCGATCAGCTCGCCCGCACAAGCAGAACGCCGAGAAGCTGATCAACTACTACTACGACCCGGAGGTCGCGGCCGAGGTCGCCGCCTGGGTCAACTACGTCTGCCCGGTCGACGGCGCCCAGGCGGCGATGGCGAAGATCGACCCCGAGCTCGCCGAGAACCAGCTGCATCTTCCCGAGCGAGGCGACTACCTCGCCGAAGACTCCAGTCTTCCGGGCGCTGACGGCCGAGGAGGAGACCTCGTTCAACGACGTCAGTTCCAGGCGTGGTGATCGGGAACTGACATGGCCGGGTCGACGCGAGCCGCGCGCGGGCGACCTCGAGCTCGTGCGCGTCGACCAAGCACTTCGGCGACTTCACCGCGGTCGACGACATCGACCTGCACGGTCCCGCGGGCTCGTTCTTCGCCCTGCTCGGGCCCTCCGGGCTGCGGCAAGACGACCACCCTGCGGATGGTCGCCGGGCTCGAGCAGCCCACCGCCGGCCGCATCCTGATCGGCGGCACCGACGTCACCGCGACCCGCGCGCCTACCAGCGCCCGGTCAACACCGTGTTCCAGAGCTACGCGCTCTTCCCGCACCTGACGTCTGCGACAACGTCGCGCTTCGGGCTGCGCGCGCGCAAGGTGGCGGACGCGGCAAGCGCAAGGCCGAGGAGGCGCTCGAGCTGGTGCGAGCTGACCGCACCTCGCCGGCCGCAAGCCCGCGCCAGCTCTCCGGCGGCCAGCAGCAGCGGGTCGCCCTGGCCCGGGCGCTCGTCAACCACCCGGAGGTGCTGCTGCTCGACGAGCCGCTCGGCGCGCTCGACCTCAAGCTGCGCCGCGAGATGCAGGTCGAGCTGAAGCGGATCCAGACCGAGGTCGGGCTCACCTTCGTCCACGTCACCCACGACCAGGAGGAGGCCATGACCATGGCCGACACCGTCGCGGTGATGAACAAGGGCCGGATCGAGCAGCTCGGGCGCCCGGCGAGCTCTACGACCTGCCGCGCACGCGCGTTCGTCGCGAACTTCCTCGGCCAGTCGAACCTGCTTCGCGCTGGACGGCTTCAGCGACCCGACGGGGACACGTCACCGCCCACGTCCACGGCCGCGGGCTGGTGGTGGAGCGCGCCCAGCTTCCGGCCGGGATGGTGCGTGGGGCCGGACCTGGTCGGCCACCGACTCGCCGGTCCCTGGGCGTCCGGCCGGAGAAGCTCCGCCTGCTGGGCCCGGACAGCCCGCCCAGCGACGAACCGGCTCGCCGGGACCGTGACCGACGTCTCCTTCCGCGGGGTGGCCACCAGCTACCTGGTCGACGATGCCGTGGCGGGCACGTGGAGCTGACGTCGCCGCAGCCTCGACGTCGGGCCGCCGCGGTCGCGGCCCGGTGACCAGGTGCTGGCTGGGACCTGGGATCCGCGACCAGGCGTTCGGGGTGGCCGCGGAGCCGACTGACGCCCTTCGCCCTCGCCGCCGGCGGTACCCGACCGGGCGCCGGCACCGCGCCCGGCGCCGAGCGGCACCTGCGTCCCGTTCGTGCTGCTGCTCCCGGCGCTGCTCTGGCTCGGCGTCTTCTTCGTCGTGCCGACTGATCTCGCTGGCGGTCGCAGTCACTGCAGACCGGTGACATCGACAACGGCTACACCTTCACCGGCAACTTCGGCAACTACGCCGAGGCGATGACCCGCTACTGGCCGCACTTCGTGCGTTCGTTCATCTACGCCGGCCTCGGCGACGCTGCGGCACCCTGCTGCTCGGCTACCCGCTGGCCTGCTTCATCGCGTCACGGTCCGGGCGGTGGCGGAACCTGCTGCTGGTGCTCGTCATCGCGCCGTTCTTCACCACCTTCATCCTGCGCACCCTCGCCTGGCAGAGATCCTCGCCGACGAGGGCCCGGTGACCGGCTTCTTCCGGGCCACCGGCCTGACCGACGTGCTGCAGCGGCTGGGGCTCACCAACAACGACTCCCTGCTCGGCTCCCAGTTCGCGGTGATCGGCGGCCTGACCTACAACTTCCTGCCGTTCATGGTGCTGCCGATCTACGCCGCGCTGGAGACGGCTCGACCCGCGGCTGATCGAGGCGGCAGGCGACCTGTACGCCAACGGCTTCACACCTTCCGGAAGGTGATCTGGCCGATGTCGATGCCGGGCGTCGTCTCCGGCACGCTGCTGACCTTCATCCCGGCCACCGGCGACTACGTCAACTCGGAGCTGCTCGGCAACACCCAGACGGAGATGATCGGCAACGTCATCGACGCCCAGTTCCTGCGGGTCCTGGACTACCCGATCGCCGCGGCGCTGTCGTTCATCCTGATGGTCGCGATCGTGGTGCTGGTCTTCGCCTACGTCCGGTCGCCGGGACGGAGGAGCTGGTGTGATGGCCCGGCTGCGCCGCAACCTGCGTCGGTGATCGCGGGCCTGCTGGTGCTGGCCTACCTCCTGCTGCCCAACCTGGTGCGTCACTTCGCCTTCTCCTTCAACAACCCCGGGCAACTTCAACACCGTGTGGCCGAGTTCTCACCTCGACGCCTGGCACGACCCGTGTGCGAGCGCCGGCATGTGCGAGTCGCTCGGGTTCAGCCTGCAGGTCGGCCGTGGCCTCCGCCCGTCGCGGCCACCGTGCTCGGCACGATGGTGGCGTTCGCGCTGGTCCGCTACCGGTTCCGCGGACGGGCCGCCACCAACCTGCTGATCTTCGTGCCGATGGCCACCCCCGAGATCGTGATGGGCTGCCTCGCTGCTCACCCTGTTCGTCAGGCTCGCCGGCGTCGACCGACCGGCTTCGTGACGATCGTCTGATCGCCCACATCATGTTCTGCCTGAGCTTCGTGGTCGTCACCGTGAAGGCCCGGGTGGCCAGTCGCTCGACCCGCGGCTGGAGGAGGCGGCCGCCGGACCTCTACGCCACCCCCGCGCAGACCTTCTGGAAGGTCACCTTCCCGCTTGTCGCTCCCGGGATCGCGGCCGCCGCGCTGCTCGCCTTCTCGCTGTCGCTTCGACGACTTCATCATCACCAACTTCGTCTCCGGCGCCACCACGGTCACGTTCCCGAAGTTCGTCTACGTCGCCGCGCGCCGCGGCATCCCCGGCGCAGGCCAACGTCATCGGCTTCTCGATGTTCGTTCGCCGTCCTGCTCGCGGTCGGTGCGCAGGTCATCAGCTCGACGGGCGATCGGCGCCGCGAAGGAGAAAGGAAGCGCACCGATGCGCGTACTGATGGTCGGTGCCGGGGGCGTCGGCGACGCCGTCGCGCGGATCGCCGCTCGACCGTGACTTCTTCGAGCTGATGGTGGTGGCCGACTACGACCTCGCCGCGCGCCGAGCGCACGGTCGCGGCAGCGGCGGTCGCCGCCGGGCGGTGAGCGACCGGTTCGCGCCGCCCGGGTCGACGCCTCCGACGCCGACGCGGTGGCCGCCCTGGCTCGCGAGGCCCACGGGATCACCCACGTGCTTCAACGCCGTCGACCCGCGGTTCGTGCTGCCGATCTTCACCGGGGCGCTCGCGGCCGGCGCGGACTACCTCGACATGGCGATGAGCCTGTCCCGGCCGCCACCCGGAGCGGCCCTACAGCGAGGTCGGCGTCAAGCTCGGCGACGAGCAGTTCGCCCAGGCCGGGCGGTGGGAGCCGGCCGGGACGGCTCGCGCTGGTCGGCATCGGGGTCGAGCCGGGCTGTCCGACGTGTTCGCGCGCTACGCCGCCGACCACCTGTTCGCCGACATCGACGAGCTCGGCACCCGCGACGGCGCCAACCTCGTGGTCCGCGACGAGACGGCAACGAGGTCTTCGCGCCCGGCTTCTCGATCTGGACGACGATCGAGGAGTGCCTCAACCCGCCCGTGGTGTGGGAGCGTACGAGGTCGGGGCGACTGGGCTGGTTCTACACACTCCCGCCGTTCACCGAGCCGGAGGTGTTCGACTTCCCCGAGGGCATCGGTCCGGTCGAGTGCGTGCACGTCGAGCACGAGGAGGTGCTCCTCATGCCGCGCTGGGTCGAACGCCGGACGGGTCACCTTCAAGTACGGCCTGGGCGAGGAGTTCATCGGCGTCCTGCGGACGCTGCACACGCTCGGCCTGGACCGCACCGAGCCGGTGCGGGTGAAGGGCGTGCGGTGTCCCCCCGCGACGTCGTGGCCGCGTGCTGCCCGACCCGGCGACGATCGGGCCGCGGATGAGCGGCAAGACCTGCGCCGGCCTCTGGGTCACCGGCACCGGCAAGGACGGCCGCCCGCGACGACCTATCTCTACCACGTGGTCGACAACGCGGACTCGATGCGCGACTACGGCGCCCAGTGCGTGGTCTGGCAGACCGCGATCAACCCGGTCGTGGCGCTCGAGCTGCTGGCCACCGGGGCGTGGTCGGGCACGGGCGTCCTCGGTCCTGAGGCCTTCGACGCCGTCCCGTTCCTGCGACCTGCTGGCCGCGCCGAGCACCGGCCGGCTACGGCTCGCCGTGGGGAAAGGAGGAACGGTGATGATCAGCCAGGAGCGGAAGCTCGTGACGGCGCTGCCGGGGCCGGCGTCGGTAGCGCTGGCGGCGCGGCGGAAGGCGGCGGTGGCCGGAGCTGTGGCGGTCGGCAACGAGGTCTACATCGAGCGCGGCGAGGGGGCGATCCTTCTCGACGTCGACGGCAACCAGCACATCGACTTCGGCTGCGGGGATCGCGGTCGCGTCGGTCGGTCACGCGGCACCAGCCGTGGTGGCGGCGGTGGCCGGGCAGGCGGCCCGGCTTCGAGCACACCTGCTTCATGGTCACGCCCTACGAGGGCTACGTGGAGGTGTGCGAGCAGCTCGAACCGGCTCACCCCTGGCGTCCACGCCAAGCGCACCGCCCTGTTCAACTCCGGTGCCGAAGCGGTGGAGAACGCCGTGAAGGTGGCCCGGGTCCACACCGGACGCCAGGCCGTGATCGCCTTCGACCACGCCTACCACGGCCGTACGAACCTCACCATGGCGCTGACCGCCAAGGTGCAGCCCTACAAGGACGGCTTCGGGCCGTTCGCACCCGAGGTGTACCGGATGGGCATGGCCTACCCCTATCGCTGGCCGGGCGGCGCGGACCGGTGTGCAGCGGAGGCGTTCGACCAGTTCGCCTCGACGGTGCACCTCCAGGTCGGCGAGACCCACGTGGCGGCGGTGATCGTCGAGCCGATCCAGGGCGAGGGCGGGTTCATCGTGCCCGCTCCGGGCTTCCTGCGGATGCTCGCGGACTGGTGTGCCGAGCACGGAGTGGTGTTCATCGCCGACGAGGTACAGACCGGTTTCTGCCGGACCGGCGACTGGTTCGCGTCCGAGGCCGAGGGGGTCGTGCCCGACGTGGTGACGACCGCGAAGGCGCTCGGCGGCGGCCTGCCGCTGGCCGCGGTCACCGGCCGGGCCGAGATCATGGACGCCCCGGTACTGGGTGGCCTGGGGGGCACGTTCGGCGGCAACCCGGTCTCCTGTGCCGCGGCGCTGGCGGCGATCTCGATGATGGAGGCACAGGACCTCCGCGCGAAGGCCCGCGCGATCGGTGATGCGCTGACGGCGCGACTGGGGGCGCTCGCCCAGCGGTACCCGCAGATCGGGGAGGTGCGCGGCCGCGGCGCCATGATGGCGATCGAACTGGTGGCACCGGACGGGTCGAAGCGCCCCGACCCCGCCCTGGCAAAGGCACTGGTGGCCGGCTGCGCGCGCCGTGGGGTGGTGATCCTGGCCTGCGGCAGCTTCGGCAACGTGGTGCGGATGCTGCCCCCGCTGGTGATCGAACCGTCCCTGGTGGAGGATGCAATGGACGTGCTCGCCGAGGCGTTCGCCGAGGTCGTCGGGTAGGACCGCCGGGGCGATCTCGTGGGCTCGAAGGGAAGGATGACCATGAACCTGCCGGAGTCGGTGCCGACGACGCTGTACATCAACGGGGAGTGGCGCGAGGCATCCTCGGGCGCACGGTTCACCGTCGAGGACCCCGCCACCGGGGAGGCGCTCGCCGAGGTGGCGGACGCCACCTCGGACGACGCGCTGGCCGCGCTCGACGCGGCGGCCGCGGCGCAGGAGTCGTGGGGGCGGACGGCGCCGCGCAAGCGCGCCGAGCTGCTGCGGGCGGGCTTCGAGGCGATCACGGCCCGCGCCGAGGAGTTCGCCACAGTGATGACCCTGGAGATGGGCAAGCCGTTGGCCGAGGCGCGCGGCGAGGTGGCCTACGGCGCCGAGTTCCTGCGCTGGTTCTCCGAGCAGGCCGTCCGGATCCACGGGCGCTACTCGCCGGCACCGGACGGCGTCCAGCGGATCCTGGTCACCAAGCGTCCGGTCGGGCCGTGCCTGCTGATCACCCCGTGGAACTTCCCGCTGGCGATGGCCACCCGGAAGAGCGCGCCCGCCCTGGCCGCCGGCTGCACGATGGTGATCAAGCCCGCCGCGCTCACCCCGCTCACCACGCTGCTCTACACGCAGGTGATGGCCGAGGTCGGGGTGCCGCCCGGAGTGATCAACGTGATCCCCACCAGCCATTCCGGCGCGACCACCGGGCCGCTGTTCGCCGATCCGCGACTGCGCAAGCTGTCCTTCACGGGCTCGACCGAGGTGGGCCGGCTGCTGCTGCGCCAGGCGTCGGACAATGTACTGCGGACGTCGATGGAACTCGGCGGCAACGCCCCGGTGCTGGTGTTCGACGACGCCGACCTCGACATGGCCGTGGAGGGTACGTTCAACGCCAAGCTGCGCAACGGCGGCCAGGCGTGCACGGCGGCCAACCGGATCTACGTCCAGGCCGGCGTGGCCGAGGAATTCGCCAGGCGCCTGGCCGGGCGGATCGAGGTGGTGCGGGTCGGTCCGGGAATGGAGGCGGGCACCCAGCTGGGCCCGGTGATCGACGCCGTCGCCCTGGACCGGATCGGCAGGCTGGTCACCGACGCGGTCGCCGGCGGTGCCCAGGTCCTGGCCGGTGGGCGGGCGATCGACCGGCCGGGCTACTTCTACGCCCCCACCGTGGTCGCGGGCGTACCGGCGGACGCCCGGGTGATGACCGAGGAGATCTTCGGCCCGGTCGCCCCGATCGCCACCTTCACCACGGAGGACGATGCCGTCGCCGCGGCGAACGGAACCCCCTTCGGGCTGATCTCCTACGTGTTCACCACCGACCTGTCCCGGGCTCTGCGGCTGGCCGAGCGGATCGAGACCGGCATGCTCGCGGTGAACTCCGGCGTGATCTCCAACCCGGCTGCCCCGTTCGGCGGGGTGAAGCAGTCCGGGCTGGGCCGTGAGGGCAGCCTGGAGGGCATCGAGGAGTACCTCGAGACCGTCTACGTCGGCATCGCTGACCCGTTCGCCGGGGCGATCCCGGCGCGGTAGAGCGCGTACTCGAAGCAGCGGCCCTCCCGGGTTGCCGGGACGAGAATCCGCTCCACCGACCCGGCAACCCGGCTCAGGGTGACCTCAAGATCGGGGCTGGCGGTCTCGCACCAGATCACCAGCCGTCCGCCCGGGTTCAGCAGGCGCAGGCAGCGGGTGAGGAAGGTCGCGCCGTAGACCGCCTCGTTGTGATCGTGGATGAGGAAGCTGGGGCCGTTGTCCACGTCCAGCAGGATCGCGTCCCAGCCGGGACCGCCGGCCGCGATCACCTCGGCGATGTCGGCCACCACCAGCCGGGTGCGGGGATCGGCCGCCACCCGGCCGAGTTGGGCGGTGACGCCGGCGCGCGCCCACTCCACCAGCGGGCCGGCCAGCTCGACCACCTCGACGAGTTCGGCCCCCGCGTCCAGGAGCCGTGCGGCGGTGTAGCCCAGGCCGAGCCCGCCGACCAGCACCCGGCCAGGGACAGTCCCCGCCGCATCGGCCAGCGCGAGCTCGGAGGTGACCTCGGCGGAGTCCATCGCGAAGACCCCGTTGACCACGAGTTCGATCACGCCGTCCCGGTCGCGGAGCGCGACCTCACCGTGGGGCGTGGCGGCACGGGCGATGATCACGACACCAATCCTGGCGCAGCCGAAAAGGGTAGGGTCGGAGAGTGAACATTGAGGTCGCACGCTCGAATCAGCTTGACGACATCTACGACCGCATCCTGAAGCGGTCCCTGCCACCCGACGTCCTGGTGGACCGCGGTCTCTTCCTGAACGAGACCACCTGGGGTGAGGTGCTGGTGCTGCCCGGCCCCGACGGGGAGATCGAGGCGGTGGCGGTCGGCGACCACTCGCCCGACACCGGGCTGCTCGTGATGGAATACCTCGCCGTGGTGCCGGGCCGGCGCTCGTCCGGTTCGGGCTCGGCGTTGTTCGTCGCCGCCCGTGACTACTGGCGCGACCTGATGCACCCCGGGGCCTTCCTCACCGAGATCGAGCGTCCGGACGGCCATCGTGCCAGCGAGGACTATGGCGACCCGGAGCGGCGGCTGTCCTTCTACCGACGGCTCGGTCTCCGGGCGCTGAACCTGCCCTACTACCAGCCGGCCCTGTCGACCCAGACCGCGCCGGTGCCCGACCTGCTGCTGGGCATCATGGTTGAGGACCCGGAGTGGGAACAGGACGGACGGTTCATCGAGGACGCCCGCCTCCGGGCGCTGCTCAGCTCCCGCAATCCGGAGCCGGTCCAGCAGTCGGCCTGGGAGGCGCTGATGGCCGCCTGCGAAGGTCCGATCGAGCTGGTGGATCTGGCCGACTATGCCCGGATCCCGCGTAGCCGGCTCTGAGGCCGTCGCCGGGGGCGCGTGCTGACCGGGGGACCGTCCGGATCCCGGGTGCCGGCGCTGCCAAACGGCGCCGTGGTGCCAACGAGGGGGTTCCCTGGCCAGGGTGTGGGCCCTAGGCTCGCCTGCACCACGACTCCCTGGAGGACAGATGGACGACGCCGTCTACCCCGACCCGGCCATCCATGGCACCGAGGACCAGGCGTTGCGGGACGCGGCTGCTGCCGACCCGGTCGGCTTCTGGGCAGACCAGGCCGCCGAACTGGAGTGGTACCAGCCCTGGGACCAGGTGCTGGACGACTCGAACCCGCCCTTCTTCAAGTGGTTCACCGGCGCCCGGACGAACATCGTCCACAACTGCATCGACCGGCACCTCTCCGGCCCGTACAAGAACAAGCTGGCCCTGATCTGGGTGGGGGAGAACGGCACCGACCTGCGGTCGTTCAGCTACTTCAGCCTGAACCATGCGGTGACGAAGATGGCCAACGTCTTCAAGGCGATGGGGGTGGGCAAGGGGGACAAGGTCACCATCTACCTGCCGCGGATCCCCGAGGTCGTGATCGCGATGCTCGCCTGCGCGAAGCTGGGGGCCGTCCACTCGGTGATCTTCGCCGGGTTCTCCGCCGACGCGCTCGCCGACCGGATCGACGACTCCGAGTCCCGCCTGGTGGTCACCGCGGACGGCTCCTGGGTCAACGGCGGCATCTTCAAGCTCAAGGACATCGTGGACGAGGCGATCCGGTTGGCCCCCTCGGTGGAGAACGTGATCGTGGTGAAGCGCACCGGCCACGGCGTCGACATGGACCCGCTGCGCGACCATTGGTACCACGACCTGACCGCGCTCCCGATCGCCAACGGTCCCTGTCCGACCGAGCAGATGGACGCCGAGGATCCGCTGTTCATCCTGTACACCTCCGGCTCGACCGGGAAGCCGAAGGCGATCCTGCACACCCACGGCGGCTACATGGTGGGCACCTACAGCACGCTGAAGCACACCTTCGACATCCGCGACGAGGACCGGTGGTGGTGCACGGCCGACCCCGGCTGGATCACCGGCCACTCCTACCTCGTCTACGGGCCGCTGCTGTGCGGGGCGACCTCGTTCATGTTCGAGGGCGGGCCCACCTATCCCTACCCGAATCGCTGGTGGCAGCTGATCGAGTACTTCGGCATCACCACCTTCTACACCGCACCGACCGCGATCCGTTCGCTGATGCGGTTCGGTGAGGCGTGGCCCAACCGGCACGACCTGTCGTCGTTGCGCCTGCTGGGCACCGTGGGCGAGCCGATCAATCCCGAGGCCTGGCACTGGTTCCACCGGGTGGTCGGCAAGGACCGCTGCCCGATCATGGACACCTGGTGGCAGACCGAGACCGGCATGTTCCAGATCACCCCGACCCCGGCGATGCCCTTGAAGGCGGGTTCGGCGGGCAAGCCGTTCTACGGCCAGGAGGTCGAGATCGTCAACGAGGCCGGGGAGCCGGTGCCCGACGGCGAGCAGGGTTTCCTGCTGCTGAAGAACCCGTGGCCGGCGATGCTGCGCACCCTCCACCGCGACGACGAGCGGTACGTGAGCACCTACTGGTCCAAGTACCCAGGAAGGTACCTGTCCGGCGACTCGGCCCGGAAGGACGAGGACGGCTACTACTGGGTGCTCGGACGCACCGACGATGTGATCAAGGTGTCGGGGCACCGGCTCGGAACCGCCGAGGTGGAGTCCGCCCTGGTGTCGCACCCGGCCGTCGCCGAGGCGGCCGCGATCGGCCTGCCGCACGAGGTGAAGGGCAATGCGATCCACGCGTCCGTGGTGCTGCGGATGGGGTTCGAGGGAAGCCAGGCGCTGGTCGAGGAGCTGCGCAAGCACGTGTCGGTGCACCTCTCGCCGATCGCGAAGCCGGACACGATCGACTTCCCCGACAAGCTGCCGAAGACCCGATCGGGGAAGATCATGCGCCGGGTGCTGCGCGCCCGCGCCCTCGGCGAGGACGAGGGCGACCTCACCACGATGGAGGAGTAGGCACGCTGCCGCGCGTCGGCAAGCCCGGCGGTGACGGGCCGGGCGAGGGCGACCCGGACGGCGCTTCGCCGGTCGGGCTCGATCCGGTCGCCCGGCGCTAGAATGGGGGTGGTTCGCGTCGCCAGGCCGGTCGCGGCCGGGATCACACGACATCCGGTGCCAGGCCGACCGGTTCGGGGATCACATGACCACTCACACCACCGACCGACCCATCGACCGCGCGCGGATCGCCGAGCTCACCGAGATCGAGCAGATCCGCCTCGACCGGCGCACCAGCGCCTCCCGCGAGCTCTACGCCGAGGCCCGCGCCCACCTCTCCGGTGGCGTGGCGTCCTCCTACCAGGGCCGCGACCCGTGGCCGATCTACATCGACCGCGGCGAGGGTCCGCGGATCTGGGACATCGACGGCACCGAGTACTTCGACTTCCACAACGGGTTCGGCTCGATGGTGCAGGGCCACGCGCATCCCGCGATCGGCGCGGCGATCGCCGCCCGCTACCCGCAGGGCACCCACTTCGGCTGCGCGACGCCGGACAGCATCGCGGTCGCCGCGGAGCTCTCCCGCCGCTGGGGGCTGCCGCAGTGGCGCTTCACCAACTCCGGTTCGGAGTCCACGATGGACGCGATCAGGATCGCCCGCGCCTTCACCGGCCGGGACACGGTGATGAAGATCTTCGGCTCCTACCACGGCCATCACGACACGGTGATGGTCTCGATCGGCGTCGCCTACGGCGAGATCGGCGACCGCGAGAACCTGGCGTCCCTGGCCTACGGCGCGGGCATTCCGCAGTCGGTGGTGGACCTGACCATCGCGGTGCCGTTCAACGACGCCCCTGCCATGGAGCGGCGCGTCCAGCGGCTCCAGGCCGAGGGACGGCTGCCCGCCTGCGTGATCATGGAAGCCGCCATGATGAACCTCGGCGTGGTGCTGCCCGACCCGGGCTACCTCGAGGCCGTCCGCGAGATCACCAGCCGCTACGGCATCGTGCTGATCTTCGACGAGGTCAAGACGGGCCTGTGCGTGGCGCCGGGCGGCGCGACGGAGCGGTTCGGTGTGGTGCCCGACCTGGTCACGCTGGCCAAGGCGCTGGGTGGCGGGCTGCCCTCTGGTGCCATCGGGGGCACCTCCGAGGTGATGTCGGTCGTCGAGGACGGCTCGGTCTACCAGGTCGGCACCTACAACGGGAACCCGCTGTCGATGGCGGCGGCCCGCGCGTCGCTGGAGAGGGTGCTGACGCCGGACGCCTACGCCCACCTCGGCCGCCTCAACGACCGGATCCTGACCGGGGCCCGCGACGTGATCGCCCGCTACGACCTGCCCGGCTACGCGGTGGGCATCGGTTCCAAGGGCTGTGTCACCTTCTCGTCCTCGCCGGTGCGCGACTACGAGACCTTCAAGGCGAACCAGGACGTGGACCTGACCACGCTCACCTGGCTGTGGAACATGAACCGCGGCATCTTCGCCACGCCGGGCCGTGAGGAGGAGTGGACGCTCTCCGTGACGCACACCGACGAGGCGATCGACCACTACCTGGCCGTCTTCGACGAACTCGCCGCCACACTGCGCGGCTGAGCGCCGTCGCCGTTCGGGCGCCGCTGGCGTCCGACAGCGTTCGCTGACCGATTCGACGCTCGGGCGTCGTGAGGCCGGGGCCACCCTGCGTGACCCCGGCCTCCGTCCGGTGGCGGGTGGAAGGCGCCCGCGCTATGCTTGCAAGCAAGTACTTGCATACAGGAGTGGAGATGGTGTCAGAAGCTGCCCGCCAAGTCCTCGATGCGGCGTCCCTGCTGTTCGCCGAGCGCGGATACTCGGCCACGACCACGCGAGCGATCGCGGACGCGGCCGGCGTCAACGAGGTCACGGTCTTCCGCGCGTTCGGGAACAAGCAAGGCATCCTGCGCGCGATCGGCGAGCGCGTGGCCCAGTCCCAGGCGGGGCGCGTCGTGAGTGACCTGCGGACGTCCGACATCCGCTCGGCGCTGCGGGATCTCGCCCGCCAGGAGGTGGCCAACGGCCTCGCCGAGGGTGCGCTGGTGACCCG
Source organism: uncultured Actinomycetota bacterium (assembly GCA_963704225.1). Classification (GTDB taxonomy): domain Bacteria; phylum Actinomycetota; class Actinomycetes; order Propionibacteriales; family Propionibacteriaceae; genus Propionicimonas. The sequence goes on from CAVPHL010000005.1 coordinate 127,100, forward strand.
GCTCGCGTTCGAGGCGGGCTCGGTCCCCGAGGTCGCAGAGGTGTTCGCGGACGGACCGCGCTCGAACCTCGACGCCTTGGCGGACTTCCTCGCCGGGGCGCAGCGCGCGGGTCACCTGCGCGCCGATGTCCCCGCCCGGACCATGGCGGAGGCATTCTTCGCGCTGACGTCGAGCTTCGTGATCACCCGCACGATCCTCGGCGGCACCGTCGAGGCCCCCGAAGAACTGGAGCGCACCGTGGCCGACCTCTTCGAGCTGTTCTGGACCGGGGCCGCACCCCGGGCTGCAGGGGAAGGGGAGAAGTGACGCGCGACCGGCTGCTGGCCGGGTACTGCGTCCTCGTGGGCCTCCTCGCCGGAACCGCCGCGGCGATCGGCATCACCGGGCGTGGCAGCGGCGCCACCGCCCAGGCCACCAGCATCCTCGGCGAGGCTTTCACCTACGTCACCGACGGCGTGTACGCGAACAACGCCGTCCGGGTCGTCGCGGAGGGCGTCGGCTGGGACGCGCTGACGCTGTTCCTCGCCGCCCCTGCGCTGGTGGTGGCCGCCTGGTTCGTCGCCCGCGGGTCGGTGCGCGGACGACTCGCCGCGCTCGGGCTCCTGGGCTATCTGGCCTACCAGTACCTCATGTACGCGATGTTCTGGGCCATCGGGCCGCTCTTTCCGCTGTTCGTGCTGCTCTACCCTTCCGCCCTGCTGGGCGTCGCCTGGCTGGTTGCCACCATCGACGCCCGGGACCTCGAACGGGGCGTGCGCCCCGGCTTCCCCCGGCGGACGCTGGCGGGCTTCGCCGCAGTGATGTCATTGCTGCTGGTCGCGATGTGGGTGCCGCGGATCGTGGCCGGGATCGCCGGCGATCCCGTCGGCGCCAACCTGCTCGGTACCCCCACGCTCACTGTCCAGGCCCTCGACCTCGGGCTCGTCGTGCCGCTGTCACTGGCGACCGCCGTGCTGGTGTGGCGCCGCCACCGCGCGGGCTTCGTGCTCGGCGCTCTGTTCACGGTGAAGGCCGTGACCATGGCGGGTGCGATCGTCGCGATGCTGGTGTCGGCCTGGATCGTCGAGGGAGCCGCGGAGGTCGTCCCCCTCGCCCTCTTCGGCGCGGCGACCGCGTTCGCAGGCGTCCTCGTGGTGCGGGTGCTGGCGACCGTCCCCGACCGGCTGGAGGCGGCGTCGGCGGCTGGGGGCTGAGCCGGCCCCGCGGGGTCTCGACCGGCCCGGCCCGGCCGGGAATCGAAGGCGTCCCCGGCGACGCGCTGGTCGGCGCTCAACCTCTCCGGGGCGTGTGGTCGAAGCCACCGCGGGTGGCCTCGGCGGTCAGCCCGGGGTCGTCCCGGTTCCCGCCATCAGCCCGAGGATGTGGACGGTGGGGATGTGAACGGTGGGGACAGTCCCCTTCGTTCAGGGCGGCGGAACGCACGGCCGTCCCCCGGACCCTGAATCGTGGGGACAGTCCCCTACGTTCAGGGCGGCGGAACGCACTGAATCGTGGGGACAGTCCCCTTCGTTCAGGGCGGCGGAACGCACGGCCGTCCCCCGGACCCGGAAAGGCGTCCGGCCGGCCCCCGAAGGGACCGGCCGGACGCCTCCGTTTGACGCTCAGCCGATGGTGCGGTCGATCGTGAACGCCGGCGATACCCAGCTCTCCCAGTGGCTGGACCTGCTCGCGCTGCCCAGCGCCTTCAGTACCTTCAGCTCGATCACGTAGTCACCGTTCGGCACCGTCAGGCCGGAGGAGGTGGAGCCGGAGAAGGGGATCTTCCCGTCGAAGGCCTGGTACTGGTAGAAGTCGTCCCGACCCCACTGGCCCAGCTCCAGGAAGGTCTGGTACCCGGAGAACACCGGTGCGCCCTTCCCGCCGGTCGAACTCGCCTGGTACACGTTGAAGTAGGCGTTGCTGACCGGGTAGTCGAAGTGGAACAGCACATGCGGCACGTCGTCGCCGACCATGCTGAAGGTGGGACGCTGGTCACCGTCCTGGATCGCGTCGGCCAGGTCGTAGGACGTGGCCAGCGCGGGCAACTCGGCGTAGGTGTAGAACTCCCCGGTCGTGAAGTCCAGGTCGACGATGTCGATCATCGTCTTGGCCTTCTGGTAGTCGCCGTACATGCCGGCGAACGGCACCACGAGGGTCTTGGCCTTGTCGGTCCTGGTCAGCTTCACCCAGCCGCTGTAGATCCAGCCGGTCTTCAGCGAGGGTTGCTTGAGGCGCACCGACACCGTCGCCGTCCTGCCGGCCTTCACCGTCACCGTTCTGGAGGAGAACTTGGCCGACACCTTCCTGGTGTCGTAGTCGTACCAGTAGGTGGTCGGGGACGGCCCGGCATTGACCGCGTCCTGCACGCTCAGCTTGTACTTCTCGGTGGTCGTGCCGTTGTTGGTCAGCTTCAGCCGGACCTTGTAGTACCTGCTCCGGTTCTCGCCGAGCGAGATCTTGCCGGGCGTGACCGTGGTGGCCGAGGTCGCCGCCGCGATCGCCTCGTCGACATGGATCAGGCCCGCGCCCTGCCGGATCGCCGGCTCATAGAAGCCGGGGATGACGTCGCCGAAGTAGTACAGGTCGCTGATCGGCGTGGCCGTGTTCGCCAGGGCGGCCCGGACCTTGCCGACGTCGCCCTTCAGCGACGGCGCGGCCTGCAGCAGCAGCGCCACCGCGCCGGCCACGTGCGGGGCCGCCATCGAGGTGCCGGACAGGTTGGCGTAGCCGTCCTGTTCGAGCGGGTAGGTCGACCAGATGTTCCCGCCGGGCGCCGCGACGTCGGGGGTCAGGGTCAGGTCGGCCGCCATGCCGAACGAGCTGAAGTCCGACACCGTGCCGGCCAGCGGGTTGTCGTCCTCGAGGGTCAGCAGGTTCCAGGTGAGGGTGGTCACCGTGTCGCCCAGTTGCGTCCACAGTGCATCGCCGTCCTCCGCACTGATCATGACCACCGGGATGGTGATCTCGTCCCCACCGCTGAGGTCGGCGGTGACCACGCCGCGCCCGTCGTCGTAGATCACGACACCCGACGCGGCGGCATCCCGGGCGTTGATCACCTTGTCGTAGAAATTGCAGGTGCCGCGCTGGATCAGCGCGATCGCGCCGTCCAGGTCGGCCAGGGGTTCGCACCCGTTCTGGACCGAGGCGCGGGTGAGCGGAACCGTGCCGCTGCCGGGAGGAGTGGGAGCCCCCGCAGCCGGGACGAACGTGAACCTGCCGTCGGTGCCGGACGGTGCCGGCGCGATGGTGAGGTAGCGGTTGGTGATCGCGGTGTTCTCCACCGAGGCGACCGAGATCGCGTCCTTGCCCACGCTGGGTGAACCGGAGGAGAACAGCCCGGACTCGCCGGCGTTGCCGACGGAGGCGACCACGAGGGTGCCGGCGGCGGTCAGCGCGCTGACGGCGGCAGCGTCGGGGTAGTCGGGCCAGGTGTCGAACGTGCTGCCCAGCGACATGTTGACCACGTCCATGTCGTCGGCGGCGGCGGCGTCCATGGCGGCCAGGATGACCTCGGTGTCGGACGACCCGTCGCAGCCGAACACCCGGTAGGCGCCGAGCGTCACCTTCGGGGCGACGCCCTTCACCCCACCGGTGCTCAGGTCGCCGTCGGCACCGATGGTGCCGGCGACGTGGGTGCCGTGGCCGTTGCAGTCGTCGGGGTAGCTGTCCGGCTCAGGCCCGGATCCCGCGTCGGCGTCGTAGTCGTCGCCGACGAAGTCGTGGCCGTACATCACCCGGCCGCCGGTCGCCATGAAGTCGGCGGTCTCGTCGTTGACCCCGGACCCGCCGAGATCGGGGTGGTTGTAGTCGATGCCGGTGTCGATCACGCCGACCTTGATCCCCTCGCCGTCGTAGCCGGAGGCCTGCACGGTGTCCGCGCCGATCATCGGAAGCGAGGACGCCAGGTCGGGAGTCGCGACCCGTTCCGGCAGGGCGACGGTGAACACCGGGTAGACCCTGGTCACGCCCGGCAGGCGGAGCATCCTGTCGGCCTCAGCCTTGCTCGCCTTCACCGAGAACCCGTTCCAGACCCGGGTGAAGGTGTTCAGCACCGAGTACTTCACGCCCGCGTCGCTGGCCGCCTCCCGGACGTCGGCCTGGCGGGCCCTGGCCGCGGTACGGCTGCCGCCGCGCAGCGCCGGGGAGCCGGAGACCTGGACGAACCACTTGTCCGGGATCGCTTGCGGGGTCCGGGACGTGGCGTCCACCTTCCGGGCCGACTGGTCGATGTTGTCCCGGTCGATCGGCCCGGCCTGCGCCGGCACGCTCAGGGTGGCGCCGAGCAGGGCGGCGGCGGTGGCTCCGGCGGCGATGCCGAGGAGCGTTCGGGTACGGGGGCGAGCTCGCATGCTCTCTCCTGGTTCACGGTGGGTGGCGTCCGCTCCGCAGAGAGCAAGGACACGCCGCACCCTACTCCCGCGCCGCGCGCGCGGCTGGCCGTTTCGGCAAGAGCGGCACAACCGCCTCGCACAGCCCTCCCTGAGCCGGTCAGCTCCAGCGGAGCTTCAGCGTCCGGGAGGTGTAGGTCTCCCAGTGGGAGCTGGTCGAGGACTTGCCCAGGGGCCGCAGCACCCGCAGCTTGAGGGTGTAGGTGCCGGAGGGGATGTAGGCGAGCTTCCCGCCGGAGGTCTTGTAGATGCCGTAGAACTCGATGGCGGAGAAGCTCTCGTCGCGGCCCCTCTTGCCGAGCCAGGTGTCGGTGCCGCTGAGCACCGCGTAGTACGACTTCTTCGTCGACTTGTTGGTCGCCTTCAGCCGGATGGCCGAGGCCGGGTAGTCCAGGTGGAACATCACCACGGCCTCCTGGTTCGCCTGGTCGGGCTGCCGGAAGGTGGGGATGGGATCGCTGCCCCTGATCGGCAGCAGGCTCCCCGTCGAGGACCGGCGGGCCAGCGTCGGCAGGCTGAGGGTGTAGGCCACTTCGGTGCCGGCGTCGGTGAAGCTGCGCTTGCCGCGGGGCAGCATCTTCACGTCCTGGTAGTCGCCGCGCACCCCGACGAAGGGCACCGAAACCGTCCGTGCGCCGGAGGCGGTGAACTGCACCCAGCCGCCGTAGAGCAGCCCGTCGCGGCCGGACAGGATCCGGGGCGCCGAGATGGTCAGCTTCACGGTCACGGCGCCGTTGGCCGGGACGGTGACCGTGGCGGGGCTGGCGCTGAAGCCGACCGCGCCCCACGCCCAGTCGGGGCTCTGGTTGCCCCGGTCGGGGCCGCTGGTGCTGGCGGCGGCGCTGGTGCCGGTGGTGGCGGACGCGCGGTAGCTGACCGGTTCGCTCCCGCTGTTACGCAACGTGACCGTGGTGGTTTCGGTGGTTCCCTCGCTGAGGCGCAGGACGCTCGGGGACGCGGTCACCGTCGTGGCGAGGGCGGCGTCCAGCTGCAGCAGGCCGGCGCCCTGCCGCACCACCGACTCCGGCCGGGTGGTGAGCCCCGAGGTCGCCGACAACAGTGGGGACGCGCTGGCGTAGAGCAGCGCGGCGACCTTCGCCGGCACCCCGGCGGCCGGGTTCGTCCACCCCCTGGCCGTGAGGATCTCGGCGACCGCGCCGGCCACCTCGGGGGCGGCCATCGAGGTGCCCGACTTCTCATCCCGCCCGTCCTCGGGGACCGAGGAGTACACGTCGGTGCCGGGGGCGGACAGGGTCGGGCTCAGGCTGAGGTCGGCCGCCGGCCCGATCGCGCTGTAGTCCTCGACGTGGGTGGCCGCGGCGTTGGTGGCGGCGACCGCGATCACGCCGGGGGCGACGGCGGGGGAGCCGGCGGTGAACAGGCCACGGTCGGTGTTGCCGACCGATGCGACGACCACCACGCCGTTCTCCACCAGTGTCGCCGCGGCCTGGGAGAGCGGGTAGCCCTCCTCGTCCGGCCAGCTGACCGAGGTGGCCCCCAAGGACAGGTTCACCACGTTCATGCCGTCAAGGTGGGCCCGCTCCATCGCCGCGGTGATCGCGGCCGTGTCCGACACGCCTTCGCAGTCGAACACCCGGTAGGCGCCCAGCGTCACCTCGGGCGCGACGCCCAGGGCTCCGCCGGCCTTGGGGTTGCCGTTCGCGCCGACCAGCCCGGCGACGTGGGTGCCGTGGCTGTAGCAGTCGGCAGGGTCGGCGTCCCCGTCGACGAAGTCGAACCCGGCGGTGACCCGGGCGGTCGGGAACGTGCTGGCGGCGGAACCGCCGAGGTCGGGGTGACGGTAGTCGATGCCGGAGTCGATGACAGCCACCTTCACCCCGGAGCCGCCGGTGCCGGGGGCGAGCGCGCCGATTGCGGCGAGCCGGTGCTCGGTCGCCGTCGTCGCCGTCGGGGTGACCGTGACGGTGATGGTGGCGGCGGTCTCGTTGCCGAAGCTGTCGGTCACCCGGTAGCCGGTCGTCACCGTGCCGGTGAACCGCCAGCTCGCAGTGAACTCCACCGTGTTGGCGTTCACCCGCCACGTCCAGGAGTCGGTGGCCAGCTGCTTCCCGCCCGTCGTGGCCGCCGGATCGGTGAGCACCAGGGACGCGGCCCGGAAGCCGAACCGGGCGCCCGTCCCGTCGTCGCCGGCCACGTCGTTGGCGGTCGGGTCGACGGTCAGCATCCTGCCGTCCTGCGGGGTGGACGGGGTATCGGCCACCGCCTGCGGCAGTTCCCCGACGCTGACGTCGATGCCCGCGAACCCCATGGTGTTGTTGGCGTCCCGCACCGTGTAGTACGCCCGGACCGTGCCGCTGAAGCCGGTCGCCGGAGTGAAGACGAGGGTGCCGTCGCCGGGCACCGCCCAGGTGCCCGCCGTGGCCGGCTCGGCGTCGAGCAGGGCGACCGTGTCCGGCTGCAGCGGGGCGGACGGGTGTCCCTGCAGGTCGTTGTCGAGCACGGCGAGGCTGACCGGGTTGTGCGCCGCGGTGTGGAAGTCGTCGGCGGTCAGTTGCGGGACCACCGCATCCACCACGACCCGCAGCGCGGCCGAGACGGCGTTTCCGAAGCTGTCGGTGAGGCGGTAGCCGGCCGTCGCGGTGCCGGCGAACGCCGACTCCGGATCGAAGCTGACCTCCCCGGTGGCCGGGTCGATCCGCCAGGTGCCCTCGCCCTGCACCACCAGGGTGCGGCCGTCGTCCAGGGCGTCGGCACCGAAGCTGAGCAGGGCAGGGTCCACGGTGCCGGCGACCCCGTTGCCGTCGTCCCCGATCACGACGTCAGCCAGCGGGAACAGGGTCACGGTCTGGTTCTGGGCCGTGGCGGCCTGGCTGGTGAGGGCGACGGTGAGCACGCCCACCCGCACCTGGACGGTCGCCTGGGTGGTGGTGCCGTTGGTGTCGGCCACCCGATAGGTGGTTTCCGCGGTGGCCCCGTGGAAGCCGTCGTCGGGGGAGAACCGGACGGTGCCGGCGTCCACCCGCCAGGTGCCGTCGGCGGTGACCGCCGAGGTGCCGTCCGCGGTCGCGTCCGGGTCGGTGAGCACGAGCGAGGCCGGGTCCAGCGGAACCTCGGGATCGCCGGCGACGTCGTTGGCCAGCACCCTCACCGTTGCCTCGTGCCGGGCGGGAACGGCGGCAGCGTCGTCCCCGGCCCGGGGCGCCACCGCGGTGACCGAGACCGTGATCGACGCCCGCACCGGGCTCCCGTTCGTGTCGTGCACCCGGTAGCCGATCGTCGCGTCGCCGGTGAACGTGGCCACGGGGGCGAACCGGACCGTCCCCTCGTGGTCCGCCGACCACGTTCCGGCCACGGTGGTGAGGACGGTGCCGGTCTGCCCGCCGTCGTCCAGCACCAGGGTCGTGGGGTCGAACGGCACCTCGGTACCGGGGTCGTCGGCGTCCTGCCCCGGCCGGTCATTGGCCAGCGGGGTGAGGGAGGTCGGGACTCCCTGCGGGATGGTCGCGGTGTCGTCGAGCGCCCGCGGAGCCGCGTCCACCGAGACCGTGAGGGTGGCGGACGCGGCGCGCCCCAGCTCGTCGGACACCCGGTAGGTCACCCCCGGGTGGCCCGCGGTGTCCGGGGCCGGGGTGAACCCCACCCGCCCGGCGGGGGTCACCGCCCAGCTCCCGGTGGGGTCCTCGATGGCGGCCACGCACTCCCCGGCGACGACCAGGCACACCGTCGCCGGGTCGAGGCCGGCCCCGCCGAAGGCGTCGTCGTTGGCCAGCACGTCGACGACCACCGGTTCGCCGGCCGTCGCGTCCGCGGTGTCGGCCAGCGCGGCGGGAGGTGCGGGCGGGGTCACCGTGACCCGCAGCAGGGCGCGCGCGACCGCGCCCAGGGCATCGCTGAACTCGTAGGCCAAGGGGGTGGTCTCGCCGGTGAAACCACGGGCCGGGGTGAAGCTGATCCGGCCGTCGTCGCCGGCGGTGTAGCCACCCTCGGCGGCGACGACGAGTTCGTCGACCCGGCTCCCGTCGGCCCCGACCAGCACCAGGCTTTCGGGGTCGGGCTCGGCGGCCGCGGGGTCCTGCTGGTCGTCCAGAACGTCCACGGCCACCCCAACCAGGTAGTCGGTGGTGGCGGCGTGGTCGGACGCGGCGGGCGCGGCGTGGACGGTGACACTGAGCGTGGCTTCGGCGGTGCGGCCCAGTTCGTCGCCCACCCGGTAGGTCACGGTGCCCGTCCCGACGAAACCGCCGGCCGGGACGAAGGTGACGACCCGACCGGCGACCGTCCAGGCGCCGTCGGTCGTGGCGCGGGTGGCCGGGCAGCCCTCGCCGTCGGGCAGGCACGGGTCCTGCAGGGTCGTGGCGCCGCCCGCGGCGTCGTTGGCCAGCACGTCGACGCTGACCGGAGCGCCGGCGGTGCTGCGTCCGGAATCGGCCACCGCGACCGGGTCGGGGGGCGCCGGCACGGTCACGGTCAGGGTGGCGGACGCGGTCGCGTCCGCGGTGTCGCTCACCTGGTAGGCGACCGGTTCCAGGGTGCCGGTCCAGCCTGCGGCGGAGGTGAAGGTCACCTGACCGTCCGTGACGGTGAACGTGCCCCTGCCCTCGACGTGGAGGCGCGCCCCTCCCGGGTCGGCGCCGGGATCGGTGAGAACCAGGCTGTCCGGTCGCAGCGCCTGGTCGGGGGTGGCGGCGTCGTTGCCGAGCACGTCGAGCCCGGTCGGGACGAGGTAGCCGACGGTGAACTCGTCGGCAGCGGCGAGCGGCCCGGCGGTCGCCGCCGCAGGGGACCCGGCCATCGGGTCGGTGGAGGCTGCGGCGGTGGGGTCCGCCGTGGGTTCGGCCGAGCCCCCGGCCGGATCGGCCGCGGTCTCGGTGGCGAAGGCGACCGCGTCGTCCAGGCTGACCCGGTAGACCGGGAACACGGCCTCGACGCCGGCCGCGGTGATCCGGTCCAGCTGCTCGCGGGTGGCGGTGATCGACAGGCCGGTCCAGGTGGCGTCGTAGCGGTGGTCGACGGTGGCCCCGACCTGCGCGATCACGTCCAGCAGCGCCGCCTGGGCCCGCGCGTTCGCCTTGGCGTTGCCGCCCAGGGCGGTCGGGGTGCCGGCGGTCTGCACCAGGTAGCGGTCGGGCACGACCTGCGGCGACGGGTCCCGCGGCGCGGACGTGGCCGGGTCGGAGGCCTCGCCGACGGCGGCGGGACGCAGGACGACGACGCTGCCGGTCAGGCCCAACACCAGGGCAAGGGACAGCGCGAGCGCACCAAGGCGCGTCCGAGCGACCATCCTCACCCCCAACCGGTGGCCAACCACACGGTTCTGACGCGGGCAACTCTACCGGCGGCGGCCCCGGAGCGCTCGGGCGGGCCGCAGCACCCTCAAGCAGCGGATGACCCTGGTGCCGGCCTGCTCCGCCCGGGCGGGGCGCGGCAAGGCCCGGGACGTTGCCGTCCCGGGCCCCGGGCAGAGCAGCGGCCGGACCGCGGGCCTCAGATCAGGCCGAGTTCCCTCACGGCGTCGCGCTCGTCGACCAGTTCGGCGACCGAGGCGTCGATCCGGGCCCGGCTGAAGTCGTTGAGCTCCAGGCCCTGGACGATCTCGTAGCTGCCGTTCCTGACCACGCACGGGAACGAGGAGATCAGGCCCTCGGGCACACCGTAGGAGCCGTCGGACGGCACCGCCATCGACACCCAGTCGCCCTCGGCGGACCCGAGCACCCAGTCGCGCATGTGGTCGACGGTGGCGTTGGCGGCGGACGCGGCCGACGACGACCCGCGGGCGTCGATGATCGCGGCGCCGCGCTTGGCGACGGTCGGGATGAAGGTGTCGGCGACCCAGGCCTGGTCGTTGATCACCTCGGCGGCGCCCTTGCCGTCGATCTCGGCGTGGAAGATGTCGGGGTACTGGGTGGCGGAGTGGTTGCCCCAGATGGTCATGTGGCGTGACCGCGGTGACCGGGACGCCGGCCTTCTGCGCGAGCTGGCTGATCGCCCGGTTGTGGTCGAGCCGGGTCAGGGCGTTGAAGCGCTCGCGCGGGGATGTCGGGGGCGTTGCTCATCGCGATCAGCGCGTTGGTGTTGGCCGGGTTGCCGGTGACCAGCACGCGGATGTCGTCGGCGGCCGATGCGTTCAGGGCCTTGCCCTGCGGCGGTGAAGATGCGCGCCGTTGGCGCTCGAGCAGGTCGCCGCGCTCCATGCCGGCGGCGCGCGGTCGGGCCCCGACCAGCATGGCCAGGTTGACGCCGTCGAAGACCTTGGTCGGCGTCGTCGCCGATCTCCACGTGGCGCAGCAGCGGGAACGCGCAGTCGTCCAGCTCCATGACGACGCCCTCAAGGGCCTTCAGCGCCGGGGTGATCTCCAGCAGGCGCAGCTCGACCGGCTGGTCGGGGCCGAGCAGCGGCCCCGCTGGCGATGCGGAACAACAGGCTGTAGCAGATCTGGCCGGCTGCGCCGGTGACCGCTACCTTGACGGGGGTTTGGCTCACTATGTGCTCCTCGGTGAGATGTGGCGAAGTCCACTTCCGACGCTAGCAGTTGCCCGGACCCATGCGTGACCGCTTCCGTCGCCGCGCACCGCGCGGACGGGAATTGGTGCAGGCGGTCCCGGGCCGGGCGCGAGGCTGAGCGGTGCCCCGGCTAATCTGGCGGCCATGCGCCTGATCCTCGTCCGCCACGGTCGTACCCCCTCCAACGTCGGCTTCCTGCTCGACACCGCCGAGCCGGGGGCCGATCTCGACGAGGACGGGCTGGAGCAGGCGGCCGCCCTGGTGGAGCGGCTGTCCCACCACGAGATCGAGGCGATCTACACCTCCACCCTGGTCCGCACCCAGCAGACCGCCGGCCCGGTCGCGGCGCACCGGGGCCTGGAGCTCAAGGTGCTGGCCGGCCTGCGGGAGATCTCGGCCGGCGACGACGAACTCTCCGCCGACGCCACCCGCTACATCGGCACCCTGATCGCCTGGGGACGCGGAGAGCTGGACACCCGCATTCCCGGCGGCGAGGACGCCCACGAGTTCTTCGACCGGTTCGACGCGGCCGTCGAGCAGGTGGCCGAATCGGGCCTGGAGGTCGTGATGGTGGTCAGCCACGGCGCCGCCCTGCGGGTGTGGTCGATGGCCCGGGTCCGCGGCTTCACCGAGGCACTGGGCCGCGCCCACCTGGAGAACGCCGGCGTGATCGTGGCCGACGGTTCGGTGGCCGACGGCTGGGAACTTGTCGAGCTCGCCGGGATCCGTCACTGGGAGTGAGCCCGGGGGTGCCGGCGGCACCGGGTGGCGCCGGTCGGTGCGCGGCTCGGCACTGGATGACCGTCCCCGCCCCCCGGCTCAGCGGTGGATGACCGTCCCCGCCCCGGCTCAGCGGAAGATGATCGTGCGGCCGCCGTCGAGCAGGACGCGGTGCTCGGCGAACCACTTGACCGCCTGCGGTGAGCGTGCGGCTCTCCTGCGTCCTGGCCGATCGCGACGAGCTGCGGCACCTCCGTGGTGTGGTCGACCCGGCGCACGTTCTGCTCGATGATCGGGCCCTCGTCGAGGTCGCTCGTGACGAAGTGCGCGGTCGCACCGATGAGCTTCACGCCGCGCGCGTGGGCCTGCTTGTACGGGTTCGCGCCCTTGAAGCCGGGCAGGAACGAGTGGTGGATGTTGATGACCCGGCCGCTGAGCTCCTCGCACAGGTCCGGGGAGAGGATCTGCATGTAGCGGGCCAGCACGACGAGTTCGATGTCGTGCTCTTCGACGACGTCGAGGATGCGCCGCTCCGACGTCCGCCTTCTGTCCGGCGTCGACCGCGAGGTGCTCGAACGGCACCTCGTAGAAGCTGGCGAGGCGGCCGAGGTCGGGGTGGTTGCTGATGATCAGCGGAAGGCTCGATCGGCAGCTGGCCCGACGCTCGCGGAACAGCAGGTCGTTGAGGCAGTGGCCGGCCTTCGAGGCGAGCACGAGCGTGCGCCGGCGGCGTCCGACGTACGTCGAGGTGCCAGGCTGTCGCCCAGGGCTCGGCGACGGGGGCGAAGTCGCCGCTCGAAGCTGCGCGCGGCGAACCCGGACTCGCACCTGAAGGCGCATGAAGAAGCGCCCGGGTCTCGCTGGAGGGAACTGCTGGACTCGGTGATGTTGCCCCGGCCTCGACGATGGCACCGCTGATGGCGTGGACGATGCCCGGGCGGTCCGGGCAGGAGAGGGTGAGCAGCCAGTGGGTCGAGTCGATCACGGCTGACAGGCTAGCGTCCCGCCCCCGCGAATCGTCGAGACGGTCACGGCCGCGGCCGGTGGTGTCCACAGGGCGCAGGGTAAGTTGTCGGCAGCATCGCGAAGGGAGCGCAGGGGATGGCGAAGATCAAGGTCGTCGGGACGGTCGTCGAGCTCGACGGCGACGAGATGACCCGGATCATCTGGCAGTTCATCAAGGACCGGCTGATCCACCCGTACCTCGACGTCGACCTGGAGTACTACGACCTGGGCATCGAGCACCGCGACGCCACCGACGACCAGGTCACGATCGACGCCGCGCAACGCGATCAAGCGAGCACGGCGTCGGCGTCAAGTGCGCCACCATCACCCCCGACGAGGCCCGGGTCGAGGAGTTCGGCCTGAAGAAGATGTGGGTGTCGCCGAACGGCACGATCCGCAACATCCTCGGTGGCGTCGTGTTCCGCGAGCCGATCATCATCTCGCAACATCCCGCGGCTGGTGCCGGGCTGGACCAAGCCGATCGTCATCGGCCGTCACGCCCACGGCGACCAGTACAAGGCGACCAACTTCAAGGTGCCCGGCGCCGGCCGGCTGACGATCACCTTCACCCCCGAGGACGGCTCCGAGCCGATCCAGCACGTGGTCGCGAACTACGGCCCGACGGCGGCGTGGCGATGGGCATGTACAACTTCAACGACTCGATCGGGGACTTCGCCCGGGCGTCGTTCGCCTACGGGCTGCACGCGGAACTACCCGGTGTACCTGTCGACCAAGAACACGATCCTCAAGGCCTACGACGGCGCGTTCAAGGACATCTTCGCCGAGGTCTTCGAGGCCGAGTTCAAGGCCGAGTTCGACGCCGCGGGCCTCACCTACGAGCACCGGCTGATCGACGACATGGTCGCCGTCGGCAATGAAGTGGGAGGGCGGCTACGTCTGGGCCTGCAAGAACTACGACGGCGACGTGCAGTCCGACACCGTGGCGCAGGGCTTCGGCTCGCTGGGCCTGATGACCTCGGTGCTGATGACCCCGGACGGCAGGACGGTCGAGGCCGAGGCCGCGCACGGCACGGTCACCCGGCACTACCGGCATGCACCAGCAGGGCAAGCCGACCTCGACCAACCCGATCGCGTCGATCTTCGCCTGGACCGGCGGCCTCAAGCACCGCGGCAAGCTCGACGGCACCCCGGAGGTGACCGGCTTCGCCGAGACCCTCGAGCGGGTCTGCGTCGAGACCGTCGAGTCCGGCAAGATGACCAAGGACCTCGCGCTGCTGGTCGGCCCGGACCAGGCCTGGCTGACCACCGAGGAGTTCCTCGCCGCGCTCGACGAGAACCTCGCCGCCGAGCTCGCCTGACCCCACCGAGAGCCACCCACTTTCGTCGAGAGCCAGCACCAGGGGCTGGCGCCCGGCGAAAGTGGGTGGCTCTCGGCGTTGGTCTGCGACAATGGGCGACGTGAGTTCGACGCCGGCCGACGTGACCCGTCCCGTGCTGGCCGAACTCCCCGAACATCCGGCGGTGTCCTACGTGATGCCGGTGCTCAACGAGGCGGCGCATCTCGCCGGGGCGGTCGCCGCGGTGCTGTCCCAGGAGTACCCGGGCGAACAGGAACTGGTGCTGGCGCTCGGCGCCTCCACCGACGGCACGGACGCGGTCGCCGCGCAACTCGCGGCGTCCGACCCGCGGGTGCGGCTGGTGGAGAATCCGCGCAACGACATCCCGATCGGACTGAACCTCGCCATCCGCGCCAGCCGGTACCCGGTGGTGGTCCGGGTGGACGCCCATGCCGAACTGCCGCCGGGTTACACCTCGGCGATGGTCGAGATGCTGCGCCGGACGGGCGCGGCCAATGTCGGCGGGGTGATGGAGGCCAGGGGTCGCGGCCGCTTCCAGCGGGCGGTCGCGCGCGGCTACAACTCGCCGTTCGGGCTGGGCGGCGGTTCCTGGCACCACGGCGAGGAGGAGGCCGAGTGCGACTCGGCCTACCTGGGTGTCTTCCGCCGTGAGGTACTCGACGAGGTCGGCCTCTACGACGAGACCCTGCGACGGGCCGAGGACTGGGAACTCAACCACCGCATCCGCCAGGCAGGGCACCTGATCCTGTTCACCCCCCGGCTCAAGGTCACCTACTGGCCCCGGGACAACTGGCCGGCGCTGCGCCGGCAGATGTTCGCCACCGGGGTGTGGCGGGGGCACCTCGTCCGCCGTCACCGGTCCACCCCCTGGCGCTACCTGCCGCCGCCGGCCGTGGCGGTGCTGGTCGCGGCGAGCCTGCTGGTCGGTGTCCTGCAACTGTTCGGCGTGGCCCGCGGCTCCGGCTGGGCCCTGGCGCATCTCCCGTCCCTGGGCTACGTCGCCGGGGTCGGTGCGGTCGGCCTGACCCGGATCGGCGGCGACGGGCCCCTCGCCCGGCTGTTGAACGTGGTCGTCCTGGCCACCATGCACCTGGCCTGGGGCTCCGGCTTCATCAAGGGCTGGTTGACCGGCGCCGAGAGCACCGTGGACCGTTCCCGGCTGCGCTGAACCGGACCCGGAGGGGTCGCCGTCCCCCGCCGGTGCCGGGGAGGGTCACCGGAAGCGGGCCCGGACCAGTTCGCTCGCGGCCGCCGCCACCCGGGCCGCCGACCCCCCGTCGGTCCACTCGTGGAAGCGGGCCGCCAGTTCCCGGCTGTGCGCGGCCGAGGCAGCGGCAGCGTCGGGGTCGGTGAACAGCGCCTCCAGCCGGTCGTGCGCGGCGTCCCAGTCGGGGAACCACCGCCCGCCCGCCAGCCACTCGTAGTCGACGTACAGGCCGCGGGTGCGCTGGTAGCCGGCCAGGTCGGGGGCCAGCAGCACGATTGCACCGCCGGTGGCCGCGTAGTCGACGATCAGCGAGGAGTAGTCCGTCACCAGGGCGTCCACGCCCCACAGCAGGGGCATCGACTCGGGTGCGGACCCGGTGGTGAGCAGCCGGACCCGGTCGGAGGTG
The DNA here is from genome assembly GCA_963704225.1 of uncultured Actinomycetota bacterium. Taxonomy (GTDB): domain Bacteria; phylum Actinomycetota; class Actinomycetes; order Propionibacteriales; family Propionibacteriaceae; genus Propionicimonas. The sequence continues at coordinate 142,588 of CAVPHL010000005.1, forward strand.
AAGGTGTAGTCGCCGACCCCGAGCGGGTGCGGCCGCACCAGCAGGACCAGGTCCAGCCGTTCGCAGAGCGCGTCCAGCCGCCGCCACTGTGGCGGCGTGGGCACGCCCGGATCGGGGTCGCCGTCGCGCCAGGTGGGGGCGTACAGCACGATGCGGCTGGTGTCGTGCCCGCCCAGGTGCGGGGCGAGGGCCACCCGGGCCGCGGCCCGCCGCTCGGCCGGAGTGCCGGTGAACAGGACGTCCGTGCGTGGCTCCCCGGTCACCCGCACCTGGCCGTCGCTCAGGGCGAACCCGCTGGCCAGGAACGGGGCGAAGAAGCCGCTGCCGGTCGGGAACAGGGAGATCCGGCTGGTGGCGCTGCGGTAGGCGGCGCGGAGCAGGGCGGCCACGCCGGGGATCCGTTCCAGGCCGCCGAGGGTGGTCACCGCCGGGGAGTCGGCGTGCAGTTTCTTGAGCGGCGCGCCGTGCCACAACTGCACGATCACGGCCCCGGAGAGCCCGTAGCGGTTCACGTCGCCGAAGCCGTGGGTGACAGCCGCGAGCCCGGCGTGCAGGGTTGCCCGGTAGCCCCCCGCCGAGTCGCGCGGCACCACCTCCTGGAAACCGGCCCGCCGGGCCGCCGTCGCTTCGGCGTCCGACCTGCTCAGCCACACCAGCCGGGGAGGGTCGGGCAGTTCCCGGGCCGCCCGGGCGAAGGCGAGGGCACCATCGGTCGGCCCGAACGCGCTGCCGAGGACCCACAACCCGGGGTCCCGCCGGATCGATCGCGCCTGCAGGGCACCAAGGGCGTAGCGGGGGAGCGCGAGCAGCTTGGCAAGGTTTCCCCGGGCGAATCCGAACCCGGCGCGCGACATGGCCGCGAGGCTAGCACCCGGCCGGTGCGGCGGCCGGACGGCGGGGCGGTGGCGGGCGATCGCTAGGATCTGCGTGTGGACGACCCTGCGACGCGCGCCTCATGAACCCGGCGATCGGCAACAGCCTGCTGATCGGGCTGTTCATCATGATCGGCGGAGTGTTCGCCGCGGCCGAGATGGCCCTGGTGTCGCTGCGCGAGTCGCAGGTCAAGCAGCTCAGCGGCCGGGGCAAGCGTGGCCGGACGGTGGCGCGGCTCACCGCCGACCCCAACCGGTTCCTTTCGGCGGTGCAGATCGGCGTCACCCTCGCCGGCTTCATGTCCGCAGCGTTCGGCGGGGCCACCCTCGCCGACGGGCTGGCACTCGCCATGGTGGAGTGGGGCCTGCCGGACGGCGCGGCCGGCCCGCTCGCGCTGGTGCTGGTCACCATCGTCATCTCCTACTTCTCGATCGTGGTCGGTGAGCTCACTGCGAAGCGCCTGGCCATGCAACGGGCGGAGGCGTTCGCGATGGCGCTGGCACCGCTGGTCAACACGATCGCGGGGATCACCCGGCCGGTGATCTGGTTCCTCGGGAAGTCCACCGACCTGCTCGTCCGCATCCTCGGCGGCGACCCGAACGCCTCCCGCGAGGAGGTCACCGACCAGGAACTGCGAGAGATGGTGGGCAGCTCGGCCACCCTCGGCCACGAGGAACGGCAGATCGTGGACGAGGTGTTCGCCGCCGGGCAGGTGAGCCTGCGGGAGGCCATGATCCCGCGCACCGAGGTGAAGTTCCTCGACGGTTCGATGCCGGCCTACCGGGCGATCCGCGAGGTGCTCGGTGCCCCGCACAGCCGCTATCCGGTGATCGGGGAGAGCCTCGATGACGTGATCGGCTTCGTCCACGTCCGCGACCTGTCCGACCTCGACCCGGTCCAGCGGAACGCAGCGGTGCGCCAACTGGTGCGCCCGGTGACGTCGCTGCCGCAGACCGTGAAGATCCTGCGGGCGCTCACCGAGATGCGGCAGACCCGACAGCACCTGGTGATCGTCCGCGACGAGTACGGCGGCACCGCCGGCATCGTCACCATCGAGGACCTGATCGAGGAGCTGATCGGCGACATCACCGACGAGTTCGACGTGGAGTCGGCGCCGGCCGGGCAGAACCACGACGAAACCGTCGACCTGGAAGGGCTGGGAACCCTGGAGGACTTCGCCCAGCAGGTCGGCTTCCTGCTGCCGGAGGGCCCCTACGACACCGTGGCGGGGTTCGTGATGGCGCAGCTCGGCACCCTTCCCCAGGTCGGCGACAGTTGCACGGTCACCCTGGCCCCCGTCGAGGAGCATCAGGAGGCGCGGCGCTTCACCTTGACCGTGACCGAGCTGGACGGACGCCGGGCCGCCCGGCTGCGACTCGCGAATCCCGCCCCGGACCCACTCGCCGAATAGGCTTTCCGGCTTGTGCGGGCGCTAATCTTCTGCCACCAGCGTTGAGGAGGTGACGTGCCCGCGTCCGATCAAGACGGCTTGATGCTGCTCACTTCGGACGACGTCGGAGGCCTGCTCGCCGCGGCGGTGCAGCACGCCGGGGGCAAGCTCCTGTCCTGGGCGCTGGACCACGTGGACGCCAACCCGGCCCAGTCCACCACCGCCACCTACTCTGCCCTCGTCGACTGGCCCTACGGCCGGCGGGAGGAACTGCTCGGGGTGAGCGCGCGGGCGTCCGGGCCCGCCGACACCGACACCGCGGCGGAGATCTTCGCCGACGGCGAGCGGGAGGTGGCGGTGTGGATCTACCCGCAGGATCCCGACCTGCCCGGCCTGGCCCGTGCGGCCTACGCGGAGTCGATGGCCGAACTCGCCAACGCCCATGGCATCTTCGCCGGCCCGGTCGAGCCGGGCGACCTGAGCCTGCAGATGATCGGCTACCGGCCACGCCGCCGGGCAGTGGTGAAGGTGGCCTGCGGTGACCGCGTGGTCTATGTGAAGGTGCTGCGGGCGCGGCTGTTCGCCGACGTCCTGGCGAGGCACCGGCTGCTCGCCGACGCCGGGCTGCCGGTGGCGGAGGTCGCGGCCACCACCGATGACCACCTGCTGGTGCTGCGGGCACTGCCCGGGCAGCCGCTGGCCCGGGCGGTCTTCGACCCGACCCCGCCGTGTTCGGCGGAGGCCCTGATCGAGTTGCTGGACGCCATGCCGGCCTCGGTGGCCCGGCTCGATCGGCGTCCCCCCTGGTCGGACGCGGTCGCCCACTACGCCCGGATGGTCGCCGCGGCGATGCCGACCCTGCGGACCCGGCTGGACTGGCTGGTCGACATCATCGGGCAGGGGCTGGCGTCCGTCCCGCCGGGGAACGAGCCCACCCACGGCGACTTCCACGAGGGCCAGGTGCACGTGGACCAGGGACGGTTGTGCGGACTGCTCGACACCGACACCATCGGGCCGGGGCGCCGGGCCGACGACCTCGCCTGCCTGGTCGCGCACCTGTCCACGATCCAGCGGATGAGTGCCACCCAGGAGTCCCGGGTGCACCAGTTGATCCGGCAGTGGGTGCCGGTGTTCGACACCCGGGTGGACGCCACCGAACTGCGGCTGCGTTCCGCCGCCGTGATCATCTCCCTGGCCACCGGCCCGTTCCGGGGGCAGGAGCCCGACTGGGAGCGGGACACCGCGACCATGATCGGCTCGGCGGAGGCGCTGGTCCGCCAGGTCAGCTGACCGGACCCACCCGGCGGGGCCGGCGACGAAGGGCGAACCTCCGGTGCTCACGACCGCCCCGGGCGCCGCGTTTCGGATCACTCCGGTGACGGGGTCGCCTTGCTGGCCCCGGAGCCGTGCCGGGGTGTGGCCACACCGTCGGCAACGGGCCTCACCGGGGCCCGCAGGCGTCGCGACAGCGGATGTTCAGCATGTGGGCCGCCGCCTGTGCGCCTGTTCAGAAATAGTCCCTGCGATGAGCTCGCACGGGGCCGGGACGGTAGGGTGCAACCATGACCGACACGCCCCTGCAGCTTGCCGGCGATTTCGCCACTCCCACCAGAGATGACTGGGAAGCCGAGGTCCTGAAGGTCCTCAACCGGCGACGCCCCGAAGGCAAGGAACTGACCATCGAGCAGGCCATGAAGCGCCTTCGCACGATCACCGTCGACAACCTGACCATCGAACCGCTGTACACCCAGACCGAGGTCCCGTTGGGCCACCCCGGGGTGACGCCGTTCACCCGCGGCACCATGGTCAAGACCAGCCCGCTCGCAGGCTGGGACATCCGCCAGCTGCACGAGGACCCCGACGTCGGGGTCAGCCGCCGCGAGGTGAAGGCTGACCTCGAGCGCGGCGCCAGTTCGGTGTGGCTGCGCACCGGCTCGGACGCGATCGCGCCGGCCGACGTCGCCGCCGTCCTCGCCGACGTGAAGCCCGACCTCGCTCCGGTCTCGGTCAGCAGCGCGGAGGACCAGGTGGCTGCGGCCAGGGCCCTGGTGGCCTGGTGGAAGGCCTCCGGCGCCACTGCGCCGCGCGGCAACCTCGGCCTGGACGCCCTCGCCCGGGCCGCCCGCACCGGCGACGCCCCCGACCTGTCGGCCCAGGCGGGCTGGGTGTCGGCGGCCCTCGCCGAACTGCCCGGCGTCCGCGCCCTGACCGTCGACGTGCTGCCCTACGACGACGCCGGTGCCGGCGACGTCGACCAGCTCGCGTTCGCCCTCGCCACCGGTGTGGCCTACCTGCGCGACCTGGAAGCGGCCGGCATCCCCGCCTCCGCGGCGTTCGGCCAGATCGCGTTCCGGGTCAGCACCAACGCCGACCAGTTCGCCACCATCGCCCGACTGCGCGCGCTGCGCCGGTTGTGGTCCCGGGTGGGCGAGGTCAGTGGGGTACCGGCCGGTGCCCGCGGGGCCGTCCAGCACGCGGTCACCTCGTGGCGGATGATCACCAGGGACGACCCGTGGGTGAACATGCTGCGTGGCACGATCGCCACCTTCGCCGCTGCGGTGGGCGGGGCGGAGATCATCACCTGCCTGCCGTTCGATACCGCGTGGGGCCTGCCGGACGAGTTCAGCCGACGAATGGCCCGCAACACCCAGGCGCTGGCCGCCGAGGAGTCGAACGTCGGCCGGGTCAGCGACCCTGCCGGTGGCTCCTGGTACGTCGAGGAACTCACCGAGCAGCTCGCCGGAAGGGCCTGGGCGGCGTTCCAGGCGATCGAGGCGGCCGGCGGCATGGTGCAGGCCCTGACCTCGGGCGCCGTCGCGGAGCAGATCGCGGCCACCGCCGCCGAGCGCACCAAGCGCCTGTCCACCCGCAAGCTGCCGATCACCGGCGTCAGCATGTTCCCCAAGGCCGACGAGCAGCCGGTGCAGGCGAAGCCGCGCCCGGCCGCCCCGCCGCGTGCGGGTCTCGCCCCGCACCGCGACGCGGAGGTGTTCGAGGCGCTGCGTGACCGCGCCGCGTCCGCCCCGGAGAAGCCGGCCGTGTTCCTGGCCTGCCTGGGAGCCCGCCGCGACTTCGGCGGCCGGGAGATGTTCACCAACGCCCTGCTCGGGGTCGGCGGCATCGCCGCGCCGACCAGCGAGGGCGGGACGCCGGAGGAGATCGCGGCCAAGGTGGCGGGCTCGGGCGCGAAGGTCGTCGTCCTGTGCTCCTCGGCCAAGGTGTACGCCGCTGAGGCGGTGCCGGTGGCCACGGCGCTGAAGGAGGCGGGTGTGCCGACGGTGTTCATCGCCGGACGCAAGACCGAGACCGGTGCCGACGACGTCGACTCGGTGATCGATGGTGAGGTGTTCGACGGCATGGACGTCGTGGCCTTCCTCACCGACGCGCTGGACCGGATTGGAGTGTCGAAGTGAGCATCCCGAACTTTGCCGAGGTCGACCTCGGCGCAGCGGCCGTCCCGGCCGACAGCCTGGAGCAGTTCCAGAACCTGCTCGAATCCTCGCCGAGCTACAGCGAGGGCTGGCAGACCCCGGAGCACATCCTGGTGCCGCCGAACTTCGACGCGTCCGCCTACGAGGGCCTCGACTTCCTCAACACCTACCCGGGCATCCCGCCGTTCCTGCGCGGGCCGTACGCCACGATGTACGTGAACCAGCCGTGGACGGTCCGGCAGTACGCCGGGTTCTCCACCGCCGAGGAGTCCAACGCCTTCTACCGGCGCAACCTGGCGGCCGGCCAGAAGGGCCTGTCGATCGCGTTCGACCTGGCCACCCACCGTGGCTACGACTCCGACCACCCGCGGGTGACCGGTGACGTCGGCATGGCCGGTGTCGCGATCGACTCGATCCTGCGACATGCGGCAGCTGTTCGACGGCATCCCGCTGGACCAGATGTCGGTGTCGATGACGATGAACGGCGCGGTGCTGCCGGTGCTGGCGCTCTACGTCGTGGCGGCCGAGGAGCAGGGCGTGCCGCCGGAGAAGCTCGCCGGGACGATCCAGAACGACATCCTCAAGGAGTTCATGGTCCGCAACACCTACATCTATCCGCCCGCTCCCGTCGATGCGGATCATCTCCGACATCTTCGCGTTCACCTCGGCGCAGATGCCGAAGTTCAACTCGATCTCGATCTCGGGCTACCACATGCAGGAGGCCGGGGCGACCGCTGACCTCGAGCTGGCCTACACGCTGGCCGACGGTGTGGAGTACATCCGCGCCGGCGAGGCAGTGGGCCTGGACGTGGACCAGTTCGCGCCGCGGCTGAGCTTCTTCTGGGCCGTCGGGATGAACTTCTTCATGGAGGTCGCGAAGCTCCGCGCCGCCCGCCTGCTGTGGGCCCGGCTGGTGCAGGAGTTCGGGCCGAAGAACCCCAAGTCGATGAGCCTGCGCACGCACTGCCAGACCTCCGGCTGGTCGCTCACCGCCCAGGACGTGTTCAACAACGTGGTGCGCACCTGCCTCGAGGCCATGGCCGCCACCCAGGGCCACACCCAGTCGCTGCACACCAACGCGCTGGACGAGGCGATCGCCCTGCCCACCGACTTCTCGGCCCGGATCGCCCGCAACACCCAGCTGTTCCTCCAGCAGGAGTCGGGCACCTGCCGCGTGGTCGACCCGTGGGCCGGCAGCGCCTACGTCGAGCGGCTCACCTACGAGCTGGCCAAGCAGGGCCTGGGAGCACATCGCAGGAGGTCGAGGCTGCCGGCGGCATGGCCAAGGCCATCGAGGCCGGCATCCCGAAGATGCGCATCGAGGAGGCCGCGGCCCGCACCCAGGCCCGGATCGACTCCGGCCGCCAGCCGCTGATCGGGGTCAACAAGTACATCGTCGAGAACGACGAGCTGCCGGAGGTGCTGAAGGTCGACAACGCCAAGGTGCGCGAGCGAGCAGGTCGCCAAGCTGCGAGAAGCTGCGTGCCGAGCGCGACTCCGCCGCCGCCGAGGCGGCGCTGGAGCCGCTGACCGCGGCCGCGCGAGAACCGGACCCGACCGACGCCGAGCGGAACCTGCTCAAGCTGGCCATCGACGCGGCCCGGGCGAAGGCCACGCGTCGGCGAGATCTCCGACGCCCTGGAGAAGGTGTTCGGGCGCTACACCGGCGAAGATCCGTACGATCTCCGGGGTGTACAACGCCGAGGTCGGCGGCTGCACCGAGGCCGTCAGCAGGGCCCGCGCGGCGGTCGACGAGTTCGAGCAGGCCGAAGGCCGGCGTCCGCGCATCCTGGTGGCCAAGATGGGCCAGGACGGCCACGACCGCGGCCAGAAGGTGATCGCCACGGCGTTCGCCGACCTCGGCTTCGACGTCGACGTCGGCCCGCTGTTCCAGACCCCGGAGGAGATCGCACGGCAGGCCGTCGAGGCCGACGTCCACGTCGTCGGGGTGTCGTCGCTGGCGGCCGGCCACCTGACGCTGGTGCCGGCCCTGCGGCAGGAGCTCGACGAGCTCGGTCGCGCCGACATGATGATCGTGGTCGGCGGGGTGATCCCGCCGCAGGACTTCGACGAGCTGTACGCGCGCCGGGGCCGACGCGATCTACCCGCCCGGAACGGTGATCCCGGACTCCGCGATCGAGTTGCTCACCAAGCTGCGCGAGCGCCTGGACGCCTGACCTCGCAACCGTGGGTCGGGCTGTGTCGGGACCGAAGCCGGTCCCGCACAGCCCGGGCCACGAGATGGGTTGACAGATGACTGAGGAACGCCCGCCGCTGTGGGTCGAGTCCAGCCCGGCGCCCGGGCGGCAGTACGGGGACGCGTCGGTGCCCCGGCGGGACCAGGCGGCGCTGCGGCGTCCCGGGTTCGACCCGCACGACCTCGCCGGGCAGGTGCTGGCCGGCTCCCGGGGCGCCATCGCCCGTTCGATCACGCTGGTCGAATCCAGCAAGCCCGCCCACCACGCGATGGCCGCCGACCTGCTGCGCGTCCTGCGCCCGCACACCGGCCGGGCGGTGCGGGTCGGCATCACCGGCGTCCCCGGGGCCGGCAAGTCCACCTTCATCGACGCCCTCGGGCGCCGGCTGATCGCGGCCGGCCACCGGATCGCGGTCCTGGCGGTCGATCCCGACCTCGGCCAGGACCGGGGGTTCGATCCTGGGCGACCGGACCCGGATGGGTGAGTTCGCGCAGAGCGACGCGGCGTTCATCCGGCCCTCACCCGCGGGCAGCCACCTCGGCGGGGTCGCCCGGACCACCCGGGAGTCGATGCTGGTGCTGGAGGCGGCCGGCTACGACGTGGTCGCTGATCGAGACCGTCGGCGTCGGCCAGTCCGAGGTCGCCGTCTCGGGCATGGTCGACACCTTCCTGCTGATCGCGCTGGCCCGGGCCGGTGACCAGTTGCAGGGGATCAAGCGCGGCATCCTGGAGATGGCCGACGTGATCGCGGTGAACAAGGCCGACGGCGACAACGAGGGCGAGGCCCGGGTCACCGCGCGCGAGCTGAGCATCGCGATGAAGCTGATCAACTCCGACCCGAAGGCGCCGCGGCCGCAGGTGCTCACCTCCTCCGCCCTCACCGGCAAGGGCCTGGACGAGGTCTGGCAGGCGATCGTCGACCACCGGGCCGCGCTGGAGTCGTCCGGCCGGCTGGAGACGCGCCGGGCCCGGCAGCAGCGGGACTGGCTGTGGGCCCTGGTCCGGGGTGAACTGGAGGACGGGCTGCGCACCTCGCCGGCGGTGAAAGCGATCCGCGCCGGCCTGGAAGCAGGGGTGGAAGAGGGCGAGCTGAGCGCGCTGGAAGCCTCGGATGCGATCCTGGCCGCGTTCGCACGGGACGCCCCGACGCTGTGGGCCCGCAACGAGCAGCACGGCTTCTCCGGCTGATCCGGCGCGTTCAACCGAACGGTTGAGCGAAGGGCGGTCACACCACGACGAGATCGAACCCGGAGACCGACCGAAGCACGTCGGCGTAGTGGGCGCGCTGTTCGACGGTGGGCTCACGCAACGGGATCGGGGACGGGCGGACGCCGTGCTGGCGCAGGCCGATCACCTTCACCCGTAGCCGGGGATCGACACCGGCAAGCCAGCGCCCGGTCTCGGCCAGCAGGTCGTCGCCGTCGTTCACCCCGGCCAGGAGCAGCAGCCGCACCTCGTACAGCTTCGCCCGCGCGGACAGCAACCGGATCGACTCCAGCACCCTGGCGTTCGACGCGCCGGTGATCCGTTGGTGGAGGTCGTCGTCAAGGCATTTCAGGTCGACCATCGCCGCGTCCATCACCGGGTCCAGCAGGTCCCAGGTGGCGGTCCCGGCGTCACCGTTGGTGTCGACGAAGCAGGTCAGGCGGCCGAACTCCGCTTTCACCGCGGCGAACAGGGCGCGGACGAACGCCGGTTGCTGGGTCGCCTCCCCGCCGGACACGGTGATCCCGGACAGGAAGGGCGCCGCCGGTCGGATCTGCTCGACCAGGTCCGCGACGGCGAGGGTGCGGGCCTTCGGGGTCGAGTCGTACTCGCACACGTCGAGGCAGGTGTCGCCGCCGGTGCAGGTGGCCGGGTCCCAGGCGACCTTGCCGGCTGCGTCCAGGCTGAGTGCCCCGGACGGACAGGTCGTCACGCAGTCGCCGCAGTCGATGCAGGGGTTGATCGTGTACGGGTTGTGGCAGGCCAGGCAATCCAGGTTGCAGCCCTGGGTGAACACCACGAACCGGTTGCCCGGCCCGTCGACGGCGGAGAACGCGATCGTGTCGTTGATCAGGCCGTGCGTGGAGGTCCCGGCAAGCTCAGCCATCGGTCGGGGCCCAGCCGACCTGCGGGCTCAGCTCGGCCGCGATCACGCGCTTGACCGCCCTGGTGGTGACGGTGTGGTTGATCTCGGCGGTGGCGGCCAGGTGGTCGCTGGAGTGCCGGGCACCGTGCTGGTCGATCCCGATCAGGTCGGACTTGCGGACCAGGTAGCCGGTGATCCGGATGAACTCGTTGGAGTCGAGGTTGAAGGTGAAGTCGCGCATCCCGACGGCGAGGGCGCCGCGGATCACGTCCACCATCGCCCGCGGGTTGGCGGTGACGGCCTCCTCGACGTGGAAGATGTCGGAGATGCCGGCCGGGAACAGCTCGTGCAGCGGCGCAACCACGTTGATGTGGGCGAGCAGGTCCGGCTCGTCGCCGATCGGGATCCGGGTGCCGGCGGTGGTGCCCAGATCCAGGTCGATGCCGCTCTGCGAGTGCAGGTAGGCGTGCCCGGCGCCCCCTTCGCAGTAGGGCAGCGGGCGCTCCGCGACCAGCTCCGCGATCCGGGTGACGACCCGGCGGGCGACCGCGTTGGCCCGCTCGTCGTGGCCGTAGCGGACCCCCGGGATGCCGTCGCGGACCATCAGCTCGTTGACGCACTCGGCCAGGCCGAACACGCCGAACATCAGCGAGAAACGGTCGAGGTCGATCAGGCCCTCGGTGGCCAGGAAGTGCGACTCGAAGAAACCCTGTTCCTCCACCAGCGAACGAATCCGGACCTCGCCGAGCTCGGAGGTCAGCTCGACCCAGTGCGGCAGCGCCTCCGCGCAGAACGCGTCGACCCCGCCGGCGTGTCGACCGACAGCCTCCTTCAGGTTCAGCCGGACCAGGCTGTGTGCGCCGCCGCGCACCTTGAGGGAGTTGTAGCAGCTCACCGCCGCGTACTCCTCGCCGTGGTCGGCCACCATCATCGGGTGGTTCACGAAGTGGGGCTTGCCGGTGACGAACACGGTCCGCACCGCGTCCTCGATCAGGTCGTCGGGGGTGTGGGGGCCGACCTTGAAGGTCAGGTTCGGCACCACCTGGCGAAGGGAGCGTTCCACCCGCCAGATCGAACGGATCACCCGGCCGTCGGCGGGGCCGACGTTGGCGTGGGCGAACGCGTCCGGGTTGAGCCGGTCCAGCTGGATCCAGAAGCGGCGCAGCTTCGCGTCCAGCTCCGCGTCAGCCAGCTCGGCCGGGACGAACGGCTCCAGCAGGGCGTCCAGGTCACCCAGGTACACCGGGTAGGTGGTGACCGAGGGCACCTGGCTGTACAGGATGGTCAGGAACGACAGCGCGTCGTCCAGGCCGGTGGGCGGGTCGAGTTCGAGGTGGGCGACCCCGTTGCGCAGCGCCTTCGCGTAGTCGGGCAGCACGTAGCGGGGCGTGAACGGGCGGCTGCCCTCGTACATGTCGCAGATCACCCGGGCGTCGAGGGCTTCGGCGCACAGCGGCGAGAGCGGCGGGTAGGGCAGGGCGTTGTCGGCCAGCGCCGCCAACCGCCGCAGCTTCTGGTCGTAGCCCAGTGACCGGCTGGTGACGATCTTCTCCGCCTCGGTGCGCAACGATTCCAGGTCCACCGCTCCATGCTAGACCCGGCGCCGCCGGCCGCCCGGACGGGTGCCTGTCCGGACGCCCGGTCGAAGACCTGCCGCGGTTGCTTACTTTTCGGTAACGGTTCGTCGCAAGCCCGGCCGACGTGAGCGAAGCCGACACGCCGAGCACTAGAGTCATCCGGTGGGCGCAGGTTCTTCCGCGTCCGGCAAATCCAACAAGGAGACACCGTGCGACAGGTGATGAAGATCGTAATCGCGGCGACAACCGCCGCCCTGACCCTGACTGCGTGCAGCAGCGGCGGCACCACCCCCGCCGCCACCGGCGCCGCCAGCTCGCCCGCAGCCGCCGCGCTGAAGGTCGGCATGGCCTACGACGTCGGCGGCCGTGGCGACCAGTCGTTCAACGACTCCGCCGCCGCCGGCCTGGACAAGGCCGCCGCCGAGTTCGGCGTCGAGACCACCGAGGTCGAGGCCACCAACGGCGAGGCCGAGTCGGCCCGCGAGGAGCGGCTCAACCAGCTGGTCGACGCCGGCTACACCACATCATCGCCGTCGGCTTCGCCTACGCCGACCTCGGTGGGCAAGGTCGCCGCGGAGTACCCCGACGTCAAGTTCGCCATCGTCGACGACGCGTCCCCGGCCGAGCCGCCGACAACATCACGAACCTCGCCTTCGCCGAGAACGAGGGCTCCTTCCTGGTCGGCGCCGCCGCCGCGTTGAAGACCAAGACCGAGCAACGTCGGCTTCGTCGGTGGTGTCGAGACTGCCGCTGATCAAGAAGTTCGAGGCCGGCTACGATCGCCGGTGCCAAGGCCGTCAACCCGGACATCAAGGTCGAGGTCAAGTACCTCACCCAGCCGCCGGACTTCTCCGGCTTCGGTGACCCGGCCAAGGGCAAGACCGCCGCCGAGGGCATGTACGACGACCGGCGCCGACGTCGTCTACCACGCCGCCGGCGGTTCCGGTGGTGGCGTGTTCGAGCCGCCGCCAAGGCCGCGGGCAAGCTGGCCATCGGCGTCGACTCCGACCAGTACCTGACTGCTGCCGACCGGACGTTCAGGACGTCATCATGACCTCGATGCTCAAGCGGGTCGACGTCGCGGCGTCTACGACCTTCATCAAGTCGGTCGACGAGGGCACCTTCATGGGCGGCAACACCGTCTTCGACCTGAAGGCCGACGGCGTCGGCTACTCCACCACCGGCGGCAGATCGACGACATCGCCGACCAGCTGGACGAGCTACAAGGCCGAGATCATCGCCGGCACGATCGCCGTCCCGACGACGCGAACGTGACCGGCACCGCCGGACACGCACGACGGGCCCGGGTGGCACCTCGACAGCGTGCCGCCCGGGCCGCCGTTTTGCGGCTAGGCTGCGGCCGTCGGACGTGAGGAGGTCCGCCCCGCACGACTCCCGACCCGGGAAGCGACGAGGAGCGTCACACATGGCCACTGCCGTGGAGTTCGAGCAGTCACCTCCGAATGCCGGTGCCGACCTGGCCGTCGAACTGAGCGGCATCACCAAGCGCTTCCCCGGCGTGGTCGCCAACCACGACATCGACCTCGAGTGTGCGCACGCGGCACGGTCCACGCGATCGTCGGGCGAGAACGGCGCCGGCAAGTCGACGCTGATGAAGATCCTGTACGGCGTGCAGCAGCCCGACGAGGGCACGATCACGATCGACGGCGCGCGGGTCGTGCTTGCACAGCCCGACCGACGCGATCGCGGCCGGGATCGGCATGGTGCACCAGCACTTCATGCTCGCCGACAACCTCACCGTGCTGGAGAACGTCGTCCTCGGCGCGGAGCCGCTGCACGGCATCGGCGACACGCGCCCGCGCGCGTGATCCGGAAGATCTCCGACCGACTACGGGCTGTCGGTCGACCCGGACGCGCTGGTCGAGGACCTCGGCGTCGGCGACCGGCAGCGGGTCGAGATCCTCAAGGTGCTCTACCGCGGCGCGCGGATCCTCATCCTCGACGAGCCGACCGCGGTGCTGGTGCCGCAGGAGGTCGACGAGCTGTTCGACAACCTGCGCGAGCTGCAAGGCCGAGGGCCTCACCGTCATCTTCATCTCCCACAAGCTCGACGAGGTGCTGTCGGTCGCCGACGACATCACCGTGATCCGCCGCGGCACCACGGTCGCCACGGTCGACCCCGGGCGAGGTGACCGCCCGCGAGCTGGCCGAGCTGATGGTCGGCCGCGAGCTGCCGTCGCCCGGCGACGGGGGAGTCGACGGTCACCGACAAGGTGGTGCTGAGCCTGATCGGCGTCGAACTGGCCGGAGCCGGGCAGCGCCAGGCTGCTGGACGACGATCGACCTCGACGATCCACGCCGGCGAGATCGCTCGGCATCGCCGGCGTCGAGGGCAACGGCCAGGCCGAGCTGGTCGAGGCGATGATGGGCATGCGCAGCCTCGCCGCCGGCACGGTGCTGCTGGACGGAGCGGACATCACCGACGCCGGCGCCCGCGACGATCCGCGAGGCCGGCATCGGCTACATCCCCGAGGACCGGCACCGGCACGGGCTGCTGCTGGAGGCGCCGCTGTGGGAGAACCGGATCCTCGGCCACCAGACCCGGCCGCCCAACGTGAAGGGCCAGCTGATCGACCGCGCCGGCGGCCAAGGCCGACACCCAGCGGATCGTGCGGGAGTACGACGTCCGCACCCCCGTCCATCCTGGTCACCGCGGCCTCACTGTCCGGCGGCAACCAGCAGAAGCTGATCGTCGGCCGGGAGATGAGCGACCAGCCCCGCGTGCTGCTCGCCGCGCACCCCACCCGCGGCGTCGACGTCGGCGCCCAGGCGGCGATCTGGGACCTGATCAGCGCGGCCCGGCGCAAAGGCCTGGCCGTGCTGCTGATCTCCGCGGACCTCGACGAGCTGATCGGCCTGTCCGACACGCTCCGGGTGATCCTCCGCGGCCGGCTCGTCGGCGAGTTCGACCCCGACCTGGTCACCCCGGAACAGCTCGGCTCTGCGATGACCGGCGCCGACGGGGGTGACGCTGCGATGAAGGTCGACCCGCGCAAGCTCGGCCTGGCGCTGGCCGCCCCGGCGCTGGCGGTCGTGGTGGCACTGCTCGTGACCACCGCCATCCTGCTGGCCGCCGGCGACCCGGTGGTGGCGGTGCTGGGAGGTGCTGTTCCGCGCACCCCTGCCCCGGCAGGTGGCAGCCATCGTCAACGAGGCGACGGTGCTCTACCTGTCGGCCGTCGCGGTGGCGATCGGCTTCCGGATGAACCTGTTCAACATCGGCGTCGACGGCCAGTACCGGATCGCCTCCTTCGCCGCCGCCGTCTTCGCCGGCGCCGCACTTCCTGCCCGGCTGGCTGAACATCATCGTGTCCCTGCTGGTCGCGATGGTCATCGGCGCGGCCTGGGCCGCGATCGCCGGCCTGCTGAAGGTCGGCGCGGGGTGTCAGCGAGGTGATCTCCACGATCATGCTGAACTACATCGCCACCGACCTGGTCGCCTACCTGCTGAAGTCCGCCGCGGTGAAGGTGGAGGGCTCGAACGCCACCAACACCCGGGTGCTCGCCGAGGACTCCCGCGTCCCGGGGATCAACCTGGAGGGCCTGCTGGGCACCGGACTGAGGTGTACGGCCTGATCTTCCTCGCCGTCGGGATCGGCTTCCTGTACTGGTTCGTGCTGAACAAGACCCGGTTCGGCTTCGACCTGCGGGCGACCGGCCAGTCCCGCACCGCGGCCGTGGCCAGCGGCGTGAACGTCAAGCGGATGGTCGTCGCCGCGATGATGCTGTCCGGTGCCGTCGCCGGGCTGGTCGGCATGCCGCTGCTGTTCGGCCAGGACTACGCCTACGGCGACACCGTCCAGGCAGGTCTCGGCTTCACCGGGATCGCCGTCGCGCTGCTCGGCCGCAACCACCCGGTCGGCATGGCGGTCGCCGCGGTGCTGTGGGGCTACCTCGACCAGCTCAGCAACGGCCTCCAGATCGGGGCCGGCGTCTCCGACAGAGCTCGTGCTGATCATCCAGGGCGTCATCGTGCTGTCCGTGGTCGTCGCCTACGAGGTGGTGCGCCGGGCAGCGCTGCGGATGGAGCAGAGCCGCGTGGCTCGCGAACTGGAAGCCCAGTCACCCCCGGAGCCGAAGGAGGTGACGGCATGAGCACCACGGCCACCACCGCGCCGCAGCCGCTGCAGGCCACGTCGCCCTCCGGGCGCCCGCGCTGGTACTGGCCGGCGCTGATCGGCGGCGCGGTGCTGGTGCTCGCGACCGTCCGGGTGCTCACCGGCGCCCACGACATCGACTCCTCCGGGGCGCTGGCCGCGGCCATCGCGCTGGCCGTGCCGATTGGCCCTGGCCGCCCTCGGCGGCCTGTGGGCGGAGCGCGCGGGCGTGGTGAACATCGGCCTCGAGGGCATGATGGTCCTCGGCACCTGGGGTGCGGCCTTCTTCGGCTTCCACTTCGGGCCGTGGGCGGGCATCCTCGGCGCGGTGCTGATCGGCGCGCTCGGCGGGCTGGTGCACGCCCTCGCCACGGTCATCTTCGGCGTCGACCACATCGTCTCCGGCGTGGCGATGAACCTGCTCGGGGCCGGTGCCGACGCCTACCTCGCCGTCCGCACCTTCACCGGGCTGCCCGGCGGTGGCCCGCACCCAGTCCCCGCCGCTGGACCGACTGCCGTTCCTGTCCGTCCCGGGGCTGGGCGCACCGTTGCTCCAGCTGGAGCGGTCCCGGACCTGGCTCGCTGGCCGACCTGGCCGGCATCCTGCGTGCCGTCACCACCAACGTGAACGTGCTCACCCTGATCGCGGTGGGCCTGCTGGTGCTGTCCTGGTGGCTGCTGTGGCGCACCCCGTTCGGGCTGCGGCTGCGCTCCTGCGGCGAGGCGCCGCAGGCCGCGGAGACCCTCGGCGTCAACGTGCTGCGGTACAAGTACGTGGCCGTCCTGATCTCCGGCGGACTGGCCGGTCTCGGCCGGTGGCTTCCTGGCGCTGGTCGCGTCCAACCTCTACCGGGACGGCCAGACCGGCGGCCGCGGCTACATCGGCCTGGCGGCGATGATCTTCGGCAACTGGCGGCCCGGCGGTCTGGCGGCCGGCGCGGGGCTGTTCGGCTACGCCGACGCGGTCCAGCTGCGCGGCCGCGGCGACGTGATCCACGCCTACCTGCTGCCGATCGGCCTGCTGCTGCTCGCGTGGGCGATCTGGCAGCTGGTCCGGCGACGCCAGGGCAAGCCGGTGCTGGGCGTGATCCGGATCGTGATCGCCCTCGGCGTGCTGGCCTGGTACGCGCTGACCAAGGAGGTTCCGGCCGAGTTCACCAACATGACCCCGTACGTGGCGACCCTGCTGGTGCTGGCGTTGTCCGCGCAGCGGCTGCGGATGCCGGCGGCGGACGGTCAGGTCTACCGGAAGGGAGAGGCCCATTAGCGGGGCGGTCGACTGGGACGCCCTGCGCTGCCCGCGCCATCGCCATGCTGGGGCGTGCCTACGCGCCGTACTCCCGGTTCCCGGTGGGTGCGGCGGCGCTGGTCGACGACGGCCGGGTGGTCACCGGCTGCAACGTGGAGAACGCCGCGTACGGGGTGGCGCTGTGCGCGGAGTGCGGGCTGGTCTCGGACCTGGTCGCGTCCGGCGGCGGCCGGCTGGTGGCGTTCACCTGCGCGAACGCCCTGGGCGAACGGCTGATGCCGTGCGGACGCTGCCGGCAGTTGCTGTGGGAGCACGGCGGCGCCGGCCTGCTGGTGGACACCCCGCGGGGCGTTCTGACCATGAGCGAAGTGCTGCCGCAGGCGTTCGGCCCCGAGCAGATCACCCACGTCACCGAGGGCCGGCCCGGTCCCGGCCCGGGAGAGGATGGGTGATGGCGGTCCCGATCGAGCTCTGCCGGGCGGTGCCGAAGGTGGCCCTGCACGACCACCTGGACGGCGGGCTGCGACCCGCGACCATCGTCGAGGAGGCCGCCGCGGCGGGCTACCCGCTGCCCACCGACGATCCCGCCGCGTTGGGGCAGTGGTTCTTCGACGCCGCCGACTCCGGATCGCTGGTGCGCTACCTGGAGACGTTCACCCACACCATCGCGGTGATGCAGACCGCGGCGCAGTTGCGCCGGGTGGCCCGCGAGTTCGTCGAGGACCAGGCGGTGGACGGGGTGGTGTACGCCGAGGCACGGTGGGCGCCCGAACAGCACCTGGCCGGCGGGCTGAGCCTGCGCGAGGCCGTCGAGGCCGTCCGTGACGGTCTCGCCGAGGGGATGGCGGCGTGCGCCGCAGCCGGACGACCGATCCTCGCCCGGCAGATCCTCACCTCGATGCGGCACGCGACCCCGACCACCGGGATCGCCGAGCTGGCGGTGGCCTACCGCAACGACTCGGTGTGCGGCTTCGACATCGCCGGGGCGGAGGACGGTTTCCCGCCCAGCCGGTTCGGGGCGGCCTTCGACTACCTGAAGCGGCACAACCTGGAGTTCACGATCCATGCCGGTGAGGCGTTCGGCCTGCCCTCGATCTGGGAGGCCGTGCAGCTGTGCGGGGCGTCCCGGCTGGGTCACGGCGTCCGGCTGGTCGAGGACATCGCCCCGGACGGGACGCTCGGGGACGCTCGCCGGCTACGTCCGGGACCGCCGGATCGCGCTGGAGGTGTGCCCGTCGTCCAACCTCCAGACCGGCATCTGCGACTCGATCGCCGAGCACCCGTTCGGGCTGCTCGCCCGGCTCCAGTTCCGGGTGACGGTCAGTTGCGACAACCGGCTGATGAGCCGCACCACGCTCAGCCGGGAGTTCGCCCTGCTGAGCGAGGCGTTCGGCTACGATCTGGCCGACCTGCGCCGGTTCAGCATCAACGCCGCCAAGAGCGCCTTCCTGCCCTTCCCGGCGCGACTGGAGCTGATCGACCAGATCACGGCCGGATTCGCCGGGGCAGGGCTCAGCGCCTGACCCGCACCGCGGTGTAGGTGGCGGCGTCCGGGTCGGCGATCCCGAACCGGGCGTTCGGCAGGTAGAGCGAGCGACCGGAAGCGGCCACGGTGGTCGGGACGTCGAAGTCCGGACTGGTGAGGGTGGCCCGCAGGCTTCCGGACGTGCCGCGGCGGTTGAGGGTGAACACCGCCACCTGGTTCAGCCGGTTCTGCACGACGTGGAGCTTCCGGCCCAGCACCAGCAGCCCGTCGCCGTTGGTCAACGCGTAGCCGCCCAGGTCCACCGTCGTGGCCACTCCGGTGTGCCGGTTGATGCGGAAGAGCAGGCCGGTGCTCGACTGCACCGCGAGCAGCGCCCGGCCGTTCGGGGTGGCGGCGATGCCGTTCAGGTTGAAACCGTCGCCGTGGACGTAGTCACCGGAGAGCGGCAGCCGCACGATCGCCGAGGCGTCGGGCAGTTTGCCGTGCCGGCCCAGCGGCAGGCCGTAGATCACCGGATTCTGGGAGTCGGTGAACCAGGCCATCCGGCCGGCCAGCACCACGTCGTTGATGAAGCCGGCGCCGGTGGCCAGTTGGTAGCTGAGCGTCCGGCCGGTGCGGGTGTCGACCACCCGGGCATCCCCGGCGGGACCGCCGGCAACGAAGAGCCGCGCCCGGTTGTCGATCTTCATCCCGACCGAAGCCGTGCCGGGGCCCTCGCTGATCACGGTCCCCTTGCCGGTGCGGAGGCTGACGGCGTAGATGTCGCCGTCGGCCAGCGAGCCGAAGTAGGCCGTGCCGCCGCGGATCGCGATGCCTTCGGGCCGGAACCCGTCGGGGAGCGGGAGGACTGCCGGGAAGGGCCGGTCGTGGGGGCTGTGGGCCTGGGCGAGGGCCGGGAAGGTGGTGGCTGCCAGTCCGGTGGCCAGGGCGGCGATCGCGATCCTCAGGCCGGTTCCGATCTTCATGGGGGTCCTTTCGACGATGACAGGATCACCTCGACGCTACCCCGCCGGGCACCGGGGGGACAGGGGAAGACTGCGAAGGCCGGCGCTACTTCACCTGGCCGGCCGGGACGCGCCAGGTGTTGCAGGCCCCGATCCTCGAGGCATCCAGGCCGCGGCGTCCCCAGTACTGCTCCGCCGTCACCGAGCCGTGGCCCTTCGCGTCCGTGGTGTAGCTGAACTGATACTCGGCGTCGGCCCGGTCGCTGGCGCTGAAGCCGATGCCGGAGTGCGTGAGCTGGTAGTGCGCCACGCAGTGCGCCTGCAGCTCGATCCGCCGGGTGGTCACCGCGGACTTCTCGTCCATCGCCTGGTCGGAGGTGAAGATGCCGGCCAGCTCCTGGACGTGGTGGGCATACTCGTGCATGACGAACTGGGCCACCGCGAGCCGGTAGTAGCTGCCCTGCACGTAGGCGGCGGTGGCGAAGTACAGGGTGCGGTTGCTGGTGCAGTACGCCGCCGGGTGCGCGTCGCCGAGTCGGCCGCACGGCGAGTTGGTGCTGGTGTCGTAGAAGACGACCTTCGGTTTCGAGAACGTCACCGGCGTCTTCTTCAGCGCCTTCCGCCAGGCCGAGTTCTGGCAGTCCAGGAGCGCCTTCACCTGTGTGCGGAAGGCCGCCTTGGTCGGGGGCGTGGACTGCGACGGGCAGTTCGCCGACACCTTGATCGCGTAGATCGGGTTCTTCTTCAGCAGCACCTCGGGATCGGTGGGCATCGCGGGCGTCGCGCTGTCGGCGCGGTCCGCCGCGCCGGTCGGCAGCGAGGCGGGGGAGGAGGCGTTCGGCGCCGGCCGGCTCGTGCTCTGGTCGCTGCCGGCGGGCACCAGGCTGCCGAGGAGCGGCGTGAGCGCAGGGGCCACCAGGCCGGCCAGGACCACTGCGACGCCACCGAACAGGGCGACCAGCCAGCCCTGGCGGGACGGCGGCCGGGGCGGTGGCTGGTCGGCCAGGTGCCGGGGCGGCGTCCAGCTCGGGGGTGGGCCGTGGGGGTAGGCCTCACCCTGCGGCCACCACGGCTGCCCCCCGGTGAACGGCTGCCCGCCCCGGGCGTACGGGTGCGGGGGGTACGTGTCCTGGGTGTAGGCGTAAGGGGGGTGGCTGTGCGGAGGGGGGGCGTCCTGCGCGTACGGGAACGGGGCGGTCGGCTGGCGGGGGCCGGTGACTGCGGCAGGCGGCGCCCAGACCGGCTGGGTGGGGCTGGCCGGCCCGCCGGAGGCGGCGGAGCGGGACGGAGCCGTCGGCTCGGCCGGTCCGGTGGGCGGTGCGACCGGCGGGCGCGGCGTCGTGGCGCTGTCGGGCGGCGGCCACTGTGCGCTCATCGGGACTCCTCGGGGTTGGGTCCAGCGTAACGGTGCGACGATGGCCCCGGGGTCAACCGGTCGCTCGGCTCCTCGCGGGGCGTCGTCGGCGGGCGGCCGTGCGGCCACCGACGTCGAGGACGTCCGGTTCAGGCCCGGAAGCCCGCGTAGAAGACGGCCAGGAGGAAGCCGGTCGCCGCCAGCGCCAGCCGGAGCCAGCGCACCGGGGGACGGGCCGATTCTGCTGCCTGCCACAGGGCCAGCGCGGCGAGTGCCAGTCCCAGGGTGCGCCCCGGGACCCCGACGTCGAGCCTGAGCACGGCGATCGCTGCCGCGGCCGCCACGGCGAGGCCGCCGAGCACCGCCAGGGCCCCGCGGACACGGCGGACGACCACCGGCCCGCCCGGTTCGGTGGTCGCGGCCCGGCGTCCCGCCGCGGCCGGTCGCGTACGGAGTTCGACGAATCCGGTGGCGAAGAACCAGAGCGCGACGACGGCGGCAAGGGCCTCGCCAAGTCCGATCCGGTCCATGCCCACCTCCCGCAGCAAGTCTAGGGCGCGGCGTTCCCGGGCAGGTCCGGCGGTCCGCCGCACAGGGTGGCGAGCAGTGCCGCGAGCGAGGAGCGGTCGGTCGGGCCGAGGCGGCCGAACAGTTCGGCGGCCACCTCCGACCGGGCCCGGGACACCTCGGCCAAGGCGGCCCGTCCGGACGCGGAGAGGGCGAGCAGCTGGGCCCGTCCGTCCGCGGGGTCGGTGCGGCGTTCGACGTAGCCGGCGTAGGACAGGCCCGAGATCGAGTCGGTGGCCGAACGTGCGGCGATGCCCAGCCGCTCGGCCACCTCCGAGGGACGCAGCGGTTCAGCCTCCCCGATCACCCGCAGGGCGCGGGCCTGGTGCGGATTCAGTCCCAGCGGCGCGATCCGTCGCTGGGTCTCGCGCCGGATCAGCCGCGCGACCCGCAGCAAGTCCTCCGCGAGCGTCTCCGGGAATATCTGCATGGCACTGGACCCTTATATGCTGTGGTTACCTCACTATATCGGAGGCCTGATGACGATGACAGCTCACGGCGGGCCGGTGCTGCGCGGTTCGGCGCGGGTCAATCCCGCCGACCGTGCGCAGCTCGAGGAGTCGCCGGTCAGCCTCGCCCGGGTCGCCGGGCTGTTTCGTGGCCACCGGATCGAACTCGTGGCGGTGACCGCGATCATCGTGGTCGCCTCCGTGGTCGGGCTGGCCCAGCCGTTCCTGCTCCGCGAGGTGATCGACGTGGCGCTGCCGTCCGGCAACACCCGGCTGCTGGTCTGGCTGGTCGCCGGGATGGTCGCGGTGGCCGCGCTCACCGGCGTCCTCGGTGTCTGGCAGACCTGGCTGGCGACCGGGATGGGCCAGCGCGTGATGCACGGCCTCCGGGTCCGGGTGTTCACCCACCTGCAGGCGCAGTCGCTGTCCTTCTTCAAGCGCACCCGGGGCGGCGAGATCCAGTCCCGGCTGTTGCAGGACGTCGCCGGCCTGCAGTCGGTCGTGACCAGCACGGCCACCTCGATCGCCTCCAACCTGACCACGGCGGTGGCCACGGCAGTGGCGATGGCCGTGCTGAACTGGCGGCTGTCGCTGCTCTCGCTGCTGGTGCTGCCGCCGGCCATCCTGCTCACCCGACGGGTGGCGCTGGTTCGCCGTGACGTGACCCTGAGCCAGCAGCGGGCGCTCGCGGAACTGCACAGCCAGGTCGAGGAGGCGCTGAGCATCAACGGCGCCATGCTCACCAAGACCCTGGGCAGCGGCCCGGTGCACGAGCAGGAGTTCACCGGCACCTCCTCGCGGCTGATCGACCTCGAGGTGCGCGCCCAGCTCGCCGGCCGCTGGCGGATGGCCACGATGGGCATCGTGTTCGCCGCGATTCCGGCCCTGCTCTACCTTGTCGCGGGCTTCCCGGCACTGGCCGGCGAGTTGTCGATCGGCACCCTGATCGCGTTCGCCAGCCTGCAGGGCACCGTCTTCCGGCCGATCATGGGACTGTTGAACCTCGGCGCCCAGTGGGTCGCGTCGATGGCCCTGCTCAGCCGCATCTTCGGCTATCTGGACCTGCCGATCGAGGTGGCCGAGCCCGTCCACCCGGTGCACCTGGACCCCACCGGATTGCGCGGCGAGGTGCGTTTCGAGCAGGTCAGCTACCGCTTCCCCGACGGCGCCCAGGACGCGCTGGTGGGGATCGACCTGACCATCGCCGCCGGCCGGTCGGTCGCCGTCGTGGGGGAGACCGGCTCGGGCAAGTCCACGCTCGCCGCGCTGCTGGTGCGGCTGGCCGACCCCACCTCCGGTCGGGTCACCGTGGACGGGGTGGAGTTGCGTGAGCTCACCGCCTCCGATCGGGCGAAGGTGATCGGCATGGTGACCCAGGAGACCTACCTGGCCCACACCACGATCGCGGGCAACCTCCGCCAGGCCGCCCCCGACGCCACGGACGCCCAGTTGTGGGCGGCCCTGGAAGCCGCCCAGATCGACCATGTGATCGCGGCGCTGCCCGAGGGTCTCGGCACCGTCGTGGGCGCCCGCGGCCACCGGTTCAGCGGCGGTGAGCGACAGCGGCTCGCGATTGCCCGGACGTTGCTGGTCAACCCGCCCATCCTGGTGCTGGACGAGGCCACGTCCGCGCTGGACGCCGACACCGAGCGTGAGCTGCAGGCGGCCCTGGACCACCTGATGGCCGGCCGCACCACGCTCACGATCGCGCACCGGTTGAGCACGGTCCGCGACGCGGACGAGATCGTGGTGCTGGCCGGCGGGCGGATCGTCGAGCGGGGCACCCATGAGGGCCTGATCGCGGCCGGCGGTCGCTACGCCCGCCTGCACGGCTGACCTCCGGCCCCGCCGCCGTCGGCAACCCGCCGGTGACCGGTGCGGCCCCCCGCCTGGTTTGGTGGCACAATCGCAGGGTGTTTGGCCCGGCCGAGGACGCCCGGGGGCTGGAGCAGTCCCCAGGCCACTGGCTGCGCAGGGACCTGATCGCCTGGCCGGCGTCCCACCTGCCTCCCGGGGAGGACCCGGCGGCCCTCGACTGGCGACTGCACTGGTCGGCCGACGACCACATCGACCCCACGGCCAGTGAGCCCCTGCCGTGGCCCAATGTCGCATTGAGCTTCGACCCGGACGGACTACCCCACGACGTCGCCGCGCAGTTCCCGCACCTGGGCGACCACCTGTGCCTGCGGCTGCCGCCGGAGGCGGTGTCGAAGGCGCGGGAGGCGTTGCGCTGCCAGGTGGCGGTCAGCGCGGAGCTGCCGTCCGGGCGGCTCGCCGCGGCCGGCCAACTGCAGCTGCCCGGCGTCATCGACCAGCTGTACGCCGCGGCCGAGGCCGCGGAGCTCGGCCCGACCTGGCACGTCGGCACGCCCACCCTCCGGGTGTGGGCCCCGACCGCCCGCGAGGTGGCCCTGCTGCTGTGGCCCGAGGGCGAGGAGCTCCACGACCCCCCGCAGCGGACGCCGGATGATCCCCGCCGACGACGGCACCTGGGCGGTGACCGGCGAACCGGGCTGGCTCGGTGCCCGGTACCGCTACGAGGTCACGGTCTACGCCCCGCACCACCGCCGGGTCGTGGTCAACCCGGTGACCGACCCGTACTCGGTCGCGCTCACCGTGAACTCGACCCACTCGGTCGCTGGTCGACCTGACCGACCCGGCGCTCGGCCCGGCGAATGGCGGGACACCCCCGGCGCCCACTCTCGCCGACCCGGTCGACCAGACGATCTACGAGCTGCACGTGCGCGACTTCTCGATCACCGACCCGACGGTGCCCGCCGACCTGCGCGGCACCTACCTGGCGTTCGCCACCGTCGACAGCGCCGGCATGGCCCACCTGCGGCGGCTCGCCGAAGCAGGCCTGAACACCGTGCACCTGCTGCCGCACGTTCGACATCGCGACTCGATCGAGGAGGACCGCGGCGCTCAGCAGGTCCGGCCACCCTGCGACCTGCTCCGGCGCTGCCGCCGGACTCGACGGAGCAGCAGGCCCGTGAACTCGACCGGGGCGGCGCAGACGGCTTCAACTGGGGCTACGACCCGTTGCACTGGATCGCGCCGGAGGGGTCGTACTCCTCGACGTGGCCAGGCCGACGGGGTCGCGCGGGTCGTCGAGTTCCGCACGATGGTCGGCGCGCTGCACGCCGACGGGCTGCAGGTGGTGCTCGACCAGGTGTTCAACCACACGCCGCGAGCGGGCAGGACGAGCAAGTCGGTGCTCGACCGGGTCGTGCCCGGCTACTACCACCGGCTGGACGCCGCCGGGCGCGGTCGAGACGTCCACGTGCTGCCAGAACGTCGCGACCGAGCACCTGCTGGCCGAGAAGATGATGGTCGACTCCGTGGTCCCCTGGGCGCGGACTACAAGGTCGACGGCTTCCGCTTCGACCTCATGGGCCACCACAGCCGGGACAACTGCTGGCCGTGCGGGCGGCGCTCGACGAGCTCACCGTCCGCACGGGACGGCGTCGACGGCACGACGGTCTACCTGTACGGCGAGGGCTGGAACTTCGGCGAGGTGGCCGACAACGCCCTGTTCACCCAGGCCACCCAGGGCCAGCTCGGCGGCACCGGGATCGGCACCTTCACCGACCGGCTGCGCGACGCCGTGCGCGGCGGCGGCCCGTTCGACGAGGACCCGCGCATCCAGGGCTTCGGCTCCGGCGTGTACACCGACCCGAACGGCGCCGGCCGGCAACGGCGACGAGGCCGCGCAGGTCGCGCACGGCTGGCCACGACGACCGACCTCGTCCAGCTCGGGCTGGCCGGCAACCTGCGGGACTTACCGGTTCGGGACGCTCCGCGGCACGTGACGCACGGGCGCGGAGATCGACTACAACGGCCAGCCCGGCGGGCTACGCCGACCAGCCCGGAGGAGGTCGTCACCTACGTCGACGCCCACGACAACGAGACGCTCTTCGACGCGCTGACCCTCAAGCTGCCGCAGGACACCTCGATGGCGACCGGGTGCGGATGAACACCGTCTGCCTCGCCCTCGCCGCGCTGGCGCAGACGTCCGTCGTTCTGGCACGCCGGCGACCGACCTGCTGCGCAGCAAGTCCCTCGACCGGAACTCCTACAACTCCGGCGACTGGTTCAACGACCTCGACTCGACCGGGCCGACAACGGCTTCGGCCGCGGCCTGCCGCCCGAGCGCGGACAACGAGGCCAAGTGGCACGTACCAGGCGCCGCTGCTGGCCGACCCGGCGCTGAAGCCCCGGCCGCGACGGAGATCCGACGCGCCCACGACGCGGCGCACGACCTGCTGCGCGCTGCGCGTTCTCCACCCGGCTGTTCCGGCTGGGGTCGGCCGAGCGGGTACGCAGAAGGTGACCTTCCCCGTCGCGAACAGCTGGCACCAGCGACCGGGGTGATCGTGATGCGGATCGACGACACCGCCGGGACCGTGGACGAGCGCTGGCGCGGCGTGCTGGTGGTGTGCAACGCCACCCCGTGGCTGGTCAGGCAGGGCCTGCCGTTCGACGTCGCCGGCTACGAGCTGCACCCCGTGCAGTCCTCCGGCTCCGACCCCCTGGTCCGCAGCTGCGTGGTCGGGACCGGGTGGGTGACCGTTCCGGAGCGGACCGTCGCCGTCTTCGTCCACCCCCGCTGACCGACTGCCGGGCCGCCACCGCTCGGCAGGCACGCCCGGCGTCCTCAGATGAAGATGATCTGGCCCCCCTCGGACAGCTCCATGAAGTCGGTCGCGCTGATCACCGCTTCGACGCCGTCGTACAGGTCGGCCTCGTTGAGCTGCATCATGTCGAACGACATCCGGCAGGCCCACAGGTGGCCGCCCATCTCCACGATCTGCTCCAGCATCTCCGGCACGGTGGGCACCTCGAGGTCCGCGATCTGCTTGCGCATCATCTTGGTCGCCATCCCGGTCACGCCCGGAATCGCCCCCATCAGGGCCGGCAGCGGCAGCTTCGGCGCTTGTACGAAGTGCATGGCCGTGTTGCCCAGCGGGGTGAACTTGAGGTCTTCCATCCGCGATTTCGTGATCATGTCGAAGCCCCAGAAGGTGAAGAACATGTGGGTCTCGATGCCCTCGCCCAGCGCTGCCGCGCCCAGGATCAGGCCGGGGTAGGCCATGTCGAGATTGCCCTTGCTGCAGATGATCACCAGCTTGCGCTGGGTCGGTGCTCCGGAGTTGGTGTCGTCAGCCTCGCCGAAGTCGGGGATGATCGTGGTCTCGGTCTTGTTCTCGCTCATCATGGTCTCCTAGACACAGCCCTTGGGCTTGGGAAGCCCGGCGATGTAGGCCATCTTCTTGGCCGGTTTGCCGGGGAACAGCTCGAACAACTCCTTGATCGGGAAGCCGCCCATGGTGCTGGTGCGGCGCAGGGTGGGGGTCTCGTTGCGGGCCGGGAAGTCCGACCGGAGGAAACGGATCGGGGCCCAGTGCGCCTCGGTCATCTCGATCCCGATCAGCTTGGCGAGTTCGCCGCCGAGCTCCTCGTCCCACTGGTCGTAGGCGGTCATGAAGCCTTCGTCGTTCACGTCGACGGGGCGTCCGGAAATCAGTGTGGTGGGCATGGCCTCTCCTGGTCAGAACTTCGGGATGATCGGGGCGGGAAGGACCGTGGCCGGATCAGCGGCCGAGTCGATCCCGGGACGGTCGGTGTAGCCACCGGCCGGCGCCGACGGCTTGGCCGCCGCCGCTGCCGGTGCGGGGGTGGGACGGGGAGTCGCCGGCGCCTTCGTGGCGGGCTTGGGACGGGCGGCACCGTCCTTCGGGACACGCGCCTGCTGGTCGGGGCCGGGTGCTGCGGTGCGAGCCGGCGGGGGGCTGGACTGGACCGGGGTGGTCGGCATGCCGGTGCCCTGCGAGGTGACGTCGGTCTCCACCCGTTTTCCGACCAGGCTCATCGTGGTCGGGATGAACGGGATCGGACGCCCCGGCAGGAGCATGTTCCAGTAGATCCAGCGGAACGCCAGCTTGCCGATGTGGTTGAGCCGGGTCTCCTTGAGGAGCTTGAACGGTCCGACGGCGGGCAGCGGGAAGTTGCCGGTGAACGGTTCGGTGGTGTAGTTGAAGTCCAGCAGCATGCCCTTCCGGTTGCCCGATTCGATGAAGCAGTTGGCGTGGCCGTCGAAGCTGTGGGTGGCGGGCCGGCCGTTGAACTCGTCCACGAAGTTGTGCACGAACACGTCGACCGCGAAGTGGGCGACCGAACCTGCCTTGGACGTCTGCAGGGTGCCGGCGTCGCCGATCACCCAGACCCCGGGGTGGGCGAGGCTGGCCATGGTGTGCTGGTCGCACGGGACGAGGTTGAGCTCGTCGCCGAGCCCCGACCGGGCGACGAAGTCGGCGCCCATGTTCAACGGCACGGTGACCAGCAGGTCGAAACCGATCCGGCGTCCGTCGAAGGAGACCAGTTCGCAGCTGTCGTTGTCGATGTGTTCGACGGCGAAGTCGGTCTCCAGGGCGATCTGCCGGTCCACCAGCGCGGTCGCGAGCTCGCGGGAGGCGACCGGCTTGGTGAAGGCCCCGTCCAGGGGCGTGACGTAGATCACCTCGGTGCGCTCCCGGATGCCGTGCTTGCGCAGCCAGTCGTCGGCGAGGAAGGTGAACTCCATCGGGGCCACGGGGCACTTGATCGGCATCTCGGTGATGTGCACCACCAGCCGGCCGCCACGGAACCGCCGCATCGCCTCGGTGAGGGCCTGGGCGCCGGGGAGGCTGTAGAACTCGTGCACCTTCTCGCCCCACTGCGACCCCTGCATCCCCGGGGTGGCGTCGGGCCGGGGGGCCACCCCG
Organism: uncultured Actinomycetota bacterium; assembly: GCA_963704225.1. Taxonomy (GTDB): domain Bacteria; phylum Actinomycetota; class Actinomycetes; order Propionibacteriales; family Propionibacteriaceae; genus Propionicimonas. The sequence goes on from CAVPHL010000005.1 coordinate 171,059, forward strand.
GTGGCGATCACCAGGTAGTCGTAGGGCAGGGTCCGGCCGTCGGCCAGGTACACCGTCCGGTGGTTCGGGTCGACCCGGTCGATCTCGGTCAGCACCAGGTCGACACCGTCGTCGATGAAGCGGTGGCGGGAGCGCACGATGTCGGTGGTGTTGTAGATGCCGAACGGCATGAACAGGTAGCCCGGCTGGTAGTGGTGCGCGTCGTCGCGGTCCACCACGGTGATGTGCAATTCGTGGGTGCCCAGGGCGGCGCGGAGCTTGTTGGCCACCATGGTGCCGGCGGTGCCGCCACCGAGGATGACAAGTCTTTTCATCGTTCGCTCCAGATCGGTTGGATGCGACCATGATACGGGAGGGGGTATTGCGGGGTGGGTGAAGCGGACAAATTCCCCGACCCTGGCCGGCAGCGACGCGATTCGGCCGTCGGGGCTGCTGTCCGCGCCGAATGTGAGAGGCTTCAGGGGAGCGTTCCAGCGGCTATTATTACGTTTCAAAATCACTTCCGAGAGGCCAACGATGACCGGATTCACCTGGACCGAACTCGACCAGCGCGCGGTGGACACCGCCCGGGTGCTGGCGGCGGATGCTGTGGAGAAGGTGGGCAACGGCCATCCGGGCACGGCGATCTCGCTGGCGCCGGTGGCGCACCTGCTCTACCAGAAGGTGATGTCCGGTGATCCGGCCGATCCGGCCTGGGTGGGCCGGGACCGGTTCGTGCTGTCGATCGGGCACTCGTCGCTGACCCAGTACTGCCAGTTGTTCCTGGCCGGCTACGGGCTGGAGGTCGGCGACCTGGCCAGCCTGCGGACCGAGGGGTCGCTGACCCCGGGGCATCCGGAGTTCGGGCATACCGCCGGCGTGGAGTGCACGACCGGCCCGCTGGGTGCCGGGATCGCGAACGCCGTCGGGTTCGCGATGGCCGCCAGGCGGGAGCGGGCGCTGCTGGACCCGGCGACACCCTGGGGCGAGCCGAGCGTGTTCGACCGGACGGTCTACTGCATCGCCGGCGACGGCTGCATGCAGGAGGGTGTGGCCTCGGAGGCGTCGTCGCTGGCGGGGGCCCAGAAGCTCGGCAACCTGGTGCTGATCTATGACGACAACCGGATCTCGATCGAGGGTGAGACCCAGATCGCGTTCACCGAGGATGTCGCGGCCCGGTACGCGGCCTACGGCTGGCACGTGCAGTCCGTGGACTGGACCAACGGCGGCACCGGCTACACCGAGAACGTCCAGGCCCTCCACGAGGCGATCGAAGCGGCGAAGCAGGTGACCGACAAGCCGTCGTTCATCAAGCTGACCACGGTGATCGGCTGGCCGCTGCCCACCAAGTCCGGCCACCACAGCGTGCACGGCGCGAAGCTGGGCGCCGAGGAGGTCGCGGGCCTGAAGAGCCTGCTCGGCTTCGATCCCGAGCGGTCGTTCCAGGTCGAGGACGACGTGCTCGCCTTCACCCGGGCGCAGGCCGCCGAGCGGGCGGCGGCGGCGAAGGCCGCCTGGCAGCCGGGGTTCGACGCCTGGAAGGCGGCCAACCCCGAGCAGGTCACGCTGTACCAGCGGCTCTCGTCCCGGCAGCTGCCCGAAGGCCTGGAGGCGGCGCTGCCGGTGTTCGCCCCGGGCAAGAAGTCGACCCGGGCCGCCTCCGGTGAGGTGTTGTCGGCGCTGGCCGACGTGCTGCCGGAGCTGTGGGGTGGGTCGGCCGACCTGGCCGGGTCCAACAACACCACGATGAAGGGCCAGCGGTCCTTCCTGCCGCCCGAGCAGTCCAGCCATGACTTCAGCGGCGACTACTCCGGGCGGACCCTCCACTTCGGCATCCGCGAGCATGCGATGGGCAACGTGATCAACGCGATCACAGCCTCGGGGCTGACCCGCTGCTACGGGGGCACCTTCCTGGTGTTCGCCGACTACATGCGTGGCGCGGTCCGGCTGGCCGCCCTGCAGAAGATCCCCTCGATCTTCGTCTGGTCGCACGACTCCATCGGGGTGGGGGAGGACGGCCCCACCCACCAGCCGATCGAGCACCTCGCGTCCCTGCGGGTGATCCCGGGGCTGGACGTGATCCGTCCGGCCGACGCCAACGAGACCGCGCAGGCCTGGCTGCAGGCCCTCGCGCACACCGACCGGCCCTCAGCGATCATCCTGTCCCGCCAGGATCTGCCGACCATCGACCGTGATGCCGCCGGGGTGGCGCCCGCGGCCGAACTGGCCAAGGGCGGCTACACCCTCCTCGACGCCGACGGCGCGCTGAAGGTCGTGCTCATCGCCACCGGGTCAGAGGTGGGGGTCGCGCTGGAGGCCCGTGACCTGCTGCAGGCCGAAGGGATCGGCACCCGGGTGGTGTCGATGCCGTGCACCGAGTGGTTCGACCACCAGCCCGCGGAGTACCGGGCGTCGGTGCTGCCCGCCGGAGTCGCCAAGGTCGCCGTCGAAGCCGGCGTCCCGATGGGGTGGCGTGAGTACGTCGGCGACGCCGGGGAGATCGTCGCCATCGACCACTTCGGCGAGTCCGCAGCCGGCAACCTGCTGTTCACCAAGTACGGGTTCACCGCCGACGTCGTGGCGGCCCACGCCAGGACCGCCCTCAGCCGGGGCTGACGCCGACGGAGACGAACCCGAACCGGGCCCAGGTGCGCCCGGCCACAACGGGAGCCCAGCGGCTGCGCGCGAACAGCGCCCTGCTGCTGGCCTCCGCGCTGTGGGGATTCGCCTTCGTGGCGCAACGGGTCGGCGCGGACTCGGTCGGCCCGTTCACCTTCACCGGCGTCCGGTTCGCCCTGGGCGCGCTGGTGCTGTGGCCGTTGATCCTGCTGCGCGACCGCCTCCGGCGGGTGAGCCTTGCGGCCCGGAGGGCCGCGACCCGGGCGGTGGTCGTCCCCGGGATCGTGACCGGCGTCCTGCTCACCGTCGCGGTGAACCTCCAGCAGTCGGCGATGAGCGACACCCCGGCCGGGAACGCGGCGTTCATCACCGGGCTGTACATGGTCTTCGTGCCGGTGATCGCAGCCTTCCGCGGGCACCGCAGCAGCCCCGCCACGGTGTTCGGCGTGGTCGCCTCGCTGGTCGGGCTCTACCTGATCAGCGTCGCCGACGACCTCACGATCGGCCGCGGGGAGGTGCTGCTGATCGTCTCCACGCTGTTCTGGGCCGTCCAGATCCTGCTGATCGAGCACTTCGCCGGCGTCCTCTCGGCGCTGCGGTTCGCGTGCGCCCAGTTCGTCACCTGCGCGGTGCTGAGCAACCTTGCCGCCCTCGCCTTCGACCCGGCGCCGTTCGCCGGGCTGGCGGAGGCGGCCCTCCCGCTGGTCTACGGCGGCCTGGTGTCGGTCGGCATCGCGTTCACGCTCCAGGTGGTCGGGCAGCGGCATGCGCTGGCCACCCACGCCGCCCTGATCATGGCCACCGAGTCGGTGTTCGGGGCGTTGGGTGGGGCGCTGCTGCTGGGCGAGAACATGGGCCTGCGCGGCTACTTCGGCGCGGCGCTGATGATGGCCGGCATCGTGGTCTCCCAGTTCGGCCTGCCGAGGGCGCCGCTGGACGACCTCTCCGACACCGCCGAGCCGCTCCCGTAGCATGGGTGCCGCACTCCGCCCCCGTTGAGAGGACCCCGACATGGCCGAGGCCGGAGCGTCGCAACCGGCGCGGTGGGGACTTGGCGTGGCGACGGTCGTGGCCGTCCTCGTCGGTGGGGCCTGGGTGGCGGGGAACATCGTTGCCAGCGAAAACCTGCCCCGCAACGCCACCATCGGTGGCGTGTCCGTCGGCGGGCTGGCTCCGAAGGTGGCGACCCGACACCTGGCTGACGCACTCGCCGAACGGGCAGCCGGCGACCTCACGGTCCGGGCGGGAGGGGAGAGCATCACGGTGACACCGGCCGAGGCCGGGCTGTCCCTCGACGCCGCAGCATCGGTGGCCCGGGCCGGCGGCGGACCCAGCTGGAACCCGGCGGTCATCGTCGCGGTGCTGTTCGGCGGCACCGAGACCCCGCCCGTGGTGGCGGTCGACCGCCCCCTGCTCGACGCCGCGGTTGCAGCCCTGGCCGAGCGGGTCGACCGGGCACCGGTCGACGCCACGGTCACCTACCAGGGCCTGGACCCCGTCCGCACCGAGGGCACGAGCGGCACGGCGCTGGACCGGTCGGCCACCGCGGACGCGATCGTGGCCGCCTACCTGCGCGACACCGAGGTGGCGGCACCCGTCGCTCCCCAGGAGCCCGAGATCACCACCGCGGAGGCCGACGCGGTCGTCGCCGGGGTGGCCCGGACGGCCGTGTCGGCCCCGATCCGGGTGGCCGTGGGCGACAAGGGCGACCTCGAGCTGTCCCCGAAGGCGGTCGCCACGGCGCTGGAGTTCGAACCGGGAGGCGGCAACCTGGAGCCGGTCTTCCACCGCGGCCGGCTCGCCCGTGAACTGGCCGGCCCGCTGCAACGGCTCGGCTTGAAGCAGCCGAAGGACGCCACGATCGCCATCGGCAAGGGCAAGCCACGGATCGTGGAGTCGGTGGACGGGCTCGGCGTGGACGCGACGGCGCTCGGCGAAGTGCTGACGCCGGTGCTGTCCCGGCCGGCGCCGCGCACCGCGGCGGTCGACGTCTCGCCGCTGGCCGCGTCCTTCACCACCGCGGACGCCGAAGCGCTCAAGGTGAAGAAGGTGATCGGGTCGTTCACCACCTCCTTCCCGGGCAGCGCCTACCGGTACAACAACATCGGCAAGGCCGCCCGGCTGGTCAACGGCACGCTCCTCAAGCCGGGGGAGGTGTTCAGCATGAACGCCGTCCTCGGTAAGCGCACCCGGGCGGCCGGCTGGATGTCCGGTGGCGCGATCGACGGCGGCCGGATCGTGGAGCGGCTCGGTGGCGGCATCTCCCAGGCGACCACGACCACCTTCAACGCGATCTTCTTCGCCGGGTTGGAGGACATCTACCACAAGCCGCACTCGCTCTACTTCGACCGCTACCCGGTGGGCCGGGAGGCCACCCTGGACTGGGAGAGCGTGGACCTGAAGTTCCGCAACGACTCGCCCTACGGCGTGCTGCTCCAGGCCTGGACCACCGGGCGGACCGGTGCCACCGGGACGGTGACGGTGCGGGTGTGGTCTACCAGGCGCTACACGATCAAGGCCTCGTCCCCGGTGCGCAGCAACTACCGGGCGCCGGGAAGGACGATCTACGACAAGTCGCCCGGCTGCATCCCGCAGGGCGCGATCTCCGGTTTCGACGTGAAGTACTTCCGGTTGTTCTACGAGGGCAAGAAGCTGGTCAAGCGCGAGCCGTTCCGGTGGAGCTACAACTCCCTGACCCCGGTGGTGTGCGGCAGGAAGCCCGCCGACTGACCGGCGGGGAGGGGCCGGAACGGCAACGGTCCCGATCAGGTGGCGACCCCGGTGAAACCCAGAGCCTCCAGCGAGGCGGCGGTCGCCGGGTCGGTGACCCGCAGTTGAAGGCTGCGCGCGTCGTGGTGGGCGGCCCAGCGGGCCAGTGCGAGGACGTCCGCGCCGGCCCCGGCCGTCACCCACTCCCCGGCCAGGGACGCCGGTACCGGCGGCGGGTCGGACCACCGCCCCAGCGGCACCACGGGTGCGGACTCCAGCAGGTCGGACAGCCGGATGACGAAGGCCCGCCCGACCACTCCGGCGTTCGCGGCGAGCAGGTCCAGTTCGGCGACCGGGGTGCGCAGCGGGTCCCGCCCCCGGGCCACCCCGACCCGCCGCAGCGCCCGCAGGTCGGACCAGGCGACGCTGTGGTCGTGTCCGCGCCGGTCGCGGAGGATCAACGCGCCCGCGTCCGCGGAGACCACGAAACCCACCAGGTCACCCTCCCCGCCGCTGGCGAGCACCCGGCGCAGGCTCACCCGGCTCCCCGGCTCGGGGTACCGCTGCTCGGGATCCCGGCCGGGCATGGCGCATCATCTCCCGTTGTCAGTTGTAGAGTGCTGACCAGTCTGGCAGGAATCGAACCAGGAGCAGCCCAATGACCTACGTGATCGCCCTGCCGTGCGTGGATGTGAAGGACCTCGCGTGTGTCGAGGAGTGCCCGGTCGACTGCATCTACGAGGGCGAAGCGGATGCTCTACATCCACCCCGACGAGTGCGTCGACTGCGGGGCCTGCGAGCCGGTCTGCCCGGTCGAGGCGATCTTCTACGAGGACGACGTGCCCGCCGAGTGGCTGGAGTACTACGACGCCAACGTCGCACTTCTTCGACGAGATCGGTTCTCCGGGCGGCGCCGCCAAGCTCGGCCCGATCGACGCGGACCACCCCACGGTGGCCGTGCTCCCGCCCCAGGGCGAGTGATCCCCGGGGCGGCGGCGCGCCTGCCCGACTTCCCCTGGGACTCCCTGCCGGGGCGAAGGACCGCGCTACGGCGCACCCGGACGGCATCGTCGACCTGTCGGTCGGTACCCCGGTCGACCCGACCCCGGAGATCGGCCGGCGAGGCGCTGCCGGCAGCCGCCGACGCTCCCGGCTACCCGACGACCTGGGGGACGCCCGCGCTGCGCGCGGCGATCGTCGGCTACCTCCAGCGACGATGGGACGCGGTCGGACTCTCCGACGCCGGGGTGCTGCCCGTCGTCGGCACGAAGGAACTGGTGGCGCTGCTGCCGACCCTGCTGGGCTCGGTGCCGGGCACTCGATCGTCATCCCGACCACCGCCTACCCCACCTACGACGTCGGTGGCCGGCTGCGCGGCGCCACCGTGGTCGCTGCCGACGACCCGTCCGTGCTCGCCGCGGTGGGTCCGGGGCTGGTGTGGATCAACTCCCCGGCCAACCCCCACGGCACGATCCTCGGGCCCGACGCGTCTGCGGGCCTGGGTCCGAGCGGGCCCGGGAGGTGGGCGCGGTGCTCGCCTCCGACGAGTGCTACGGCGAGTTCGGCTGGGAAGCGGAGCCCATCTCGGTGCTGCACCCGGAGGTGAACGGCGGCTCGCTGGACGGCCTGCTGGCGGTGCACTCGTTGTCGAAACGCTCGAACGTCGCCGGCTACCGAGCCGGTTTCGTCGCCGGCGACCCGGCGGTCGTGGCGGAGCTGCTGGAGGTGCGCAAGCACGCCGGCCTGATGGTCCCGGCGCCGGTGCAGGCGGCCATGGTCGCGCTGCTCGGCGACCGGGCCCACGTCGAGCGAGCAGCGGACGCGCTACCGGCGGCGCCGCGCGCTGCTGCGGCCCGCGCTCGCGGCGGCCGGGTACCGGGTCGAGCACTCGGAGGGCTCGCTGTACCTGTGGTGCACCCGCGACGAGGACTGCCGCGCCAGCGTGGACCACCTGGCCTCGCTCGGCATCCTGGTGGCGCCCGGTGACTTCTACGGCGAGGCGGGCCGGCGCCACGTGCGGGTCGCCCTCACCGCCACCGACGAGCGGATCGCCACGGCCGCGAAACGACTGGTGGGCGCGTAGCCGCTCCCGGTCAGCGCGGCGACGGACCGGCGAAGCTGAGCACCACCTCGGCGCTGGTGTCGGTCGGGCCGGCACCCACCCAGTCGGCCAGGGTCGACGTCGAGTGCGTCCAGGACCAGGGGCCGACCACCACCCGGACGAGCCCGTAGCCCTCGGTGTTCGCGATCGCCAGGTGGGCCACCGCCCACGCCTGCGGGGCCCCCTCGCGGTCACGGTGAGGGTGGCGCCGTCCCGCTCGACGACGATCACGTCCCCGCCGAGGGTCTGGCGCAGGAAGGAGGCCATCCCGGCCGGGTCGGCGGCACCGGGGGAGCGCACCAGGCAGCGGAAGGACGCGGGGGTCTCACCGGTGAGCGAGCTGGCCAGCGTCCGCGCGTTCGCCTCGTGCTGGCGGTAGGCGTCGGGGAAGGCACTGCGCTGCACGGCCTGGGCCACGTCGTTGATGTCGGCGGACTCGCCAGTTCGGGATCTCGCACCAGGGCGTCGTAGAACTCCCGGGACGAGTACCAGGGGTCCATGATCTGCTCCTCGGTGCCCCAGCCCTGCGACGGCCGCTGCTGGAACAGCCCGACCGAGTCGCGGTCGCCGTAGTCGAGGTTGCGGATCTTCGACTCCTGGTAGGCCGTGGCCAGGGCGATCGACGCGGCCCGGGGCGGCAGGCCCGCGCCTGATCGACAGCCCCGCGATGATCGCGGCGTTGCCGCCTGCTCGGGGTCGACGGTGGTGCGTCCGCCCGCCCGCGGTCGCGGCGCAGCGGTGCTCGATCGGCAGCGGGGCTGTCCTGACCGGCGCGACCAGAGCACGATCCCGCCGGCGACGAGGGCCAGCGGCCACCAGCCACGGCCACGACGGCCCAGAGCGCGGCGCCGAACCTCGGTTCACGTCGGCCTCAGTTGGCGTGCAGGGCGGCGTTGAGGTCGACGCCGTGGCCGGCCCGGGGCCGGACCTCGACGGCGCCGGTGAGCGAGTTGCGCCGGAAGAGCAGCCCGTCTGGCGCCGCACAGCTCGCGCGGCCTTGACCACCGCGCCGCCGGCCAGGCGTGACCTTCGTGCCGGCGGTGACGTAGAGGCCGGCCTCGACGACGCAGTCGTCGCCGAGGGAGATGCCGATGCCGGCGTTCGGCCCCGAGCAGGCAGCGCTCGCCGATCGATGATCTGCTGCTTGCCGCCGCCGGACAGCGTGCCCATGATCGAGGCGCCGCCGCCGATGTCGGAGCCGTCGCCGACGACGACGCCCGCGGAGATCCGGCCCTCGACCATCGACGTGCCGAGGGTGCCGGCGTTGAAGTTGACGAAGCCCTCGTGCATCACCGTGGTGCCCTCGGCGAGGTGCGCGCCGAGGCGCACCCGGTCGGCGTCGGCGATCCGCACGCCGGCGGGCACGACGTAGTCGATCATCCGCGGGAACTTGTCGACGCCGATGACGCGCCACCCGGCCGCGCGGTCGCGAGCAGCGCGCAGCCGGGCGCGCCTCGAAGTCCGTCGACGGCGCACGGGCCGGCAGTCGGTCCAGACCACGTTGGGCAGCGACGCCGAAGATCGCCGTCGAGGTTGATCGTGCGGGGCGGGCACGAGCCGGTGCGCTGAGCAGGTGCAGGCGCAGGTAGGCGTCGGCGACGTCGGCCGGCGGCGCGTCGAGGTCGATGACTGCGGACCAGCTCCCGACGGTGCGGACGCCGCCGGCCTCGTCGTCGGGCCGGCTCGCCGCGACCAGGGCCGGGGCGGCTCGTCGGCGCGTCGGCCGGACCGAGCCGCGGGCTCGGGGAACCAGGTGTCGAGGACCTGGCCGGTGGCGTCGTGGACGGTGGCCGAGGCCCGCAGCCGTGCGCCGGTCGCGGTCATGCGGGCCGAGCCTACCGGGGCCGCTGACCGACGGTCCCCGTGGCCGGTCGTCAGGGTCGGTAGGCTGCGATGCCGTGAGCCTGCGACCTCGACCGGCGACCTGCGTGCGACCTGCTCACGCGCGCGCTGTGCGACATCGAGTCGGTGAGCGGGGACGAGCGCGCGATCGCCGACGCCGTCGAGGCGGCGCTGCGCGACCTGCGCGCACCTCGAGGTGCTGCGCGACGGCGACACCGTCGTCGCCCGCACCGAACTGGGCCGCGCCGAGCGGGTCGTGATCGCCGGCCACCTCGACACCGTGCCCGATCGCCGACAACCTGCCGACCCGAGGTCGAGGGCGACGGACCTGGTGGTCTGGGGCCGCGGCACCGTGCGACATGAAGGGCGGGCGTCGCGGTCGCGCTGGCGCTCGCGGCCGCGCTCGCCGAGCCGACGCGCGACGTCACCTGGGTCTTCTACGACCACGAGGAGGTCGCCGGCGGAGCTCAACGGCGCTGGGCCGGATCGCGCGCGAGCACCCCGACTGGCTCGGCCGGCGACTTCGCCGTCCTGTGCGAGCCGACCTCGCGCCGCGATCGAGGGCGGCTGCCAGGGCACGCTGCGGGTCGACCTGCGTGGTGCCCGGCGTGCGCCGCCCACTCGGCCCGCTCCTGGATGGGCAGCAACGCGATCCACGACGCCGCGGAGCCGTGCTCGCGCGGCTGGCGGCGCTACGCAGCCCGCGTCAGGTCGAGGTCGACGGACTCACCTACCGCGAGGGCCTGAACGCCGTCGCGCATCACGCGGCGGGATCGCCGGCAACGTCATCCCCGACGCGCTGCATGGTCACGGTCAACTACCGGTTCGCGCCCGACCGCGACGAGGCCGACGCCCTGGCCGCACGTGCCGCGAGGTGTTCGCCGGGTACGAGCTGCGGGTCACCGACGTCGCCGCCGGCGCCCGCCCGGGGCTGGACCGGCCGGCCGCGGCCGGAGTTCGCTCGCGGCGGTCGGCGGCGAGCCGCCGCGCCAAGTACGGCTGGACCGACGTGGCCCGGTTCACCGCGCTCGGCGTGCCGGCGGTGAACTTCGGCCCGGGCGACCCGCGCAAGGCACACGCCGACGACGAGTGCTGTCCGGTGAGCGACCTGCACGCCTGCCGGGACGCGCTGCTGCGGTGGCTGGGCTGACCACCGGCCCCGAACGACGGGAAGGCGACCCGACGACCCGAACCAGGATGGAGGCCACCGATGGCACGGCACCGGATCTTCAGCACCAGCTTCGCCAGCATCTACCCGCTGTACCTGCAGAAGGCGGCGCGGAAGGGGCGCAGCGACGAGGAGGTCGACCAGGTCATCTGCTGGCTGACCGGCTATGACGCTGCCGGGCTGGAGCGGGCGATCGCCACCGGGGTCGACCTGGAGACCTTCTTCGCCGAGGCGCCCCGGCTGAACCCGGCCGCGGCCCTGATCACCGGTGTGGTCTGCGGGGTGCGGGTCGAGGAGGTCGAGGACCCGCTGATGCAGAAGATCCGGTACCTCGACAAGCTGGTCGACGAGCTCGCAAGAGGCCGGAAGCTGACGGCCGTCCTGCGCGGCAGCGCCTGATCGCCCCGATCGGACCGCCGCGGGCTGGGCCGGGTCGGCACGACCGGCTACTGGTCGTGGATCGCTGGCGCCGGCCGCCGCCAGCGCCTAGATTGCGCCCGTGAGCACGCGCAGCAGCGGTAACCAGGGGCCGGTGATCCGGCGGCACGACCAGGTCCAGCACACCACGATGGACGAGCGGCTGCTCGCCAGCAAGGGCGACGGTGACTGGGTGCACGCCGACCCGTGGCGGGTGCTGCGCATCCAGGCCGAGTTCGTGGAGGGCTTCGGCACCCTCGCCGAGGTCGGTCCGGGCATCGGCGTGTTCGGATCGGCCCGCACCCGGCCCGGGGACCCGATGTACGCCGCCGCGGTCCGGATCGGCCGGGGACTGGCCCGAGGCCGGGTTCGCCACCATCACCGGCGGCGGCCCCGGGATCATGGAGGCGGCCAACAAGGGCGCCCTGGAGGCCGGGGGGGTCTCGGTCGGTCTCGGGATCGAGCTGCCCTTCGAGCAGTCCCTGAACGACTACGTCTCGCTCGGCATCCACTTCCGCTACTTCTTCGCCCGGAAGGTGATGTTCCTGAAGTACTCCCGGGGCTTCGTGGTCATGCCCGGCGGGTTCGGCACCTTCGACGAGGTGTTCGAGGCCCTCACCCTGGTCCAGACCCGCAAGGTCACGTCCTTCCCGGTGGTGCTGTACGGCCGGGAGTTCTGGACGCCCCTGCTCGGCTGGCTCGCCGACGCGGTGCTCGGGAACGGCTACCTGTCGGAGGCCGACCTGAACCTGCTGCAGCTCACCGACGATCCCGACGAAGCGGTTGCGCTGGTCACCGGACCGGGTCCGACCGCCGGGACGGGGGTCTCCACCGACATGTCCTGACCCGGCCCGGTCGCCCCGGCGGCGGGCCGGGTAGAGTTCGGGCCGTGGAATGGCTGCTGTGGATGATCGCCGTCGTGATCCTGGGTGTCGCCGCCGTCGCGGCGAGCGGGAGGCTCGGGGAGATGCCGGCCACCGTCACCGACACGCCGCGTCCGCACCTGCCCACCGGCGAGCTCACCAGCGACGACCTGCGAGGCCTGCGCTTCGGCGTGGTGATCCGCGGCTACTCGATGCAGCAGGTGGATGAGCTGCTCGACCAGCTCGCCCGGCAGCTGGACACCGACCGTCCCGACCCCGGGCCGGCCGCCCCTGGCCAGGCCTGAATTTCCCCGCCCGGAGCCGAGTCGGCGGGTACGGTCCGGCGCAATCATCGCGGGATGGAATAATGGGGGAGTTGGACCAACAGAACCAGCTAAGAAATTGGGGTATGCGATGGCAGCGATGAAACCGCGGACCGGGGACGGGCCGATCGAGGTGGCCAAGGAGGGTCGCGTGATCGCCATGCGCATCCCCGCCGAGGGTGGTGGGCGGCTGGTCATCGAGATGAACGCGATCGAGGCCGCAGAGCTCAAGGCAGCCCTGGAGGGCGTCGTCGTCGCCTGACCCGAACGATCGCAGAGGGCCCCGGGGTTCACCCCGGGGCCCTCTGCCGTGCTCCGCCGGCGCGGAGTCAGCGGGACTGGTGGAACGCGATCGCCTGTTCGTAGACCGCGACCGTCTCCTGGGCGATCTTCTCCCACGAGAACTCCTCGATGCAGCGTCGGCGGCCGGCCTGGCCGTACCGTTCGGCCAGGCCCGGGTCCCGGGTGATCCGGTTGATCTCGGCGGCGAAGTTGTCCTCGAAGGCCGCCACGAAGGCGGGGTCGCCGGCCTGCTTGGGGTCGTAGGCGACCAGCGTGCCGGTCTCACCGTCGACGACCACTTCCGGGATGCCGCCGACCGCGGAGGCCACCACAGCGGTCTCGCAGGCCATCGCCTCCAGGTTCACGATGCCCAGCGGTTCGTACACCGAGGGGCAGGCGAACACGGTGGCGTGGGTCAGCACCTGGCGGACGGACGCCCGCGGCAGCATTTCCTGCACCCAGGTGACGCTGCCCGAGCGGACCCGGCTCAACTCGGCGAACGCCGTCGTCGAACTCGGCGGCGATCTCGGGGGTGTCCGGCGCCCCGGCGAGCAGCAGCAGCTGGGTCTCGCGGATCGAACTGCTGCGCCGCCCGGACCAGGTGCACCAGGCCCTTCTGCCGGGTGATCCGGCCGACGAACACCACCAGCGGGCGGTCGCGGTCGACGCCGAGGGCGTCGACGACGTCCGTGCCGGGGTCGGGGCAGAACTCGTCGGGGTCGATGCCGTTCTTCACCACGAAGACGCGGGCGGGGTCGAGGTCGGAGTAGGACTCCATCACGTCGGCGCGCATGCCCTCGCTGACCGAGATCACCGCGGCGGCGTCCTCGAAGGCGGTCTTCTCCGCCCAGGACGACACCCGGTAGCCGCCGCCGAGCTGCTCGGCCTTCCACGGCCGGTGCGGCTCGAGGGAGTGCGAGGTGACCACGTGGGGCACGTCGCGGAGCTTCGAGCCGATCAGGCCGGCGAAGTTCGCGTACCAGGTGTGGGAGTGGATCACGTCGACCTCGCCGATGGCGTGGGCCATGGAGAGGTCGGCGCCGAGGACGCGGAGGGCGGCGTTGGCGCCCGCGGGGTAGTCCTCGGCGTGGGCGGTCGCGCCGTCGCGGGGCTCGCCCATGCACTGGACCTCCACCGAGGAGGTGAACTTGCGCAACTGGGGCACCAGTTGGCCGACGTGGACCCCGGCGCCTCCGTAGATGTGCGGCGGGTACTCGCGGGTGAGGATCGAGACTCGAAGTGCCATGACGTGATCGTGTCACACCGGCGCGTCGGAGGGCAGGCTTCCGGTTGAACCGCGCGGGCTTTTGCGAAGGTTCAGGTCGAGATCCTGGCGGGCAATTCCGCGGTTCGCTTGTGAGCGTCCGCCCAACCGCCTAGGTTTCGGGATATGACGAGCGGACCCAATGTCCTTTCCATCGTTCTCGCCGGTGGCGAGGGCAAACGACTGATGCCGTTGACGGCCGACCGGGCCAAACCGGCTGTTCCGTTCGGCGGCACCTACCGGCTGATCGACTACGTGCTGTCGAACCTGGCGAACTCCGACCTCACCAAGATCTGCGTCCTCACCCAGTACAAGTCCCACTCCCTCGACCGGCACATCTCGCTCGACCTGGCGGATGTCGCAGCTGCTGGGCAGCTACGTGACCTCCGTGCCGGCACAGCAGCGCACCGGCAAGCAGTGGTTCCAGGGCAGCGCCGACGCGATCTTCCAGTCCATGAACCTGATCAACGACGAGGACCCCGACTACGTCGTGGTGTTCGGCGCCGACAACATCTACCGGATGAACGTCGCTGACATGGTCAACGCGCACATCGACTCGGGGATGGACGCGTCCATCGCCGGCGATCCGGGTGCCCCGCAAGGAGGCCAGCGCGTTCGGCATCATCGACGCCGAACCCAGACGGCAAGATCGACCAGTTCCTGGAGAAGCCGGCCGACCCGCCCGGGCTGCCGGACTCCCCGGAGGAGTCGTTCGCCTCGATGGGCAACTACGTGTTCACCCGCAAGGCGCTTCGTCGACGTCCTCAACGAGGACGCCGACGAACGCCGACTCCCGGCACGACATGGGCGGCGAACATCATCCCCTGCGTTCGTCGACTCGGGTCGACGCCCAGGTCTACGACTTCACCCAGAACAACGTGCCGGGCTCGACCGAGAAGGACCGCAACTACTGGCGCGACGTCGGCACGATCGACGCCTACCACGCCGCGCACATGGACCTGGTCTCGGTCGAGCCCGAGTTCAACCTCTACAACCGCAAGTGGCCGATCTGGACGTCGCAGGCGCAGTTGCCCGGCGCGAAGTTCACCCTTCGCGGCACCGCCGAGGACTCGATCGTCGGCTCGGGCAGCATCATCTCCGGAGGCGACGTGGACCGCTCGGTGGTCTCGCCCAACGTGATGGTCGACAAGTGGGCGAAGATCGAGGAGTCGGTGATCTTCTCCGGCTGCCGGATCGGCCGCAACGCCGTGATCCGCCGAGCCATCCTGGACAAGAACGTGATCGTCCCTGACGGCGTCGAGATCGGCGTGAATGTCGAGCACGACCTGGCCCGAGGCTTCCACGTGGAGAGCGGGATCACGGTGGTCGGCAAGAACGTGGTGGTGCCGAGCAACTGGTGACCGACTGACCTGCCGACGGGCCGGTCACGCCGTGGGCGTGGCCGGCCCGTCGTCGTCGTTCCGGGGGTCGCGAGCCGTGGCCCGATCGGCAGGGGCAGGTCAGGGCCACCTCACCCGGCCAGGGCGCAGCACCTCCGGGCCGTCGCCCGACGGGCGCGGCGAGCGAGGTCAGCCCCGGATGGCCACCACCAGCCCGTCCCCGAGGGGGATCAGGGCCGGGGTGAAGGTATCGCCGTCGAGCACGGCCGCCAGGGCCTCACGGATGATCAGCGGCTCGTCGTCGTCGTTGCGCTCGTCGGCGACCAGGCCACGCCACAGGGCGTGGTGCAGCATCAGCACGCCGCCGGGCCGCAGCAGGCGCTCGGCCTGGGCGACGTACTCGACGTACTCCAGGGGATCGCCGTCGATGAAGACGACGTCGTAGGCGCCGTCGGTGAGCTTGGGCAGGACGTTCAGCGCCTGGCCGGCGATCAACCGCACCCGGCGGGCCGGGATCCCCTGGGCGAGCAGCACCTCACGAGCGGCGAGCTGGTGCTCGGCCTCGGCGTCGATGCTGGTCAGGACTCCGTCCGGGGTCATCCCGGCGAGCAGCGCGAGGGCCGACACGCCGGCACCCGTGCCGACCTCCACCACGCTGTGGGCGTTCACCGCCTTCGCCAGCAGGGTGAGGGTCGCGGCGACGCCGCTGCTGATCGGCTCCAGGCCGAGGGAGTCGCCGGCGCGGCGGGCGGCATCCGCCCCGTCGGCCTCGGGCACAAGCGATTCGGCGTAGACGATGCTCGCCGACGGGGTGGCCGCGCGCGCGAGGCCCTTCGGTGCTGGGTTCACGGGGTCAGCCTAGAGGAGGAGCTTCCCGACCCGGAGCGAAACCGCGCCCAGAGCACGAAGCCCGCGTCGAGCCCTCAACCGCTCCTCGAGCCTCGACGGCTCCAGGGGCCTGTCCGGGTGCCCCGGGGTTCCTGCGGGCCCGCCCGGCGGTGGTCCGACCCGTACCGTCGAGGTGGGTGGAAGCGGGCCGGAACCGCTGTTGCGCTTACCATTGCGTCCCATGAGCCATGTGGTTGTCGCCGAGTTGGTCGCGAACGTGTTGAGCGTGGAGGTCGAGCCCGGCCAGCGGGTGGGCGCCACCGAAGCGGTGGTGGTGCTGGAGTCGATGAAGATGGAGATCCCCGTCCTGGCCGACGTCGAGGGCACGGTGAGCGAGATCGTGGTCCAGGTGGGCGACGTGGTTCGAGACGGCGATCCGCTGGTCGTGATCGCCACCGCTTAGGCTTGGCCCCATGACTGCGCTGCCCTTCGGCCGGATCCTGACGGCCATGGTCACCCCGTTCGACGCCGACCGGCGCCTCAATCTGGACGAGGCTCGCCGGCTGGCCGCGCACCTGGTCGACGTGCAGGGCAACGACGCGCTGGTGGTCAACGGCACCACCGGGGAATCCCCGACCACGACGGACGCGGAGAAGCTCGCGCTGCTGGAGGCCGTGGTGGCGGAGGTGGGGGACCGGGCGAAGGTGGTCGCCGGGGTCGGCACCTTCGACACCCAGCACACCCGGGAACTGGCGAAGCAGGCCGAGCAGGCCGGTGTCCACGGGCTGCTGGTGGTCACCCCCTACTACAGTCGTCCGCCGCAGGACGCGCTCGCCGACCACTTCCTCACCGTGGCCGACGCCACGCCGGTGCCGATCATGATCTACGACATCCCGCATCGAGCGGGGATCCCGGTGGAGACCGCGACCCTGATCGAGGTCGCCGCCCACCCCAACATCGTGGCGGTCAAGGACGCCAAGGGACAGCCGGTCGCCTCCGCCCAGGTGATCGCTGCCACCGACCTCGCGTTCTACTCCGGTGACGACGCGATGACCCTGCCCCTGCTCGCGGTGGGGGGTGTCGGCGTCGTCGGCACCTCGACCCACTTCACCGGCCGCCGCACCCGGGAGATGATCGAGGCGTTCCTCTCCGGCGACGTGGCCGGCGCGTGCGCGTTGAACGCCGCGCTGCTGCCGATCTATCTCGGGGTGTTCGCCACCCAGGGCTGCATGCTGGTCAAGGCCGGGCTGGCCGCCCGCGGGTTCGCCCCAGGCCCGGTCCGCAAGCCCCTGCTGGACGCGAGCGCGGCCCAGGCGGCCACGCTCGTCGCGATCCTCGACGCCGCGGGGCTGTGACGGGTCGGGGGCCGGCCCATGATCGACTTCAACTTCACCGAGATCCTCGTCCTGGCGATGATCGCGGTGATCATCTTCGGGCCGGAGAAGCTGCCTGACCTGGCCCGCAAGGCAGCGCGGGTGCTCAACTACCTGCGCACCATCGCCAACGACGCGCAGGGACGCCTGCGCCAGGAGCTGGGCCCGGAGTTCGCCGACCTCGAGCTGACCGACCTGAACCCCAAGGCGCTGGTGAACAAGCACCTGCTCCAACCGGCGCAGGCCGGGCTGGAGCCGCTGAGGGCAGAACTCGAGTCATTGAAGGGCGAGGTGGAATCGGTGCCGGCGATGGTGGCGCCGGGCGGGCAGTCGGGTGCGGTCCCGGCGCAGGTTCGGGCCGCCGTGCCCTTCGACACGGAGGCAACCTGACCCCACGGGCTGGGGATGTCCGGCGGGAGGCGATAACCTGCCCCACGTGACCGCGGCTTCGTCGATCTTCGTCTCGAGGATCAAGGGACTGCCCCTGCTCGACCCCAACGGCGAGCAGGTCGGCAAGGTGCGTGATGTCGTCGTCCAGAACCGCTCCGGGAACCGGCCGCCCCGGGTGAAGGGCCTTGTCGTCGAGCTGTTCGCGCTCAGGCGGATCTTCTTCCCGATGGAACGGGTGCACTCGATCGACCCCAACCAGGTGATCATCTCGGGTCTGGTGAACACCGTCCGCTTCGCCCAGCGCGAGCGCGAGATGCTGGTGGTCAACGAGGTCTTCGACCGCACCGTGCACCGGGTGGGGGCGACCCAGCCGGAGACCATCTTCGACGTGGCGATCAAGCGCAGCCGCTCGCGTGACTGGGTGATCGCCGAGGTGGCCCTGCGCGAGGCGGGGCACCGTCCCTTCCAGCGTGGCCATGTGACCATCGTCGACTGGTCCGAGGTGCCCGACTTCATCGAGAAGCCGGCGCCCCGCGACGCCGCGCAGCAGGCGGCGAGGCTTTCGGAGCTGAAGCCGGCCGACGTGGCCCGCGAACTCCACGACATGGATGCGACGCTGCGGGCAGCGGTGGTCCAGGCGATGGACGACGACCGGCTCGCCGAGGCGCTGGAGGAGTTGCCGGAGGACGAGCAGGTCGCGGTGATCGCGTCGCTGGACACCGAACGGGCCGCGGACGTGCTGGAGGAGATGGACCCCGACGACGCCGCCGACCTGATCGCCGAACTGGACGCGGACCTGGCCGAGAGCATCCTCGGCCAGATGGCGCCCGAGGAGGCCAAGGACGTCCGCACGCTGCTGCTCTACGACGCGGCGACCGCCGGCGGCCTGATGAACCCCGAACCGGTGATCCTCAACGCCGACGCCACCGTGGCCGACGCCCTGGCCGCGTTGCGTCGGCAGGAGGTCACCCCGGCGATGGCGGCGCTCGCCTTCATCTGCCGTTCCCCGCTGGACACCCCGAGCGGTCGCTACCTGGGGGCGGTGCACATCCAGCGGCTGCTCCGGGAGCCGCCGTCGGTGCTGGCGGCGGGACTGATCGACCCCGACATCGCCCCGCTCACCCCGCAGAGCAACATCGCCCAGGTGAGCCGCTACTTCGCCACCTACGACCTGGTCTGCGCCCCGGTCGTGGACGCGGAACGGCGGCTGATCGGCGCGGTGACCGTGGACGACGTGCTCGACCACATCCTGCCGACCGACTGGCGAGGGGTGCAGCTGGACCGGCTCGATGTGGAGGTGAGCGGTGGCTAGGCAGGACCGTCTCGACACTCCGGGTCGCCGCCGCCGGCTGGTGCCGCGGGTGCGGCTGCCCAACGACGCCTTCGGCGCCTTCGCCGAGTCGGCGGCCCGGTTCATGGGCACCGGCACGTTCATCATGTGGATGTCGCTGTTCGTGGTGCTCTGGATCCTCGCGAACACCGTGATGCTCGTCCAGAAATGGGACCCCTACCCGTTCATCCTGCTGAACCTGTTCTTCTCCACCCAGGCCTCCTACGCTGCGCCGCTGATCCTGCTGGCGCAGAACCGGCAGGAGGCCCGGGACCGGGTGAGCCTCGAGCATGACCGTGAGGTGTCCGAGCAGTCCCGGGCCGACATGGACTTCCTGGCCCGCGAGATCGCGTCGCTGCGGATGCGGATGAACGACGTGGCCACCCGTGACTTCATCCGCTCGGAGTTGCGCGAGCTGATGGAGGAACTCAACCCGGACCCCGGGGAGCCGAAGGCGAAGGCAGGCTGAGCGCCACCCGGTCCCGGGCGCAACGCTGGTTTGGGCGCACCCGCAGACCGGTTTAGGGTGGGCGCCATGTCCGAGCTCGCCACCGCTGTCCACTCCGCCCTCTCGACGGTCATCGACCCCGAGATCCATCGCCCGATCACCGACCTCGGCATGGTCGAGTCGGTCGAGGTCGACGAGACGGGGCTCGCTGCCGTCACGGTGCTGCTGACGATCGCCGGCTGCCCGCTGTCGAGCACCATCGAGAACGACGTGACCGCCGCCGTGGCGGCGGTGCCCGGCATCAGCGGCGTCCGGGTGACCCTGGGAACCATGTCCGACCAGCAGCGGGCCGAGCTGAAGAAGCAGCTGCGGGGCGGCAAGGACGAGCGCGAGATCCCGTTCGCCCGGCACGACTCGCTGACCCAGGTGCTGCTGGTCGCCTCCGGCAAGGGCGGTGTCGGCAAGAGTTCGGTGACGGTGAACCTGGCGATGGCGCTGGCCGCCCAGGGCAGGACCGTGGGCGTGCTGGACGCCGACATCTACGGCCACTCGATCCCGCAGATGCTGGGCCTGATGGACGCCATGCCGACCTCGGTGGACGGCATGATCATGCCGGTGCCGACGATGGGCATGCGGGTGATCTCCATCGGCATGCTGAAGGAGAGTCGGGACCAGGTGATCGCCTGGCGCGGACCGATCCTGGATCGGGCGCTGCAGCAGTTCCTCGCCGACGTGTACTGGGGCGACCTCGACTTCCTCATCGTCGACCTGCCGCCCGGCACCGGCGATGTGGCGCTCAGCCTGGGCCAGAAGCTGCCGAACGCGGAGGTGCTGGTGGTGACCACCCCGCAGCAGGCCTCCGCCGAGGTGGCCGAGCGGGCCGGCACGATGGCCTCGATGCTGGAGCAGAAGGTGATCGGCGTGATCGAGAACATGGCCTACCTCGACGCGGTCTGCCCGCACTGCGGCGAGAGCCACCGGATCGACGTGTTCGGCTCCGGCGGGGGCGCCGAGGTGGCCAGCACCCTCAGCGCCCGGCTCGGCTACGAGGTGCCGCTGCTCGCCGAGGTGCCGATCGATCCCGAGCTGGCCGCGGGCGGTGACCTCGGCGTGCCGCTGGTGGCCACCGCGCCCGAGCGTCCGGCAGCGGCCGCGCTGACGGCGCTCGCCCAGCGCCTGGCCGGACGCAAGCGCAACCTCACCGGGTTCAAGCTGGGCGTGACCCCGGTCGGCTGAGCCGGGCAGGTGCTGCCGGGCGCGCCGCGTGACCGGGCGGCCGGCTCACGCGGGCGCGACCGGGTGCCGCAGGATCGTCCGCAGCTTCTCCGGGGCGGTGCGGCGCGGGTCGCTGAGGTAGATCTCGTGGTGGCGTCCGCCGGCCGGGCCGACCAGGTCGACCAGGCCGTGCCCGGCCAGGAAGGTCGGCAGCGCGGCCAGGGTCTGCGGCTCGGTCGCGTAAGGCCCCACGTGCAGCACCTGCGCACAGGTCCCCTCGGCGAACCGCTCCAGGCCGAGCCGGTCCGGCCCGGGGGAGTCGGTGCGCTTGCGCTGCAGCGCGGCCAGGGCTGCCTCGACGTCGGCGGGGGCGACCTGCGCGGGCACCGCGATCTGCAGGCGGTACTCCCAGTTGTCGGGGTGCGCGAGGTCGAACTCGCCGCCGTTCAGCCACCACTGGCCCTCCAGGGGCATCACGGGCGCATCGATCGGGTCGGCGGCCCGCTTCCTGAGGGCGAAGCGCAGCGTGTAGGCGAGCCCGTACAGCGCCGCCGTGTCCGCAGCGAAACCGGGGGAGTCGCCGGGGCGCCGGCCCGGTTCCATCCGGCCGGCGATCGTCAGGTAGCCCAACTCGGGTACGTCGACCAGTTCGAAGCGGTCCGGTGCGGGCCGGTACAGGTGAGGCAGTTCCTTGCGCAGGTCCACGGTCTCCATGGATTCATGGTGGACCCTCACCCCCGGGGCAGGGTCCAGCCGCCGCGGGGTTTGCACAGCCGACGCATAGCCGGTCGGTCCGGGCCCTGGAATAGGCTGGCCCGGTGAGTACCGATCGAGCCGTTCCCCGCCGCACCATCCTGGCTGTTCCAGGCTCGTCCGACCGTTTCATCGAGAAGGCCCGCACGCTCGGGGTCGACGGGATCTTCCTGGATCTGGAGGACGCCGTCGCGCCCGCGGTGAAGGGCGAGTCCCGGCAACGGATCGTCGCGGCGCTGAACGACGAGCGCGGCTTCGCCGCGGGCCTGGCCACCGTCCGCGTGAACGGCTGGGAGAGCCCCTGGACCTACGGCGACGTGATCGAGGTGGTCACCGGCGCCGGCGCCCGGATCGATGCGCTGGTGCTGCCCAAGACCCAGTCGGCCGCCCAGGTCCAGGCGCTCGACCTGCTGCTCACCCAGGTCGAGCACACCGCCGGCCTGCCGGTGGGCCGGATCGGGCTGGAGGTGCAGGTCGAGGACGCGATCGGCCTGCTCCACGTGAACGAGATCGCGGCGGCGAGCCCGCGGCTGGCCAGCCTCGTGTTCGGTCCCGGTGACTTCATGGCCAGCCTCGGCATGGGTGGCCTGAACGTCGGGGCCCAACCGGCCGGCTATCCGGCCGACGCCTTCCACCACGTCCTGGTGTCGATCCTGGTTGCGGCGAGGGCTCACGGGCTGCAGGCCATCGACGGGCCCTTCGTGGCGATCCGTGACGTCGAAGGGTTCCGCCGCTCGGCGGAACTGAGCGCGGCGCTCGGCTACGACGGAAAGTGGGTGCTGCACCCGGCGCAGGTGGACGCCGGCAACGAGGTCTTCTCGCCCCGGCCCGCCGACTTCGAGCGGGCGCAGCGGATCATGGCGGCCTATTCTCATGCCACCGAACTCGCGCAGGGTGCGGTCGGCGCGATCGTTGTCGACGACGAGATGGTCGACGAGGCGGGGGTCAAACTGGCCGCCGCGATCCTGGCCCGTGGGCGGGCCGCAGGAAGGGAGATGGGCGCATGAGTCAGCAGGTCCCGCGGATCGGCAACCTGTTCACGTTGGAGTACCCCCAGTCGGTCGGCACCTACGGCACCTACGACGAGGCCCAGCATGTCGTGGACTTCCTGGCGGACAAGCGGTTCCCGGTGGAGAACCTGTGCATCGTCGGCACCGATCTGCGATCGGTGGAGCGGGTGCTCGGCCGCCGGAGTTGGGCGACCGTGATGGGCGCGGGCGTCCAGAGCGGGCTGTCCACCGGCCTGATGATCACCCTGCTGTTGTGGATCGTGATGCCCGAGACGGACTTCCTGCTGCTGCTGGTCTACGCCGTGGCGATCGGCATCTTCGTCGGGGTCATCTTCGCGGCCCTCGGCTACTGGATGAGCCAGGGCAAGCGCGATTTCCGTTCGGTCTCCCAGACCGTCGCCACCAAGTACGAACTGCTTGCCGAGCACAAGGTCGCCGGCCAGGCCCGCGAGCTGATCGGCACGATCCCGGGCGCCCGCGCGGCGCAGTTCGCCCCGCCGGCCCCCGGCGCCCACCAGGCCCAGGGGCAGCCGTACCCTGCCGCGGGGTACCCGCAGCCGTACCAGGGCCAGCAGGACCAGGGCCAGCCGTACCAGGGTCAGCCCTATCAGGGCCAGCCGTACCAGGGTCAGCCCTATCCGGGTCAGCCCTATCCGGGTCAGCAGTACCCGGGGCAGATACCTCCCGGGCTGGGCTACCCGGAGCAGCAGCCCCCACCGCAGGAGCAGCCCTCGGGCCAGGATCCGGAACGGTCCGGCTGACCCCGGACGCGCCGGTGACGGCCGCGTCCGCGGCGTCCGCGAGGCTCCTCGCGGGAGGACGCCGCGCGACTCAGCTGTCGGTCATCTGCCCGGCGAGGAACTCGGCGTAGGCCGGCAGGTCCAGCTGGCCCGAGCCGGAGACGCCGATGACGATCACCGGCGATTCCCCGGCGGCGGTGGCCTCCCGCGCCTGCCGGATCGCACCGGCGATGGCGTGGTTGGACTCCGACGCCGGGACGATGCCCTCAGCGCGGGCGAACATGACGCCGGCCTCGAAGGCTTCGAGCTGGCGTACCGAGATGGCCCCGAGCAGTCCCTCGTGGTAGCAGTGGCTGACCAGTGGCGACATTCCGTGGTACCGCAGCCCCCCGGCGTGTACGGCGTCGGGCACGAAGTCTGCGCCGAGGGAGTACATCTTCAGCAGGGGGGTGAGCTGCGCGGTGTCGCCGAAGTCGTAGCGGAACTCGCCTTCGGTCAGCGACGGTGCGGCCTTCGGCTCGCAGGCGAAGATCTTGGTGCTGCTGCGGCCTTCGAGGTTCTCCCGGATGAACGGGAAGCTGAGCCCGGCCAGGTTGGAACCGCCGCCGGCGCAGGCGAACAGGTAGTCGGCGGGGCGCTCCCCGAACAGCTCCAGCTGCTTCAGGGCTTCCTGGCCGATCACGGTCTGGTGCAGGGCGACGTGGTTGAGGACCGACCCGAGCGAGTAGCTGGCGTCAGGGTCCTTGGCCGCCGCCTCGACGGCCTCGCTGATCGCCATGCCGAGCGAACCTGTGGTGTCGGGGAACCGCTCGCGGAGCGCCCGACCGGCCTCGGTGAGTTCCGAAGGGCTGGCCACGACGCTGGCGCCGAAGGTCTCCATCAGCACATGGCGGTAGGGCTTGCCCTCATAGGAGCTGCGCACCTGCCAGATGTCGCAGGACAGGCCGAAGATCTGGCACGCGAACGCGAGCGCCGAGCCCCACTGGCCGGCGCCGGTCTCGGTGGTCAGGCGGGTGCGGCCGGCGACCTTGTTGAAGTAGGCCTGCGGGACCGCGGAATTGGTCTTGTGGCTGCCGACCGGCGACGCGCCCTCGTACTTGTAGTAGATCCGTGCGGTGGTGCCCAGGGCCTGCTCCAGCCGGTGCGCCCGGTAGAAGGGGGAGGGCCGCCACAGCCGGTAGATGTCGTGCACCTCGGTGGGGATCTCGATCCAGCGCTCGGTGGACGCCTCCTGCTCGATCAGGCCCATCGGGAACAGGGCCGCCAGGTCGTCAGGGGCCAGCGGTTGCCGGGTGCCGGGATGCAGGTGCGGTGCCGGCGGGGTCGGCAGGTCGGCGACGATGTTGTACCAGTGCGTAGGCATCTGCGACTCGTCAAGAACAACTTTGGTCTGCTTGGGATCACTCACCCGACGAACTCTAGGGGTGCCCCGACGGCCGACGGCGGCTGTGCCACGCCGTGACACAGGGCCCGCGACGGCCGGGTCACGGCGGCGTAGGCTCAGGCCCCGTGGCACATCTCGAGGCGGTGAACACCGGCCGGATCCGACCGACCGAACACGGCTCGTTGCGCCGCACGGCCATCGACAAGCGACCGGTCGACGGCGAGGTGCCGATCCGGCTCCTCGGAGTCGGAGACGACCAGATCGCCGACCTCGCCCACCACGGCGGCGAGGACCAGGCGGTGTACGCCTTCGCCAGGGAGGACTACACCGACTGGGAGGTCGAACTCGGCCGGCCGCTGTCGCCGGGGTCCTTCGGGGAGAACCTGACCACGGTGGGACTCGACGTCCAGAACGCGCGGATCGGGGAACGCTGGCGGGTCGGCGGCGCCCTGCTGGAGGTCACCGGCGTGCGGATCCCCTGCGCGGTCTTCGCCGGCTTCGTCGCCGAGCCCCGCTGGGTGGAGCGGTTCATCGACCGCGGTGTCCCCGGGGCGTACCTGCGGGTGATCGAGCCGGGCACGGTGCGGGCCGGTGACCCGATCCAGGTCGTGGACACCCGCGACCACGACCTCACCGTCGGGTTCGCGTTCCGGGCCGCGACCACCCGGCCGGAACTGCTGGCGGAACTGGCGACCGAGCCGAGGCTCAGTCAGGCGCTGCGCCGCCGGGCCGAGCGCCGGGCGGCGCGCGGCTGAACGTCGCCCTGCCTCACCGGTCCCAGATACCGGCCATCCAGGACTCGACGGCTTCGGGAGTCCGCGGCAGGTGGTCGGAAAGGATGTCGCAGCCGTCGGCGGTGATCACGATGTCGTCCTCGATCCGCACCCCGATGCCCCGCAACTCCTCGGGCACCAGGAGGTCGGTGGCCTTGAAGTACAGGCCGGGTTCGACCGTGATCACCATGCCGGGCCGGAGCTCGGCGTCGCGGTAGTTCTCCTGGCGAGCCTGGGCACAGTCGTGCACGTCCAGGCCGAGGTGGTGGGACGTGCCGTGCACCATCCAGCGGCGGTGCTGGCCCCCGGTCCGTGGGTCGAGGGACTCCGCGGCGGTCACCGGGAGCAGCCCCCAGGCCTCCAGGTGTTCGGCGATCACCTTCATCGCGGCCGCGTGCACGTCGGAGAACCGGTTGCCCGGCCTCGCCGCGGCGATCCCGGCGGCCTGGGCGGCGAGCACCGCGTCGTACACCTTGCGCTGGGCCGGGCTGAACCTCCCCGAGACCGGAAGGGTCCGGGTGATGTCGGCGGTGTACAGCGTCTCGACCTCGACGCCGGCGTCCAGCAGCAGCAGGTCGCCGGGCCGGAGCTCGCCGTCGTTGCGGATCCAGTGCAGCGTGTTGGCGTGGTCCCCGGCCGCGGCGATGGTGTCGTAGCCGACCGCGTTGCCCAGATGCCGGGCGTGCAGCCCGAACACGCCCTCGACCCAGCGCTCGCCGCGGCCACGGCGGACCGCCTCGGGCAGGTCGGCCACGACCGCCTCGAAGCCCACCGCGGTGTCGGCGCACGCCTGCCGCAACTGGTCGAGCTCGAAGGCGTCCTTGACCAGCCGCGCCTCGCTGAGCGTGACCTGGAGCTCCTCGTCGCAGGCCTGGGCGGCGGTGGCCTCCACCCCGGCGTCGGTCCTGAGCTGATCGAGTTGGCCGGTGATCGCCGCGTCCGCCTCCCGAAGCAGCCGGACGCGGGTGCCGGCCAGGTTCTTGCCCAGGGCGGCCGGGAACTCCGAGATCGGGGCGCAGGACAGTCCGGTCAGCGCTGACATCTCGGCCAGGGACTCCCGGGTTCCCACCCACATCTCGCCGTAGCGGGAGTCGGCGTAGAACTCCGCGTCGGTGCGGGGCGCCCGGGGCTTGAAATGGAGCGTGGCCTCAGACCCGGAGTCGGTGGGCTCCAGCACCAGCACCGCGTCCGGCTCCCGGTCGGCGCCCAGTCCGGTCAGCCAGGCGAAGGCCGAGTGTGGCCGGAACCGGAAGTCGGTGTCGTTGGCCCGCACCTGCAGCCCGCCCGCGGGGATCACCAGTCGCTCGCCCGGGAAGGCCTCGGCCAGGGCGCGGCGGCGCAGCGCGGCCGGGCCGGACGCGGGCAGCGCGGCGGGCAGCTCATCGGGATGGGGTGCCCACCCTTGCGGGATGAACTCCCGGAAAGCGGCGGAGAACGGCTGCTGCCGGTTGGGTACGGCGGGCGTCCCGGTGTCGGTGGGCTCCTGGGTCATGGGCCGATGCTATCCGTCGGGTGCCGATGCGCGGCGACCATCGGTCCGCATCCGGGTCCAGCCAGTAGAGTCGGTGTCCACAACTTCAGGAGGCCCAGATGAAGGCTGCCGCAACGGCTCAGCTCCGCCTGCTCGACCTGCAGGCCGAGGACACCGCCATCGCCCAGCTCGAGCACCGCCGCCGCCAACTGCCCGAACACGGGGCGCTCGCGGAGGCCAGGACGGTCCGGGCCCGTCTCGGCGAGGCGCTGGTGGCTGCGCGCACCCAGGTCGACGACCTGCAACGGGACGTGGACAAGTCCGAGACCGACCTCGTCCCGGTGCGGGAGCGGCGGGTGCGTGACCAGCGGCACGTGGACTCCGGCGCCGTCACCGATCCCAAGCAGCTGAGCGCGCTGCTGGATGAGATCACCCACCTCGGTCGGCGGATCGGCGACCTGGAGGACATCGAGCTGGAGGTGATGGAGCGGCTGGAGGTGGCGACGGCCGAACGGGACCGGCAGGCCGCCGAGCTGGCCGAGCTGGAGAGCTCGATGCGGGCGCTGATCGCCTCCCGCGACGAGCAGACCGCCCAGCTGGACGCCGAGATCGCGGTCCACCAGTCCTCGCGGGACGCGTTCGCGGCCGAGTTGCCCGCCGACCTGCTGGCGCTCTACGACCGGATCCGGGCGAGGGCGGGTGGACTGGGTGCCGCGGCGCTGAAGGGTCGGCGGTGCAGCGGCTGCCAGTTGGAGGTCACGCCGATCGCGCTGGCCGGCTATGCGGCCGCCGCCGCCGACGAGGTGCTGCGGTGCGAGGAGTGCGAGCGGGTGCTGGTGCGCACGGCACCGGTTTCGGCCTGATGGCCCGGGCCCCACGGCTACCCCAGGGCGGACCGTCCATCTTCGACACCCAGCCCGACCACGACCGGCCCGACCAGGACGCCGTCGCGCCGACACCGCGCCGCCGCCTGGTCGTGGAGGCGGACGGCGGCTCCCGCGGCAACCCGGGACCGGCGGCCTACGGCGCCCTGGTCCGGGACCCGGCCACCGGTGAGGTGCTGGACGCGGAGGGCCTGGCCCTGGGGGTGGCCACCAACAACGTGGCGGAGTACTCCGGGCTGATCGCCGGCCTGGAGATGGCCCGGGCGATCGACGCGGGCGCCGCGGTCGAGGTTCGGTTGGATTCCAGGCTGATCGTCGAGCAGATGGCCGGCCGGTGGAAGGTCAAGCACCCCGACATGCGTCCGCTGGCGCTCAAGGCGCGGTCGCTGCGCCCGCCCGAGGTGATCTGGACCTGGGTGCCCCGGGCCGAGAACAAGGCTGCCGACGCGCTGGTCAACGCCGCGTTGGACGGCCACCCCCGAACCCGACGCTGAGGAGGAACCGTGCCGAGTCGCCACGTCAGCCTGCGACAGAGTGAGCCGTCGGCCCTGCGGGAGGGGCTGCGTCGGCTGCGGGCCGGCCTCGGCGTGCCGGGCACCTTCCCGGCCGAGGTCCTGGCGGAGGCCGAGCACGCTGTCGCCCGGCCGGCGTTGCCGTCGCGCGACCGAACCGAGGTGGAGTTCGTCACCCTCGACCCGGAAACCGCGACCGACCTCGACCAGGCGTTCCACCTGGCCCGGGTGGGGGAGGGCTACCGGCTGCTCTACGCGATCGCCGATGTGGCGGCGTTCGTCACTCCGGGCGGGCACCTCGACACCGAGGCGCACGCCCGGGGCGAGACCCTGTACGCACCGACCCGCAAGACCCCGCTGCACCCGTCGGCGCTGTCGGAGGGCGCGGCCAGCCTGCTCCCCGGCCAGGTGCGGCCGGCGCTGGTGTGGGAGCTCAGCTTCGACGCGGGCGGCCAGGCCACGTCCACGACGGTGACCCGGGCGCTGGTGCGGAGCCGGGCCAAGCTGAGCTACGCCGGCGCGCAGGCCGCGTTGGACGCCGGCACCGGCGGTGAGCAGCTGGAGCTGCTTCGGGAGCTGGGCAGGTTGCGACTGGAGATCGAGGCGGCGCGCGGCGGGGTGAGCCTGTCGGTGCCCGAGCAGGAGGTGGTGCCGACCGACAGCCGTTGGGACCTCGCCTTCCGGGCGCCGCTGCCGGTGGAGGACTGGAACGCGGAACTGTCGCTCGCCACCGGGATGGGCGCCGCAGCGCTGATGCTGGAGGCAGGGGTCGGCATCCTCCGGACGCTGCCGCCGGCCCGGGACGGCTCGATCGCCAGGCTGCGCCGCACCGCGGCGGCGCTGGGGATCGAATGGTTGCCGTCGAGCGGCTACCCCGCATTCGTGCGCAGCCTGGACGCGTCCGTCCCCGCCCAGGCGGCGATGCTCAACGCGTGCACGACGCTGTTCCGTGGTGCGGGCTACCAGGCGTTCCGGGGCACCCTGCCCGAGCAGCCGCTGCACGCGGCCATCGCCGCCCCCTACGCCCACACCACTGCGCCGCTGCGACGCCTCGTGGACCGCTACAGCGGCGAGATCTGCGTGGCGATCTGTGCCGGCCGGGCGGTGCCCGAATGGGTGGCGGCCGCGTTGCCGGAACTGCCCGGTGAGATGCAGGACTCGTCACGGCGGGCGAAGAAGTACGAGCGGGGGGTCGTGGACCTGGTGGAGGCGATGGTGCTGGCGCCACACCTGGGCCGGACGTTCGTGGGCACGGTGCTGGAGGTGGATCCCGAGGATGACCTCGGCATCCTGCAACTTCTGGAACCGGCGGTGGAGGCCAGGATCCGGGGCGCCGAACTGGTGCTGGGGGAGCGGGTGTCGGCGACGCTGGTGGCCGCCGACCTGCTGGCCGGCAAGGTCGAGTTCAGGATCCTCCCCGACTGAACGCCGCGGGTCCGCGCCCGCCGGAGGCTCGGGTACGCTGAACGAGGACGAGTCGGCCGGGTGATCGCTGCGATGGCAGAGGAAAGTCCGGACTCCACAGGGCAGGGTGGTGGGTAACGCCCACCCGGGGTGACCCGCGGGAAAGTGCCACAGAGAACAGACCGCCCCGGCCGCGCGAGCGGGCGGAGCAAGGGTGAAACGGTGGTGCAAGAGACCACCAGCACCCCAGGTGACTGGGGTGGCTCGGCAAACCCCACCCGGAGCAAGACCAAGAAGGGCTCGGGGTCTTCGGACCCGGTGCCCGCGGACGCCGTTCGAGCGCTGCCCGCGCGAGGCGTCCGGGTAGGTCGCACGCCGGCAACGGCGAAGGGGGCTGGCAACAGCCCTCGCAGATGGATGATCACCGCCCCCTCGGGGGTACAGAATCCGGCTTACAGGCCGGCTCGTCCCCTCATCTGGCTCTGACTAGGCCTGATGGGCCCTGTGCTGGTTGGACGTCCGTGGTGGGCGTCGAACAAGGCGTTGGCTCGGTGCGCCTGCACCAGCTCGGCGTCGGTGACCGGATGGGCCAGCCGGTGGTGCGGCGCCCTGGCGAGCTTCAACACCCCGCACGCAACCGTGACGGGGATCCCGTCACCGGCCGGCGGCGAACGATCGAATCGTCCGGCCGCGAACCCCTGAAGTCGAGCGTCCGGCCGAGTCCGAGCTCAGCCGATGCCTCCCCAAGATCACGAGGGTTCGCCTGTGTCGCTGCACGGACTGTCGGGCTGTGGGGCGCCAGCCCCCTGCGCGACTTCACGAGCCGGGCGAACGCCCACTCCGGCTTGATCCTTCTCGTGCTCCAGGTCCTGCCTGTCTCCGCCTGGGTCTCGCGAGGGAGCATCGCGTCTACCCGGAACCGCGGGAGCGCTGGCCGGGACCTCGCCGGGAGATTCCCTAATCGCCGACCCAGACCGCGTCTTTCGCCTGGAGTCACCAACGGTGGGGGTCTTGGCAATAAGCAGGAAGCGGGTCTAGGTTCCACCACGAACGCAATATGCGGCCTCGGCCGCACATCCAGAGTTACTGAATGTCGAGGGAACAGTAATGAGCGGATTCGCTCGTTCTGTTCTCTTTTTTGTTTTGCCCGAGTGCGCCATAAACAGTGGATGAGAAAGCCGTGAGAATCGCTGGCGTCAGCATCGTAAATGCTCCACCAGCGACATCGACCTGCACCCGGATTGATTGACCGGACACCCGGGTCGCCGCGACCAAAGAAGAACCGTCTGACCCAACTGCAACAAAGCATATTGAGAGGAGTGAAGGCGCATGGCAACCCCAACGATTGCCCCCGAGGATGCAAAGATGCAGCCCCTGCGAAAGACCAGCAAGCCGAAGGCTTTGCGGCACATCGCCTTCTGGCCACCGGCAATCCTGTTCGTCGCCGCGGCCATCTGGAACTTCGCCGATCAGGAAGGATTCAGCGCCGGCATCAACGACGCCAATACCTGGATCATCGCCAACCTCGCGTGGGCATTCTCGCTTGGCGTGCTGGCCGCACTCGGCGTCGTGATCTACGCGATGGTCTCGAGGTTCGGCGACGTGCGCATCAGCGGACGCAACGCCAAGCCGATGCTGGGTGGCGTCCAGTTCTTCAGCATCACGCTGACCACGATCATCGCTGTCGGCATCCTCTTCTGGGGCACGTCAGAGCCCCTTTACCACCTGCTGTACCCCCCGGAGTCGCTCAACCTGACGCCCGGCTCGCCGGAGGCACAGGTCTTCGCAGTCTCGACGATGTTCATCCACTGGGGCTTCCTGCCCCTGGCCATCTACGCACTGCCGACGGTGCTGTTCGCCTTCGCGTTCTACAACATGCGCAAGCCGTACACGATCGCCTCCACCCTCGTACCGATCTTCGGCGACAGGATCCTGGGCAAATGGTCTCAGGGCCTGGATGCCGTCGTGATGTACTCCTTGGTGGCTGGCATGGCCGCCTCGCTGGGCACGGGCATTCTGTCGGTATCCGGTGGCCTCGCGTTCCTTACCGGCTGGCAATCAGGCTTGTTCAGTTGGGCCGTGGTTGACATTGCCATCGTCGTTACCTTCGTCATCTCCTCAATAACGGGCTTGTTCAACGGCATCAAGTGGCTGTCCGAAGCCAACCTGATCCTGTTCGTGTTCCTCTTCGTCTTCGTCCTGATCTTCGGAGGCACGGCGTTCGTGCTGAATCTCAGTACCGAGGCCTTCGCCAACTCCGTCGCCAACTTCTTCCCGAAGGCCGCCTTCACGGGCGCCGCAGCGGGCGATGCCTGGGCCGGCGGCTGGACGATCTTCTACTGGTGCAACTGGCTGTCCTGGGCACCGGTTTCGGGCATGTTCCTGGGTCGCATCGCGTATGGGCACACCGTGCGCAAGGCGCTCACCGTGCAGTTCCTGCTGCCGGCCGTCTTCGACATCCTGTGGGTCGGCGTCTTCGCGTCCGCTGCCCTCAAGATCGAGAAGGACAACCCGGGAGCACTCTCCAGCGCGCTGGAGAAGGGCACCGAGTACGTGCAGTACGCCTTCTTCGACCACTTCCCGATGGCGCCGCTACTCATCCCGATCTTCGTCGTGGCCGTCTTCCTGTCATACGTGACCGGCTCCGACGCCTACACCACGACCCTCGGCGGGCTTTCGACCATGGGCATCTCAGCGGAGTCTCCGGAGCCATCGCGCTGGCAGAAGATCTTCTGGGGTGTGCTGCTCGGCGTCGTGGCCTGGGTGCTGCTCGCCGCCACCAACGGGACGGACGGCATCAAGATGCTCTCCAACCTTGGCGGTGTGCCTGCGCTGTTCCTCACCGTGCTGATGGCGGTCTCGTTGGTCAGGGTCGCCCGGAATCCCTCGAAGTATGACGTCCGCACGGAGGATTACGACGATCTGGGCAAGCCGATCCCTTCGAAGGCCCAGAAGGCCACCCATCACGAGGAGGTCGTCTTCGACGACGAACCGGGATCGGTCGCAGGCGCCTCCGGCTGAGTTCGTTCAGACGGTGGGCTTCTCCTCCGCGTAACGAGACGTCCGATCCCGGGACCATGCGCGGGCCCCAAGGGGCCGCAACGCACCCCGCTCTCAGGGCTCGGGCGGCGGCGGGATCAGCACGAACTTGCCGACGTGCTGCTTGTCAGGAACTCGCGCTGGCGCCTCGGCGATGCGCTCCAGCGGGAAGGTCTTCGCGAGCAGCGGGCGCAGTTCGCCGCGCTCGATGTAGCCGACCAGGTTCGGGAACACCGGCTCGTCCCACGCGGTGCAGCCGATCAGGGTCAGGTCCTTGAGGTAGAAGGTGCGCATGTCGAGCGTCACCAGCGGGCCGCCGATCGCGCCCGAGGAGACGTAGCGGCCGCCGCGCCGGAGCACGTTCGAGCATGGCCGCGAACGCCGGGCCCGCGACGTTGTCGACCACGACGTCGACGCTGTTCTCGCCGAGGCGCGGCACCAGGTCGTCGTCCGCGACGATCGACCCGATCGGCGCCGATAGCCCGCACCTGCGTCGAGCTTCGTCCGCCGGCGATCGCCGTGACGATGGCGCCGCGCCGTTTCGCCAGCTGCACCACGGCCGAGCCGACACCGCCCGAGGCGCCGGCCACCAGCACGTGCTCGCCGGCGCGCACGCCCGAGCGGTGCAGCATGTTCTCGGCGGTGCCGTAGGCGCATGGGATGGTGCCGAGCTCGGCGTCGCTCCAGTCGCAGTCGACCGGGAACACCTCGCCGACGGGCACCTTCACGAACTGCGCGAAGGCGCCGTCGAAATCCGAGCCCATCCAGATGTTGTCCATCGAATCGAAGCCGGACGGGCGCATGCACGGGCGCACCAGCACGCGGGCACCGACGAGGCCGGTGGTCGACTCGCCGGCCACGGCCACGACGCGCCCGCAGCAGTCCGTGCCCTGTATGAACGGGAACGGCGTCGCCTCGTTCCAGCCGCCGTCGGCCTTCGTCCGTCGGGTTTGTCGAGGTCTCGCGCGCGGCGTCCAGCGTGCCGGTCGTCACCGAGGCCGAGTACCAGCCGAGGCGGGTGTTGATCTCGGTGTTGTTGACGCCGGCGGCAAGCACCTGCAGCAGCGACCTCGCCCGGCCCCGCCACCGGCACGCGGCACCTCGCGGTAGGCGAGCTTGTCGTAGCCACCGTTGCCGGTGGTGACGACGGCCATCATGGTGGCGCCGGCAAGGAGAAGGGTTTGCCACGCTCGTTCTGGTCGACCGCCAGGGCCGGGACGCCCCTAGTTGCACCTCGACGGTGTCGCCCAGCGCACCAGTCCGCGCGGCCTCGGTCCGCCGATCTGCGCGACGAGGGTCTCGCCGCCCGGCAGCTCGACATCACCCTCGCGTGAGCCCCGAGGAAGGCGGAGGCGACCGCTCGGCTCGGCCCGCTCGGGCTCGACCGACCCTGCCCTGGCCAGCGCCACGTCCTCGGGTCGGACAGCAGGGTCACGTCCCCCTGGGCCGGCCCGGCAGCAACGGTACCAACTGCCCGAGCGCGGACGCCGTGGCGCCGGACGCCGTGGCGGGGACTTCTTCGTCCGGCCGATGAAGTCGGCCACGAAGCCGGAGGTCGCGGGCGTGCGGTAGATGTCCTCTGGGTCGGCCGATCTGCATCGGTTTGCCGCTGCCCATGACGCGCCACGCCGGTCGGCGACGACGAGCGCCTCCTCCTGGTCATCGGTGACGAAGACGGTCGATGATGCCCGACCTCGCGCTGCAGCCGACGGATCTCTTCGCGGAGTTCGGACGCGGACCTTGGCGTCGAGCGCGGACAGCGGTTCGTCCAGCAACAGCACCTGCGGCCTGCACGGCGAGCGCCCGGGCCAACGCCACACGCTGCTGTTGCCCACCGGAGAGCTGGTGCGGGTACCGGTCCGCCTGAGCCGTGAGCCCCACCAGCTCGAGGTTCTCGGCCACCGCCTTCCTGCGGTCACCGGCGATCTTGCGCAGTTCCAGGGCGAACGCGATGTTGGCCGCGACGGTCATGTGCGGGAACAGCGAGTAGGCCTGGAACACCATGGCCATGTCGCGCTGGTTGGCGGGCTTGGTCGTGACGTCCTCGCCGCCGGCGTGGATGGAGCCGGAGTCGATGTCCTCCAGGCCGGAGAGGGCGCGGAGCGCGGTGGTCTTTCCGCAGCCGGACGGACCGAAGCAGCGCCACCAACTCACCCTCGGCGATGTCGAGGGAGAAGTCGTCGAGCGCTCGCACGGCGCCGAACACCCGGGTCAGGCCTCGTAGCTGGACCCCGCCGGTGGTCGGCCACGCTGAGGTGGCGGTGGCGGTCATTCGTCCTCCTGGGAGACGGTGAGGTTCGCGCCGGCCCGGCGGCGCTCGCGCACGCCAGCCAGCAGGTCGAGGGCGACGAGCAGGGCGGTGGTGAGCCCGAGGAACAGCAGCGACACCGCTGCCGCCACCTGCCCGTCGGACAGGTTGATCTGGAACAGCGAGGTTTGCAGGTTGGTGCGGGCCAGCATCCGGGCGAAGGTGAACTCGCCGAGCACGACCGCGATCGTGATGAAGGCGGCGGACACGACGGCGCTGCGCACGTTGGGGATGACGACCCGGAACAGCACGGTCCACCAGGAGCCGCCGAACGACAAGGTGGTCTCCGACAGCGTCTTCAGGTCGATCGCACTCAGGCCGGCGTCCAGCGAGCGGTAGACGTAGGGCAGCACCAGGATGACGTAGGCGAAGGCAAGCCAGATGGTGCTGGCGTCCAGGATCCGGGTCGAGATCACCGCGTAGACCGGCGCCAGTCCGACCACCAGGACGACCGCCGGGATCGTCAGGGGCAGCAGGCAGATGAACTCCACCGTCCGCGACATTCGCGGCAACCGCAGCCGCACCAGAAGCATGGTGGGCAGCAGGATGCCGATGGCGAGCGCCACCGTCATCGCGGCCATGATCAGCGAGTTGGTGAGGCCCTCGCGGAGTAGGTCGAGGCGTCCGGACTCGTCGGGCGCCGAACAGCGCCAGCCAGGCAACGGCGTCCACCTTGCCGGTGAGCGGGAACCGCACCGAGAAGTCGAACAGGGAGACCATCGGGACCAGGAAGTAGACCGCGGCCACGGTCAGCACCGTGACCCGCAACGCCCGGGTGCCGCGCCGGGCGCGGCTGTTCACGCCGACCATCGGGAGGCCCGTCGTCCCAGGACGCTGTATCCCCACATGATCAGCGCCACCACGAGGATCATGCCGAGGGCGAGGGCCTGGGCGTAGGCGTCCATGCCGATGTCGTTCTCGTTGCGAAGGGCCGCTTCGATCTCCATCGGGACGATGATCGTCTGCTGGCTGATCAGGGCGGCCGCGGTGGCAAACGCGCTGAACGAGTTCGCGAACAGCAGCAGGTAGCTGCCCAGGAAGCTCGGCAGCAGGATGGGGCCGGCCACGCGCGTCCAGATACGTCATGGTCGTGCCCCCGAGCGTCGCGGTCGCCTCGCGCCACTGGGGCTTCAGACCATCCAGGGCGGGCAGGAACACGATCACCATCAAGGGGATCTGGAAGTAGGTGTAGACGATCCCCACCCCGAGCAGCGTCGACAGCATCGCCGGGTCGAGGTTGACCCCGAACCACGCCATGAGCAGGCGGGTCACCATGCCGTTGATGCCGATCGTGGCAATGAACGCGAACGCCAGCATCACGCCGCCGAACTGCGCGAGCACCGACATGAAGGCCGTGAAAGCACGCCGGAGCAGGCTTCCCGAAACAGCGGTGGCCAGCGCGTAGGCGATCACGGCGCCTGCGAGCGCGCCGACCAGCGCGGTGAGCGCCGACACCAGCAGCGAGTTCACGAAGGTCCCCAGCGTGCGTTCGGCCAGTGCCTGGGTGATGCCGTTCAGCGTGAAGGCTCCCGCCCGGCTCCTGAACGCACCCACGATGACCAGCAGCGTGGGCAGGATCAGGAAGACCCCCGTGTAGCCGAAGAACGGGATCGTGCCCGCCAGGCTCAGCCAGGGTCTGTGGCGCCGGGACGGTGGATCTGCCGGGGCGGTTGCGCTCACGAGACCGCGGCGTCCCAGTACTTCTTCAGGAATTCGTTGGCGGCCGTTGCCTGTTCGAGCGTCTGGGTCTGCGGCGTGCCCTCGATCTGCGGAAGGTTCGAGGCAGCAGCAGGGTCAAGAGTGCCGGCGGCCTTCATCGAGTCGAACAGGATCGGCGAGGCGCCACCCTTGATCCAGGTGTTCTGTCCCGGCGTCGGAGTAGACGTACTCCTGCCACAGCCGGGCCGCTGCCGGGTGGGGGGCGTCCTTGTTGATCGCCTCCACGTAGTAGGACACGATCCCGCCGCCCTTGGGGACGAAGAACTGCCAATCGACCCCCTTCGCCTTCAGCCGTTCCTGGATGGCGATCTGGTTGTACGTCCACTCGAACACCACGCCGTGGGTGCCCGCATCGATGGTGCCGGCGGTCACGTCGGACAGGTTCAGGGTGCCGGCCTGCTTCCATTTCTTCACGACGTCTAGGCCAGGCTGGAGGTCGTCGAGGGTGCCGCCGCTGGCGTTGTTGACCATCAGGAAGCCGTTGACCGCCACGCCCGCATCCGTCGGCTTGCCGTTGAAGGCCACCTGGGCCCTGAACTTGGGGTCGGTGAGCTGGTCGAGCGAGGTGATCTGGCCGAACTTGGTGGCGTTGTAGCCCACCGCCATGATGCCGGTGTAGTTGTTCACCCACAGCCCGGTGGCTTCCTTGTTCGCGGCCGGGATCTTGTCCCAGGGGGCGACCTTGTAGGGAGCGAAGCGGTCGAGCGAAGCCAGCGCGACGGCCGTGCTCAGGTCGAAGACATCCGGCGCGTTGGCGGTGCCCTTGGTCTT
The DNA here is from genome assembly GCA_963704225.1 of uncultured Actinomycetota bacterium. GTDB lineage: Bacteria > Actinomycetota > Actinomycetes > Propionibacteriales > Propionibacteriaceae > Propionicimonas. The sequence goes on from CAVPHL010000005.1 coordinate 208,318, forward strand.
GTCGGCGGCGTCGATCTCCTCCTTGGAGGAGGCGTCCGGCAGGATCGTGTTCACCTTGATGCCGTACTTGGCCGCGAAGTCCTTCTTCATCTGACCGTAGTTCGCCCAGTCATCGGGCAGGGCGATCACGTTGAGGACTCCCTCGGCCTGGGCGGCCGTCACCAGTCCATCCATGCCGCCGAAGTCGGCCAGCGAGGTAGCAGAGCTCGCAACCGAGGATGCCGTCGGGGCAGCTCCGCCTGCACAGCCGGTGAGCCCGACTCCCAGCACGATCGAGGTCACGACAAGTGCGAACCGGGGCTTCATCGCCTTCTCCGTCCAGTGGGCAAGCGTCACGAACGCTACCGCCGAAGTCTGTCAAGAACAACCCCTTCCGCTGGAAAATTATCTGTGTTAGTCTCATCAGAGATGAAGATGCGGAAAACTTTCCAACTCCCAGCGAGTCTTGGAGGGTAGCGCGCAGCCACACGACGGGGCAGGCAGGGACGCCTGGTACCCGAATTGGATGGGAGTGCACCTTGGATAGAAACGCAGTTCTAGAGTTGGTGTCGGGGATACTTCCGGCGAGTCAGATCAACACGGCAGCCGATGAACTCTACGACGCTGCGGCTGATCGCTACAAGAAATATGCCAAAGCAAGGAAGGTTCTGGATGTGCCGATGCCTGTGGCGATTGTCTATCCCCGGACGACGGAGGAAACGGCACAGGTTGCTATCCATGTGCAACGAGCACGGAATCAACGTAATACCCAGATCCGGCAAGACAGCCACAGAGGGCGGACTGGAGAACTGGAAGGAAAACACTCTGGTTGTGGACGCCCGGGATCTTGAACCGGATTATCAAGATCGATGAATACAATATGCAGGCCACGGTCCAGGCAGGTGTCATCCTGCAGAACCTGGAGGATGAACTCAACAAACGCGGCCTGACCACCGGGCATTCGCCCCAGTCCAAGCCGGTCGCCAAGTATGGCGGCCTCGTGGCCACGCGCAGCATCGGTCAGTTTTCAACACTCTATGGCGGCATCGAGGACATGGTTGTCGGACTTGAGTGTGTGTTCCCTGATGGTCATGTGTCGCGGATCAAGAATGTGCCCCGCCGCGCTGGCGGTCCTGATATTCGCCATATTGCTATCGGCAACGAAGGGGCCCTCTGCTATATCACCGAGGTGACGGTCAAGATCTATCAGACACTTCCCGGAGAACCATGCCTTTTTCGGCTATCTCATCAAAGATGTGGCCAGCGGCATCAAGGTGCTTCGGGAGGTCATGGTCAACGGGTACCGGCCTTCTGTCGCCCGCGTCTATTCCGAAGAGGATGCCCGGCAGCACTTTTACCACTTTCACAAGGGAAAATGCGTTCTCCTTTTCATGGCCGAAGGGAACAAGGGCATCGTTCAGGCCACCTGTGCCGGGATCGAAGAGGCGGTGGAGAAGTTCAAGGACGGTATCATCGAGCAGGTGGACAGCAGCCTGATTGAATCCTGGTTCACGCACCTCAACTGGTCCCAGCAGGACATCGACGACGAATTCCAGGGCATGATCGACAACGATTCCCATGCCGGGTTCACCACCGAGGTATCTGCCGACTGGGAAACCATCCCGACGCTGTATGACAATGTGATCAAGCGCGTCAGGGCGGAATTCCCGAGGGCCCACGATTTGACCATGCTGGGTGGCCATTCCTCCCACAGCTACATCAACGGCACCAACATGTATTTCGTCTACAACTACGCCATCAACTGTGCTCCGGAGGACGAGATGCGGGTGTACCACCACCCGATCCAGCGGATCATTGTGGAAGAGACCCTAAAGCTCGGTGGATCCATGTGTCATCACCATGGCATCGGAAAATACCGTAACGAATGGACCAAGGATGAGCACGGTTCAGCATACTACATGCTCGAGAAACTCAAGGAAACATTCGATCCCAATGGCATCATGAACTTTGGCACCATCTTCTACCAGGAAGAGGGCGCCAGGTTCCAACAGAAATAGCGATTAGGAGTCGTTTGTCATGAACAAGTTCCGGCATTATCTACAGTTCGCCCTCGTTGTCTTGGCGGCGGGAGCCATCTATCCACTCGTCTACCTGCGGACGAACTACCAGGAGTCGATCCTCGAGGTCTACGGGATCACGCTGCCTGACCTGAACAACATCTACTCGATCCTCGGGCTCGTGTTCGTCGTGGGCTACATCCCCAGCGGCTTCCTGAGTGACAAGTTCTCGGCCAAGAAGCTGTTGGCGGTCTCCCTGGCCGGCACCGCGCTGGGCGGGTTCTGGTTCGCCCAGGTGCCGCAGTTCGGTTCCGTCGTCGCCATCTTCTCCATCTGGGGCATCTTCAGCGTCTTCACCTTCTGGAGCGCACACCTCAAGCTGGTGAAGCTGCTCAGCACCAAGGAGGAGGAGGGCCGGTTCTTCGGCATCCTCGATGGTGGCCGAGGCGTGGTCGAGGCGGTGCTCGCCAGTGTGGCGCTGTTCATCTTCGCCCAGATCCTCGGGCAGAGCCTCGAGCTCGCGGACAAGCGCGCAGCGCTCGTCGCCGTGGTCTACATGTACTCGGTGGTCCTGGCCCTCGTCGCAGTCCTGATCTGGTTCCTCGTCGATGACGACAGCAAGGTCGCGAGCACGGAGAGCGAGAAGTTCCGCATGTCGGATCTCCCCGGGATCCTGAAGGACGAGTACCTGTACCTGCACGGCGCGATCATCTTCATGGGGTACGCCGTCTTCTGGACGGTCTACTACATCGGTGGCTTCCTCGGGACCAACATCGGCGTCGATCCGGTGACCGTCGGCACCATCACCGTGGTCGTGTTGTGGATGCGACCGCTCGGTGGCGTCGCGGGCGGCTTCCTCGCCGACAAGATCGGCAAGGCCAACACCATCATGATCGCCCTCGCCGGAGCGGCGGCTGCCCTCACGCTGATCGCGGTCCTTCCGGCCACGATGGGGGTCGGCGTCTTCTTCGCCGCCGCCGTGGTCCTGGGCTTCTTCCTCTACGCGATCCGCGGCACCTACTGGTCCATCCTGGGCGATGACGGGTTCCGCAACGTGGTCATGGGAAGCGCCATCGGCGTGATCTCCCTGATCGGGTACATGCCGGACATCCTGCTGCCGCAGTTCAACAGCTTCCTGTTCAGCACCTTCGGCGACACCGGCGGCTACAACGCGTACTTCCTTTCCAGCGCAGGCTTCGCGGTGATCGGAATCGTGCTCGCCGTGGTGTGCGAGTTCTGGCACCGGGCCGACAAGCAGGCGGAGCGGCAGCCGGTCGCTGTCGAAACGGTCTAGGCCGGAAACTGGGCTCATGCGAATCCTGTGCTTGCTGAAGCTGGTGCCCGATGTGGATCAGCTTCGGTATGACCGCGAAAGAAACGTCCTCAACCGGGAGAATGCGCGTCTGCTGCTCAACCCCGAGGATGCTACCGCAGTGGCCCCGGCGCTGGGGTTCAAACGAGCCGATCCCGGAACCACCATCGAGGCTGTGAGCATGGCTCCGCGACGAGCCATGCCACACCTCGAGGATCTGGTCCGCCGTGGAATCGACCAGGCGACACTGATCATCTGATCCGCGCCACGCAGGTAGTGACACCTGGGCGACGAGCAGGGTACTGGCGCGATACCTCGAGACGCGGGATTTTGACTGTGTTTTCTGTGGTACCCACACCCTCGACGGGGGAACCGGCCAGGTGCCGGCCCAGGTGGCCGAAGCCCTGGGGCTCCCCCTCATGGTGGGCATCAGCACCCTGGTCGACGTGGATCTCCGGGAAGGGCAGGCTGTGGTTGACGTGGATGGAGAGACGGCGCTGATGCGATTCTCCGTGACGTTGCCTGCGGTGCTGGGGTTCCAGTACAACCCAGAACGCAAGCTGCCCTACATCCGGTATGAAGACCTGAATCGGGATGTATCGGGTCAGATTACTGTGCTGGGAAACAACGAACTCGGGATGGACGAGTCGGAGCTAGGGCTGAAAGGGTCCCTGACCCAGGTCCGCCGCGTGGAGGTGGATGGCCTGGAGGCGAAGGACCCGCTGCTGCTTCGCGTCGACCAGGAGGGTATCGACAAGGTGTACCGCTGGCTGGAACAGAAGGGATTTCTTCGGCGATGAAGCGGGTACTGGTGTATATCGACGAGGATGCGGTAGAAGACTCCATGAGCTACTCGAGGTCGGTCGGCTGATGTACGGAGAAAAGGGCTTTTGTTCCTACGCCCTTGCCGCGGGAGGCCGATACGGAGAGGCAGGCAACCTTTTCGATCATGTGTTCCGGGCCAGGAATGGACCGCTGCCGAATTATGATTCGGCCACAATTGCCCGCTGTATCGAGTCCCTGCACCGGATTTACTGTTTTGACGCGATTGTCGTTCCGGCAACCCACTGGGGCCGGATGATTGCCCCGAGGGCGGCTATGCGACTGCGCACCGGACTGGTGGCGGACGTAACGGGAGTTGGAACTGATGGTGATGAAGTATTGATGGTGCGACCAGCCTTCAGCGGGCGCATCGTGGCTACGATTGTCTGCCGGGGAGGCGGACCGGTCATGATGAGCGTGCGACCCAGGGTCTTTACCTACAGGGAGCCAGTCTCCAAGTCTGCGGAATTCATCGATGTTGATGTGCAGGAGATAAAGACCCCGGGCGTCCGGCTGATCGAGCGCCGAGAAAAGCCCGTAGCTCGAGATATACGCGAAAGCCAAGTCCTCATTTCCGGAGGCGGCGGAGTACGTTCGTGATTTCCACCTTCTTGAGCGACTCGCGGAAGCGCTGAATGGCATGGTCGCCGCAAGCCGAAAGGCCGTGGACATGGGAGGGCCCCGCGGGCAATCCAGGTAGGCCAGTCGGGAAAGATCGTGAGTCCCCGGCTGTACATCGCCATTGGCATCTCCGGGTCGTCCCCGCATGTGGCGGGCATCAGGAACGCGGAATATCTCATTTCGGTAAATTCAAACCGGCACGCCCCGATCTGCAGCATGTCGGACATCGTTGTAGAAGGGGACGGCCGGGCGTTTGTAGAAGGGCTTCTAGAGCGCATAGAAGCATCAAGCACCCGAACTCAAGGAGGTCAAGGGTGAACGTCACAGACTTTACGATGGATTATTTCTCCCTGAAAGGCAAGAATGCCCTGGTTACCGGCGGGAACAGCGGTCTGGGGCAGGCCTTTTCGGTGGCACTCGCCAAGGGCGGAGCCAATGTGCTGGTCGTCAGCCTTATGGAGGAGGACGGCGAGACCAAGCAATGGGTCGAGGATTGCGGGGTCGAGTACAAATACCTGTACGGAGACATCACCGCCGACGGCGAATGCAAGCGGGCTGTGGACGCCTGTGTGTCAGCCTGGGGCAGCATCGACATTCTCGTCAACTGTGCAGGCATCTGCATCAATATCGAAGATGTGACCAAGTTCACCCGCAAGGAATGGGACAAGATGGTGGCCGTCAACCTGACTGCGGCCTTTGAGATGACCCACGAGGCCTGCAAGCACATGATCAAGCAGAATCGTGGCAAGATCATCAACATCGGCTCCCTGTACTCCTTTTTGGGCGGACAGTGGTCTCCAGCCTATGCATCCACCAAGCACGGGATCGTTGGCCTGACCAAAGCCATGTGCGACGAACTGGCGCAGTTCGATATCCAGGTCAACGCCATCGCTCCGGGCTATTTTGCCACCAAGCTGACGGAAAAGACCCGCAGTGACCCGCAGCGCAACGCCACGATCCTTTCCCATATTCCTGCTAACCGCTGGGGCTGGACCGCCGATCTCATGGGCGCCTGCGTTTTCCTTGCCAGCGATGCCTCGAACTATGTGAACGGCACCGTCCTGACCGTCGACGGTGGCTACCTGATGCGCTGAACCCGGTGGGGCAGCAGCGCCCACCACCCACCACCGACCACCTGAATCCAACGCACACGAAAGGCCAAGGAGGAACTGTGCGGGACGTGTATTTCATCGGGGTCGACAGCGGCACCCAGAGCACCAAGGTTTCCATTATCAACCAGCGGGGAGAGATACTCCTCAGCGCAAGCCAGCCCCTGCGGCCTATGCTATCCCGACAGACGGGTTGGGTCGAACACCCTGATGACGATCTGTGGGACAGCACGAAGGCGGCGCTGAGGAAACTTATGGCATCCTTCAAGGGGGATGTTTCGGACATCAAGGGTATCGGACTCTGTTCGATCCGCTGCTGCCGGGTGTTTCTGAAAAAGGATGGTTCCCTGGCAGCGCCGGTCATGAGCTGGATGGATATACGGGCCTATGTACCCTTTGAGGACGAACCGGATATCGGCTATACCGGGTCAACCTCGGGCTATCTGACCTTCCGTCTGACCGGGGAGCTAAGGGACACCATCGCCAACTCGTACCAGTACCAGTTCCCAGTGGACATGGAGACCTGGAAGTGGACCGAGGATCCGGAAGTATTATCCGCATTCAGGATTCCCCGGCATAAACTCCTGGACATGTACCTGCCTGGAGAAATCCTTGGGCGTGTTTCCGCCGCGGCGGCGGCAGAAACCGGTCTGCCCGAGGGCATCCCTGTGGTAGCCACCGCGAACGACAAAGCGGTGGAGGCCCTGGGGTCGGGGCTCATCGAACCCCGGGTTGCCCTGTTGTCTTTGGGCACCTATATCACCTCAATGGTCGCAGGAGATCGGAATCTGCCGGATACAAATAATTTCTTCACCAATCTGTCGTGCATCCCGTACCGGTATCTGTATGAAAGCACGGGCATACGGGGCGGCATGTGGCATATCTCCTGGTTCAAGAGCATCATCGGTGAAGAGTTGAGCAGAAGGCGCGCGAATCAGGCCGAATCGTGGAGGAGCTGCTGGAGGCGGAAGCGGCCCAGGTTCCTGCAGGCTCCGATGGTCTCCTGACCGTTCCGGACTGGCTTGCTCCTGCGACACAACTGCACAAGAAGGGTGTCATGATCGGCTTCGATCAGCGACATACCCGGGGCCACATGTACCGGTCCATCATGGAAGCAATTACCATGCGGATGAAGAACAACCTGGATGGCATGATTCAGGATATCGGGACCGCCCCGGACAAGCTTATCGTCTGCGGCGGAGGGTCGAACAGCCCTCTCTTTATGCAGATCGTGGCAGATGTCTTCGGCATCAGAACCGTGCGCAACAGGATCAACGGCGCAGCCGCTCTGGGAGCCGCGATCTGTGTGGCCGTGGCGACCGGGATCTATACCGACTTTGCCCAGGCTGTCGGCTGCCATGGTGCATCAGCGGGACGAGTTCAGCCCGATCCCGGAGAACCACAAGGTTTATACAACCATCAATGAGGGGGCATATCGGGAGCTTGCGGCCATGCTGGAGGGAACCCTCAAGCAAATGCACGAGGCGGACGAGGCGGCCCACCGGTAGGAGGAGCGCCCACCCCGAGGCTCCCACGTCGGGGCGGCAGGATGACGGGCCGAGCGCGTGCGATTGCGGCGCGCTCGGCCCGCTTCATGTTCGGCCCGCTCCGCTCCCGCCCGGCCTGCCTCCAGACGGTCAGTGGTCACCGACCGGCGACCCGCGGCATTCAGGCCTTGGCCGCCGCTGCGTCCCGCTGCAGCTTGCTGATCACCTCTTCGAGGAAGATGAAGAACACCGTGCGGGTCTTCTCGTACGGCTCCAGGTTGCCCGGCTGCTGGTGACGGGTCAGGACGAAATAGCGGCTGCACGTCTCGAGGAGCTGGGAGTTGAACTCCTCGGAGACGACCACCACATCCGCGCCCTGTGCCCGGGCCTCGAGCGCGAGGTCGCCGAAGGACATGAACTGGCCGGTCGTCGTCAGGATGACCAGCAGGGTCGCCCGATCCAGCTGACTTCTCGCGGATTGCTCGTCCGGAGCGGTCATGACGAAGGCGCTGGAGTGCAGATGCAGCTTGTACTCGAAGTACCGGGCGCAGATCTGGGACGGCCCGTAGCCGAAAAGGATGATCCTCTCGTGCCGTTCGATCAGGCGGGCGAATTCGTCGACCGCGGCGATGTCGAGCTCATCGATGACCCGCTTGAGTCGCTCGAGCTCGGGGAGGACTGCTGCCTTGCGGGGCCGCTCACCGCCGGTCGAGAGGATGCTCAGGAAGTCCTTGTAGCCGCTGAACCCGGCCTTCCTGACGGCCTTGGAGACCTGGGAGATCGAGCAGCCACAGATTTCGGCGACTTCCCTGATCTTGAGCGAGGGGTTGAGCCTGCCTCGGGCCACGATCTGGTCGACGATCCGCTGGTCCAGGGGGTTCAACTTGGTCGTGTCCAGGTTGAGCATGACTTCTCCCGTTGGCAGCGCTCTAGGTCGTGGGTTCGGCGGCCATCGGCCGCCGACTGTTGCCGGTTGGGCCGTGACTCCTCGCCAGGTCAGGTGGGTGTGGCTACGCCTTTGTGGCGCCTGGTAGCAGGATACGGGTTTGGGAAAGGTGTTGTTGCCTTGGCCACGTTCGGCTCGCTGCGAACCGCCCGATCCGTCCGAAGACCCTGCGTGTGCCCCGGGGCCCGGCGCCCTGATCGTGGTTCCTGGTGGCGAGAACCGGGACGCGCAACAACCCCGACCAGATCCAGCCGCTCACGGCCGTCCAGCCGGCGTAGCCTGAAGGTGTAGGAGTTCCCACTCGTGCCAGCGAGAGGGGGTGAGAGAAATGACCGATGTCATCGTTGTCGAAGACACGATCCAGGTGGCAGCCCCACCAAGCGCAGTGTTCGCCTACTGCCTGGACCCGAGGCAGCTGTTCGCCGGGGATCCGAAGCACGTCGTTGACGCCGACGTGGTCCCGGGCGGCGTGGGGACGACCGCGCACCTGTCGATGAAGATGGGGGTGCTCGAAGAGGACGACCGACTGGAGTACGTCGAGGTCGTGCCGGATCGTCGCATCGAGATCGCCATGCAGCCGACGATGTCCGTGATCGGGCTCAAGCAGCTCCACACCAAGACCGCCCTGTACACCTTGGCCCACGGGTTCGAGCCGGACGGTGACGGCACCCGGATGACCCTGAGGGTTGTGGTGCACGACCCCCCGTTGTACGAGCGCCTGATCGACAAGCTGGAAGGCAAGGCTCCCGATCGCCTGGTACACAACCGACTGCGGCGCATCGCGGATGCAATCGAGGATTCAGTGGCCGAAGCGTGAGCACACGATCGCGCGCCGCGCACCGGCTGACCCGGGAGTCTCGGGCTTGACGGTCAGCCGGCGCCCGGCGCGCGCGCCGCGCATCCCGGACGATCCAAGGGAGGCAGAGATGTCCCGCATCACGTCGCAGGACTTGACGGCGCAGGCGCGAAGCGCGCTGCCCGGCAGCTTCGTGGAGCTCTCGGCAGGCGTGACGCATTACGACCTGCAGGGCGACCCGGACGCCCCAACGGTCGTGCTGATCCACGGAAACGCGGCGCCCTACCTCACCTGGGACCGCACGGTGGGCCCGCTGGGTGATGCCGGATTCCGGGTGCTTCGCTACGACCTCTTCGGACACGGCTTCTCCGACCGGCCCCGGCTGCCGAAATACGACCGTTCCTTCTACAACGCGCAGCTCTCGGAGTTGCTGAGCCGTCTTGGCGTCACGGATCCGGTCCGGCTGATCGGGACGTCCCAGGGCGGAAGCATCGCTGCCTGCTTCGCCGCGGCCCACCCCGGGGCCGTCGCCAGACTCGCCCTGCTGGCACCCTTCTTCGACGAGCTTCCGGGCTCCTCCAGCCTGGCCTATCGGCTCGTGCGAGTTCCGATCCTCGGGGATCTGCTGTTCGGGTTGATGAGTGACGGCAAGCTCGCCGACCTTTCGGACGCCGTGGTTTCCAGCGATACCAGAGCCGAGCTCGAACCCAGGGTCGCCGAGCAGTTCCGCTATGGCGGGAAGCGGCAGGCGATTCTGGCCAACTTGCGGGGTGACGCCTTGACGGACACGACCGCCTGTTACCGGAGCGTTCGGGAGCAGGGGATTCCGGTGTTGCTCACCTGGGGGGCCCTGGATCGGAAGCTCCCGCGTGCATCGATGACCAGGCTGCGGGACCTGATTCCAGGGATCGAATCCCACGAGATCGAGGACGCGGGGCACCTGGCGCACTTCGAGTTCCCGGACCGAATCAACCCCCTCCTCATCCGATTCCTCGCCGTCTGAGGCGGTGTCGGGGGCACCCGGACGGCAGCCGCGTCCGCCGTCCGGGGCCTACATCCGGGCCAGTTCGTAGACGATCACACTGGTGATCATGGGGTTGCTCCGGGCGATCTCCACGGCTTCGTCCATCGTGTCGGCGTTGAGGATCGAGTACCCGGTCAGCGAGTCGGGGCCCGGCTCGATCGCGACCGTCACGTCCGGGGTGACTTCGACGCCACCGGTCATCGGGTTGCCGCTGTCGATCATGCGGTGGGCATGGACGTCGAACCAGTTCATCCAGGCCTGGCCGATCTCCGGGGTGGGCGTCATGTAGCCCTTGTACAGGAACAGGAACTTGCTCACGGCTTCTCCAGGGTGTCGAGGGACGGCCGGCCCGAGCGTTCGATCGCGGCCAGGTAGTTGTCGAGGGTGTCGTGGTCCGAGCCCCAGTGGGGGTTGAAGCCGGACAGCCACTGGTCGAGGTGCCGGAGCGCCTGACGACGCAGGGCCAGGTAGTTTGTCCGGCCGCTCTTGCGGCGCTTGGAGCAGGCCGGCGTCCTCGAGCACGGTGAGGTGCCGGTTGATCGCGGTGAGGCTGAGGCCGACCTCGCGCCGCCACCTGCTGGATGGAGGCCGGCTGCAGCGCCAGCAGTTCGATCACCCGCCGCCGATGAGGGTTGGCGAGGGCGGCGAGGGTCAGGTCGAGTGCCTGCCCATCCTCTGGAGAATACTTCACAATAACGTGAACTTTACGCCCGGAGGCGGTGCGGGTCAAGGAGTGGTCGCGCTCAGTCGCGGCGTACCAGCACCACCCGGTACAGGCCGCGCAGGATGCCGGGTTCGTCGCTGACCACCGCTCCCGGGAAGCCGGCGAGCAACTCCCAGAGCCGGCGGTCCAGCTCGGTGCCGAGCACTCGCGCCGGCAGGTTGGCCAGCCGGCGCAACCACGACGGCGGCCGGTCCTCAGGGGCGAACTTGTCGAAGATGACGAGGCGTCCGCCGGGCCGCAGGACCCGCGCCACCTCGGCGAGCAACCTCCTGGGATCCGGGACGACGCTGAGCACCAGGTTCAGCACGGCCGCGTCGAAGGACCCGCCGGTCTCCTCCAGCCGGCACGCGTCGCCGACCCGCAGCTCGACCACAGCCGCCGTGCCCGGCAGCCGTCGCCGGGCCCGGCCGAGCATGGCCGGGCTCAGGTCGATCCCCAACGCGCGCACGCCGCCGGGCAGGTGGGCAAGGTCCAGGCCGGTGCCGACACCCGGGATCAGCACCCGTTCACCGGGCTGGAGCGCGAGGGTGCGCGCAGCTCGGCTCCGCCCGGGACGGAAGAGGCGTTCCAGCAGCGCGTCGTAGACCGGCGCCCAGAGCCGGTATACCACGCGATTCCAGGCGTTGGACGGCACCTGTCGAGTATCCCAGCCCCGCCGGCCTCACCGATGGCGGGGTACCCCGATGCCGGCTAGGAGGACGTCACGGTGGTGCGATGCGTCGCCGAGTCGTAGGCGAACGTGGTCGTCGCGCCGTCGCGGGGGACGGTGACGGTCATGTTCGCCCCGCCGGGGACGCCGTCGTCGCCGTAGTTCTCGTCCCACGACAACCCGACGGCCACCTTGAACGACCAGGTGCCGGCCGGGATCCGGGTGGTGGCGATGGTGAACGTGCCGTCACCGTCCTTGTCCTGCAGCCACATCCGCATGCAATCCGGCGACCAGTCGCGCCGCGCACCCCAGCTCGCTCTGGAAGTCACCGGCCGTGGTCACGATCGCGCCCTCGGCGTCCGAGGTCACCCAGTGGGTGGTCGGGTCGTAGTAGAACGAGACGGTGCCGGTGGTGGTCTCGTAGGAGATGTTCTCGCCGTCGCGGCACGCCGCGGGCGCCGTAGTTCTCCGACCAGGAGTTGTCCAGGGCGGCCTTGTAGCCGTAGCTGCCGGCAGGCATGGTGAAGGTCCCCTTCCAGATCTGGTCGTCGGTGTCGAGCGCGAGCTGCGCCGAGGGGCAGTCCGGCTCCCAGTCGGTCGCGCACCCCATCTCGGAGTTGTGCGTGCCGGGCACGGACACGGCGGCCGGTTGGGTGGCCGGCGGGTCGCCGACCTCCGCCTCGGGGGTCGGGCCGGTCTCCTTCACCACCGTCGCCACAGCCGCCGGACGCGCGGACGTGGCGGGCGGCGTCCTCGACCGCCACGCGGTATTCGAGCACGGTGCCCAGCGCGAGGCCGGACACGTCGTGGTGCACGCGGAACGGCGCGTTGTCGTCGGTGCCGAGCAGCGCCCATTTCCTGGTGCCCACCGGTGCGGTACCAGAAGGTGGCCTGCGCGAAGGTGTCGGTGTCGACGCCGGCGGAGATCTCCGCGCGTCCGGCCACTCCGGCCGCGGGCAGGTTCAGGTCGACGACCGGCGCGGCGACCTGGCGGTCGACCCTGGTGGTGGCCCGCCACACGGCCACTCCCAGCGCGGGGACAGTCACCGTCACCTGGCCGTCGCGGTCGGTCCGCACCCGGGCGCGGGTGCCGTGCACCGGCAGGAACCGCGTCCGCGAACTCCAGGTGTCGAAGGTCACCGTGGCCGCTTCGGTGCTGTTGTTGGCGGCGACGAGGTACTCCCGACCCGACCGGTCGTCGTAGCGGGACACGGCGAAGACGCCGGCACCATCGCTGGCGTAGCGGTTCTGCTGCGCGCCGTCGGCCAGCGCAGGGTGGTGTCGACGCAGCGCCGCGAGCCGTTTGAGGTGCCGGTAGAGCGGGGCGGAGGTGCGGTACCGGTCCATCGAGCCGGAGGGCCCGCCGAGGACGGCTTCGTCGTTGTAGATCTCAACCTGGCTGGCGAACATGTCCTGGCGGGCCAGCTGGTCGCCGCCGGTACCGATGAAGCCCTGTTCGTCGCCGTAGTAGGTGACCGGGTTGCCGCGGACGACGTACAGGAGCTCGTTGGCGAACTTCACCCGTTTCATCAGTTCGGACTGGTCCGTCGAGACGTCGGAGAGGAACAGCGCCACCCGGCCCATGTCGTGGTTCCCGAGGAACGTGGGTAGCTGGTAGGCGTTGCTGTCGGCGTCGGTGTACCAGTCGTCACGGGCGAAGAGATCGGCCAGCGCCTGCGCGGGCTTGCCCTTGGCGAAATCGACGCCCTGCTGCTGGAAGCCGAAGTCGAGAGTGGCCTGCAGCCCCCCCGCCGTCGTGTACTGGCTCATCGCCTCCGGGTTGCCGTCGTAGACCTCGCCGAAGGCGAAGAAGTCGTCGTTTCCGATCCTGCTGGCCTCGCCGAGGATCTCGGGGGTGAACTCCTGCCAGAACTCCAGGCCGACGTGCTTGACGGTGTCGATCCGGAAGCCGTCGATGCCGAAGGCCACCCAGGCCTGGTAGATCTCACTCATGCCCTCGACCACTTCGGGCCGCTCGGTGAACAGGTCGTCCAGGCCGATGAAGTCGCCGTAGGTGGAGGACTCGCCGGCGAAGGTGGAGTCGCCCCGGTTGTGGTACATCGTCACGTCGTTCAGCCAGGCCGGCACCTTGGCGTCCTCGTCGCCGGGGTGGAGGAACGGGGTGTAGGGGAAGGAGACGGCCGGGTCCATCGCCGGGAACGTCTGGTTGACGTAGTTGCGGTCATCGAAGGCGGTACCGGAGGCGTCGGTGTACGGGTAGTTCTTCTTGGTCCGGTAGGTGTAGGTGCCCTCCTCGTAGTCGATGACGTCGGCGGTGTGGTTGGTGATGATGTCGAAGAAGACCTTCATGCCGCGCTTGTGGGCCGCGGCGATCAACGTCTTCATCTCCGCGTTGGTGCCCAGGTGCGGGTCGATCCGGGTGAAGTCGGTCACCCAGTAGCCGTGGTAGCCGGCGCTCTCCTGGCCGGCCGGGCCCTGGACGGGCTTGTTCGCGAAGCTGGGGGTGAGCCAGATGGCGGTGGTGCCCATTCCCTTGATGTAGTCGAGCTTGCCGGTCAGGCCGGCGAGGTCGCCGCCGTGGTAGAAGGCCTTGTCGGTCGGGTCGAGGCCGGTGCTGAGCCGGTCGCCGGTGAGCCCGCCGGTGTCGTTGCCGGGGTCACCGTTGGCGAACCGGTCGGCCATCACGAAGTAGAAGTTCTCCCGGGTCAGCGCACGGCGCAGCGAGTCCCTGACCAGGCCGCGGTCTGCCCGGGTCGTGGTGGTGACCAGGTCGACCGGGACGTAGCTGATCCGGTGGGTGTCGTCGTCGAAGCTGAACGCCAGCCGGGCGGGGCCCTCCAGCACCAGGGGGATGTTGGCGCCGTCCAGGGCGCCCCCCGCGCCGTAGTTGACGACCCACGACCCGTTCAGGGCGACCTTGAACTCGAAGCGGCCGGCCGGGACGCTGAACGTCCGGCCGTATCCGGTGCCGCCGGTGGCCTCGAGAGTGGAGGCGGCGCAGGCAGGGTCCCAGTCGCCGTCGCAGCCGAGTTCGTCCTGGAGGCTGCCGACCAGGGTCACCGAGGTGGTGGCCGCCGCCGCGGGGACGGTGGGGACTGTGCCCAGCAGCGTGAGCGTGGTCAGGATCGCCAGCAGCGTGGCAACGATGCGCCGAGATGACATGCCTACTCCTCCGGGGGTGCGGATGACCTGCGTCAGGGTCCCCGCCTCACCGCGGGGACGGCGTCGCTGCCCGAGCCCGGAACGGCGGGCGGGGGCGGGACTGATTCTGCCCCTGGCCCTCCGCTGTGACCACCCTTCCGGGCACCTGTGCGTACCGCCCGGTCGGCCGGGCGCCGCGGGGGACGGCCCGGCTCGGGTCCCGGGATCAACGGTGCGCGTCCGGGCCGGGCGGCACCCCCCGCCGGCAGGAGGTGGTCGGGCCGGTCACGGGCCGGTGCCACCCGGACGGCGCCCACCGTTGCCCGGAGCGTCAGCTCCCGGCGTAACCCCCACCGGTGGAGCCTGCCCGCGTCGCGGCGGGAGGAAACGGGCGTGCACCCGGGGCCGCTGACCGGGGTCGACCCGCAGCGGCGGCAGCACCTCGGGCACACCGTCGGACCGGAGGCGGAGCTGCCAGCGGTCGACCGCTGGATCGTGGCCGGGTTCGACGATGCCGTGGTGGTGGGCGCAGACCAGGGCCAGGTTGCCCAACGAGGTCGCCCCACCGGCCCACCAGGGAACGATGTGGTGGGCGTGGCAGTCCCGGGGCGGCCGGTCGCAGCCGGGGAAGGCACAGCCCCCGTCCCTGACCTCGAGGGCGGCCCGGATCGCGGGCGTGACCAGGCGTTGGGTGCGGCCCACGTCGAGCACCTCCGACGGCCCGCCGAGCACGACGGGCAGCAGGTCGGCGTCGCACAGCCAGCGACGAAGCACCCCTGCCGGCACGCCCCGGCCGTCCTGCAGTTCGCCCCACCAGGGAGCGGCGTCGGTGGCGGCCTTGGCCAGCTTGTCGTAGGACAGCGTGACCACCACCCGGGGCCGGTCGCCCCCGTGGGTCGGTGCGAGCGCCTCCTGGGTGTGATGGGCGACCATCGCCACCAGGGCGTCGGCTCGCCACATGGCCGCCGTGCGGTGTTCGGCGTGGGGGTCGAGCCGGTCGAGGCCGCGCCGGGCCGCGGCGGCGTAGGCGTCGATGATCCGGATGAACGGCTCGGCCTCGGCCACCGGCAGGCTCCCGCGGAACAGCACCGAGCCCTCCTGGTCACACCCGAACCTGAGGTGCCGGTTGCGCAGGGCGAGCCGGTGCTCTCGCTCCAGGCGGGCCTCCTCGCGCTCGTCGGCGCCGTCGGGGTCGAGCACCTCCAGCAGCCGGCCCGACAGTCGGCGCAGCTCGGAGGCGTTGTGGGTGGCCGCGAAGCCGACCATCAGGCCCTGCGCCTCCTGCACCGCCTGGTCGGGGAAGTCGACGGGCAGCGCGTCCAGCACACCGGTGATCGCCTCGGCCTGCGCGGGCAGCACCTCACCGGCACCGGCTGCGGTGGCCACGATCCCGAACCGTTCCAGCCCCTGCCCGGCGGCGACGATCCGGGCGGCCTCCCGGCGGGTCAGGTTGAGGGTTTCGGCAAGCCAACTCGTCGCCGACGTACCGTGCTCGTGCCAGGCGGCCTCGCTCGCCTCGACCCTTGCGGCCAGCCGGCCCTGCCAGGCCCGCAGCCGGGCATCCACCCGCAGCGACGCGGCCAGCAGTTCGAGCTGCTCACGGTCGGTCTGCAGCCGCGGCCGGTCATCGCCCAGGGCATCCAGAACGGCGTCCAGCACGGCCAGCAACTCGCTGTCCGTCCGGCCCCCGAACCCCTCCGCCATACCTTCACCCTAGGGGTCGCCACTGACACTTTCCCGGCCTCCAACAGGCCTCCCACAAGCGATTACAGGTCGTGGTTCAGGTCCGCGAGCCGGCCCCCTCCCGGCCTGGTCGCACCCCCGCCGACCGGGCCGAACCCGACCGTCCCCACCTCACAGCCACCCGCACCGGCGTCCACAGCGGACCCACAGCGACCCGGTGTTGCCTTGGCTGCATGAACACCTACCAGAACTATCCGGCCAACAGCACCGACGCCGTCGAGCGCTACCGGTACCTGCTGCGGACGGCGTCGCCGGAGCAGATCGAGCAGGCGCACACCGAGGCGTTCGCCCAGCTCACGGCCGAAGAGCGGCAGGAGGTGCTGCAGGCGCTCGCGAGCACCGACGAGACTCCCAGCGACGACTCGCCCGCCGCGCTGGCCCGCTCGGCAACCCGGCTGGAGGTGCGTCAGCCGGGCACCCTCGACCAGGTGTTCGGCGGCTACGGCGTGGGAGGCACGGTGATGGCATCGCTGGCCGCCGGCTTCGTCGGCTCGGCGGTGTTCGGCATGTTCCTCGGCCGCCCGGGGGGCCTGTTCGGTCTGGGCCGCGGCCTGTTCGGGTTCGGCCCCGGGTTCGGCGGCATGGGCGGCCCCGGGTTCGGGGGCCACGGCTTCGGCGGCCCGGGCGGGCCGGGCTTCGGCGGCGGCCACGGTTTCGGCGGTCCGGGCGGACGGTAGCGGTCAGCCGAAGACCTGGGCCGCGGTGACCGTTCCCGCCTCCCGGCCGGGGGCCGATCCGGTTCTCGCCCACGTCCGGCACCCAGACCACGGGGACCCCCGCCCTGCGCGCCCGTTCCACGGAGGTGCGCACGTTCGCCAGCACCTGGTCACGATCGTGGACGTCGGCCACCACTCCGTTCTGTGCGTCGACCACCACAAGGGCGGCGTGGGGCTACCCGCCCTGCCCGTCCCGGCGGCGCTGGTCCGGTCCTTCGGCCGTGGCCAGAGCCGCCGCGACCGCGTCGGCGACCAGGCCGGCGAAGGTGTCCACGTCCTGGGTCGTGGTGTCGAAGGAGCACATCCAGCGAACCTCGTTGACGGAGGCGTCCCAGTCGTAGAAGGGGAACCGCTGCCGGACCGTGTCGGCGACCCCGTCCGGCAGGCGGGCGAAGACGCCGTTGGCCTGCGTCGGCTGCCCGAAAGTGATCCCGCGGACCCCGGCCAGGGCGGCGCGCAGCCGCGCGGCCATGGCGTTGGCATGGCCGGCGTTGCGCAGCCAGAGGTCGCCCTCGAAGAGCGCGACCAGCTGGGCCGACACGAACCGCATCTTGCTGGCGAGCTGCATGTTGAACTTGCGGGCGTAGCGGAGGCCCTGGACGGTGTCGGGGTTGAGCACCACGACGGCTTCGGCGCCCAGGGCGCCGTTCTTGGTGCCGCCCAGGGTGAGGATGTCCACCCCGACGTCGGTGGTGAACGCCTTCAGCGGCAGGCCCAGGCTGGCGGCGGCGTTGGACAGCCGGGCGCCGTCGAGGTGCACGACCATGCCGAGATCGTGGGCGTGCCCGGCGAGCGCAGCGATCTCGTCGGCGGTGTAGACCGTGCCCAACTCGGTCGACTGGGTGATCGACAGCGCCAGCGGCTGGGCCCGGTGCTCGTCACCGAACCCCCAGGCCTCGGTGTCGAGCAGTTCGGGGGTCAGCTTGCCGTCGGGGGTGGGCACGGCGTACAGCTTCAGCGCCGCCGACCCGCTCGGGGGCGCCGCCCTCGTCCACGTTGATGTGTGCCGACCGGGCGCAGACGACCGCGCCCCAGCGGGGCAGTACCGACTGCAGGCCGGTGACGTTGGCGCCGGTGCCGTTGAGCATCGGCCAGGCCTCGGCCCCCTCCCCGAACTGGAGCCGGGCCACCTCCTGCAGCCGCTGGGTGTAGGCGTCGTTTCCGTAGGACGACTGGTGGCCGAGGTTGGCGGTGCTGATCGCCGCCAGGACCTCGGGGTGGACGCCGGAGTAGTTGT
Organism: uncultured Actinomycetota bacterium; assembly: GCA_963704225.1. Classification (GTDB taxonomy): domain Bacteria; phylum Actinomycetota; class Actinomycetes; order Propionibacteriales; family Propionibacteriaceae; genus Propionicimonas. The sequence continues at coordinate 226,603 of CAVPHL010000005.1, forward strand.
CGGAGGCGAACCCGCGGGCGGAAGGGTCGTGGAGTTGCACCAGACGATTGTGTCACCGCTGCAGGCATCCCCTCGGCCCGGCGCCACGGGCCGGCCCGACCACGGGCGGCTCAGGTGTCGGCGCCGGTCAGTCCGGAGGTGGACGCGATCACGTCGCGCACCTTCTTCTCGAACGACTCATAGAACATCGACAGCGGGAACTCGTCGTCCATGACCAGGTCGGTGAGCTCCCTCGCGGGGCCCTTCAGGGGCAGGTCCCCGGCCTTCCACGCCGAAGCCGGGTGCGGCTCGACCACGCTGCTGACCAGCGAGTACGCGGCCAGCCAGTGGGCGGTCTTCGGCCGGTCTATCGAGCGCCAGTACAGCTGCTCGATCTCCTGCCCGAGTTCGTTGACGCGGTCGGGCACCTCGTCCCAGTCGAACACCAGCCGGGCGTCGGTCCAGTGCAGCACCCGCTTCTGGTGCAACCAGGCGAACAACAGCTGGCCCGCCAGCCCGTCGTAGTTGCGCACCCGTGGCCCGGTGATCGCGAACCGGAAGATCCGGTCGAAGAGCACGCAGTACTGCACCAGCTTGGCGTGCCTGGCGAGCTTCGCCTGGGCCGGGGTCAGCTCGGCCAGCGCGGCCAGTTCCCGCTCGATCCGCACGGATTCGCGGAACGCGGTCAGGTCGCAGCGCAGTTCCTCCAGCGAGTAGAGGAAGAACGGCATCCGTTGCTTGATCATGAACGGGTCGAAGGGCAGGTCGCCGCGCATGTGGGTGCGATCGTGGATCAGGTCCCACATCACGAAGGTCTCCTTGGTGAGCAGCTGGTCGTCCAGCATCTCGGCGGCCGCCTCGGGGAGGTCGAGCCGGGTCACCTCGACCGCGGCGCGCAGGGCCCGGCGGAAGCGTGCCGCCTCCCGGTCGCAGAAGATGCCGCCCCAGGTGAACGTCGGGATCTGCCGCATGGACACCGTCTCGGGAAAGAGCACCGCCGAGTTGGTGCCGTAGCCGGCGGTGAAGTCCAGGAACTGGATCGGGACGAAAGCGTGGTTGGTGTAGTCGCCGGCCTCCAGGTCGGCCACGAACCCCGGCCACACCACCTGGACCAGCAGCGCCTCGATGTGGCGGTCGCCGGAACCGTTCTGGGTGTACATCGGGAACACCACCAGGTGGACCAGCCCGTCCACCCGGTGCTGTTCGGGATGGAACGCCACCAGCGAGTCGAAGAAGTCGGGTTCCTTGAAGTAGCCCTGCGCCCAACGGTCGAGGTCAGCGTTGACGGCGGCCAGGTAGGCCGCGTCGTGGGGGAACGCCGGGGCCAACTCGGCGATCCCGGAGGTCAGCCCGGCAACGTGTGCCCGGGCCGACGCGTGGCTGGCGGCGTCCTCGATCGCCCCGTTGGCGGACTGGAGGGACGCGAGCGCGGTGGCGGACTCCTTCACCCGGAGCCACGCGGGGTGCTGCGTGAGCGCCAGGGCCTCGGCTACGACGGTGGTCATGGCGAATTGTCACACGGCTTCGGGCCGGCTGCCAGACCGGGAACGGGTGGGAGCCGCAGCTGCGCCGGCTGCCGAACGCCCTCAGCGCACCGTCCGTCGTGCAACGGGCCCGCGCCCGGAAAAAGGCACGGCCCCACCAGGCGGCCGGGGGGGTTGGTGGCCTGGCGAGGCCTGACCGCTCTGTCCCGGGTTGATGAGGGGGAGTGGGACATTGCGGCTGGAGAAACGGTATCGCCTCACCGGTGGAAAGGCGCATCCGGACACCCCGCATTTTGGCCCACTGGACGGTCCGGGCCCGGCATGCGTCAGAGGCGGCTCACGGCACGGTCAGCACCGCTGCGCCATCGGGGTTCACCACGATCGTCTGCTCGAACTGCGCCACCCGGCTGAGGTCGTCGGTGACCACCGTCCAGCCGTCCTCCCACACGTGCGAGCGCTGGTCGCCCATCGCCAGCATCGGCTCGATGGTGAAGGTCATCCCGACCTCCATCACCGTGTCCACCAGGGGCTCGTCGTAGTGGGGCACGACCAACCCGGAGTGGAAGGCGGTGTGCACCCCGTGGCCGGTGTAGTCGCGGACGACGCCGTAGCCGAACCGGCGTGCGAAGGACTCGATCACCCGGCCGATCACGTTGATCTGGCGGCCCGGCTGCACCGCCCGGATGGCCCGGTTCATCGCCTCCAGGGTGCGTTCGGAGAGCAGCTGCGACGCGGCGTCGACCTCGCCGCAGCCGAAGGTGCCGCAATTGTCGCCGTGGACACCATCGATGAAGGCGGTCACATCGATCTTCACCAGGTCGCCGTCGGCCAGCGGGCGCGCGTCCGGGATGCCGTGGCACACCACCTCGTTCACCGACGTGCAGCAGGACTTCGGGAAGCCGCGGTAGCCGAGGGTGGACGGGTAGGCGTCGTGGGCGACGATGAAGTCGTGGACCACCTGGTCGATCTCGTCGGTGGTCACCCCGGGCGCGATCACCGCCGCCCCGGCATGCATGGCCTGGGCGGCGATCCTGCCCGCCAGCCGCATCTTCTCGATGGTCTCCGGCGTCTGCACGTCCGGGCCGGCGTAGCGCTCGGGACGCGACCGCCCGACGTAGTGCGGACGCGGGATGTGGGCGGGCACCGGACGCATCGGCGACACCGGGTAGGGCTTGATCGCGGTCACCCGAGGGATCATAGTGGGCGCAGCCGGCACGAACGGAGGCGCTGCGCATGGCCCAGGGGGACTGGTACTTCTGCCTCGACCACCACACCGTGGAACCCTACGAGGCCTGCCGCAGTGCCAGCCGGCTGGGTCCCTACCCGACGCCGGCGGAGGCGGCCGCCGCCCTGGAACGGGTGGCGCTGCGCAACGACGACTGGGAGAACGACCCCCGCTTCAACGACGACCTCGACGAGGACGACGCGGACCAGGGCAGGGGCCCCTTCGGGAGTTGACGCCGGTCCGGAGCTGTCGCGGCCGGCCCGGTCAGAGCCAGGTGAACAGGTCGACCCGGTTGCCGTCGGGGTCGAGGACGATCGCGTAGTGCTGGCCCCAGAACGCGTCCCACGGTTCCCGGTGGACGGTGTGGCCGGCCTGGGCCACCCGGGCGACCGTGGCGTCCACTTCGGCGGCGTCGGCGCACTCCAGGGCGAGGCTCATCGCCGGCCCGCCGACCGGTGGCTGCCACCCCGGATCGAAGCTGTGGACGACCGTGACGGTGTCGAACATGATCCGGACGCCGCCCGGACCCTCCCACTCCACGTGTTCCTCGGTGTCATCGGACGCTTCGAAACTGAGCCCCAGCAACCGGTAGAACGCCAGGCTGGCGGCCATGTCTGCGACCGTGATCCCGATCGCGCTGAACGTCGGTGCCATGCCTCCACCGTAGTGAGCCGTGTCCGCCCCGGAGGTGTAACGAGATTGAAACACCGGGCGGGGCAGACTGAACCGCATGGATAAGCAGACCGAGTTCGTGCTCCGCACCATGGAGGAGCGGGATGTTCGCTTCGTTCGACTCTGGTTCACCGACGTCCTGGGTTTCCTGAAGTCCGTCGCGATCGCCCCCGCCGAGCTTGAAGGCGCGTTCTCAGAAGGCATCGGCTTCGACGGTTCGGCCATCCAGGGTTTCGCCCGCGTGTACGAGTCCGACATGGTGGCCCACCCCGACCCGTCCACCTTCCAGCTGCTGCCGTGGCGTGGCGCCACCCAGGGCACCGCCCGGATGTTCTGCGACATCCGGCTGCCCGACGGTGCACCCTCGTTCGCGGACCCCCGCTTCGTGCTCAAGCGGGCGCTGAAGAAGGCCTCGGACATGGGGTTCACCTTCTACACGCACCCCGAGATCGAGTTCTACCTGTTCAAGCAACCGGTTGTCCCCGGCCAGCCGCCCGTCCCCGCCGACCAGTCGGGCTACTTCGATCACACCACGACCAGCCCCGGTGCGGATTTCCGGCGCCAGGCGATCAGCCTGCTGGAACAGATGGGCATCTCGGTGGAGTTCAGCCACCACGAGGGCGGCCCCGGCCAGCAGGAGATCGACCTGCGCTACGCCGACGCCCTCACCATGGCCGACAACATCATGACCTTCCGGGTCGTGGTCAAGGAGGTCGCGGTGATGCAGAACCTGTTCGCGTCCTTCATGCCGAAGCCGCTGTCCAACCACCCGGGCTCGGGGATGCACACCCACGTCTCGCTGTTCGAGGGCGACAACAACGCGTTCTACGACGCCAGTGCGGAATACCACCTGTCCAGGACCGGACGCCAGTTCATCGCCGGCCTGCTCCGGCACGCCGGCGAGATCACCGCGGTGACCAACCCGTGGGTGAACTCCTACAAGCGGCTGGTGGCGGGGGCGGAAGCGCCCAGCTATATCTGCTGGGGCCAGAACAACCGTTCCGCCCTGGTCCGGGTGCCGATGTACAAGCCCAACAAGGGCGCGTCGGCCCGGATCGAGGTGCGCTCGATCGACTCCGCCGCGAACCCCTACCTCGCCTACGCGATGGTGCTCGCCGCGGGCCTGGCCGGGATCGAGAACTCCTACGAGTTGCCCGACGGCGCCGAGGACGACGTGTGGTCGTTGACCGACCCCCAGCGCAAGGCACTGGGGATCGGCCCGCTACCCCGCAGTCTCGGCAATGCGATCGACCTGATGGAGAACTCCCAACTGGTCGCCGACACCCTGGGCGAGCACGTGTTCGACTTCTACCTGCGCAACAAGAAGGCCGAGTACGACTCCTACCGCGGCCACGTCAGCGAGTGGGAACTGACCCATTCGCTGCCCGCGCTCTAGGCGCGGACGGCTCAGGCCCCCGGGAGACCCCCGGGGCTCTGGTCCCTGCCGAATCCCGCGGTCGGCGGGAGCGGGCCCTGGTGTGTACGGACTTGTCAGGATTCCAGCGCGGACCCGGCTTAACGCGGTTCAATAGCGGGAGCACTGAACCGCCGGGCTGGACCCGGCGCCGTGGCCGGACTTCTCTGAGGGGGGCAGACCGGTCGTGGGTTCGGTGCGAGCGGGCTCGCCGGGGCCATCCGGGGTTGTATCCCGGCGAGCCCGCCAACCCACCCGCAACGGCGGGCGCCGGCCACGGACGGATCGGCGGACCGGCCCGGTCAGGGCGCTGTCGCCGGGACGTACGCCCGGGCCGGGACGGACGCCGTCGCGCTGACGGCGTCCGCGATCGCGGTCACGGCCGGTTGCTGGTGTTGTCCGGGATCTCGGCGGTGTTGTCGGCCAGCACGACCAGCGTCCCCGCTTCCAGGCCGGAGCTGACCTGCACCCAGCCGCCACCGACCGCACCGGTCTCCACCTCCGTCGTCGTGGCCGTGGTGGCGGACTCGGTGTCGACCACCTGCACGGTCGCCGTTCCGGTGCCCGTGGGGGTCACCGCGGACGCGGGCAGCCGCAGCACGCCGGTGACCGCCTCGACCGGGATCAGGACCGACGCCCTGGCGCCGCTCGCCAGGAGTCCGGCCGAATCACCCACCGAGACCGTGGTGGTGTAGGTCGGGTCCCCGCTCGTGTCCGTGGTCTCGAGGGAGGCGATGCTGGTGACCTTGCCGGTGAGGGTCTTGGCGGAACCGGCCGGGGTGACGGTGACCTCCTTGCCGATCTCCACCAGCTCCCGGGTCGCGAGGGGCAGCTCGACGGTGACCACGGCGCTGCCGGAGCCGACGATCGTGATCGAGCCGGCGGAGGCGCTGTCGCCCACGCTGAGGCCGACCACTCCGACGGTGCCCGAGATCGGCGCGACCAGGGTGGCGTCGGCCAGGTCCTCCTCGGCCGAAGCCAGCTTCTGCTCAGCCTCCAGCAGGTTGGCCTTGGCGGACGCGACGTCGGACTTGTCGACGTCGGTGGAGCTCGAGGACGAGGACGAGGACGACGACGACGAACCCGTGCTCGGGGAGTCAGCCGCGCCGCCGCCGGTCGAGGAGGTCAGCACGGACACGACCTCCTGGAGGTTCGCGTTGGCGAGGTACAGCTTCTCGCGGGCGTCGGCGCAGGCCTTGAGCTCGTCGTCGGTGATTTCCGAGTCCTCCAGAACCGCGGCGAGCGGGGAGGCGGAGGCCGTGGCATCCCCGCTGTCGTCGGCGTCGCCCGACGCCGACGCGCTGGGCTCGGCGGTGGCGCTGGGCTCGGCGGTGGCGCTGGGCTCGGCGGTGGCGCTGGGCTCGGCGGACGCGCTGGGCGACGAACCGGAGCTGTCGGAGTCGTCGCTGCCGGAGTCGTCCTGCAACGCCGGCAGGATCGCGGCGCACTTGTCGGCCTCGTCGAGGACCGCAAGGTTGATCAGCGAGGCGGCCTCGGTGAGGACGGCCGCGTCGATCGTGATGCTGGTTCCCGAGGCGTCCCCGGACGAGGAGCCCGACGAGGAGCTCGAGCTGCCACTGGAACCCGAGGAGCCGGTGCTCGGGTTCCTGGCCGAGTACAGCGACGCCTTCGCCTGGGCCACCGAGGTGGCGGCGTTGAGATAGGCGAGCTGCAGATCGGTCTTGTCGAGCACGGCGAGGGTGTCGCCGGCCTCGACCTCGTCCCCGACCGCCACCAGGACCTTCTTCACCGTGCCGTCGACCGGGAAGGACACCTCATCGGCGTTCTTCCGGGTGATCGTGCCGGCGGTGGTGTAGGTCTGGGTCACATCACCCGTGGCGGCGACAGCGGTGACATACCGCTGGCTGGCCGCGCTGGACACCGTGGCGACACCGATCCCGACGCCGGCCATCAGGGCCAGGGCGGTACCGGCACCGAGCACAGCCCGAATACGTTGGTTCATCGTCATTCACTCCTCAGTGCGTCGATCGGTGCGAGCTTGGCCGCCCGGGAGGCGGGGTAGACACCGGCGCCCACGCCGATGGCCAGGGAGACGGCCAGGGCGATCAGGGTGGCCGGGATGGAGATGAGCACGGTGATGCTCAGGATCGGGGTCAGGATGGCGGCACCGACGACGCCGAGGCCCACCCCCACCAGGCCGCCGAGCACGCCCAGGATGCCGGCCTCCACCAGGAACTGGCGGCGGATCACGCCCGGGGTCGCGCCGAGCGCCTTGCGCAGGCCGATCTCCCGCACCCGCTCGCTCACCGACACCAGCATGATGTTCATCACGCCGATGCCGCCGACCAGCAGCGAGATCCCGGCGACGCCACCCAGGAGCAGGGTCAGGATTCCGGTGACCGACGTCGCGGTCTCCACCAGGGACGCCTGGGTGCTGACCGTGAAGTCGGCGTCGTCGGAGGTCACCTGGTGGGAGGCGAGCAGCGCCGTGTTCACCTGCTGGTAGGCCGCCGACAGGCTGTCGGTGTCCTTGCCGGACAGGTAGATGGTGGAGACGCTGTTCGCGCTGCTCGAGGTGTTCAGCCGGGAGGAGTAGGTCGTGAGGGGCACCAGGACGGTGTCGTCCAGGCTGGTGGCCCCCGACGAGCCTTCGGAGGTCAGCACCCCGATGATCGTGAACGACTGGCCGTTGATGCTGATCGTCTCCCCGATCGGCGAGGCCATCGAGAACAGTTCGCTCGAGGTGTCCGAACCGATCACGGCCACGTTCGAGGAGGAGTCCACCTCGGACTGGGTGAAGAACCGGCCGGAGTCGACCTCCCGGTCGCGCACGCCGAGCCATTCGGGCACCGTGCCGACCACCGTCGAGGTCCAGGTCGTCTCCGAGGACTGCAGCGAGCCGCTGACCGAAGAGGTGGGTGCCACCCCGGCCACGTCGGGTGCGATCTCGGGATCGGCCAGCATCTCGGCGTCCTGAATGGTCAGGGTCGACACCGTGGTGCCGCCGCCGCGGAATCCGCCGGAGGACGCCTGGGACGGTGACACCGTGATCAGGTTCGAGCCGAGCGAGTTGATCTGGTCGGTGATCTGCTGTTGGGCGCCCTGGCCGAGGCCGACGGTGAGCATCACCGCCGCGATGCCGATCAGGATGCCGAGCATGGTCAGCGCCGAGCGCATCCGGCGCGCGTTGAGCGCGGCGATCGCCGTGCGCAGCGTCTCGGTCCAGCCCATCATCGTGCGGCTCCCCTGGCCGCCGCCGGGACCGCTTCGCGCAGCAACCCGTCGTAGATGTGCACCATCCGCTGGGACCGTTCGCCGACCTCCGCCTCGTGGGTGATCACCACGATGGTCCGGCCGGACTGGTTCAACTCATCGAACAGGCCCAGGATCTCCTTGGTCGAGTGCGAGTCGAGGGCGCCGGTCGGTTCGTCGGCCAGGATCAGCGCCGGGTCGGTGACCAGAGCCCGGGCCACGGAGACCCGCTGCTGCTGCCCGCCGGAGAGTTCGCCGGGCCGGTGGTTCACCCGGCCCGCGAGACCCACTCGCTCGAGGGCGGCCAGGGCGCGCTCCCTGCGTTCGGCCGCCGGCACGCCGGCGTAGATCAGGGGGAGTTCGACGTTCCGGACGGCGGTGAGGCTGGCCAGCAGGTTGAACTGCTGGAACACGAAGCCGATCTTGGAGTTGCGGATCTCGGCGAGCTGTTTCTCCGACATCGAGCTGACGTCGGTGCCGTCGAGGAGGTAGGTGCCCGCCGTCGGCACGTCCAGGCACCCGATGATGTGCATCAGGGTGGACTTGCCCGAACCGGAGGGGCCCATGATGGCGAGGTACTCGCCGGCGTTCACGTCCAGGTCGATCCCGCGGAGCGCCTCGACCTCAACCACCCCGGTGGAGTAGGTCTTGCGCACCTGCGTCATGTGCAGCATGTTCATCGGTCACCGACCTCCCGTGCCGCCGCCGGCCGGCGGGCCGCCGCCGTCCATGCCCCCGCCGCCGGCAGGGGGCCCGCTGCCGAACAGGCCGCTGTCCTCCTCGCCGGAAGCGGTGGAGGTCGGGTCGGGCCGGGTGATCGTGATCAGCACCGAGTCGCCCTCGTTCAGCCCGCTGGTGATCTCGGTGTAGCTGCCGAAGACCATGCCGACCTCGACCTCTACGGTGCTGTTGGTGCCGTCGGCCACGGTGGTCACCACGGTGGTGTCGTTCTCGGTCCGGACCGCCGCGGTGGGCACGGTGAGCACGTCCTCGTAGCTGCCCACGGTGATCACGGCGGTCGCCGTGGTGCCGGAGTACAGGTCGGAGTGCCTGCCCTTCAGGGTGATCTCGACCGGGAAGGTGGCGGTGCCGTCCTCGCTGGTGGAGGTGGCCACGATGCCGACCGAGGACACCGTGCCGGTGAGCTCGTCGGTGGTCGCATCCGTGGTGATGGTCGCCTCCTGGCCGGCCTTCACGCTGCTCAGGTCAGCCGCGCCGATCTCACCCTCGACCTTCCACTTCGCGGTCGCGATGATCACGAACGGGGCGGAGCCGGCCTCGCTGGAGCTGGTCGAGGCGGTGGAGTCACCGACCTCGACGTTCACGCTCGCGACGGTGCCGGCGATCGGGGAACGGAGGGCGGCGTCGTCCAGGTCGTCCTCGGCGCTGGCCAGTGCGGCCACGGCCGAGGTCACCTGCGCGGTGGCGGAGCGTTTCGCCGCGGTGCTGCTGTCGTCGTTGTCGTAGACGTCGGTGCGGTTGGCCCGGGCCGTGGTCAGGTCGGCCTCGGCCAGGTCCACCGCGTTCTGCAGGTCGGAATCGTCGACGACGGCCAGCTTCTGGCCCTTCTTCACGGTGTCGCCCGCCTCGACCTTGACCTTGGTCACCGTGCCCGAGACGGCGAAGTTGACCTCCGACTCCTTCTGCGGGCTGAGCGTGGCGTCGAGGCTGACACTCAGGGTCTGGGTGCCCCGTTCGACCTCGGCGGTGCGGCTGAGGGTGTCGGCCGCGTCGGCCTCGCCGCTGCCGAGCAGCACGAAGGTGCCTGCTCCGGCGCCCCCGAGGACGACGACCGCGGCCAGTCCGACGGCCAGCCCCTTCTTCCAGGTCATCCGGCGTCGCCGACCGCCCTCGGGCGCGTCAGGCGTGTCTGCCGGGAAGCCGGCCGTGTCGGTTGTCATCGCATGCAACTCTTCCTCTGGACGTCCATCAACAACCCAGACGCTAGGTCTGCGGGCTGTGGGCCCGGCAGGGTCAACCTGTGGCCCGGCTGTGGGTGGCGGGGGCCCGCGGGCCGGAAGGGCTGCGGTCAGGCGTGAGGGGCGAGCTCTGGCAAGGGCCAGAGTCCGGCCAGGTCGCTGCGGATCCCGGACGTCCGGACGGCACCCGCGGCGACCGCGTCCGGCCAGGACAGGCTGCCCCCGGCCAGCCGGAGCAGCGTGGTCGCGTCGGTCTCGACCACGTTCGGGGGTGTTCCCCGGGTGTGCCGGCCGCGGTCGCCCACGCCGATCTGGACGGCAACGAACGGGGGGACCCGCAGTTCGACCGTCCCGCCGGGGTGCCGGGCGGCGAGCAGGGCGCAGGCGGTGCGCGCCGCGCCGGCCAGTTGGGGCCGGGGGAGGTCGGCGATCTGGTCGCCGGCGAGGAGACGCACGGCCTCGCGCAGCTCCGCGAGCTGGGCTGCCGTCGAGGTCCGTGCCACGGCCCAGACGCTAGCATCGCCTTCGTGACCCGCATCGACAGCCCGTCCGCCCGCCTCGCCCGGCTGGGCTTCGCGGACGCGACCGCCGCGGCGGCGATGGTGTCGAGCTGGCGGGAGCTGGCCGGGTCCGAACAGGTCGACGCGGTGTTGGCCCTGCTGCAGGCCACCCCCGATCCCGACCTCGCGCTGGGCGGGATGCACCGGTTGGCCGGTGCCCATCACGGGCTGTTCGGGGAGCTCGACGCCGATCCGGAGTTCGGCCGCCGGGTGGCCGCCGTCCTGGGCGCCAGCGTCGCCCTCGGCCAGCACCTGGGGGCACACCCCGAGGACCTGTCGGTGTTGCGGGAGCCGTTGGGCCGCCGCCCGGCCGGGGACCTGCGGGCCCAACTGCTGGAGGCGGTCGGGGCCGACCCCACCGACCCCTGCCCGGTGGCGGCCGCGTCCCGGGCCGACGACCTGCGCCGCGCCTACCGGCGGGCGCTGTTGCGGGTGTCCGCGCGCGACCTGACCGCGGTGGACCCGCTGGCGGAGCTGCCCGACGTGGCCGCGGAGCTGGCCGACCTCGCCGACGCGACCGTGGAGGCCGCGCTCGCCCTCGCCCGGGGCGAGGTGGCCGGCTGGGAGCTGTGCCGGATCGGGGTCGTGGCGCTGGGCAAGACCGGGGCACGGGAGCTCAACTACGTCAGCGACGTCGACGTGCTGTACCTGGCCGAACCCGCGCTGGACGCCGCCGGGGAGCCGGTGTGCGAACCGGGTCAGGCCGTGGCGGTGGCGGGCAAGCTCGCCAGCGCCCTGTCCAGGGCGTGCTCGGCCCACACCGCGGCCGGCACCATCTGGCCGATCGACGCGGCGCTGCGGCCGGAGGGCAAGGCGGGGCCGCTGGTGCGGACCCTGGCGTCGCACCGCGCCTACTACGAGAAGTGGGCCAAGAACTGGGAGTTCCAGGCGATGCTGAAGGCCCGCCCGATGGCTGGAGACCTCGCCCTCGCCCAGGACTTCGTCGACATGGTCTGGCCGATGGTGTGGGGGGTGGCCGACAACGACGAGTTCGTCGGCGAGGTGCAGGCGATGCGGCGCCGGGTGATCTCGCTGCTGCCGGCCAAGGAGGCGAACACCGAGATCAAGCTGGGGGCCGGCGGCCTGCGGGACGTGGAGTTCAGCGTCCAGCTGCTGCAGCTGGTGCACGGCCGGGGGGACGAGCGGCTGCGGCTTCGGGGCACGTTCGAGGCGCTGGACGCGCTGGTCGACCACGGTTATGTCGGGCGGGCCGACGGGTACGACCTGGCCACCGCCTACCGGCTGCAGCGGCTGCTCGAGCACCGGGTCCAGCTCTACCGGCTGCGCCGCACCCACCTGATGCCCGAGGACGAGACCAATCAGCGCTGGCTGGCGCGGGCGATCGGCCTGCCGGAGGCGAAGGGGCTGATGCACCTGTGGCGGTCCACCGCCCGGCGGGTGCTCACCCTGCACCAGCGGCTGTTCTACTCCCCGCTGCTGGAGGCGGTGGCCCGGATCCCGTCCGCCGAGGTGAGGCTGACCTCCGAGGCGGCCGAGACCCGGCTGCGGGCGCTGGGTTACGCCGACCCGAAGGCGGCGCTGCGGCACATCGAGGCCCTCAGCCACGGCTCGACCCGGCAGGCCGAGATCCAGCGCCAGCTGCTGCCGGCCATGCTGGGCTGGTTCACCTCCGGCCCCAACCCCGATCACGGACTGCTCGCGTTCCGGCAGGTGTCCGAGGCGCTCGGTAGTACACCGTGGTACCTCCGGACGCTGCGCGACGGTGACGCGATGGCCGAGCACCTGGCCCGCATCCTGGCGTCGTCGCGGTACGCGGTCGACCTGCTGCTGCGGGCCCCGCAGAACGCCGCCCTGCTCGGTGACACCGACGGGCTGCGGCCGCGGCCCGCGGAGGAGGTGGCGGCGGAGATGCTCACCGCCGCCCGCCGCCACGAATCACCGGACGCGGCGATCGGCGCCGTCCGGGCGACGCGGCGCCGCGAGCTGCTGCGGCTGGCGATGGCAGACCTGCTGGGCGAACTGGACCTCCCCGCGCTCGGCCACGCCCTCAGCGACCTCGCCGCCGCAACCCTTGACGCCGCCCTGGAGGTGGCCTCCCGCGGGGTGTCGGTGCCACCGATCGCGGTGGTCGCGCTCGGCCGTTGGGGCGGTGGCGAGCTGGGGTACTCCTCCGACGCCGACGCGATGTTCGTCCTGGCCGATTCCGACGACCCCGGCGCCACGGCGGCCGGGACCACCGTGGTCGGCCGGCTGCGGGCGCTGCTGGCCAAGCCGGGACCGGACCCGGCGCTGGAGGTGGACATCGACCTGCGGCCCGAGGGCAAGGGCGGGGCGATGGTGCGCAGCCTGGCGTCCTACCGGGCCTACTACCAGCGGTGGTCCTCGACCTGGGAGTCGCAGGCGCTGCTGCGCGCCTCCGCCGGCGCCGGGGACCGGGAGCTGGGCGCCGAGCTGCTGGCCGACATCGACCGACTCCGCTACCCCAAGGGCGGGTTGACCCACGCCCAGGTGGTGGAGATCCGCAAGCTGAAGGCCCGGATGGAGGCAGAGCGGCTGCCCCGCGGCGGCGACCCCGGACGTCACCTGAAGCTCGGTCCGGGCGGGCTGTCCGACGTGGAGTGGGTGGTGCAGCTGCTGCAGCTGCACCACGGCGGCGGGGACCGGACCCTGCGCACCACCAGCACGCTGGTGGCGCTGGACGCGACGGTCGGCGCCGGCCTGCTGGACGAGTCGGACGCCGCCGCGCTGCGCGCGGCCTGGCTGCTGGCCAGCCGGGTCCGCAACGCGATCATGCTGCTGCGCGGCCGGGCCGGGAACAGCCTGCCGACCGACGTGCGGGAGCTGTCGTCGGTCGCCCAGATCCTCGGCTACGCCAAGGGGGAGTCGTCGCTGTTCGTCGAGGAGTACCGCCGGCGCACCCGACTGGCCCGGCAGGTGATGGACCGGGTCTTCTGGGGCTCGGCCGACTGAGCGGGTCAGGGGTGGCGACGGCCCCGGCGGGGCCCACCCCGGGCCGGCTTGCCGCGGCTCCGGCAGGCCGGCCCCGGCGTGACCGAGGTCCGCGGTCCGCGCGTCGGACGGTCCGGTCCGGAGTAGGCTGAACCGCGATGAGCACAGCTACAGAGGTCGATCTTCCCACCGCCACCACCAGCCTCAGCGGCTGGGGACGTACCGCCGCCACCACGGCCCAGGTGTTGTCCACCCCCGACCCGGACCTGATCGCGCGAGCGGTCGCGGAGGTCGCCGGCCACAACGCCGACTCCCCGTCCCACCTGAAGCGCGGCATCGTGGCCCGCGGGCTGGGTCGCTCCTACGGCGACGTGGCCCAGAACGCCGGGGGACTCGTCGTGGACATGACCCCGCTGAACCGGATCCACGCGATCGATCCCGGTGCGGCGACCGTCGACGTGGACGCCGGGGTGAGCCTCGACGCCCTGATGCGGGCGGCACTGCCCTACGGGCTGTGGATCCCGGTGCTGCCGGGCACCCGGCAGGTGACCGTGGGGGGCGCCATCGGCTGCGACATCCACGGCAAGAACCACCACAGCGCAGGCTCCTTCGGCGATCACGTCGCGTCCCTGCAACTGCTGGTGGCCGACGGGCGGGTGCTCACCCTCACCCCGTCCGGATCACCCGACGACCCGGACGCGAGCATCTTCTGGGCGACCGTGGGCGGGGTGGGCCTGACCGGGATCATCCTGCGGGTGGTGCTGAACATGACCCGCACCGAGACCGCGTACTTCCTCGCCGACGGCGTGGTCACCGGCAACCTGGACGAGACGATCGCCGTCCACTCCGACGGTTCCGAGGCGGGCTACGACTACTCCAGCGCGTGGTTCGACGCGATCGCCCCCGCGCCCCGGCTGGGCCGGGCGGCGCTGTCCCGCGGCTCGCTGGCGACCCTGGAGCAGTTGCGCGAGCGCGCCCCGAAGCTGGCCGCCGACCCGCTGGCCTTCAACGCCAAGCCCCTGTTCGAACTGCCCGACGTGTTCCCCAACGGGCTGGCGAACAAGTACACGTTCTCCCTGCTCGGCAACCTCTGGTACGCCAAGAGCGGGAACTACACCGGCAAGATCCAGAGCCTCACCGGCTTCTACCACCCGCTGGACATGTTCGGGGAGTGGAACCGGGCCTACGGCTCCCACGGCTTCCTGCAGTACCAGTTCGTGGTGCCGCCGAGCGCGGTGGCGGAGTTCAAGGGGCTGATCCGCGACATCCAGGCGTCGGGGCACTACTCGTTCCTGAACGTCTTCAAACTGTTCGGAGAGGGCAACCGGGCGCCGCTGAGCTACCCGATGGCCGGCTGGAACGTGTGCGTCGACTTCCCGATCAAGGCCGGCCTGCACGAGTTCCTGCACGTCCTCGACGCCCGGATCCTGGAGTTCGGCGGCCGGCTCTACACCGCGAAGGACTCCCGGACCACCGCGGAGACCTTCCATGCGATGTACCCCGACCTCGACGCCTGGATCGCCACCCGGCGCCGGGTCGACCCGCACGGCGTGTTCGCCTCCGACCTGGCCCGTCGGCTCGAACTGCTCTGACTGCGACCACCGTCCCGGCCCCCACCGCGATGCCGCCCCTCACCGTCCCGCGCCCCACCACCGTCATCCCGGGTTCGCCCCGGGGTCCCTACAGGAGGACTCGATGATCGACGCCACCGGCAATCCCCAGACCGTGCTGCTGCTCGGCGGCACCTCCGAGATCGGGCTCGCGATCGTGAAGGAGTACCTGGCCAGGCAGCCGCTGCAGGTGGTGCTGGGCGTCCAGCCCGGCGACGAGCTGGCGGACGCGGGCGTGGCCGCGCTGCGCGACGCCGGCGCCACCGCGGTGGAAGTCCTGGCGTTCGATGCCACTGACTTCGGTTCCCACCCCGGCGTGATCGACGCGGCCTGGGCGGTCGCGGACGTCGACGTCGCCATCGTCGCGTTCGGGGTGCTCGGGGACGCCGAGGAGCTGTGGCAGGACCAGGCCAGGGCCGTGCAGGCCGCCGAGGTGAACTACACCGGCGCGGTGAGCGTCGGCGTGCTGCTCGGCCAGCGGATGAAGGCGCAGGGGTACGGCCAGATCATCGCCATGTCGACGGTGGCCGGCGAGCTGGTGCGGCGCTCCAACTTCGTCTACGGCTCCACCAAGGCCGGCCTGGACGGCTTCTACCGGCTGCTGGGGGAGGCCCTGGCGCCGTTCGGCCCGAAGGTGCTGGTGGTGCGCCCCGGCCAGGTGCGGACCCGGATGTCGGCGCACGTCAAGGACGCGCCGCTCACCGTTGACGCCGGGGACGTGGCCCGGCAGGTCGTGGACGCGGCCCGCAAGGGCCTGAAGCTGATCTGGGTGCCGCCGGCCTTCCGGCTGGTGATGATGGCGCTCAAGCACCTCCCCGGCCCGATCTTCCGGCTGCTGCCGTTGTGACCGGCTGATCAGCCGGTCACCTCGCACTCCGGGTGGCCCGGGCGGCGGTCGGGGCCGGCAGGAGGTCAGATCGTCAGGGTCGCTCCGTCGGGGAGGACCTCCGCGCCGCAGCGGGCCAGTTCGGCCGTGAGCCGGGCGGTCGGCGGGTTGTCGTGGGCGAGGTGGATCGCGACCACGCGGCTCGCATCGTCGGCCACCCCGACGGCCCGGAGTCGATCCACCGTGGTCGCGAAGGTGGCCAGGTTGAGGTGGTGGTCGCCCTTGGTCGCACAGGTTCCGAAGGTCTCCTCCAGCAGCACCAGGTCGGCCCGGCGTCCCTGCAGCAACTCCCAGGCGGCCTCGGGCAGCAGTCCGGTGTCGGTGGCGTAGAGCAGGGTGGCGCCGCCGCTCTCGACCAGGTAGCACAGGGCCTCACCGAAGGCCTCGTGGTGGGCCGGTAGCGCGGTCACCCGGTAGCCGGCGAGTTCGAACCGGTCGCCGGCGGTGACGGTGCGGAGGGTGACCGCGGTCTGGTCGGGAGCCAGCCACGGGCGTACCAGCCCCACCACGGGGGCGGGGCCGGCCACCTGCAGCGGAGCCTCGGTGACCCAGGAACGGTGGAGCAGCACGGCCGGGTCGAGGTGGTCGTCGTGGGCGTGGCCGACCAGGATCGCGTCCAGCCCGGCCAGGTCGCGGCCGAACCGGGTCGCCTGTCGCGGGGCTTCGGGCCCGGGGTCGATCAGCAGGCGTCCGTCCACCAGCACCGACGTCGGGGTGCGCAATTCGCCGCGCTCGCGGTAGTCGGCGCAGGTGGCGCAGCGGCAGAACGGGTTGGGGATGCCGTCGGCGGCGCCGGTGCCCAGCAGCAGGACCTCCATCAGGCCGGGCTCTCGGTGTTCGACACGGCCACAGCCTACGGCGCCGCGTCCGGTGGCGCGGGAGGGCCGGCGCCGCTGGCGACGGACGGCGTTTCCGGGCAGCCCAGCGGCCCCGCCGGGGAACGGACGGGGCCGCCTCACATGAAGGAAATCAGTCCGGGTGTCGCCATCTGCCTCCTGCTGGTCGGTTGCTCTGGTCACCATTCGACTCCCGGCGGCTGTGGTTCCTCGCAGCAGACCCTGTGGGTCAGCCAAGAGACGTTTCCCACCGAATATGGTTGAATGATCAATCAACAAGGAGGAACCGTGACCGCGGACCTGCTCCCGGCCGACACCCGGATGGCCGGGGTGTCGCTCGACGTCGCCGACCTGGACCTGATGACCCGGTTCTACACCGACGTGCTGCTGCTCCGGCCGCTGGCCACCGGCGTCGGCAGCGTGTCCCTGGGACGGGGCGGACGCGAACTGGTCGCGCTGCGTCACCGTCCCGACCTGCCGAAGGGGGAGCGGCGTAGCGCGGGCCTGTTCCACACCGCTCTGCTTCACCCCGACCAGGCCACCCTTGCCACCGTGCTGGCGTCGGTGGCCCAGCGGGCACCGCAGCTGTTCACGGGAAGCGGCGACCACCTGGTGTCGGAGGCGTTCTACCTCGACGACCCCGAGGGGAACGGGGTGGAGCTGTACGTCGACCGTCCCCGCTCGCAGTGGACGTGGCAGGCGGGCCGCGTGGTGATGGACACCTTGTGGATCGACCCGAACGAATACCTCGGCCGTCATCTCACCGACGCCGGCCGCGACCTCGTCCAGACCGCCCCCGACCGGCGTCCGGCCTGGTGGGGCTCCGGTCCGCCGGTGGTGGGACATGTCCACCTGAAGGTGGGACAGACCCCAAGGGCCAGGGACTTCTACGTCGACGCCCTCGGCTTCGAGGTGACTGCCGAGTTGCCCGGGGCACTGTTCGTCTCCGCGGGCGGCTACCACCACCACCTCGCGATGAACACCTGGCAGAGCGCCGGAGTGGGCCTGCGGGCGCCCGGGCTCGGGCTGGGGCGGGTGGTGATCGAGCTGCCCACCAGCGACGAGGTGCGCCGCGCCGCCGACCGGCTGCGCGGACGCGGCCTCGAGGTCGCCCTGGACCCGGGCACCGGCTCGGCCCGGTTCGGCGTGGACGACCCGTGGGGCAACCGGGTCGAGGTGGCCACGCCGGCGCGCCCCACCGCCGACTGAGCGGGCCGGCGCGCCCACTGCCGGTGAGCGGGCCGGAACCCACCGCCGGGTGGGCCGGCCACCGCTGGCCGAGCGGGTCGAGACCCCCGGTGGGGGTTCACCAGCCCGGCCGGTGGCTCAGATGAACAGCGTGGTGCGGGAGTCCGCCGCCTCGCCGAGGAAGGCCGCGACGCCGCCGAACTCGACGCCGTCGATGAGGTCGGACTCGGCGATACCCAGCAGGTCCATCGTCATGGTGCAGGCGATGAGGCGGGCGCCGCCGGCCTTTGCCGAGGCGATCAGCTCCGCCAGCGACGGCACGCCGTTCTTCTCCATCACCTTGGTGATCATCGCCGTGCCCGCGCCGATCATGTTCATCTTCGACAGGGTGAGCGTGTCCGGCCCGGAGGGCATCATGGTCGCCGAACATCTTGTCCATCAACTCCC
This sequence comes from uncultured Actinomycetota bacterium, assembly GCA_963704225.1. GTDB lineage: Bacteria > Actinomycetota > Actinomycetes > Propionibacteriales > Propionibacteriaceae > Propionicimonas. The sequence continues at coordinate 244,946 of CAVPHL010000005.1, forward strand.
GGTCCCGCTTGGGCGGGTTCTTCGCCCGCAGGGCGTTGAGGCCCCAGAAGGTGAAGAACATCGAGACGTCCTCGCCCATGGCCAGCGCCCCGTTGGCGATGATGAACGCGGCGATCAGCTTGTCGAGGTCGCCGGAGAACACCACGAAGGAGGTCTTCGCCTTGCCGGTCGGCGCCGGCGAAGCCTGGCCCGAGAGCTGGCCGGCCGCGCCCTTGCGGAAGCGGGCGACGTAGCCCGGGCCCTCGGGGTGAGGTCGAGCAACTGGTGGCCGTTGCGCTTGGCCCACGCCGGCGCGTCGGTGCCGAAGCCGGGGTCGGACACGTGCACCAGGATCTCGTCCCCGGCGTTGAGCCGCCCATCTTCTCGGTGAGCTTCATGATCGGGCCCGGGCAGGCCAGGCCGGCGCAGTCCAGGTCGACCCGGACGCCCGTCCCCGGCCGCTCGGGGCTGGTCAGCGACTCCCGCTCGGCGTAGTTCTCCACCGGTGCGGGGGTGTGGTCGTCGGTGTCCAGGTCGTGCCACAGCCGGAAGGTCGTGGAGCCGCCGGACAGGGTGGCGACGTCGGTGAAGCCGCGCTGCACCAGCGACCGGTAGGCGAGGTAGCTGCGGAAGCCGACGGCGCAGTACAGGCGCAGCGGCACCGAGCGTGTCCCAGTCGGCGCAGGCCGTCCGCAGCGTCCCGAGCGGCACGTTCTCGGCGCCGGGGAGGTGCCAGATCGCGAACTCCTCGGGAGTGCGCACGTCGATGATCCGCGCACCCTCGGTGTTGCCCGGGTAGTCCTGGGCGTACCAGAGCCGCAGGTCGCCGCGCAGGACGTTGGAGGCGACGAAGCCGACCATGTTGATCGGGTCCTTCGCCGAGCCGAACGGCGGGCGCGTAGGCGAGCTCGTAGCTCCTCCAGGTCGTACACCGTCGAGCCCGGCGCGGATCGCCGTCGCCAGGACGTCCAGGCGCTTGTCGACGCCGTCGAAGCCGGTGACCTGGCGCGCCGAGGATGGCGCCCGGTCGGTCGGGTCGAACAGGAGCTTGAGGTGCATCATCGCGGTGCCCGGGTAGTAGCCGGCGTGGCCGGACGGGTGCACGTGCACCACCCGGTACGGGATCTCGAACGCGCGTCAGCTGGCGCTCGGTGGCGCCGGTGCCGCCGGCGACCATGTCGAACACCTTCACGATGGAGGTGCCCTGGGTGGACTGGTACTCGGTGTCGCGGCCGCAGATGTTCTCGGCGGCGACGCGGGCCTGACGGTTGGCGGGGCCGGCGAGCGGGGCCAGGTGCAGGCCGGGCAGCACGGTGTGCGGGGTCTCGACGACGTCGCCGGCGGCCCAGATGTCGGGGTCGGAGGTGCGCATGTGGGTGTCGACCCCGATGCCGCCGCGCGTCGCCGAGCTCGAGCCCGTCGCCTTCGGCCAGCTCGGTGCTGGGCCGGACGCCGGCGGCGAGGATGACGAGGTCGGCGTCCAGGATGGTGTTGTTGTTCAGCTCGACCGCGGAGGCCGCCGTCGGGGCGGGACGCGAACGCCGCGGCCGCGGTGGACAGGTGCAGGCCGATGCCGGCGGGCCGTCAGGTGGTGCTCGACGGGGATCGACATCTCGCGGTCGAGCGGCGGCAGGATCTGGTCGGCCATCTCGACGACGTCGACCACGGCGCCGCGGTGGTGCAGGTTCTCGGCCATCTCCAGGCCGATGTAGCCCGCACCGATCACGACGGCCGCAGCACCGGCCGTCCGGCCACCTTCGGCGCGGCGAGCCGGGCGTCGACGATGGCCTTGATCAGGTCCATGTCGCCGATGCGGCGCAGCACGTGGATGCCGGGCAGGTCGATCCCGGGCAGCGGCGGACGCAGCGCCTGGGCGCCCGTGCAGAGGGCGAGCTTGTCGTAGCTCTCGGTGTACTCGCGGTCGCCGTCCACTTCGCGCACGGTGACGGTCTTGGCCTCGCGGTCGATGGCGACGACCTCGGTGGCGATGCGGACGTCGATGTCGAGCGACTCGCGCAGGCTCTCCGGCGTCTGCAGCAGCAGCCGGTCCCGGTCGGTGATCACCTCACCGATGTGGTACGGCAGGCCGCAGTTCGCGAAGGACACGTGGTGGCCCTTCTCGAAGACGACGATCTCGGCGAACTCGTCCAGCCTGCGGGCTCGGGCGGCAACGGATGCTCCGGCGGCAACTCCGCCGACGACGACGAGCTTCATGGTCCTACCATAAGTGGACGGGGACGATACGCCCGGGGGTATCCCGGAAACGGGACGGGTCGCGGACGGTCGGGTCCGGGTGTGCTACCGGAAGCCGGCGGCGGCGGCCAGGCGGCGGGTGATCGCCGGGTCGTGGGGGAGCCGGACACCGTCGAGTTCCACCAGGGGCAGCACGCCGCGGACCGCGGACGCCAGCCAGGCGCCGTCGGTGCCCGGCAGGTCGCCGGGCCGGAACAGGGCCTCCCCGGTGGTCACCCCTTCGGCGCGGGCGGCGGCCAGGATCACCTCGATCGTCACCGAGGCCAGGACGCCGGTGCCGGCGACCGGGGTGGTCCACAGCTGGTCGTCGGCGGCCACCAGCAGTCCCGCCGTGGGGCCCTCCAGCAGGTACCCGTCGCTGGAGGTGAACACGACCTCGTCGACGCCGCGGCGGACAGCTTCGCGCCGGGCGGCCACGTTCACCGCGTAGGAGAGGGTCTTGACCCCGCCGAGCAGCCACGGGGCGGACGCGAACGCGTCGCTGGCGTGGCCGCGGCTGAGCGTGGCGGCGGTGACGCCCCGGCGCACCCGGGTGGCGTCGGGTGCGGACGTGATGGTCAGCAGCGCGGACGCGCCGTCCCCGCCGTGTTCGGGTCCGCGGGTGAGGACCAGCTTGAGGACCGCCTCGCCGGTGCCGGTCCAGGCGGCGAGCGCGTCGGAGATCAGCCGGCGCCACGCGGCCTCGTCGGGGGCGGGCAGTTCGAGCGCCTCGGCCGAGCGGGCGAACGCGGGCCAGGTGACGGTCGAGGTGGTCGACCTGCGGCGTCCCGTCCACCACGACCACGCGGGCCGCGTCGAAGCAGCCGTCGCCCCGGGTGACCCCCAGGTCGTCGGCCAGCAGCAGCGGGGTGCCCCGCGGCACCACGCCGCGTCCGAGGACGGCCACCACCTGTTCGGTCTGCGCGCTCACCCGGACACTCTAGGGCGAACGGTTCCGGAAACAGGCCAGTGGCCCGGGGTCGGAACCCCAGGCCACTGGTCGGTTTGCAGGAGACGCGCGGGAGCGCGTCACCGGTCACATGTCGTAGTACATCTCGAACTCGTGCGGGTGCGGACGGAGCCGGATCGCGTCGATGTCGGCACGCTTCATCTCGATCCAGGTCTCGATGAGGTCGGCGGTGAAGACATCACCAGCGAGCAGGAACTCGTGGTCGGCCTCGAGCGCGTTGAGCACCGCATCCAGCGAGCCGGGGACGGTGGCGATGTCGGCGTGCTCCTCGGGGGGCAGTTCGTACAGGTCCTTGTCCACCGGAGCCGGCGGCTCGATCTTGTTCTGGATGCCGTCGAGACCGGCCAGCAGCATGGCGGCGAACGCCAGGTACGGGTTGGCCGACGGGTCGGGGCAACGGAACTCCATGCGCTTCGCCTTGGGGTTCGTGCCCGTGATCGGGATCCGGATGGATGCCGAGCGGTTGCGGCTGGAGTACACCAGGTTGACCGGCGCCTCGAAGCCCGGCACCAGGCGGTGGTAGCTGTTCACGGTCGGGTTGGTGAACGCGAGCAGCGACGGCGCGTGGTGCAGGATGCCGCCGATGTACCAGCGGGCCGTGTCGGAAAGGCCCGCGTAGCCGGCCTCGTCGTAGAACAGCGGCTCGCCGTTCTTCCAGATCGACTGGTGGACGTGCATCCCGGAACCGTTGTCACCGAAGATCGGCTTCGGCATGAAGGTGGCGGTCTTGCCGGCCTCCCACGCGGTGTTCTTGATGATGTACTTGTACTTCATCAGGTTGTCGGCGGCGGCGAGCAGCGAGTCGAACTTGGTCGCGATCTCGCCCTGGCCGGCGGTGCCCACCTCGTGGTGCGCACGCTCGATGACCAGACCCACCGAAATCAGGTGGCGCACCATGTCGTCGCGCAGGTCGCCGAAGTGGTCGACGGGGGCAACCGGGAAGTAGCCGCCCTTGTACTTGACCTTGTAGCCACGGTTGCCGCGGCCATCGCCGTCGTTCTCGGAGCCGCTGTTCCAGGCGCCGGCCTCGGAGTCGATGTAGTAGTAGCCGGCGTTCTGCTTGGTCTCGAAGCGGACCGAGTCGAACACGTAGAACTCGGCCTCCGGGCCCATGAACGCGGTGTCGCCGATGCCGGTGGACGCGAGGTAGTTCTCGGCCTTCCGGGCGATGTTGCGCGGATCCCGGCTGTAGGGCTCCTTGGTGAGCGGGTCGTGGACGAAGAAGCTCACGACCAGCGTCTTCGACTTCCGGAAGGGGTCGAGGTACGCCGTGGTGGGGTCGGGCATCAGGGTCATGTCGGATTCGTGGATCTTCTGGAACCCGCGGATCGACGAACCGTCGAACGAGAGCCCGTCTACAAAGACCTCGGGCCCGAATGACTGGACGGGCACGGTGAAGTGCTGCATCACACCGGGAAGATCGCAGAAGCGGACGTCGATGGTCTCGACAGCCTCATCCTTGATGTAGGCCAACAGGTCGTCGGCGCCTTGGAACATGGGTCCTCCATTGAGCTGGGGATTCGACGGCCCCCACAGTAGGCACCAGCCGTAACCGCGCGGTTGCGCCCGTGTTTCAGCGGGGTTACAGGCCCTGCCGGTGGCGGCCCCGGCCCTCCCCGCCCTGCCGGCCCGGCCCGTGCGCCCCGCCCCGGGTCGCGGCCGTCGGTAGGCTCGCGGCGTGACGATTCCCGACGACCCCCCGGCCTACCCGGGCGAGAGCATCGGCCTGCCCGAGCACGGCCGCGGGTCGCTGGCGTCCTGGTGGTCGCGGATCGCGGCCCTGGTGCTCGACTGGGGCGCGTCGATGGTGGTGGCGGTGTTCCTGTTCGGGACGGGGGTGCTCCGCGAGGGCGGCTGGCGGGCCTGGATGATCCTGGCCGTCTTCTTCGTGCAGAGCGCCGTGCTCGGCGCTCTGGCCGGCGGCAGCTTCGGCCAGCTCCTCGCCGGGATCGGCATCGTCGGGCTGGACGGACGCCGGCTCGGCTGGGCCCGGGCGGTGGGACGCGCGGCCCTGATCTGCCTGGTGCTGCCCACGGTCGTGATCGGTGCCGAACGCCGGGCGCTGAACGACCTGCTGCTGGGGACCGTCGTGGTGAACCGGCGCGCCTCGCCGCGCTGATTCGCCTGTTTGGGTTCGTGGCCGCGCTGGGGTAGCTTCCCCCCATGCTCCGCTACATCGGGAAGCGGCTGTTGAACTACCTCGTGCTGCTGTACGTGGCGGTCTCGCTGACCTTCCTGCTCGCTGCCACGCAGCTCAACCCCCGTTCGCTGTGGGCCGTCCGGCAGCCGCCGGTCGACCCGGTGATCATCGAGAACCAGTTGCTGCAGTACAACCTGAGCGACAACGTGCCGGTGTTCGAGCGCTACTGGATCTGGCTGTCCGGGGTGGCGCGCGGCGACTGGGGCTTCTCGCCGGTGGGGGTCAACGTGGTCGAGCAGATCAGCACCCGGATGTGGGTCAGCCTGCGGTTGCTGCTGATCGGCACGCTGGTCGGGATCGTGCTCGGGGTGGCCGCGGGCGCCTGGACCGCCACCCGCCAGTACAAGGTGAGCGACCGGACGATCACCGCGATCTCGCTGGTGATCATCTCCACCCCGGCGTTCGTGATCGGCCACCTCACCCAGATCGGCGCGACCTGGTTCAACAACGTCACCGGCACCCGGTTCTTCGAGTTCATCGGCGAGACCGGCGAGACCGGCGCCTACCCGCTCGCCTGGCTGGTCGACCGGCTGCAGCACCTGTTCCTGCCGACCCTGGTGCTGATCGTGCTCGGGTCGGCGTCGATGAGCCGGATCCAGCGCAACCTGATGCTCGACTCCCTGGGCGCGGACTACGTCCGGACCGCCCGGGCCAAGGGTCTGCCCCAGCGCAAGGCGGTGATGAAGCACGCACTGCGGACGGCGCTGATCCCGACCGGCACCTACGTCGCCTTCAGCGTGGCCACGATGTTCGTCGGCGCCACCTTCACCGAGCGGATCTTCAACTTCCCCGGGATCGGCCAGTACGGCGTGGACACGATCAACAAGCATGACGTGAACGGCGTGGTGGCCGTGACCGCCTTCGCCGGGGTGTGCGTGCTGGTCGGCGCGGTGCTCTCCGACATCATGGTCGCGATCCTCGACCCGAGAGTGAGGCTGGGATGAGCGAGCTCACCGAGGTTCCGGAGGAGATCGGCACCCCGCAGCCCTCGGCGAAGTCGAAGGGCGCGCCGGTGCGACGGGCGAAACGGCTCACCCGCGGCCAGTTGGTGTTCCGGCGCTTCCTGCGCAACAAGACCGCCGTCGTCGGCGCGACCGGCATCCTGCTGCTGGCCGTCCTGGCGGTGTTCGGGGGGTCGTTCCTGTACTGGAAGTTCGACGACATCGACACCGTCGCCTTTCTCACCCCGCCCGACTCCGCCCACCTGCTCGGCACCACCCAGGCCGGCCGGGACGTGCTGGCGCTCACCGTCCGCGGTCTGGGCAAGTCCCTGCTGATCGGCTTCCTGGTGGCGCTGATCTCCACCTCGGTCGCCGCCCTGGTGGGGGCGTCGGCCGCCTACGTGGGCGGCTGGTACGAGAAGGGGATGCTGTGGATCATCGACCTGCTGCTGGTCGTGCCCAGCTTCTTCCTGATCGCGGTGGCCTCCCGCGGCGCCCCTGAGGGGGACGCGGCGTGGCTGTTGCTGGTGGTGCTGCTGGCGGCGTTCGCGTGGCCGCTGTCGGCCCGGGTGGTGCGCTCGCTGACCCTGTCGATCCGGGAGCGGGAGTACGTGCTGGCGGCGAAGTTCATGGGGCTGTCGCCGTTCCGGATCATCGTCCGGCACATCCTGCCGAACGCGTCGTCGCTGCTGATCATCGACGCCACCCTGGGCGTCGGGTACGCGATCCTGGCCGAGACCGGCCTGTCCTACTTCGGTTTCGGCGTCCAGCCCCCCGACACCTCGCTCGGCACCCTGATCGGTGAGGGCGCCCGGATGGCGACCACGTTCCCGTGGGTCTTCCTCGGGCCGGCGTTCATCCTGGTGTTCCTGGTGATGTGCGTGAACGCGGTCGGCGACGGCCTGCGGGACGCGCTCGACCCCAGTTCCGCGTCGGGAGGCCGGGCATGAGCATCTCCACCGAACCGAAGGACCGTCGGACGAAGGCGGGCGACACCGTCCTGAGCGTCCGCGACCTGCACGTCACCTTCCCCAGCGAGGCCGGCCCGGTGCGTGCGGTGCGCGGGCTCAGCTTCGACCTGGCCGCGGGCGAGACGATGGCGATCGTGGGCGAGTCCGGCTCGGGGAAGTCGGTGACGTCGCTGGCCGTGATGGGACTGCACCCGCCGACCACCCGGATCACCGGCTCGATCAGGCTGCACGGCGAGGAACTGCTCGGCCGCAGCGACGAGGAGTTGTCGAAGATCCGCGGACGCGACGTCGCGATGGTCTTCCAGGACCCGCTGTCCGCGCTGACCCCGGTCTACACCGTCGGCGACCAGATCACCGAGGCGATCCAGGCCCACTACGACCTGCCGAAGGCGAAGGCGTGGACCCGGGCGATCGAACTGCTCGACCTGGTCGGCATCCCCAACCCGCAGGTGCGGGTGAAGTCGTTCCCGCACGAGTTCTCCGGCGGCATGCGGCAGCGGGTGATGATCGCGATGGCGATCGCCAACGACCCCGACGTGATCATCGCCGACGAGCCGACCACCGCCCTCGACGTGACCATCCAGGCGCAGGTGCTGGAGGTGCTGAAGACCGCCCAGCGGGAGACCGGCGCGGCGATCATCATGATCACCCACGACCTGGGGGTCGTCGCCGGCATGTCGGAGCGGGTGGTGGTGATGTACGCCGGGCGTCCGGTGGAGCAGGGCTCGGTGGACGACATCTTCTACCGGCCGCGGATGCCGTACACGATCGGCCTGCTGGGCACGGTGCCGCGGCTCGACCAGGCCAGCGAAGGGGCGCTGCCGGTGCTGGAGGGCAACCCGCCCTCGGTGGTGGAACTGCCCCCCGGCTGCCCGTTCGCGCCCCGCTGCCCGGCGGCGGCTGACGCCTGCGCCCACGGCGAACCCGAACTCGTGCCGACCGACTCGATGGACCACCTGGCCGCCTGCGTCCGGCTCGACGCGCTGGCCGGGGTGACGTCGGCCGAGCTGTACCCGCGTCCGGAACTGGCCACCTCCGAGCTGGCCCGGCTGCCGCGCGACGACCGTCCCGCGGTGCTGGAGCTGAGGGGGCTGCAGCGGCACTACCCGCTGATGAAGGGCGCGATCTACCGGCGCCGGATCGGCACCGTGCACGCCGTCGACGGGATCGACCTGGACATCCGCGAGGGCGAGACCCTCGGGCTGGTGGGGGAGTCGGGCTGCGGCAAGACGACCACCCTGCTGGAGATCCTGAACCTGGGCACCCCGACCGGGGGGACGGTGAGCGTGCTGGGCCGGGAGACCTCCGGGCTGAGCCGGCGGGAACGCAAGAAGCTGCGCCGCAACCTGCAGGTGGTGTTCCAGGACCCGATGGCGTCGCTGGATCCGCGGATGCCGATCTTCGACATCATCGCCGAGCCGATGGCCGTCCACGGCTACAGCAAGGCCGAGATCGACACCCGGGTGCACGACCTGCTGGCCCTGGTCGGCCTGGAGTCGAGCCACGCCGACCGCTACCCGCAGCACTTCTCCGGCGGGCAGCGGCAGCGGATCGGGATCGCCCGGGCCCTGTCACTGGAACCGAAGGTGATGGTGCTGGACGAGCCGGTGTCGGCGCTGGACGTGTCGATCCAGGCGGGCGTGATCAACCTGCTGGACGACCTGCAGGCCCGGTTGGGGCTGTCCTACCTGTTCGTGGCGCACGACCTGGCGGTGATCCGGCACATCGCCGACCGGGTGGCCGTGATGTACCTCGGCTCGATCGTCGAGGTCGGCCAGGTGGACGAGGTGTACGACCAACCCGGCCCACCCCTACACGCAGGCGCTGCTGTCGGCGATCCCGATTCCGGACCCGAACACCGAACGCGTCCCGGAACCGGATCGTGCTCTCCGGCGACCTGCCCAGCCCCGCCGACCCGCCGTCGGGCTGCAAGTTCCGCACCCGGTGCTTCCGGTACGCGGCGCTGGGGGAGGCCGAACAGGTCCGGTGCCGGGAGGAGCCGCCGCGCCTGGTCGTGCAGGGGGCCGACCACCGTGCCGCCTGCCACTATCCGGGTCCGAGTTCGCCGGACCGGGTCTGAGCCCGCCCTCCGCGGCCCGCCCGGGTGTTCCCGCCCGGATTCGTTAGCAGGTCGTTACGCGTGGGGTAGCGGGCGCGGAAGCGGCAGCCGGTATCGTCGGGAAGTATCCGAGTGGCAACGGTTGCGCCTCCGAGGGCGTCCTCCCTGCCATCGCCCACATGGAGGAAACAGTGAAGGCTTCAAGAATCCTGATGCCGCTGATCGCGGGAGGCATGGCCCTGACCATGGCCGCGTGCGGCGGACCGTCCCAGACACCGTCGGCGGGAGGAACGTCCGCTGCGGTCCCGAACACGGCCGGCGGCACCGCGGCCCAGGACATCAACCCGACCCCGCGCGACCAGTTGGCCGGTGGTGAGTTCGTCGGCTCGAAGAGCTCCGAGATCAGCACCTGGAACCAGTTCAACGTCACCGGCAACGATGCCGAACTCGTCTTCCTGCAGGGACCGATCCGTCCGGTCTACTACGACTTCAACGCCGCGGGCGAACCGGTGATCAACAACGACTACCTGCTGGAGGCCACGACCACCACCGAGCCGAACCTGGTGGTCACCCTGAAGCTGAACCCGGCGGCGGTGTGGAACGACGGCACCGTGATCGGCGCCAAGGACTGGATCGCCACCTGGCAGGCGCAGAACGGCGAGAACAAGAAGTTCGCCGCCGCCTCGACCGACGGCTGGAACCAGGTCACCGACGTCAAGGCGGGCGCGAACGAGCAGGAGGTGATCATCACCTTCAAGTCGACCTACCCGGACTGGACGGCGATCGTCTCCGGCGGCCCGCTGCCGGCAGCCGGCGCGGCCACCCCGAAGGTGTTCAACGACGGCTGGGCCGACTACAAGGACGAGTGGTTCACCGGCCCGTTCAAGGTGTCCAGCTGGGACAAGACCAGCGGCACCGTGGTCATGGAGCCCAACGACAAGTGGTGGGGCGACAAGCCGCTGCTCACCAAGCTGACCTGGAAGAACATCGCCTCCGACGCCCTGGCGGCGGCGTTCGCCAACCAGGAGGTCGACTACTACGACATCGGCCCGGACCCGGACGGCTACGCCCAGGCCAACAGCGCCCAGAACTCGAAGGTACGGGTCGCCGCAGGCCCGAACTTCCGTCACTTCACCTTCAACGCCGAGTCGCCGGTGCTGTCGGACATGGCGGTGCGCCAGGCGATCGCCATGGGCATCGACCGGACCGTCATCGCCCAGTCCGACCTCGCCGGCCTGCCCGGTGACAAGGTGCCGCTGAACAACAACCTGTACGTGGCGAACCAGGCCGGCTTCGTCGACCAGGCTGCGGCCACCGGCATCGACTACAACCCGGAGAAGGCCAAGGAGATGCTGGACGCGGCCGGCTGGATGATGAACGAGTCCTCCGGCTTCCGGGAGAAGGACGGCAAGCAGCTCGACGTGGTGTTCGCGGTGCTCGGCGGCGTGAAGGCGTCGGAGAACGAGGGCCTGCAGGCGCAGAACAGCCTGAAGACGATCGGCGTCAACCTGAAGCTGAAGACCGTCGACACCAACAAGGACTGGCCGGGCGTGCTGGTCGACCACGACTTCGACATCATCGCGTTCTCGTGGATCGGCACCCAGTACCCGCTGCGGAACATCGGCCAGATCTACGGTGGCACCGGCACCGGTGGGAAGTTCGCCGCGAACGAGTCGAACTTCGCCCAGCTCGAGATCCCCAAGGTGAACGAGCTGATCCCGATGATCGACGTCGAGATGGACGCCGCGAAGCGCACCGAGCTCGGCAACCAGGCGGCGCAGGCCATCTGGGAGTCGGTGCACACCCTGCCGCTGTACCAGCGTCCGATGCTGATCGGCGTGCGGGAGAAGCTGGCCAACATCGGTGCCCGCGGTATGGGCAGCGACCCGAACTGGGAGGACGTCGGCTTCACCCAGTGAGCTGACTCGCCCTTGTGCGGCAAGGGGCCGGGCCTTCGGGTCCGGCCCCTTCTGCGTCCCCCGGCGCGGTGGAGGACTGTGGCCGCCCGGGGAGGGCCCGCGGCGCCTGGTTGGGCGGTGGGAACGCAGAAACGCGGTGGACACCGAGTGTCCACCGCGTCGTCGTGGCCAGGGCCGGGATCGAACCGGCGACCTTTCACTTTTCAGGCGAACGCTACTACCATCTGAGCTACCTGGCCGAGAGAAGCAGAGCGCTTCAGCGACCCCGACGGGACTCGAACCCGCGACCTCCGCCGTGACAGGGCGGCGCGCTAACCAACTGCGCTACGGGGCCTTGACAGGCCTCGCTGGCCGTCATCTGGCCAGCCCGGAAACTATAACGTAAGCCGTCCCCCGCGTGAAAATCGGGGCTATGGCGGGGGGCCGACGACGGTGCACCTGGCGCTGCCCTACCTGACGTCCTGAGGTGGCAGCGGGAGAACTTCGACCTGGCGTAGCCGGGCGCTGGCTGCTCGGCCCGCGGGCGGAACCCTCGCTCGTCCTGCGCTGGTCGGGCGTGGGCCGGTTCCTGGAACCGGCCCACCGCCGTGGTATCCCCAACGGGATTCGAACCCGCGCTGCCGCCTTGAAAGGGCGGTGTCCTAGGCCGCTAAACGATGGGGACCTGACGCGCCACTATACGGCTCCGGCGGGGGGCAGCTCAAAGCGGGGCGGCCCGGAAGCCGTCCGGACGCCGGACGGCCCCCGCTGGTGGCAGCGGGGGCCGTCTGGTCGGGAGCCCATGAGGGGGGAGGGCCGCCCGGGGACGCGGGGGACGTCCTAGCTCGGTTCGAACGAGACGTGCACGTGGTCGTAGTGGTTGGCCGTCGCGCCGCCCCGGTCGGCCATCGCCTTCCAGGTGCCGCGGGTCAGGGTGTAGCTCCGCTGCCGCCAGATCAGGTAGGTGACGTTGAGCCGGTCGCCGTTGTCGATGACGTACTGGGCGACGGCGTCCCCGAGCTCCTTGTTGGACTTGTAGGAGGGGATCATGATGTCGATCGCCCGGCCGTTGGGGTGGTCGGAGGAGTAGGCGCTGGAGGTCCGCCAGCCGTAGATGGAGGTGATCGCCGGGAACTTGGCGCGCACCTCGAGCACCGCGATCTGCCCGTTGGTCTCCAGCTTGTTCAGGCTGGTCGAGCCGAGATCGGCGACCTTGGATTTGGACAGCTTGGCGGTCTTGGCCCAGGCGGTGGAGCCGCTCCAGATCACCTGGGTCCAGCGTCCGCTGGTGGGGCCGGTGGTTCGGATCGAGAAGCTGAGCGTGATGGTGCCGAGCTTGGTGGAGCCGGAGTCCGCCTTGGCCCGGATCGGCACGGTGGCGGTGGAGGCGTAGCGGGTGGCCTTGCGCAGCGGGAGCACGTGGGCGTCCGGGGTGCCGTCGGTGGCCTTCAGGTAGCCGGTGATCACCCAGCCCACCTGGCCGTCGAAGACGACCTGGCTGTAGGTGCCGTCGTGGGTGCCGGTGCCGCCGACCACCTCGCCCTTGGCGATGGTGACCTGGTTGGTCGCCTCCACCGAGGCGGTGCTCCGCAGGGCGAGGCTGGTGGTGGCGGTGTAGGAGGCGACCGTGTCGGGGGTGGTGTCGGTGGAGCTGGAGAGGGACGCCGAGGCGATCCAGGCGGTCGTGTCGTCGACGGTGACCTGGGCGAAGTCGCCGGAGGTGTAGCCGGTGACCTTCACGGCGGTGCCCTTGGTGAGGGTGGTGGTGACCTCGGCGTCCGCGCTGGCGGTGGCGAGGGCGGTCGCCTTCTTCAGGGCGGTCCGGCGTCCGGCCGGGCCGGTGAGGATCAGGCTGGCGGCCGCGGCGTCCTTGTCGAGGTAGTCGGCCCACACGTAGGCGGTGGTGTTCGCGTAGCTGATCGGCAGCCAGTTGCCGGAGACCTTGCCGGCGGCGAGCACGGTCTGGCCCTTGGCGAGCTGGGTCTGGATGGTGGAGCTGGTGCTCGCCGCGTCGCGGACGTTGACCGAGGTCGTGGCGGTCCAGGTCGTGGTGCCGGCGTGGGCCGGGACGGGCGTGAGCAGGCCGGCGACGATCAGGGACGCGGTGAGTGCGACCCAGGCCAGGGTGGCGCGGGTGGCGGTCCTCGCGGTGCTCAAGATCGGCGTCCTTCCGGGTGCTGCGGCTTCGGCGTTGGAGCAGGGGACGGTCTTCCCCGTGTGGCTTTCGGCACACCCGTCCGACTGCCCCAGCTGGCACCAGACTGTAGGCGCGGGACTGCCGAAAGGTCACGGGTTTGGTAGCAAATCCCCTTGTGGGAGCACGAAACGACACGATTGTGATTCGGTCCTTGGCAGGGTGGCTAGGGTGTGGTCATGGGCTTGTCGGTGACACCGGAGCGGTTCGACGAACTGGTCGAGGTGGCGCTGGCGGAGATCCCCCAGGGGCTGTTCGACCTGGTCGAGAATTGTGCCCTGATCGTGGAGGAGGAGCCCGACCCGGAGCTGGGTGACGTGCTCGGTTTCTACGACGGAATCCCCTTGTCGGAGCGGAATTCGCAGTATGCGGGGGTGCTGCCCGACCGGATCCTGATCTTCCGCGGTCCGTTGCTGCGGCTGGTGTCGAGCGAGGACGAATTGGTGGAGGAGGTGCGAATCACGGTGTGGCACGAGATCGCCCACTTCTTCGGCATCGACGACGACGAGCTGGACGGCCTGGGTTACGCCTGAGAACCTGAGAATTCACCTAGAGCTTTACTTGAGACCTGAGGATCGCAGGGGTGGTTTCTCAGCCTCCGGTCGCGGGGTCGAGCCCTCCGGTCGAGCCGGTCGAGACCGCCGGCCTCACGAGGCGTGATCGTCGCTGAGCACCCACAGCTGGCCGGGGCTGCTCACCCAGGTGTCGCAGGTGCCGAGGGAGGTCTCGGGCACCCAGCCGGCGCGCAGGTCGGTGGGGGACAGCGGCGTGGCGCCGACCAGGGAGCAGAGGGCGCGGCGCTGCCCGGCGTCCGGGATCAGGACGGCGGCGCAACTGAGGGTCCGCTGGACGGCGTTGACCTGAAGAGTGGCGAGCACCTCGCGGGCGAGGGCGGGGGCGACGACGACGACGCGCCGGCCGCGTCCCCGGGCCTTCTGAAGGAACGGCAGCAGTTCGCGGATGGTGGTGACCTGGTCGTCGGCGACGAGGACCCACGGGTGGTCGAGCACGCAGAGGTGGCTGGGCTGGTCGGTGGCGAATTCGACCGCGGCATGGCCGTGGCGGAGGCTCGGCGCGCCGGGGAGGCGTGCCTGGAGGTCGGCGCGCCCGGCGTCGGTGAGGCCGGCCGCGGGCTGGTACGGCTGCTGGTGGAGCGCCTCGTGTTCGGTCAGGTAGTTCGGGGCGACGGCGTCGGCGGCCAGACCGGGGATGTCCCGGTCGGGGGGTTGGGTGAGGGCGTCCTGGCGGCTCCGGGTGACGGTGCGGTCCGACAGCCAGCCGTACACGACGATGGCGATGCCGAGCACCAGCACCAGCCCGATGCCGAGGTAACCGAAGTCCACGCCCCCAGTGTGCACGGGCCCGCCAGGCGTCGGTACGCTACGAGGGCGCCGAGCGCGCGGGCCTATAGCTCAATTGGCAGAGCAGCGGACTTTTAATCCGCGGGTTCTGGGTTCGATTCCCAGTGGGCCCACCAGCGGTTTCGCCTCCGTGACTGGGGCAAACGCACCTCAAGTGGCCGGAGCTCTGGCGCCACTATGGCCGCCCAGGTCGGGGGCACGACCGCCGAACTCCAGGCGCGGCCTGGCCATTCCCCTCTGTGGCTGCTCAGCTCTATCAGCACGCCGCCAAGCATCGGGATCGCCAGATTGCCGAGCGGCTGTCCAGGCTGGTCGAGGGCACCCCGTGGACTCGCGGACGTAGCCGACGCCCCGCGCCCGCCGAAACGGGGAGTCCCTGACACGTCCGTATTATCTGATCTGATAACATTGCCGTATGGAGGACGACACCCAGGCAGTGGTCGCCGGGTTGAGTGCGGCGCTGGCGCACAGCGGCCTGACCCAAGCCGAGTTCGCGACTGCCCTGGGAACGTCCGCTTCACGTTTCAGTGCATATCGTGCAGGGAAGACCATGCCATCTGCTGCGTTCTACCTGCGCGCCCTGCGGCTTGCGGACAGCCTGGAAACCGCGCGAGATCGGGGGTGGATGACGCCACAGTCGGCCGCGAGGGAGATTCGTCGTGCGTTACGCGACGGCGACGATCTGTGGGCACTGAAGATGGTCCTGCAAGGGAGGGACCACCTGCGCGAACTCCTTCGAGGCAACGACACTGCGAGCAGCGCCTGGACCACCGCGCCCCGCACGACTGGCGATCCGAGGTGGGACGCCCTCCTGGCTGCGCTGGCGCGGCACGAGTTCACCGAGGCTGAGCGCGAGCCGCCAGGCTGGGTCGACGCCGAGGGCAAGAGATTGCCCGAGCAGGACGAGTGGATCTTGCCCAGCCTTCTGCTCGACGACGAAGGCGTTCGGGCTGCGACGCCTGATTGGCTCGCGGAGCACGGCATCTTCGCCGCCGAGCGTGATCTGGTGACCGCGTGAGCCCGGTCGAGTTCGCAAGAGCCGAGATCGAACGCTTGCTCGGGCTCCTGGACAGAAGGCTTCACGAGCGCGGAGTGGCCGCGAGTGTCTATGTGGTCGGTGGTGCCGCCATCGCCGTGACCGTCTACGACGGGCGGCGAACCATGGACATTGACGCGTTGGTCTCGGATCGTCTCGTCCTGGAAGAAGCTCGGCTTCTGGCGGAGTCGGAAGGAATCCCGCCAACGTGGCTCAACGAGAACGCCAAGCCGTGGGTTCCTCCCAGACCAGCGGATGCGACCGTTCCCTCGAAGCGGCCAGGACTCACCATCCATTGGGCTCCGCCCGAGCACCTGCTCGCCATGAAGTTGGTCGCCATGCGACCGCAGGACGCACCAGACATCGTGGCGTTGGCCCACCGCCTCGACCTCGGCGGGGATGCAGCCGCCTACGCTGACCTGCTCGAACGGGTGTACGCCGGGGAAGGTCTCCTCCAACAGGTCTTGGGCGTGACCGACGAGGAGGTCTCGACCGAGGCAATGCGTCGCGGAAAGATCGCGGCTGCCCTTGTCAGGCGGGCGTAAAGGGTACGGGCGGTAGCAACTTGTGGGCCTTGCGGACACCCACGTGGGTCGCGATGTCCGCAACACCGAAGGTGCCTCTGGCAAGGATCGATGATTCCTATGACCGATCGGCAAGGGGAAGGTCGTACTTCGAGCGCCGACGGAGACGCAGGTTCGCGCGGGGCTGGCATGCATCGTCCAGCTGCTCGGTGAGGGTGCCTCCAGGCGTGGGTTGCATCCCTTCCAAGGCCGCAACAAGAAGGCTCGTCATGCCGCTGGTGTTCTGAGGGCCACGAGCCAAGTCGCCGGGCGGGGACTTCATCGGGTAGTGAATCCCGTGGAAGGCTCCACCTGACGTGACCTCCCACCTCCCGCTTGCCACTGTCGTGCCTCTCGTTGGCTGCGTGATGGCGCTGCCGGCGTGCTCGCCAGCGGCGCCGAGCACCACGACTTTGGTTGCCTCGGCGAGCGCTTCCCCGTCCGCGACAGCCACTCCATCCGCGACGCTCATGCCGACGGCAACAACGCCGTCCGTCCCGGCCCAGCCTCAGACGGGCGAGGCCGCCGCTGCGGCTTTCAAGACCTGGGTGAAGCAGTACGACGCCGAGCAGTGGGACCGGCACTACGCGACGCTCGTCGCCGCGCAGCGCAGGATCATCACCGAGAAGCGCTACACCATCTGCCGCGACAAGTCGATCAACCCGACCTTCACCTGGGTGAAAACGGTCAAAACGAAGGCGAACGTCAAGAGCAAGATCCCCGGTGTGTCCAAGACGAAGCCGGCGACACTCGTGACCGCCCGGCTGAGGGTGCGGGGGTTCACTCTGCCCATCACGGCGCACATGTTCTACGAGGACGGCGCCTGGCATTGGTCGATGACCAAAGGGAACCTCAAGGGCTGCAAGAAGTAGCCGTTGGTGACCGGACGTCAACGAAGCAGTGGGAGCAGGTGAGAACCGAGTGGAGGACGCGAACCAGCGCGCCGTCGGTGTCGAGATGAACGGCCGACGTCTGGGACGGGGCGAAATGGGTGCCGGCCACGCCGAGTATCCGCGGAATGGCGCGGTGACCGGCTTCCCGCAGTCGACGTCGGCGGGCGGTGTTGAGCAGCGCCGCCTCTCCAAGGGCATCCTGTGGCAACGCCTGCCGCAGCCGGGCGTGGCTTCACCGACCCCCACGTCGGCTACGGGTTGACGCGTTAAACCTCTGACGACCTGCAATTCATCGCCCGGTGCTCCATCAAGATCATGATCATCATCGGGATCGTGTCGGCGAGCCTCGCGATCGTCCTCCTGCCTCTCCTGTTCGGCAGCTTCCTCGCCGCAATCGGTGGTGCCATCACGCAGGTACCGAGGTAGCTGATGAGCGAGGACACGGTCGTCAGGCCGCAGCGACGCCGACGGTGAAGCGGATGAAGCTGCGCTACGCCGGCACCTGCTCGCGGTGCGGGACGCCGCTGGAGGCAGGCGCAACCGCGGACTACGACCGAACCTCAAAGACGGTCGCCTGCGTGGAGTGCCCGGCGCGGCGTGCGCTACCCGAGCAGACGGAAGCGACGGCGTCGCCGAAGCACGCGATCACCCCGGATCTCCCACCCGAGCTCGACGTCGTGGACGGCGCGGCCGGCGGCTCGGCCGTGCGGGAGTTCGACCGTCGCCACGACGCCCGTCAGCAGCGTGTTCAGTCCAACCACCCGAAGATCGGCAAGTTCCTGCTGGCTGTGTTCGACGATCCGCAGTCCACCAAGGCGTGGTCGACCGGCGCGGTGGGGGAGCAGCAGCTCGGGGGCATGCTGGCTCGGATAGCCGGCCCGACCCTCCGGGTGCTGCACGACCGGCGGATCCCCAGGACGACCGCGAACATCGACCACCTGGTCGTCTGCTCGTCGGGGGTGTTCGTCGTGGATGCCAAGCGCTACAAGGACGCCCGCCCCGAACTGCGGGTCGAGGGCGGCCTGATCCGTCCACGACAGGAACTCCTGATCGTCGGCGGCCGAGAGCGCACCAAGCTTGTCGAGGGCATGCACAAGCAGCTCGGCCTGGTCCGGGCGGCGCTCGCTGGCGAGCCGGACGTGCCGGTGCGCGGCGTCCTGTGTTTCGTGGACGCGGACTGGCCGCTGATCGGCGGCTCGTTCACCGTCCAGGGCGTCTCGGTGATGTGGCCCAAGAAGCTGAAGGCCATGCTCACCGAGGCGGGACCACTCGACGCCGACAGGATCGCCGCCCTCCAGTGGCAACTGCACGAGGCCTTCCCGCGCCAGAGGGATGCGTAGGCCGCTGGCAAGCCGTTCCGCACGACGCGATAGCGAGTGCAGGGTCGTGCTGGAGGAGCGGATCGACGGTTGGGCCTATGGGCGTCGCCCTCAGCCCGACCAGGTCGAGCTGAGGCGGGCGTAGCCAGTGATTCGTGTCCTCGTCGCCCCGTCGAGATACGGCGGTTGGCTCCGTAGATAGTCGACCAACTCGGAGTGGTTGACGATCAGCACGACGTTCGAAGGCTGCCGGACCACGGCCTTCTTGGCTCCGACCGGCACGATCAGGCCTTGAACTCGGCGAACGCTCGACTCCTCGTCGTCGCGGTGAGGAGCTGAGCCACGCGTTGAGCCTCGTATCGGCCGTCGCGGATGTCGCTAACGGTCCAGGCGCGACCGTTGGTGTGACGTCCGGCGTTGACGGTGAAGACGCCGCCGGGGCCGATCACCAGGTGGTTGATCTCCGTGCCCTCTTTTCCGCCCGGATCGGGTTCAGGCAAGCCCAGCGACCATCCGCGACCTTCAGCCGGTCCAGCTCTCGGGCCACGCTCACCGCATTGATCGCCCCGTGGGTGGCGCCGCGACGACGCGAGGTCCTCGACGACCGGTGGCCCGACGGGAGCAGTCCACTCAATGCGAGGAATCGACTGGGCCCCGCCAGCTGGCTGGACACGCCGGTACCTCAACTCGGCCAGGTTCGGCGTTGTCGATCGGTTCGGGCAGCTTCGGCCAGGGCCCGACGCGGCCGGTATCGGTGGTCACCTCCTGGCTCGAGTTCGCCTGCGCTTCGAGCATGAGCGTGTCGGCGATCATTGCTCTAACTCCTCACTCGTGATCCGGGGACCTTGAGCTCCGCGATCGACAAACGGACGGGGACACTTCGCTGGTGCCGAGGCGTCGATGAAACTACTGGGGTGGAGGCTGGCACATCATCGCTGATCGCCCCGCCCCGTGCCAAGACCCCATCCGGCGGCATCCTCGTCGTCCGGAGACCGTAAGTTGACGCCACCCACACCCCGCCCACCTTCCGAACTCCCAGTTGTTCGTGTCGGCTCCTAGCCCTGCGAACACGGCACCCAGCGACTCCTCGGTCGTCGACTCGCGACCGGGACCACCCTCGAAGTGCCACAGACCTCATGCATCCTGGGCAGGTCGAGCTCGAAGGGGCTGTGGTGCTCGGTCGCCGCGCGCAGCGGCACGTAGCTCGTCGCGGCCCTGCGGGTCAGCCAGCGCCAGTTTGCCGGCGGACTCGGCCCCCGCGGAATCACCAGCGACCACGAGGTTGCCCCGTCGCTGCACGGTGGCGGTTCAAAGTGGGTCTTTCTGGTGGGGGTGAGTATGTCAACCCGACTTGGCCCCACGGTGACGGTCTGATTTGGCCCCACTGGTTCGGCGGGTGTGGGCGAGTCGGTAGCTGGTGGTGCCGGTCTCGATGATGTGGCCGTCGAAGGTGAGCCGGTCGACGATGGCGGCGCAGAGGCGTGGGTCGGTGAAGGTCTTGGTCCAGCCGCTGAAGGGTTCGTTGGAGGCGATTGCGATGGCGTTCTTCTCTTCGCGTTCGGTGAGGACCTGGAAGAGCAGTTCGGCGCCGCGTCGGTCGAGTTCCATGTAGCCCAGTTCATCGATGCAAAGTAGATCGACGCGGCCGTAGCGGGCGATGTTGGTGAGAGAGTTGTCGTTCTCGGCTTCGACGAGTTCGTTGACCAGTTGGGAGGCCAGCGACGTAGCGGACCCGGTGGCCGGCTCGGCGGCGGCGGTGCCCAGGCCGATCAGCAGGTGGGTCTTGCCGGTGCCGGAGTCGCCGATCAGACACAGCGGTCGGCCTTTGCTGACCCAGTCGCCGCTGGCGAGGGTGTTGATGGTCGCGGGGTTAGGTTCGGGTTGGCGTCGAAGTCGAAGTCGTCCAGGCGTTTGGCCCGGGGGAAGCCGGCCTCGTGGACACGGCGGGTCCGGCGGCGTTCGTCACGGTCGTCGCACTCGGCGAGCAGCAGCTCGGCCAGGAACGCCCGGTAGGTCAGCTGTTCACGCGCGGCGATGGCGGCGCTTCGGCGGCGCGGTCGCGGATGGTCGGCAGCCGCAGGGTCCGGCAGGCGGTGTCGATCGCGGCCTCGACGGCTTGGGTGGTCATGGTGGTCATGTGGGGTTTCCTCCGGTGAGCAGGGTGTCGTAGGCGTCGACGGTCGGCAGCGGCCGGGTATCGGCCGGGTACGCGGTCCGGCCCTCGGCGGTGACCAGGCCGAGCTGGGGTCGGGCGGTGGTTTCGCCGGCGCGGCGGGCCTCGACGGCGACCACCTCGGGCGACAGAGCGCCCACGGCGAGCGCGGCCCGAGCCCGGCCAGGACATGGCCGCGGGGATAGGTGCGGTGCAGCAGCAGCACCTCGACCAGGGCGTGGGTGCCGGTCCTGTCGCCGTGCGGGCTTTCGCCGCGGTCCAGAACCGCTCGTGGGTTGCGGTGAACACCCCGGCCTCGCGGGCCTGGACCAGCGCGGTCGCACCGGGTAGCGCGCCGGGCTTGTGGGCCAGCACCTCCAGGTAGTGGTCCAGGATCAGGGTGACGCTGCCGCGGATCGTGGAGCGTTCGTGTCCGGCGACCAGCCGGGGCCCGTCGAAGATCAGCACGCTCGTGGCACGCAGCAGCACCCGCACCCGGCGGCCGACGTAGCGGGCGGGCACCGAGTACTGGCATTGCCGCACGGTGACCCGGGCGTGCCGGTCCACCCGGGGTCGCAGGGTCAGCCCGGTCTCGAACGGCTCGGCCGGCAGGGCCGGAGCAGGGCTGCTCGGGGGCGAAGTCGTGACCGACGGTGGCGATCCGCTGCCCGATCCGACGGTGGTCATCCTTGGCGTCGCACCGGGCGAGGTAGGCGTTCAGCTCGGCGATCGTGTCGACCTCCGGCATCGGGACGAGGTGGTTGCGGCGGAACCGGCCACCCTCGCCCTCGACGCCACCCTTCTCATGGGCGCCCTCGACGCCGGGATGGCAGTAGAACGCGTCGAACCCGTAGTGGGACCGGAACGCACCCACCGGTCCGACTCGACCCGGGTGCGGCCGAACAGCACCCGAGACACCGCAGACTTCAGGTTGTCGTAGCGGATGTGGACCGTCGGGATCCCGCCGAGCTGCTCGAACGCGTGCGGTGGCCTTCCAGGAACGCCTCCTGCGCGGCGGTCGCGTACGCCCGGTGGACCGCTTTGCCCGAGTACGACAGCCGCAGCGTGAACAGGAACACTTGGTCTTCACCCCGGCCAGCACGATCCACAGATCAGCGAAGTCGACCTCCGCCTCTGCACCGGCGGGTGGGTCTGCGGCACGAACACCTCGACCGCTGCTTGCCGGCCTCGGCCGCGATCCGCCGCCTGGCCACGCACGTAGTCGCGGACCGTCGAGTAGGCCACCACTCAGCTGGTGCTCGTCGACCAACCGTGCCCTGCACCCGCCGGGCGGTGTGACGCTGCTTGCGCGGCGCGTCCAGATCCTGCCGCAGCATCGCGTCGATCAACGGCTTGACCGGGTCCAGCACCGGCGCCGTCCGGACCGGCATCTTCCGTGCCGGCGGCACCGCCGACGCCAACGCCTGTCGCACCGTCCGCCGATGCACCCCGTGCCGGTCAGCCAGCTCCCGGATCGACACATCCGATCATCCCGACGATCCCGACGGATCGCCTCGAACAGACTCGACTCTCGACCGACACTCCGGCCCCTCCCACGCCGTCGACGAACGCCGTCGACCAGCGCAGGTGGGGCCAGATCAGACCGTCACAACCGCCCCGGCGTGTCGCAGCTGGGGCCAGATCAGACCGTCACGGTGGGGCCAAATCAGAGTGTCATTTCCATGGGGGTGTGGCGTTCCTCTGGATCGTGTCTTCCGGTCGACTGGAACGAAGCCATGCCGGTCGGCGTGCTAGGGACGCGTGCTGGGTGAACTCGGCGAACCGCAGCTCAAGCCTTGCCTTGTCAGGCTGATCCTGTCGGCGTTGAGGAACGGCAAGCGTTGCCCCATGCATCTCTTGAAGACCGTGACGAAGCATAGGCCCGTCGACCTCCTCGAGAAGTCGTTGATCTATACGCACGACGTAATCTGAGAGATCCCGAGCATGTTGAGGTCGAAAGCCGCCGCGCGGGCGATCTTGCACAGGGCGAGGCCGTTCGACACCGCGGGCGAACCACTCTCATCTCGCTGTCGGCGATGATGTGCGCGGCATCGAGTAGCTCGCCGTGACGCAGCCGGCAGATGGTGCATCGTGTTTGGTAGGCAGCGATCACGCGGCCTCGGAACTCCGCTTGATGCAGCCGTTGCTTGACGACCCGCTCGGCGTAGCGCCGTTCCGGGAGCATCCGCATTCCGCCGCCAAGGAACCGGACACTCTCATCGAGGGCGAGCAGAAATTCTCGCTGGGCTACAAGGTCGTCCACCACATACACGGGTGCGTAGGGCACGTACACCCCGTCGCGGACCTTGCGCAGCAGGATGATCGGCAACCCCAGTTCAAAGGCACGCCTCAGCTTGGCGTTGTCCCCGTTGATTGAGCCTTCGCGATACGAGTAGTGGAACAGCCGGCCCTTGGACCGCGGTCCGAGTACGGCCCGGTGGGGGAGCTGACCACGCTGAACTCGTTCACGGTTGCGCGGATTCCAAATGCCACGCGCCGCGTCGATCACTCGGCGGTTTTCCCCCGTGGGGAGCGACACGAATGGAAGGTCGGCGCGAGCTACGTGACCGCGCTCCTTCCCCGCTCGCTCCATCACCGAGGTGATGAATCCGTCGCGTAGCGGCTCGGCGGTGGTCACACGCACTTCATATCAGTTTGGGACGCCAAGCGATGGAGCACTAGGGGCATTGGCAGCGAGTCTGGCTGGCCGGTGTCGCCCTGCTGGCGAGTGGGGGCCACCCCCACGGCCCAGTTCACAGCAACCCAATAGGTCCAGCCCGCCGGCGCAGGTGGCCAGTCCCCTGCGGCGTCCAACCGGGGCTCCCAACCCTCGGGCGGACGTGGCCAGCCAGGTGCCGAGTTGAATCGGATCTGGGTCGGCTTCGGGGGAATGAGTGCGCGCGACGACGCTGCCCACCTGGTTGGACCGCTTGCGGCGTTGAACCCGAGTGGCTGGGTACCCGCTTCGAGTTGAACTCGACGTGCGAGGGGGGTGATATTGGTGGCGTCGTCCAGCTCGCCTCAAGCTGGTTGGTCTTGGCGGCATAGACCACCACGTCTGCCTTGATCTGATTGCCCTTGACGACAACCTTGGCGGCAGTCGTCCGACCGCGCTCCTCTTATCTGGTGGATGATCGGGGCGTACTCGGAACCCATCGCGGGCGTGAGTTGCCCAACACGACGTCCATCAATCTTGACCTCCACAAGTTCCTTCTTCGCCCGCGTGCTCTCATCGATGAACGTGTGGAGCGTGCCATAGGCCCACGCCTCGCCCTGCGGCCGGACGAATGGAAGAAGTGCTTCCTGGTGTTCCTCTTCCTTCTCAACCTGCACGGCAGATCCCTGCGGCAAGAGAATGTGCGGGACGGAAGGTGTGGCGTTAGCGGGGACGTCTACCACTCCACGAAGTCGTCGAGTACGAGCCGTACGGTGGCTGACAGCCGCGTCTTGGTGATGTCACGACCTCGCTTGTCTGTACCCAACGATTCCTCTCGCTCCGCGGCCCAGACACTGCACTCGGTCACCGCCTGAAGACCCTGCTTCTGGAGAGCCAGGAGCACAGGAAGATAGGCCGGGGCATCTTCCTTGGGCAGGTAGCCGACGATGCCGATCACCATCACCGCGTTCCTGTCGTGTGCGTTTGCGGGCTCGGGCACGAGTTCGGCCCGAAGCCTGATTTCGCGACTCTGGTCGCCGAACGCCGTGGGAACAGCGAGCGGATGGCCGATTCATGGAGTCTTCCGGGCCACCTCTCGACCCGCGCCAAGCGTTCCTGCTCCAGAGGTCGAAGCCAGCGAAGCCAGGTGTTGCCATCACGATCCTTGTCTCGCTCGGGCGGATGTCTGAAGGTTCTAGGCCGCCGTAATTGCCGACAGACTCCCACAGAACGGGGTGAGCTGCGTCACTTCGATGAGTCATACAGCAGCAGCAGACGAAGCCAGCGTACACAACAT
>CAVPHL010000006.1:0-69244 GCA_963704225.1 uncultured Actinomycetota bacterium
TCGACGAAGCCTGCGACCGGGTCGTGCTGCTGGTCGCGGGGCGCCCGCTCACGGTGTAGCCGCTCACCGTCCAGCTCGCACGATTCCCACAGCCGGAGCGGGCTGGGCCGCGCCCCCGCTCCACCGGTCCGGTGATGGCGTTAAGCTGCCGTGTGACCAAGGGGATCAGCCGCGAGCTCATCGTTCAGGCTGCGCTGGAGGTGCTGGACGAGAACGGGATCGACGGGCTGACCGCCCGCGCCCTCGGCGAGCGTCTCGGCGTCCGCGCCCCCGCCCTGTACTGGCACATCTCGGGCATGCCCGAGATCCTCGACGAGATGGGGACCGAGATCCGGCGCCGGGTCGCCGCCGAACTCGCCGCCGAACCGGACGTCGACCGCTGGCGGGAGGGACTCGCCGCGTACGGGCGGATCCTCCGCCGCCAGTACCTCGCCCACCGCGACGGTGCCCGCACCTTCAGCGCCGCCACCCTCACCGATCCGGCGGTCCTTGCCGAACAGCAGCGGTGGCTGACCCGCTGGACCGCTACCGGCCTGAGCGACTCAGACCTGATCACCGCCGCCAAGATCGTCAGCGCCTTCGTCACCGGCTTCGTGATCGAGGAGCAGGACCACGCGCTGCCGAACCGGTACCTGTTGGCCCAACACCCCGCGCACGGCGGGGGGACGCCGCGGCTTGCCGCCGCGGTGCGCGAGTTGCCCACGCCCGACCAGCGGTTCGAGTTGAACCTCGACATCGTGCTCACCGGGGTCGAGACGAGGCTCGGCGGGGCGCGGCCACGACCGGCACCCCTCGACCCGCCGGCCTGACCTTGTGCCCTTGTTGAGCCTGCGTCCGTAACGGGCACGCGCGGCAGCCGGTCGGCGCGACCCGGAGGCACGCGACCGGGAGGCAGGGGCGCCGCTGCGGTCAGGACACCTGGACCGCTGTCATCACCAGCCAGACGGTGGCCGCGAGTTCGACCATCGCCCCGAGCACGTCCCCGTTCATCCCGCCCAGTCGGCGGACGCAGCGGGCGAGCAGCCATCCCGACGCTGCCACCGCGGCGACCGCGGCGGCCAGGGGCAGCCACCACGGCCGCCCGGCGAGCAGGCCGGCCCCGACGGCGGCGACCCCCGCCAGCACCCACCCGGCCGCGGCCGCGGCCGTCGGCACGCTGCCCGCGACCATGCTGCCGAGTCCCTCCGGACGGGCCGCCAGCACGCGCTTCACGCAACCCAGCACCAGTGCGGCGCGCGCGCCGCACACGGCCACCACCACCTCCAGCCAGCCGTAGGGCCGCTCCACGATCGCACCGACCGCCAGCGACTGGGCCAGCAGCACCAGCACCAGCGACGCGGTGCCCATCGGGCCGATGTCGCCGCGCTTCATGATCTCCAGGGCGGCGTCCGCGGGCTTGCCGGACCCGAGGCCGTCGGTGGTGTCAGCCAGCCCGTCGAGGTGCATGGCGCGGGTACCGAAGGCGAGCCCGGCCACGACCAGCACCCCGGCGATCGCCGCCGGCAGGCCCAGTTGGAGGGCGCCCCAGCCCAGCCCGACCACCACCAGGGCCGGCGGCAGCACCGCCAGCGGCGCGAGCAGCATGGCCGCCCGTGCCTGCGGGCGCCCGATCTCCTCCGGCGGGCGCACCGGCACGATGGTGAGCAGTCCGACCGCCAGGCGGAGCCCGGCGAAGGAGCTCATGCGAGGTCGGCGAGCTGGGCGATGCCGGTGAGCGCGGCGACCGCCGAGCGCACCATGGGCACCGCCAGCACGGCGCCGCTGCCCTCGCCCAGCCGCATCGAGAAGTCGACCAGCGGCTCCAGCCCGAGCCGGTCCAGCGCCAGGGCCTGCCCGGGTTCGGTGGAGCGGTGGCCGGCCTGCAGCCACGCCTTCACTCCGGGGGCGTAGTCGTCGGCGACGAGGGCCTCGGCGACCGCGATCACCCCGTCCAGCAGCACCGGGACGCCGCGTCGCGCCGCCCCCGAGATGAAGCCCACGGCCGCGGCGAAGTCGGCGGCGCCGAGGGCGGCGAGGCGCTCGACCGGATCGGCCACGCGGTCGCCGGCGCGGGCGATGGCGGCCTCGATCAGCGCGGTCTTGTGCACGAGGGTGCCGTCGTCGATGCCGGTGCCGCGCCCGGTCACCGCCGCGGCCGGTACACCGAGGGTGGCGGCGATCAGGGCGGCGGCGACGGTCGTGTTGCCGATGCCGAGGTCGCCGGAGATCAGCAACTGCGCGCCGTCGGCGACCTGTTCAGCCGCGATCGTGTCCCCGGCGGCCAGCGCAGCCTCCACTTCGGCGCGGGTGAGCGCGTCGGTGAGATGGATCGGCCCCGACGAGCGGCGCACCTTGAACCGGCTCACCTCGGCGGGAAGATCGGGGAAGTCGACGGCCACCCCGAGGTCGTAGATGGAGACCTTCACGTTGTTGACGGCAGCCAGTGCGGACACCCCCGCGTGGCCGCCGGCGATCCCGTACACCATGGCCGGCGTGATCTCCACGGGGTAGGCCGACACCCCGTCCGCCGCGACGCCGTGGTCACCGGCGAACACGACCACGCGGACGTCGTCCAGCTGGCGGGGCGGGCAGGTGCCCTGGCAGGACGCCACCCAGGCGGCGAGCGTCTCCAGGTCACCCAGCGCGCCGAGCGGCTTCGCCTGCCCGTCGCTGAGTCGACGGGCGTCGGCGTAGGCCGTGTTGCTGGGGGCCGCCACCGGGGTTCGGTGCTGGGTGTGAATCGGCATTCGGACCGCTTTCCGGGTCGGGTCGGCGCCGCCGTGACGCCAGCCGACACCCTAGCCACGGGGACGCCGTGGCGGGCGCCGGTTCACGAACCCCGGCCTGTCGACCCGGACCGGGGGTCGTTGCCGACCCGACCCGGACCGGGGCCACAGCCTGCTCACCGGGCGCTGCTGGATCGCCCTGACACACTGGGAACGGCGCGACCGACGCGTCCGGGAACGAGAGGAGCCCTGATGCTGGAGGTCCTTGTCGGGATCGCGATCCTGGTCGGCCTGGTCGGCATCGTGGTGCCGGTACTGCCGGGCTCGATCCTGATCGGACTGTCGGTGCTGGCCTGGGCAGCGCTCACGGGCACGCCGCTCGCCTGGCTGGTCGCGGCGATCTGCGTCCTGCTGGTGGCCGGAGGCGCGACGGCCACCTGGTACCTCACGGCCCGGCACACCCGCGCGGCCGGAGTTCCGAAGCGGTCCCTGGTGGTCGCCGGGCTGGCCGGCATCGTCGGCTTCTTCGTGCTCCCCGTGGTCGGGCTGGTCGTGTTCTTCCTCGCCGGTTTGTTCGTCGTCGAATACGGGCGCGTGCGCGATCCGCTCCCGGCCTGGCGTTCGGCGCTGGCCGGCCTGAAGGGCACGGGGCTGGGCATGCTGGCCGAACTCGGCCTGGCCCTCGCGGCGTCCGGCGTCTGGCTGGGCGGGGTGCTGAGCGGCGCCTGAGGTTGCCGGAATGCACTCCGTGGCGCCCGGATTTGTGGACTAACGTCGGAGCTGACGGTTTGCGGGTAAACGATCCGGTGTCGGAACCGTCCGCGCCCACGCGATCTGAGGAGAAGGACAACATGGCGAGGTATTCGTTCACGGCCCCCGGACTGACTCCGGAGAAGGCCGACCAGGTGATCGAGGTCCTGCAGGGACGCCTGAACACCTACAACGACCTGCACCTGACCCTGAAGCACGTGCACTGGAACGTGGTCGGCCCCAGCTTCATCGGCGTCCACGAGATGATCGACCCCGCAGGTCGACCAGGTGCGGCTCAACGCCGACGAAGTCGCCGAGCGGATCGCCACCCTGGGCGGCTCGCCGCGGGGCACGGTCGGCGCAATCGCCACCGACCCGGACCTGGGACGACTACCCGCTCGACCGGGCGACCGTGCCGGACCACCTGGCTGCACTCGACAAGGAATACGACCGCGTGATCGCGGAGAACCGGCAGGCGATCGGGGCAGTCGAGGATCTCGATCTGGTCACCCAGGACATGCTGATCGGCCAGACCGGCGCGCTGGAGAAGTTCCAGTGGTTCGTCCGCGCGCACCTGGAGAGCGCCGCCGGCACCATTCCCGGCTGAGTCGGACCCGCGCCGTTCGCTCCGCACCGGCAGGTGGTCGGGCTCGACCCGGCCCGCCTGCTGGTCGATCCCGCCGCGGTCTGCACGGGTCCCTGCAGGATCAACCTGCGGTGTGAACTCTGCGCGCCCGCAGGCGAAGAGCGAGCTTGCGCAGTTCCTCCGCCCACAGCACGACCGACGCGGTGCCGAGACAGGCGAGCCACTGCATCGGTTCGAGGGACGCCGTCCCGAACGCCACCTGGAGCAAGGGCACCTCGACGACCGCCACCTGGAGGACCGCGCCGAGCAGCACCGCTCCCCACAGCCAGTGGTTGCCGAACAGCCCGGTGAACGCGGACGCAGTCAGCGAGCGGGCGTTGAAGGCGTTGAACAGCTGCGCGAACACCAGCGTCGTGAACCCCGCCGTGCGGGCCACGTTGAGGGACTCCGAGCCTCCGGACAGCAGGCCGCCGGGCAGGAACAGGTCGATGGTGAGCAGCGCCACCACGCCCATCACCACACCGATCCATCCGAACCAGGCCCACATCCGGCCGTCGATCAGCGGTGCGCCCGGATGTCGCGGCGGTCGCGCCATCACGTCGTCCACGTCGGGATCGACGCCCATCGCCAGCGCCGGGCCGGAGTCGGTGATCAGGTTGATCCACAGGATCTGGGTGGCCAGCAGCGGCAGCACCAGTTCGCCCTCGCCGGCTGCCGTCAGCCCGAGCGCGCGCGGCGAACACGCACGCCGACGAACACCGTGCAGCACCTCGCCGATGTTCGACGAGAGCAGGTAGCGCAGGAACTTGCCGATGTTGGCGAAGATCCGCCGACCCTCCCGCACCGCCGCGACGATGGTGGCGAAGTTGTCGTCGGCCAGCACCATGTCGGCCGCCTCGCTTGGTCACCTCGGTGCCGGTGATGCCCATCGCCACGCCGATGTCGGCGGCCTTCAGCGCGGGCGCGTCGTTCACGCCGTCGCCGGTCATGGCGACGACCTGACCGTCCTCCTGCAGCGCGCGCACGAGCTCCAGCTTGTGGGCCGGCGCCACCCGCGCGTACACCGGGGTGGACCGCACCTGCTCGGCGAGCCAGGCGGGATCGGCCGCGTCCAGCTGGGCTCCGGTGGTGGCCTCGACTGCCGGGCTCGGCGATCCCCAGGTCGGTCGCGATCCGGGCCGCGGTCGCCGGGTGGTCGCCGGTGATCATCAGCACCCGGACGCCGGCCCGCTGCGCCTCCGCGATGGACTGCGACACCTCCGCCCGCGGCGGGTCGATCAGGCCGACCGCCCCCACCCAGACCAGGTCGTGTTCCAGGTCGGACGCGTCTTCGGTGCCGAGCCGATCGAGAACCTCGGCTTCCTGCT
Organism: uncultured Actinomycetota bacterium; assembly: GCA_963704225.1. Classification (GTDB taxonomy): domain Bacteria; phylum Actinomycetota; class Actinomycetes; order Propionibacteriales; family Propionibacteriaceae; genus Propionicimonas. The sequence continues at coordinate 5,409 of CAVPHL010000006.1, forward strand.
CCGGCGGGAACCAGGAGTAGGCGACCCCGAGCACCCGGTACGCCTCGCCGGACAGCCGCTCGACACCGGCGAGGATCCTGGTCCGCTCAGCCGGGCTGAGCGGCACCACCTCGTCCCCGTGCTGGACGGCCGTGCACCGGCCCAGCACCACGTCCGCGCCGCCCTTGGTGACGATGCCGAGTCGGGAGATCGGGTCGTGCCAATCCACCGACGACATCAGCTTGCGCTCGGAGGTGAACGGGATCTCGCCTCGTCGCTCGAACGCCTCGGCCCGCGCCTCGAGCCCGGCGAGCTTGCGCGCCGCGACCACGAACGCGGCCTCGGTGGGGTCGCCGTGCACTTCGACGTCGTCGTCGGTCTCGGTCACCGCGGCGTTGTTGGCCAGCACCCCGCCGAGCAGCACCAGCTCGAGCTCGACGGTGAGCGCCGCGTCCTCCAGGCTCCCCGACAGCGCCTCCGGCCGTCCTTCCGCCCGGTAGCCGGTGCCGGTGAGCCTCACTTCCCCGGACGCGGTGAGCACCCGCTCCACGGTCATCTCGTTGCGGGTCAGCGTGCCGGTCTTGTCCGAGGCCATCACGGTGGCCGAACCCAGGGTCTCGACCGAGTGCAGGTGCTTGACCACCGCGCCGCGCCCGGCCATCCGCTGGACGCCGATCGCCAGCACCACCGACAGGATCGCCGGCAGCCCCTCGGGGACGGCCGCGACCGCGAGCGAGACGCCCAGCAGCAGCACGGTGACCGCGTCGCTGAGCGTCTCGACGCCGTTGGCGATGACGGTCACGACCATCACGAGCACCGCGATCGCCACCACGGTGATGCCGAGCAGCTTCGACACCCGGGCGAGGTCGAGCTGCAGCGGGCTCGGGTCGTCCGTGGTCGCCTCGAGCAGTTCGGCGATCCCGCCCACCTCGGTGTCCATCCCGGTGGCGGTGACGATCCGCCCGTCCGCTGCCCTGGACGACCGCGGTGCCCCGGTGCACCATGTCGAACCGGTCTCCCACCCCGGCCGGTGCGTCCAGCGGTGCCGGGTCCTTGTGGACGGCCTCGCTCTCGCCGGTGAGTGCCGCCTCCAGCACGCGCAACCCGCTGCAGGTGACCAGCCGTGCGTCCGCGCCGACCGCGTCGCCCTCCGCGAGGGCCAGCAGGTCGCCCGGGACCAGGTCGGCGGCCGCCACCTGCTGCAGGCGCCCGTCCCGGACCACGGTCGCGGACGCGGCGCTGAGCCGGCTCAGCGCCGAGACCGCATCCTTGGCCCGCTGCTCCTGAACCAGCCCGATCACCGCGTTGGCGATCAGGATCGCGAGGATGACCAGCACGTCCACCGGCGCCCCGTGCGCACCCTCGGCCACCCAGGCGACCGCGGAGATCGCCACGGCGACCAGGAGCAGGTAGACCAGCGGGTCGGCGAACTGGTGCAGCAGGCGTAGCCACAGCGGTGTCTCCGGCGCAGCACGCAGAGTGTTGGGCCCGTGGGCGGCGAGCCTGCTGGCGGCCTCGGCACTGGTCAGACCGGCTTCAGGATCGGATCCCAGCCGTTCTGCCACCGTCGCGACGGGGAGCACGGAGGCGTCCCCGTCCCAGATCTCCAGCGGTCGCGCGGTCGTCTCCACAGTCCCTCACCTCGGTTCTCCACTATGTCACGGCGCCGCAGCAGGCCGGGTCCGGGCCCCAAAGTGGTCGCCGGACCGGCGCCCCGCCGCATTGGCGTCGGGTCAGGCGGTGATGTCGCCGAGAGTGATGTCCACCAGGAGCTCTGCAGCCAACCGTTCCAGGTCGGCCTTGATCGCTGCCGGGTCGGCGCCGTCGGGCACGCGTGCCACCACCTGGGCCTCGAACAGCCGCCCACCCGACATCGGAGCCTCCCGCGACTCGCTGGTGAGGTTCTCGATGCTCGCGCCATGCCGGTTCAGCACGGCCGAGATGTCGCGAATGATGCCCGGGTGATCGTTGCCGAGCACGTCGACGCTGAGCTCGCGGGCCGGCTCCACGGGCTGCTCGCCGCCCCCGGGGTGCGCGGTGACCTTCAGCAGGCCGTCCAGCCGGTCCAGCGCGGCCACCAGTTCTCCGACCCGTTCGTCCGGGACGGAGACCACGACGATCCCGGCGAAGGTTCCGGCCAGTTCTGCGAGCTGGCTGTGCTCCCAGTTGCCGCCGTGGGCGGAGACCACGTCGGCGAGGGCCGCGACCAGCCCGGCGCGATCGTCGCCGACGACGGTGAGGACGAGGTTCGACACGACTGGCATGCTACCGAGCCCGGCCGAACCCCACCATCGCACCGGGCGGGCGCCGCTGGCTCCCGGCCCCGACCGCGGGGTACCGCGGTCCCTGACCGGCACCCCCACGGCATCGGCACCCCCCACGGCGCGGGCGGCGCCGGGTCCGGTCCTCGCACCGTGGCAGGCCGGGGGATCGCTACGCTACGACCGCCGGGCACGTGGGTGGGTCGGCGGAAAGCTCTGGATCCTTCATGTCGCCCGACCTGACCGACGTCCTGGGCAGCGTGCTGCCCGTCCTGCTGCTGATCGGCCTGGGGGTGCTGCTGCGCACGCTGGGGGTGCTGACCGACGCCACCGTCTCCGGCCTGAAGCAGCTGATCGTGTCGGTGTCGCTGCCCGCGGTGCTGTTCACCACCTTCCTGACCACCACGTTCGCCCCCGAGCACGGGTGGGTGGTCGGGACCGTGGTCACCGTGTGCCTTGCCCTGTTCGGCCTCGGCCACGTCTTCCGACGTGTCACCGGCGGCTCACCGTACGCCCCGTTCCTGTTCACCGGCTTCGAGCTGGGCATGCTCGGTTTCGCGCTGTTCGCGGCCGTGTACGGCAGTGACCAGCTCCCCGCGCTCGGCGTGCTCGCCCTGGGCCACGAGCTGTTCATCTGGTTCGTGTTCGTCACGCTGCTGCGGGCCACCGCCCACCGCCGGCAGTCGGTCGGCCGGACCGTGCTCAGCCTGGTCACCTCGCCAGTGATCGTGGCGATCCTGCTGGGCCTTGTCCTGAACGCCGCCGGCCTGGGCGACCTGCTCAGCCGGGGCGCGTTCGGTACGGCGATTGGTACTACTCTGAAGTACCTCGCGGCGGTGATCGTCCCGCTGGTCCTGATCATCGTCGGCTACGGCTCCCGGCTCACCCTGCGCGGGGTTCGTCAGGCGCTGCCGTTGGTCGCGTCCCGGCTGGTGGTGGTCGTCGTCCTGGCGGTGCTGATCGGACGGCTGGTCTTCGTCGGCCTGCTCGGCCTGCCGATGATCTACGCCCACGCGGCGTTCACCCTGATGGTGCTGCCGCCGCCCTACATCGTGCCGTTGTTCATCCCGCCGGGCCGTCGGGCCGACCTCGAGTACTGCAACAACGTGCTTTCGCTGTACTCGTTGGCGACGGTGGCCGTGTTCGTCAGCTATGTGGTGCTGGGCAGCTCCTGAACCCTTTCCCCAGCCGCGCCCGGGTGGAATCCTTCAACGATGACGGTGTCTCCGTTGCCTCGTCGCGGGGCGGCACTGGTCGGCCGGGACCGGCCCGGTCGCTCGCTGCGGATTGCCCAGCACCCGGAGTCGTCCCGGGTCGTGCTCTCCGTCTGGCAGGACGACACCTGCCTGGCCACGGTCCGGCTGGCGCCCGAGGATGTCGCCGCCCTCCTCGCGGAGCTCACCCGGACGTTGCTGCCGCCCCTCCGCGACGACGGGGTCGGGAGGGCCGGCTAGCGCCCGGACGCTGTTGTCGCAGCGCGGCGGAGGGGTACCGTCCCCTCATGTACCCGGGGAGCCGCTGGCAGGTGTTCTGGTCTCGACTGCTGCGCCGGATCTGGTTCCGGGCGGCAGCGTTCACGGTGGCCGCGGTCGTGTTCGCCTTGGTCGCCGGGCTGCTGAGCGGCCTGCTGCCCGCGGCTGCCACCGTCGACGTGGGCCAGGGATCGGTGGATGCGATCCTGCAGATCCTGGCCAGCTCGATGCTGGCGGTGACCACCTTCTCGCTGACCGCGATGGTGTCGGCGTACGCCTCCGCGACCACGAACGCCACCCCGCGGGCCACCCAGCTGCTGGTCGACGATCCGACCTCCCAGAACGCCTTGTCCACCTTCGTGGGGTCGTTCGCTTTCGCGATCGTCGGCGTCGTGGCCCTGTCCACCGGCTACTACGGGCCACAGGGCAGAACCGTGCTGTTCCTGGGCACCCTGGTGGTGATCGCGATCATCGTGACCACGCTGCTGCGCTGGATCGGGCACCTGACCACCTTCGGCCGGATGGCCGACGTGATCAACCGGGTCGAGGACGCCGCCGTGCGCACCGCCCGCACCTTCGTCACCCAGCCGAACCTCGGCGGGGTTCCCGCCGTGCCGGTGCCGGAGGGGGCCCAGCCGGTGTGGACCGACCACGTGGGCTACGTGACCCACGTGGACGTCGGCGCGCTCGACCGGCTCGCCCAGGCCCACGACCTGCGCGTCCACGTGATCGCGGCACCCGGCTCGATCCCGGACGCCGACACCCCGCTGGCCCGCGTCGAAGGCGAACTCGACGACGATCTCGCCGAGGCGGTGCGGGAGGCGTTCCAGGTGGACCGGCACCGCACCTTCGAGCAGGATCCGCGGCTGGGCCTGATCGCCTTGAGCGAGATCGCCAGCCGCGCCCTGTCCCCGGCGGTGAACGACCCGGGCACGGCGATCGAAGTGCTGGGCTCCCTGCACCGGGTCTTCCGGATCCTGCTGGAGCCGGTCGAGCCCGAACCGCCGGCCTTCACGCACGTCCACCTGCCGCGGCCCGGGATCAGCGACTTCGTGCAGGACGCGTTCCGTCCGATCGCCCGCGACGGCGCCGGCCTGGTGGAGGTCTCGGTGCGCCTGCAGAAGACGCTCGCCGCGCTCGCTGCAGCCGCCACGCCGGGTGACCGCGGGATCCTCCGGACCGCTGCCGTCCAGGCAGCGGAGCGGGCGGCGGTCGCCCTGTCGGAGTCGGACCGGCTCGCCTGATCGTGCCGGAGCGGTCCCCTCAGGTCGACCTCCCGCGGTCGTGGCCGTTTCGGACGGTCCCGGACACGTGGCACTCGGGACCATCCGGTGCCGCGGCGGGCGCTCGGCACGACCGGCGGCTCGCGGCGGCAGGACGCTCAGCCGGCCGAACGGGGCGGGGTCGGGCCGGTCCGGAGCGAAGCCACCGCCGGGGCCAGGTCCTCGGCTCGCCACGGACGCACGACCCGGGCCACCTCTGCGCCGTCGACCAGGAAGATGAGGGTCGGCCACAGCTTCACCCGGTAGGAGCGACCCAGCGGCCGGCCCTTGCCGTCCTCGACCAGCACCCGGGCGACGTCGTCGTCATCGGCCAGGGCTTTCGCGATGACCGGCTCGGCGGCGCGGCAGTAGCCGCACCAGTCCGTACCGAACTGGAGCACCGTCGACCCCGGCAGCGCGTCCGCCTGGCCGCGGGTGATCGTTTCGGGTTCGTAGGTCGGCACGCCGGTCAGGATAGGCGACGCCCCAAGGCCCGGACGCGCCCCGGCCCGGCCTCCTGGGGGAGCAGGCTGCCGGGCCGGGGCTGTCGGGAATCAGGCGGGAAGCAGGACGCCGTCGATGACGTGGATCACGCCATTGCTGGCGGTGACGTCGGTCTGCACCACGTTCACCGTGTTGCCCGCGCCGTCGGTGAGCGTCACCGCACCGTCACTGACGTTGACGGTGAAGGTGCCGCCCTGCACGGTCGCGACAGCCTGGCCGTCCAGGCCGACAACGTCGCTGGCCATCACCGTGCCGGCGACCACGTGGTAGGTGAGCACGCCGGTCAGGGCGTCCTTGTCCATCAGCAGGCCATCGAGGGCACCGTCGGGAAGGGCCGCGAAGGCCTCGTCGGTGGGCGCGAAGACCGTGAACGGGCCCTCACCCTTCAGGGTCTCCACCAGCCCGGCCTCGGTGAGGGCGGTGGCCAGCGTGCCGAAGCTGCCCGCGGCGACCGCCGTGTCCACGATGTCCATCGTGGCGGGCGCCATGGCCTCCGACGGGCTCGGCGCAGCTGCCGCGGACGTGGTGGGCGCGGACGGGGCCTCGGGTGCGGCGGCGGTACAGCCGGTCGCGGCCAGGCTGATCCCGATCAGTGCGGCGGCGATGGAGAAGCGCTTCATGGTCGTTCCTTTCGGTTGGGTCTTCTTGCCCCCTCTACCGGCCGCCGACCGCTCCCGGATGCGCGGGCAGTATTTCTGCCCAGCCCGGAATCCGTCCGGGACAGGCGCATCCAGCAGTGCGGCTCGCGCCGTAATGGGGATGTGCTGCAACACCGCAGCCCGAGCGAAAGGACCCACACCATGACGCTTCGACGCACTCTCGGCAGGTTCGCCGCCGTCCTGGTCGCCGGCACGATGGCCGCAGGCCTCGCCGCGGCCCCGGCCCGTGCCACCACCGCAGAGCTGGGGGAGAACAGCCTCGCGGCCGTGCTCACCGCTGACGGCAACCGGTTCGACCGCAACTGGTACGACTACGACATCGTCACCGAAGCGGTCCTTGCCGTGATCGCGGCCAAACCCGACACCGACGTGGCGCTCCTGGCTGACGGCTCGGTGCCCCTGACCGCCTTCATCCCGAACGACCGTGCCTTCCAGGTGCTGGTGCGGGACCTGACCGGCCGCTGGTACCACTCCGAGAAGAAGGTCTTCACCAAGCTGGTCAAGGCCGTGGGCGTGGACGCCATCGAGAGCGTCCTCCTCTACCACGTGGTCCCGGGCGCGACGATCCGGGCCAAGGACGCGGTGCAGGCCGACGGTGCGGTGCTCGCCACGGCCCTGCCGGGCGCCACCTTCGAGGTGGACGTGAAGAGCAAGCGGCTCCCCCTGATCGTGCTGCGGGACGCGGACAAGAACGACTTCAACCCGTGGGTGAACTGGCGTGCGCTGGACCTCAACAAGGGCAACAAGCAGATCGCCCACGGCATCACCCTGGTGCTGCGCCCGCTCGACCTGTGACAGCCGGACGGGCGGACCTTCCCGGGCCTTTTGTCGCCCGGGGGGGTCCACCCCTCCTATGCTGGCCTCGTGTCGAGCGAAGCCACCGTGCCCGTGGACGACCTGGCCCTCCGCCTGCGAGACGGGGACGCCGGGGCGCTGGCGCAGGCCTTCCGCGAGCACTCCCGCCTGGTGCACACCCTGGCGGTGCGCGCGCTGGGCAACCACCACGATGCCGAGGACGTCACCCAGCAGGTGTTCGTCTCGGCCTGGCGGGGCCGGCACAACTTCGACCCGGCCAAGGGTCCGCTGGGGGCCTGGCTGGTCGGGATCACCCGGAACGCGATCACCGACCTTCAGGCCCAGCGGGCGCGCGGCATCCGGAACCTCCGGGCCGTCGCGGCGCAGCCCGTCGGGCCGCCACCGGCACCCCTGGACGGGGCGGTGGCGGACCGCGTCCTCGTCGCCGGCGCCCTGGAGTCGCTCGGCGAGCCGAAGTCGACCATCCTGCGCCTGGCCCTGGGCGAGGAGTGGACGCATGAAGAGATCGCGCGGAAGCTGGAACTTCCGCTCGGCACCGTCAAGAGCCATGTCAGACGGGGCCTGTTACAACTACGAGAGAGGGTGAAGGGGGTGAAGTCCGATGCACGCTGACCAGGAGGTCCTGGCCGCGTTCGCGCTGGGTGAGCCGGTAGACCCGGCGGACATCGCCCACCTGACCGGCTGCCCCGAGTGCAACCCGTTGGTGGCGGAGTTTCGCACCGTGATGGCGCTGGTTCGCGACAGCGCCCGAGAGGAACTGGTCTCCCCGCCCGACTCGGTGTGGGAGGCGATCGCCGCCGAGGTCGCCGCCGACTCCGCCGCGCCGGCCCCTTCGTCCGCCGGCGCACCCGGTTCGGGTTCCGGCTCGGGCGACGAGCTGGCCGCCCGGCGCCGTCGTCCGATGTTCGGCGGGCTGGCTCTGGCTGCCGCGGTGGGCCTGATCGCCGGCGCGGCCGGCACCCAGCTCGTCCCCGACCTCTTCTCGCCGCCCCCCACGGTGGTGGCGGTGGCGGCGCTGGAGACCCTTGACACCGGCGCCGCCCTGGGCGAGGCGGAGCTGCTGTCGCGCACCACCGACTCGCTGGACCTGCGGGTGCGCGTGGATCCGCTGGACCCCTCCGGCGGCTTCCTCGAGGTGTGGCTGATCAACTCCGACCTGAAGCGAATGGTGTCGATCGGGGTGCTGCCCGCTTCGGTGACCTCGCAGGACTTCGCGGTCACCGCCGACCTGATCGACCAGGGCTACGTGATCGTGGACATCTCCCGGGAGCAGTTCGACGACCGCCCCGAGCATTCCGGCGACAGCCTGGTGCGGGGCAACCTGACCTGAGCCGACGGCCTCGCCCGGCTCCGGTCAACGGGGGTGGTGGGGACGTCTGTGGCCCTCGGCGGTGGCATGCTGGCAGGCGTGGATTCGATCGGGCTGGCCGGGGCGTTCCTGGGCGGGATGCTCGCCATCCTCAGCCCGTGCGCCGCGATGCTGCTGCCGGCCTTCTTCGCCTACGCCTTCGGCGCGAAGGGACGCCTCGCGTCCCGGACGCTGGTGTTCCTGGCCGGGCTGCTGACCACCCTGGTGCCGCTGGGCTGGGGCGCGGCCGCGGTCGGGGCCTTCTTCGTGGCGCAGCGGGGCCTGCTGATCGCGGTGGCAGCCGGGCTGGTGATCCTGCTGGGGTTCCTCCAGTCGGTCGGACGCTCCCCGCAACTTCCCGGACGCAGCGGGCGCCCGCTCGACACCGCGCCCGCCGCCTACGTGCTGGGGCTGAGCTACGGCGTGGCCGGCACCTGCACCGGGCCGATCCTCGGTTCCCTGCTGGCCTATGCGGCCGCGTCCGCCGATCCCGGTTTCGGCGCCCTGCTGTTCGCCGTGTTCGGGGTGGGGATGGCGGTGCCGCTGTTCGTGCTGGCCGCCCTGTGGGATCGGCTGCGGCTCGGCGGGGCGACGTGGCTGCGCCCCCGGGCGCTGCAGCTGGGCCCGGTCAGGACCACGGTCGCAGAGCTGGTCAGCGGGCTGTTGCTGATCGGGCTGGGGGTGCTGCTGCTGGTGACCGAAGGGACGGCGTCCCTCGGCGGAATCCTGTCCCCCGCCCAGCAGCTGGCCGTGGAGGCCTGGGCCGGTGAGCTCGGTGGGCGCGTCCCCGACCTGGTCGTCGTCGTCCTCGCCGCCGGGCTGGCGGTCGGCCTCGCGGTCCGGGCGTCGCGCCGGGACCGGGCCCACGAGGAGTGACCCACCAACCGGCACCTCTCAGGCACGACCGCCGAGCTGCTCGATCACGGTGAGGAAGGTGTCGGTCGGCTGGGCGCCGTTGATGATGGTGGAGTTGACCACGAAGAACGGCACCCCGGTGATACCGACGGCGGCGGCCCTTCCGGTCTCCTCCCGGACACCGGCGAACAGGGCCTCCTCTGCCAGGGCGGCCTCGAACACCGCCAGGTCGGGCACCTCGGCCTGCTTCGCGAAGGCCAGCGCCTCCGGCTTCCCGATCGCGGGGTGGCCGCCCTGCGGCGGGGCGGCGGCGTAGAGGGCCTCGCTGAACTCCCAGAACCTGCCCTGCCTGCCCGCGGCCCGGGCGGCCACGGCGGCCAGCTCGGAGTCGTCACCGAAGATCGCCATGTCGTGGAACTCGATCCGCACGCTGCCCGCCTCCACGTAGGGCATCAGCGCGGGCAGGGTCTGGTTGGCCCACACCGCACAGTACGGGCAGCGGTAGTCCGCGAACTCGAGGATCAGGACCGGCGCGTCAGGAGCGCCGATGGCCCGCGGGTCGTCCGCCTGGTTGCGGGCGAGGCCACGGATGGCGGCAGCCGGGTCGGCGTCCGCAGCGGCGGTCGGCATCACCGACGCCGCGGGTGCGGCAGCAGCGTCAGCCCTGAGCGTGGCGATCTCCCGGTCACGCAGCCCCACCAGGTTCAGCAGCACCAGCGCGACCACGCTCAGGATCGCCACCAGCGTCCAGGGCAGGCGAGCCGGGCTGCGGCGGGGCGGGGTGGTGCTGGTGCTCCCGGCGGTGCGACCGACGGGCGGCAGGGGTTGGGTCATGGTTCCTCCGCGCAGAGTCTAGGCGACCGGCAGCCGCCGGCCCGGCGTGGGGGTGGTCGTGGGGTCGACCCTGGCCTGCCGGGCGGCCGCATGCAGAAGCTCCCGGAACCCGAGGCTGGCTCGGGTCCGGGAGCGCCTGGCGCAGGGTGGTGGATCAGTAGCGGATGTAGACCACCTGGGACTGCAGGTACTCGTACAGGCCGTGCTTGCCGTCCGCGCCGCCGATGCCCGACTTCCGCCAACCGGCGTGGAAGCCCTGGATGCCCTCGAAGTGCTCCCGGTTCACGTAGGTCTCACCGAAGTTCAGGTCCTTCACGGCCTGCATCACGGTGTTCACGTTGGTGGTGAAGATCGACGAGGTGAGGCCGTACTCGACGTTGTTCGCATCGGCGATCACCTGGTCGTAGTCGTCCCACTTCAGGATCGGCAGCACCGGCCCGAAGATCTCCTTCTGCACGATCTCGGAGTCCTGCGTCGCACCGGCGATCAGGGTCGGCTCGTAGAAGTGGCCGCTGCCCCTGTCCGCCGGCTTGCCACCGGTGACGATCTCGGCGCCCGCGGCGACCGCGCGCTGCACCATGGCGTCGATCTTCTGCAGCTGTGCGGCGTCGATCTGCGAGCTGTAGGCCGGCGTCGGGTCGGCCAGCGGGTCGCCGTAGGTCGCCGCCTCGAAGGACGCCTTGAGCCTGGCGACGAACTCGTCGTAGATGCTGGCGTGCACGTACACCCGTTCGGCGCAGTTGCAGACCTGGCCGCCGAAGATCAGCCGGGAGTCGGTGACCGCCTTCACGGCGATGTCGAGGTCGGCATCGCCGAACACGATCGCCGGCGCCTTGCCGCCCAGTTCGAGCGAGGTCTTCATGACCTTCTCGGCCGCGTCGCGCAGGATCTCCTGGCCGGCCTCCACCGAGCCGGTGAGCGAGACCATGTCGACGTCAGGATGCTTCACCAGGGCCTTGCCGAGGGTGGCGCCGCTACCGGAGACGAAGTTCAGCACGCCGGGGGGCAGGTCGAGGGTCGCGACCAGCTTCGCGAACTCGAAGGTGGTGGCCGGGGTGTTGGAGGACGGCTTGATGATCGTGGTGCAGCCGGCCAACAGCGACGGGGCGACCTTGCGGGCCATCACGAAGAACGGGAAGTTCCACGGGCAGATGCCGGCGACCACGCCGATCGGCTTCTGGAACAGCAGGATGTTCTCCTGCGGGTCGTCGGAGTTGATGATCTCGCCCTCGTAGATGCGGGCCCAGCCGGCGTAGTAGTCGAAGTACTCGGCGGTCACATCGATCTCGACCTGGGCGAGCGGCATGATCTTCGCCTGCTCGGCGGCCAGGGTCTTCGCCAGCTGGACGCGGTTCGCCCGGATCAGCTCCGCGAACTTCTTCAGGTAGGCCCCCCGGGCCACCGGGGACTGCTTCGCCCAGGCGGGCTGGGCGGCCTTGGCCGCGGCGACGGCACGGTCGGCGTCCTCGGCGTCGCCCTTCGGGGCACGCGCGATCACCTGGTTGGTGTAGGGGTTCTCGACCTCGATCCACTCCGGAGAATGGGAGTCGACCAGGGCACCGTTGATGAATTGTTGATAGGTCTCCACGTGTGAGCACACTCCTCTCGGGCACATCGGTACGACGTCGTACCAGTTGCCAGTCGTAGCACTCCGTTCCGAAATTGGTAAGACCATAACTGCTGATTGGTCGGACCAACGGCTGAATCGTGCTGGGACCGACCGGATCGTGCTGGGCGCCGGGTCAGCCGGCGGGGGGCGTCTCGGTGTCGCCGACGATGCCGAGGGTCAGGTAGGCCCGCCGAATGTGCTGCTCCACCAGGTTCGCCGCCGCCACGGAGTCGCCGGACTCGATCGCGGTGAGGATTTCGCCGTGCTCGTGGCGCAACTGGTCGCGGTGTTCGGCCCAGTCCGGAAGGGCGACCGACGCGGTCCGGATCGCTTCGCGCACGGCCTGCCGGATCGCCACGGTCAGATCGGCGATCAGCTCGCTGCGACCCGTCCGGGCGATCTGGACGTGGAACTCGGTGTCCAGGTCGTTGAACTCGTCCACCTGCTCGGCGTCGTCCATGGCGGCCAGCAGGCCGCGCAGCTTCGGCACCGACTGCGGGTGGGTGCGCCGGGCGGCGAGGGCGGCCGATGCCCGTTCGAGGGCGATCCGGGTCTCGGTCAGATCGGCGGTGCCGGCGTCGGCGAGCATCAGGTGAAGCTGGAAGATGCGCGCCAGCGCATCGCCCCGGGCGGGCGCGATCCGGGTGCCCCGGCCGGGCCCGGTGCTGGAGGTGATCAGGCCCTGCGTCTGCAGTACCCGCATCGCCTCCCGCACCGCCGATCGGCTCACGCCGAGCTGGGAGGCCAGATCGCGCTCGGTCGGTAGCTGGTCGCCAGGATGGTGGGTCCCGGCCAGGATCCCCGCCTCGACGTGCTTCAGCACCACCTCATGGGCGTGCAGGCCGTGTCGCTCCCCAGTCGGACTCACCGGCCCATTGTGGCCGATATTCGCCGGGGCACTTGACGATGGGCGGGCTCGGGTCCAGACTCGAAATGGTCCGACCAATGATCGGTAGGGCCGGACAGCGGAGTCGGCAGGCCTCCCCGCGCACCGGTGGGCGAACGCCTGCCCGGTGAGTACTGTTGCCCCGCAAGGAGGAACGATGCCGATCCACCCGCAGGGACCCACTGTCGCGCTGTTCGCCACGTGCATCAACGACGTGATGTTCCCCGGCACCCCCAGGGCCGTCGTGGACGTGCTGGAACGACTGGGCTGCACGGTGGAGTTCCCGCTGGAGCAGACCTGCTGCGGCCAGATGTTCACCAACACCGGCTACTTCGACGCCGCGGTCCCCGACGTCCGCAACTACGTGAAGGCGTTCTCCGGCTACGACTACATCGTCGGCCCGTCCGGCTCCTGCGTCGGCGCGGTCCGCCACCAGCACCCGATGCTGGCCGCCCACGCCGGCGACGAGAAGCTCGCTGCCCAGGTGGCCGAGGTGACGGCCCGCACCTTCGACTTCAGCGAACTCCTGGTGGACGTGCTCGGGGTCACCGATGTGGGGGCCTACTTCCCGCACCGGGTCACCTACCACCCGACCTGCCACTCGGTTCGGGTGGCCAAGGTCGGCGACCGGCCCTACCAGCTACTGTCCCGGGTGAAGGGGATCGACCTCGTGCCCCTGCCGGAGGCCGACCAGTGCTGCGGGTTCGGCGGCACCTTCTCGGTGAAGAACCCCGACGTGTCGGTGGCGATGGGAGGCGACAAGGCCCGGCACGTGATGGAGACCGGCGCCGAGTACCTGGTCACCGGCGACAACGCCTGCCTGATGCACATCGGCGGGCTGCTGCACCGGCAGCGGGCCGGCGTCCGCACCATCCACCTGGCCGAACTGCTGGCCCACACCGAAGGGGGGAAGCGATGAGCGACGCCGTCCGACGCACCCCGGCCCCGCCGACCGGCACCAACCTCGGCATGCCGAAGTTCGCCAAGAACGCCAAGGTCCAGCTGGCCGACAACCAGCTCCGGACGAACCTGCGCCACGCCACCACCACGATCCGGGCCAAGCGGGTCGCCCGGGTCGCCGAGGTACCCGAGTGGGAGGAGCTCCGGCTGGCCGGGGAGGCGATCAAGGACCGCACCCTGCGCCACCTGGACAGCTACCTGGTCCAGGCGGAGGAGTCGTTGACCCGGGCGGGCGCGACGGTGCACTGGGCCCGGGACGCGGCCGAGGCCAACGCGATCGTGATCGGCCTGGTCCAGGCCACGGGCGCCGACGAGGTCGTGAAGGTCAAGTCGATGGCCACCCAGGAGATCGAGCTCAACGAAGCCCTCGAGGAAGCCGGCATCGCGGCCTGGGAGACCGACCTGGCCGAGCTGATCGTGCAACTCGGCCACGATCGTCCCAGCCACATCCTGGTGCCGGCGATCCACCGCAACCGCGTCCGAGGTCCGCGAGATCTTCCTGCGCGAGATGAAGCTGTACGGCGCACCGGCGCCGACCGACCTCACCGACGAGCCCGCCGTTCTCGCCGCGGCCGCCCGCACCCACCTTCGGGAGAAGTTCCTGCGGGCGAAGGTGGCCGTCTCCGGCGCCAACTTCCTCGTCGCCGAGACCGGCACCCTGGTCGTGGTGGAGTCCGAGGGCAACGGACGGATGTGCCTCACCCTTCCCGAGACCCTGATCTCGGTGGTCGGCATCGAGAAGGTGCTGCCCACCCTGGCCGACCTCGAAGTGTTCATGCGGTTGCTGCCCCGATCCTCCACCGGGGAGCGGATGAACCCCTACACCTCGATGTGGACCGGGGTGACGCCGGGCGACGGGCCGCAGGACGTCCACGTCGTGCTGATCGACAACGGCCGGACCCGGGTCCTGGGCGACCCCGAGGGCCGACCGGCGTTGCGCTGCATCCGCTGCTCGGCCTGCCTCAACATCTGCCCGGTCTACGAGCGGGTCGGCGGGCACGCGTACGGGTCGGTCTACCCCGGGCCGATCGGCGCCGTGCTCACCCCGCAACTGCGCGGCACCACCTCGGAGATCGACAAGTCCCTGCCGTTCGCCTCCAGCCTGTGCGGCGCCTGCTTCGAGGTGTGCCCGGTCCGGATCCCGATCCCCGACATGCTGGTGCACCTGCGCCACCGGGTGGCCGACCAGAAGCGGCACCACCCGGGGGTGGAGCAGACGGCGATGGCGGTGGCCGGCTGGGTGCTGGGCGACCGAAGCCACTTCGAGTTCGCCCAGAGGGCAGCGATGCTGGCCGGACGGATGCTGCCCGGCCGCACCCACCTGGGACCGCTGCCGTGGCCGGCGTCGCCGTGGACCAACGCCCGCGACCTGCCGGTACCACCGTCGGAATCGTTCCGGGCCTGGTGGAAACGCACCAGGGGGGGATCGGCATGAGCGCCCGCAACGAGATCCTGCGCCGGGTCCGGGAAGCCCTCGGCGACGTGACCCAGCCTGATCCGGCGCTGGACGTCCCGGTTCCCTGGGAGTACGGCCGGGCCACCCCGATGCCGGACATCCTGGCGCGCTTCGTCGCCATGACCGTCGACTACCAGGCGCTGGTCCGGATCGTCCCGGCGGCCGGGGTGGCCTCGGCCGTGGCCGAACTGCTCACCAAGGCCGGTGCCACCTCGGTCGTGCTCCCCTCAGGCCTGGACGCCGGGTGGCGCGCCGCCATCGCGTCCGCCGGGATCAGGATCCACGACGACGAGCCGCCGTTGCCGCACCGGGAACTGGACGGCATCGACGCGGTGGTGACCGCCGCCGCGGTCGCGATCGCCGAGACCGGCACGATCGTGCTCGACCACGCCGCCGACCAGGGTCGGCGGGCACTGAGCCTGGTTCCGGACGTCCACCTGGTGGTGGTCCGGGCCGACCAGGTGGTCTCCGACGTGCCGGAGGCGGTCGGCCGGCTCGCTCCGGCCGTCAGCGACGGCAACCCGCTGACCTGGATCAGCGGGCCATCCGCCACCTCCGACATCGAATTGATCAGGGTCGAGGGCGTCCACGGGCCCCGGAAGCTGTTGGTGATCCTGGCCAAGTAGGTTCGGCAGGGTCCCCGTCCACCGGTTCGGCAGGGTCCCCGTCACCGGTTCGCCAGGGTCCCCGTCACCGGTTCGCCAGGGTCCCCGTCCACCGGTTCTGCCGGGTCCCCGCGGTCGCCGGCATCGCCGCTTCCGGGCCGGTGCGGGGCCGTACCCGGAAAACCATCTGCGTCCAGGTGCATCCGAAAGCGGCCTCCGGGAGGTAGTAGGAGTGTGCTGCAACAGGGCAGCCTCACACCGAAGGGTAAGCATGATGAAGCTCCGAAGCACTCTCACCGGGCTCGCGGCAGTTGTCTTCAGCGGCGCGTTGGCCACCGGCCTGGCCGTTGCGCCCGCCCAGGCAGCCCCCGCGCTCGAAACCCAGTCCCTCGCCACCGTCCTCACCGCAGACGGCGGCGGCACCTTCGACAGCAACTGGTCCGACTACGACATCGTCACCCAGGCTGTGCTGGCCGTCGTCGGCGCGAAGCCCACCAGCAACGTGGCCCTGCTCACCCAGGGCGACGTGGCGCTCACCGCCTTCATCCCGACCGATCGCGCCTTCCGGGACCTGGCTCGATCGCTCACCGGCAAGCGACTGAAGAGCGAGGAGAAGGTGTTCAACAAGCTGGTTGCGAAGCTCGGCGTCGACGCGATCGAGAGTGTCCTGCTGTACCACGTGGTGCCCGGTGGCCCGATCATGGCCGCGGACGCGATCCAGGCTGACGGTGCCAAGTTGTCCACCGCCCTCGGCAAGAACATCGGCGTCAAGGTCAAGGGCAAGGTCCTGCCCGAACTGGTCCTGCGTGACCGCGACCGGAACAGCCCCAACCCGCGGGTGAACCCGTGGCAGACCGACATCAACGAGGGCAACATGCAGGTCGCCCACGGCATCACCAAGGTGCTGCGCCCGATCAACCTCCGCGGGTGACGCGGGCCGGAACCTCGGTACGCAACCCATGACGGCGCGGCCGCTCCCTGCCAACAGGGGGCGGCCGCTTCCGCGTCCGGCCTCTCCCTGCCCCCGGGCCGGGCCGGGCCGGATGCTAGCGTCAGGGATGGTCGACCGTGCCACGCCGAATCTCCCCTCGCGCAGCTTCGCCGCCACGATCAGGTTCTACGCCGCGCTCGGGTTCACGCCCGTCTTCCGGGACCCGGGTTGGCTGATCCTCGGCCGGGGTGACCTCCTGCTCGAATTCTTCCCCCACTCCGGCCTGGACCCGGCGACGTCGTCGTTCGGTTCCTGCCTTCGCCTCGATGACCTGGACGCCTTCTACGCCGAATGCCGCCAGGCCGGCATTCCCGAGACCAACCACGGCTGGCCACGCCTCCATCCACCCGAACCGGAGGCCTCCGGGCTGCGGATCGGCGCCCTGCTCGACCCTGACGGCAGCCTGCTCCGGCTGATCCAGAACCCTGGTTCGTGACTCCTTGCGCGGGATTCCACGGGCGACCTGCCCCTGCCGATCCCAGGCCGGCGGTGAGGACTCGGGGATGCCCAGGCCCGCGTATTGCGGCATCCCGAATCCGAGGCATTGACCGAGCAGTAGTTGCGGTCGCCACCATTCCGAGGCGGGTCCTGCCAACCTGTCGGAGCCCCTGGTGGGGGCCGGGTTGCGGGTGGTGGGCCTAACTGGACTTGAACCAGCCAATGCGGCTCCCGAAAGGTGCCTCTCACAAGGTCAAACGGGCGAGGCCACCTAACTGTTCTCGCCGCCGTGCATCATGCGTGCAATATCGGTTCGTGGGATCAGGCGACGCACCGTGGGCAGTCCGGTGGCACGTTGCGCCGCGAGGTCATGGGCCGACTGAATCGTCAGCCAGGCACGAGCGGTACCGACGCCGGCCTCTTCCAACCGGACGGCCAGATTCGGACTCACCCGCGCGCGACCGCGCAGGACCCTGCTCAACGTTCCTCGGGAGATGCCCAGCCGGGCTGCCGCCTCAGCAACGCTCAACCCGAGGTCGGCAAGGACGTCGTGTCGCAGGATCTCCCCAGGGTGCACCGGGTTCTTCATCACCATGCCCTCCTGCCTAGTTGCCGAAGATGTCGTCCTGTCGGAATAGGAGACGGTCTTCGTCATGGTCGAAGAGGTCGTCCGCCGGCCACTCATCGGGATCGCTGCCAAGAAGCTCCTCGGATGACTGGACGAGAACGATGCCGCCGATCGGCTGCAGCCCCTGCACCCTGATGAGGCTGTCCCAGCCGTCCGCATGGGCGATCTGGTAAAGCGCCTCCCCGAGGTGCGTCACATGGGCGGCGGCAGACTTCTTCTTTGCCTTGCCCGTTGACCGTCGATACGCCTTGCGGCCCGCCTTCAGCACCGAATCTTCGTCAGTGACCATGAAGTCGGTGCGCCTCAGGATCGACACTCCACCCACCGGACCGGGGTCGGCGTCCTCCTCGTCGTCGTCGTCGTCGGCGAGTTCATAAAGCGTTCCGAGCGGGAACGCCGTTCCCGTGTAGTCGAACTGCGCGTCGGCGTAGGCCAGGAGGGCAGGCACCAGCTGATTGCCGGCGGCCATAATCTCGGCGGCGCCATCGTCATTCCTGATGTCACGGATCGAGGAGGCGTGCGTGCGGATCGCCTCAACCAACCCATCTGCAGCTAGACGAAGTCGAGCCCGCCCGTGCGAGGTCCACGGGGTGAAGTCGTCGTCCTCTTCCTGATCCATGACCCACAGCCTATTGAGCGCCGCGGGGACCAGGGTCGAAATCATTCGCTGCTCTTCGCCGGTCCTCCCGCCATCGGTCCCCGCAAGTTCCTAGTCGGCCTTCCTACATCCTCTACCCCGATCAGCCTCATCTGCCGCTCTCCACCTCACCCCCGATCCCCGCTCCCGTTGCGCCAGACTCGCCGCCCCGAACGCTTCCCCCTCAACCGTCAATACACAATGTGCATTTCCGGACGGACCTAAAATCGTTGGCACAAAAGCGGAGGTACAACGTGGCTGAAGCAGGAGCCGGTCAGGACAAGGCACGGGACTCAGGTCATCGACGTCCCGGGCAGACGGTTGAATGCGCTTGGTGCGGCCGAGCCGTTGCAGTGCCGGCCCGCGGTCGGGTTCCGTCCTGGTGTTCGTCATCGTGCAGGCACCGCGCATGGGAAGCCCGCCGAGCAGACCGTGAGCGGCTGGGCGACGTCAGGGTCGTAACTCGAATGATCGAAGTCGAGAAGCCGACCATCCGCACGCTGGAGGTCCCGGTGCCCACCGAGCCACAAACCGCCGACGACTGGGAGGCCCTGCTCCAAACGCTGGCGACTCGGTTGGCGCAAGGTCGCATCTATCGTCGCGACCTCCCGACCCTCGAGCCGGCCGTGCGACGCCTCGTTGAAGTCTGGAACCGCACGCTCCAGCAACCACACTGACTGCATGCGCACATCTGGTCCCGCTGCTGGCCAGCCCACCCGGCTGACCTCGAGCGCAACCTTTGGGAACGTCCCAGCTGTAATGGCGCACACACCTCCTGCATGGAGCCAAGAATTAGATCGTTGGCACGAAACGACCGGAGTCACCAGTGCGTCCGGCGCGACGCTTCGCAGGCGCGATTGTCGGCCCTTCCAGGTCAGCAGCGCGTTGCCCGAGCCACTCAGGCGGAGACTCAGAGCACTTCGAGCGAGCGGGGCCATCGCGATACCAGGTTGGTATCATGGGGCTCATGGCGATGACCTTGCGACTAACCCCCGACGATGAGCACGCCCTCGCCCTTCTAGCCGAGGCTGACGGCGTGAGCAAGCAGGAAGCCACCGTCCGTGCGATCCACGAGGCCGCCTCGCGCAGGCTGCGGCAGGACAAGATCCGCACCCTCTCGGCCGGCGCCCGAGAGCGGTACGCCGACCTGCTGGACCGCCTGGGCCAGTGATCGAGTACCTCACCCTCGAGGACGTTCTGGCGCTCATCGACGACCTCGAGGTCGGACCGATCCGGGACGTCGGACTGCTCGACTCCGCCGTGCACCGACCCCAGGCCACAGTGTTCGGTGTGGACGCATATCCCTTGATCGACCAGAAGGCTGCCGTGCTCCTGGAGTCACTGGTCCGCAACCACGCCCTGATCGACGGCAACAAGCGGATCGGCTGGCTCGCGACCGTCGTGTTCTACGGACTCAACAACATCGATCTGGACGCACCCGACGACGACGCCTACGACCTGGTCATCGCCATCGCGAGTGGCACGATCGCCTATGGGGATGCAGCCGCGCTTCTGGGGGGATGGCACTAGCCCACGCGGCACGAGTGCGAGGCAGTACCGAGGGAGGCTCGGCCATCGTCCGAACGCCGCACGGAATCTCCTCGAACGCGGACTCTGTGAGTCTCGCCGGGGCCATTCAGAGCAGTTTTATGTGGCACACACCTCTGGCATGCAGAGGAGTCACTAAATCGTTGGCACGAAAACAATCGCCGTCCCCAGGTGCGTTGGGTGCGGTGCTCCGCAGACCGGATTGTCCGCGCTTTTCGACGTCGTGATCCACCGCTGGCGGCATCGGTCCTTCCGCACCCGTTTTTCAATCCTGCCGATCCGTCTACCGTCAGTCCTCACCCCGACTTGCGTCGTTCGGTGCTCGGAAGAGGAGGCGCCGCCAGCGCGTCTGCACTCTGCATTCCGAACCTAGCTAGGCTCCACTTGAGCCAAACGTCAAGCGAGGGGGCCGACGGGGAGGTGCACGTAGACCAATTCACAGCTACCTGGGGCGACGCCGGCACATGGTTCGGCCTCCCTGCAGGAATCTTCCCCCCGCACGGGCAGTACCGCGTCCCCAGTCGTGCCGATTGCGGCTTGGAGGACGCCCAGGAGTTCGCCGAGCAACTCCATTCCTTCGGGAACACGCTTCTCCGCGCTTTGGACGCTGATCGCGAGGACCCGGCTGCATTCGCAGCCGACTATGGAGGCCAAGACTTGACCCGCTGGGTGGAGATCGGCGAGATCGTTCGAGCGGCCGGCGCAGCCATCGAACTCGTTCTTGCCAGCATCTGCGAGGTTCAAGGGCTCCTCAAGGCCACAGACCAAGCGCACCCAGGTACCTCTCCGCTCGTAGCAGGTTTCGTCACCGAGGGCGCCGCTCAATACCTCGTGAGCGTCGGTCACTCTCTCACGAACGCCGCATGGCGGATATGCCTCACGTCCCCGGCAACCCAGGCGAGGCTTGCCGCTCACGACAGCCGAATGCGGAGGTCGGTCCGCGCAACCATCCCCGGCGCAACCACGCGGGACGCTTGGCTCTTTCACAGCGCCGCGGAGGCGGTGGCGGTGAGCCTGAGCGAGTCGAGGACTACCTCTGCCCGGTTCATGAAGACCATGGCGCGACTGCATTCCGCCCCGGATTGGCAGGCGGCGAGCAATGCGCGGGGCCGCTACTTCCATCGCTTGCGCGCCGGCCTTGCCGCAGGTACCGAGGATGAGTTCACTTCGGCTTGGGACTTCCATCTCGCCAGCCTGAAAGCGGCACAGTGTCTGGGTCGGGCGATTCCGTCCATCTACAACGACGTGGTGGACTCCGTTCCTCGGCAGCGTCGTGGCGCTCGCCGCGGTGCTCCATTGCTCACGGCACCGCTCGTCAGCAAGTACGACCCCATCGAGAGAGAGATGAGCGAAGCCCAGTCGGCCGTGCCTCGAAGAGCCTTCAGACGCTAGACACTGGGCGCTTGACGGTAGTTCGCACAAAGGTCGCGGGAACTGCGGCCCGGCCTAGGTGACCCTAGGCTCAACGTGTGATGCACCTATTCGGATTGAAGTGCCCTGGCTGCGACCGCGACTTTGCAGCACGTGTCGGGATTGAACCGACGAAGATGACTCGCTTCTACGTTCCTTGCCTGTATTGCGAGTACCCCATCAAGGGCCGCATGTACGGCGAGAGCCTCGAGGAGCTGCGTGTCGAGTTCGACGCGGATCAGGTCAACATCGAAGACAACGCGCTCGAGGCACCATTTGTCACGGTTGACCCCAGCGTCCCATCTCGCCACAAGGGCGCCGAACGCGGGCAGCTTGGCACGTTCCCGACTTTGACCCTGATGCAGTTGACCGGGGATGACAAGGGCTTCGAACTAATCCAGATCCTGCAGCGAGGCAAGGACGAAGCGTCCCTCAGGTGGCCAGTGATCCGGCGCCTCTACGAGTTCTACTTGGCCGAGGACTGGAAGCACTTCGACAAGGCAGCAGCTGATACCTACGAAGACTGGAGGCCGGTCGAGACCGAACACGAACGTGCCACCATGGCCAATCAAGCAGTTGGACTTTTCATGGGCGGCATCATCGGCGGGCAGAGAGAAGCAGCCGCACTGTTCGTTCATCGTTTCGGCATGAAACACACAGCCGCGCTTCGCAACAAGGCCTACCGCGACGAATTGCACGTCCTGGCCAATTCGGGCGAGATTCGCCGCCTGCAGCGCCAAGTGTTCGACGAGATCGGACGGTTCGTCGAGTCGCTACCCAGTTGGCAGATGGGCATCCTCGACTATTACGTCAGTGATGAAGCCAGGCCTGAGCTCGTGAACTTGACCCTGTTCCGCGATGAGTTCGACATCCTCCGCGACCGATACCAGCAGAGCTACGAACTGGTCTGCAAGACCATCAAGATAGCGGTCGCCGCCCAGAACACCGTGATCCGCAAGGATCCCAACGACTTCGGAGCCGTCCCCGCGGGAGTCGGGATCAAAGCCAGCCCAACCGATCTGGTCAAGTTCGACAAGTTGAGCACCGCTTACCGTCTGGCGTACCTGCGCCAAGTGCCCAAGTGGGAAGACTTCGCCGACCTAATGGACAACCAAAAGCGCAACGCGATCGGCCACGCCTCGTCCAGGCACGACCTACGCACCGGCCTCGTGGTTAGCGACGCACACCCGAACGGCGTCACCTACCTCGATGTCTGCACCGACGTAGCCGGCATGTTCGAGGCCCTCGGCGTAAGCCTTACGATCCTCCGATGGGCTCGAGTCGCGACCTCAAAGGACTTCGAGTTCAACCAAGCCAACCACTAGCAAGATGCCGACAAGAGAGGCAACCCACCGGCCATCGGATTCATACCGGCTTGATTCAACAACCGCTGAGACTCCAAGTGGACGGAGCGATTGGTTACACCGTTCGGACCCAGCCGGATGGGCCGGGCGCATGTGCTGGGCGATTGTCACTCTCCGTTCGCCAACGCGATCACGGACAGCTGCGCGGCGATCCGCTTGTCCGAGCCCTGGGCAGCGTGCTGATAAGCGAGCGCTGCCGAGACGGTCGAGTGGCCGAGGCGCTGCATCAGCTCGGCCAGCGTGGCGCCAGACGCGGCCGCCAAGGTGGCTCCGGTGTGCCGGAGGTCGTGGAAGCGCAGGTCAGGGCGCCCAGCGGCCTCCCTCGCCTTCCTGAAGTACGCCTGGTGGAACGTGGGCGCCCGGTACTGCTCGCCGTGGGTGGTCGGGAACAGCAGGCCGTCCTTGCCCCACTGGGCGTGCTTCCTCAGGTGCTCTTTGATCGCCTCCCCGATGTGAGGCGGGAACGCCACCACCCGGACGCTATCGGCCTTGGGTGCGGCCACGATCTTCTTGCCGTCGACCCACTGGACGGCGCGGCTGACCCGAATCTCGCCGTTCTTGAGGTCGACGTCGCCCCGACGCAGCTCAGCCACCTCGCCGAACCTCAGCGCGCACCAGGCCGCCAGCTCGATCATGAGTCGCAGTCGTTCGGGCATTGCAGCCACCAGCAGCGCCAGCTCGTCGAGCGTCGCCGGCTCTCCGATGTGTCGGACGGGCTTCCGCATCCGCTCGCGGCAGGGATTGCGATCCAGCAGCTCGTCCTGGACGGCCGTAGCGAAGATGGTCTTCACCAGTGCATAGGCGTGCTCGTTGATCCGTGGCGTCTTCGCGTTCAGCTTCCCGATCCAGGCGCGGATGGCCGCCGGGGTGACGTCCTTCAGCCGCAACTCCCCCAGCGTCGGGTAGATCAGCCGGTCGAGGTAGCGCTGGTACTCGCTCACCGTCTTCGGCTTCAGGCCGCGAACCGCAGTTCGCTCCGGCAACCAGGTGTCGGCGTAGGTGCGCAGCGTCTGAGTGTCGTCGTGGAGCTGCTTGGCCCGCCGTTGAGCCGGCGGCATCCACTCGTCCCACTCGATGAGCCGGCGCTCCAGAGCGATCCAGCCCTCGGCGTCCGCTCTGGCGGTGAATGTGCCCGGAGCGTTGTGTCGAGCCATGTCGGGCCCGATGTAGCTCGCCTGGTACATCTTCGAGGGCAACCTGCGGATCGTCCCGAAGGATCGCTTCGTCCGTGCCATGGCTCTCACCCGCCCGTTCTACCGGCGTGTCGTGCATCTTGCGTGCATTATGAGGGCCAATTTCTGACCTCATCTGCCTACTTCTGACCACCTGCTTGACCTGCTCAGAACAAGCATAAGCCCTAGTCAGGGAGGCGGGAAGTGGGGTGCGTGGATCTCTTGGAGATCTGGTGGGCCTAACTGGACTTGAACCAGTGACCTCTGCCTTATCAGGGCAGCGCTCTAACCGTCTGAGCTATAGGCCCGCTTGCGCGGAACACGCAGGAGGCAACGTTACAGACTCGGCTGGGAAGGCTCGACTTGAGGCGCTCCGGCGGACTGTGGCCGGGACGGGGTTGCCATGACGACGGGATTCGCCGAGCGCCGGCCGCCGCTCTCCCGGAGTCCAGCTCTCCCCGTCCAGCGCGCCTCCCGGCCCCACCCCAGACGCCACCGAAAAGCGCATCCGCCACCGATATTCCGGTGGCGGATGCGGCTTTCGGTGGCGTTTGACTCCGGACGGACGGACTCGCGGAGCGGACGGACGCCGGACGGCGGGACGGGTCGGGGCCGGCGGTCCGAGGAACGGTGCCGAGGCGCTCAGTCCTCGGAGAGGGTGACCTCGAGGCCGCCGAGGATGTTCGCGCTCAGGTTGTACAGGAACGCGGCCAGGGTGCCCAGGGCGGTCGAGATGACGACATTGACCACCGCGAGCAGGGCGGTGACGCCGAGCACCTTGTTGGTGTTGATGTAGTCGTCGATCCGGAACGTCGTCTGGGCCGTGGGGCTGGAGATCAGGTCGGCGATCTGCTGGTTGACGACGTCGAAGACACCGGAGCTCACGATCACCGCCCACACCACCGACACCGACACCCAGACCATGATCCCGAACGCGATCGAGAACAGGAACGAGGTCTTCATCACCGACCACGCGTCGACCTTGGCGATCCGCAGCCGGGCCTTGCGGGTACGAGGATGGCTGGACGCCTTCGGCTTCGCCGCGGGAACGGCGGCAGCAGGCGCGGTCGTGGCCGCGAGGGGCCCGTCAGGACCCACCGCAGCGGCCACCGGGGCCGGGGGGGCCGGCGACGCCTGGGTGCGATCAGCGACGGCGGGCACGGGTCGGGTGTGCTCCGGGGCCGGCGGGGCCGGCAACGCCTGCGTGGGCTCCGGGGCCGGCAAGGCCTGGGTGCGATCAGCGACGGCGGGCACGGGTCGGGTGTGCTCCGGGGCCGGCGGCCGGACGGCGGTCGGCGCCTCCGGGACGGCCTTGGCCTGGCTGGGCCCCGCCCCGGCGGCGTCGGCGGGCTCCTCGGTCGGCCGCTTCCGGGACGACTCGCTCCGGGTCTGGGGGGCGCCGGACGCCGTCGTGGCGTCGGTGATCCTCGGGATCCGCACGACGGTGTCGCCCAGGCCGCCGTCGCCGTAATCGGCGAAATCGGAGCCTTCGACCCGCCAGATGTCGTCGGGGACCTGCCCGGACTGCTCCGCCATGGTGTCCTGTCGGTCAGTCACCCTGCTCCTCCTCGGCCGTCGGCCCATCGGCGATCACTGCCGCCGCTGTGGACTCCTGGGGCTCAACGGTACCGTCCGCCGTCAGGTCAGGGTCAACTGCGCCGACCTCCGGGTTGGACTCGGGGTTGAGCGCGATCACCGACACCGCGTCGTCGTCGGAAACCCCCACGAACTTCACGCCCATGGTGTCGCGTCCCTTCGACGGCACCTCGGCCACGGTGGAGCGGGTGATCTGCCCACTCACCTTGATCGCGATCACCTGGTCGGACTCCTTCACCACCAGGCCGCCGACCAGCGACCCGCGGTCGGAGTTCAGCTTCATCGCCTTGATGCCCAGGCCGCCGCGACCCTGCCGCCGGTAGTCGCTGACCACCGTCCGCTTGGCGAAGCCACCATCGGTCACGGTGAACACGTACCGGTCGTCCTCGGGCATGTCGGCGCCGATCACCGACATGCTCAGCAGCGCGTCCCCGTCACGGAACTTCATCCCGGTCACGCCGGAGGTCGCCCGTCCCATCGGGCGCAGTTGCTCGTCGTCGGCCGCGAACCGGATCGCCTGGCCCTTCCGGGACACCAGCAGCACGTCGTCGGCCGCACTGCACCGCGCCGCTCCGATCAGTTCGTCGTCGTCCTCACGGAAGTTCACTGCGATCACCCCGGCCTGCCGCGGCGAGTCGTACGCGCGCAGGTCGGTCTTCTTGACCAGGCCGTTGCGGGTGGCCAGCAGCAGGTACGGCGAGTCGTCGTAGCTGCGCAGCGTGAGCACCTGGGCGATCCGCTCCTCCGGCAGGAAGACTGAGCAGCCCGGCGACGTGCCCGCCCCTGGCGTCCCGGCCGGCCTCCGGCAGCTGCCACACCTTCGCCCGGTACACCCGGCCCAGGTTGGTGAAGAACAGGATCCAGTGGTGGTTGGTGGTCGCGAACAGCTGATCCACCTCGTCGTCGGTACGCAGGGACGCCCCGCGAACCCCCTTGCCACCCCGCTTCTGGGTGCGGTACAGGTCAGTGCGGGTGCGCTTGGCGTAGCCGCCACGGGTGATCGTGACCACCATCTCGTCGTCGGGGATCAGGTCCTCGTTGCTCAGGTCGCCGTCTGCGGCAATGATCGTGGTGCGCCGCTCGTCGCCGTACTTGTCGGTGATCTCGGCCAGCTCGGAGCTGATGATCTGCCGTTGCCGCTCAGGTCGGTCGAGGATGTCCTTCAGGTCCTCGATCAGCCGCTCCGCCTCGGCCAACCGGTCGACGATCTGCTGGATCTCCATGGCCGCCAGCCGTCGCAGCTGGGTGTTCAGGATGTGCAGGGCCTGGTCGTCGTCGATGCCCAGCAGGTCCTTCAGGCCCTCGCGGGCCGCGTCGGCCGTCCGGGACGCCCGGATCAGCGCGAGCACTTCGTCGAGCCGGTTCAACGCCTTCACCAGGCCACGGTCCAGGTGGGCCCGCTTCTCCGCCTCGGAGAGCCGGTAGGCGGTGCGCCGCTGGATCACCTGGATCTGGTGCTTGATCCAGTACGAGATGAACTGGTCCAGCCGCAGCGTGCGGGGCACCGAATCCACCAGCGCCAGCATGTTGCAGCCGAAGGTGTCCTGGAGCTGGGTGTGCTTGTACAGGTTGTTCATCACCACGCGCGGCTGGGCGTCCCGCTTCAGCAGGATCACCAGGCGCTGGCCGGTGCGGGCCGAGGAGTCGTCACGGATGTCGGCGATCCCGGTCAGCCGGCCGGCATTCACCAGTTCGGCGATCTTCACCGCCAGGTTGTCGGGGTTGCACATGTGCGGCAGCTGGGTCACCACCAGCTGGGTGCGCCCGTTGCGGTCCTCCTCGATCTCGATCACGGCCCGCATCACCACCGAGCCGCGGCCGGTGCGGTAGGCGTCCTCGATGCCACTGCGCCCCACGATCAGCGCGCCGTTGGGGAAGTCGGGGCCCTGGACCCGCTCCAGGGCCGCCTCGAGCAGTTCCTCCCAGGTCGCGGTCGGGTTCTCCAGCGCCCACTGCACCGCGGCGGCGACCTCACGCAGGTTGTGGGTCGGGATGTTGGTGGCCATGCCGACCGCGATTCCGGTCGAGCCGTTCACCAGCAGGTTCGGGTACCGCGCCGGCAGCACCGTCGGCTCCAGCTCGCGGTTGTCGTAGTTGGGGGCGAAGTCGACGGTGTCCTCGGTGATGTCGCGGACCATCTCCATCGCCAGCGGCGCCATCTTGCACTCGGTGTACCGCATCGCCGCGGCCGGGTCGTTGCCCGGGGAGCCGAAGTTGCCCTGGCCGGAAACCAGCCGGTGCCGCATCACCCACGGCTGCGCCAGCCGGACCAGGGTGTCGTAGATCGCCGAGTCACCGTGCGGGTGGTAGAGACCCATCACCTCACCCACCACGCGGGAGCACTTGTTCCAGCCGCGGTCGGGCCGGTAGCCGCCGTCGTACATCGCGTACAGGACGCGACGGTGGACCGGCTTCAGGCCGTCGCGGACGTCCGGCAACGCCCGGCCCACGATCACGCTCATCGCGTAGTCGAGGTAGGACCGCTGGATCTCGACCTGGAGGTCGATCTCCTCGGTACGGGCGATGGTGGGGACCAGGGACTGCCCGTCCTCCGGTGCCGCAGTGTCCACGCCGGTCGGTTCGTCGGGACCGTCAGTCATTCGGTTACTCCTGCCTGCCTAACGCCGGTCGGGATCGAGACGGGGTCTCGACGGGTTCGACCGACGGTTGATCGGGGTGCGTCCTCAGATGTCGAGGAAGCGGACGTCCTTGGCGTTGCGCTGGATGAACGCGCGACGCTGCTCGACGTCCTCGCCCATCAGGATGGTGAACATCTCGTCGGCCGCGGCCGCGTCCTCCAGCGTGACCTGCAGCAGCGAGCGCTTCTCCGGGTCCATGGTGGTGTCCCACAGGTCCCCGGCATCCATCTCACCCAGGCCCTTGTAGCGCTGGATCGGGTTCACGCTGGGCAGCTTCTTGCCGGCAGTGAACCCCGCGTCCCGCAACCGGTCCCGCTCCTCGTCGGAGTAGGCCAGCTCGTGGGGGGCGTTGCTCCAGCGCAACCGGAACAGCGGCGGCTGGGCGAGGTAGATGTGCCCCGCGTTGATCAGCGGCTTCATGAACCGGAACAGCAGGGTGAGCAGCAGGGTGCGGATGTGGGCGCCGTCCACGTCGGCGTCGGCCATCAGCACGATCTTGTGGTAGCGCAGCTTGTCCACGTCGAAGTCGTCCTGGACCCCGGTGCCGAGGGTGTTGAAGATCGCCTCGACCTCCCGGTTCTGCAGGATCTTGTCCAGCCGGGCCTTCTCGACGTTCAGGATCTTGCCGCGGATCGGCAGGATCGCCTGGGTGCGCGGGTCCCGTCCGCCCTTGGCCGAACCGCCGGCGGAGTCGCCCTCGACGATGAAGACCTCGCAGTCGGCCGGCTCGGTCGAGGAGCAGTCGCTCAGCTTGCCGTACTGGCCCTTGTTGAGCAGGCCCTTGCGGCTGCGGGCCATGTCGCGGGCCTTGCGGGCCGCGATCCGGGCGGACGCCGCGGCCTGGCTCTTGCGGACGATGTCCTTGCCGTCGGACGGGTTCTTCTCGAACCAGTCGCCGAGCAGGTCGTTGACCACCCGCTGCACGAACGAGCGGGCCTCGGTGTTGCCGAGCTTGGTCTTGGTCTGGCCCTCGAACTGGGGATCGGCCAGCTTCACCGAGACGATCGCGGTGAGACCCTCGCGGATGTCGTCCCCGGAGACCCGGTCCTCCTTCTTCTTGATCATCCCCCAGGTCTCGCCCCACTTGTTCACCGTGTTGGTGAGCGCGGCGCGGAAGCCCTCCTCGTGGGTGCCGCCCTCCTGGGTGTTGATCGTGTTGGCGAAGGTGTGGACGCTCTCGTTGAACGAGGAGTTCCACTGCATCGCCACCTCGAGGCTCATCCGCTGCTCCTGGGAGACCGCGTCGATGGCGACCACGGAGGAGTGGATGGTCTCCTTGCTGCCGGTGAGGTACTTCACGTAGTCGATCAGGCCGTCGGCGTACTGGAAGGTCTGCTCCCGGACGCGGGGGGCGGCGTCGATCGCGTCCTCGTCCTCGACCGCGGCGGCCGACCGGCGGTCGGCGATGCTGATCGTCAGCCCCTTGTTCAGGAACGCCATCTCGCGGAACCGGCTGGCCAGGGTCTCGTAGGAGTAGTTCGTGGTCTCGAAGATGGTCGGGCTGGCGAAGAAGGTGACCATGGTCCCGGTGCGGTCGCTCGCTCCAGCTGCTGCAGCGGCTCGACCGGGTCGCCGAGCGTGAAGCCCTGCCGCCAGTGGTAGCCGTCGCGGTGGACGTCGACGGTGAGGGAGTCCGACAGCGCGTTCACCACCGACACGCCCACCCCGTGCAGGCCGCCGGAGACCTTGTAGCCGCCGTCGCCGAACTTGCCGCCGGCGTGCAGCATGGTCAGCGCCACGGTGAGGGCGGAGATCTTCTCCTTCGGGTGCTCCTTGACCGGGATGCCCCGGCCGTTGTCGGTCACCCGGATGCCGCCGTCGTCGAGCACCTCGACCAGGATGGTGTCGCAGTAGCCGGCCAGCGCCTCGTCCACGGCGTTGTCGACGACCTCGTACACCAGGTGATGGAGGCCGCGTTCGCCGGTGGAACCGATGTACATGCCGGGACGCTTGCGGACGGCCTCCAGGCCCTCCAGGACGGTGATCGCGGACGCGTCGTAGCTGCCTGCCGCAACGTGCGCGGCCGCGGCCGCGGACACGGCGGAACTGGCCTCGTCAGTCACTCAGAACCCTTTCGGACGTAAGAAAGCGCCGCAGGCTGCGAGCAGCGGCGGCACGCTCCGGAACAGGGACATCTTACCCGATCGGCCACGAATTCCTGGGCCCCGGGGACCAGCATGTGGGCCTGGGCGGTCCGGGATGCCGTTTCGCAGCCCCTGACAGGGGTTTGTGCAGGGTCGGGTATGCGTCCGGGTCTCTCAGGCGGCCAGAAAGCCCGATTCCGGCCGTCGCGATCAGGGCGTCCCGTCGCCCCCGTCGGGGACGACGCCGCTCCGCCGTCGGGGTCAACGGCACCCCCGGTTCGGACCGGCGAATCGCGACCGGCTCAGCCGAGGTCTGCGGCGAGGTCGTCCAGGACGGCCGCCAGCGGGTCGGCCGGGTCGACCTCCCGCTCGCAGGAACCGACCTCCCGGATCCGGTCCCCGTCCCGCCAGCGGTAGGTGACCTCCTCGCCGTCGTAGGCCAGCGGGCAGGTGCCGGTGAACGCCGGGGCCGCGGCCAGCCCGGTGTCAGCCGCCGCGTCGACCAGCCGGGCGAGGCGATCCGGGGTCAGGACCCCCTCCTTGCGGCCCTCGAAGGCCTGCAACTCCCAACTGCCGTCGGTCAACACGGTGAGGGTGTGCCCGCAGGGCGCATCCACACGGCAGAGCCCGCCCATCGCCTCCCGCGCGGCCAACAACACCGGCGACGGCGGGGCGGCGGGCGCAGCCGGGGTGAGGGACGTGCACCCGGCCAGGGCCACGACGATCGCCAGTATCCAGATCCTCATCGGTCTCCCTCTCGTGGTTCCTGCTACCTACACGCCGCAGCTGCCCGCGGCGTCGCAACGACCCCGGGCGGAGGTTCAGCGGAGTCCGGCGCGACGCGCCCGGGTTCCCGCCGTGCCGGGGGAACGTACTACTTCGTCCTACCGCTCACCCGTACGTGTCGCGGGGCCCACGGCCGGGGACGGACCGGCGTCCCTTCTTCCAGCTCGGGGCCTCAGGCCCGAGGACGACCACCCGGGTGACGGTGCCCTGGCCGAGTTGCTCGTTCAGCACGGCCACCAGCTGGGGCGCGATGGTCCGCAGGGACGTCGCCCAGGTCGAGGATTCGGCCCGGACGGTGAGGACGGCGTCGGCGTAGCCCACCGGTACCGAGTGCGCGGCATTCACCGGGCCGACCAGCAGCGGCCAGCGGGCCAGCAACTGGTGCACGTTGACCTTGCGCGTCCACCCCTCCTGGTCGATCACTTCCTTGAGGACCTCGCCCAGCAGCGTCGGCTCGTCGCCCGGTTCGGCAGGCTTGCGCTTGCGCGGTGCCGGACGCGGGGCGGCGCCACGCGCCGCCCGGGCGATCCGTTTGGCCAGCTCCATCCCCTGGGGGTCGTGCGGGGAGGTTTCCTCAGTCATCGGCGTCCCCTCCCGGGCTCCCGCCGGTCTCGAACGCCGGTTCCGGGGTTACCGTGGCGGCCTGCACCGTGAAGCGCCGTCCCGCCAGCCTCCCCGGCACGTCGGCGCTGACCGCTGCCGTGACCAGCACCTGCTCGGCGTCCGACACCAGCTGGGCCAGGCGGTCGCGCCGGGTCTCGTCCAGCTCGGCGAAGACGTCGTCCAGCACCAGCACCGGCTCCACCCCGTCTGCGCGCAACAGCTGGAAGGACGCCAGCCGCAACGCCAGGGCCATCGACCAGGACTCCCCGTGGGAGGCGTAGCCCTTCACCGGGCAGGTCACCGAGGGTGAGCACCAGGTCGTCGCGGTGCGGGCCGACCAGGCACAGGCCACGGGCGATCTCCTCGCCCCGGCGCCGGCGCATCGCCTCCCTGAGCAGCTCGGCGATCTCCGCCACGCCGGGGGTGGCCCCGGCGCCGACGGGGGCTTCCACCGGCGGGTCGGCGACCGGGCCGGCCGGCCCGACCGGCGATGGTCGCCTCCTCCACCGGGGGGATCGGCGGGTCAGGCAGCGCCGCGGACCGGTAGGTGGCGTCAGCGGAGTTGTTGGTGGGCGCGATGTCGGCGTAGGCCGAGGCCAGGTGGGGACGCAGCTCGGCCAGGGTGACCAGCCGCGCGGCCACGATCTCCGCCCCGAAGGCGGCCAGTTGACCGTCCCAGACCTCGAGGGTGGCGGCGACGTCGTCGGTGACCCCGCGCGGGCCCCTGGCGAGCGTCTTGAGCAGCGACGAGCGCTGCCGCAGCGCATGCTCGTAGTCGGCCCGAACGCCGGCCAGACGCGGCCAGCGCGCCACGATGAGCTCGTCGAGGAAACGGCGTCGTTCACTCGGGTCGCCCTTCACCACGGCCAGGTCCTCCGGGGAGAACAGCACCACCCGGAGGGCTCCCAGCAGGTCGCGGGCACGCCGCAGCGGCGACCGGTTCAGCGACGCCTTGTTGGCCCGTCCCGGGATCAGTTCGACCTCCAGCAGCAGGCTCCGCGGGTCGTCCAGCCCGGCCTGCACCCGGGCCCGCAGGATGGCCCGCTCGCGCACCGACCCGGATCAGCGGCGCCTCGCTGGCGACCCGGTGCGAACCCAGCGTGGCCAGGAACTCCACCGCCTCCACCAGGTTGGTCTTGCCCTGCCCGTTCGCCCCGGTGAACACGGTGACCCCGGCCGCCAGCGGCACCTCCACCAGAGGGTAGGAGCGGAAGTCGGCCAGGCTCAGATGGGTGACGAACACAACCGTCTCCCCGACCCGCCGCTGGTCGAGCCCGCCGGAACCAGCCGAGGATCCCGACGGGTTCGGGCAGCGATAACCCTCCGGCCCACGATTCCCTACGCCGGCAGGCGCATCAGCATGATGACGTGCTTGTAGTCCGCCAGCGGTTCCCCGTCGAGTTCGTTGAGCCCGGTGAGCAGGCACGGCTTGCCGGGCTGGGTGAAGGAGAACTGGACGTACGGGCGCGTCCAGGGCGGCCAGCGCGTCCGACAGGTAGTGCGGGTTGAAGCCGGCCGCGGTGATCGACAGGCCCCCGCCGGTGGTGTCCGCCACCACGGCCTCCAGGGCCTCCACGGCCTGTGCCTGGTCGCCGGTCGCCGCCTCGAGCGTGATCGACCCGTCGCCGATCAGCATCCGCAGGGAGGTGTTCCGCTCGGCCACGAGGCCGACCCGCTTCACCGCGGCGATCACCTCAGCGGTGTTCGCGCGGACGCTCACCATCGCCTGCACGTTCATCAGGTGCCGCACCTTCGGGAACTCTCCGTCCAGCAGCCGGGTGGTGATCTGCCGGACGCCGGCCGCGCCGGTGCCCTCGAACCCGATCAGGCCGTCGCCGGTCGCCGCCGACGACAGGCTCAGCGTCACCGACTCCCCCGCGGTCATGCTCTTGGCGGTCTCGGCCAGCACCCGCGCCGGCACCAGCGCGGCGCCCTCGCCGTTGCTGGTCCGCGGGCTCCAGGCCAGTTCCTTCAGCGCCATCCGGTAGCGGTCGGTGGCCAGCAACGACACGGTGTCGCCGTCGATCTCCATCCGTACGCCGGTGAACACCGGCAGCAGTTCGTCGCGTCCGGCAGCGATCACGACCTGTCCGACGGCCCGGGCGAACTCGTCGGCCGTGATCGTCCCGGCGGCCTCCGGCATCTCGGGCAGCGCAGGGTAGTCGGCAACCGGGAGCGTCTGCAGGGTGAACCGGGCAGTGCCGCAGACCAGTTCCATGCGGGTCTCGTCGGCAGTGACGTCCACCGGCTTGTTCGGCAGCGAGCGCGCGATGTCGGCCAGCAGGCGTCCCGACACCAGGGCGATCCCGTCATCGGTGACCTCCGCCTTCACGGTGATCTGCGCGGACGTCTCGTAGTCGAAGCTGCTCATCACGACCTGGCCCCCGGACGCCTTGACCAGCAAACCGGCCAGGATCGGGACGCTCGGACGGGTCGGCAGGCTGCGGGCAGCCCACTGCACGGCTTCGGCCAGGACGTCACGGTCGAGACGGATCTTCACCATTGCTCCTTGGTACTCACACGCATGGTCGGTTGATCATATCGGCGCCGGGTCGGCCCGTGGCGCTACCGAGTGGAACGCCTCGCTGTCGGGTGCGTCCACCCCCAGGTGTGGACGACCTGACTTTGATCGAACCTGGAGAACTATCAATTCGTCATGGTCATAGCGGCTGTGGATTCGGTGGATAACCGGCGAACGGGCCTGTCGATCGCGGTTGGGCCGGTGGGTCCGACCTGTGGAAAACCGGGAACTACACGGGGAGGATCTGCGGACGACGCCGGGGCGGCACGGGTCCTGCACACGGCCCCCGGCATTCTCCCCAGGTTTTTCCACAGCGGTGCACAGTCACCCGGAAGGGGGACACCGGCGTTCGGGCAACGGCGGTTGGTCAACGCAGCGGGGACTGCTTGATCCGGTTGGTCAGCTCGGTGATCTGGTTGAACACGCTGCGGCGCTCCCGCAGCAGCTGGCGGATCTTGCGGTCGGCGTGCATCACCGTGGTGTGGTCGCGGCCGCCGAACAGCTGGCCGATCTTGGGCAGCGACAGGTCGGTGAGCTCGCGGCACAGGTACATGGCGATCTGCCGGGCCGTGACCAGCACGTGCGTGCGGCTCTGCCCGCAGAGCTCCTCGACGGTGAGCTCGAAGTAGCCGGCGACGTGGGTCATGATCGCGGACGAGGTGATCTGGGTCTCCGCACCCTCGGGGATCAGGTCGCTCAGCACCACCTCGGCCAGCGCCAGGTCGACCTCCTGGCGGTTGAGGCTGGCGAACGCGGTGACCCGGATCAGCGCGCCCTCGAGCTCGCGGATGTTGGTCTGGATCCGGCTGGCGATGAACTCCAGCACGTCCGGGCCGGCGGTGAGCCGCTCGGCAGCCGCCTTCTTGCGCAGGATCGCGATCCGGGTCTCCAGGTCGGGCGGCTGGATGTCGGTCATCAGGCCCCACTCGAACCGGCTGCGCAGCCGCGGTTCCAGGGCCTCGAGGCCCTTCGGCGGACGGTCGGAGGTGAGCACGATCTGCTTCTGGGCGGTGTGCAGGGTGTTGAAGGTGTGGAAGAACTCCTCCTGGGTCTGGATCTTGCCCTCCAGGAACTGGATGTCGTCGATCAGCAGCACGTCGACCTCGCGGTACTGCCGCCGGAAGTCGGCCGTCCGGTTGTCGGAGACGGCGTTGATGAAGTCGTTGGTGAGTTCCTCGGTGGAGACGTACTTGACCCGGACCCGGTCGTAGTAGTTGCGGATGTAGTGGCCGACCGCGTGCAGCAGGTGGGTCTTGCCCAGCCCCGAGTCGCCGTAGATCATCAGCGGGTTGTAGGCCTTGCCGGGCGCCTCGGCGACCGCGACCGCCGCGGCGTGCGCGAACCGGTTGGAGTTGCCGATCACGAAGGTCTCGAAGGAGTACTTCGGGTTCAGCCGGTCCCCGTTGCGTCCCGCCCCCGCAGCGGGACGGGGAGTCGCCGGCGGCGGTTCGGGTTCGGGCTCGGCCGGCAGCCGGGGCTCGTCCTCCCCCACCGAGGGGTCGACGTCGATGGCCAGCCGGATCGGCCGGGAGTAGAAGTCGCTGAGTTGCTGTTCGATGGCCGGCCGCAACCGGCTCTCCACCCGGTCCCGGGTGAACTCGTTCGGCACCGCCAGGATCACCAGCGAGTCATGGAGGGCGACCGGGCGCATGCCCTGGAGCCAGCCCCGGCTGACCGGATCGGACGCTGTCCACACGTGGGTCCACGCTGCTGCCAGATCCGGCGAGTTGGCCGGCTCGGAGATGGAGTTGACGGGTGGCTGCGACATGGGTCCTGCTTTGGCTCCTTCTACCTGCCCCAGCCAGGTTTCCACACGGTTGTCCACAGACTGTGCACGAGTACAGCGACTCCGGGGGTGACGGCCCCCGTCGGCCTAAAGCAACCTAGCGAGGTCCGGGCGTGGGCGCAAACGGTTTCGAGAAAAGCTAATCACTGTTACGGCGTGTCGGCTCGACGGGACGGTCGGGCATGGTTCGGTTTGCCGGAGTTCGGTAGCGCCGCGTAGAGTTGGGCAGTCGCTGTCCACAGCGCACCGTGCGTCCGAGTGGGCGCATCTGATCCGAGAACAACCGAACTTGGGAGCACTCGCGTGAGCAAGCGCACTTTCCAGCCGAGCAACCGGCGTCGCAGCCGCACCCATGGCTTCCGTCTCCGCATGCGGACCCGCGCGGGTCGCGCCATCATCTCGGCCCGCCGCCGCCGGGGCCGCGATCCGCCTGGCCGGCTGAGCCGGCTCGCGGTGCTGCCTGCCGAGTCGCGGTTGCGTTCGCCCGAGGACTTCCGCGACACGTTGCGCCAGGGCGTCCGCTGCGGACGCACCAGCCTGGTCGTGCATGCCCGCCGCGTCGGCACTCGCCCGCTCGCGGGCGGGCTTCGTCGTCTCCCGGGCTGTGGGTAACGCCGTCAGCCGGAACCGGGTGAAGCGGCGGTTGCGGCACCTGGCCTCGGCGTCGCTGCCGACCGTCCCGTTCGCGGTCGACCTGGTGGTGCGGGCGTTGCCGCCGGCGAGCAGCGCCGACCTGGCCGGGGACTTCTCCCTCGGCGCTGAGGACCTGCCTGGATCGGCTGGCCGGATGAAGTACCTGCTGATCGGTGTGCTCAGGGCCTACCGTGCGATGATCAGTCCGCTGTACGGCAATGTGTGCAAGTACTACCCGTCCTGCTCGGCCTTCGCCCTGGAGGCGGTGACCGTTCACGGGGCGGTGAAGGGCTCCTGGCTCGCGACGCGCCGGCTGGCCAGTTGCCACCCGTGGTCGCTGGGCGGTTACGACCCCGTGCCGGGCACGCCGGCTGCCGAAGCCTGGGCTGCCGAACAGGCAGCCAAAGCCCATCCGGCCGAAACGGCCCCTGACCGGACGTGTTCGCACGTTCACGAGGTGACATGAACTCCTTGACCCTGCTGCTGCTTCCGCTGAACCTGTGGGACGACTTCCTGGGCGTGCTCGGCGCGATGATGACGCCGCTGTACTGGGCGGTGTCCGGCATCCTGGTGGGCTTCCACTGGGTTCTCACCTCGCTGGGGATGAACACCGCCTTCGGTGCGACCTGGGCGCTGTCCATCGTGCTGCTCACCGTGGTGATCCGGACCGCGCTGATCCCGCTGTTCGTGCGCCAGATCAACTCCGCGCGCAACATGCAGCTGATCTCGCCGAAGGTGAAGGAGCTGAACGACAAGTTCGGCCACGACCGGGAGCGGCTCGGCCAGGAGACGATGAAGCTCTACAAGGAGGAGGGCGTCAACCCGATGGCGTCCTGCCTGCCGTTGCTGCTGCAGATGCCGATCTTCCTCTCGCTGTTCTACGTGCTGAACAGCGTCTCCCGGACGCCGGACGACCCGATCGGCTACTTCTTCCAGCAGGACCTCGCGCTGTCGGAGTCGCTGCACAACGCGAAGATCTTCGGCGCGCAGCTGTCGTCGACGTTCTGGCCGATCGAGGGCGATTTCGGGGCGAATCAGTGGGTGACCGCGACCCTGGTCGTGCTGATGACGGTCGTGCTGTTCATCACCCAGCTGCAGCTCATGCGCAAGAACATGCCTCCGGAGGCCCTCACCGGGCAGATGGCGCAGCAGCAGAAGATGATGCTGTACATCTTCCCGGCCATGTACCTGGTGATGGGCGTGAACATCCCGATCGGGGTGCTGATCTACTGGCTGACCACGAACCTGTGGACGATGGGCCAGCAGTACCTGCTGATCCACAACAACCCCGCCCCCGGCACCCCGGCCTACGTCGACTGGGAGGAGCGGATGCGCGCGAAGGGCCGCGACCCGGAGGCGATCGCAGCCAAGCGGCGCGGGAACTCCCGCAAGCGCCCGGCGACGGGCGACGTCGATCCGTCCAAGGTGGCGCGGCAGGGCTCGGCCACCCCCGACACGACCACGGACGGGGCCGACGCACCGTCCGTCCAGCGACAGGTCATCCAGCGGCAGCAGCCTCGAAAGAGCACCCGCGCCGCCCGCAAGCAGTAGTTAGCAAGGAGTACGAAACGTGACAGAAGACGTGAACGAGGTTCTCGACATCGAGGGTGCTGACGCCCCCGCCGCCGAGGTGGTCGACGCGCCCGCCGCGGAGGTTGCCGATGCGGAGGCCGACGAGGCCGCTGCGGCGGGTTCCCCGGAGGCCGACGACGCAGCTGAGGCGCCGCGGTCGAAGAAGGAGTCGGTACTGGAGACAGAGGGCGAGATCGCCGCGGACTACCTTGAGGAGCTGCTCGACATCGCCGACCTGGACGGCGACATCGACACCTTCATCGAGGGTGGCCGGGCTCACGTGTCGATCCTCACCGATGGCGACGTGCTGATCGGACGCGAGGGCGAGGTGCTGGAGGCGCTCCAGGAGCTGGCCCGGCTGGCGGTCATGACCGAGACCGGTCACCGCAGCCGGCTGATGCTGGACATCGGGGGCCACCGGGACAAGCGGCGCGCGGTTCTCCAGGAGCTCGCTGCGGAAGCCGTGGCCGAGGTGAAGGACTCCGGGGAAGCGGTACGGCTGTCGCCGATGAACCCGTTCGAGCGCAAGATCGTGCATGACGCGGTTGCCGCGGCGGGGTTGGTCAGCGAGTCCGAGGGCGAGGAGCCGCAGCGGCGCGTCGTGGTGCTGCCCAGGCCCTGAGTCCGGTGGACCCGCGGGCTTCGGTCTTCGGTGACGGAGAGAAGATCGCCCAGCGATATGTCGATATATTGTCTAGTCGAGGAATCGACTGGGGGCTGGTCGGTCCCCGCGAGGGCGACCGTCTCTGGGAACGCCACGTGCTCAACTCGCTGGCAGCGGAGTCCTTGCTCCCGGTGGGTGCATCGATCGTGGACGTCGGGAGCGGTGCAGGCCTCCCGGGGATTCCGCTGGCGATCCTGCGGACCGACCTTCGGGTGACCCTGCTGGAGTCGTTGCTGCGGCGGGTCGAACTTCCTTGAGCTGGCGGTCGCCGAGCTCGGCCTCAACGGCAGGGTTGAGGTCGTCCGGTCCCGGGCCGAGGACCACCGGGACTGCTACGACGTGGTCACGTCACGGGCGCTCGCCCCGCTCCCCCGGCTGATCGGCTGGTGCCTGCCGCTGGTCGCGCCGGGTGGACGCATCGTCGCCCTGAAGGGCTCCACCGCCACGGACGAGGTGGCGGAGGCGGCGCCCCTGCTCCGTAAGCGGCGACTGACGGCGACCGTGCACGAGTTCCTCGTCCCGGGCACGGACGAAACCACCTGGGCCATCGAGGTGGCGAGGTCCTTTCGTCCTTGAGGGCGGCTGCGGGAGTCACCGGCGACCCAGGGACGGCTGCCGCGACGGCCTACCCGCGGGCCTGCCTGCGGGTTCCCCGTCCGGAAGCGTCAGCCAGACCCCCTATCCTGATGTTTCACGTGAAACGTCTTGCAGGAGCGCTATGACCATCACTCCCCCACCCACGCCCCGACGGGTGGTGTTCGACGAGCCCGAGTTCGGCGAGCCGCTCAGCGAGGAGCCCGACGACCTCGACTTCGGTGTTTCACGTGAAACAACGCTGCCCAAACCCCCTCGCACGCGCACGCTGGTGATCGCGAACCAGAAGGGTGGCGTCGGCAAGACCACCACGGCGGTGAATGTCGCGACCGCGCTGGCCCTGGGTGGGCTCAGTGTGCTGGTGATCGACCTCGACCCCCAGGGCAACGCGTCGACCGCACTGGGGATCGAACACCACGAGGGAGTCCAGGGGACCTACGAGGTGCTGACCGCCAACTCCCCGATCGCCACGCTGATCAAGCGATCTCCGGAGGCGCCCGGCCTCTGGGTGCTGCCCGCCACCATCGACCTGGCCGGGGCTGAGATCGGTCTGGTCAGCACGCCCGCCCGGGAGAGCCGTCTGCTGAACGCCCTGCGAACGTTCAACGCCCGGTACGCGCCCGACTACGTCCTGATCGACTGTCCCCCGTCGCTGGGCCTGCTCACCCTCAACGCCTTGGTGGCTGCCGAGGAGATCCTGATCCCGATCCAGTGCGAGTACTACGCGCTCGAGGGCGTGTCCCAGTTGCTGCGCACGATCAACCTGGTGAAGGGGTCGATGAACGACCACCTCTACCTCTCCACCGTCCTGCTCACCATGTATGACGGACGCACCCGGCTCGCCTCGCAGGTGGCTGCCGAAGTGCGCCAGCATTTCCCGGCGGAGACCCTGAGGGCCGCGATCCCCCGCTCGGTGCGCGTGTCGGAGGCCCCGAGCTACGGCCAGTCGGTGCTCACCTACCATTCGGCGTCCGCCGGCGCCCAGGCCTACTTCGATGCCGCGACCGAAATTGCCGAACGTGGCGCCCAGCCCCGCCAGCACCAGGAGAAGAGCGCATGAACGCACCCCGACACACCGGACTCGGCCGGGGGTTGGGCGACCTGCTCCAGCGCACCGACCCTGAGCTCGCCCCGCACGACGCGACGCCGGGGGCGCAGGTTCCCGCCGGCGCGCGGTTCGCGGACCTCCCGGTGGCGGCGATCCGGCCGAACCCCCGGCAGCCACGCGCAGTGTTCGACGAGGACGCCCTGGCCGAGCTCGTCGCCTCGATCGAGGAGGTCGGACTGTTGCAGCCGATCGTGGTGCGTCCCCTCGAGGCCGGGCAGTACGAACTGGTGATGGGGGAGCGGCGCCTCCGCGCCCACCAGCACGCCGGGAGGCAGACGATCCCGGCGATCGTCCGGCGCACCGAGGACGCAGACCTGCTGCGGGACGCGCTGCTGGAGAACCTGCATCGCGCGCAACTGAACCCGCTGGAGGAAGCCGCGGCCTACCAGCAGATGATGAGCGACTTCCACTGCACCCAGGAGGAGCTGTCGGTCCGGATCAAGCGGTCCCGGCCGCAGATCTCGAACACCATCAGGCTGCTCCAGCTCCCGGCCCCGGTGCAGCGGCGAGTGGCCGCCGGCGTCCTCAGTGCAGGGCATGCCCGTGCCATCCTGATGCTCCCCGACGGCGGAGCCATGGAACACCTGGCCACGAGGGTCGTGGCAGAGGGCCTGTCGGTACGTGCGACCGAGGAGATCGTGGCGGTGGGGGAGCACGGGTCCCGACGGGCTCCGCGCCAGCAGCACCCGGTGGAACTGTCCGCACAGGCAACCGAGCTCCAGCGGGAGCTCAGCGAACGCCTGGACACCCGGGTGCTCGTCAGCGAGGGCCGCAGCAAGGGCCGGATCGTGATCGAGTTCGCCGGACCAGAGGACCTTGAACGACTAATACCCTTATTGACATAACGCTATATCGATATGTTAACTACAAGGCTCGTTCGAGGTAGTCGACGGCGAACACCAGTCCGGGGTACCGCACCCCGGTCTCGACGGTCTCGAAGCCGAGCCGCCGGTACCAACCGGTGAGGCCGGTGTCGGCGGCCAGCACGCCGATCCGCAGCACCCGGGCACCGCCTTCGCGTGCCCGCCGGGCCGACTCGGCCACGAGAGCCTCGCCGTGGCCCTGGTGACGGGAAGCGGGAAGGACGGCGAGGTGCCTCAGCACCCAGGTGCGGGGACGCGACGGGGACGCGGCGAGGAAGGCGCACCCGAGGAGCCGGCCCCCGTCCTCGACCGCGAACAGCTGGGTCCGGGACGCGACCCGTTCCAGGTCGGGGCCGTCCCAGAACGCCGGATTGGACGGGGTGTTCTCCGCGGTGATCCCGAACTGGGCGGTGACGGTCCCGAAGGACTCCCGCAGCAGGGCCAGGCACTCCGGGTGGCGCTCCGGCGACACCGCGACGATCCGGCCACGGCCGCCGGCCGGGGAGCCCACCGGTGGCACGGCGCTACTCAGGGGGCGCCGGGGGCGGGCTCGGCCAGCACGGCCCTCAGCCGTGCCCGCACGTCGGTGCGGGCGGCGTGCTCGGCCCAGAAGGACAGGAACGGCACCG
This sequence comes from uncultured Actinomycetota bacterium, assembly GCA_963704225.1. GTDB lineage: Bacteria > Actinomycetota > Actinomycetes > Propionibacteriales > Propionibacteriaceae > Propionicimonas. The sequence continues at coordinate 47,181 of CAVPHL010000006.1, forward strand.
TACCGGCCAGGGCGATGACGATCAGCCGCCCCCAGGGCCAGTGCACGCGCCGGCCGAGGTCGTAGGCCGTGAACAGCAGCAGCATGTAGAGGTAGCCGTGGGGAACACCGGTCCAGGTGACCACGGCGCCGAAGTCGGCGAAGTACTTCAGCGGCATGCCGACCACCACCAGCACGACCAGCAGGGCGCCCACCAGGTAGGCCATGACCCGATAGCGCAACAGGGCGGCTCGGATCCCCGGCACCTTCTCCGGGGGGATCGGCGGCGCGGTCACAGCCTCGGCTCGGGTCATTGGTCCTCCTCCTCCGACAGCGTACCCAGCGAGCCCTGTTGTCCCAGCGTCCGGACGAACCGGACGGTCATGAACGCGCCGAAAGCCGCGAACACCCACCACTGCAGGGCGTAGCCGATGTTCTGCACCGAGCCCTCGCCGGAGGGGAGGGCCAGCGCGGCCGGGATCAGTCCCTGGGCCTGCGCATCGGCCTGCGACAAGGTGATGAACCCGGGCAGAAGCTGCTGCGGCCAGTCCTGCGCCAGCGCCGGCAGCCGGACGGACCCGAGCGTGTCCGGCGGCACCGCATGATCGGCGCCCGGCTCCGAGGGCAGGAACACCCCGCCCTGCCGGAGCTTCCCCGCCGGCGGTGGGGGGGCTGGGGCCGTGACGGTCCCGAGGGTGCCCCGGACCACCGCCAGCACCCGGCCGTCATCGAGCTGGAACGCCGACAGCACCCGTACCGACTGGTCCTCGGCCACCACCATCACCTCCTGGCCGGGCCGGTAGCGTCCCTCGACCAGCACCTGCCGGCCGTACACGTCGCCGACCGTCCCGTCGGAGTTCACCAGGGGTAGCAGTGGCACCGGCGGTTCCTCCGCCCGGGCGGCCGCGGAGGCGTCCTCCCGGTCCTCGAAGACCTGCATCTGCCAGAGCCCCAGCCCGAGCATGACGACGCACAGGGCAGCCCCGAGCAGCGCCACCAGCCACTGTTTCAGCCGTGAACCCGGCGGGGGCCCGGCGGGGCGAGGGTCCTGCATGGGGTCGGCCGGCGCTACCGGGTGCGCCGGGCCCACGCGTTGTCGACCAGCTGGGCACACAGCAGCCCGAAGTCGTAGCCGGCCGCCTCGACCGCCTGCGGCATCAGCGAGGTCTCGGTCATCCCGGGGGCCGAGTTGATCTCGATGAACACCGGGGTGCCGTCGGGGCGGACGATGATGTCGGCCCGGGACAGGTCCCGCAACCCCAGCACCCGGTGCGCGTTGACAGCCAGGTCGGCGCAGGCCTTCGCGACCGCGTCGCCGAGTGTCGCCGGCACGATGAACCGGGTCTCGCCGGCGGTGTAGCGCGCGGTGTAGTCGTAGATCCCCGAGTTCGGCCGGATCTCGACCGCCGGCAGCGGGACGGCCTGGCCGTCCAGCTCGACCACGGTCACGGCAACCTCGGCGCCCTCGACGAACTCCTCGAGCACCGCCAGCTCGCCGTAGGCGTAGGCCGACACCATGGCGGAGGGGAGTTGGCCCTCCTCGGTCACCTTGGCGCAGCCCAGCGCGGACCCGCTGCGCGCGGGCTTGACGATCATGGGGAAGCCGATCCGTTCGCCGAGCGCCCTGACCAGGGCGGCCGCCCCGAGTTCCCGGAACATGTCGTGCGGCAGCGCGGCCTGCTGGGGCCGGGCGAGGCCGGCCTGGGCGATCAGGGGACCACTGACGGCCTTGTTGAACGAGCGGCGGCAGGCGGCCGGCTCGGAGCCCACGTAGGGGACGTCGAGCAGGGAGAGTACCTGCTGGAGCCCGCCGTCCTCACCCACGCCGCCGTGCAGCACCGGGAAGGCGACCGGGTTGGGCAGGCTGCGCAGCAGCTCCACCAGGTCGGGGGTGAGGTCGGACTCGACCACCTCGCGGCCCTGGTCCCGCAGGGCCTGGGCGACGCGGCGGCCGGAGCGCAGGGACACGTCCCGCTCGTGGGAGAGCCCCCCGGCGAGCACGACGATCGGGCCGTGGGTTTCGCTGTCGTTCATGGTGTGCCTAACTGATGTCGGGTGCCGGTCCGGCGGTGAGGTCGTGGTGGCGGTGGGTCTCGGCGCCGAGGCCGAAGGTGCGGTGCAGGTCTACCTCCGCCTTCAGCACCTCGCCCAGCCGGCGGGTGCCCTCGAGGATGCGCTCCGGGGTGGGGAAGCAGAACGAGAGCCTCAGGTTGCGGCTGCCCAGGCCGTCGGCGTAGAACGCGGTACCCGGGGTGTAGGCCACCCGCGCGGTGACCGCCCGGGGCAGCATCGACTGGCTGTCCAGTCCCTCGGGCAGCGTCACCCAGACAAAGAAGCCGCCGTCGGGGCGCGTCCAGGTGGTGCCCTCCAGCATGTGCTCGGAGAGGCCGGCCAGCAAGGCGTCGCGGCGTTGCCGGTACATGTCCCGGTACACCGTGATCTGGGCGCGCCAGTCGAACTCGTCGAGGTAGGTGGCGATCGCGTACTGGCTGAACACCGGGGGGCACAGGGTGGCCGCTTCCTGGGTGAGCACCAGTTTCTCCCGGACGGCGTGGGGCGCCAGCGCCCAGCCGACCCGGAAGCCGGGGGCGAAGATCTTGGAGAACGAACCCAGGTAGACGACCTTGTCGGCGTCCATCGACCGCAGCGCCGGCAACGGTCTCGCGTCGAGGCTGAGCAGCCCGTACGGGTTGTCCTCCAGCACCAGCAGGTCGTGCTCCCTGGCGATCTCGATGATCGCCCGGCGGCGCTCCAGGGTCTGGGTGACGCCGGTGGGGTTCTGGAAATTCGGGATCGTGTACAGGAACTTCACCCGCTTGCCGGCGGCCTTGAGGCTGACCAGGGCCGCCCGCAGGGCGACGGGGTCGATGCCGGAGTCGTCCATCGCGACGTGGACGACCTGGCACTGGTAGGCGTGGAACGTGCCCAGCGCCCCGACGTAGCTGGGCGCTTCGGCGAGCACGACGTCCCCGGGATCGCAGAACACCCGGGTGACCAGGTCGAGGGCCTGCTGGGAGCCGCAGGTGACCACGATGTCGTCGGCGTGGGCGTGGATGCCCTCCTCGGCCATCACCTCGACGATCTTGTCGCGCATGAACGGCTCGCCCTGGCCCGACCCGTACTGCATCGCCTGCGTCCCGCGCTCGGTGATCAGCCGGTCGACGGCGCGGGCGAGAGCCTCGCGGGGCAGGTCGGTGATGTTCGGCATACCGCCGGCCAGTGAGACCACCTCGGGACGGTTGGCGACCGCGAACAGGGCCCGGACGGCGGAGACCGTCAGCCCGTGGGTGCGTTCGGCGTACGCGTCGATGTAGGGGTCCAGCCGGGTGTCGCGGCGGGACGGCTCTGGCAGGCTCACCGCACCAGACTGCCTCACCAGCCGCCTAGGATGAAACCGACCCACTGCGGCGGTGGCGATCAATCAGGGGGTGGCATGCCGAGGCTGTCGATGGTGACGCTGACCGAGCTCTCCGGGCTGCCCTGCCCGTACTGCGGACGCACCCTGTCGTCCGACACGCCCTCGGCCGCCGCGGCAGCCACGGTGTGGGGCTGGTGCGGGGTCAAGCTGGTCGAGGACGGCGAGGTGGCGGGGCTCCTGCTGCTCGCCCCCGCCGACGAGCCGGGGCAGGCCGTGGTGACGGCGGTGTGGGTGCGTCCGGGCCGGACCCGGGCGGGCTACGGGAGGCAGCTGGTGCGGACCGCCGCGTCCGGGCTGGTCGCGCAGCGCGCCCACCTGATGCTGGCCAGGGGCAGCAGGCACAGCGTGACCTGCCAGGCACCGCCACGGGAGTTCCTGAGGGCCATCGGTTTCACCCGCGGCCTGGAGGACCGGCTGTGGCACCTCGACCTCGACCGCGCGGTGCTGAGCGAACGGAACGGCGTCCGCGCCATGATGGAGCGGCTGCTCAGCTCGTTGCGCCCGGCGAACCCGCCCGAGCCGGCCGGCGGTGCGATCGGCCGGGTTCGCGGCCGCTGAGCTGGTCAGCCCCGGGTGCGCAATGCCGGTCTGGTCGCCCAATGCCGGCCGGGCGGGGGGCCGCCGGTTCCGCCGGCGACCGGCCCACGAAGCTCAGAGGTAGTCCTCGATGGCCTTCAGCAGCACGGACTTGGGCTTGGCGCCGGTGAAGGCCTTCACCACCTCGCCGTCGACGAACACGTGGATCGTGGGCAGGCCGAGGACGCCGTGCTGGGTGGGTACCTCCGGGTTGGTGTTGGTGTCCAGCTTCAGGAAGGTCACCTTGTCGCCGTGGTCGCGGGCGAGCTCATCGATGATCGGGGAGAGCTGCTTGCACGGGGCGCACCAGTCGGCCCAGTAGTCGACCACGACCGGCTTGGGCGACTTGAGCACCAGCTCGGCGAAGGTGGCATCGGTGACGTCGGCAACATCTGACATGTCCGGACTCCTCAGGCGTGGGCGGGAACAGGGTTGACGCTAGCGGCCGCGTCGGACAACGAGGCGAGGTACCGCTCGGCGTCCAGCGCCGCGGCGCAGCCGGTGCCGGCGGCGGTGATCGCCTGGCGGTAGGTGTGGTCGACGAGGTCGCCCGCGGCGAAGACGCCGGCGAGGTTGGTGCGGGTGCTCGGTGCGTCGACCAGCACGTAGCCCTCGGCGTCGAGCTCGACCTGCCCGCGGACGAGCTCCGAGCGCGGGTCGTGCCCGATCGCGACGAACAGTCCCTGGACGCGCCGAGCTCGCGGGTCGTCGCCGGTGACGGTGTCGCGTCAGCGTGACGCCGGTGAGCGTCTGGTCGCCGTGGATGTCGGCGACCACCGCGTTCCAGGCGAACCGGATCTTCGGGTCGGCCTTGGCCCGGTCGACCATGATCTTGGAGGCGCGCAGCTCGTCGCGCCGGTGGATGATGGTCACCGTCCGGGCGAACCGGGTCAGGAAGGTGGCCTCCTCCATCGCGGAGTCGCCGCCGCCGACGACGGCGATGTCCTTGTCGCGGAAGAAGAAGCCGTCGCAGGTGGCGCACCAGGAGACGCCGTGTCCGCGAACGCCTCCTCGTCGGGGACGCCGAGCTTGCGGTAGCCCGACCCCATCGCGAGGATCACCGCGGGCGCGGAGTAGGTCTTGCCGGCGCCGTCGGTGACCGTCTTGACCGGGCCGGTGCAGGTCGACCGAGACGATGTCGTCGGTGATGATCTCGGCGCCGAACCGCTCGGCCTGGGCGCGCATCGCTCAGCATCAGGTCCGGGCCCATGATGCCGTCGGTGAAGCCGGGGAAGTTCTCGACGTCGGTGGTGTTCATCAGCGCACCGCCGGCGGTCAGCGAACCCTCGAAGACCAGCGGCTTCAGGCCCGGCGCGGGCGGCGTAGATGGCGGCGGTGTAGCCGGCCGGGCCGGAGCCGACGATGATGACCTCGCGGATGGCGGACATGGAGTTCCTCGTGCAGGTTCGGGTGGGTGCCCAGCCTAGCGAGCACCGGGTCTTGACACTGCGGGTAACCGCGACGCCGCCCCGGTGATTCCCGCCCGATCCGCCGTCGGGCCTGCTACCGGCGCACCGCCCGGCGGTGACGCCGGGCGCCGGCGTGGTTATGCTCGCCGCGTGCTGATCCTGCTCTCGCCGGCGAAGTCACTGGACTTCGAATCCACCCCGCCCCGGGTGACGCCGACCCAGCCCCGGCTGCTGGCCGAGGCGGAGCGGCTGGTCGAGGTGATGCGCACCAAGTCGGTGGCCGACCTGGCCGCGCTGGCCGGCATCTCCGACGAACTGGCCGCCCTGAACGCTGAACGGTGGGCGTCCTTCCGGACCCCGTTCACCCGGCGCAACGCCCGCCCGGCCGTGCTGGCCTTCAACGGCGACGTCTACCAGGGACTGGACGTGCGGAACCGGTTCGACACCCGCGACTACACCGAGGCGCAGAAGACCGTGCGGATCCTGTCGGGGCTGTACGGGGTGCTCCGTCCCCTGGACCTGATCCAGCCCTACCGGCTGGAGATGGGCACCCGGCTGGCCACCGATCGGGGCCGCAACCTGTACCAGTGGTGGGGGGCGAGGATCACCGACCTCCTCGGCGCCGACCTGGACGCGTCGCCGGGCGCGTCGGTGGTGCTGAACCTGGCGTCGGTGGAGTACTCCAGCGCGGTGCGTCCCGGCGACCTGGGCGTCACGATGGTCTGCCCGCGTTTCGAGGACACCGACGCCCGGGGACGGCGCAGCGTGGTGTCGTTCTTCGCCAAGCGGGCCCGGGGCGAGCTGGCCGGCTGGCTGGTGCGCAACCGGGTCCGCAGCCCTGGCAGGCTCAAGGACTTCGACGGCGCCGGTTACCGGTACGACCGGGCCGGCTCGACGGTCGAGGTGCCGGTGTTCGTCCGGGCGTTCGGCGACCGCGGCTGACCCGGGCTGCCTTCCGCGGGATGGCACCGGCCCCGCCACCAGGGGTGAGGGGGCCGGGCCCGAGGCGGCGAACCTCTGGTGAACGCCCGAGGGCTACAGCAGGCCGTAGGCGCGGTGGACCATCCAGATCGGGTGCTCGGTCTTCACCCCGGAGGACTGCTCGATCTGCCAGCGGCAGGTCTCGGTGTCGCACAGGGCGAGGTCGGGGTTGGTCGCCTTGACCATCTCGAACAGCGGGCGTCCGACGGCCTGGGCGACGTCGTACTTCTCCTTCTTCAGCCCGTAGGTGCCGGCGATACCGCAGCAGATCTTGCCGGACTCCACCACCGTCAGCCCCGGGATCAGCCGCAGCACCTCCACCGCCGGCATGCCGATGCCCTGGCTCTTCAGCTGGCACGGCGCGTGGTAGGGCACGGTCATGTCGACCCGGGCGAAGTCCGTCGGCAACTCACCGGCGTCGTGCAGGTCGAGCAGGAACTCCATGATGTCGCGGATCCGCGTCCCGACGTCCTTCAGGCGGTCGTCGGTGACCCCCATGATCTCGTGCGCCTCGTGCTTGAGCATCCCGGTGCAGGAGCCGGAGGAGGAGATGATGGTCAGGTCCCGCCCGGACGAACGCAGGTCATCGCACAGTTTCAGCACCGAGGCGGTGGCCTGGTCGAACAACCCGTTCGACTGCTGGGCCAGGCCGCAGCAGCCCTGCCTGGGCACCAGCACCTCGTAGCCCAGGTGCTCCAGCACCTCGACGGTCTTCTTCGAGGTCTCCACCTCGAAGTAGCCTCCCGCGCAGCCGTGGAAGAACACCAGCGACCCGCGGGTGGGCGCCTTGGCGGGCTTGGGACGCTTCGCGCACCAGCTCGCGAACGTCTGGGACTGGGCCGGCGGCATCGGGGCGTTGCGGTGGATGCCGACGACAGCCTCCATCAGGGTGCGGATCGGCTTGTTGTTCAACGCCGCCCGGGCGATCGGCGCGACCGGGGTCATCGCCTTGCCCATCAGCACGGTCTGCCCGATCAGGCGGTCACGCAGCGGCATGTGGTCGGCCTTCATCACCGCGCGCGCCTGGCTGTTCAACTCGGCGATCTGGACGCCCTGGGGGCAGACCAGCGTGCAGGTACCGCAACTGGAGCAGTAGTCGAGGGAGTGGTCGACGCTCTCGCCGTCGCGGAACCGCTCCGCCTGCGGGCCGACGAACTTCGGCCCGGAGAACAGCGGGGTCACCGCCGAGACCGGACAGGCCGTCTCACAGATCGTGCACTTCACGCAGGCGTCGAGGCTGGTACGGGCCAGCTCGTGACCGGCGAACTCAAGACCACTCATGCCAGAACCTCCAGGATCGAGTCGGCGGCCCGGACGGCGCTGCCCAGCGCGATCCCGTCCCCGGATTTCTCCGCCCAGCGCGTCGAACCACCGATGATGCCGCCGGCGGCGTACAGGTTGGGATGGACGACCGCGCCCAACTCGTCGATCACCCGCATGTCGGTTGCGACGCGGACGCCGACCTCGAACAGCGGCTGCTGCGCGCCCCAGTAGTCGCCGTGCACCAACGGCTGCTTGTCCAGGCCGGCCAGCGGCAGCCCGAACAGGGTTTCGGTGACCTTGCCGTAGGAGTCCAGCTCCAGGGCTCCGGACTCGAACCCTCCGGTGGCCAGGATGAAGGCGTCCCCGGTGAACTCACGCGGGGCCCCGGCGGTGGCGACGGTCACGCCCCGGACGACCCCGTCCTCCACCCGGGCGGCGAAGACCCGGGTGCCGTTGACGACCCGGACGCCGGCGGCCTTCGCCGCGGCGAGCAGGGCCTCGTTCAGGCGCATCCCCGGCACCGACGGGGGCGGAAGCGGGATCTCGAACACGGGGTGGCCGAGCCGTTCGGCGACGTCGGACCAGGCGGTCGGGGTCAGCCCCAGCACCGCCGGCAGGCCGACGACCTCACCTTCGGCCAGCAGCGGTTTCACCGCGGCCGCGAACCGCTCCCGGAAGGCCGGGTCGTCGAACGCGCGGGCGTAGGTGAGCCCGGAGGAGTCGACCTCGCCGTCGCGGGCCGGTACGTCGACACTCAGCGGACGGGCCTCGAGGCGACCCCCGTCGGGCAACGGGGTGCGGGCGAGGTTGCCCGCGACCAGCGCGGGGTGGAAGTCCTTCAGCCGACGCAGGCCGACGATCGCCAGCCTGGCCCCGTCGCTCACCTGCCCGGCCACCATGCTGGGCTGGGCCAGGCAGGTGGGCCGGATCGCGCCGACGGCGGTCGGCAGCTGGTAGTTGGCCTCGGCGTCGCCGACGAGCAGGTCGGGCAGCAGGCCCTTGAGGTAGTCCAGGCCGGTGTGGACGGCCGGGGCGCCGATCGCGGCATAGGGGTGCTCCGACCGGGCGGAGGCCAGCGCCGACACGGTCAGCACGGGGTTGGTGACCCGATCGGGGGCGTAGCCGAGCACGTCGACGGTGCCCTGGCCGAGCTGGAGGCCCCCGATGCCCTTGGTCAGGAGGGTCACCCCCACGCCGGCGGCGGCCAGACGGTTGGCGGCGACCAGGCCCGCAAGGCCGGCGCCGATGACGATCACGCGGCTCACAGCGCCACCTCACTCTCGGGCTGGGGCAGGTGCTCGGCGTCGAGCGTGCCCTGGAAGATCCAGTTGTCCAGTGCGGTCTGGCGGACCTGGTCGCCGTACAGGATCGGCCACAACCCCAGCCAGCGGTTCTTCAGGAACAGCCGCAGCAGGCCGGTGGCCCGTTCCAGGTCGATGTGACCGGTCTCGAGGGCGACACCGGTGGCCCGCATCGAGCAGAAACCGCCCTGGCAGGGGCCCATGCCCAGCCGGAGCTGGCGGCGGAGGTCGTCGAAGGTGCCCTTCGGCTGCGCAGCCAGCGCGTCGGTGAACATCTTGCGGCTCATCAGCTCGCACTCGCAGAGGATCTGCTCGTCCATCCGGTCCTCCTCGCGCTCGGCGAGGCGGTGGGTGACCACGTAGTTCTTGCCGTCCTCCGAGCCCGGGATCGCCTCGTCCGCGGTGCGGCAGGCCCGCGACTCGCCGAGCTTCTCGCACATCGTGTCGACGATGTGCTCGGCCATCAGCCGGTAGGTGGTCAGCTTGCCGCCACCGATGGTCACCAGGCCGTCCAGGCCGTCGCGGGTGGTGTGGTCGATGATCGCCATCCCGCGGCTCATGTGCCGGGTGTCGGTGGAGGAGACCCGGGAGTCCTTGATCAGCGGACGGGCCCCGGCCCACGCGTGCACGGCGCGGGCCTTCCGGAACCCGGGGATCAGCACCTCGCCGGCGTCCAGCATCTGCTGGACCTCACCGGGTTCCATCTCCAGGTCGTCGGGGTCGTCCACCTTCACGTCGGTGGTGCCGATGATGCTCACCGTGTGCACCGGGACCAGGATGTCGCCGTCGGCGGGGTAGATGCACCGGTTCACCACCCGGTTCACCAGGCGGTGGTTCATCGCGATCATGATGCCGCGGCCGGGCACGACGTCCACCGGGTGGGCGCCTGCCATCGCGGCGATCTGGCCGGCCCACGGGCCCGCGCAGTTCAGCACGAAGCCGCACTCGATCACCACGTCCTCGCCGCTCTTGAGGTCGGTGCAGCGGACCGCCGTGACCTTCCCGTCCACGGTGTCGATCTTCGTCACCCGGTGGTAGGTCAGGATCTCCGCACCGTAGGCCTTCGCCGAGTTCGCGGCGCCCCACACCAGTTGCCAGCCGTCGACCGAGCCGTCCTGCACCTCGATCGCGCGCAGGATCCCCGGGTTGAGCCGGGGCTCGTTGCGCAGCGCCTCGGCCACGCTGATCTCCTGGGCGGGGACGCCGGTCGCGGCCGCGCCGGCGAGGAACTTGTCGGCGAACGCCGGATCGTCGCCGGGTGCGGTGACGAAGTAGCCGCCGGTGGTCTCGATCGCCGAGGCCTGGATCCTGGTCAGGATCGCGTTCTCCTGCGCACACTCCGTGGCGGACAGCGGGTCGCTGACCACGTAGCGTCCGCCCGAGTGCAACAGGCCGTGGAACCGTCCGGTGGTTCCCTGGCCCAGGTCGGCCCGCTCCAGCAGCACGGTGCTGTAGCCCCGCATCGCCACGTCACGGACCACTCCGGCACCGGTCGAGCCGCCACCGATGACCACGACGTCAACAGCCAGCTTTCTCACGAACGACCTCCCGAATCTCATGCGCCGGTGGCCCCTGACTCGCCGTCGACGTCCGGGCAGCGCAAGAGGATGCGCGTCCTTCCGACAGGCTAACCGGCCTTCGCAAGCGGTTTCACGGGTTGCCCGCAAGGTCGCCCAGACGTGCACGCACCCCACGCGCTGATGGGAAATCGACAGCGGCCTGCTCGGGTGGGCGTCCGGGGGTGGGACTCGTACGTCAGGGACGGACCCGGTCCAGGACGGCGCGGGCGGTGCCCTCGTCCAGGACCAGGTCGGTGGCGACCCCGGCGCGCAGTGCGCCGACCACCGCCGGCGCGCGGCTCGGGTCGGCCACCACGCAGATCCGCCGGGCCACCCGCTGCAGCTCGGCGGGGGTGAGGCCGGTGGCCCGCTCGTTGTGGGCGATGTCGGCGTAGGAACCGTCCTCCCGCAGCAGGACCGTGCACACGTCGCCGACGACCCCCTCGGCGGCCAGTTGGCGCATGTCCGCGGCGTCCATGTAGCCGGCGGTGTACACGTGCGAGGGCACCCGTCCCTCGAGGGAGCCCACGCCGAACACGGCCAGGTCGAGCTTCGCGTGCAGCTTGAGCACGTTCTGCACCGAACGTTCCCGCCACATCGCGTCCTTGGTCGCCGCGTAGTCGAAGAAGGCGGGGACGGGGAACAGCACCACCCGCGCGTCGAACGCGTCCACGATCGACTGCAGGATCTCGCCGATGTAGGGGATGCCGGAGCTGCGCTGGTTCGCCCCGCCGTTGATCTGCACCACGGTCGATCCCACCAGCGGTCGTCGCGCCAGGTGCTTGACCACGTGGGAGAGGGTCACCCCCCAGGCCACGCCGATCAGCTGGTGGTCGTCGACCGCCTCGGTGACCAGCCGTCCGGCGAGCCGGGCCACCTGGTCGAAGCGCACGTTCTCGTTGGCGTTCTCGCGCACCGACACCATGTGTACCCGGACCCCGAAGGTCCGGCCGAGCGCCGCCGCGAGGGGCGACTGGGAGCCCTGGTGGTCGGCGAGGCTGATCCGGACCAGCCCCGACTCGCGGGCGTCCTTCAGCAGCCGCGAGACCGACGACCGGGAGAGCCGCAGGTGGTGCGCGATGCTCTCCATCGTCTCGCCCTGGATGTAGTACCGCGAGGCTGCCTGGTACATGTCCTCGTAGCGCTCGTTCACTATTGTGACCTCTCCTTGCACGTTCGTGCACAGGTCTAGCGCATGCGTTCATCCCTTAGCAAGATGGGCCTTGCGGCACGGGGGTTAGCGTTCGACATAGAACGACCCTCACCGCGGTTCAGCGGTTACGAAGGAGTCAGATGAACCTTGCAGCGGGTGCCGCACGCGCGGCGACCGTTATCGGGGCCTTCGGACCGGACGTCAGTGCTGACGCTGATCCCGCTGGACACTGTTGGAACCCACGCCCGTGCCTTCGAGCCTCGGCGGGCGTGGCCTTTGCAGAGGCTCCGGTGGCCAGTGTGGGCCGCCGTCAGGTCGACTCGGCGTACGTTTTGCGCCGGGTTGTCGCTCATGACACCCATCCGGCGCACGACGCCTCCAACCGGGCGAGCGAGGCTCTGCATCCCGGACGCGTGTCCTCCCTTATCCCCCACGTCTGATCCAAGACACTGAACATCGCCTGCGTCCATCCTGGACGCCCAAATCCAGCACCCGAAGGCGGGTCGCTGAGAAAGTGAGAATGAAGTGGGAGCTCTGTTCCTCTCGGAGGTTGTCGGCACCGCAATGCTGCTCCTCCTCGGTTGTGGCGTCGTCGCCAACACCGCGCTGGCCAAGACGAAGGGCAACGGCGGCGGCTTCCTGATCGTCAACTTCGGCTGGGGCCTCGCGGTCTTCGCGGGCGTTCTGTGTCGCAGAAGTCCGGCGCGCACCTCAACCCGGCCGTCACCCTCGGCCTCGCGGCCAAGGCACGTGGCTGCGGGCACCGGCGCATCGACTGGGCAAGGACGCTCATCTACATCGCCGCCCAGCTGATCGGCGCCATCATCGGTGCGGTCCTGTGCTGGCTGGCCTACAAGCAGCACTTCGACGAGCGACGCCGAGCCGCGCACCAAGCTCGGCGTCTTCTCCACCGGCCCGGCGATCCGCAACTACGGCTGGAACTTCGTCACCGAGGTCATCGGCACCTTCGTGCTGGTGTTCGTCATCCTCGCGCTTCGGCGGAAGACGCCCGACCGGGCTCGGCCCGCTCGCCGTCGCCCTGCTCGTCGTCGGTATCGGCGCCTCGCCTCGGTGGCCCGACCGGCTACGCCATCAACCCGGCTCGTGACCTCGGCCCGCGCATCGCGCACGCCCTGCTGCCCGATCAAGGGCAAGGGTCGCAGCGACTGGAGCTACTCCTGGGTGCCGGTCGTCGGCCCGCTCATCGGCGGCGTGCTCGCCGGCCTCGCAGCGTCGGCTGATCGCCTGACACTGACCGCGATGCGCGGCATGCCGTCCACCCGGCCGACCCGCCCACCGCAGCGCACGAGCGCCGGTGGCACCACCCGTCCGCGACAGCCATCACCTCGAACAACGACGTGAAGGAATCATCCATGGCTGACAAGTACATCCTCGCCATCGACCAGGGCACGACGCAGCTCCCGCGCGATCGTCTTCGACCACGGCGGGCCAGATCGTCTCCGTCGGCCAGATCGAGCACGAGCAGATCTTCCCGCAGGCCGGCTGGGTCGAGCACGACCCGATCGAGATCTGGGACGAACGTCCGCGAGGTCGTCGGCCAGGCCCTGGCCAAGGCCAACCTGACCGACGAGGACATCGCCGCGGTCGGCATCACCAACCAGCGCGAGACCGCCGTCGTCTGGGACAAGAACACCGGCGAGCCGGTCTACAACGCGATCGTCTGGCAGGACACCCGCACCCAGAAGATCGTCGACGAGCTCGGCGGCGCCGAGCGGCGCGGAGCGGTACAAGGAGACGCGTCGGCCTGCCGCTGGCCACCTACTTCTCCGGCCCCAAGGTCGAGTGGATCCTCGACAACGTCGAGGGTGCCCGCGAGGCGGCCGAGGCCGGCGAGCTGGTCTTCGGCACCACCGACACCTGGGTGCTCTGGAACCTGACCGGCGGCGTCGACGGCGGCGTGCACGTCACCGACGTGACCAACGCCTCGCCGCACCATGCTGATGGACCTCGACGACCCTGCAGCTGGGACGACGACATCGCTGCCGACATGGGCATCCCGATGTCGATGCTGCCCGAGATCCGGTCCTCCTCCGAGGTCTACGGCGACGGTCGCGAGCACGGGCCTGCTCGCGCGGCGTCCCGATCGCCGGCATCCTCGGCGACCAGCAGGCGGCCACCTTCGGCCAGGCCTGCTTCGAGGTCGGGCATGGCCAAGAACACCTACGGCACCGGCAACTTCATGCTGCTGAACACCGGCACGGAGCCGGTCCCGTCGAAGAACGGCCTGCTCACCACCGTCTGCTACAAGATCGGCGACAGCCAGCCGGTCTACGCGCTCGAGGGCTCGATCGCCGTCACCGGCTCGCTCGTGCAGTGGCTGCGCGACAACCTCGGCATGATCTCCTCGGCCCCCGAGATCGAGGAGCTCGCCGCAGACGGTCGACGACAACGGCGGCGCCTACTTCGTGCCGGCGTTCTCCGGCCTGTTCGCGCCGTACTGGCGCTCCGACGCCCGCGGCGCGATCGTCGGCCTGACCCGCTACGTCAACAAGGGCCACATCGCCCGCGCCGCGCTCGAGGCCACCGCCTTCCAGACCCGCGAGGTGCTGGACGCGATGAACGCCGACTCCGGCGTCGACGCTCACCGAGCTCAAGGTCGACGGCGGCATGATCGCCAACGAGACCGCTCATGCAGTTCCAGGCCGACATCCTCGGCGTCGCCGGTGGTCCGGCCGGAGGTCGCCGAGACGACCGCGCTCGGCGCCGCCTACGCCGCCGGCCTCGCGGTCGGGTTCTGGAAGGGCGAGCACGACGTCATCGACAACTGGGCCGAGGACAAGCGCTGGGAGCCGCACGATGGACGACGCCGAGCGCGACCGGCTGTACCGCAACTGGAAGAAGGCCGTCACCAAGACCTTCGACTGGGTCGACGACGACGTCGAGAAGTGACGTCTCGCTGACGAAGACGGCGCCGCCGGGGAGAACCCCCGGCGGCGTCGCCGTTTCTGGCCTGCCGTCGTATTCCCTCCGCCGTCCCGGCCCCTGGTGCGTTGGTCCGGGTCCCCGGTGCGTTGGTGCGCTGGCTCGGGTCCCCGGTGCGTTGGTGCGCTGGCTCGGGTCCCCGGCCGCTGGTGCGCTGGCTCGGGTCCCCGGCCCCTCGTGTGCGCTGGTTCCGTCGGTGTTGTGGTCCCCACCGCCTTGTGCGCTGGCTCCGGTCCCCGGCCGGCTGGTGCGCTGGCCCCGGTCCCCGGCCGGCTAGTGCGCTGGCTCCGGTTCCTGGCCGCTGGTGCGCTGGTTCCGTCGGTGTTGTGGTCCCCACCCCCTTGTGCGCTGGTTCCGGTCCCCGGCCGGCTGGTGCGCTGGTCCGGTCCCGGCGGCTGGTGCGCTGCTGGTTCCTGGCCGCTGGTGCGCTGGTTCCGTCGGTGTTGTGGTCCCACCCCCTTGTGCGCTGGTCCGGTCCCGGCCGGCTGGTGCGCTGGCTCCGGTCCGCCGGCTGGTGCGCTGGCTCCGGTTCCTGGCCGCTGGTGCGCTGGTTCCGTCGGTGTTGTGGTCTCCACCGCCTGTGCGCTGGCCCCCGGTCCCGGGCGGCTGGTGCACTGGGCTCCGGTCCCCGGCCCTTTTTGCGCTGGCTCCGTCGGTGTTGTGGTCCCTGGCCTCCCGTCGCCAGGCCCGTCGCGCCGATCCTGCCCTGCTCCGGCACGCCCCTGCGGGTCCGGCGCCGCCACTCCCTGACCGTGTCGCGGCCCGGACGGGCGAGGGTGGGCGGCACCCGGCGCCTCCTGTTCTCGCCGGGGAGGTCGGAGCGGTCGGGGACCTGGGCTCCTGCGAGGTGGAGGGCTGCGCCGGGGACAGCAGAGGGTCTGCGAGGGAGCGAGGGAGCGAGGGAGCGTGGGAGGGCGGGGGCGGACGGGCTCTGCGCCCGGCGGCCCCGGAGCGCGGGGCGCGAGCGCCGACGGCAGGCGATGGGCGGGGTTCGGAGCGCGCGCGCCGTCCGTTCAGGCCACCCGCGCCGTGGCCGTGTCCGGGGCACGGTCAGGCCGCCCTTGCCGCAGCCCGGGGAAGCAGGCCGACGCGGTCGCCCGGGTCGGGTACCGGGCCCCCGGGTGACGGTCGAACGGGGGAGGCGCCAGGAGCTGAGGGTCACCGAAGCTGGTCCTTGATCAGGGAGCCAGCGCGCCGGAACCGGTTTCCCGCCCTCAGCGGTGGCCGTGACCGCTGTAGCCATTCCGGCGCGGCGACGCGCCGGCCGGGCCCGGGGGTTCCGGGGACCCCCGCGTCACGACGGGTCCGGGCGCTCCCGGGACCGTCACGACGGGTCCAGGCGTTCCCGGGACCCCCGCGTCACGACGGGTCCGGGCGCTCCCGGGACCCCGGCGTCAGGACGGGTTCGGGGTGTCCAGATACGTGTAGCTCGCCGCGGACGCCGTCGCAGAGTTTCCGTAGCAGCCGGCGACCACCACCGCGACCGTGGCCTGGTCATGCATCGGCGCCCGCACCGCCACCCGGGTGGGCGACACGCTGATCACCTCGGCCTGGACGCTGCCGAACCAGACCGCGGACACGGCGTGAAAGTTCGTGCCGGAGATGGTCACCTGGTTTCCGCCCGTGGTGTACCAGCTCGCCGGCGACACCTTCGTCACCGCGGGTGCGGGGGCGACGCCGAAGGTCCAGCCGGCGCGTGCCGTGGGCACGGAGATGCCGTACCGGTTCACCACCTGCACGTCCACGCTGCCGGCCGCGCCGGCCGGCACGGTCACCCGCAGCTTCTTCGATGACACCACCGTGAGCCGGCTGCCGGGCAGCCCGCCGAAGGAAACGGCGGTCGCCGAGCTGAACGCACTGCCGGTCAGGGTGACCCGCTCACCGCCGAGGGTCAGGCCCTTGGTGGCGGAGAGGTGGCGGATCCGGGCCAGCTTGCCGAGCCGGAACCCCGCCGCGGCGGTCTTGGTCGAGGTGGCGGCCGCCTTGACGACCCGCACGGTGACCGTCCCCTTCGAGCCCGGGGGGCTGATGGCCTGGACCTCGTTCGGGGACACCACCGTGAAGGAGGCCGCGCTACGGCTCCCGAACCGCACCCCGAGCACGTTGGAGAACCCGCTGCCGTGGATGGTGACCACCGCGCCTCCCCGGGTCGGACCGCGCTGCGGCGAGATCGACTGCACCACCGGGCGCTCCTGGTAGGCCAGCTCCACCTGGTTCGAGGTGGACAGTTCGCTCACCACCTCGAGGCTGGCGGTGCCCGCCGGGTGGGAGGGAGTCCGGACGGTCAGCCTCGTCGAGGAGTCCACCTTCAGCTTCGTGCCCGGGGTATCGCCGAACAGCACCTGCTGGATTCCGGCGAGGCCGGTGCCCGTGATCCGGATCGGCGCCGAACCGGTGGTCAGGGAGGCGGGCGGGCTGACCGCGCTGATTGCCGGGGCAATGTTGAGCAGACGGTTGGGGGTGCCGGACGGGTTGTCCTGGACCCGGTTGGCCAGGGTGAGCTGCCGCAGTCGGGAGGACACCTTCGAGGGGGACCAGCCCGGGTGACCCTGCAGGACCAGTGCCGCCGCGCCGGCCACGTGGGGGCTCGCCATCGACGTGCCCGATCGCGTCTCGACCGAGGCCCCGGTGGTGGAGGCCGAGGGTACGTCCACCCCGGGGGCGTAGAGGTCGACGCACCGGCCGCGGTTGGAGAAGCTCGCCCGGTGGTCGGTCGAGTCTGTCGCCCCGACGGTGAGTGCCCGGGGGGAGGACGCGGGGGAGAAGTTGCAGGCGTCGGTACCCAGGTTGCCGGCGGCGATCGCGACGGTGATCCCGTCGTCGATGAGGGTCTGCACCGCGTCGTTCTGGGCCTTGTTGAACGGGCCGGCGAAGCTGAGGTTCGCGACGGCCGGGGTGCCCGCCTTGTGGTGGGAAACCACCCAGTCGATCGCCGAGATGACGCGGGACGCCGTCCCGGTCCCGTTGCAGTCGAGCACCCGGACCGGCACCAGGGTCACCCCCTTGGCCACTCCCCAGGTGGCGCCACCGATGATTCCTGCGACATGCGTGCCGTGGCCTTCGCAGTCCGCCGTGCTGGGGTCGTTGGGGACGAACGAACGCCCCGGCTCCACGCGGGAGCCGAACTCGGCGTCGGTGGCGCTGAGCCCGGAGTCCAGGACGTAGGCCGTCACACCGACGCCGGTGCGGTGGTAGGTGAAGCCCTGGCTGAGCGGCAGGCCGGCCTGGTCGATCCGGTCCAGACCCCACGGCGGGTTCGGCTGGCTATCGGCTGCGCGCACCGGTGTGTCGGCGACGACGGTCTCCACGGACGGGTCGGTGGCCAGCCGGGCACGCTCGGCGTCGGTCAGGCGGGCGACCACGGCGGGGAGGGTGGTCAGCTTGCGACCCAATCGTGAGCCGAGGCCTTCGACCGCGGCGGCCCGGTCACCTCGGGTGCTGGCCGGGTCGAAGCCGACGATGTAGGTGCGGGTCGGCGCTTCGGGCAGTCCCTCCGGATCGACGCCGTCAGCGGGGACCTCGGCGGGGTCCGGCCGGCCGGCGTCTTCCGACCCGGACGGGGAAGTCGGTGCGTCCGGCTGGGGAACGGTGCCTTCGGCCCGCTCCCCGTCTGGTTCCATCGTCGGCGCGGTAGCCGGCACCGACGAAGGGGCGCCCGCCGGCACCGTCGTGGGTGGGGAGGAAGGCTCGGCGGTCACCGTCGCGCCGGGACCAGGGGCGGAAGGCTCGGCGTGGGCTGGCACTGCCACGGACTGGACCGCCAGCGTCGCCGCCAACGCCCAGAGCAACGTCCCCCGACGCAGTCCCCGCATGATCCCCGAATCATGCCCTGACCGGCGCGCCCCCGGTGCACGTGTCAGAGCCTTGGCCCAGCCTAGGCCATCGGGCAGACCGGGGGAACCGCAGCCCCCGGTGCGATGGTGAACGACCTTCAGGCGCGGCAGGCTCAGCTGCCGGACACCACCACGTCGGTGACACCGCCGCGGTAGTCGCCCGTGGCGAGCTTCGGCAGCGACGTCAGGTAGACCAGCAGGAACCGGGTGCGCACCGGCTGCCCCGGCGTGACCACCACCGAGGTGCCGGCGTCGGTCACCGACGCCACCGGCCGCCACAGCTTCACCGACTTCAGCGGGGCCTTGTCCGTCGTCTCCACGGGCACCCGCAGCTCCACGGCGGAGTCGGTTCCCTCAAGGGTGAGCCGGACCGAGTTCACCGTCCGCTCGGCGCCAAGGTCGAGGACCAGGCCCACACCGGGCTTGGTCTTGCCGAAGGCCGCGGACGGGTACCGCTGGGTGCGCCAGGTGGTGTTCGCCCTGGCGTCCACCGCCAGCTTCGCGTTCTTCGAGATCTCCGCACCGTCCCCGCCATCGGCCTTGGGATCAAAGGCGGTCGCAGCCGTGACCTCCAGCCGCGCCAGGGCGGACGAGTCACCGGGGCCCCGGCTGCCCAGCGCGACAGCCGCGGCGATCCCCACGACCAGCACGAGGGCCAGCGCGCCGAGCAGCAGCGGCAGGCGCCGCTTCCGCGGCTTCGGCGCAGCGGACGCCGGGTCCACCGTCGGGCGAGCGGGGGGAGGGACGGGCGTGAACGACTCGCCGCGGCTGAGGGCTTCGTCGACGAACAGTTCGGTCTCTTCTCCGAGGTCATCGGGATAGTCCGCCCAACGCCCGTCCCCTGCGGGGTTGCCCGGGCTGTCGGTCCAGGGTGGGTTTCCTGCGGGGTGGTCCGGGTTGTCGGTCCAGGGTGGGTTTCCTGCGGGGTGGTCCGGGTGATCCGCCGGGCGCTCGTCCTCAAGGTGGGGGCCCGCGTCCGCGTCCTCCTCCTCACCGGCCCACGGACTGGCTGAGGCCGAGACGCTGAACCGGCTGCTGGCCGGGGTGGGGATCGGCGGGGCCACCAGGGACACCGGAGCTGGTGGCGTCTCGGCGTCGGGGTCCACGCTGGGACGCAGCCGGGCCCGCAGGTCGTGGGCTGCCCCCATCGGCCCCAGCACCAGCGACAGCTGGATGGTGACGTCCTGGGCAGTGGTGAGCCGGGTCGCGCGGCCGCGAGGGACGGGGGACAGGATCCGGTCGACAACCTGGTCGACCGCGGGTGCGACGCCGGTTCGCACCTGGCTGGGCGGCGGGTAGTTTCCGTCGACGACCGGAGCGGCCGGCAACCCGAACTGGTCACCGCCCGGCCAGCGGGCCACCAGGCTGGCGTACAGCAGTTGGCCCAGGGCGCGGACGTCTGTCGCCTCCCCGTTGAGATGCGTCGACGACGGCGGTGAGGCGCTGTCCACGGCGAATCCGAGAATCTTCACGTTGCCGGTGGTCGTGACCAGCACCGTCGCCGGGCTGAGCCGGCGATGGTAGTACTCCTGGGTGTGGAGGGCGATCAGGGCGTCGGCCACCTCGCGGACGATCCAGGCGGCCTCCACCCCGGTCAGCGGCCCCCCTCGAAGCACCGTCTCCAGGGTCTGGCCGGCGGCGTACTCATAGACGAGGTAGGGGCCGACCTCGGGGTCGGCGTCGACGACGTCCAGCACCCTCAGGAACCGGGAGTCGGTGACCAGCGCCGCATCGCGGGAGAGCCGGAAGACCTCCGCGCTGCCCGGGTCGGAGGAATCGAGCAGGTGCACCAGCACGGCACGGCCCAGCACCAGGTCGTCGGCACGCCAGGTCTGCGCCCGTCCCCTCGAGGCCAGCAGTTCGGCGAGCCGGAACCGCTGGCCCAGCACGCGGGCGTCGGGTGGCGGCTCGGCCTGCGGCGTCCCGGTGATCGGCGGTTCGGGGAAGTAGCCCAGCGTGGACGGGGCCCCGGACGGTGACCCGGCCGGGGCGACCGGCACGAACACCCCCATTCCGTCGGGATCGACGGCGCCCTCCGGAGGGACGTGACCGGCCGGCTGGACGGCCTGGTCGGGAACGGCCTCGGGCGCGTCGCCCGGGCCGTCCTCGCGCTTGCCGCGGCGCAGCTGCTGGAGCAGCGAGGTGGCCTCGTCGACGCCCAGCCGCTTCGCGGTGAAGAAGAACGCCAGGACACCCACCACGCCGGCGAGCGCGAGGCCGATCATCCGCAGCAGGAGGCTGTCGTAGCGTTCGAACCACCAGGTGATGGCCCAGGCCAGGGCCGCGGCGGGCAGGCTGGCGACCAGCACCCGGGCCAGGTGCCGCAGCGTGGTTGCCAGATCGAGTTCGGGCAGCCGGCGTCGCAGCGCCACGTAGGTGACGCCCATCCCGACCACGTAGGACAGGCTGTAG
Source organism: uncultured Actinomycetota bacterium (assembly GCA_963704225.1). Classification (GTDB taxonomy): domain Bacteria; phylum Actinomycetota; class Actinomycetes; order Propionibacteriales; family Propionibacteriaceae; genus Propionicimonas. The sequence continues at coordinate 68,007 of CAVPHL010000006.1, forward strand.
GCCAGTGCGAGCCGGGCCGCCACCGTCCGCTGGTCGTCCCAGGGCAGGGCGAGGGAGAGGCCGAACACCGCGTTGGCCCCGCTGATCCAGGCCTGCAGCAGGAACGGCGTGCGGGTGTTGTCCATGGCGAAGAACGCCCGCAGGTGGAGGTACTGGATGGTGAACGGCACCAGGCCGACCGAGAACGCCATCAGCGCCCAGGTGATGTACAGGTAGTCGGCCGCGCCGGTGCCGTTGCCGAACGCCAGCCTGCTCAGCGGGTCGGCGAGCGCCAGCAGGCCGACGCTGGCCGGCACCAGGAAGGTCGTGGCCAGCCGCAGGGCGCGGTCGGTCTCCGCGGCCACCCCGGCACGGTTCCCGGCCACCGCGTGCCGGGACGCGCTGGGCAGCATGGCGGTGGCCAGCGAGACGGTGAGCAGGGAGTGCGGCAGGATCCAGATCAGGTACGCGTTCTGGTAGACCGTCCAGCCGGGCACCCGTCGGCCGGTCCGCCGGAAGCGGTCGCGCCCGAGGCGAGGTTGGCCACCAGCATCTGCACCAGGGTGGTCAGGGCCACATAGCCGACCATCCACTTGGCGACGTGGAAGGTACGGTTCGATCCCCATGTACACGAGGCCATCGGCCACGCACCGGCCGCGGACGTGCCGCCGGAACACGTGGCGGTGGTGGTGCGCCGCGGGTACCGCCTCGGCGCTCAGCTCCTGCGCGCGGCGCAGGTCCTGTTGGCCGCCCCGCCGCCCGCCGACGATGCGGCCGGCGCGTTGAACGTTCGAACTCCATGGCCCGGCTGAAACCAGATTACTACGAGGTGCTCGGCGTCCCGCGGGACGCGTCCGCCGGGATCTCGAAGAAGGCTTACCGCCGCCTGGCGATGCAGTACACCATCCCGACCGCAACGAGGGCGACACGGTCGCCGCGGTATTCTTCGTCGGGAGGGATTCCCAGCTACGAAACCCCAGCGACGACGATAAGCGCCGGCAATACGACCAGTTCGGCCACCGCGCGTTCGGCGCCGGCGCGGGGGGGTTCCAAGGCATTGACCTCGAAGAGGCGCTCCGGCACTTCGACCGGCGCCTTCGGCGGGGGCGGGGGCGGTCTGTTCGACTGGTTCCGGCGACCGGCGGGGCGGGGGCCGCGCGCGCGGCGACGGCGACCGCGGCGCGGATCTGCGCCTGGATCTCGAAATCGATTTCGAGGAGGCCGTGCTGGATCGGCGCGCGATGTCGAACTGCCCGTCC
>CAVPHL010000007.1:0-55412 GCA_963704225.1 uncultured Actinomycetota bacterium
TGAATCTGGCGGGACCACCCGTTAAGCCTAAATACTCCTTGATGACCGATAGCGGACAAGTACCGTGAGGGAAAGGTGAAAAGTACCCCGGGAGGGGAGTGAAATAGTACCTGAAACCGATTGCCTACAATCCGTCGGAGCCTGCAAGGGTGACGGCGTGCCTTTTGAAGAATGAGCCTGCGAGTTAGTGGTATGTGGCGAGGTTAACCCGTGTGGGGAAGCCGTAGCGAAAGCAAGTCCGAACAGGGCGAATGAGTCGCATGCTCTAGACCCGAAGCGTAGTGATCTATCCATGGCCAGGGTGAAGCGACGGTAAGACGTCGTGGAGGCCCGAACCCACTTGGGTTGAAAACCGAGGGGATGAGCTGTGGATAGGGGTGAAAGGCCAATCAAACTACGTGATAGCTGGTTCTCCCCGAAATGCATATAGGTGCAGCGTCGCGTGTTTCTTACCGGAGGTAGAGCACTGGATGGTCTAGGGGGCCCACAAGCTTACCGAAATCAGCCAAACTCCGAATGCCGGTAAGTGAGAGCGCGGCAGTGAGACTGTGGGGGATAAGCTTCATAGTCGAGAGGGAAACAGCCCAGATCACCAGCTAAGGCCCCTAAGGGATTGCTAAGTGGAAAAGGATGTGGAGTTGCATAGACAACCAGGAGGTTGGCTTGGAAGCAGCCACCCTTGAAAGAGTGCGTAATAGCTCACTGGTCAAGTGATTCCGCGCCGACAATTTAGCGGGGCTCAAGCAATCCGCCGAAGCTGTGGCATTCGCGCTATAACCAGGCCTTCGTGGTCCAGGTGCGCGGATGGGTAGGGGAGCGTCGTGTGCGCTGTGAAGCGGCGGGGTGACCCAGCCGTGGAGAGCACACGAGTGAGAATGCAGGCATGAGTAGCGAATGACGGGTGAGAAACCCGTCCGCCGAATATCCAAGGGTTCCAGGGTCAAGCTAATCTGCCCTGGGTAAGTCGGGACCTAAGGCGAGGCCGACAGGCGTAGTCGATGGACAACGGGTTGATATTCCCGTACCGGCGAAACAACGATCCTGCCGAGGCGAGTAATGCTAAGCACGCAAGAGGTTGCGGCGGACTTCGGTCCAAGCAATCTTGAGTCTGCGACCCAAACTTGTATTAGGCAAGCTGCGGAGGGACGCAGGAAGGTAGCCCATCCCGGGCGATGGTAGTCCCGGGCTAAGTGCGTAGGGTGAGGTGTAGGCAAATCCGCACCTCGTGAAGCCTGAGACATGACGGCGAGGAAGCCATTGGCTTCTGAAGTGGGTGATCCTATGCTGCCTAGAAAATCTTCGTGAGCGAGTTGTTAGCCGCCCGTACCCTAAACCGACACAGGTGGATAGGTAGAGAATACCAAGGCGATCGAGAGAATCGTGGTGAAGGAACTCGGCAAAATACCCCCGTAACTTCGGGATAAGGGGGACCTGATTCGTGACGGCACTTGCTGCCAGAGCGTTGAGGGTCGCAGAGACCAGGCCCAAGCGACTGTTTACTAAAAACACAGGTCCGTGCCAAGTTGAAAGACGATGTATACGGACTGACTCCTGCCCGGTGCTGGAAGGTTAAGGGGAAGTGTTAGCGCAAGCGAAGCGCCGAACTTAAGCCCCAGTAAACGGCGGTGGTAACTATAACCATCCTAAGGTAGCGAAATTCCTTGTCGGGTAAGTTCCGACCTGCACGAATGGAGTAACGATTTGGGCGCTGTCTCCACCACGAACTCGGCGAAATTGCACTACGAGTAAAGATGCTCGTTACGCGCAGCAGGACGGAAAGACCCCGGGACCTTTACTATAGTTTGGTATTGGTGATCGGTACAGCTTGTGTAGGATAGGTGGGAGACTTTGAAGCAGGGACGCCAGTTCTTGTGGAGTCAACGTTGAAATACCACTCTGGCTGTTCTGGTTATCTAACCTAGGTCCGTTATCCGGATCAGGGACAGTGCCTGATGGGTAGTTTGACTGGGGCGGTCGCCTCCCAAAATGTAACGGAGGCGCCCAAAGGTTCCCTCAGCCTGGTTGGCAATCAGGTGTTGAGTGTAAGTGCACAAGGGAGCTTGACTGTGAGAGGGACACCTCAAGCAGGGACGAAAGTCGGGACTAGTGATCTGACGGTGGCAAGTGGACGCGCCGTCACTCAACGGATAAAAGGTACCCCGGGGATAACAGGCTGATCTTGCCCGAGCGTCCATAGCGACGGCATGGTTTGGCACCTCGATGTCGGCTCGTCGCATCCTGGGGCTGGAGTCGGTCCCAAGGGTTGGGCTGTTCGCCCATTAAAGCGGCACGCGAGCTGGGTTTAGAACGTCGTGAGACAGTTCGGTCCCTATCCGCTGCGCGCGTAGGAATCTTGAGAGAGGCTGTCCTTAGTACGAGAGGACCGGGACGGACAAACCTCTGGTGTGCCAGTTGTTCTGCCAAGAGCACGGCTGGTTGGCTACGTTTGGAAGTGATAACCGCTGAAAGCATCTAAGCGGGAAGCACGTCTCAAGATGAGGGTTCCCACAGAGTTAATCTGGTAAGGCCCCCGGAAGACCACCGGGTTGATAGGTCGGATGTGGAAGTGCAGCAATGCATGGAGCTGACCGATACTAATAGGCCGAGGGCTTGTTTCCTACAAAGATGTTACGCGTCCACTGTGCGGTTCTCGAGCAACGGTCGGGAACTCCCCTTGCGAGGGTGAGTCCGACAATAACTCCATAGAGTTTCGGTGATCATGGCGAAAGGGAAACGCCCGGCTCCATTCCGAACCCGGAAGCTAAGCCTTTCAGCGCCGATGGTACTGCAGGTGGGAACCTGTGGGAGAGTAGGACGTCGCCGGACATACAAACACCCCCGTGAGGCTTCGGCCCCACGGGGGTGTTGTGCATTCAGGACCAACTTTGCGCCGCCGAGGCGCGGAAGGCAGGATGGTGCGGTGAGCGATCCGACCCAGGGCAAGAAGAGCCGAGACCCCAATCGACCCAAGGGGTCGGCGAGCTCGCGGCCGGCTGCGCGCACGGGCGCGGGTAAGTCGTCCCCTCGTGCCGGGGATCGTCCGTACAAGTCGTCGGAGCGGTCGGCGGATCGTCCGTACAAGTCGTCGGAGCGGTCCGGGGATCGTCCGTACAAGTCGTCGGAGCGGTCCGGGGATCGTCCGTACAAGTCGTCGGAGCGGTCCGGGGATCGTCCGTACAAGTCGTCGGAGCGGTCCGGGGATCGTCCGTACAAGTCGTCGGAGCGGTCCGGGGATCGTCCGTACAAGTCGTCGGAGCGGTCCGGGGATCGTCCGTACAAGTCGTCGGAGCGGTCCGGGGATCGTCCGTACAAGTCGTCGGAGCGGTCCGGGGATCGTCCGTACAAGTCGTCGGAGCGGTCCGGGGATCGTCCGTACAAGTCGTCGGAGCGGTCCGGGGATCGTCCGTACAAGTCGTCGGAGCGGTCCGGGGATCGTCCGTACAAGTCGTCGGAGCGGTCCGGGGATCGTCCGTACAAGTCGTCGGAGCGGTCCGGGGATCGTCCGTACAAGTCGTCGGAGCGGTCGGGATCGTCCGTACAAGTCGTCGGAGCGGTCCGGGGATCGTCCGTACAAGTCGTCGGAGCGGTCCGGGGATCGTCCGTACAAGTCGTCGGAGCGGTCCGGGGATCGTCCGTACAAGTCGTCGGAGCGGTCCGGGGATCGTCCGTACAAGTCGTCGGAGCGGTCCGGGGATCGTCCGTACAAGTCGTCGGAGCGGTCCGGGGATCGTCCGTACAAGTCGTCGGAGCGGTCCGGGGATCGTCCGTACAAGTCGTCGGAGCGGTCCGGGGATCGTCCGTACAAGTCGTCGGAGCGGTCCGGGGATCGTCCGTACAAGTCGTCGGAGCGGTCCGGGGATCGTCCGTACAAGTCGTCGGAGCGGTCCGGGGATCGTCCGTACAAGTCGTCGGAGCGGTCCGGGGATCGTCCGTACAAGTCGTCGGAGCGGTCCGGGGATCGTCCGTACAAGTCGTCGGAGCGGTCCGGGGATCGTCCGTACGGCAGGAGTGAGGCTCCGCGCCAGCGCCCTGGCCGTGCTGACGATCGCGTGCGGGAGGTGCCCAGGCCCGGGTTGGCGCCACGGGCCAACGAGCCCGAGACGCCGAAGGGCCTGGACCTGCGGCAGTTGCCCCGCGGGGTGCGCGCCGAACTGCGCGGCCTGACCAGCGAGCACGCGGAGGCCGTCGGGGCCCACCTGCTGATGGCGGGCCAGCTGATTGACACCGACCCCGAGCTGGCCTTCGCACATGCGGAGGCAGCCCGGCGTCGTGCTGCACGGCTGCCGATCACCCGCGAGGCGGCCGCCGAGACCGCCTACGCCGCCGGCGACTACTCGACGGCCCTGAGCGAGTTCCGGGCGTTGCGGAGGATGAGGGGCGGCAACGAGTACCTGCCGGCCATGGCCGACTGCGAGCGGGCCCTGGGACGCTACCAGGCTGCGCTGAAACTGCTTCGTGAGGGCCTGTCCGCCAACCCCGAGATGGCCGAACTGATCGAGCTGCGCCTGGTCGAGGCCGGGATCCGGGTGGAGACCGGCAACGCCGACGAGGCGCTGCGGCTGCTGAGAGCCGAGATCGAACAGGTGGGTGCTCGGGGGCCGAAGCTGTCGAGGGCACGGCTGAGGTACGCCTACGCCGACCTGCTCGAACAGATGGGCGAAGGCGACCAGGCCGAACGCTGGTTCGACGCCGTGGTGCGGCTCGACCCGGACCAGTCCACGGACGCCGCCGACCGGGCGGACGCGCTTCGCGGGCTGGTGATCGACTTCGACGATGACGAAGACCCCGACGATGATGACGCCGAGATCGAGCCCGAGGCTGCAGGGCCCGACCAGGAGGCCGAGGGGGGAGAGGTCGACGCTGAGGGGGCCGACCACGAGCACGGGGCTGAGCCCGAGGCTGCAGGGCCCGACCAGGAGGCCGAGGGGGTAGAGCTCGAGGCTGAGGGGGCCGACCACGAGCACGGGGCTGAGCCCGAGGCTGAGGGGGCCGACCACGAGGAGTCGGTGGGGCCCGACCAGCAGGCTGAAGACGGGCACAAAGCCGAAGGGGCCGAGCACGAGCACGCCCACGACGCCGACCCGGTGAGCGGGGAGGGCGATTCGGCGGTGACGCCGGAGTGACTGCGCTCATTGATGGCCACGACGCCGCGTTCTTCGACCTCGATGGGGTGATCTACCTCGGTGCGCTCGCCGTGGACGGCTCCACGGCGGCGCTCGCGGAGCTGGAGCAGCGCGGCACCGAACTGATGTTCGTCACGAACAACGCAGCCCGGTCCGCCCAGGTCGTGATCGACCAGCTCAACAGCCTGGGTTTCCACGCCAACATCCGGAACGTCCTCACCAGCGCGCAGGTTGCCGTCGTCCACATCGCCCGCGACCTCCCCGCCGGGGCCAGGGTGCTGGTCGCCGGAAGTGCCAGCCTCGCAGCCCTGGTCGAGGAGGCGGGCTTGGTGCCCGTGCACACCGCGGCCGAGGAGCCGGCTGCGGTGGTACAGGGCTATGACCCGGCGATGACCTGGCCGAGGCTCGACGAGGCCGCGTTGGCGATCCAGGCCGGAGCGCGCTGGTACGCCACCAACGACGACGCCTCGCGTCCCACCGAGCGCGGGCTGGTGCCCGGGGCGGGCGGGGCGATCGCCGTCGTCGGGCTGACCGTGGGAGGGGAGCCGACGGTCTTCGGCAAGCCGTTCCGGCCGATGCTGGACGAGGCGATCCGCCGCACCGGTGCGATCCGTCCGATCTTCGTCGGCGACCGCATCGACACCGACATCGTGGGTGCCGCCAACGCGGGGATCGACTCGTTGATGGTCTTCACCGGTGCGCACGGGAAGGTCGACCTCGTTGCCGCGGGGCCCGGGGAGCGTCCCACCCACATCGGTGCGAGCGTCCAGGCGCTGCTGGAACCCGCGCGCGAGCTCGATCCGGGGCCCGGCCGGGTCACCTGCCGCGGCCAGCTCGCGGAGGCAGTGGCCGGTCGGGTGATCCTGCCCGCGGTGCCACGAGGACTGCCCGCCCAACTGGACGCCCTGTGGGCGGTCGCCAACCTGGCCTGGCAGCATCCGGCGCTGGACACCGCCGACGCCCTCGGTGCACTCGACCTCCTCCGCTGACCGACGGCACGCCATCCGGGTATCCTTCCGGGGCCGACTACCGACAGGAGACCGCCGTGGCTTCCGCTGCCAGGACGACCACCACCACCGACATCGCGCTGGTCGCGGTGTTCGCTGCGCTGATCGCCGCCTTTTCGCTCACGCCCGCCATCCCGGTCGGGGTCGGCGTTCCCATCACTCTGCAGACCCTTGCTGTCGCCCTGGCCGGCCTCGTGCTCGGACCGTGGCGGGGCTTCCTGGCCACGGTGCTGTACCTCCTGGTCGGTTTCGCGGGCCTGCCCGTGTTCGCCGGCGGGGCGGCCGGGCTCGCCGTCCTCGGCAAGCCGTCCGTCGGCTACCTGCTCGCCTTCCCGCTGGGTGCGCTGGCCGCTGGCGCCATGGCTCGGCTGTTCGCCGGCTGGCGAGGTGCCCGGCAGTACCTGGGACTGTTCGCTGCGGGGATGGCCGGCTCGCTGGTGGTGCACGCCGCCGGGATCCTGGGCCTGATGGGGGTGCTGCGGCTTTCGCTGCCGGCCGCGTTCCTGGCCGACCTCCCCTTCTGGCCCGGCGACGTCGCCAAGATGTTCGCCGCCGCCGCGGTCGCGGTCGCGGTGCACCGGGCCTTCCCGGCGCTGCTGGCCGCCCAACGGCCGGCCGTGGCGTGAATTGATCGAACTCGTCGGCGCCGGCGTCGCCGTCAGCCTGCCCGGGTCCGGGGCAGCCCGGACCCGGGTGCTGCTGGAACCGACGACCCTGGAGCTGGCCGAGCGCCGGATCGCGGTGATCGGTGCCAACGGCTCAGGCAAGTCCACCCTGCTGAGGCTCCTGAACGGGCTGCTGCTGCCCAGCACCGGTCAGGTGCGCGTCCACGGACTGGATACCTCCCGGCAGGGACGCGAGGTGCGCCGGCTGGTGGGCTTCGTGTTCACCGACCCACTCTCCCAGCTGGTTCTCGCCACCCCCGCCGACGACGTCGAGCTGTCCCTGCGACCACTCCTGCGCGACCGGGCCGGACGTCGGACCGAGGCGCTGCGCCTCCTCGCCGACGCCGGGCTGTCCCACGTCGCCGAACAGAGCGTCTACGACCTTTCCGGCGGCGAACGCCAACTGGTCGCCCTGACCTCCGTGCTGGCCGCCCGCCCCCACATCGTCGTCGCCGACGAGCCCACCACGCTGCTGGACCTCCGCAACCGGGATCTGGTCCGGGACGCGCTGGCCGGCCTTGCCCAGCAGGTGGTCCTGGCCACCCACGACCTCGACCTGGCCGAGGAGGCCGACCGGGTCCTGGTGGTGGACCACGGACGGGTGGTCGCCGACGGAAAGCCGGCCGAGGCGATCGCCGCCTACCTGAGGCTGGTGCGCCCGTGAACCTGTTCTCGCTGTACGTCCCGGGGGACAGTTGGCTGCATCGGCTCGGCGTCGGTACCCGATACCTGCTGCTGCTGGCGCTGACCGTGCCCCCGCTGGTCGTCGGCGCTCCGGCGGTCAGCCTGGTCGCCCTCGCCGCCTCGATGGGGCTGCTGGCCGCCACCCGCACCGGGCGGCGGCGAGCCTGGACGCTCCCGGCGGCGGTCTGGGTGCTCCTGGCCCTCCTCGCCGGCTACCAACTGCTGGTCGGGCGTCCCGATCTGGCTGTCGTGGTGACCGTCAACCTGGTCACCGCCATCTACGCCAGTCGGCTGCTCACCGTCACCACTCCCGGGCCCGTCCTCGTGGACGCCCTGGTCGCCGCGATCCGCCCGCTGCGGCGCCTCGGGGTTGATCCGGAGACGGTCGGCCTGGCCGTGGCAGTGATGGTCCGCTCGGTGCCGCTCCTGCTCGACACCTTCGCCCAGGTGCGCGAGGCGGCCCGGGCGCGAGGCCGGGAGCGGAACCTCTTCGCCCTGGTCACCCCGGTGGTGGTGCGTGCGGTCGGGCAGGCCCAGGCCACCGGCGCGGCTCTCGCGGCCCGAGGCCTGGGCGAGTCGTAGGATGACCGCCGTGACCGAGTCGCCCCCCACTCCGCCGCCACCCGTCACCGGCGTTCCGGAGATCGACACCGCCCTCGCCGACGTTCGCCTCGATGGCCCGGTGACCGAGCACCACCAGCAACTCGCCGCCGCGGTGGAAGTGCTGCAGCAGGCCCTGCGCACACCCCGGTGAGGCTTGACCGTGCCCTGGTGGAGCAGGGGCTGGCGCGGTCGCGGGCCCTGGCCACCGCAGCGGTCCGAGAGGGCCGGGTGCGGGTCAACGGGGAGGTGGCGGCGCGCCCGTCGACGACGGTGACCCCGGACGACCGGCTCGAGCTCAGCGGCGGCGACCACTACGTGTCCCGCGCGGCCCACAAGCTGACCGGGGCCCTGCTCGGTTCCGGAGTGACGGTGTCCGGCCGGGTGCTGGACGCGGGCGCGTCCACCGGTGGTTTCACCCAGGTGGTGCTCGAGGCCGGCGCGCAACGGGTCTACGCCGTCGACGTCGGCCACGACCAACTGGTGCCCGGGCTGCGGTCAGACCCCCGCGTGGTGGTGCGGGAACGCCTCCACCTTCGCGACCTGACCCTCGCCGACCTGGAGGGCCGGCCGGTCGACCTCGTCGTCGCCGACGTGTCGTTCATCTCGCTCACCCTGCTGCTGGATCCGCTCCTCAGCGTCCTGGCCCCGGACGGATCGGCGCTGCTGCTGGTGAAACCGCAGTACGAGGTGGGACGCCAGGGGCTGGACGACCGGGGCGTGGTCCGGGACCCGGTGCTACGCCAGGGGGCGGTGGCGGCCGTCGTCGAGGCCGCACACCGGCTCGGCTGGCAGGCTGCCTGGCAGGGGCAGAGCGGCCTGCCCGGGGAATCCGGCAACGTGGAGTACTTCGTGCACCTCGTCCGGCGGGCTCCCCACGCCGGGGCGGCAGGTTGAGCATCGCGGTTCGTCCCGCACCGGTCGCCGGTCTCCTCGCTAGGGTGAATCCCGTGAACTCCCCGCGCAGGCAGGTCGCCGTCACCATCCACCCGATGCGCCCGGCGGCGATCGAGGCTGCCGCCGGGTTCGTCTCCGGCGTGAACGCCCACGGCATCCGCTGCCTGACCTCCGCCGAGGACTACCCCGCCCTTTCCTCCCGCGTGCCGGAGGCCGACCTGCGGGAGCTCGACGGCGAGGACGGCTCCAGCTGCGAGCTGGTGGTCGTGTTCGGCGGCGACGGCAACATCCTGCGGGCGGCGGAATGGGCGCTGCCGAGGCAGGTGCCGGTGCTCGGGGTGAACCTGGGCCACGTCGGCTTCCTGGCCGAACTCGAGTCCTCGCAGCTGCCCGCCCTGGTCGACCACGTGGTCCGTCGCGACTACGAGGTCGAGGAGAGAATGACCATCGAGGTCGTCGTCCGGGCCTCGCGGGGCGGCGAGGAGCTGTGGCGCTCGTTCGCCATCAACGAGGTGTCGGTGGAAAAACTGGCCCGCGAGCGGATGATCGAGGTGCTGGTGCGCCTCGACGACCGGCCACTGTCCCGGTGGGCGACCGACGGCGTGCTGGTGGCCACTCCGACCGGGTCGACCGCGTACGCGTTCTCCGCGCACGGGCCGGTGATCTGGCCGGACCTGTCCGCCCTGCTGCTGGTACCGCTGAGCGCTCACGCGTTGTTCGCCCGACCCCTGGTGCTCGGCGACCAGACCGTGGTCTCCATCGAGGTCCTGCCCGGTGGCAGCCCGGGAGGCGTCGTGTGGTGTGACGGTCGCCGAACCACCGACGTCGCCGGCGGCAGGGAGATCGAAGTCAGGGCCGGCACCCACCGGCTCCGCCTGGCCCGCACGTCGGTGCAGCCGTTCGTGAACCGGCTCGTCCGCAAGTTCGGCCTGCCGGTGGACGGCTGGCGTGGCGCCGCCGACCGGGACGCCGCCCATGCTCGTTGAGCTGCGGATCGCCGATCTCGGCGTGATCGGCGACGCCACCGTCGAACCGGGGCCCGGCTTCACCGTCGTCACCGGCGAGACCGGGGCGGGCAAGACCATGATCGTCACCGGCCTCGCCCTGCTGGCCGGGGCGAAGGCGGACCCCCGCCTGGTCCGCACCGGGGCGTCCCGCGCCCTGGTGGAGGGACGCTGGCGAGTGGGGCCCCACCAGGACGGAATCCTCACCGAGTGGGGTGCCGAGACCGAGGACGGGGAGGTCCTGGTCAGCCGGCAACTCGGGGCGAACCGTTCCCGGATGGCGGTCGGCGGTGCGCAGGTGCCGCTGGGCACCGGCGCGGCCCTGGTCGGGGAGTGGGTGACCGTGCACGGCCAGTCCGAACAACTTCGGCTGGGAACGCCGGAGCGGCAACTGCAGGTCCTGGACCGGTACGCCGGTCCGGAACTCGCCGCCGAACGGGCGGCCTACCAGGCCGTTTACGAAGCCCGCCGGGCCGCCGCCGCCGAACTGGCCGAACTCACCAGCCAGTCGCAGGCCCGCGCCCGCGAACTCGACCTGCTCCGCTTCGGGCTGGACGAGATCGCCGGGCTCGACCCCCAGCCGGGGGAGGACCGGGCGCTGGCGGCGGAATCCGGCAAGCTGCAGGCCGTGGACGACCTCCGGCAGGCCACCCAGGCCGCCCTGGTGGCCCTGTCCGGCGACGACGCCGGCCACGACGCCGCCGACGCCCTCAGCCTCGCCGGTGCCGCGCGAAAGGCCCTGGCGCCGGCGGTCGAGAAGGATCCGGAACTGGCGCCGATCGCCGAAGAGCTGGCCGGGGCGATGGCCGGATTGGCGGACGTGGCGTCCTCCCTGGCGTCCTACGCGGCGAGCCTGGACGCCGACCCGCTGCGCCTGGAGTGGATCGCGGGCCGGCGCTCGGAGCTGGCCCACCTGACCCGCAAGTACGGCGACACCGTCGACGAGGTCCTGGCCTGGGCCGCGGATGCGTCCGTCCGGGTCACCCGCCTCGATGCGGGGGGCGACCGCATCCACCAGCTGCGCGACGAGGTCACCGCCCTTGGCGGGCGGCTCACCGCCGCCGCGGGCCGGATCTCGGCGCTGCGGCACGCGGCCGCCTCCGCTCTCGCCGGGAAGGTGGCCCACGAGCTGAAGGCCCTGGCCATGCCCAAGGCCCGTCTGGCGTTCGAGCTCACCCCCACCGAGCTCGGGCCGAACGGTGGCGACCAGGTTTCGCTGCTCTTCTCCGCAAACCCGGGCAGCACCCCGGGCCCGCTCGGCAGGGTCGCCTCGGGAGGGGAGCTGAGCCGCGTCCGGCTCGCCCTCGAAGTGGTGCTGGCCACCGAGGCGAGCGGGGAGACGTTCGTCTTCGACGAGGTGGACGCCGGCGTCGGCGGAGCGGTGGCCCGGGAGATCGGCCGGCGGCTGGCGCGGTTGGCCGAAAGCTGCCAGGTGATCGTGGTCACCCACCTCGCGCAGGTGGCCGCCTTCGCCGACCGCCACTACGTCGTGGCCAAGTCTGATGACGGGTCGGTGACCACCAGCGGCGTCCGGCTGGTCACCGACGATGAGCGGCTGGACGTGCTGGCCCGGATGATGGGCGGGCTGGAGTCCAGCGAGTCCGCGCTCGCGCACGCCCGCGAGCTGCTGGACTCGGTCCGCACCTGAGCTCCCGGCGGGGCGGGGAGGACGATTCCGGCCGGCGGGCCCTCCGGTCATGCGCCCGCGGGTGCGCCGCCCAGGCCTCATCCCTGCTCCCGCGGCGACTGCCACGCCGACCACCGCCCGCCCCGCCGACCACCGACCACCGCCCGGCCCGCCCGGCACCGCCGGTGGTCCGGCGGCTCAGGTCGGGGGCGCAGCCTCGTCGGCGGCAGGTGTGGGCGCGGCCTCGCGCCAGCGGGCCGGAAGTGCCGCCGGATCGAAAGGCGTGGCGTCCGGGTCGGGTTCAGTACTCCGCTCGCTGACCGCGACCGCGCAGACGGCCAGCAGGGCCAGTCGTGATCGCCCGCGTCCGGGCGGCGTCGTTCAGCGCCAGCGCCTCCCCCTCCTGCTGCCGGCCGGCCTCGACCAGGAGCGCCAGAGCGGACGCAGGGCCGGGGGCAGGTCAACCCACCTGTCCGCCGGAGCGTCGAAGTGGTGGGGCGCCCCCGATCACCGATAGGTTGAAGGCCCGTGGGGAACTCGACTCAGACAAAGCACGTATTCGTAACCGGAGGAGTCGTCTCCTCCCTCGGCAAGGGGCTGACCGCATCCAGCCTGGGCAGCCTGCTGGTGGCCCGCGGACTGCGGGTGACGATGCAGAAACTGGACCCGTACCTGAACGTGGATCCGGGCACCATGAACCCGTTCCAGCACGGCGAAGTGTTCGTCACCGAGGACGGCGCCGAGACCGACCTCGACATCGGCCATTACGAGCGGTTCCTGAACGTCTTCCTGAACGCGGAGGCGAACGTCACCACCGGCAAGGTGTACTCCCGGGTGATCGCCAAGGAGCGCCGCGGCGACTTCCTCGGCGACACCGTCCAGGTGATCCCGCACATCACCAACGAGATCAAGGACGAGATGCTGGCCATGGCCGGCCCGGGCGTCGACGTGGTGATCCACGAGATCGGCGGCACGGTCGGCGACATCGAGTCGCTGCCCTTCCTCGAGGCGGCGCGGCAGGTGCGCCGCGAGGTGGGGCGGGACAACGCGTTCTTCCTGCACGTCTCGCTGGTGCCCTACATCGGCCCGTCCGGGGAACTGAAGACCAAGCCGACCCAGCACTCTGTCGCGGCGCTGCGCCAGGTGGGCATCCAGCCGGACGCGATCGTCTGCCGCGCGAGCATGGACATCCCCACCGGGGTGAAGCGCAAGATCGCGCTGATGTGCGATGTGGACGAGGAGGCCGTGATCTCCTGCCCCGACGCCCCCAGCATCTACGACATCCCTCGGGTGATCCACGGCGAGGGGCTGGATGCCTACGTCGTCCGGCGGCTCGCGGTGTCGTTCCGGGACGTGAACTGGACGGCCTGGGACGACCTGCTGGAGCGGGTGCACCACCCGAAGGAGGAGGTGACCATCGCGCTGGTCGGCAAGTACATCGACCTGCCCGATGCCTACCTGAGCGTGTCCGAGGCCCTGCGGGCCGGCGGCTTCGCCAACTGGGCCAAGGTGCACCTGCGCTGGGTCGCCTCGGACACCTGCGAGACCCCCGCCGGTGCGGCCGCCGAACTCGGTGACGTGGACGGCATCTGCGTTCCGGGCGGCTTCGGCATCCGTGGCGTCGAGGGCAAGCTGGGCGCGTTGCGCTACGCCCGGGAGAACCAGGTACCGACGCTCGGCCTGTGCCTGGGCCTGCAGTGCATGGTGATCGAGGCCGCGCGCGACCTGCTCGGGCTGGAGGACGCCGCGTCCACCGAATTCGAGCCGCAGACCCACGCGCCGGTGATCGCCACCATGGCCGAGCAGGTGGCGATCGTCTCCGGCCAGGGTGACATGGGCGCCACGATGCGGCTGGGCTCGTACCCGGCCGACCTCGTCCCCGGCTCGCTGGTCGCCCAGCATTACGGCACCACCCGGGTCGCCGAGCGGCACCGGCACCGGTACGAGGTGAACAACGCTTATCGGGCCGACCTGGAGGCGGCCGGCCTGAAGATCTCCGGTACCAGCCCGGACGGCAACCTGGTGGAGTTCGTCGAGCTCGACCGGGCGCTCCACCCCTACTACGTGGGTACCCAGGCCCATCCCGAGTTGAAGTCGCGACCCACCCAGGCGCACCCGCTGTTCGCCGGCCTGATCCAGGCGGCCGTGCGGCGCAAGCTCGCCGCCCGCCTGCCGGAGGGCGAGGAGTAGTCATGCGCGAGCTGAGCCGCACCGAGGTCGCCGACACCCTGCTGGTCTGGCCGGTGGCGGCCCACCGCGTCCTCGGCACGGGGAAGGTGTCGACGTTCGTCAACGACACGGTGGTCACCCCCGACGGCACCACCATGGACCGGCAGTACCTGCTGCACCCCGGCGCGGTCGGGGTGATCGCCTGGGACGACGCCGACCGGATCGCCGTCGTGCGGCAGTACCGCCACCCGGTGGGCTTCCAGCTCGTCGAACCGCCCGCGGGCCTGCTGGACGCCGACGGCGAGAGTTGGCTGGCCGGCGCGCAGCGGGAACTGGCCGAGGAGGTGGGCCTGCGGGCCGACCGCTGGCAGGTGCTGGTCGACCTGTTCACCACCCCGGGCGCGAACCAGGAGGCGCTGCGGGTCTACCTGGCCCGGGACCTCGCCCCGTCCGGCCAGCCCGACGGCTTCGCGCTCCAGCATGAGGAGGCCCACATGGAGGTCTGCTGGGCCGCGCGCGCCGACCTGGTCGACGCCGTGCTCGCCGGGAGGCTGCAGAACCCCACCATGGTCTCGGGGGTGCTGGCGCTGGAGGTCGCCCGGCTCTCGGGGCGGCTGGACGACCTGCGGGCGGCCGACGCGGCCTGGCCGGCCCGTGACGCCAAGGCACGCCACGACGAGTCCCTGCATGGCCGCACCGGCTGAACCTGCCGACACCGCGCGCGGTCCCGACCCCGGCCCGGGCCGGCCCGACCCCAGCCCGAACACCCCCGGGGCCGGCCGGGCGGTCACCCCGCTGCCCGCCCCGCGCTCGCCGCTCGACAAGCTGATCCGCGGCTACCTCGACCACCTGACGGTCGAACGGGGAGCCTCGCCGCACACGGTGGCCGCGTACCGCCGTGACCTCGCCCGCTACACCGGGTTCCTCTCCGCACGGCGGATCGAGGACCCCGTCGACGTCACCGAGGCCGACGTCATCGCCTTCCTGGCAGCCCTCCGGGAGCCCTCCGACGGACGCGACCCGCTGTCGGTGGCCAGCGCCACCCGCAGCCTGGCCGCGGTCCGGTCGCTGCACGCGTTCGCCGCGGCGGAGGGACGCACCGCCCACAACCCCGCCGCCGCCGTGAAGCCGCCCAAGGCCGGCCGGCGGCTGCCCAAGGCCCTCGACATCGGCCAGGTGCAGGCGCTTCTGGACACCCCTGACGCCACCAGCCCGATCGGCCTGCGGGACGCCGCCCTGCTGGAGCTGCTGTACGGCACCGGCGCCCGGGTGTCGGAGGTGCTCGACCTCGACGTGGACGACCTGACCGTCCTGCTGGCCGACCCCGACGTGTGCCTGCGGCTGTTCGGCAAGGGCCGCAAGGAACGGCTGGTGCCGGTCGGGTCCTACGCCCGGCGCGCCGTCGGGGCCTGGTTGGTGCGGGGGCGTCCGGCGTTCGCGGGCGCCTCCCCCCGGCCGAGCCCGGCGCTGCTGCTGAACGCGAAGGGCCAGCGACTCAGCCGGCAGAGCGCCTACGGCGTCCTGCGGAGGGCCGCCGAAGCCGCCCGGCTCGACGTGGAGGTCTCGCCGCACACCCTGCGGCACTCCTTCGCGACCCATCTGCTCGACGGCGGCGCGGATGTCCGGGTCGTGCAGGAACTGCTCGGGCACGCCTCGGTGACCACCACCCAGATCTACACCCTGGTCACCGCGGAGCACCTGCGCGAGGTGTTCCTGTCCGCCCACCCCCGCGCGCGCTGACTGCCGGGTCACCGGGCCCGCCACGGCGGGCCGAGCTAAAGTCGTCCTGTGCTTGACCGTCGCAGCGTGCTCGTGGCGGGGCTGGCCGCGATGGCGGGCTGCACCGCGCTCCCGACGCCGACCTCCGGGATCCCTCCGACGCCGACCTCCGGGATCCCTCCGGTGCCGACCGGCGCGGCGACGACCCCTGCTGCTACGGGAACGCCGTCGAGCCCGTTGGTCCCGCAGGGCTCACCGACGGCCACCACCGGCCCGACCGGGCCGACCGGGCCGGCCGCCGTCACCGGTCGGGTGATGACCTTCAACATCCTGACCGGCCGCCGAACGGCCGCCGACTACCGGTCTGCGGTTCCGGACCGGTCCGTCGACCTGGCGAAACGACTGCCTGCCCTGGCCGGATGGATCCAGTTCGCCGACCCCGGGCTGGTGGCGATCCAGGAGAACGAGGCCATGGTCGGGGGAGGGCGGCCGCTCGACCAGCTCGCACCGCTGCTGCCGGCCTACACCCCCGTGCTGGCCCAGCAGAACCTGCCCTTCCTGGTGAAGGAGGACGACTGGCGGATCGGGCAGCCGGGGCACCGGCTGATCAGCACCACCTACTACCACCGGTACCTGACCTGGTGCCACCTCACCCAACGCTCGACCGGCCGGCAGTTGCTGCTCGCCAACACCCACCTCGACCCGACCCAGATCCGTTCCCGGGCCCTGGCCCGCCGGCGCCAGGCCAGGATCATCCTCGACCGGTTGCAGGTGCTGAACCCCGGCTGGCGCATCCCGATGCTCCTGGTCGGCGACTTCAACCTGCGTACCGACGAGCGGCGGGAACTGTTCCGCGCACCGATGGACCTGCTGGCCGATGCGGGCCTCCAGGAGGTCGCCGGGCTGGCACCCGAGCGCAGCAAGGTGCCGCACGCCGCGTCCTGGAGTGGTTTCGGCGCCCGCGTCGGCAACCGCTGGCGGTACCAGGCGATCCGGACCAACGGCATGCGCTACGACCAGTTGTGGGCCGACCCGCTGGTACGGGTGCACGGCTGGGAGGTGGTCACCGGCCCGGGCGTCCGGATGATCGGCGGCCACCCCTACTTCGCGGACGCGCCGCTGCCGTCGGACCACCTTCCGGTGATGGCCGAGATCACGCTGCGGCGCAGCTGAGCGCACGCAGTGCCCCACCCGTACGGCGGCTGCGGCGCGTCCCGCAGACTTGTCGACATTTCGGGGCGATAGGGTGTGCGGCGTGACCGACGCTCCCGCCCTGATCGAACCCGAACCGGCCCTCGACGCCGTCGGCCTCGGCCCGACCGGTCGACCCTGGCCCCAACTCCCGGAGCCGACCCCGCCCGATCCGGACCGCCCCAAGCGGGCGCTGATCATCGCCCTGTGCAACCAGAAGGGCGGGGTCGGGAAGACCACCACCACGATCAACCTGGGTGCGGCCCTGGCCGAGACCGGACGAAAGGTGCTGGTGGTCGATTTCGACCCGCAGGGCTCGCTGTCGGTGGGGCTGGGGGTCAACCCGCACACGCTGGAGACCAGCGTCTACGACCTGCTGCTGAACAAGCGCACTGCCGCCCAGGACGTGATCGCCCACACGGTCGTGGACGGCATGGACCTGCTGCCGTCCAACATCGACCTGTCCGCCGCCGAGGTGCAGCTGGTCTCGGAGGTGGCCCGGGAGCAGACCCTGCGCAGGGCGCTGACGAAGGTGCGCCACGACTACGACATCATCCTGATCGACTGCGCCCCGTCGCTGGGCCTGCTCACCGTGAACGCGCTCACCGCCGCTGACAAGGTGCTGATGCCCCTGGAGTGCGAGTTCTTCGCGCTGCGGGGGATCGCGCTGCTCACCGACACGATCGACAAGGTGCAGGACCGGCTCAACCCCGAACTGGAGATCCTGGGCATCCTCGGCACGATGTACGACGCCCGGACCCTGCACAGCCGGGAAGTGCTGGAACGGGTCGTGCAGGCGTTCGGCGAGACGGTCTTCCACACCGTGATCCGGCGCACGATCAAGTTCCCGGAGACGACGGTGGCCGGCGAGCCGATCACCACCTACGCCACGTCCTCCCCCGGCGCCACCGCCTATCGCCTGCTCGCCCGTGAGGTGCTGGCCCGATGCCCCGGCGCGTAGGGCTTCCCGGAGCGGCGGAGCTGTTCCGCCCCACGCAGGCCCCGGACGCCGGCAGGCCCGACGCTGCGGGCGCGACCGCGGAGGAGATCCCGTCGTCCGGTGCGCCCTCGACCGGGCGGGTACGGCACGAGGAGAAGATCACCGTCTACGTCAGCAGCGAGGAGTTGCTGGCCCTGGAACAGGCCCGGCTCACCCTGCGGGCCCACCACGGCCTGGCGGTCGACCGCGGCCGGATCGTCCGGACCGCGATCGGTCTCGCGATGGCCGACCTCGTGGCTCGCGGCGGTGACTCCGATCTGGTCCGCGGTCTGGGCCAGTGAGCCTGCTCTCCGCGACGGAGGATGAGTTCACCGTCCACCTGAGCAACTTCACCGGGCCGTTCGACCTGCTGCTGCAGCTGATCGGCAAGCACAAGCTCGACGTCACCGAGGTGGCGTTGTCGAAGGTCACCGACGAGTTCGTCGCCCACATCAAGGCGATGCAGGCCACCCGGGGTGCGACCGCCTGGGACCTCGACCAGACCAGCTCGTTCATCGTCGTCGCGGCCACCCTGCTCGACCTGAAGGCGGCCCGGCTGCTGCCCCAGGGCGAGATCGACGACGCCGAGGACCTCGCCCTGCTGGAGGCCCGCGACCTGCTGTTCGCCCGGCTGTTGCAGTACCGGGCGTTCAAGCTGGTCAGCGGCTGGCTGGCCGGGACCCTGTCCGCGCAGGCCCGCCGGCACCCGCGTCCCGGCGGGCTGGAGGAGCGGTTCGCGTCCCTGCTGCCCGACGTCGAGCTGTCCGGCTTCGCCGACCTGATCGCCGTCCTGGCAGGTCGGGCGCTGACCCCGAAGGAGACCCCGCTGGTCTCCCTTGAGCACCTGCACGCGCCGTTGGTGAGCGTCCGGGAGCAGGCCGAGGAGATGGTCCGGCGGCTGCGCGAGCACCCCTCGATGACCTTCCGCGCGCTGACCGCGGACGCGTCCGACCGGCTGGTGGTGGTGGCCCGGTTCCTGGCGTTGCTGGAGCTGTTCCGGGAGCACGCGGTCAGCTTCGAGCAGCTCACCCCGCTCGGCGAGCTCACCGTCCGCTGGCTCGGTGCCGAGGTGGACGCCGGCCGGATCGGCACCGAATTCGATCAGGCGGCCGAACCCGCCGAGGAGCAGGAGGACCAGGAATGAGCCGGATCGCCGGGGCAGTGGAAGCACTGCTGCTGATGGCCACGGAGCCCGTGCCCTCCACCGATCTCGCCGAGGCCGTGGACGTGCCGGTGGCCGAGGTGGAGGAGTGCCTGGTCGGGCTGGCCGAGTTCTACGACGAGACCGGCCGGGGGTTCGAGTTGCGGCGGGTCGGCTCGGGGTGGCGCTACTACACCCGCGAGGAGCACGCCGACCTGATCGGCCGCTGGCTGCTGGAGGGCCAGCGCGGCACCCTCAGCCAGGCCGCGCTGGAGACCCTGGCCGTGGTCTCCTACCTGCAGCCCATCTCGCGGGGCCGGGTGTCCGCGGTCCGCGGGGTGAACGTCGACGGGGTGATGCGGACCCTGGCCACCCGGGACCTGATCGAGGAGGTCGGTCGCGACCCCGAGACCGGAGCCCGGCTGTTCGCCACCACCAGCTACTTCCTGGAACGGATGGGCCTGACCAGCCTCGACCAGTTGCCTCCGCTGGCCCCGCACCTGCCGGACGCCTCGGCGCTTGAGGCCGAACTGGCGGGTCTGGCCGGTCACGGGAGGGACGAGCCGCTGCCGCTGGGGGCCGAGGAGGCCGCCCCGGCGCCCGCCACCACCGGGCCGGACGCCGCGTCGCCGGGAGCCCAGCCGATCAGTACGGGAGGAACGGAATGAGCGAACCTGAGGGGATCCGGCTGCAGAAGGTGCTCGCCCAGGCGGGAGTCGCCTCCCGGCGCGCGGCGGAGGACCTGATTTTCCGCGGCCGGGTGGAGGTCAACGGTGCCGTGGTCACCGAGCAGGGGATGCGGGTCGACCCGACCTCTGACCTGATCCGGGTGGACGGCAAACGCATCCCGCCGCAGCGCTCACACCTGTACGTGGTGCTGAACAAGCCGCGCGGCGTGGTTTCGACCATGGACGACCCGCAGGGCCGACCGACCGTCGCGGACTACCTGGGCAAGCGCGGACGGCTGTTCCACGTCGGCCGCCTGGACGCCGACACCGAGGGCCTGCTGCTGCTCACCAACGACGGCGACTTCGCCCAGCGGATGGCCCACCCGTCCTTCGAGGTGCCCAAGACCTATGTCGCCGAGGTGGCCGGGCAGGTCACCGAGGCGACCCTGAAACGGCTGCGCTCCGGCGTCACCCTGGAGGACGGACCGGTGCGGGCCGACCGCACCAAGCTGATGCAGCAGCTGGGAGACCGGTCGCTGGTCCGGATCGTCCTGCACTCGGGACGCAACCGGGTGGTGCGTCGGATGCTCGAGGAGGTCGGTCATCCGGTCCGAAAGCTGTCCCGGATCGCGATCGGCCCGGTGCGCCTGGGCGACCTGAAATCCGGGGCGGTCCGCGACCTGACCCGCGAGGAGCTGGGCGCCCTGCTGGACCTCGTGAAGCTGTGACCCGGTGCGGCGGGTGCTGGGGGTTGAGACCGAGTACGGGCTGAACGCCCGGGTGGGCGGACGCCGGCTGAGCGCCCCCGAGGCCGCCGACCTGCTGTTCCGACCGATGGTCGCCCGGCACCGTTCCACCGACGCCTTCCTCGACAACGGGGGCCGGCTGTACCTGGACGTGGGCGCCCACCCCGAGTACGCGACCCCGGAGTGCGGCAGCGTCGGTCAGTTGCTGGTCGCCGAACGGGCGGGGGACGAGCTGGTCGCCGACCTCGCCGTGCGGGCCACGGCGCTGGCCGCGGAGGCCGGCACCGAGGTCTCCTTCCGGCTGTTCAAGAACAACACCGACAGCTTCGGCAATTCCTGGGGCTGTCACGAGAATTACCTGGTCGGCCGCGACCTGGACCTCAATCGGGCCGTTGAGCTGCTCTCCGGGTTCCTGGTCACCCGTCAGCTGCTGTGCGGGGCGGGAAGCTGGCACCGCGGCGAGTTCAGGATCAGCCAGCGCGCCGATCACCTGAACGACGAGCTGGCGGCCACCACCACCCGGCTCCGGCCGCTGGTGAACACCAGGGACGAGCCGCTGGCCGACCCGGCCCGGTTCCGGCGGCTGCATGTGCTGGCCGGCGACTCCAACCTGCTGGAGCCGTCCGCGTGGCTGAAGGTCGGCACCCTGGCCGCGGTGCTGGAGTTGCTGGACCGTCCCGGCGGCCCCGACCCGGGGCTGGTGGCGTTGCGCCCCGCCGACCCGGCGACGGCGTTGCGCCGGGTCTCCCGCGACCCGCTCGCCGAGGTCGACCTGGCCGACGGGCGCAGGGTCGGCGCGGTCGAGCTCCAGCGGGCGTTCCTCGACCTCGCGGCCGAGCACGCCGAGCCGGGGCTGGCCGCGCTCTGGGACCAGGTGCTGGCCGCCCTGGCCGCGGGGGAACCGGGTCGGCTGGCCGACAGCGTGGAGTGGGTGGCCAAGAAGCGGCTGCTGGACGCGTTCCGGCGGCGGCATCGGCTGGCGTCCGACGACCCGCGACTGGCCCAGGTCGACCTCGCCTTCCACGAGCTCGGCGGGCCGTTCGCGGAGCTCGAGGCCGGTGGGGCGGTCGCCCGGCTCACCGACCCGGCCGAGGTGGAGCGGGCGAGGTCCGAGCCGCCCGAGGGCACCCGGGCGGTGGCCCGGTCGGCGTTCCTGCGGGCCGCCCGCGCCCGCTCGCTCCCGATCAGCGTCGACTGGCAACGCTGCACCGTCCACGACCTGCCCGGCGGTGACCGGACGGTGCTGCTGGACGACCCGCTGGCAGCGGCGTCCGCCGAACTGGACCTCCTGCTCGCCGAGCTCTGAACCCCGGTCCGGGTCGGTCCGGCGGGGCGGAGGGGGAGGACACAGCGCGATTCGGTATCCTTCCCCGCGTGCCTGATGCCCGCCTGATCCCCGCCCTCGCCTGCCTGCTCGCGCTCACCGCCTGCGGCAGCCCGGCCGCCACCCCTTCGCCCACTGCGAGCGCCACGGCGTCCGCAACGCCGACCGCGTCGGCCACCCCGACCTCCACCGTGAAGCCCTCGGACTCCCTCAACGCCATCACGGTGAAGGGGAAGCGGCTCGAGGAACCGAAGGTCACCTTCAAGGCGCCGTTCGCGATCGACCAGACCCGCTCGAAGGTGCTCGTCGACGGCAGTGGCCCCAAGGCCCTCGCCGACGGCATGGTCACCGTCGACTACTACGGCGTGAACGGGCGCACCGGTGAGCTGTTCGACGAGTCGTACTCCAGCGCCCCGGCCACCTTCCCGCTGGGCCAGGTCGTTGCCGGGTTCCAGAAGGGCCTCACCGGTCAGCAGGCCGGCAGCCGCGTCCTGATCGCGATGCCCGGTCCGGACGGCTACGACGCCGCCGGCGGCAATTCCGCCGCCGGGATCGAGGTCGGCGACACCCTGATCTTCGTGGTCGACGTGATCTCGGTCTCGCTGGCGGCCCCCGACGGCAAGGTCGTCACGCCGCCGGCCGGCCTGCCGACGGTGACCGGGGCGGCCGCCGACAAGCCGAAGGTGACCATCCCCTCGGGCTCCGCGCCCACCCGGATGACCTCGTTCGCTCTGATCGAGGGCACCGGCGCCAAGGTCGCCAAGGGCGACACCATCACCGCCCGCTACGTCGGCTACTCCTGGAAGACCGGCACGCTGATCGACGACGGCTTCGAGACCCCGACCAGCGGCACCCTCTCCGACCTGATCCCCGGCTTCATCACCGGCCTGGCGGGCAAGCGGGTCGGCTCCCGGGTGCTGCTGGTGCTGCCGCCGGAGGACGGCTTCCCGGAGGGCAGCAACAACCCACCGGTCGAGGCCGGTGACACGGTGGTCTACGTCGTGGACCTGCTGTTCAGCACCGCCTCCGGATAGTCGACCGGTCCGCGGGCCGGTCACGACCCACCCGGACCACTGTCGGCGGGCGCCGCAGGCCACCGGCACACCGTCAGGAGGAGCCCCAGGCACGGGGCCAGGGCGGGCACGCTCGCTGCGCCTGCCCCACCCGTCCCTGACCGCCCTCCTGCGAACCGGGAGCCGCCGGGTCGTCGTCGGGGTCGACCACCCACGGCGAGCGGGGTAGCGACGCCGGGTCGAACCGCGCCAGCAGCGTCGTCGGCGTGACCGGCTCGCCCGGCGCAGCGAGGCCGAGCGAGCCGGCCAGCCGGGCCCGCACGGCCCCCGGGGTTTGGCCGAGGCGGGCCAGGTCGGCCAGTGTGACCGCACCGTCCCGCTTGGCCAACCGGGAGCCCGCGGGGTTCACCGCCAGCGGCACATGCGCGTACTCCGGAGGTGTCCCGCCCAACTGCCGCGTCAGCCACGCCTGCCGGGGGGAGGACGAGAGCAGGTCGTCACCACGGCACACCTGGTCGACGCCCATGGCGAGGTCGTCCACCACCACCGCCAGGTTGTAGGCGGGGACGCCGTCGTTGCGGATCACCACGAAGTCGTCGACCGTCCCGGCCACCTCGCCGGCCCACAGGTCGCGGACGGTGCTGGCCGCCCGGTCCGCCCGCACCCGCAGTGCCGGCCGCCGGGTCGCCTCGAGTTCGGCCCGCCGGGACCCCGACAGTCGCAGGCAGGTGCCGGGGTAGGGCCGATGGCCCTCCCCGTGCGGTGCCGACGCCGCTTCGGCGATCTCCCGCCGGGTGCAGTAGCACGGGTAGGTGTCCAGCCCGGCCACCGCCCCGGCGTAGGCGGGCAGCCGCCGGGACTGCCAGACCACCTCGTCGTCGAAGTCCAGCCCGATCGCGGCCAGGTCGGCCAGCTGGCGACGGGCGACATCCCCGGCGGCAGCAACGCGGGCCGTGTCCAGGTCCTCGACCCGCAACCGGAACGCGCGCCCGGTGGACCGGGCGAGCAGCCAGGCCACCAGCGCCGTCCGGAGGTTGCCGAGGTGGAGGTCGGAGGTCGGGCTGGGCGCGAACCGGCCGGCCACGCGGTCCTCCTTCCCGCCGGGCCGGCCCGCTGCGACGCCCCGCGGGCCGGGACCATCGACGCAGCCACCCGGCGGAGGCCGCGGGTCGAGCCGGAATCAGCGGCTCTCATCCAACCAGATCGGGTAACGTCGCCGCCGTGGCGCCCCGAAAATCCGAACGGATCATGAACCTGGCGATCTGCCTGCTGATGGCGCGCCGGTTCACGGAGAAGACCCAGATCAGGCAGGTCGTCGAGGGCTACCACGGGTTGTCGGACGCGGCGTTCGAGCGCACCTTCGAACGCGACAAGGACGAGCTGCGCTCGATGGGTGTGCCGGTCGAGACCGGGAGCAACAACTCCCTCTTCCCCGACGAGGTGGGCTACCGGATCCGGCGTGCCGACTTCGAGCTCCCGCCGATCGGGTTCACCCCCGCCGAGGCCGCCGCGCTCGGGCTGGCGGCCACCGTCTGGGAGTCCGCAACCCAGGCCGAGCAGGCCGTCACCGCGCTGGCCAAGCTGCGCGCCGCCGGGGTCGACCCGGATCCGGCCCGGCTCGCCGGCCTGTCGGCGTCGATCGGGGCCCGCGAGCCCGCGTTCACCAGCATCTGGTCGGCGACGGTGGAGCGGATACCGGTGCGGTTCGGCTACAAGGGCCAGCTCCGGCGGGTCGAGCCCTGGGCCATGACCTACCGCCGCGGTGCCTGGTACCTGCTGGCCCGCGACCGGGACAAGGCGGAGCCGAGGATGTTCAAGGTCGCCCGGGTGGACACCGCGGTGGAACGGATCGGCCGCCAGGGCAGCTACGCGGTACCCGAACTCGACCTGGAGGCTGCCTGGAGCAGCCTCCAGCCGCAGCAGGCGGACGCCGAGGCCGTCCTCGCGATCCGGCCCGGCCGGGCACCCCAGCTCCGTCGTCGCGGGCGTCCGGCCACCCCCGACCAGCCGGTGCCGGCCGGCTACGAGGCTGTGGCGGTGGGCTACGCCCGCGCGGCCGAACTGGTCGGGGAGGTGTGCGCCCACGGCGCCGACGTGGTCGTGCTGGCGCCGCCCCGGATCCGCGCGGGGGTCGTGCAGCAACTCACCGCGATCGCGGGATGGCCGGCATGACCTCCGCGGCCCAGGTGAACCGGCTGCTCGCGCTGGTGCCCTACCTCCAGTCCCACCCCGACGCCGAACTGGGTGCCACCGCAACGGTGTTCGGGGTCAGCGCCGACCAGCTGCTCGATGACCTGAACGTGCTCTGGTACTGCGGGCTGCCCGGGGGCCTGCCCGGCGACCTGATCGAGATCGACATGGAGTCGGTCGCCGAGACCGGCCGGATCCGGCTGACCAATGCCGACTACCTCACCCGGCCGATGCGGTTCACCACCGATGAGGCGATGAGCCTGGTGGTGGCGTTGCGGGCGGTGCGCGAACTGGCCGGCGGAGACCTGGCCGAAGGCATCGACAGTGCCCTCGCCAAGCTGGAGCGGGCGGCCGTCGCGGGGACGCCGTCGCCCGGGGTCGCCGTGGCCGGCGGGTCCGGGGAGATCCGCGCGCAGCTCTCGGCCGCGATCGACGCCGGGGAACTGGTGGGGCTGGACTACACCGGCGCGGGCCTGGCCCCGACGGCGCCGCGGGTGGCACCCGCGCGCCTCCTCGTCAGGGACGGATACGGCTACCTGCAGGCCTGGAGCCTCGACCGGGAAGCGTGGCGCACCTACCGGCTGGACCGGATCGACGCCGTCCACCGGACCCCGGACCGGGCCGGAGAGATCGGCACGCCGCCCGAGTTCGGCGCCGGCTGGCTCGAGCAGCGTCCGGACGCGGCCGAAGTCACCTTGAGGCTTTCCCCCGAAGCCGCCTGGATCACCGAGTACCACCCCATCCGGGCGGTCCGCCGCGAACCGGCAGCGATCGAGGTCGACCTGCTCGTCGCCGACCCGGCCTGGCTGCGCTCGCTGCTGCTGCGACTGGGCCGGGAGGTGCTTGAGGTCCGGCCGCCGGAGGCCGCCGCCGGAGCACGGGAGGCCGCGGCCGACGCGCTGACGGCCTACGCCGCGGAGTAGGGTGACCGGCATGGTCTGGGTGCTGGTCTTCGGCGGGATCGCCCTCGCGGGGCTGGTCATGGTCGTGAGCTACGGCATCTGGCTGTGGCACAAGGCGTCCGACCTGTTCTCCGAGCTGGAGATGCTCGGCCGGCGCGCGGAAGAACTTGCAGGGATCCTCAGCCGGATCTCCCCGGAACTCCCGACCCGGTCGGAGGGCTAGGGTTGCCGGATCGATCCTCGCGGGAAGGGAACGCGGCATGAGCCTCGGTGGTTGGGAATGGGTCATCATCGGCCTGATCGCACTGCTGCTGTTCGGCGGGTCGAGGCTGTCCGGGATCGGGCGGAACACCGGACGGGCGGTCCGGGAGTTCAAGGAGGCGACCGCTGGCCCGGGTGCGGTCCCGCAGCGGGGGGCCAGCGCAAGCTCACCGGCATCGCCGGTGCCGTCCGCGTTGTCCACCCAGTCGGGGTCACCGGCGCAGCCCACGACCCCCACGACTCCCGCGACCCCCGCGACTCCCGCGACTCCCGCGACTCCCGCGACTCCCACGCAGCCCGGGTCCCCGGCGCCCGACGGCGACCCCGGACCGGACGCCCCGGACAGGTCCTGAGCGGCGATGGCGACCACACGTCGCCGGTTCGCCTGGCTGCGTCCGCCCCAGGCCGGCCCGGGCGGGACGATGTCCCTGGCCGACCACCTGCGGGAGGTGCGCTACCGGCTGATCGTCTCGGTGGTGGCGATCGTGGCCGCCAGCCTGTTGTCGGCGATCTGGTACGACGCGCTCTACCAGGTGATGCTGCGGCCCTACCTGCTCGCGGTCGACATGCTCGCGGAGTCCAACCCGAACCTGAACCCGACCACGGTGATCACCGGTGTGGCCGAGCCGCTGGTGATGGCGATGAAGGTCTGCCTGGTCGCGGGCCTGGTGCTGGCCAGCCCGGTGTGGCTCTACCAGATCTGGGCGTTCATCATGCCGGCCCTGCTCGCCAGGGAGAAGCGGTATGCGCTCGGCTTCCTCGCCGCGGCGATCCCGCTGTTCCTGTCGGGAGTGGTGATCGGGTACTACATCATGCCGCAGGGGATCTCGGTGCTTCTGGCGTTCACGCCCTCCAGCGTCCCGGTGACCAACCTGATCGACGTCCAGGCGTTCCTGGAGCTCACCATGCGGCTGATGATCGTGTTCGGGATCGGGTTCCTGATCCCGGTGTTCGTGGTCGGGCTCAACCTGGTCGGGGTGCTCAGCGCCCGGACCCTCGGCCAGGTGCGCACCTACGTCGTGTTCGGGATCTTCGTGTTCGGTGCGGCGGCCACCCCGTCCACCGACCCGTTCTCGATGCTCGCGCTCGCGATCCCGATGAGCCTGCTCTTCCTGCTGGCGGAGGTGGTCTGTCGGTTCAACGACCGGCGGAAGGCCAGGGCTGCGCTGCCCGCGGGAGCCTGAGGTGGCACTGCGGCACAACGGTGCGAACCTCACCCTGGTGGTGAACCCCGACGCCGGTCGCGGCCGTGGGCGTCGACTCCTGCCACCCCTGGTGGCGGGTCTGGTCGCCGGGCTGCCGGACGCCAACCTGCACGTCCACCAGACCACCTCGTTCGCCGACGCCCGGTTGCGCTGCATCGAGGCGGTCGCCAGCGCGCGTCCGCCGGTCGAGGGGCACCGCCGCGACGCCCTGCTGGTGATGGGCGGGGACGGCATGATGCACCTCGGCCTCAACGCGGCGGCCGGCACCGGCGTCCCCCTCGGGCTGGTGGCGGCGGGTCGGGGCAACGACTTCTGCCGGGGCCTCGGCGTCCCGAGCGACCTGCCGGGGGCGATCCGTACCATCGTGGCCGGGCACCTGCTCAGGATGGACCTGCTGAAGGCGACCGGGCGGCTCATGGACGGTGCGGAGCGCCGTTGGGTCGGTTCGATCGTGAGCACCGGCTTCGACGCCCGGGTGAACTATCGCACCAACCATCTGCGCTGGAACCTGGGCCAGCTGAGCTACACCATGGCGACGCTGGCCGAACTGAGCCGGTTCGAGCCGCTCAGCTACCGGTTGGTGATCGACGGCAGGCCCCTGGAGAAGACCGCGATGTTCGTCGCGGTCGGGAATGCCGGCATGTTCGGCGGCGGGATGCGGGCCTGCCCGAACGCCGAGGTGACCGACGGACTGCTCGACCTCACCGTGGTCAATCCGGTCAGCCGGGCCTCGTTGCTGCGGCTGCTGCCACGGATGTTCGACGGCGGCTTCGTCAAGGACCCGGCCGTCGAGCTGCTGCGGGCCCGGGAGGTCACCGTGGACGGCGACGGCCTGTACGGCATGGCCGACGGTGAGGAGCTCGGGCCGGTCCCGCTCCGGCTGCGGGCCGTGTCCGACATGCTCAGCGTGTTCGTCCCGGCGGCGATCGCCAACGTCTGACCCGCCACCCCACCCCCCACGCGGCCCCCACCCGCCACCCCCACCCCCCCACCCGCAGACGCCACCGGAACCGGCAGACGCCACCGAAATTCCGGTGGCGTCTGCCGGTTCCGGTGGCGTCTGTGCGGGGGAGCGGGGGGATCCTCGCCTAGGTTGGGCGTGTGGACGCCCTCACCGCCTTCCGTGCGCAGTACCCGTTCGCGCTCGACGACTACCAGGTGACCGCCTGCGAGCACGTCGCCGCCGGGGAAGGAGTCCTGGTGGCCGCCCCGACCGGCGCCGGCAAGACGGTGGTGGGGGAGTTCGCGGTCTTCCTCGCCCTCCGGGCCGGCCGCAAGTGCTTCTACACCACCCCGATCAAGGCGCTGAGCAACCAGAAGTACCACGACTTGTGCGTCCGCCACGGTGAGGACGCCGTCGGCCTGCTCACCGGCGACACCACCATCAACGGCGAGGCGCCGGTGGTGGTGATGACGACCGAGGTGCTGCGCAACATGATCTACGCGGGCTCGCCCACCCTTACCAACCTCGGCTTCGTGGTGATGGACGAGGTTCACTACCTGGCCGACCGGTTCCGGGGGGCGGTCTGGGAGGAGGTGATCATCTCCCTGGCCGAATCAGTGCAACTGGTCGCGCTGTCGGCCACGGTCAGCAACGCCGAGGAGTTCGGGGCGTGGCTGTCAGAGGTCCGCGGCGGGGTCGAGGTGGTGGTCACCGAGCGCCGGCCGGTGCCGCTGTACCAGCACGTGATGGTCGGGCGACGGCTGCTGGAACTGTTCGCCGGAGAGGATGTCAACCCCGAGCTGGTGCGGCTGGCGAAGGAGGAGTCCCGCAACCAGCGCGACGACAGCCGCCGGCCGCGCGGACGCTCGGGCAACGGCCGGCAGACCACCGGCTACGGTTCGGGCCGCTACGGCGGCGCCGCGGCCCGACAGCGGCTGGAGACCAGCCGGCACCTGGTGCCGCGCCGGGACGCGACCATCGAACGGCTGGCTGCCGAGGGGCTGCTGCCCGCGATCTACTTCATCTTCTCCCGGCAGGGCTGCGACACCGCCGTCAGCCAGCTCGCCCACTCCGGGCTCGGGCTCACCACCGGCGCCGAGCGCAGGGCGCTCGCCGGGATCGCCGAGCGGCACGTCGCCGGCCTCAGCCCCTCCGATCTGGCCGCACTGGAGTACGACCGATTCCTCGCCGCGTTCACCGACGGCATCGCCGCCCACCACGCGGGCCTGCTGCCTGCGTTCAAGGAGATGGTGGAGGAGGCCTTCGCCGGCGGCCTGGTGAAGGTGGTGTTCGCCACGGAGACACTGGCGCTGGGGATCAACATGCCGGCCAGAAGCGTCGTACTTGAGAAACTGGTGAAGTACAACGGGGAGACCCACGCCGACATCACGGCGGGGGAGTTCACCCAGCTCACCGGACGCGCCGGGCGCCGCGGCATCGACGTGGAGGGCCACTCGGTCGTCTGCTGGCAGCCGGGCCTCGACCCGCGGGCGGTGGCGGGACTCGCGTCCCGGCGCACCTACCCGCTGCGTTCCTCGTTCCAGCCCACCTACAACATGGCGGTGAACCTCGTCGCCACCGTGGGACGCGAGCGCGCCCGCGGGCTGCTGGAGCAGTCCTTCGCCCAGTACCAGTCGGACCGTTCGGTGGTGGGCCTGGCGCACACGATCGCAGCCACCAGGGCCCGGGCCGCCAAGGAATGGGCGGACGCGAACTGCGACGCCGGGGACGCGGGCGAATACTTCCGCCTGCGCGCCCGGATCTCGGCGGTGGAGGCCGACGCGGCCCGCGCGCGCCGGGCCGACCGGCGGTCGGAGTCCATCGAGGCACTGCGCCTGCTGCGCGCCGGGGACATCATCGACATCCCGGCCCGCCGGCACCGCGGCTGGGCGGTGGTCGTGGACCCGGGGCTCGGCGGCGACGGCCCGTCCCCGACCGTGCTCACCGCGGACCGGCAGGTGAAACGGCTCACCCCGGTCGACTTCCCGTCCCCGCCGGTGGTCGGGGGACGGATCAAGGTGCCCAAGCACTTCGACCTGCGTTCGGCGGCTTCGCGCCGCAACCTGGCCGCCGCGTTGGCGTCGCGGCTCCAGCACGGACCCCTGGACCACGTCGGTGAACCGGAGGTCGCCGACGCCGACGCGATGGCGCGCGCCGCCGAACTGCGGGCCCAGCTGCGGGCCCACCCGGTGCACCGGTGCGCCGACCGTGAGAACCATGCCCGCTACGCCGAGTCAGCACTGCGACTCGAGCGGGATGTGGAGACCGCCCAGCGGCAGGCCGATCGGCGCACGAACACGATCGCGGTGCGCTTCGACCGGGTGTGCTCGGTGCTGGAGTCGTTGGGGTACCTCACCGCGGACGGTGGGGCCGGGGTGACCGAACTCGGTCGGATGCTGGCCCGGATCTACTCCGAGCTCGACCTGGTCACGGCCGAGGCGGTTCGCGACGGGGTGTTCGACGGGCTGTCCGCGCCCCAGCTCGCCGCGGTCGTCTCCAGCCTCGTCTTCGAGGCGCGCGGAGATCGGCGTGCCCCGGCCCGGATGCCGGACCGCCGTTCGGAGGACGCGCAGATCCGGTTGCGTTCCCTCTGGCGGCTGGTGTCGTCGTCGGAACGCGACCATCGCCTCCCCGGCCACGACGAGCCGGACATCGGCTTTGCCGAGGCGATCCACGCCTGGACCGCGGGCGCGGAGCTCGCCGACGTGCTCTACCTGTCGGGCCTGACCGCGGGCGACTTCGTCCGGTGGGCCCGGCAGGTGGTGGACGCCGCCGGACAACTGGCCGACGCGGTGGGCCCGGGGCCGCTGCGGGACACCTGCCGCGAGCTGATCGTCCGCGTCCGCCGGGGCGTGGTGGACGCTGCACCGCTGGAGGACTGAACCGATCCGGCCCCGGCCGGCGGCCGGCGGCCGGTGGGCCGGCCTGTGGACGGACCCGGCCCCGGGTGCGGGCGCCCGGCGCCGGGCTTGGCTAACCTGTGGCCATGTCTCTTGCCATCCGGGTCATCCCCTGCCTCGATGTCCACGACGGGCGGGTGGTGAAAGGGGTCAACTTCCGGAACCTGCGCGACGCGGGCGACCCGGTCGACCTTGCCGCCGCCTACGGCGCCGAAGGAGCTGACGAGCTGGTGTTCCTTGACATCTCGGCCTCGGCCGAGGGCCGGGCGACCACCTACGAAATGGTCACCCGCACCGCCGAGACGGTCTTCATCCCCCTGTGCGTGGGCGGGGGCGTCCGGGAGGTCGCCGACGTCGACCGGCTGCTGCGCACCGGGGCGGACAAGGTGGGGATCAACACCGGCGCGATCGCCAGGCCCCAGGCGATCGACGAGATCGTCCGCCGCTTCGGCAACCAGGTGCTGGTGCTGTCGCTGGACGCGCGGCGCGAGCCCGGGCACCCGTCCGGTTTCGGCGTGACCACCCACGGGGGCCGGGCGTCCGCCGGTTTGGACGCGATCGAGTGGGTCCGGGAGGCCACCGCACGGGGTGCCGGGGAGGTGCTGTTGAACTCCATGGACGCCGACGGCACCACCGACGGCTTCGACCTGGAGCTGATCGCCGCGGTGAAGGCGGTGGTCGAGGTGCCGGTGATCGCCTCCGGAGGGGCCGGGACCGTCCGGCACTTCGTCGACGCGGCCCGGGCAGGGGCGGACGCGGTGCTGGCCGCCAGCGTCTTCCACTACGGCACGCTGGGCATCGCCGAGGTCAAGGGGGGCCTCGCCGCGGCCGGTTTCGCCGTACGCTGAGTCGCATGGACTGTCTGTTCTGCCGCATCATCTCCGGCGAACTGCCGTCGCGGCAGGTGTACGCCGACGACAACGCGATCGCGTTCCTCGACATCAATCCCTGGCACGTCGGCCACACCCTGGTGCTCCCGCGACGCCACGTGGACGACCTCCTGGGCGAGCCGGAGGCCCTCACCGAGATTGCGCCGGCGATCGCGGCGACCAGCCGGCTCCTGGTGGGGCGGCTGGCTGCCGACGGGCTGAACCTCGTCAGCAGCTCCGGCGTGGCCGCCGGCCAGGAGGTGTTCCACCTGCACGTCCACCTGGTGCCGCGGTTCGCCCACCGTGCCGGCCTGCGGGAGTTGTTCATCCGGGAGCACGGGGTCGACCTCGACCGGGTCCACCGGCAACTGGTGGGCTGAGCCTGTCCGGCTACCCCTTCTTCAGGCTGTTCGCCGTGGTGCCGCTGCTGAACTTGAACAGCCGTTCCCGCAGCCCGAACTTGCTCTTGAACGAGCCGCCGTCGACCGTGACCGATCCCTTGCTGCCACTGATCTTCACCGCGTCGACCCGTCCGCCATAGGTGCCGTCGCCGTCCCGCTCGGTCACCTGCACGCTCTCCAGGGTCCCGATCGAGGAGTAGGCGTTCTGGATCTTGGTCGCACTGAGGGTGACCGACCACGACTGGTCCCGCTTGACCCCGTCGTAGGGATCCTCCTGAGCCTTGAGGTAGGGGTAACCCGAGCCGGCCGAGGCGGACCAGCCCCCGTTGGAGGAGGAGAACATGGTCAGCGCCGGAGATCCCTTGTGGATCACCGTCTTGTTCGCGGAGGCCTTGATCGCCGCATCGGTGGCGGGGTACTCGTAGGCCACCCCCTTGTAGACCTGGCAGTAGCTGGTGTCACAGAGGTCGTAGCCGTCGTAGCTGGTGTTCGCCTTCATCCACGCGGCGTAGGTGCGAGCGGCCACAGCTTGCGCCTTCAGCGCTTCGGCCGGCCACGATCCGGGCATCTCCACCGGCACCACCGAGCGGAGGTACTTCTCCATCTTCAGGTGGTTCACCGTCCGCATCCCGCTGCCGTAGAACTTGGCCGAGATCCGCCCGCGGTAGGTTCTGGTGGTTCCACCGGGCACCACCAGGCGCACCTTGTTGGTCCTGGTGTTCTTCACGTACCAGACCCGACTCGCGTTGAGCTTGGTGGCATAGGTGACATAGCTGCCGGAGCTGTTGCGGTAGGCCAGCACCCGTCGGCTGCCGGACCGCTTGATCCGCCACTTGGTGTACTTCGAGCCGGTGGGGAGCGTGACCTTCTTGCCGGCGGAATCCTTCACGACCAGCCCGGAGTCGGCACGCAGGTGCACCGCGTTGTCGTTGTCGGCGGAGATCCAGATCCGCATGGTCTGGTTCTCCTCGGACTCCAGCGTCGTGCCCGGATAGTAGAAGCCGATGATCTTCTGGTAGCTCAGGCCCTTGCTGGCGGCACCGTACGCGCCGTACTGGGACATGCCCTTGCCGTGGCCCCACCCGGCGCCGACGATGGTGACCTCTCCGTCCTTGGGCGAGACGGCCGAGTCGGCCACGGCCGTGGTCGCGTTGCCGATCGACCCCAGCGTCAGGGCGATCGCGGCGGCCGATGCCAGTGCGGCACGGCCGGCGACCCGGCGAACAGGGTGGGTGAACATGGTTCCTCCGGTCTACAGGCTTAAGCCATGGTGGCCCACCGCCTCCCCAGGTGTCAGGGCGAGGCTGGAATTCCTCAGAATTGGCGGGCAAGTCGAAAGGAGCGCTTGAGGGTCGCCCAGCATGTGAAACGCCGCGACCATGTGTTGACATGGACGGGGTCGTGAGGTCACCCTTGTAGGGTGCGGAAGTACTTGCTCGTAGTTAGCCAGCGTGTCGGCTGAGCCTCGGCTCCACCCGACACGCTCCCTCGCCTGCGTACGCAGCGGGGGTTTTTTTCTGCTTCCGAACGCCCGTCCAGCGACGAATGAGAGGTAAAGATGCCCGGGGAGTCACCGACATTGCTGACCGGGGCCCAGGCCCTGGTCGAGTCACTGGAGCGGCTCGGCGTCGAGGTTGTCTTCGGCATCCCCGGCGGCGCGATCCTGCCCGCCTACGACCCGCTGTTCGACTCGAAGATCCGGCACATCCTGGTCCGCCACGAGCAGGGAGCCGGTCACGCGGCCGAGGGCTACGCGATGGTCACCGGGCGGGTCGGGGTCTGCATCGCCACCTCGGGTCCCGGTGCCACCAACCTGGTGACCGCGATCGCCGACGCGTACATGGACTCGGTGCCGATCGTGGCCATCACCGGCCAGGTCGCCAGCAAGGCCATCGGTACCGATGCCTTCCAGGAGGCCGACATCCGGGGGATCACGTTCCCGATCACCAAGCACAGCTTCCTGGTCACCGACCCGGCCGAGATCCCGCACGCCATCGCCGCGGCGTTCCACATCGCCGGCAGCGGGCGTCCGGGGCCGGTCCTGGTCGACATCGCCAAGGACGCGCTCTCCTCCCCGGCCGAGTTCGTCTGGCCCGAGGAGTTGCGAGCTGCCGGGCTACCACCCGGTGGTGAAGCCGCACAGCAAGCAGATCCGCGAAGCCGTCCGGCTGATCGCCCAGGCCAAACGTCCGGTCCTCTACGTCGGGGGCGGCGTGGTCAAGGCCCAGGCCTACGAAGGCCCTGGCCGAACTGGTGGAGATCACCGGGATCCCGGTGGTCACCACCCTGATGGCCCGCGGCGCCTTCCCCGACAGCCACGAGCTGAACCTGGGCATGCCCGGCATGCACGGGACGGTGGCCGCGGTGGGCGCGCTGCAGCGGTCCGACCTGCTGGTGACCCTGGGTGCCCGGTTCGACGACCGGGTGACCGGCAAGCTCGACACGTTCGCCCCGGACGCGAAGGTGATCCACGCCGACATCGACCCGGCGGAGATCTCCAAGAACCGGGTCGCGGACGTGCCCGATCGTCGGCCACCTGGCCGAGGTGCTCGCCGAACTCAACAGCCTGTTGCGGGAGACCGAACTCCCGGCGTACGGCGTCTGGGTGCGCTACCTGTCCGGCCTGAAGGCCCGGTACTCGCCGCGACGACCTCGCCGATGGAGGAGGGACTGCTCAGCCCCGAGTACGTGATCAAGCGGATCGGTGAGGTGGCCGGCCCCGACGCCATCTACGTCACCGGCGTGGGTCAGCACCAGATGTGGGCGGCGCACCTGTTGCCGCACGAGCGCCCCGGCCGCTGGCTGAACTCCGGCGGCGCCGGGACGATGGGTTACTGCGTCCCGGCCGCCATGGGCGCCCAGGTCGGGCGTCCGGGTGAGGTCGTGTGGGGCATCGACGGCGACGGCTGCTTCCAGATGACCAACCAGGAATTGGTCACCTGCGCGCTGGAGGGCATTCCGGTGAAGATCGCGGTGATGAACAACCGCAGCCTCGGCATGGTGCGGCAGTGGCAGACGCTGTTCTACGGCGAGCGGTACTCCAACACGAACCTGCAGTCCCACCGGGTGCCGGACTTCCCGATGCTGGCTGAAGCGATGGGCGCGGTCGGCCTGCGGGCGGAGACCCCCGAGGAGGTCGAGGACGTGATCGCCAAGGCGATGGCGATCAACGACCGGCCGGTCGTGGTCGAGTTCGTGGTCCACAAGGACGCCATGGTCTGGCCGATGGTCGCGGCCGGCACCAGCAACGACGACATCAAGATCGCTCGGGACCTGGCTCCCGACTGGGAGGGGGAGGACCTGTGAACACGCACACCCTCAGCGTGCTGGTGGAGAACAAGCCCGGCGTGCTCGCGCGCATCGCCGGACTGTTCGCCCGGCGGGGCTACAACATCGAGTCCCTCGCGGTGGGGCCGACCGAGAACGAGGAGTTCTCCAGGATCACCGTGCAGGTGGCCGTGGACAGCCAGCAGGTGCTGGAGCAGATCATCAAGCAGTTGAACAAGCTGCTCGAGGTGCTCAAGATCGTCGAACTCGAGGACGACTCGGCCGTACGGCGCGAGCTGGTGCTGATCAAGGTGAAGGCCGACCCGGCCGCCCGCAGCCAGATCATCGAGATCGTCCAGCTGTTCCGTGGCAAGACCGTGGACGTCCATCACGATTCGATGACCATCGAAGCCACCGGTTCTCCTGACAAACTGGACGCACTGATGGAGATGCTCCAGCCCTACGGCATCCGCGAACTGGTCCAGTCCGGGCTGGTGGCGCTCGCCCGGGGTAGCCGCACCCTCTCCGATCGTTCCAAGCTCGACAAGACCCGTCCGGCCGCCCGGCTGGCCAACCAGTAAAGGAAGCGCAATCCAGATGGCAGAGATGTTCTACGACGGCGACGCCGACCTCGCGGTGATCCAGGGCCGATCGGTCGCGGTGATCGGCTACGGCAGCCAGGGTCATGCCCACGCGCTCTCGCTGCGGGATTCCGGTGTCGACGTCCGCGTCGGCCTGCGGGAGGGTTCGAAGAGCTGGGCGAGGGCCGAAGCCGAAGGGCTGCGGGTCGTCACCCCGGCCCAGGCCTGTGAGGAGGCCGACCTGATCATGGTGCTGGCACCCGACCAGGTGCAGCGCCACGTCTACAAGGAGGCGATCGAGCCCAACCTGGTGCCCGGCGACGCGCTCTTCTTCGCCCACGGCTTCAACATCCGGTTCGGCTACATCACCGCGCCCGCCGGGGTGGACGTGTGCATGGTTGCGCCGAAGGGCCCCGGTCACCTGGTTCGCCGCGAGTACACCGAGGGGCGTGGCGTCCCGGTGATCGTCGCGGTCGAGAAGGACGAGACCGGCAACGCCTGGTCGCTCGCGCTGAGCTACGCCAAGGCGATCGGCGGCCTGCGGGCCGGCGGCATCAGGACCACTTTCACCGAGGAGACCGAGACCGACCTGTTCGGCGAGCAGGCCGTCCTCTGCGGTGGGACGTCCGCCCTGGTCACGGCGGGGTTCGAGGTGCTCACCGAAGCCGGCTACCAGCCGGAGGTGGCCTATTTCGAGTGCCTGCACGAGCTGAAGCTGATCGTCGACCTGATGTACGAGGGCGGCATCGCCAAGCAGCGCTGGAGCGTCTCCGACACCGCCGAGTTCGGCGACTACGTCTCCGGCCCGCGGATCATCGACGACTCGGTGAAGGCCCGGATGAAGGACGTGCTGGCCGACATCCGGTCCGGAGCCTTCGCCAAGCGGTTCATCGACGACCAGGACGCCGGCGCGCCGGAGTTCAAGCGCCTGCGTACCGCCGGGGAGACCCACCCGATCGAGGAGACCGGGCGCAAGCTGCGCGGCCTGATGGCCTGGGTGAAGTCCCACGACGACGACTACGTCGAGGGCACCGCGGCCCGCTGAGCCGTCGGGCCGCTGCGTCCCGCCTGAGCTCTGGGGCCACTGCGCCCCGCTGAGCCGTCGGGCCGCTGCGTCCCGCCTGAGCTCTGGGGCCGCTGCGTCCCGTGGAGCCCGGCGACCGCGTCGATCGGGTCGGTCCGCCAAGCCCGCCCTTTTCGCAGACGCCCCCGAAGTCCACTTCCGCCCCCGATATACCGGGGGCGGAAGTGAACTTCGGGGGCGGATCTGCGTCCGGGGCCGGAGAGGGGTGGGCCGACAGGTGTTGTCCGTTTGTTGTCCGTGTGCCGGCTGGGCTTGCTGGGTGCCCTCCAGAGGTGTCGGGTGGTGCCATGGACGTGACGCGGGCACGCGATCTGAGAGCGCACGGGACGGCTCCGCAGCAGCTCGGCAGGCTGCTCGGACGGGGTGAGTTGGTGCGGGTCCGGCACGGCGCGTACACACGTGAGGCCGGAGTCGACGCAGCGAGCCGGCACCGCCAGCTGATCGCGGGGACGTGGCCGCTCCTCTCCGGATCGTTGGTGATCAGCCACGCGTCTGCGGCCCTCCTGCACGAACTGCCAGTGTGGGACGGGATGCTGGCGCGGGTGACGCTGACCCGGGCGGGCGGAGGGCACGGGCGAGTGGGGAGCCACCTTCGGGTGCGGGTCGCGCCGCTGGGGCCCGCGGAGATCACCCAGCGGGAAGGATTCCGCGTGACGAGCCTGGCTCGGTCGGCGGTTGACCTCGCTCGTGACCTGGACTACGACAGGGCGGTGGCCGTTCTCGACGCGGCCCTGCATCGGGGCGCGGATCCGGTGCTGCTGGCTTCGACGGTCGCGGGCGCGCGCTGCCGACGCGGAGTGGGCACGGCCCGAGCCGCACTCGAGTTCGCGGACCGCAGGGCCGAGAGCGTCGGCGAGTCCTTGAGCAGGGTTCGAATCGCCGAGGCGGGCCTGGAGGCGCCGGAACTTCAGGTGGACATCTACGACGAGCACGGCAACTGGGTCGCACGATCCGACTTCGGCTGGGTGCGTAGGGGAGTGCTCGGCGAGTTCGACGGCAAGGTCAAGTACATCGGGACTCCGGAAGTCGTGGCCAATGCCGTGCTGCAGGAGAAGCGGCGGGAGGCCAACCTTCGTGACCTCGGCTGGGTTGTGGTGCGCTGGGGCTTCGCGGACCTGCGCGATCGGCAGGCGCTGCGGCGCAGGATCGAGGGCGGGTTCAGCCAGGCAAGGCCGGCGGCGATCGCGGGCCACGCCCGGGCGGCCCGGGCCTGAGCCCGAACGCCCCCGGAATTCACTCCTGCCCCCGGAATTTCGCGGGCGCAAGTGAACTTCGGGGGCGGATCTGTCGCCCGGGGGGTCTGCTCCCGGGGTCTGCACCCGGCCGGGGCCAGGGTGGGTCCCTGGGCCTGAACCCGGCTGGGCCTGGTGCGTCCGGGTGGGTGTGCGCGGGGTGGGTGTGCCCGGGGTGAGTGTGCCCTGGGTGGGTGTGCCCCGGGGTGGGTGTGCCCCGGGGTGGGTGTGCCCGGGTGCTCCTGGGTGCGGACGAATCTGCAATGGGGCGAATCTGCGTACGGGGTAGTGGGAGGGCGAGGGGCTGCTGCGGGGCACAGGGCGCGCCGGGTATGGCACGCTTGCCGCGTGACCGTCGATACCGGCCGTGCCTCCGGCCTTTCTGCCGCCGAGGTCGCCGATCGCATCCAGCGCGGCCTGGCCAACGACCTGCCGCCGCGCTCGGGCCGAACCACCTGGGACATCATCAAGGCCAACGCCTTCACCCGGATCAACTTCTTGCTGATGGTGCTGTTCGTGATGGTGCTGTCCACCGGCTCGATCGTGAACGCGCTGTTCGGCTTCCTGATCATCATCAACTCCGGCATCGGCATGGTGCAGGAGTTGCGGGCGAAGCGGACGCTGGACAACCTCGCCGTGGTGGGGGAGGGCAAGCCCACCGTCCGGCGGGACGGGATCCCCCAGCTGCTGCCTCGCGAGGAGGTCGTGCTCGACGACATCATCGAGATTGGCCCCGGCGACCAGGTGATCGTGGACGGCGAGGTCGTCGAGGCGTCCTACCTCGAGGTGGACGAGTCGCTGCTCACCGGTGAGTCCGACCCGCTGCTGAAACGGCCGGGCGACGAGGTGATGTCGGGGAGCTTCGTGGTGGCCGGCGTCGGCGCCTTCCGGGCCACCCGGGTGGGCCACGACTCCTACGCGGCGAAGCTGACCATCGAGGCGAGCAAGTTCTCCCTGGTGAAGTCCGAACTGCAGAGCGGCATCAACAAGATCCTGCGGCTGATCACCTGGCTGTTGATCCCGGTGGGGGCGGCCACGATCTGGGTGCAGTGGGCGCAACCCGGCACCTGGCAGGAGAAGGTGCTCTCGATGGCGGGCGCCCTGGTGCCGATGGTGCCGGAGGGGCTGGTGCTGCTCACCTCGTTGGCTTTCGCTGTGGGCGTGGTGCGGCTCGGCCAGCAGAACGTGCTGGTGCAGGACCTGCCGGCGGTCGAGGGCCTGGCCCGGGTGGACGTGGTCTGTGCCGACAAGACCGGCACCCTCACCGAGAACGGCCTGCAGTTCGGCGAGCTCGAGGTGCTCAGCGGTGACGGCGACGTCGAGCGGGAGGTGCTCGCGCAGCTGGCCGCGGCGGACCCGCGTCCCAACGCCTCGGTGGTGGCGCTGGCCCACTCGCTACCGCTGGACGGTGACAGCTGGGGAGTGACGGCGATGGCGCCGTTCGCGTCCGCGAAGAAGTGGTCCGGCATGTCGTTCGAGGGCCGCGGCAACTGGGTGCTCGGCGCCGCCGAGGTGCTCGCCGCTCCCGAAAGCGATGCCGCGACCCGTGCGGAGGAACTGGGGTCGACCGGACGCCGCGTCCTGCTGCTCGGAGAGAGCGACCGGGCCGTGGACGCCACCGACGCGCCCGGTCAGGTCGTGCCGCGCGCCCTGGTCGTGCTCGAGCAGAAGATCCGTCCCGAGGCCCGCGACACCCTTGCCTACTTCGCCGAGCAGGGCGTGGCGGTCAAGGTGATCTCCGGCGACAACGCCACCTCGGTCGGCGCCGTCACCGGCTCGCTCGGAGTGGTCACCGGTGAGGTGGTGGATGCCCGCACGCTGCCCACCGACCCCGAGCAGTTCGCAGACCGAGTGCTGGCCGCGAGCGTGTTCGGCAGGGTCACGCCGCAGCAGAAGCGGCAGATGGTGGCCGCGCTGCAGTCGAGGGGCCACACGGTCGCGATGACCGGCGACGGCGTGAACGACGTGCTCGCGATCAAGGATTCCGACCTCGGCGTAGCGATGGGCTCGGGCGCCACGGCCACCCGGTCGGTGGCCCAGCTGGTGCTTCTCGACGACAGTTTCGCCACGCTGCCCCACGTCGTGGCGGAGGGGCGCCGGGTGATCGGCAACATCGAGCGGGTCGCCAACTTCTTCCTGACC
Organism: uncultured Actinomycetota bacterium; assembly: GCA_963704225.1. Lineage (GTDB taxonomy): Bacteria > Actinomycetota > Actinomycetes > Propionibacteriales > Propionibacteriaceae > Propionicimonas. The sequence goes on from CAVPHL010000007.1 coordinate 40,535, forward strand.
AAGACGATGTACTCGATCATCCTCGCGCTGCTGGTCGCGCTGGGCGGGTTGCAATTCCCCTTCGTGCCGATCCACATCTCCTTCGTGGGCTGGTTCACCATCGGGATCCCCGCCTCGATCCTCGCCCTGGCGCCGAACGCCGAGCGCGCCCGCCCGGGCTTCCTGCGTCGGGTGATGAGCTTCTCGCTCCCGTCCGGCGTGGTGGTGGCATCGGTCACCTTCATCACGTATCTGCTGGTCCTGCCCCAGGCGGGCGACGACCCGGCGCTCGGGGTGCAGGCCACCACCGCCAGCCTGCTCACCCTGATGATGGCCGGCGCCTGGGTGATGGTCGTCACCGCCCGGCCGTACCAGTGGTGGAAGCTGCTGATGATCGGGGCCTGCTCGCTGGCCGCCTACCTGGTGATCTTCTGGCTGCCCGGCCAGGTGCCCGGCTGGATCGCCGCCTGGCCGTTCCTGGAGCGGTTCGATCCGCAGCTGGACCCGTCGAACCCCTCGATGATGGGGACGGCGCTGATGGTCGGCCTGGTCGCGGCGGCCCTGGTGGAGGCCGTCTGGTGGCTGTCCGGACGGCTCACCGGCGAGCGTCGGCACCTGTTCGGCACCCTGAACGACAGGTAGCCCAGCCGCCGGATCCACCGCCGAGCGCCATCCATCGGCATCGAGAGCCAGCATGTGGTGCTGGCACTCGGTCACACACGGTGGCTCTCGGCGCGGGTTCTCAGTCGCAGTGCCCGGTCCACTCGTAGCCGTCCCAGTAGCGTCGGCCGGGACCACCCGGGTTCGGGTACCACCCGGCGGGCGGAGTGGCGGGCGGCAGTGCAGCGATCGGGGCGTAGCCCACGCCCGGCGAGAGCGCGGGGGCGTAGCCCGGGCCCGACGAGAGCGCGGCCGCGTAGCCCAGGCCCGGTGAGAGGGCGGCCTGCGGACGGTGGCGAGTGCAGGCGAGCACCAGGGCGACGATCCAGCCGACCCCGGTCCAGCCCAGGAAGAGGCTGACCACGAAGACCGTCCACTGGTTCGCCTTGCCACGGGTCGCGGCGATGGCCCACGGCAGCAGGTACAGGCCGAACAGCGCGGTGGTCACCCAGGCGATGACGACGACCGGCGTGCTGACCGGCTGCTGGTCGGTCAACCGTGCGGGCAGATCGACAACCGGCGCCCTGACCGGGCCGGGTTGGGGGTACAGCTCGTAGTGGTACAGGTTGCTCATCGGTTCTCCGTCCGCCAGCGGCACGCTACCGCGTCCGGCCTGCGACGGTGAGTCCCCGTTCGGGGTCAGCGCACCCGGGCCGCGATGTCGTCGCCGACCACCGCGGTGGGCCGTTTCGACGTGCCACGCTCGGCGATGTCGGCGTTCACAGCAGCCTCGACCCGCTGCGCGTCCTGGTGCCGGCCCAGGTGGTCCAGCAGCAGGGCCATCGACAGGATGGTGGCGGTGGGGTCGGCGATGCCCTGGCCGGCGATGTCCGGCGCGGAGCCGTGCACCGGTTCGAACATGGACGGGAACTCGCCGGACGGGTTGATGTTCGCGCTGGCGGCCAATCCGATCCCCCCGGTGACTGCGGCCGCGAGGTCGGTGAGGATGTCGCCGAAGAGGTTGTCGGTGACCAGGACGTCGAACCGCTGCGGGTCCTGCACCAGGGCGATCGTGGCGGCGTCCACGTGCAGGTAGTCGGTGCTGACCTCGGGGTGCTCGGCCGCCACGGCCTGGAAGAGCCGGTTCCACAGGCCGCCCGCGTTCACCAGCACGTTGTGCTTGTGGACCATGGTGACCTTCTTGCGGCGCCGCTCGGCGCGGTCGAACGCGTCCCGGATCACCCGCTCCACACCGTGCGCGGTGTTGATGCTGACCTCGGTGGCCACCTCGAACGGCGTGCCCGCACGGAAGGCGCCGCCGTTGCCGCAGTACAGGCCCTCGGTGCCCTCGCGGACCACCACGAAGTCGATCGGCCCACGGGAGGTCACCGACTCGGCCAGCGGCGTGGGAATGCCGGGGTAGAGGATCGAGGGGCGCAGGTTCACGTAGTGGTCGAAGGCGAACCGCAGCTTCAGCAGCAGGCCGCGCTCCAGGAGTCCCGACGGGATCGCCGTCGATCCGGGGGCCGCGCCCACCGCTCCCAGGATGATCGCCCGGGCGTCCGCGAGCCGCTCCAGTTCGGAGTCCGGAAGGACCTCGCCGGTGCGCTGCCAGCGCTCGGCGCCCAGGTCGTGGTGCACGAACTCGAAGGTCTCCTCGCCCACGACGGCGGTGAGGACCTTGAGGCCCTCCGCGACCACCTCCGGGCCGATGCCGTCGCCGGCGATGACAGAGATGACGGGCTTGCTGGCTGCTGGGCTCACCCGCGCGAGGCTAGCGGGGTGGTCAGCCACCGGACCGTGCTGTCTCAATCCCGGCACCGGTTGGGGATAGCATGCGCGCATGTCGCTGACGTTCCCGCTGCACCGCAACCCTTCCCCGGCCGCCGACGAGGAAGTCGCCCGGGTTCTCGCCGACCCCGGTTTCGGTGACCACTTCACCGACCACATGGCGGTGGCGACCTGGACCAGGGACGGCGGTTGGGGTTCGGACGAGGTGCGGCCGTACGGTCCGTTCCAGATGGACCCGGCCAGCGCGGTGCTCCACTACGCGCAGGAGGTCTTCGAGGGAATGAAGGCCTACCGGCACGCCGACGGCTCGATCCACCTCTTCCGCCCCGAGGCCAACGCGCACCGGTTCCAGGCCTCCGCGGCACGGATGATGCTGCCGGAGTTGCCCGTGGAGGATTTCGTCACCGCGGTCGCCGAGTTGGTGAAGGCGGACGCCCGGTGGGTGCCCCGGGCCGAGGGTGAACGCAGCCTGTACCTGCGTCCGTTCATGTTCGCCGCCGAGGTGTTCCTCGGCGTCCGGGCCGCCCAGACGGTCACCTTCTCGGTGATCGCCTCTCCCGCCGGGCCGTACTTCCCCGGCGGGGTGAAGCCGGTCGACATCTGGGTCACCGACACCTGGGCGCGGGCCGGGGTCGGCGGCACCGGGTCGGCGAAGTGCGGTGGCAATTACGCTGCGTCCCTGATCGCGCAGCACGAGGGCTCCCAGCACGGCTGCTCGCAGGTGCTCTTCATCGAGGCCGCCGACAAGGACCGGGTCGAGGAACTCGGCGGCATGAACGTCTTCCTGGTCACCGCGGACGGCCGGCTGATCACGCCCGCGCTGTCGGGGACGATCCTGGAAGGGATCACCCGCGACTCGATCCTCGCCGTCGCCGCCGACCTCGGGCTGACCCCCCAGGAGCGCCACCTCACCCCCGAGGAGTTCTTCGCCGGGATCGCGGACGGGACCACCGTCGAGGCGTTCTCCTGCGGCACGGCCGCGGTGGTCACCCCGATCGGCGGGTTCAAGTCGGCCGCGGGGGAGTGGCGGCTGCCGGAAAACGGCTCGCCGGCGACGATCGGGATCCGCAACGCGATCCTGGACATCCAGTACGGGCGCGTTCCGGACTCCCGCGGCTGGATGCGCCGGATCGTCTGAGACCGGCGGAGGCGCCCCGTCCGGCGTCGCGAACGTGGGACGAATCGTCTCAGGCCGTGGAACCCGCCCGAACCGGACGTGTCGCGGGGGAGACTCGCCCGCGTGAGTCAGATCCCAGCCGCTCCGGAGAGCTTCCATGTCTACGACACCACCCTGCGCGACGGCGCCCAGCAGGAGGGTCTCCAGCTCAGCGTCACCGACAAGCTGAAGATCGCCCGCCACCTCGATGAACTCGGCGTGGGGTTCATCGAGGGCGGCTGGCCGGGGGCCAATCCCAACGACACGGCGTTCTTCGCCCGGGCGGCCGACGGCGAACTCGAGCTGAGGAACGCCAAGCTGGTGGCGTTCGGCGCCACCCGGAAGGTCGGCGCGCGGGCCGCGGAGGACCCGCAGGTCCAGGCCTTGCTGGACGCGCGGACGGAGGTCATCTGCATCGTGGCCAAGAGCCATGACCAGCACGTCCGTCGTGCCCTGAACACCACGCTGGAGGAGAACCTCGCCATGGTGGCCGACACGGTCAGCCATCTGGTCGGCCACGGCCGGCGGGTGTTCGTCGACTGTGAGCACTTCTTCGACGGCTACCGGGAGAACCCGGAGTACGCGCTGGAGGTCGTCCGGACCGCCGCCGAGGCTGGCGCAGAGGTCGTCGTGCTGTGCGACACCAACGGCGGCATGCTGCCGACCTGGATGGGCGACATCGTCTCGGCCGCGGCCCAGGTCGGCGTCGACCTCGGCATCCACTGCCACAACGACACCGGCTGTGCCGTCGCGAACACGCTGGCGGCCGTCGAGGCGGGTGCGGTGCACGTGCAGGGCACGATGAACGGCCATGGCGAACGCACCGGCAACGCCAACCTGATCACGGTCGTGGCGAACCTGGAGCTGAAGTTCGGCTGGCCGCTGTTGCCCCCGGCCGCGCTGGCCGAGGCCACCCGGATCAGCCACGCGATCGCCGGGGTGACGAACGTGCCGATGAACAACCGGCAGCCCTACGTGGGGGCGTCCGCGTTCGCCCACAAGGCCGGACTGCACGCGTCGGCGATCAAGGTGGACGCGAACCTCTACCAGCACATCGACCCCACCCTGGTGGGCAATGACATGCGGATGCTGGTCTCGGACATGGCCGGGCGCGCGAACATCCAGATCAAGGGGTCCGAGCTGGGCTACGACCTCTCGGACCGCAACCTGGCCGCGAAGATCACCGAGACCGTCAAGGCGCGGGAGATGGATGGCTACTCCTACGAATCCGCGGACGCGTCGTTCGAACTGCTGCTCCGCGACGAGCTCGGCCTGGCCGAGCAGTTCTTCGAGGTGCTCAGCTGGCGGGTGCTGACCGGGCACGAGGTGAAGCCGGAGGGCGACTCCGAGGCCGTGGTGAAGGTGCGCGCGAAGGGCGTCACCTACAGCCTCGCCGGGGACGGTCACGGCCCGCTGAACGCCCTGGACGTCGCCTTCCGGGCGGCGCTGAACCAGGCGTTCCCGGCGGTGGAGGAGTTCGAGCTCACCGACTACAAGGTGCGGATCCTCGACCAGGGCCACGGCACGGACGCGATCGTGCGCACCCTCATCGACATGTCGGACGGCGAGCGGACCTGGACCACCGTGGGTGTGGGCACCAACGTGATCGAAGCGTCCTGGGAGGCGTTGCACGACGGCTACCGGTGGGGGCTGACCCATCCGGCGCCGCACGCGGCCCGGCCCGCCCCGGGGGCCTGACCGGGCCGACCTGCCGGGCTAGTCTGGCGGAGTGACCACTCCGGGCGAACTGAGGATCGGGGACGCCGATCGCGAGCGGGCCATCGCGGAACTGCGACGGGCCGCCGAGGACGGCCGGCTCACCGCCGAGGAACTCGACGACCGGGTGGGCCGCGCCCGGCGGGCCCGGACCGCGAACGACCTGACTGCCCTGCTGGCCGACCTTCACCCGGGTCCTGCGCTCCCGGGCCCGGTGCCGACGGTAGCGGCCGCGCTGGCCGCGCTGGCTGACGTCGGCCACCGCCGCGACGGGCCGCTGGTGCTGAAGGCGGGACTGGACGGCGTGAAGCGCACCGGGGACTGGCTGGTGCCGCCGTTCCTGCGCGCCCAGGCGGGGATGGAGACCGTGCGGATCGACTGCCTCCGGGCGCGCGCCGCCGCCGAGGTGATCGAACTCGACATCCAGGCGGTGGCCGGGACGGTGGTTCTGGTACTGCCCGAGGGGTGGGCGGCGAATGCCGACCGGCTGGCCAAGGGCATCGGCACCGTCCGGGTGAAGGTGCCCGGCGTGCCCGCCCCCGGCTGTCCGTTGTTCCTGGTCCACGGCTCACTCGGCATGGGGACGTTCAAGGCCCGTCCGGCCAACCGGTTCGAGCGGTGGCGGTTGCGCCGGCAGGAGCGGCGCCAGCGGCGGGAGCTGACCGCGTGAGCCTCAGTCCGCGCTGATCCGCTCGATCACGAGGGGCCGCCGCACCGGCGGGGTGGCGGAGATGGTCACCGCGTCGGTCAGCGCCTCCAGGGCTCGCCCGATCCGTTCCGGGGTGTCGGTGTGCAGCGTGAACAGCGGCTGGCCGGCCCGCACCGGGTCGCCCACGGAGGCGTGCCAGGTGACACCCGCGCCCGCCTGGACCGGGTCGCCCTGCCTGGCCCGGCCCGCACCCAGTCGCCAGGCGGCCAGGCCGACCGCCATCGCGTCCATGCCGGCCAGGTGGCCGTCGGCCGCCGCTGTCACCACTTCGGTGTGCCTGGCGGCAGGCAGCGGGGCGTCCGGATCGCCGCCCTGGGCGCGGATCATGGCCTTCCAGGTGTCCATCGCCTTCCCGGACGCGAGCACGGCCGCGGGGTCGGCGTCGATGTGGGCGCAGGCCAGCATCTCGGCGGCCAGTGCGACCGTGAGCTCCACGACGTCGGCGGGCCCGCCGCCCGCCAGCACCTCGACCGACTCCGCGACCTCCAGGCCGTTCCCGGCGCTGCGGCCCAGCGGGGCGTCCATGTCGGTGATCAGGGCGACGGTGTTCACCCCGGCGTCGGTGCCGATCCCCACCATCGTCTCGGCCAGGGCCCTGGAGTCGGCGTAGGTCTTCATGAACGCTCCGGAGCCGGTCTTCACGTCCAGCACCAGCGACGCCGTGCCCTCGGCGATCTTCTTGCTCATGATCGAGGCCGAGATCATCGGGATCGACTCGACGGTGGCGGTCACGTCCCGCAGGGCGTACAGCTTCTTGTCCGCGGGCGCCAGGCCGGCACCGGCCGCGCAGATCACCGCGCCCACCGACTCCAGCTGGTCGAGCATCTCGGCGTTGGACACCGACGCCCGCCAGCCGGGGATCGCCTCGAGCTTGTCCAGGGTGCCGCCGGTGTGGCCGAGGCCGCGTCCGCTCAACTGCGGGACGGCGGCGCCGCAGGCCGCCACGAGCGGCGCGAGCGGCAGGGTGATCTTGTCGCCGACCCCGCCGGTGGAGTGCTTGTCGACGGTGGGCTTCGACAGGCTGGAGAAGTCCATTCGCTCGCCGGTGGCGATCATGGCGTTCGTCCAGCGGCTCAATTCTGGGCCGTCAAGGCCGCGGAAGAAGATCGCCATCGCCATCGCCGACATCTGCTCGTCGCTGACCACGCCGTCGGTGTAGTTGCGGATCAGCCAGTTGATGGCGTCGTCGCCGAGGCGACCCCCGTCCCGCTTGGTCCGGATCAGCTCCACGGCATCGAAGGTGCTCATGAGCGCACCCTAGGCTAGTGCCATGGCTCGACGCATCTGGCTGCCCTACCCCGACCTTGACGCCGCCGAGGCGGCGCTCGGTCCGCTGCCGGAGCCTCTGGTTGCCGACTGTTTCCTCGCCGACGGAACCTGGCCCGGCTCCGTCGCCGAGGTGGAGTTCCTCGTGGCCCCGTACATGCACCCGGCGGCTGCCGTGATGGCCCGGGTGGGGGAGATGACCTCGCTGCGGGCGATCCAGCTGCTCAGCGCCGGCTACGACAACTTCCTGCCCTTCCTGCCCGACGGCGTCCAGTCTGTGCAACGCGGCCGGCGTGCACGACGCCAGTACCGCGGAGCTCGCCGTGTCGCTCGCGCTGGCCAGCAACCGCCATCTCGACAGCTATGCCCGAAACATGCCCACGCGGCACCTGGGGCAACGACTTCGCCACGTCGCTGGCGGACCGGCGCGTGCTGATCGTCGGCTACGGACGGATCGGTGCCGCCATCGAGCGGCGGCTGGCGGGGTTCGAGGTGGGCTCCGTGACCCGGGTCGCCCGGCGGGCGCGCACCGGGGACGTCCCGGTGCACCCGATCGGAGACCTGCCCGCGCTGCTGCCGGAGGCCGAGGTGGTGTTCCTGATCACCCCGCTCACCCCGGACACCGAGCACCTGATCGGGGCCGCCGAGCTGGCCGCCCTGCCGGACGGGGCGCTGCTGGTGAACGTCGCACGCGGGAAGGTCGTCGACACCGACGCCCTGGTCGCAGCCACCGCCACGGACGGATCCGGGCGGCCCTGGACGTCACCGACCCCGAGCCGCTCCCGCCCGAACACCCGCTGTGGCGCACCCCCGGGGTGCTGATCAGCCCACACGTCGGTGGCCAGAGCAGCGCCTTCTACCCGCGGATGGAGCGGCTGGTCCGTGAGCAGTTGGCCCGGTTCGCCGCCGGTGAGCCGCTGGCGAACGTGGTCGCCTGAGCGCTGCTCCCCGGGTTGGTACCGGCCCGACGGAGTGTCGGCCGCGCGTGATGGTGAAGCGGGACACGGCGCCTCGCTAGACTCCGCGCCATGCGTGTAGCCAGATTCGTGGCCCAGGGAGACCCCACCTACGGAGTGGTGGAACTCGCCGAGGACCAGGGCCCCAACCCCGACACGATCGCGGTGATCTCCGGCGATCCGCTCGCGGGGCCCGTCCAGTACACCGGTGAGCGCCTGCCGTTGGCCGAGGTACGGCTGGTCGCTCCGGTGATCCCCCGCAGCAAGGTGGTGGGGATCGGCCGCAACTATGCCGAGCACGCCCGTGAACTCGGCAACGAGGTGCCGGCAGACGCCACTGGTGTTCCTCAAGCCGAACACGTCGGTGATCGGCACCGGGGAGCCGATCGTCCGCCCCGCCGAAACCGAGAACCTGCACTACGAGGGCGAGCTCGCCGTCGTGATCGGACGGATCTGTCGACGGGTGCCGCCCGAGCGCGTCGCCGAGGTGGTGTTCGGCTACACCGTGGCCAACGACGTCACCTGCCGCGACCTCCAGGAACGGGACGGCCAGTGGTCGCGCGCCAAGGGCTTCGACAGCTTCTGCCCGTTGGGTCCCTGGATCGTCACCCACCTGAGCCTCGAGGAGGCCGGACGGCTCGACCTGGTCACGACGCTCAACGACCGGGTGGTGCAGGAGGGCAACTCCGCACAGCTGGTGCACGACATCCCCGCGCTGGTCGCCTTCGTGAGTTCGTTCACCACCCTGCTGCCGGGCGACGTGATCCTCACCGGGACACCGGCGGGGGTGGGGCCGATGACGCCCGGCGATCAGGTGGCGGTGACGATCGCGGGCATCGGCACCCTCACCAACCCGGTCGTGGCCGAGGTCGCCTGAGGTGCCGACGTGGGGTGAGGTCCCGTCCCGCTGGGCCGCCCGCTGGGTGCGGCATGAGCCCCTGTCCGGCGTGACCTACCCGGCGGTGCTGATGGTCGACGACCCGGGGGAGCCGCGCTGGCGGGTGGTCGCGCGCGGCATGCTGGGACCGCTGCTCGGCCTGGTCACCTACGTGGTGCTGATGCCGGTGGTGCTGTCGGTGCTGGTCGGGGTGGCCTGGCTCGCGGCCGGATCGCCGGACAGCTGGGGCGACTTCCTGCGGGCAGCGGTCGCCTACGAGTTCCCGGCCGGAATGGCGGCCACCCACCTGGCCCTGGCCCTGCTGATCCCGCTGAGCTTCGCGCTGGTGCTGGTGGTGCACCGCTTCGACCCTCGCTGGCTGCACTCGGTCCAGCCGGGATTCCGGTGGCGGTTCGCGCTGGCCTGCCTGCTTGCCGGTGGGCTGACCTTGGTCGGGGTGTGGGTCCTGTCCCGGCTCGGCCAGCCCTGGGACTGGGCCCCCGGTCCGGACGCGGCCTGGTTCCTGGTCGCCATCCTGCTCACCTCGCCGCTGCAGGCGGCTGCCGAGGAGTACTTCTTCCGGGGCTACCTGATCCAGGCGCTCAGCACGGCGGCGCCGCGCAGCCCGGTCTTCGGAGTGCTCGGCTCCGCGGCGGTGTTCGCGCTGCTGCACGGAACCCAGGACATCCCGCTGTTCGTCAACCGGCTTGCGTTCGGTCTGCTGGCCGGGCTCCTGGTGCTGCGCACCGGGGGTTTGGAGGCCGGGATCGCCGCGCACGTGGTCAACAACGTGGTCGCGTTCGGTTACGCCGCCCTGAGCGGGACGGTGGAAGAACTGAAGGCCGTACGCACGGTGAGCTGGGTCGAGTCCGGCTGGAGCCTGGCCGGCTACGTGGCGTTCACCCTCGTCGCACTGTGGATCGCAGGCCGGATGAAGGTGGCCAGAACGACCCCGCCGGGCCGGTTTGGTGCCCGGAGCGTGGTCTAGTAGAGTCCTTTCTCGGCCCGCAAGGGTCACACCCTGGGGTATGGGGTAATTGGCAGCCCGCCGGATTCTGATTCCGTCAGTCTAGGTTCGAGTCCTAGTACCCCAACGCAGTGGATTCGCGGTGGCCTCCTAGCCTCCGGTAGTCTTCGCTGTCGTTGCGAAAGCAACTGCTGGGGCCCCGTTGTGTAGCGGCCTAGCACGCCGCCCTCTCAAGGCGGTAGCGCGGGTTCGAATCCCGTCGGGGCTACTTCGGTGTTACCCCTTGTCAGGCGCAAGCCTGGCAGGGGGTTTCCTGATTCCTCGGACAACGCCAACGGCGCTCGGCAACACAAACCCAACACACACAAACGACGACAACCGTGTTGAGCCGGCGCCCGGCGCAAGCAACCCCACCGTGCTCCGGCTAGGGCTTTAGGCCCCGGTTCCGTGAGGATCCGCTCCCTTCACAGAGGGCTGTGGCCAGGCCAGGGCTGCCAGTCGGCACTTCGTTCAGCACCTTGCCCTTGATTCGCGTACGTGATCGCGTCCCCTGGTCCGGAGGAGTTGAGATGACTGCTGTGTTGGCGGTCGCGACGTGGCCACGGCTCGCGGTGGGCTGTCCTGCCGGTGGAAGGCGGGCTGGGGTGAGGACCGGTAGGTAGACCGTTCCTGGAACTGCGCTTCCCCACAATGATGGCAGCGCCCGCCTGATGGCCCCCTGTGAACGACGCTCGAAAACTGGACGGTTTCGCCGCCTGAAGAGTGAACGGTTGCAGGGAGTTTAGCCCTGGGTGTCGTTGGTGGTGGTACGGATGCTGGGGAGGGTGTCGATGCCCTTGTTGCGGAGCCGGTAGCTGCTGCCTTTGAGGGTGAGGACGTCGGCGTGGTGGACGATGCGGTCGATCATGGCGGCGGCGACGACCTGGTCCCCGAATACCCCGCCCCAGCCGGAGAACGGCAGGTTGCTGGTCAGGATCAGCGATGCGTGTTCGTAGCGGGACGACACCAGCTGGAAGAACAGGTTGGCGGCGTCTTGTTCGAAGGGCAGGTAGCCCACCTCGTCGATCTATGCCGACGTCGGCATAGGTCGACTTATGTCGGACGCGGTGATTATGCCGATGTGGGACGCGGCCGGGGCTGTTTGGCCTGACGGGCGGGCGGCTCGCGCGCTGCCGTGCCGACGATGAGGTCGGCATAATCACAGGCTTTCGAGGAAGGCGAGCAGCTTGTCGGGTGGCCGGTATCGGCTGATCGTCACGGTTGTTGGAGCGACCTGTGCGAGGGCCTTCTCCTTGATGGCCATGTCGGCGTGGAGGTAGGCGTTCGTGGATCGGACGTCGGCGTGCCCGAGCCATAGCGCGATCACGGTGGTGTCGACTCCGGCGTGGAGCAGGTTCATCGCGGTGGTGTGTCGGAACACGTGCGGGTGCAGCTTCCTGCCTGCCAGGGACGGGCAGTGTTCGGCGGCTGTGCGGGTGTGGAGGTCGAGCCGGCTCCGGACGGCGTCGGTGCTGAGCCGCCGACCGCCGCGGGTGGTGAACACGGGCTGGTCGGCGCCGGTCTTGGTTCGGGTGAGCCAGTCGGCGAGCGCGTTGCGGACGGGTTCGTTGAGGGGGACGGCTCGGTGTTTGCGGCCTTTGCCTTCGCAGCGGAGGTTCGCGCCGGCGCCGAGGGTGATGTCGCCACGATTGAGGCTGAGGAGTTCGGAGATCCGAAGCCCGGTTTGGATCGCGGTGAGCATGAGCACGACGTCACGACGGCCTTCCCAGCGTGTCTTGGTCGGGGGCGGCGAGCAGCGCCTGGGTCTCGGTCTCGGTGAGGTAGGTGATGGTGGTCTTCTCGAAGCGTTTGGCGGGGATCGCGAGGACTTGGGCGATCGTCGCTGCATGCTCGGGGTGGAGCAGGGACGCGTAGGCGAACAGCGACCGGATCGCGGTGAGCCTCGCGTTGCGGGTACGAATCGTGTTACCGCGCCGGTGCTCGAGATCGTCGAGGAACGCGAGGATCGTCGGCGGCATCGAGTTGGGCCCAGTCCAGTTTCGCCGGGGGCGTCCCGGTCCGTTGCTGGACGAAGGCCAGCAGCAGCCGGATGGTGTCGCGGTAAGCGGCGATGGTGTGTTCGCTGGCTCGCTTGTGACGGGCGAGCCGGTCGGTGAAGAACGACTGCAGGGTCGGGGCGATCAGGGTCATCGTGGGATCACCGCCCCGATGACCGGTTCCAGCCGGTTCGCGGCGCACGGCGAGGAGTTCGGGGACTGCTGACAGGTACCAGTAGGTGTTGCGTGGTTCGCGGTGCCCGAGGTAGGTCGACAGCCGGGGCAGCAGCCCGGCAACGTCCTGGTCGTGGCGGTACCAGTCCAACAGCGTGGTCACCGCGAAGGTGTGACGCAGGTCGTGGATGCGTGGCCGCCGGACGGCGCCAGTACCGATGCCGGTGGTCGCGCGGACATGGTCGAACACCGAGAACACCGACTCATAGATGATCCGTTTCCCGGTGCGGGACACGAAGAAGCTGTCGTTGCCCGGCCGGGGCCGGTAAGACGACCTCAAAGCCGCGTAGCCTGCCAGCACTTCGGCGGTATCGGGCAGCACCGGGACGAGCCGCGACTTGCCGAACTTCGACTCGGTGATGGTGAGGACCCCGGTGTCGAGGTCCACATCGTCGACATCGAGCCGGAGCGCTTCCCCGACCCGCATGCCCGTGACAGCCAGCAGCCCGAACAGGGTCACGTAGGTGCGCGCGTCCGGCTGGTACCGCAGCCGGCCAGCCTCCGTCAGCACCAAGGCGATGTCGCTGTCGGTGAAGATGTAGGGCGGCTTCCAGCGTTGCCTACCGGGCAGCAAGCCCACCGGCGGGATCTCGGTGGCCGGATCGATGCCGGACAGGTAGCGGGCGAAACCACGCACCAGCGTCATCCGGCGCGCCCACGCGCTGCTGTCCGGCCCAGCGACGGGCAGCTGGCACCATTCCAGTGCGGCCTGCACCGTGATCGTGGCCTGTCCGGTGTCGTCCATCCAGGCCACGAATCGGGGAAGCAGCCGGGCATGCTCGGCGAGCTTGTGACCCAGGCCTTGGCGTAGCGCGAGGTAGTCGGCCAGAGCGTTCTCCAGGGCGCTCATCGTGCTGTCCCAGGCCAGGGCCTTGCGACCATGCGGAGAGCGTCCAGGTCGACCTTGGCGTACAGGGCGGTCGTGGCCAGGTCCCGGTGCCGCAGCACCTGGCTGATCGCGGGGATCGGCACCCCGCGTGCGACCAGGGCCGTGGCCAGCGCGTGCCGCAGCCGGTGCGGCCCCACTTCCGGTATCCCGGCCACTCGGCAGGCGTGGCGGACGATGTCTCCCACCGCCGCGGCCGGGATCGGCCGTAGCGGTGCCCGGCAGGTCAAGAACACCTGCCGGGACTCCGAAGTGGGACGTGCGCCCCTCAGGTAGGCGGCCAGCGCCTGTCCGACCTCGGACGGCAACGGCATCCGGTTCACACCACCGCCCTTGCCCCGGACGGAGAGCTCGCCCTGCCGCCAGTGCACGTCGTCCAGCGTGAGCCGCGCGATCTCGATCGACCGGAGCCCGAGCCGGGCCAGCAGCATCAGAATCGCGTGGTCCCGGACCCCCATCGGGGTGGTCTGATCGCAGGAGTCCAGCAACCCCTGAACGGCGTCCGGCGACAGCGTCGGCACCAGCCCCGTATCGTGCCAGCCGGCCACCGGTGGAACCGCCGCCCCGAGCTGAATCGGGATGCGTCCGGTGGTGAACAAGAACCTCAGCACAGCCCGCATCTCCGCGACCCTGCCCTTGGCCGCTCCGACGCTGCACCGGCGAGCCTCGGCCAGCAGGAACCGGTTCACCTCCGCACCATCCAGATCGGCGATCGCAGCGCCCGCCTCGCGTTGGCCCAGGAAGATCCGTGCCGTGCGGAGATAGCGCATGATCGTGGGCTCGGCCAGGCCGCGTTCATCGATCATCCAGCCCCGGAAGGTCTCGAGCAGCTCGTCCAGCGCGCTCGGGGTGGGGCAAGGAGGGCGAGGAACCACACCCTGCCCGACTAGGTACTCCAAGACCAGCCGAGCAGACCGGCGCTCCACCGGGCGTCTCCACCCAGCCCGCCGGTACTCACAGAACGCGTCGATCCGTCCAACGTCGAGCTCGGACGGATCGATCTCCGTGGCCTCCAGCCAGCGGCCCAGCTGACCCAGGACCTTCAACATGTTCCGGACCGAGCCCGGCGTGTAACCGCGGGACAGAAGCGTCGACTCGAACCCTTCCACGAACGGTGCCAGAACCCCTGGCCGACGACGAGATCCCGCCATGGCAATGCTCCGATCCGGGGCACCTTGCCCCACGACCGCAAGCATCCGGCCCGTGATTATGCCGACCTCATCGTCGGCAGGAGCGCGCAGCTCGCCCGCCCGTCAGGCCAAACAGCCCCGGCCGCGTCCCACATCGGCATAATCACCGGTCCGACATAAGTCGACGATGATCAGCCCGTAGCGGCGCAGCCCGGCCCCTTCGGCGGGGAGGTTCCCGGCGCGGTGTGCGTCGGTGAGCCGGGTGACCCAGTCGGTCGCGGTGGCGAACAGCACGCGGTGACCGTCGCGGCAGGCGGGGATGCCGAGCGCGATCGCCAGATGGGTCTTGCCGGTGCCGGGCGGTCCGAGGAGGACGATGTTGCGGGCTTCGGTGAGGAACCCGCCCGAGGCGAACGACGGCGACTTGGTTGCGTGAGGGCGGGTTGGGCGTCGAAGTCGAAGTCCTCCAGCGTCTTGCGGGCTCCGAACCGGCCGGATCTCATCCGCAGCTCGGCGCCGGAGGCGTGGCGGGCGCGACCCTCACGCCTCGAGGACCGCGGCCAGGTAGTCCTCGA
>CAVPHL010000008.1:0-51723 GCA_963704225.1 uncultured Actinomycetota bacterium
GGCGTCCGGCAAGGGTCTCCGGCCCGGCGACGGGACCCGTCGGCGGGACCCCGACGGCGGGACCCGGCGGCGGGACCCCGGCGACGGGACCCCGGCGGCGGGCAAAGGTCTGGCGCGGCAGGCCGGGGCCCCTCGTCAGCGCCGGGACCGCTGGGGACTGCCCGTGCTCCAGCGAGAAAGGGGTGCCCGCGGCCCAGCGAGAAAGCGGGTACCCGCGGCCCAGCGAGAAAGAGGGTCCCGCGGCCCAGCGAGAAAGAGGGTCCCGCGACCCAGCGAGAAAGAGGGTCCCGCGACCCAGCGAGAAAGAGGGTCCCGCGACCCCGCGAGAAAGAGGGTCCCGCGACCCAGCGAGAAAGAGGGTCCCGCGACCCCGCGAGAAAGAGGGTCCCGCGACCCCGCGAGAAAGAGGAGTGCCCGCGGCCCCGCGAGAAAGAGGAGTGCCCGCGGCCCCGCGAGAAAGAGGAGTGCCCGCGGCCCCGCGAGAAAGAGGAGTGCCCGCGGCCCCGCGAGAAAGAGGAGTGCCCGCGGCCCCGCGAGAAAGAGGAGTGCCCGCGGCCCCGCGAGAAAGAGGGTCCCGCGACCCAGCGAGAAAGAGGGTCCCGCGACCCAGCGAGAAAGAGGAGTGCCCGCGGCCCCGCGAGAAAGAGGAGTGCCCGCGGCCCCGCGAGAAAGGGGGGGTGCCCGGGCTGCGGGTCCGCGATAGCCTTCCTGGATGGCTGTGAATCCGTTCCCCGGCGTCGAGGTCCACCACCGGGGCGGGCACTACGCCACCCTGGACGCGGGTGCCCAGGCCGTTGCCTGGCAACCGCCCGGGCAGAACCCGGTGCTGTGGCTGAGTCCGCTGGCGTCGTTCGAGCCGGGCAGGGCGGTGCGGGGCGGGGTGCCGGTGGTGTTCCCCTGGTTCGGCGCCGGGCCGAGCGGCGACCGCAGGCCCGCGCACGGGTTCGCCCGGACCGCGATCTGGCGCCGCGACCGGGTGACCAACGAACTCGCCGCCTCCGGGCACCTCGACGTGAAGCACAGCCTGGACGAGGCCGACTTCGACAGTGCCCCGTTCGACGCCGAGCTCACCACGTCCATCAGCCCCGACCACGTCGAAGTGTCGCTGCGCGTGACCAACACCGGAACGGACCGGTTCACCTACGAGGAGGCGCTGCACACCTACCTCTCGGTGAGCAGCGTCGGCCAGGTGGCGGTCGACGGCCTGGCCGGGTGCGCCTACCTGGACAAGGTCGACGGCGCCGGTCCCGACGAGGCCGTGCAGGCCGGCCCGGTCCGTTTCGCCGGGGAGGTGGACCGGGTCTACCGGCACACCACCGACGCCGTCGTCAGCGACCCGGGGTGGGGCCGCGAAATCCACGTCGGCAAGCGCGGTTCGGCCAACACCGTGATCTGGAATCCCGGCCCGACGAAGGGTCGCGCCCTGGGCGATGTCGGCCCGAACTGGTCCGGTTTCGTGTGTGTCGAGGCCGGCAACGTCCGGGACGCCGCGATCGACCTGGCCCCCGGTGACGTGCACATCCTGAGCCAGACCATTCGGCTCGCCTGAGAGTGCCCGCGGCCGTGCCAGTGGCAACGGCGGCGCGCGGGAATCGCTAGCCTGAACCTGTCCACCCAGTGTCGAGGAGAAGTCAATGGCATCCCGGATCGGAAACGCAGCGTTCCGCAAGAAGGTCACCACCGCCGACGAGGCGGCCGCTCGATCCAGCACGGCATGAACGTCGGCATGAGCGGGCTTCACCGGTGCCGGCTACCCCAAGGCGGTCCGGTCGCGCTCGCCGCAACAGATCACAGGCCGCGCCACGAGCCCGGTCGACGGAGTTCAGATCGGCGTCTGGACCGGCGCCTCCACAGCCCCCGAGCTCGACGGCGCGCTGGCCCAGGTGGACGGCATGAACATGCGCCTGCCCTACCAGTCCGACCCGGTCATGCCGGGCCAAGATCAACAACGGCGAGATGGAGTACTATCGACATCCACCTGTCGCACGTGGCGCAGATAGGTGTGGTTTGGCTTCCTCGGCAAGCTCGACGTGGCGGTGGTCGAGGTCGCCGGCGATCGCTGGAGGACGGCCGGCTGATCCCGTCCTCCTCGGTGGGCAACAACAAGACCTGGCTCGACCAGGCCGACAAGGTCATCCTCGAAGTGAACTCCTGGCACAGCCGGGGCCTGGAGGGCATGCACGACATCTACTACGGCACCGCGCTGCCGCCGCACCGCAAGCCGATCCCGATGACGCAGCCGGGCGACCGCATCGGCGAGCCCTACCTGCGTTGCGACCCGGCCAAGGTCGATCGCGGTCGTCGAGACCGACTGCCCGGACCGCAACACCCCGTTCAATCCGCGTCCGACGACCACTCGCGACGCGATCGCGGGGCACCTGATGGACTTCCTGCCAGCACGAGGTCGAAGCACGGGCGGCTGCCGCAAGAACTGCTGCCGCTGCAGTCCGGGGTGGGCAACATCGCCAACGCGGTGCTGGCCGGCCTGCAAAGAGGGCCCGTTCGACGACCTCACCGCCTACACCGAGGTGATCCAGGACGGCATGCTCGACCTGCTCGACTCCGGCAAGATGACGCATGCGCCTCGGCGACGGCCTTCTCGCTGAGCCCGGAGTACGCCAACCGGATGAATTCAACGAGAACGCAGCGAACTACCGCCGACGCATCATCCTGCGGCCGCAGGAGATCACGCAACCACCCCGAGGTGATCCGGCGCCTCGGCGTGATCGCCATGAACGGCATGATCGAGGCCGACATCTACGGCAACGTGAACTCCACCCACGTCATGGGCTCGACGCATCAGAACGGCATCGGCGGCTCGGCGGACTTCGCGCGCAACGCCTACATCTCGATCGTTCGTCACCCCCTCGACGGCCAAGGGTGGGGCGATTTCGGCGATCGTGCCGATGGTCTCCCACTCGACCACACCGAGCACGACGTGCAGGTGCTGATCACCGAACAGGGCCTGGCCGACCTGCGCGGGTTGTCCCCGAAGCAGCGGGCGAAGAAGATCATCGAGAACTGCGCCCACCCGGCGTACCGCCCGATGCTGCAGGAGTACTACGACTACTCCCTCACCGTGGCCAACGGCCTGCACACCCCGCACGACCTGCGCCAGGCGCACAGCTGGCACGTCCGGTTCCTCGAGACCGGGACGATGCTGCCGGCCTGACCCGGGACACCCGACGGCCGTCGCCCCCTGGGGCGGCGGCCGTCACGGTTCCTCCCCGTCGCCGAGGATGACGGCTCCCCGCCCGCGGCCCGGGTGGGCTGGGAGGTGTCCGGCCGGACAGGCGGCTCTGCCAGCGGGCGGACGAGGCGGTGGCGGCGTGCCGGCCGTGGCAGGTCAGGGCAGCAGCAACGCCGTGAGCTCCTCGACCGTGTCGACGAGCGCGTCCGGGCCGGCCGCGGAGAGCACGTCGTGCGACGCCGCCCCCCACGACACGGCGATCGCGGTCATGCCGGCCGCCTTCGCCGCCCGGATGTCCACAACCGCGTCCCCGACGTAGGCCGCCT
This sequence comes from uncultured Actinomycetota bacterium, assembly GCA_963704225.1. Lineage (GTDB taxonomy): Bacteria > Actinomycetota > Actinomycetes > Propionibacteriales > Propionibacteriaceae > Propionicimonas. Next base: position 3,517 of record CAVPHL010000008.1, read on the forward strand.
GCGGGAGCTGTCCGCCGAGCCGGTCCAGGGCCAGCAGCAGCGGCTCCGGCGCCGGCTTGTGCGCCGTCGTGTCCTCCATCGCCACGGTCACCGTCAGCAGGTCGGCCAGCCCGGCGTGGCGCAGCGTCCGTTCCGCCGACCCCCGGCGCTTCGACGTGGCCACCCCGATCACCGCGCCGGCCGCGGTGAGCGCGGACAGCAGGGCCGGCGTGCCCGGGTAGTCCTCGAGCAGAGCGGGCAGGTGCTCGACGTTCCAGGCGGTGTACGCCTCGACCAACTCCTGGACCCGGTCCGGCCGGCGGGCGGTGAAGGCGGCGGTCAGCGTCTGGCCGATCCAGCCCCGGGCCTCCTCGGGTGTCGGCGATTCCCCCAAGACGGCGCCCACCGCATGCTCGTAGGACGCGATAATGAGCGGGATGGTGTTGACCACGGTCCCGTCAAGGTCGAAAAGGACAAAGGGCCACCGAGGTTCAGTCACGTGCCAGAGAATACGGCGCGCAAACCGGGGGGAGAAACGAGTGACCATGGAGGCGCGCCGACCACGAGGACGGCGCCCCGGCCGGGTGGACACCCGAGCATCCATCCTGGCCGCGGCGCTCAGCCTGTTCTCCGAGATGGGGTACGAGAAGGTGTCGCTCCGGGCCGTGGCCCGGGCGGCTGACGTCGATCCGGCCCTGATCCACCACTACTTCACCAACAAGGCCGACCTGTTCGCCCGCTCGGTCCTCGACCTGCCGCTGGACGCCGAGCAGATCGTGGAGACCATCCTGTCCGGGCCCAGGGAGGGCGTCGGGGAGCGAGCCGTCGCCGCCTTCCTCGACGCCTGGGACCGCCCCGGCGCCCGCGAACGGTTCACCGCGATGCTCCGGGCGGCCGTCACCCGGCCGAACGCGCGCCGGCCGCTGAGCGAGTTCATGTCCAAGGAGATCCTGGCCAAGGTGGCGGAGTCCCTGGGTCACGGCGACGCCCAACTTCGGGCCGCACTCGCCGTCAGCACGATGCTGGGGCTCACCCTCACCCGCGAAATCCTCGATCTGCCGGCCCTGGTCAAGGTTCGCCGGCCGGTGCTGGTGAAGGCGCTGGGCCGTGCGGTGCAGGCGCACCTGGTCGATCCCTGGTGACGTAGGCTGGGCGCCCGGACAGGAGGTGCGATGACCGCGGAAGAGAACCCGCCGCCCCGGCGGCTCGCCGCCGGGAGTCCGTCCGAGACCGGACCCGACCAGGCCCCGGTCGCCCTGCCGGCACCACTGATCGCGACCCTCGACGCACCACCGACGCCCGGGCCGGAGGTTCCCGACGACCCCCGCACCGGCGAACCCCGCGTTCCCTGGGCGGTGCGGGTCGCCGGCGCGCTGAGCTTCCTCGCCGTGGCCAACGTGATGGCTGCGCTGCTGGTGGTCTACGCGGGCGCCGTCGACAAGCTGCGGTTCGCGGAGGCGTCCTGGCTGATGGGCCAGTTCGTGACCGAGCCCGGCTCCCTGGGGCGGGTCCTGCTCTCGGTATCGGTCACCGTGATCGCGCTGCTGGTGGCGGTCCCGCCGGCCCTCACCGGCTACTACGCGTGGGCCGGCTACCGCTGGACGCGGGTCGGTGCCCTGATCGGGGCGGCCAGCAGCTTCGGTGTCCTCACCCTCAACCTGTGGGCGTGGCCGACCATCGCCTGGGCCGCCGCCGCGTCCGCGCTGCTGTGGACGCCCCCGGCGGGCCGCTTCTTCCGCGCCTGGCACGCCCGGCGCCACCCCCCCGAGCAGTTCGCCCCGCCCGTCGGTGGTGTCTACTACGGTCCGCTACCGAGGTACCGGCAGGACTGAACCCGAACCGTGGGGCCTGGCCAAGCCGGGCGCGCCCACAGCGTCCTTGCCCGCGGCTGTACGTGGCCAGGCGGCCTACGGCTCCAGGGGAAGCAGCAGGGCCCCGGCGTGGGGTGGCAGGACCACCGAGGAACCAGCCAACGTGGCACCGGACGGGGTGGCCCAGCGCAACTGGTGGCGTCCGCCGAGTTCGACACGGGCCTCGGCGTCGCCGAAGTTCACCGCCACGGCGAGGCCGCCGCGACGCATCAGGAACCAGCGCGACTCCTCGTCCACCTCGCACACCGTCCGGGTCATCACCGGGTTGCTGAGCTCGGTGTACTGCCGCCGCAGCGCGATCAGGCTGCGATAGGCGTCCAGCACCACCTGGTGCCGGCCGGTCTCCCGTTCGGCCCAGTCCAGCTTCGCCGAGGCGAACGTCTTCGGGTCCTGCGGGTCGGGCACCACACCCTCGTCCCAGGCCATCCGGGAGAACTCGGCCAGACGACCCTGGGTGACTGATCGGGCCAGGTCCTCCTCCGGGTGCCCGGAGAAGAACGGGAACGGCGTGCTCGCCGCCCACTCCTCCCCCATGAACAGCATCGGGGTGAACGGCGCGGTGAGCGTGACCAGCGCCGCGCAGGCGAGCTGGTCGTCGTCCAGCTGCTCGGCCGGCCGGTCGCCGCGCGCCCGGTTGCCCACCTGGTCGTGGTTGGAACTGCACACCACCAGCCGCCACCCCGGCGTGGTCTCCCGGTCGAGCGTGGCGCCGTGGTCACGCTCGCGGAAGCTCGACCAGGTGCCGTCGTGGAAGAAGCCCCGCTCGCACACCTTCGCCAACGCCGACAGCGGCGCGAAGTCGGCGTAGTAGCCGTCAGTCTCCCCGGTCAGCGCCACGTGCAGGGCATGGTGGAAGTCGTCGCTCCACTGCGCGTCCACGCCCAGGCCGCCCGCCTCGCGTGGTCGCACCAGCCTCGGGTCGTTCTGGTCGGACTCCGCGATCAGGGTCAGCGGTCGGCGCAGGTGCGTCGAGAGGTCGGACGCGACCAGTCCCAACTCCTCCAGCAGATGTACCGGCGAACTGTCCACCAGGGCGTGCACGGCGTCCAGACGGAGCGCGTCCACATGCATGTCGACGAACCAGAACCTCAGGTTCTCCGCGATCAACCGCCGTACCTCGCCGCTGTCCTCACCGTCGAGGTTGATCCGAGTGCCCCAGCCGCTCTGCCCCTGATCGGACTCCGCGCTGTGCAGGTACGGCCCGAACACCGGCAGGTAGTTGCCGCTCGGCCCGAGGTGGTTGTAGACCACGTCCTGCACCACCGCCAGGCCCAGGCCGTGGCAGGCGTCCACGAAGCGGCGATAGGCGTCCGGACCGCCGTACGGTTCGTGGACGGCGAACCACGCCACGCCGTCGTAGCCCCAGCCGCGGTCGCCGTTGAAGGCGCTCACCGGCATCAGCTCGACCAGGTCCACGCCGAGCTCGACCAGGCGGGGGAGCTGGGAGATCGCCGCATCGAGGGTGCCTTCGGGGGTGAAGGTGCCGATGTGCAGCTCGTAGACGAGCGCCCCGGCCAGCTGCCGGCCCGTCCCAGCCCTCGTCGTGCCAGGTGAACGCGGCCGGGTCGAAGGTGCGGGACAATCCGTGCACCCCGTACGGCTGCCAGCGGCTGCGGGGGTCGGGCAGCGGTGCGGGGTTGTCGTCCACCAGGAAGCCGTAGTCGACCCGGCCCACCGGCTCGGGCTCGGTCGGGGTCCACCAGCCGTCGGACGCCCGGACCATCGGCACCACCCGCTCGCCCACCTGCAGCCGGACGCGCTCCGGCAGCGGTGCCCAGACGTCGAAGCGTCCACGCTCCCCCGCCCGGCGCTCCTCGCGTACCAGCAGCGCCACCGGGAACTGGGCGAACACGTCCCCGAGCAGGATGCCGCCGTGCTCGTCGGGGGCCACCCGCCGGCCCGAGATCTGGTCGCGCCAGCGCCCCTCCGGCAGCGGGATCCAGGTGCCGCGCCAGCCGCCGGCAGCGGCCAGGCCGATCGGCAGCCGCGTGGCCAGGCTGATCGCCCCGCCCCGGTCGAAGCCGATCAGGTGGCCGGCCGCCGGACCCTGGGCCTCGATCGGCGCGTAGGTGGTGAACAGTTCGGGATGATCGCGGCGCAGGGTGAGGGCCTGGTGGCAGAGCAGCAGCTTCACGCCACCCTGGTCGAAACCCTCCTCCGACAACGGAGACCGGGCGCCGGCACGGATCTCGGCGAGCATGTCGGAGCGGACCTCGAAATCGACCGGAAGCCGGTTGTCCGGGTCGACCAGGTTCAGCTCCCACAGCTCGCTCCCCTGGTACAGGTCGGGGATGCCGGGAATGGTCAGATCCAGCAGCTTGGCCGACAGCGCGTTGCTGCGTCCCGGGGCGACGACCACGTCGAGCACCCGCTGCAGCACCGCGACCACGTCGGGGTTGTCGAAGGCCGCGTCCACGCACGCCTGGATCGCGCCCTCGTAGCCCGCGTCGGGGGCGATCCAGCTGGTGTGCTCGCCCGCCTCGCGCATCGCCTTCTCGGCGTAGGCGTGCAGCCGGTCCCGGCTGGCCGGCCAGACGCCGATGATCGCCTGCCAGAGCAGGTTGCCGAAGCCTGCGTCCGGCACCGGGACGAGGGTGAACAACTCGGCCACCGCCTCCGCCCACAGACCGGGCACCTCCGCCAGCACGCTGATCCGGGCCCGGGTGCCCTCACCGCGTTTGGTGTCGTGGGTGGTGCCGGCCACCATCGAGATCGGCCACTCCAGTTGGCGGGTGAGCATCAGCTCGTGGAACTCCTCTACCCCGACCGAGAACAGGCCGGGGTCGCCGCCCACCTCGTTCAGGGACGTGAGCCGCGCCCAGCGGTAGAAGGCGCCGTCCTCGACACCCTTGGCCATCACCATGCCGGAGGTCTGCTGGAACCGTTGCGCCGGCGCGGAGGCTCCGTCGGCGAGCACCGGATAGAGCAGGTCCAGCTCGCCGCCGAGGTCGGGGCGGTTCTCCCAGGCGAGCCCGAAGGCCCGTTCGAGGTGTTCGCGCCCCTCCGGCAGGTAGGAGCGGTACACCTCGAAACAGGCGAAAAGTTCGGAGACGGCCTGCGCGAGCCGCTCCACGTCCGGCTGGTCGGCCGAGTCCAGGCCGGCGATCACCTCGCGCGAGATCCGGCGCACCTCCGAGTTGAGCATGCCGTTGGCCACGGCGAGCTTGCCGTCGTGGACGAGGCGGTTCCAGTCGACCTCGCCGCCGCGCAGGTGGTTCTCCAGTTCGGTGAGCGGCGTCTCCCCCGCCGGGTCGACGAGCACCCGGTCGATCAACGCCATCGCCTCGTACCCTGTCGTCCCGGCGGTGGCCCAGGTGGAAGGCAGATCCTCCAGCATGGCGCGGTCGGTGTCGCCCTTGATCGCCAGGATCTTCTCCACGAGCACGTACGCGCCGCCGGTGAGGGTTGCCAGGTCGTCGAGGTACTTGCCGGGGTCGCGCAGGCCGTCCGGATGGTCGACGCGCAGGCCGTCCACCAACCCCTCGTCGAACCAGCGCTTGATCTCGGCGTGCGACTTCGCGAACCACTCCGGGTCCTCCACCCGGATCGCGACGAGGGTGTTGACCGCGAAGAAGCGGCGGTAATTCAGGGTCCGGTCGGCTTCGCGCCAGCCGACCAGTTCGTAGTGCTGCCGGGCGTGCACGGCGTTCGGGTCCTCCTCGCCGCCGCGGGCACTGTCCTGGGCGAGCGGGAAGCGCTGGTCGTGGTAGTGGAGTTCGCCGCCGAGAACCCGCAGGTGGTCGATCCGGCCGTCGCCGAGCAGGTCGTCGTCGCCCACCACCGGGATGCGCAGCCGGCCTCCTCCGGCCGCCCAGTCGATGTCGAAGGCGGAGGCGTAGGCGGAGTCGGGCCCGTGGGTGAGCACGTGCCACCACCACTCGTTCTCCCACGGCCGGGCCACGCCGACGTGGTTCGGCACGATGTCGACCAGCACGCCCATGTCGAGCCGGCGGGCCTCGGTGGCCAGCGCCGCCAGGCCGGACGCACGCCCCCGGGACGGGTCGATCGCCCGGTGGTCGGACACGTCGTAGCCGTGGTCACTGCCCGACTCCGAAGCCAGCAGCGGCGACAGGTAGACCCAGTCGACCCCCAACTCGTGCAGGTAGGACATGGTGCGCGGCCGCCGCGACCAGGTCGAAATCCTCGGTGATCTGCAGACGGTACGTGCTGGCCGGGATACGCATCACCCCCTGACCCTACCCACATCCGTCCGGGGCCTGTACGGGATTTCGGGACCTGGCTGCCCGGCCCGACCCGATCGCCCGCCCGGGCAGCGTGGTGCCCGGTGGGCGGGCCCGGTCGGTGACCGGTCGGCCACGCGCCATCCGGGGCGGTTCGGCAGGCTCGGCCGGAAGGGGGGGGCTACTCGGGCTCGGCGGCACTGGCCTGGGTCAGCACGGCCACCGACGCGGCAGCGGACGACTGCGGCCGGAGGGACACCTGCACATGCTCGATCAGCACCAGGACGCTGTGCCCGGCGAGCTCCCGGACGGCCCCCGCCACCAGGGGCTCGGGCTCCGCCCCGTCGGCGGCGGTGTCCACCGCCACATCCCAGGCCGGCGCGTACTCGTCGGCCGGCAGCGTGACCTGCACCGCCTCCGTGCCCGGGTTGAAGTAGAGCAGCGCGTGGGTGTCGGTGATCGGATTGCCGGTCTCGTCGGTGCTGGGCACGCCGTGCCCGTTGAGGTACATGCCGAGCGCACGGCCGCCCTCCGCCGCCCAGTCACCGTCCTCGATCGGACGACCGTCGGGGTGCAGCCAGACGATGTCGTTCAACCGCTGCTCGTCGCCGACGCGCACCGCGGTGCCGGTGAAGAACCGTTTCCGCCGGAAGATCGGGTGCGCGGCCCGCAGCCGGGCCACCGTGGCGGTGAACTCCATCAACGGGGTGTCCGCGGCGTCCCAGCGCATCCAGGAGAGCTCGGAGTCCTGCGCGTAGGTGTTGTTGTTCCCGTTCTGGGTGCGGCCGAGTTCGTCACCGTGGAGCAGCATCGGGACGCCCTGGCTGAGCAGTAGCGTGGTCAGGAAGTTCCGCTGCTCCCGGGCCCGCGCCGCGAGGATCTCCGGGTCGTGGTCGGCCCCTCCGCGCCGTGGTTGAAGGAGCGGTTGAAGCTCTCCCCGTCACGGCCCTCCTCGCCGTTGGCCTCGTTGTGCTTCTCGTTGTAGGAGACCAGGTCGTGCAGGGTGAACCCGTCATGGGCGGTGACGAAGTTCACGCTGGCGACCGGGCGGCGGCCCGAGTGTTCGTACAGGTCCGCCGAACCGGCGATCCGGGCCGCGAACTCGCCGAGATTGGGCTCGCCACGCCAGAAGTCCCGGACGGTGTCGCGGAACTTGCCGTTCCACTCGCTCCACTGCGGCGGGAAGTTGCCCACCTGGTAGCCGCCGGGACCGACGTCCCACGGCTCGGCGATCAGCTTCACCTGGCTGATCACCGGGTCCTGCTGGACGAGTTCGAAGAAGGCGGCCAGCCGGTCGACGTCGTAGAACTCGCGAGCCAGCGCGGAGGCCAGGTCGAACCGGAAGCCGTCCACGTGCATCTCCAGCACCCAGTACCGCAGCGAATCCATGACGAACTGCAGCGAGTGCGGGTTGCCGACGTTCAGCGAGTTCCCGGTGCCGGTGTAGTCCATGTAGTACTGGGGCTGGTCGTCGACCAGCCGGTAGTAGGCGGCGTTGTCGATGCCCCGGAAGCTGATCGTCGGCCCGAGGTGGTTGCCCTCCGCGGTGTGGTTGTAGACCACGTCGAGGATCACCTCGATGCCCGCCTCGTGGAGGGACTTCACCATGCCCTTGAACTCCTGCACCTGGCCGCCCAGGTCGGTGGCGGAGGAGTACTCCGCGTGCGGGGCGAAGTAGCCGATCGAGTTGTACCCCCAGTAGTTGGACAGGCCCAGGGCGATCAGGTGCCCGTCGTGCAGGAACTGGTGCACCGGCATCAACTCGACCGCGGTCACCCCGAGCCGCTTCAGGTGCTTCACGATGGCGGGGTGGGCCAGGCCCGCATAGGTGCCGCGCAACTGCTCCGGGACGTCGGGGTGGAGCTGGGTGAGACCCTTCACGTGGGCCTCGTAGATCAGGGACTCGTTGTAGGGGATGTTCAGCCGGTAGTCGCCGGTCCAGTCGAAGAACGGGTTGATCACCACCGAGTAGATCATCCGGTCGGCGGAGTCGTCGTCGTTGCGGGAGTGCTCGTCGCCGAAGTTGTAGGAGAACAGCGACTGGCCCCAGGCCAGCCGTCCCTCGGTGGCCTTGGCGTAGGGGTCGAGCAGCAGCTTGTTCGGGTTGCAGCGCAGCCCGTGCGCCGGGTCGTAGGGCCCGTGCACGCGGTACCCGTAGCGCTGCCCCGGCTCCACCTGCGGCAGGTAGCAGTGCCAGACGTGGGCGTCCACCTCGGTGAGCTCGATCCGCTTCTCGATGTGCACCTCGTCGAACAGGCACAGCTCGACCCGTTCGGCCACTTCACTGAAGATCGCGAAGTTGGTGCCCCGACCGTTGTAGGTAGCACCAAGCGGGTACTGAGACCCTGGCCAGACCTGCATGCGGTTCCCTCTTTCGTCAGCTCCCCACAGTACCCAGATTCTCAGCGCGGCCAACCGGGCGGGGAGTGTCGTAGCGTAGCCCGGGTGGCGGCACACAGCGACATCATCAGGGCGATCCGCAGGGCGATCGGCAACGCATTCCTGGGCCGGACGCCGGCGAGGCGGCGCGGCCGGGGCCCGACCGGGACCGGGTCCGGCTATCCCGGGGACTTCCACGGCCCGACCACGCTCAGCTACGACCCGCGCCCCGACAGCACCGCAGACCCCGGCGAGGTGGTCTGGACCTGGGTGCCCTACGAGGAGGACCACCGCCAGGGCAAGGACCGGCCGGTGCTGGTGATCGGACGCGACGGGCCCTGGCTGCTGGCGGTGCCGATGACCAGCCAGGACCACGACCGGGACGCGGCCCAGGAGGCGGCCGCCGGACGCTACTGGGTGGAGATCGGCGCCGGTGGCTGGGACGCCGAAGGACGGGTCAGCGAGGTGCGGGTGGACCGGATCGTCCGGGTCGACCCCGACCGGGTCCGCCGGCTGGCCGACCGGGTCGGCCCGGAGGTGTTCGCGGCGGTGGCCGAGGGCGTGCGCCGGCACTGGTGACGCGCATGGACAATAGGGGGATGGGACGCGATCGGGGCCGGGCGTTCCGGACCGCCCTGATCAGCGCCGTCGGCATCGGCCTGGTCGCGACGGCGGTCGTGCTGGGCGGGGCGGCTCCGCGAACCATGCCGCCCGGGGCCACGGGGGCGGCGTCGCTCCGGCCCTCGCCGACGAGCGCTCCGTCCCCGCTCACCCGCCCGGTCACCACCGGCGTGCTGTTCAACGACCCGTGGGGCCCGCCGGCGGCACAGCGGACCTTGCTGACCGCCCAGGTGGCCGCGATCCGGAAGACACGCAAGGGCGCCACGATCACCCTGCTGGCGTACTCGATCTCCGACCAGACCGTGGTGCGCTCCCTGATCGCGGCGTCGGAGCGGGGCGTGCGGGTGCGGATCCTGCTCTCCGACCACGGTGACTACCGTCGCGGGAACCGGCTGGCCCTGGCCCTGGGCTCGGACACCACGGCGGACTCGTACCTGACCAAGTGCCACCTGGCCTGCGCGTCCGACGTCACCTACCCGAACCCGGTCACCGGCGGCCTGACGCGGCCCTACATGCACGCCAAGGCGATGGCGATCTCGGCGGCCGGCCCCGACCGGTGGGTGGTGATGGTGCCCTCGGGCAACCTCACCGTCGATTCGACCGAGAACCAGGCCAACGACCTGCTCGTCGTCCGCAACGACCAGGTGCTCTACGACTTCGTCCTGGACCGGTTCGAGGTGATGCGGAAGGACGAGGGCGGTACCGCGGCGTCGGTCGAGTCCGGCAGCGTCGGCCTGCGCCTGTTCCCCGACGTGCCCAGGATCCCCGCCTCCGGGAAGCTCCCGGCGCCGGACCCGGACGACGATCCCTACGCCGCCCTCCTCGACGACATCACCTGCGTCGTCGACGGCACCGCGACCCGGGTCGACATCGCCATGTACCTGTGGAGCAACCCCCGGCGCTACCTCGCCCGACGGGTGGCAGCGCTCTCCGCGTCCGGGTGCGCCGTGCGGGTGATCGGCACCCCGCTCCGGAAGGGCCGGGACGGCAAGGGCTGGGACCCGTCGATCAGCAAGGCCCTGCTGGCCCGGGGGAAGGTCGAGCTGCGCCAGATCGACGTCGCGAGCCAGCGTGTCCTGCACACCAAGACAGTCCTGATCGACGGCTGGGACGCCGCCGGCACTCCGATCACCCGCACGTTCAGCGGCTCCCCCAACTTCATCGCGCAGGCGCTGTCCTGGTCCGACGAGCTGGCCTGGAGCTCCACCGAACCGGCCCTGCTCGCTGCCGAACGTGACTGGATGGACCGCGTCCTGGTGCCGCACTCGCGGCGCGTGCGCTGATCGTCCACGGCGCGCCCCCGGAGGCCCGGCGCGGAGTAGCCTGAGACCCGTAGTTCCGCCACGCGAGGGAAGCCGGTGAGATTCCGGCACTGACGCGCAACCGTGAGCCGTCGAGGACGGCGAGTCGGGATACTCCGCGTGACGGCCAGGCCTTGACCCGCTGTCGCGTTCGCACGGGGAGGCGGGAAACCGTCGTCCGGTGCAGCAGCAGAACAGGAAGACGACGATGCCGCATCCCGCCGGCCCCGACATCATTGCGCCCGCCCCGGGCAGCCCGAGGCCGTTCACGGCGCCGGAACTGGAGGCGGCCTGGTGGGAGTGGTCGGGCTACTCCCCCACCCTTGCCGACGTGCTGCTGATGCTCGCCCGCACCGGCCTCCGCTGGGGCGAGGCCCGGGTGCTCACCGTCGCCGACGTCCAGTCCGACTGCATCGTGGTCGACAAGGCGGCCGCCGAGGGGGGGCCGACGCGCCGCCTGCCGGTCGCCCGGGTCCGGGAGGTGCCACTCGCGCCCCGGGTGCGGCCGATCGTCTGGCGGCTCGCCGCCGGCCGGGACGCCGACGAACTGCTGCTCACCACCAGCCTCGGGGCACCGCTGCGGCGGGCCTCCGTGCTCCGGCGCCTGAACTGGTCGCAGACCGGGGACGGGCGGGGACTCCACGATCTGCGCGACACCGCCGCCTACCTGTGGCTGACCGAGGGCGTGGCGCCGTCCACGGTCCGGGCGTGGATGGGCCCGACCCGGATCGCTGCCTGACCCGGGAGCCCCTCAGCGAGTCAGCCGAGGTTCAGCCCGCCGACCAGCGCACGGCGGCGCCGGCGGGCGAAACTGCGGGCGACGGCCCTCCCCGGTCGGGCCGGCGAGTCAGCCGACGTTCAGCCCGCCGACCAGCACGCAGCGGCAGCGGCAGCGGGCGAAGCTGAAGGGGAAGGCCCTCCCCGGTCGGGCCGGCGAGTCAGCGGACGTTCAGCCCGCCGACCAGCACGCAGCGGCGCCGGCGGGCGAAGCTGCGGGCCGAGGTGAGCCCTTCCCCGGTCGGGCCGGCGATCGTGAACGTCCCGTACCCCTCGCCACCGATGCCGATGCCGGCGAAGGACGGGCCGTTCTTCACGAAGATCGTCGTCTGGATCAGCTTGGCCATCCGGGTCAGCGCGTTCACGTCCGCGGAGTGCATGACCGCGGTGTGCCGGAAGCCGTGCTCGGCGCGCACCGCGAGGCTCATGGCCTCCTCCACGTTCGGCACCCGCACGATCGGCAGGACCGGCATCATCAGTTCGACCCCGACGAAGGGGTGTTCGAACGGCACCTCGGCGATCACCAGGCGGACGCCGGCCGGCGGCTCCACGCCGATGGCCTTCAGGATGACGGCGGCGTCCTTGCCGACCCAACTCGTGACCGCGTGCCGACCGTCGACCACCAGGGCCTCCAGCTTCGCGATCAGCGCGGGATCCCGCAGTTCGTAGGCGCCGTTCTTGAGCATCTCGAACTTCAGCAGGTCGGTGATGGAGTCGACCGCCAGCACCTCCTTCTCGGAGGTGCAGGGCAGGTTGTTGTCGAAGCTCGCCCCGTCGACGATGTTCCTCGCCGCCCGCACGATGTCGGCGGTCGCGTCGACCACCGCCGGCGGGTTGCCGGCCCCGGCCCCGATCGCCTTCTTGCCGCTGGACAGCACCGCCTTGACCAGTGCCGGCCCGCCGGTCGCGACCAGCAACCGCACCAGCTTGTGGGACATCATCACGTTGGTGCTCTCCAGCGACGGCTCCGCGACTGTCACCACCAGGTTGGCCGGGGCCCCGGCCTCGACCAGGACGCGGTTGATCTCGCCGATCAGCCAGTGGGTGATCTTGGCGGCCCGCGGGTGCGGGCTGAAGACCACGGAGTTGCCCGCGGCCAGCATGCCGATGCTGTTGTTGATCACGGTCTCGGTGGGGTTCGTGGTGGGCGTGATCGCACCGATCACCCCGAACGGGGAGATCTCGATCGTGGTCAGGCCGTCGTCGCCCGACCACGCCTCGGTGGTCAGGTCCTCGGTGCCCGGGGTCAGCTCGGCGGCCGCCCGGTTCTTGGCGATCTTGTCGGGCACGTTGCCCATCCCGGTCTCCTCGACCGCGCACCGCGCCATGTATTCGAGGTTCTCCGGCACCAGGGCCAGATCCCGGATCGCCTTCACGAAACGGGCCCGGTCCTTCATCGAGCAACCCATGTACTGGCGCCAGGCGGCATCGGCCGCGACCACGGCCGACTCCATGTCGGCGAAGATGCCACCCCCGGCGGCGGCGGTCCCGTCGTGGCTGGCGACCTTCCGAACCACCTGCTCGACGACCTTGCGGACGGTTTCTGGACTGAGGGTGGTCATGGTGTCTCCTGAACGGCCGAAAGTGCGTGACTGGCGATGACGACGTCCTGGGCAACCGTGCCACCCGAGACGCCGATTCCGCCGGCGATCCGGTCGCCGGCGAAGACCGGCAGGCCCCCACCGAAGACGACCACCCGGCCGGCGTTGGAATTCTGGATGCCGTGCAACTCCCCTGACGGCGTGGAGGGGGCGGCCAGGGCCGCGGTCGGCAACTTGAACGCCGCCGAGGTGAACGCCTTGTTGACCGCGATGTCGATGCTGCCCAGCAGCGAGTCGGCCATCCGGTGCAGCAGGAGCAGGTTGCCACCCTCGTCGACGGCGGCGAACACGATCGGCACGCCGAGCTCGGCGGCCTTCGACTCCGCGGCCTCGGCCATCGCCTTGCAGCCGGCCAGGTCGAATCGGCCGGGGCCCCCGGACCCCCCGGGGGCCTCCTGGCCGAGCGCTCTCGCCACGGCTGCGCGCACCAGCGACTCCACCCGGGCGATGTCGTGCTGGTGTTCGGTGAGCCGGGCGAGAGCGTACAAGGTGTCGGACAGCCGGTTCAGGTAGGTCACCAGCTCCGACCGCACCGGGCGGGTGGCGGCCAGGGCCAGGACCCGCCGCTCGGCCCGCCGGGTCACCGTCCGTGCCGTGTGGAGCGCGGCGGAGGGAGCATCACGTCCGGGGACGACGAACGCGCGCTGCGGCCCGGTGACCGCCAGGCACATGTCGATCAGGCCCTCCAGGTCGGCCACGTCCGAGGCGCCGATGGTGTTGGCCAGGATCGCCTGCCCGGCCTCGTCGCTGGCCAGCTCGGCGGCGAGCACGAACAGCCGCTGCTGGATGCCGTGCAGGGTCGCCCGGACGGGACCGTCCGTGGCGGCTGCCTTCGCCCCCCCGATCGCGGAGTTCGCCTCGTCGACGGTCCCGTAGGCCTCGACCGCCGGGTCCAGCTTGGGCACCCGGGAACCACCGAAGAGGCCGGTGGAACCGGAGTCGCCGGTGCGCGTGTAGACGTTGGGCATGGGCTACTGGCCGCCGATCTCCACCGAGTCGACGATGCCGACGATGGTGGAGTCGATCGGCGAGTCCGGCCGGGCCGCGACCCGGGCGGAGCTGCCGCCGGTGACGATCACGGTTTCGCCGACACCGGCACCTACCGTGTCCACGGCGACCTGGGGCATCCCGACGAACTCGTCCTCGATCCCGAGGCGGTGCACGATCAGCAGCTTGAACCCGACGAGCCGCTCGTCCTTGCTGGTTGAGACGACCGTGCCACGAACCCTGGCCAGAAACATGTCATACCTCCCGTGTAATCCGGATCGAACGGGCTGCGGCGGCGTCCCGCGCCATCGCGGTCACCATGGCCCGAGGGTCCACCCGCAGCTCGATGCCCGACGGCAACTGCTGGATCGCCTGATGGCTGACCAGGTCCAGGCCGCAACGCACGACTCCCGCGGGAGCGGCCCCACCGATCGAGGCAGCCGGCCCGGCCGGGGCAGCCGCCGGGGACCGCCCGGCTCGCTTGTCCAGCGCTGCGACCAGACCGGCGACCGACGTGCCGAGCGCCACCAGGGGCGCCCGCCGCTGGATGTCCTTCCGCTCCCAGGCGGCCAGTGACGTCCGGGCCAGGAACCGCGACTCGGTCAGCCGCACCCCGAAGGACGACAGCGCGGACAGGTTGCTCCGCAACAGGTCGGCGTAGCCCGGGGGCATGTGCGGGAACCAGGACTGCTTGGCGGCACCGTCGGGACAGATCGCGGTGCGGGACGCCACGACCAGGCGGTCGCTCATGATGAACTCACTGAACAGGTTGCTGGCCAGGCAGTCGGCCACCCCGTGCGCGACCTTGGCCGCGATGTTGGCGGTCAGGGTGGGGGCCAGGAGCAGGTCGTGCTCCTCGACCATTCGCTTGCTGACCTCGCGCATGCCCAGCGCCTCGATCAGCTGCTGGTCGAGGACGCGCAGCGCACTCGGCGTCTGCAGGTAGTCGAGCTGGACGCCGGCGGCCTTCAGCACCGCGAGGCTGCGGATGCTGTCCTCGAAACCCAGCAACGCCCCGCTGAAGAGCACGAGCGCGCGGCGGGGGGCAGGACCCACGACCTCCAGGATCGCGTCCCGCAGCACGGTGGACACCTCCGTCACGACACGACCTCCCGCATCGGGATGCCCAACGGCGTGACGAACAGCGGCTCGATCGGCCGCACCACCGGGCGGCCGAGCCGCGAGGCGAACACGTCGGGCGCGTTGGGGAAGGAGCTCGAGCCGCCGACCAGGTAGACCATCGGCACCTCGTAAGAGCCCAGGGCGGCCGCCGCGATCGACGCCATCTTCTCCAGGGTCGGCCGGATCACCCCGAGCACGTCATCGCGCCGGGCCGGGTCCTTCTTCATCTCCTCGGCCTGGTCATAGTCGATCCGGTACGCGCCGGCCAGCACCAGGGTCATGTGGTGGCCACCGGTGGCCTCGTCGACGGAGGAGAGGACGTCGCCTCCGGCGAGGATCGAGACCCCGGTCGTGCCGTGACCGATGTCGATCACGCAGCCGTCGGTGATGCCGAGGGTGCGGGCGGCGGCCACCGGCTCGTCCACCACCTCGTCGGTCTCCAGCCCGACCGCGCTGACCACGTTGCGGAACACCTTGGTGTCGCCCTCGCTGATCCCCGGCGGGATCGAGACCGACGCCCTGGTGAACCGGTGGCCGAGGCGGCGTTCCAGGTCCTCGGTGAGCCGGCGGACCGCGGTGGTGGCGCCCAGCCAGTCCACCACGATGCCATCGCGGACCACCGTGGAGTGCACCCAGCCACCGGCCACCGGACGGTTGAGCGCGTCGACCACCGAGACGACGATGTTCGCCGTGCCCAGGTCGACGCCGAGCCGGAGCTCGCCCTCGAACTCGTCCACGGCACCGGTGCGCACCAGCTCCGCGAAGCGGCGAATGGCCGCCTCGGGGGCTTCGATGCTGCGGATGGTCGGTGCCATGGTGAGAGTCACTCCTTGATCAGCTTCCCGAAGTCGCCGTCGCGCACGCCGAGGGCGTTGGCCTCGTCGGTGTCGAGGTGGATCTCGGGGACCCACTCGTCCTTGACCCGGATGATGAAGTGCTCCAGCACCCCACCGCGCTCGCCGCCGAACCCGACCCGGACCAGGTCCTGGTCGGCGACGCCGAACTGCCGGGCGTGGCCCGGACCCATGTGGATGTGGCGTGCGGCCACCATCGCGCCGTGCTCGAGGTGGATCCGGCCACACGGGCCCTCCAGGTCGATCGGGCCGGCGTTGTCGAGATGCCCCGACTGCGTGACCGGGGCGTCGATCCCCAGGGCGACACAGTCGGTGCGACTCAGCTCCACCTGGGTCTTGGGCCGGCACGGCCCCATCAACCGGATTCGCGGGAAGCTCGACCGCGGACCGTGGACGGCGATGGTCTGTTCCGCGGCGAACTCGCCGGGCTGGCGGACCTTCCGGTACACCGACATCGCGTCAAGGCCGAACAGCGTCGCAAGGTCCTCCCGGGAGAGGTGCGCGTGGCGGTTCGAGACGCCGACGACGATGCGCAGTTGCAGGTCCTGCAGGCGGCTGAGTACCTCGCGGGTCACCTCCTCGACGAGCTGGCGCGGGTCCGGTCCGACCATGTCAGGCCTTCTTGGGCAGCAACTGCTCGACGTCAGCGTGCGGCCGCGGGATCACGTGCTTGCTGACGACCTCCTCGCCCACCGCACAGGCGGCGGCGGCGCCGGCGTCGACGGCGGCCTTGACCGCGCCCACGTCGCCGCGAACCATCACGGTGACCAGGCCGGCACCGACCTTCTGGTAGCCGACCAACACCACGTTGGCCGACTTCACCATCGCGTCAGCAGCCTCCACGGCGGCGACGTACCCCTTGGTCTCGATGAGACCCAGCGCTTGACTCATTCCCGTTCCTTCCTCTGGTTACTTCCTGGTCCTGGGCTGTTACTTCCTGGCCCTGGACTGGCTTGACGACTTCCGGTTGCGGGTGGCGTGCGGTGCCGGGGGCTTCTGCGGCGCCGGCGCGGCGGTGGGCTTCTCCGGCTCCACGACCTCCACGGCCTCAGCGGGCTCCGCGGGCTCCGCGACGTCCTCCGCCGGCTCCGGGACCACGACGACCTCCGCGGCCGCCTCGACCGCGACCGGCTGCACCGGTTCCGCGGGGGCGGGGAGCTCCAGGCCGACGGTGAGCTCGGTCCGCACCACCGGGTCCAGCTGCTCGCTGGGACGCGCGATCACGGAGGTGGCGAAGACCTTCGAGATCCGTTCGGCCGCAGCCCGGGCCGCCGCGACCGCGGACTGCACCGCGGACACCTGGCCCTCGATCTTGACCGCGACCATGCCCATCCCGTCGGTGGTCTCGTACCCGATCAGGGTCACGTCGGCGGACTTCAGGGCGACGTCGGCGGCCTCGACCGCTGCGGGCAGGCCGAGCACCTCAATGGTGCCGAGGCTGAGGTTGGGCATGTGCCGTGCTCCTTAGTGTGCGAACTGCTCGGTAAGGGGGATGCGCTTGACCAGACGGGCGGCGTTGGCGCCGACCGCCCGATCGCTGGCTGCTGCGCGGTTCAGGTTCTCGACCAGGTACGGCCGCGCTGCCGGCAGCTTCTCGGTCGTGACCACGACGAACTCCAGGCTGATTCCGATGCCGATCCCGAGCCGGGACTCCAGGCTCGCCTCGTGGGCCAGCACCAACGGGTTGCGTTCGGCGTGGCAGGTGACCTCGACCGGGACGCCCTCCTCCTCCACGCCGTGGAGGACCTCCGCGATCCGGCCCTCGGAGATCTGGTCGTTGAGGCGCAGCCGGATGGTGGGACGCTCGGCGTTCATCGCTGCGCCTCCCAGGCCAGGACCAGCCCGGTCGCCACGGCGTTGCGGGGGCCCTCGGTGCCACGGATGTTGGCCCGTCCGGCCACCACCCGGTACTCGCCGAGCGCCCGGGTGACCAGCTGCGGGATCTCGAAGTCCAGCGCGGACCCGCCGACCAGCACCACATGGGCGATGTCGCGGACGTTGTTGGTGGGGCTCACCATGGCCAGCGCGCGCAGCGCGTTGGTGACGAAGACCCGCTCCTTGGCCCGGATCCGCACCTGCCGGATCAGCTCCAGCGGCTGCCGCAGCGGCAGCGGGATCATCCCTCCCGGGTGCAGCACCACGGTGCGGGCGAACACGTGCGGGGGCAGCGGGTGGTCGAAGAATTCGACGGTGCCGTCCTCGTGGCGGATGTTGAACAGGGTCTCCACCCGAGCCAGCGGGTACCGCTTGACGTTCTCGGCGTCCTCGGAGCTCTCCAGGCCGAGCTCGGACTGGATCAGCAGGGTGACCATGTTGCCGGCGCCGGCCAGATGGACCGAACGGGCGACTCCGTCGGAGCGGAGCACCGACGCGTCGGTCGAGCCGGCCCCCATGTCCAGGATCGCGATCGGGATCGACGTGCCCGGCGTGGTCAGGGCGCCGCGGATGGCCATGTCGGCCTCCACCCCGCCGACCTCGACCGAGATGCCCAACTGGGCGGTCATGTCGTGTGCGATCCGCTGCATCTGCAGGCGGTCGGCCTTCACCATCGCCGCGATGCCGACGGCGGCCTCGAGCGAGAACTCACCGGCCAGGCCACCGGTCACCTTCTGGGGCACCTGGGTGTCCACCGCGAGCAGGTCGGTCACCTCGATGTCGGACGGGTCGCGGTCGGTGAGCCGGCCCATCACGACCCGGACCTTCTCCATCATCCCGCCGATGTTGGTGCCGGGCTCGCCCTTGATGTTCTGGATCTGGCCGGCGGTGCCGGCCACGCGCATGATCTCCTCGCCGCCGCGGTCGACGTCGACCTCAGCGGTCCGTTCGCCGATGAATTGCAGCGAACCGGCCGGGATCCGGCGCTCGGTGACGTCACCCTTGGGGGTCTTGATCACCACTGCGGAGCGGTTGCCGACCAGGGAGCGGGCCATCGGGACGACCGAGGCGGTCTCGTCCGGGTCCAGCCCGAACAGGGTGGCGATGCCGTAGGGGTTGGCCAGGGTCTCGATGATCCGCCCGACCTCGGCGACCTCGATCGCGGCCGGCATGCCGATCGGGACCTTCTCGACCAGACCGACCTCGTCGATGATCGGGATCTTGCGGGTGAGCCGGTTGTGCACCAGCACCCCGTCGTCGCGCTGCAGGATCGCCCCGCTGATCTCGACCCGGCCCGCCGACTCGTTGATCCGGGCGGCGACGTCCTCGAAACCGAAGGACCGGTCGGCGACCACGATCCAGGGGCCCTGGGCCCCCGCACCGGCCAGCTCGCCCAGGCCGATCGTGGTCCCCACACCGATACCGAGCCCGCCCGGAGTGGTCGGGTTGTGGCCGATCATCGTCGACTCGGTGATGATCGTCTCCGAGATCGTCTCCATCGCCACGTCCCCGATCACCGGGGCGGCCTCGTTGATCCGGATCAGGTCAAGGTCGTTGACCCGTCGTCCGGCCGCCTCCAGCGCCACGGTGAGCGCCTGGAAGACGCCCTGGGTGTTCTGTGAGGTGCCCTTCACGCCGGTGGTCGACACGATTGACGACGCCAGGAACACCGGGGTGGCACCCGTGGATATCTCCGCGAGTGCCACCTCGGTGGTGGCGTTACCGATGTCGATACCGGCGATCAGGGCCATGTCGGACAGGTTCCTCTTGACGTGCGATCAGGCGGACTTGAGACGGCCGCGCTTTTCGTACACGTCGGCAGCCTCCCGGATGAAGGCTGCGTTGATCTTGCAGCCGTACTTGCTCTCCAGCCCGTCAGCGATGCCGGTCAGCTCGGCCTTGGTCGAGCGGTAGGGACGAAGCGCGTTGTAGATCTCCAACAACTCCTCGTCCGGCACCTTGATCAGTTCCGCCGCCCGCCGCATGTTGCGGGCGAGGGAATCGCGGCCCACGGACTCGGCCACCTGGGCCTGCATCTCGAGGGTCTCCGGGGCGATCCGGAAGTCATCGGCCTTCAACTCGCCGGACTTCACCTTTTCGAGGCTGAAGTCGGCCAGCACCTTGCCGGTGGCTGCCTTGATCTTCTCCGGCATCCGCTCACCCAGCGGGTAGCTGGACGCGTCCACCGCGCCCGAGGCTGCCGCCGGCTTCTTGGCGAAGGCCACCTGATCCGAGCCGAGGTTGGCCATCACCTCACTCATGATCTGGCGAATCAGTTCTTCGGATTCCATGTCGCTCTCCTAGCGGTAGTCGACCCGAAGGGTCTGCGTCTTCTTGTTCAGGTCGCAGAGCTGGGTCTCCTTGATGTGCCACAGCGCCGCGATGGCCTGGTACTTCGGCCGAGCCATCTGGTCGTTGCGGACAGGCACCGGTGAGGGGGACTCGCCCTTGGCGTACTTGGCGGCGTTCTGCCCGATGGCGCGGAACGTCTCCAGGTCGATCAGCGGTGACTGCGAGAACAGCTCAAGGTTGCTCAGCGGCGGCAGGTCCTTCTGGTGGATCACCGTCGTGCCGCGGGACTGGATCCCGATCCCGATGCCGGAGCCGGACAGCTTCGCCGCCTCGTGGGCGATGAAGCCGACGTCCGCGGTGCGGAACACCCGGATGAACCGGTAGGACAACCCCTGCTCCTCGATGCCGGCGCAGAGTTCCCGGATGACATCGTCATGCGGGACCCCGATGATCGTCTTGTTCATCCGGCCACCGAAGCCGGGTGCCAGGGCGATCACCACCTCGCGGGGGTTGGTACCACGCTCGGCCGGACCGACCTCGCTGATGCTGAGCGCACCGGAGGCCGAAGCCACGCTCGGCGCGGTCGCGACGGCCGTGGCCGTCCCGCCCGAGCCACCGGTGAACTCCTTGATGACCTCTTCGATGATGTTGCGCAGAGTCTTCTCGTCCATCTCTACCTCACACGCTCTCGGGGCTCATGGCCTGGCGGATGTTCTTCAGCTGCGCCCACTTCTCGTCAGAGAGCTGGTAGCCGGTCTGGGGCCCGCGGTAGTCGTTGGGCTGGTTGACCGCGCTGATCACGTCGAAGTCCTTGGTCAGGATCGCGGACGTGTGCAGGTAGTCACCGGCCACACGCTGCTTGAGCATCCCGAACACCGAGTTGGCAACGTCCTCGAAGCCCGCCTTGGCGAGAGCCTTGACGATGTCGACGCCGGTGACGCCCCGCTTCATCATGTCCTCGGCCGCCTTCAGGTCGTCCACCACGTTGCGGTTCGGCATGTCCTGCGAGCCGCGGGCGTAGGTGGCCGCTTCGACCTCTGCGTCGGAGACATCGGTCAGGCCGAGTTCCCGGAACAGGGCCTGAACGACCTTGGCCGCCTTGTTGCGCACCCGCACCACGTCGTCCTCGAGGACCGGCACGAGACCACCGTCGATCTTGAGGTCGCGCTGGATGATCAGCCAGTCGTCGTAGTCGTCGGCGTCCCAGTTGGAGCCGGCGAACATGTTGTCGTAGTTCGGCGTGGCCGAGTAGCCGGAGCAGATGAAGTCCGTGCCGGGCACGAACTGCATCAGGGACCGGGCGACACGGCGCAGGTCGGAGTGGGTGAACGTCTGGTCGTTCGACGACGCGCACTCAAGGTCGAGGGCCATGGCGATCAGGTTCTCGGCGAGGATGGCGCGAACGCCACCCGGGACGGCGGCGGGGACGCCGACGCAGGAGACCGAACCGTTCTGAATGCCCTGCGAGCCGGCACCCTTGGTGATGTAGATGCAGCGAGCCTCGAGGTACAGCATGGACTTGCCTTCGGCGTAGCCCATCTGAACCTCGGAGCCGGTGCCCGAGGTGAACCGCATCTTCAGGCCGCGGGACGCGTAGCACGAGGCCAGGAAGGACTTCGACCACGGAGTGTCGTCGCCGTCCATGAAGACCGCTTCGGTGCCGTAGACCGAGACCGTCTCGGCGTACGCGGTGAAGCCGCGCATGCCCAGGTTCAGCTCGGTGGCCTCCTCGACCGCACACTGGGTGAGGATCCCGGGCCGGCCCACCTGCGCGCCCACCATCAAAGCCAGGGCGTTGAACGGCGCGTAGCGGACGATGCCGACCGTCGTCTCCAGCTCGGCGAAGCCACGCAGGGAGGCTTCGGCGGCATCGGCGGCGATCTGGACCGGGTGGTCCTTCACGTTGGTGACATGCGCCTGGTTGGCCGGGGACTTTCGGGCGCGCATCTTGGTGGCGGCCATCATCATCTCGAGCACGGTCATCTGCCCCACGACCTCGCAGATCTTGGCCGGGGTCATGGCCGTGGTGAGCTTCACCAGCTCTGCACGGGGGACGTTGATGTCGCACAGTTTGCGGGCCAGGTCGAGGGAGTCCATCTTGCAGACGGCCTCGGCGTTGTCCAGCTTGATGCCGTAATCGGCAATGAAGGAGTCGATCATGTCGAAATCGGCGCGCTGCTTGCCGTCCAGCTCGACGACCTTGCCGCCTTCGATCTTGATCGAGGGCTTGGGGTCGTTCGGGCTGCTCATGGCGATCAGGCCGACTTCAGGCCACTCGTTGACGAATCCGTCCTGACTCACCGGACGGGCATCGAGTGCCTCGAAACGCTTGCTTCTCACGTATGTGCCTCGTCTCAGATGTACGGGGTGGTGACGGACTCGGGGTAGGTGCCGAGCGCGCCGAGCAGGCCACGGCCGACCTCGCGGGCGGCGATGATCGCCTGGCGGACCGCACCGGAGTCGCCACTGAAGAACGAGATGACCTCGTTGGAGTAGCTGGTGCCGGCAGCCGGGCTGGCGTAGCCGATGACGTCGATCGTGGAGGCCTTGACGGCGGTGTCGGCCAGGACCACGCCGATCGCCGCGGGGGCGCCGACCGTGATGCCGAACGACTTGCCCAGCGGGGCGCCGAACGCCTTGTTCAGGGCGTAGGAGGCCCGGGCGGTGTACTGGAACTCCAGGTGACCCGCGTCGTTGGCGTAGACGTCACCGAAGGTGCGGTCCAGCTCGCCGAGCGCAACCTCGATGGCGCGGCGGGCGTCGGAGACGTCCACGGCACCGAAGACGATCAACGAACCGTGCCCGGCGCCACCCTTGGTGTCGCGGGGGAGCTCGATGGTCACGATCTCGGTGTTGGTTGCCTTCACGGCCTCATCGGCGGCGAAGATGTGCGGGCCGGCACCGGTGCGGGCGCCCAGGATGCCGATCGACTTGTACTTCGGGTCGATCTTCATCAGTTCGTGGATCTGGGTATCGACGTTGGCGATGACCAGGCCGATGGTGTCGCCGAGGGCGTTGCAGCCGACGAACTCGGTGCTCGCCGGGCGGGCGCCGGACTTGGTCGGGACCGACGCAGCCGGGCTGCCGTCGATCTTCTTCATCACGGCCGACATGATCTGGTTGACCAGTTCTTCACTTGCCATTGGTGTTCACGACCTCACTTCTCAATGGACGGGAGAATCTTCTCCACGTCGGTGTGCGGACGCGGGATGACGTGGACGGACACGAGCTCCCCCACGTTCTTGGCGGCAACGGCACCGGCGTCGGTGGCGGCCTTGACCGCTCCAACATCGCCGCGGACGAGCACGGTGACCAGGCCGGAGCCCACTCGCTGGCTTCCGATGAGGACGACGTTGGCCGATTTGACCATCGCGTCTGCGGCTTCAACAGCGGCGACGAAACCCTTCGTCTCCACCATTCCGAGGGCTTCCTGCATTCCAGACTCCTGTCGTTGTGGCGTCGGTCCGGCGGGCCACAGCGCCCGACGGCATCGCTGTGAGACTAGGGCCGGAACCGGTGCACGAAACGAACCTCGAACCTCCACATTCGGGGAAGCTTCGGCTGCCCGACCCGACCAGAAAGTCCAACTCGGATGACGGTTTCGTGCACCTCGGCACGGGACCGTCGGACTGGTTGACACCCGCGGTCCGGAACTTCCACCATGGGCCTTGGCCGGTGACCGCGCAAGCGGTTGCGCCGGCATGCGGAAGAGGAGCCGATGTCCGACGAGAAGCAGCGCATCATCCAGGAGTTCGTGCCGGGCAAGCAGGTGACGCTGGCCCACGTGGTGGCGAACCCTGATCCGCGCCTGTACCCGAAAGTCGGGCTGGCCCAGCAGGCCGGCGCCATCGGCGTGATGACGATCACCCCCAGCGAGGCGGCGATCATCGCCGCGGACGTCGCCACCAAGGCGGCGGCCGTCGAGCTGGGCTTCATCGACCGCTTCTCCGGCTCGCTCGTCGTGCTCGGCAGCCTCACCGACGTCGAGTCGGCGGTGGCGAGCGTGGTCTCGGTGCTGTGCGACCAGCTCGGCTTCGCCAGGCCGCCGTTGACCCGGACGTGAAGCGGATCCTGCTGGTCGGCAGTGTCGGGTGCGGCAAGACCACCCTGCTGCAGCGTCTCCGCGGCGACGAGATCAGCTACCTGAAGACCGAGACGATCTACACCGACGGATCCGTCGTCGACACCCCCGGGGAGTACCTGGAACTGCCCTGGTTCAAGCACGCCCTGCGGCTGGCGTCCTTCGAGACCGAACTGGTCGTGCTGCTGGCGTCGGCCACGGTCGAGGAGGCCAAGTTCCCGCCCGGTTTCACCACCTTCTTCATGCCGCCCTCGATCGGGGTGGTGACGAAGGTGGACGTGTCCGGGCCCCAGCAGGTGCGCACCGCCGGCAGCCACCTCCGCCTGGCCGGCGTCACCGAGGTGTTCGAGGTCTCCGCGCTCGTCGGCACCGGCATGGGCGCCCTCACCGCCCGCCTCGCCTGAACCGCGGGGTTGAGCCGCAGGGATCCCCGGTGCCCGGAAGCCGGGTCGACGGCGAGAGAACCGTCCCGGTAGCCGGACGCGGGTCAGACGATGGTGTGCAGGATCCCGGCCAGGTCACCCTCGGTCGCAGGAACCGGGTTGCCGGAGGTGCAGAAGTCCTTGCGGGCGGTGGCGGCGAGGGCCGGGATCGCCGCGCGGAACTCGTTGGGGTCGATGCCGGCGGCGGTCATGCTGTCCGGCATCTCGAGTTCCCGACGCACCCGTTCCAGCCAGCCGTTCAGGCTGAAGACCAGGTTGCGATCGCTGGACGCCGACAGGCCGATCGCGCGGGCCAGCGTGACGTAGCGGCGGCCGACGTCGGAGATCTGGCTCGGGCGGATCCCGAGGACGCCGGCGTTGTACTCGATGACGTGGGGCAGCAGGATGCCGTTCAGGCGTCCATGGGCCACCCGGAACGAGCCACCGATCGCGTGCGAGAGCCCGTGCACGATCCCGAGCCCCGCGTTCTGGAAGGCGATCCCGGCCATGGTGGCACCGGTGTGCTGGTGCCCGCGGGCCTTGGTGTCGGAGTTGCTGCGGTAGCTGCGGACCAGGTAGGTGTCGGCGATCCGTAGCGCCTTCTCGGCCAGGGCGTCGGAGAAGTCGTTGTGGCCGATGGCGACGTAGGCCTCGATCGCGTGGCTGACCGCGTCCATGCCGGAGTCGGCGACCAGGTGGGGCGGTGCGGTGCGAACGGCGTCCGGGTCGAGGATGGCGACGTCGGGGAACATGTCCGGCGAGGTCAGCGGCAGCTTCTGGTGGTGGCCGTCGGTGACGACGGCGAAGGAGGTGACCTCCGAGCCGGTGCCGCTGGTGGTCGGGATCGCGTAGAAGCCGGCGGCCATCCGGTGCCCCTGGTCGAGCGCCAGCTTCAGGACCGCCTTGGCCGTGTCGATCGGGGAGCCGCCACCGACGGCGACGAGCGCGTCCGGCGCGAAGCCGAGGAAGGCCCGCAGGCCCGCGGCGACAGCCGCCACGTCCGGGTTGGGGGTGACCTTGTCGAACACCTCGACGGTCGCGTCGCCCAGCGCGGTGCGCACCTGCCCCATCAGTTCGGAGCCGGCCAGGAAGGCGTCGGTGACGATCAGCACCCGCCTGCCGTGCAGGTCGCCGAGCGCCGAGAGCGAGTCAGGCCCGTAGCAGAGGGTGGTGGTGAGTTGGAAGCGAAACACCGGCAGGTCTCCCGTCGCGGGCCGAATACTGTCGCCGGAATTCGCTGGGGGACATTCCGGCATGTGCCCGGAAGACCCGTGAGAAGTAGTTGACCTGACGGAAGTCGAGCTCCGCCGCGATCCGCTGAACCGGCATCTGCGTGGAAGCTAGCATCAGCTGCGCCCGGGAGATCCGCCACGCGGTCACATACGACACGAATGTGTAGCCGGTAACCGATTTGAACAACTTCGACAGGTGGCCGGGCGACCAGTGGGTGGAGACGGCCGCCTCGGTGAGGGACAACGCGCGGTTGGGGTGGCGGGCGATGTCGTTGAGCAGGTCCCGCAGGTCCCGCCGCCGGTGCGGGCGGGAGCGGACGATCTCGTCCAGCACCATCCCGAGCAGCCGCTCGAGGTACAGCTGGGCCTGGTAGCGATTCGTGGAGGCGGTGCGCCGGTCGCGCTGGCGCTCCACCACCTGGGTGAGGTGGGGCCCCAGCCGTGGCGCACAGTCCTTCGCCACCCCGAGCACCAGTTCCTCGATCCGGGAAAGATGCTCGCGGAGGTCACCGTCGGCGGCATAGGCATCGTCGAGCAGGCGGCTGGCTTCGGCGAACGCACTGGCCAGGTCCTCGGCGTCCATCGCGTCACGCAATGCCGTCCAGTCAGCCGGCGGAGCGACCTCCGGCCCGGTGGCGGCGGCCCGCTGCAGCGGCACCAGGCTGAGCAGTGGCGGCCGGGGCTGCAGGGCCGGCTTGGCGGCCTCCACCTTCCGGCGCAACTTCACCCCGTCGATGCTCTGGGTGAGCCCCAGGAGCATCTTCGCCGCCGCGGCGACCTTGCGCAGGTTGGAGATCGGGACCTGCTCGTACAGTTCCTCCATCTTCGCGTTGCCGCGCCAGCCGGAGACCGGCGTGAGGAACTCGGGCTGCTCCACCTCGGGCACCCGCACCTGGCCGCACAGCACGGCGCCCACGTACTTGTCGCCATCGGTGACCGGGACGGAGAAGTCCACCAGGCCCGCGTGGCAGCGGTAGGTCTGCGGCGATCCCTCGATCAGCGACTGGAGCCCCCCATGGGCGTCACAGGAGTGGCACAGCTTGTCCCGTCGCGGGTCGGACCGCATCATCCGGCAGAAGTCGGTGAACGCGCAGGCCGGCGTGACCGGGATGCCGCGGGTGTCGACCGCCACCGTCGCCAGGCCCGTGGCCTCGGAGAAGTCGCCGAGCACCTTCTGCAGCTGCTCCAGGTCGAGGACCGCCCCAATCCCATGATCAGACACCGTTGCCTCCAGGTTGGATCGTTCGCTGAGACTAACCCAAGACGACCATCGTCGTGAAGGCCGGATCTCGCGACGGCAGGGCAAGCCAGCGCACGACCCGGGCTCCGCGGAGTTCCTCAGCCACTTCTCAGCCAGCAGGTTTACCATCCCCCCATTCGGGGGACTAGACTCCGGCCCAGGTGCTTTCACCAAGGCAGTCCTTTAGGGATAGGGGACGCAGCCCCGCCTCCGTCCAGGCGGGGCCAAGCCTTTGTTTGGGCCCGGTTCGGTCCGCGGCCCCGCCGGCGCGCAGAGCCGGCCCGTCCCGACGGCCTCAGCGGCCGCGGACCACCACCCTGATAACGCTCTGATCACGCTTCCCGGGACCGCCCAGACCGCTGGCCGCGGGCCCGTTTCCGCGTGCTAGATTACCCAGACCCGCGCGGACGGGCGGTCCTGTGTGCCCCGTCGCTCACGTTTGGGTGGGAAGAGAGAACTCTGGATGGCAGACACCACCGCCGTCGAGGCGCGCGACGGTGCTGTGCCGATCGCGGGCCGCACCCCCTGGCAGATCACCAGGAGCCGGTTGGCGCGCGACAAGGTCACGCTGGTGGCCCTTGGTGCTTCTGGCGTGTTCATCCTGCTCGCCGCGTCCGCCCCCGTGATGACCCAACTCGGCTGGATCGATCCCTACGGCTCGAACCTCGACCTGGTCGGTGGCCTCGGCTCCCTGCCGGTGGGACCGTTCGGCGGCGTCTCCGCCGAGCACTGGATGGGCGTCGAGCCCGGCACCGGCCGCGACATCTTCGCCCGCGTGCTCTCCGGGCTCACCGTGTCACTGACGGTCGCGACCCTCGCCGTGATGGTCTCGGTGGTGCTCGGCACGGTGATCGGGATCGTCTCCGGCACCGCGGGCGGCCGGATCGACTGGCTGTTCTCCCGGATCACCGACTTCGTGCTCAGCTTCCCGCAGACCCTGATGCTGATCGCGCTGTCGACCATCGTGATCGACATCCTGCAGGGATCGTTGGGCACCGACCGGACGCCGGCGTCGATGCTGTTCATGATCATCGTGATGGGTTTCTTCGGCTGGCCGTACTTCGCCCGGATCATCCGCGGCCAGGTGCTGTCGCTGAAGGAGCGGGAGTTCGTCGAGGCCGCCCGCTCCCTGGGCGCCGGCCGGTTCCGGGTCTACTTCACCGAGTTGCTGCCGCACCTGTGGGCGCCGATCCTGGTCTACACGACGCTGATCATGCCCCAGAACATCGCCACCGAGGCCGCCCTCGGCTTCCTCGGCGTCGGCATCCAGGCGCCGACCCCCTCGTTCGGGTCGATCCTGAACGACTCGGTTCGTTACGCCACCTCCAACCCGTCCTACTTCATCTTCCCGGGCGTCACCCTCTTCCTGGTGGTGCTCTCGTTCAACCTGCTCGGCGACGGCCTGCGCGACGCCCTCGACCCGAAGGCCGACCGCCAGTGACCCCGAGCAGTCCCCACAGACTCCGCAACAACGAAAAAGGAGAGCCAATGAAGCGAATGAAGATCGCTGCCGGCGTCGCCACCACCCTCGCGCTGACCCTCGCGGTCACCGCCTGCGGTGGCGGCACGACCCCCGGCGGCACCACCTCGGGAGAAGCGGCCGGCCCGGCCGGGGCCGGCGGCACGCTGCACATCCTGTCCGGAACGGCCACCGAGCACTGGGACCCGCAGCGGGTGTACGTCGGCGTGAACATCGCCGCCGGCAACCGGATGTTCACCCGGACCCTGACGACCTTCGGCCCGGTGGCCAAGGACGGCGACGTGCCCGAGCTGATCGCCGACGCCGCGACCGACACCGGCACCGTCTCCGCGGACGGCAAGGAGTGGAAGTTCACCATCAAGGACGGGATCAAGTGGGAGGACGGCCAGGCCGTCACCTGCGAGGACTTCCGGTACGGGATCTCCCGCACCTTCGCGGTCGACGTGATCACCGGCGGCCCCAACTACGCCATCCAGTTCCTCGACATCCCGAAGAACGACGACGGCTCGTCGGCCTACGCCGGTCCCTACGCCAAGACCGGCCAGGACCTGTTCGACAAGGCCGTGACCTGCGAGGGCTCCACCCTCACGCTCAGGATGGCCAACCCGGCCGGCGACTTCAACATGGCCGCGACCATGACCGCGTTCGGCGCCTTCCGCGCGGACAAGGACCAGGGCGAGAAGTCGAACTACGAGATCTTCTCCAACGGCCCCTACAAGCTCGACGGCACCTGGACCCCCAACCAGGGCGGCACCTTCGTCCGCAACGAGAACTGGGACCCCGCGACCGACGGGTTCCGCAAGGCCTACCCGGACACGATCGTGTGGGACGAGTCGCTCACCCAGGAGACTCTGTACGAGCGGCTGATCGCCAACCAGGGTGACGACGCGAACGCCATCACCTTCGACCAGGCCCCGGTCACCGCGCTGGCCAATGTGGCCGGCGGCGCCGAGGGTCGCTACTCGATCGTCGCGTCCCCGTACACCCGCTACCTGACGCCGAACTTCAAGTCCAAGGTGTTCCGCAACGACAAGGCGCGCGAGGCGCTGGCCCTGGCCACCGACCGCAGCGCCTACGTCGTGGCCGCGGGCGGCGACGAGGTCGTCAAGGCGACCAACTCGCTGATCAACCCGGCCCTGCCGGCGTTCCCCGACACCCCGCTGCTGGCCGGCGACAAGGGTGACGCGGCTGCGGCCAAGGCGGCGCTGGAGGCGTCCGGCCTGACCCTGCCGGTGAAGATCAGGGTCGCCTACCGCAAGAGCGACACCATGGACAAGGTGTTCTCCGGCCTGAAGACCGGCTGGGACGCGGCCGGCTTCGAGACCAACCTGATCGGCATCCCGGCAGACCAGTACTACGGCACGCTGCAGTCCCCGGACTCGGCGTCGAAGTACGACGTCTACTGGGCCGGCTGGGGCGCGGACTACCCGTCGGCCTCCACGGTGATCCCGCAGTTGCTCGACTCCCGTAGCCAGATCAGCGCCGGCGGCCCCGGCCAGGACTACGGCTACTTCGACAACGACGAGTTCAACGCCGGAATCGACGAGGCCTACGCCCTCACCGACGCCACCGAGCGCGAGAAGGCCTGGGGCGCCCTCGACACCGAGGTCGTGACCAAGTACTTCGGCGTGATCCCGCTGATCAACGACCAGTTCGTGTTCGTCCACGGCAGCAATGTCCAGGGCGCGGCCGTGAACACCACGTTCACCGGCTACTACGACCTGGCCAACGTCAGCATCACCAAGTGATCTGAGCACGAAGGGCTGGGGGTGCGCCTCGCGGCGCACCCCCGGCTCCCTCTGAGGAGAGTGCATGTTCTACTACGTCCTGAGGCGGCTGGTGTCCGTCGTGGCGATGGTCTTCCTGATCACCGCGACCACCTTCGCCCTGTTCTTCGCCTCACCGATCGACCCGGCCCGGTACTCCTGCGGCAAGAACTGCACCACCACCATCCTCGAGGGCAACCGCAAGGCCCTCGGTTACGACGAGCCCGCCGTCGTCCAGTACGGCAAGTTCGTCTCCGGCCTGTTCGTCGGCCGTGACTTCCCCAACGACGAGCAACTCCGCGCGCAGTACCCCGCGCAGGTCGTGCACTGCCCCGCACCGTGCCTGGGCTACTCCGCCTCCCAGCACCGCACCATCAACGAGCTGGTCTCCGCCGGCTGGCCCGTGTCGCTGTCGATCGCGATCGGCGCCTTCATCCTGTGGATGGTGGTCGGTGTCGGCGGCGGCATCGTGGCCGCCCTGAACAAGGGACGATGGGCCGACCGCACCATCGTCGGCGCCGCCCTGGTCGGCTTCTCGCTGCCCACCTTCTTCGTCGGTCTGGTCCTGCTCACCTTCCCCGCCATCAAGTGGGGCCTGGTCCCGATCCCCAATTACGTCCCGTTCACCGAGGACCCGGCCCGCTGGGCCCAGAACCTGATCCTGCCGTGGATGACGCTGGCGTTCTTCTTCGCCGCGAGCTACGTCCGGCTCACCCGCGCCTACATGATCGAGACCCTCAGCGAGGACTACATCCGCACCGCCAACGCCAAGGGGGTGGCCAAGGCAGCGGTCATCTTCCGCCACGGCCTGCGGGCGGCCCTCACCCCGATCGTCACCGCCGCCGGGCTCGACCTGGGCGGCCTGCTGGGCGGGGCGATCATCACCGAGAGCGTCTTCTCGATGCACGGCCTGGGCTTCCTCGCGGTCCGCTCGGTGACCACCATGGACCTGCCCACGATCGTCGCGATGGTGATGATCGTCTCCACCTTCATCGTGGTGGCCAACATGGTCGTGGACATCCTCTACGGCTTCATCGACCCGAGGGTGAAGGTGGCCTGATGGACGCGTTCCTCAAGGTCACCGACCTGAAGGTCCACTTCCCCACCGACGACGGCGTGGTCAAGGCCGTCGACGGACTGACCTTCGACCTGGTCAAGGGCAGGACGCTCGGCATCGTGGGCGAGTCCGGGTCCGGCAAGTCGGTGACCTCGCTGGCGATCATGGGCCTGCACCGCGGTTCGAGGGCCCAGATCACCGGCGAGATCCTGCTGGACGACCAGGACCTGCTGCAGACCACCGACGAGGAGCTCCGCAGCCTGCGTGGACGCAAGCTCGCGATGATCTTCCAGGACCCGTTGTCCGCGATGCACCCGTACTACACCGTGGGACGCCAGCTGGTGGAGGCGGTCCGCGTCCACGAGAACGTGTCCAAGAAGGCGGCCCGCACCCGGGTGATCGACATGCTCGGGCCGGGTGGGCATCCCGAACCCCCAGCGCCGGGCCGACCAGTACCCGCACGAGTTCTCCGGCGGGATGCGGCAGCGCGCGATGATCGCGATGGCGCTGATGAACAACCCCGAGTTGCTGATCGCCGACGAGCCCACGACGGCCCTCGACGTCACCGTCCAGGCCCAGATCCTCGACCTGATGCGTGACCTCCAGGCCGAGTTCGGTTCGGCGATCATCATGATCACCCACGACCTCGGGGTGGTCGCCGAGATCGCCGACGACGTCCTGGTGATGTACGGCGGCAAGTGCGTGGAGTACGCCGAGGTCGACGACGCGTTCCACACCCCTGACCACCCCTACACCTGGGGCCTGCTGACCTCGATGCCACGGCTGGATCGGCTCAAGCAGGACCGCCTGGTGCCGGTCGCCGGAAACCCGCCGTCGCTGATCAACATCCCGCCGGGCTGCGCGTTCCACCCGCGCTGCACCTTCCAGGAGTTCGCCACGCACGCCTGCGACCAGGTGGTGCCGGAGCTGGCCGAGTCGTACCGCCAACCACGAATCCCGGTGCCACATCCCGGCAGCGACGCGGGCCCAGCTGTTCGCCGAGCAGATCACCCCGAGGCTGTAGGAGGAACCCGTGAGCCTGCTCGCCGTCACAGACCTGAAGAAGTACTTCCCCACCTATCAGCAGAAGCTCATCCGGACCGAGGGCGGCACCGGTGAAGGCCGTCGACGGGCTGACCCTCTCGACCTGGACTCGGGGCGAGACCCTCGGTATCGTCGGCGAGTCCGGCTGCGGGAAGTCGACCGCGGGCCGGACCATCCTGCGCCTGCTCGAGCCCACCGCCGGCACGATCGAGTTCGAGGGCCGCGACGTCACCCGGATCAAGGGCGAGGAGCTGCGCCAGCTGCGCCGGCAGGTGCAGATGGTCTTCCAGGACCCGTACGGGTCGCTGAACCCCCGCCACCCGGTCGGGGCGATCATCGCCGCCCCGTTCGAGATCCAGGGCGTGAAGCCCACCGGCGGCGTGAAGCTGGCCGTGCAGGAGTTGATGGAGCGGGTGGGCCTCAACCCCGAGCACTACAACCGCTACCCGCACGAGTTCTCCGGCGGTCAGCGGCAGCGGATCGGAGTGGCCCGGGCGGTGGCCCTCAAGCCGAAGCTGGTGGTGTGCGACGAGCCCGTGTCGGCGCTGGACGTGTCCATCCAGGCGCAGGTGATCAACCTGCTGGAGGACATCCAGGCCGAGCAGAACCTCGCCTACGTGTTCATCGCCCATGACCTCAGCGTCGTCCGCCACATCTCCGACCGGGTGCTGGTGATGTACCTGGGCAAGGTGATGGAGGTCGCTGACCGGATCGCGCTCTACGAGCGTCCGATGCACCCCTACACCCAGGCCCTGCTGTCGGCCGTCCCGGTGCCGGAGCCACGGCGCGGGCGCGACCGGATCCTGCTGTCCGGTGACCTGCCCAGCCCGCAGAACCCCCCGTCGGGCTGCGTCTTCCGTACCCGCTGCCCGATCGCCACCGACCGCTGTGCGGCCGAGACCCCACTGCCGACCGAGCTCGAACCGGGACACACGGTGGCCTGCCACTACCCGACCGTGCGGGAAGTCCTCTGACGCCTCCCGCGCGGACCCCGGCGGCCTATACTCCGGCCGAGACCCACCAGGAGGAGGCGGACATGCCCCAGATCGACCTGATCGCCACCATCGAGGTTCCGCCGGACCGGCTGGCGGCGGCCTCGACGCTGCTGCAGGAGTACGGCCAGGTCGTCCGCGCCGAACCGGGGAACCTCCGTTTCGAGGCCTACACCGACACCGGCACCGGCGCGCTGGTCGTGGTGGAGCGGTACGCGGACGCGGCCGCCTTCCAGGCTCACCTGACCGACCCGGCGAACGCGACCTTCAACGGCAGGCTCGCCGGGGTGCTCGGCGGCGGTGGTTCCACCCTGCAGATGCTGGAACTGCTGGGCTGAGGCTCGCCGCCTGCCGGGCCGCGACCCGCTCCCCCACAGCCGCCACCGAAAACCGCAGACGCCACCGGAATTTCGGTGGCGTCTGCCGGTTTCGATGGCGTCTGCTCAGGGTGGGGCGGACGGGGGCCGCGCGCAGGCCCGGGATTCAGCGCCGCGAGCCCAGCAGGCCCGCCAACGGCGGCGACCAGAGCTCGTGTCCGGGGCGGCCGAAGCCGGCCAGGAGCGTGTTGGCGGCCTGCCAGCCGGTGGTCGCCGCGCGCTCCATCAGGGCGATCGGCCAGTCGCAGCGCACCAGGTCACCGGCGAGCACCACCCTGTGGTCGGGCGTCGACACTGTCGGACGCAGGCGCCACGGCGCCAGGTCGACCAGCGGGCAGTCGTCGGCCACCAGCCACTGCTCGGCCAGCACCTCGGCCCGTGCCAACTCCGGGTAGACCCGTTCGGCCTGGCGCCACAGCTCGTCCCGGGTGTCGGTGGAGGTGTCGGCGAGCGCGTACCCGTGCACCTCGACCACGGTGCCGCCGGTGTGCCGGCCCCACTCGGCCGCACCGGCCTCGAAGGCGTCGAGCCGGCTCACGTTGTCCAGTGGCCCGTAGCCGGTGGTGCCCAGGAACGCCGACACACCCGCGTGGTGACCCGCCAGCCAGCGGCGGCCCACGCCGAACGGAGGCGCGCTGCGGAGGGCGGCGATCCGCTCCCGCCAGGAGACGTCGCCCAGCCAGTCCGCGTCGGCCACCAGGCCCTGCAGCGCCCGGGTGTCGAGCGCGAGCACCACGGCGTCCACCGCGAGGTCCGCATCCGCGGTGTGCACGACCACCCCGCCGTCCCGCTCGCCCAGACCGGTGACCCGGGTGCCGGTCCGCACCCGCACGCCACGGCGATCGAGGTAACGGACCAGCGGTGCCCACAGGGCGGTGTCGTAGTCGTCGTCGGGGACGTCGAACAGCAGGCCCTCCGCCGAGCCGACGAAGTAGGTGTGGAACATCGCCACCAGTTCCCCCGCGGCGAACTCGCGGGGATCGGCGAAGAAGCTCCTGGCGAAGACCTCCAGGGCCAGGTGCCGGGCGGATTCGGGGAACCGCAGCCGGTCGAGGAACTCCGCGGCGCTCACCCCGTCGAGCTCGGAGTAGGTGCGCGGGAACCGCACCTGGAGCAGGCCCAGCGCCTCCCGGACGTCGACCTTGGTGAGGTCGAGGAGACCGAAGGAGGGACTCTGCGCCACGAACCCGGCCAGGTTCCAGGGAGGAGTACGGGGCACGTTCGCGAACGAGTCCACCACTGCGGGCCGGTCGCCGGTCGGCGCCAGCTGCAGCGGGTAGTCGGCCACCGGCACCAGCCGGTCCAGGTTCGGGTCGGCCCGGCGCAGCAGGGAGCGGAGGTTGTAGTACTGCCGGAAGAAGGCGTGGAAGCCGCGGCTCATGGTCCCCGCCTCGCCGTCCGGCAGCGGCACCGGCCACGCCCGGACCCGGCCGCCGACGGTGTCGGCGGCCTCCAGCAGTTCCACCCGGACGCCCCGTTCGGCCAGCCCGGTCGCCGCGGCCAGCCCGGCGATGCCGCCCCCCACCACGGCCACCCTGGGGCTGTCGTCCCGGCCCGGAACGCCCGGCCGGCCCACTGGTGGCGCAGCGGGGTGTCGCACCGCGTTCCGGTCACGCCCTGGACGCCATGACCTCATCAGCCCTGCTCCTTCCGTCCGGCCAACTGCCAGGCGATGATCACCGCGGTGATCAGGGCGAAGCCGAAGCCGTAGTCCTCGATCGGAATGTCGAAGGGGAACCGTATCCCCAGGAAGTGCTCCGGTGCGTACAGCACGATCGGGTCGACCAGCTTGGTCAACCAGCCGTCCACCAGCACCTGGAAGAAGAACACGATCGCCATCGTGAGCCAGTACTGCAGGCTGGCGAAGATGCCGGTGCGGGCCCAGAGCAGCTCGATCGCAATCACGACGATCATCGCCACCACGGTGGCCACGGTGTACTCAGCCATCCCCGGCCTCCCGTGACGCCGGCTGCTCCCGGGCCGGCGAGAACCGGCGCAGCACCGTCCCCACCGCCTCGAAGGTGAGCAGCGAGCAGATCGGGATCACCAGGAAGAACGACAGCTCCTCCACCGGCACTCCCCCGGGCAGGAGCAGGCCGGTGGTGTGCCGCGGGCTGAACCACCAGTGGCCACGGCTGATCGCGACCAGGTCCCAGAGGTAGAACACGACCAGCGCCGGCGCCATGGCCAGCGCCAGCCGTACCGGCCGGCGGTAGACCCGGGCGCGCAGCCAGAACTCCAGCGGCAGGGTGATCGCCAGGCAGGCGGCCATCAGCAGCAGGTACTCCCCCTTCACGCGACCCTCCCCGGCCCGGCGACCAGGATGCCGGCCGCGGTCACCGCCTTCCGCCAGGTGGACACCCGGGCCCGACCGGAGAACACGTCGTAGTCGCGCGTCCTCGATCCGGTCGAGGATCCGGGCGTAGAGCTCCAGCGCGGTGCGCCACGCAGCGCGGGCCGCGCCGGGGCAGCACGGCGAGGCCGTCGTCGGCCTCGCGGTACAGCCGCCGGTTGCGGTCGATCTCGAAGGCCATCAGGGCCCGCCACTCGGGGGTGACGACCCGCTGCCACGGGTCGGCCCCGAAGCGCCGCAGGTCCTCCTGGGGCAGGTAGACCCGGCCGCGGTCGAGGTCCTCGCCGACGTCGCGCAGGAAGTTGGTCAGCTGGAAGGCGAGGCCGAGCGCCCGGGCCGGGGCCCGTGGCCTCCGCGGTCCCGGCTGCAGCACGGGCAGCATCATCTCGCCGATGACGGCGGCGCTGCCGTCCATGTAGCCGAGGAGGTCGTCCCAGGTCTCGTAGGCGCGGCGGGTGAGGTCGGTGCGCATCGCGCCGAAGAAGCGGTCGAAGCAGCTGTGGTCGATGCCGGCGCTCGCAGCACCGTGGGGCGACGGCGGCGAGGACGGGGTCGGGCGGGTCGCCGGTCGTCGAGGCGTCGTGGAAGCCGCGCTCGAACTCGTCGAGCGACCGCTGGCGGTGGCGTCCGCGCCGGGCTCGGGGCCGGCGAGCGTCGACGATGTCGTCGGCCAGCCGGGCCAGGGCGTAGACCGCGTAGACGTGCCGGCGGTGCGCGCGCGGGAGCAGCCGGGCGCCCCAGTAGTAGGTCGTGCCGTGCTCGCGGGTGAGCGCGCGCACGCGCGCGTACCCGGCGGCCGACTCGCGGGTCGACCGGGCACGGTGCCGGGCTCACCGGCGGCCCGCCGGGTCGCGACCGGGCGCCCGGCGTAACCGCGCACCCGTTCCGCCGCCAGCTTGCCGCTGACGAGGACCATCGGGATACCCACCCCGGGGATCGTCCCGGAGCCGGCGAAGACCAGCCCGGGCACCGCCGGTCGACGTTCGCCGGCCGGAACGGCCCGGACTGGGAGAAGGTGTGCGCGAGGGCGAACGGGGTGCCGAGGTGCATGCCCTGAGCCTGCCCAGTCGCCGGGGTGACGAGGCGCTCCTCGACGATCGTCGGTGGGGTAGCCCTCGGCCGAGGAAGGCGTGCAGCCGTTCGCGCTCGGGCCCGGCTCGCGTCGCCAGTCGAGACCGGACCCGGTGTGCGGCACCGGTTCCAGCACGTAGAGGCTCGAGCGGCCGTCGGGGCCAGCGCGGGCGCGACAGCGTCGGCACGGTGACGAGCCGGGACGGGTCGGGCATCAGCTCGCCGCGGTCGACGAGCGGCCTCGAAGGCGCTCGTCCCAGCGTCGGCCGAAGTGGATGTTGTGGTGGGCACGTGCGGGCTCGGGGAGTCCGCGGACGCCGACGTGCCAGACGACGGCCGACGGGGAGAAGGCCGCCTGCGGGCGACCCGGGGCGGACGTCGGGCAGCAGGCGGTCGTAGGCGACCGGCAGGTCGAGGGTGCACACGACGGCGTCCACCGCCTCACGCTCGCCCTCGGCGACGACCCCGGCGAGCTGCCGGTCGCGTCCTGCAGCAACTCGGTGACCGGGGCGTCGTAGCGGAGTTCGGCTCCTGCCCGGGTCAGGGCCCGGGCCAGCGCCGTGGGCACCGCGTGCATCCCGCCCTCGGGGAAGTAGACCCCGGAGATGCAGTCCATGTAGGTGATCACCGCATAGATCGCCAGTGCCTCGGCGGGTGCCAGGCCGGCGTACATCGCCTGGAAGCTGAACAGGCGCACCAGCCTCGGATCGGTGATCCGCTTCTCGACCGCCTTCTGCAGGCTCCCGAAGCCGCCGAGCCGCACCAGGTTGGCCGCCGGCACCGGACGGGTGAGCAGGTCGATCGGCGAGTCGAAGTTCCGCTCGATGAAGTTCGGCATCTCCGTCTCGTACAGCTCCTCGAGCCAGGCGACGAAGCCCGGGAACGCCTGGGCGTCCTTCGCCAGGCCCCGGCGGCGCAGCTCGGCCACCTGGTCGGCCGGGTCGGCCCGGACGAGGAGTTCGGACCCGTCGGCGTACACCGCCCGGTAAGCGGGGTCGAGCCGCAGCAGGGACAGCTCCGCCTTGAGGTCGGTCCCCAGCCGCGCGAAGGCCCGCTCGAGCAGGTGCGGCATCGTCAACACGGTCGGTCCGGTGTCGAAGGTGAAACCGTCGACCGAGAGCGTGCCCGCGCGTCCACCCGGGTCCGACTCCCGCTCCAGCACCAGGACGTCGTGGCCGTCCCCGACCAGTTGCGCGGCAGCGGCGAGGCCGGCCAGGCCCGCCCCGACCACCGCCACCCTGCTCATGCGTCCCTCCACGCGACGCGTCGGGCCAACGCCTGCAGCCCGTGGGCGGCGTCGGCGTCGATCGCCGGGTCGTCGAGGGCGAGGAACGCCGCCTCGACCTGGTCCCGGATCATGCCCTCCACCTCGGCGATCACGCCGGAGCGGACGAACTCGGCCTGCAGCGCGGCCACCAGGGCCGAGGACCCACGGCCCCCGGCCGCCCGTTTCAGGGAGCGGCACCAGCGCGCCGAGAACCGCTGCGTGGCCAGCGCCATCAGCACGGTCGGCTTGCCGGCCACGATGTCGTCGCCCACCGGCTTGCCGGTCGCCCGCGCGTCGCCGATCACACCGAGGATGTCGTCGCGCAGCGCGAACGCCTCCCCCACGGCCAGCCCGTAGCGTTCCAGCGCGCCGAGCGTCCGTGGCGTCGCGCCGGCGGCCACGGCACCCAGTTGGAGCGGGCGCCCCACGGTGTAGGCGCCGGACTTGGCCCGCGCCACTTCGCGTGCATGGGCGAGGTCCCGGCGGCCGTTCGCGGCCCCGACCAGGTCACGGCCCTGACCCATCATCAGCTCGATGCTCAGCGTCCGCCACAGCTCCTGGAGGGGCCGGGGCAGGGTTGCCACCATCGCCCCGGCCTCGCTGTGGGCCAGGTCCCCGGCCAGGATCGCGATGTTCTCCCCGTACCGCTGGGGGTCCCCGATCCCGGTGCGCTGGACGTGCTGGCGCCGGGCGCTGGCGTGGACCGACGGATGGCCGCGACGGGTCTCCGAACCGTCCATGACGTCGTCGTGGATCAGGGCGAACACGTGCAGCAGCTCCAGCGCGGCGCCGACCGTGACCAGTTCGGCCCGGCCCGTGCCGGTGCGGTGGCCGCCGGCGGCCACCCAGCCCCAGTGGGCCATCCGCGGCCGGAACCGCTTGCCGCCGGAGTGGACCATGGCCTCGAGCAGGTCGAGCACGGAGTCGGTGTGCAGCACTCCCTCCCTGGGGACCACTGCCGCCGCGAGAGCGGTCCAGTTCGCCCGCAGGGTGTCGAGGGTGCCCGCGATCGCGGCCTCCACCGCGGCCACCGTCGCGTCGTCCTCGGCCAGCCGGGGTCCGGCCTGTTGTGGGGCCGCGGAATCGATCATGGTCATGCCGCGCCCTCCTTCCGCATCTCGTCATCCAGCAGGGGCACCTGCAGCGCGCACCAGGGGCTGAGCAGGGTCGGCACGGTCGCGGCGACCCCGGTGAGGGCGTCCCACGGGACCCAGGTCGTCTCAGCCACCTCTTCGGGGTCAGGGGTGAGGGGACCGGAGAGCCGTCCGGTCCAGACCGGGCAGAACTCGTTCTCCACGATCCCGGAGGCGTCGACGGCCCGGTACCGGAAGTCGGGCAGGACCAGTTCGAGGTGGTCCACCGTCACCCCCAACTCCTGGCCCACCCGCCGGCGTACGGCGGCTTCGGCCGGCTCGCCCGGACGGGGATGCCCGCAGCAGGAGTTGGTCCAAACCCCGGGCCAGGTCAGTTTCCCCAGGGCACGACGGGTGATCAGGACACGTCCGGAGTCGTCGAAGAGGTAGCAGGAGAAGGCGAGGTGCAGTGGCGTCCGCCGACCGTGGACGGCGGTGCGGTCGGCGGTCCCCGCCGGCCGGTTGGCTTCGTCGAGGAGCACCACGAGGTCAGCTGGGTTCATCGGGCGCCCCCGGTGTTGGTGGCGTGGACAAGAACAGGCTGTTCCGTCCGGCGGAGCCAGATCAACCCCGCGGCGGTCAGCACTACTGCTGCGGCCAAGGCCGCGGCCACGCCGGTGAGCAGGGAGGACGGCTCGTCGACGATCCGGCCCACGGCGATCCAGGACAGGCCCCAGGCCATCGCCAGCGCGACGCCGATACGTCCACCCAGAGCCCTGGCGAGGACCACCCCGATCGCGGCGGCCACGGCCAGGACGCCCACGGCCCACAGCTCCGCGACCGGGAGCGGCGGGTTCACCCCCGAGTCGACCAGGGTGGCGGTGATGTTGGCGGCGGTGGCCACCGACACCCAGCCGAGGTAGAGGCCGAAGGTGCCGTCGACCACGACCTTCTCCACCCGGGACGCCGCTGCCGGCGCCGGGCCCAGCGTCCGCATCAGGAGGCCGAGGGTCACCGCGAGGGTCACGATCACCCCGACGCTGGCCCACAGCCAGCCGACCTGGGTGACCAGCAGCCAGGCGGCGTTGAGCACCATCGACAGCGCCGCCAGCCAGCCGATCCGGCGGGCACGAGGGGAAGCGGTGTTGGCGGGCAGCCACTGCCAGACCACGTAGGCGATCAGGCCGGCGTAGATCACCGACCAGATCGAGAAGGCGCGAACGGCCGGAGCGATCAGGGTTGCCGTGGCTGACAGGCTTCCGCCGGCACTCTCCTCGACCCGGGTTCCGAACACCCCGATCCCGAACAGCGTGCCGACGATCATGAACACCGCACTGGCGGTGACGACGACCTGGCGAATCCGATCCGACATCTCACTCTCCTA
Organism: uncultured Actinomycetota bacterium; assembly: GCA_963704225.1. Classification (GTDB taxonomy): domain Bacteria; phylum Actinomycetota; class Actinomycetes; order Propionibacteriales; family Propionibacteriaceae; genus Propionicimonas. The sequence continues at coordinate 44,196 of CAVPHL010000008.1, forward strand.
CCTCTAACCTTTGACACGAGCCTGTCATGCATAAACAACCTTCGACAAGTCCGAGCGCAAACCTTGCACAGAACTGCGTATGTCCCTTGGTCCGGTCCCGTTCGGGCCGGTAGCCTGCGACCGTCATGGTTACGATCAAGAAGGCTGCGGAACTCACCGGTGTTCCCGAGCACACCCTGCGTGCCTGGGAGCGCCGCTACGGCCTCGTCGAGCCCACCCGCACGGCGTCGGGCTACCGCCTCTATGACGACACGTCGCTCGCCCGGATCAGGGCGATGAACCAGCTGGTCCAGTCCGGCTGGTCGGCACGGGAAGCAGCCCAGGAGGCCGCCCGGCGGGCCGATGCCGCCGGGGTGCGAACGCCCCCGGGGCAGGACGAGCTGATCCGGGCCGCGGCAGACCTCGACGGCGACGCCGTGTCGCGGATCCTGGACGAGCAGTTCGCCCGCGGCACCTTCGAGAACGTGGTGGACGAGTGGCTGATGCCCTCCCTGGCGAGACTCGGGCACGCGTGGTCGCAGGGTGACCTGACGGTGGCGGGGGAGCACCTCGTCAGCAGCATCGTGATGCGGCGGCTGTCGGCCACCTACGAGGCGGCCGGGCGTCGCGCCTCGGGGCCGGCCGTTCTGGTGGGTGCCCCACCCGGGGTCGACCACGAACTCGGGCTGCTGGCATTCGCCACGGCGGCGCGCCGGGCCGGGGTCGCCACCCTCTACCTCGGCGCCCAGGTTCCGGCGAAGGCGTGGCGGCAGGCAGCCAGCAAGGTTGGGGCGACAGCCATGGTCACCTCGCTGCACCGACGCCAGGACGCTGCCCGGCTGGCGACGGTCGCCAGGGAACTCGCCGGGCTGCCCGGACTCGTCCTGTGGGTCGGGGGACGCCACCAGAAGTCCGCGCCGCCGCCGTTCCGTCCGCTCGGCCACTCGATCGCGCAGGCGGCCGCAGCCCTCGCCGCCGGCCAGGAAGGGCCCCGGGACGGCCTCCCCGCTGAAGGACACGCGCGGGACGGTGCGGGATCAGTGCCGTCCCGCTCCCGGTTCAGTTCCGGCGCGCCACCGCCGCGGCGAGCACGGACGCGAACGTCGCCCAGGCCGCATAGCCGGCGAACACCCCCGCCTTGCCGGCGCCGGTGGGCCGGGCCCGCCGGGCGAGGTCGGCCGCGCTGGCCCCGAGCACGGCGGCGACGCCGGACGCGGTCCGCAGCGCCCGGACCCGGAAGAACACTCCGCTCCAGGCCGCGTTCAGGGCGAGGTTGGCCAGGAAGGCCGCCTTGAAGCCGTCGGCGTCGGACTGGCGGCCGGACTCCTCAAGTTCAGCGATCGTGGCCGAGGCGGCGACCGCGATCCCGGCGAACAGCGTCGTCCAGACCACCGGGAACGCCGCGGCGGGAGGCTGCCAGGCGGGTTTGCGCAGCCGCCGGTACCACTCCGAGTCCGGATCGGTCAGCACCGAACCGAGGAGCGCACAGCCCGCGGTCAGGGCGCCGACGGCGACGGTGGTCCGCCTCCAGCGGTGGGGGTCGATCCCGGCCGTGGCCCGGCGCACCCCCTCCTCGAAACCGGTCGGGCCGCCCGGCGGCGGGCCGGCGAGCGCCAGCAGGTCCTGCTCCCGGGCCACCGCGTCGTGCACCAGGCTGCCGACCAGCGGACGGGCAATGCCGGCCGGCACCGGCGTGACCAGCCCCACCCAGTGGCTGGCCAGGCGCGGCGTCAGCACCGGGACGGTCACGATCACCGGGCCGCGCAGCCCGGTGACCCGGGCGTAGCCCGCGATCATCTGCGCGTAGGTGAGCACGTCCGGCCCGCCGATGTCGAAGCTCCGGTTGAGGTCCCCGGGCAGGTCCGCCGCCCGGGCGAGGTAGTACAGGACGTCGTCGATCGCGATCGGCTGGATCCGGTTGCGCAGCCACTTGGGGGCCACCATGCCGGGCAGGCGTTCGGTGAGGTGCCGCAGCATGTCGAAGCTGGCCGAGCCGTCCCCGAGCACCACCCCCGCCTGCAACACCAGCGACGGTACGCCCGAGTCCAGCAGGATCTGACCCACTTCAACCCGGGAGCCCAGGTGGGGCGACAGTTCGCCGTCGGGGTGCAGCCCGGAGAGGTACACGATCCGGCGCACCTCGGCGCGCTCCGCGGCCGCCGCGAAACCCGACGCCAGCGCCCGGTCGCGGGCCACGAAGTCGCCGTGACCATCCATCGAGTGAAGGAGGTAGTAGGCGACCCCCACCCCGGCCAGCGCCCGGGCCAGGGCGTCGAGGTCGCCGGCGTCACCGGCAACGAACTCGACCTGTCCGGCCCACGGACGCGAACGCAGCTTTCGCGGGTCCCTGGCGAGCACCCGGACGGGCCAGCCCCGCTCCAGGAGGACGGGCACCAGCAGTCCGCCGATGTAGCCGCCGGCGCCGGTGACGAGATCGGTGTCGCGATCGGTCATGTCAGCTCCCGGTTTCGAGGATGTAGGGAAGGCCGAACAGCATGCCCAGGCTCCAGGTGAGGTGGGTGACGACGGGGCCGAGCACTCCCCCGGTGACCCGGCGCTGCAGCCCGACGACCACCCCGAGCACGGCGGCGGCGAACACCAGCAGCGGGATGCCGCTGGGGACGGTGGTCAGCGCGTAGACCAGGGTGGTGCCGGCCACCGCGTGCCGCCGGGGCAACGCGGCGAACAGCGCCCCGCGGAAGTACAGCTCCTCGGCCACCCCGTTGACCGCGGTGAGCACGGCGACCAGGCCGAGCGAGCCGAAGCGGGCATGGTCGAGCAGGTGTTCGACCGGGTCGCGCAGCACCGGCACGCGGGCCACGACCGTGGCACCGGCGAGGAACACGGCCAGCAGCAGCAGCCCGAGCAGCAGCGACTGGACCACCGACCGGCTGGTCCCTTCCCCCGAGCGGGTGTGCGCCCGGCCCAGCCGCAGCGGGCCGGACGCGAGCGCCCCGGCCGTCCACACCCCGGCGAGGGCGAGGGTGCCGGCGTAGAACCTCGGGTCGCCGGGCTCGAGCCGCAGGGCCCAGCCGAGGGTGGCTGCCCCGGCAACCAGCGCGATCGCGGTCACCCAGCGACGCCGCCGCACCACCTCACCGGGTTCGGCGAGCGGCGGGTCGACCGGTTCGACGAGGGCGGCACGAAAGAACTTGCGCAGTTCCGTGAGCGGGCCGGCCATGTCAGTCGGCCACCCCGGACGCAGCCTCATTGCTCGCCGGCGGCACCGTGGTCGGTTGCTGCACCGTGGCCCCCCGTCGTCGTCCTCCGACTACAGCCTGACCCCCGGTGCCCGCCGGGGCAACCCCTGCCGACGCCCTCACTCCCGCGGCCGCTGGGCGATGAAGGTGTGCAGGATGCCGCGCTGCCAGCCGCGCGCGTCGCGCCGCTCGATCGCGGTGAAGCCGGCCCCCTCCAGTCGTCCGGTGAAGGCTTCGGTGCTGTCGAAGTCCCGGACGCTGCGCCACAGGTAGGTGTAGAGCCTGGGCGACCCGCGCAGCAACCAGGCCAGCGGGACCACGACCGTCCAGCACACCAGCGTCCAGACCGCGGACGCCGCCGGGCGGCCGGCCACCGAGTACTCCTGCACGACCAGCCAGCCGCCGGGGGCGAGCTGGTCGCGGACCAGGCGCAGCGTGTCGTCTCGGCCCTCGGCGGGGATGTTGCGGAACAGGTAGGCCGCCATCGCCCCGTCGGTGAGCGGCAGCCCGAGGTCGGGCAACCCTTCGGCGGCGGCATGCACGAACCGCACCGACCCTGGCCAGGTCTTGGCGCGGGCCCGGGCCAGCATGCCGGCGGAGGCGTCCACCCCGGTCACGTCGGCGTGCGGCAGCGCGGACAGGAGCGCCGCGGTCGACGAGCCCGACCCGCAGCCCAGGTCCACCAGGACCGGGTTGGCCGTGGCCAGCAGGTCGGCCAGGTCCCGGGCGGCGGCGGCGAGGTGGTCGTGGTACCCGGGGTTGAGCCTGGTGAGCAGGTCATAGCGGCCCGCGGCGAGGTCGAACTCCTGGTCGAGCCCCGGCGTCGTCGCCCGGGGCGTCGTCGCTTCGGGGAGGGTGGGCGCCGTTTCGCTGTCCATCGCCGCAAACTACCGGATCGGCGACCCCGGGGGCAGTGGCTTCACCGGCCAGCGGCGACGGTTCGCATCAGCTCGGCGAACCGGGCCGGCTGCTCGAAGATGGGCCGGTGGCCGGAGGTGTCGAACTCGACCCACCGCTTCGTCGGCGCCTGGAGCCGATCGAACCAGTCCCTCGCCGGCCGCTTCCGGCCGCGGGGCTCGAAGCGTCCCTCGGCCAGGTACACCGGCACCTCGAGGTCTGCAGCGCTCTGGCGGAGATCGAGGTCCTGGAGTTGCGGATACAGCACCGCGAAGGTGTCCAGCAGCCCGCGGACGATGTTCACCGTGTCCAGCGGGCTGTACTCGCTTGCCGGCAGGTTTTCCATCATCTGGCCGGCGCCCTCGGCGTTGGCGGAGTGGTCGTAGCCGTACACCTGCTGTTCGTGGGCGAAGACCATCGGGTAGTTCAGCAGGTCGGCGTACGGCGGCGGCCCGGCAGCCCGCAGCTGCGCCACGAACTCGGCCTTCCCGTGCCGCCTGGCCCAGGCGAGGGTGTCGTCGTAGAACAGGCGGTCGGTCTCGGCGACGTCCACCATCTGCCCCACCCCGACGAAGGCGGCGAAGAGGTCGGGCCGCTGCTGGGCGGCGAGCACCCCGATGATGCTTCCCCAGGACTGGCCGACCAGATACACCTGTCGCTGGCCGAACCGGCCGCACAGGTACTCGCTGACGTCGATCACGTCGCTGACCGCGCTCGCCAGCGTGTGCGTGGCCAGCGGTTCCAACTGGTCGTAGGAGGACCCGGTGCCGCGCTGGTCGAGGGTGGCGACCACGAAATCGCGCTCGAGTTCCCCGCCGTGGCGCCGCATCGCCCCGAACTCGCTCCCGCCGGGGCCGCCGGCGAGGTAGAGCAGGACGGGCCTGGCGTCGTTGGCCCCCCGGAGGAGCACGGTCAACTCGCCGCCGTTCGCCGACACCCGGGTCAGTTCGGCGACGCTCCCGTCCAGGATGCCCCCGTCCGCACCACGGATCGGTGCGGTGCGAGCCGGGACGACCACCGTGACGGCCACCGCCACGACCGTCAGCACGCCGAGGCCGATCGACACCAGCTCGAGTGCCCGGCGGCCGCCGGTGGGTGGGCCCACCCGCCGGGTGCGGGCGATCGCCTGGCCGACCAGGCCACCGGCCAGCAACGCGGGGAAGACCAGCAGACCGTGCACCCCGCGGCCGGAGGCCGCGGCCATGACGCCGTAGATCTCGCCGAAGCTCAGGGTGTCGACCGTCGGTCCCGTGGCCGGCACCCGGGTCACCTCGAAGGCCACCGCATAGAGCAGCGGCAACGCCAGCAGGCCCAGCCGGGATCGCAGCAACCAGCCGGCGCCGAAGCCTGCGAGCAGCGCCATCGCGATCGCCGCCAGCGACTCGGCCACGGTCACCGGTCCTCGCGGAGTCCAGAATCCGGCCACCATGCCGGCACCGATCACCAACCCCGTGGCACCGAGCCGTCCCGTCCACCGGGGACGGTCGCCCCCCGGCGGGTCGGTCACAGGCCTGGCGGCCACCGGTTGCTCCAGCACAGTCATGGTGCTCATCTCCTTGGTTCCTGGCCGCCGGCGCCGGCGTCTCCGTCACCACTGCAGGCCGTGACCATCGTCGAACCGCGGCGGGGTCCGGGGCGTCGGGCCGGGGTAGCGACCTTGACTGCTGCTCGGGAGCGGCCGAGGTGGGCCGGGTCCTTCCCCAGCCGTAGCCGGCGCTCATCCTTGCGGCGCGCCAATCGTCGACCAGATCGGTGCCGGCATGATCCCGCGGTCGCTTCCCGCAGCGCCCGGAACGGTTCGACCTGCCCCTTCGGCGGATGAAGAACGGCCGGGCGGTGCGCCGGCCCACCTCCAGAGCCGCCGGGTGGCCGCCGGCCCACCCCCAGAGCCGCCGGGTGGCCGCCGGCCCACCCCCAGAGCCGCCGGGTGGCCGCCGACCCACCCCCAGAGCCGCCGGGTGGCCGCCGACCCACCCCCAGAGCCGCCGGGTGGCCGCCGGCCCACCCCCAGAGCCGCCGAGGGGTGGCCGCCGGCCCACCTCCAGAGCCGCCGGGTGGCCGCCGGCCCACCCCCAGAGCCGCCGGGTGGCCGCCGGCCCGCCGCCGCGGCACCTGTGCGGGCCCCCAGCGTTCGCACAGCGAACCGACAGGTCCGGCGGCTAGCTTCGGCCCCGACAACCAGGCGACATCGAAAGGCAAGCCATGAACTCCCCCTCGCGCTACGCGGCGGTGACCCGCCGCGCCTTCCTGGCCGGGCTGTCGGCAGCAGCCATCGTGGGCGCCGCCGGCTGCGCCGCCGGCACGCCCGCCTCTTCGGCCTCGGCCAGCAGCGCGGCCACGACCGCCGCATCGGCCTCAGCGTCCGCGTCGACCCCCGCCTCCAGTTCGACGACCGCGTTGCCGGCGACCGCCCGGGCCACCGTGTCGTGGACATTCGCGGCCAGCGGCGGCCGCTCGCGCAACCCGTACATGGCGGTGTGGATCGAGGATGCCGACGGCGCCTTCGTGACCACGCTGGCGCTCTACCACAAGGCCAACGGCGACAACTGGCTGGACACCCTCTCGGCCTGGTACGCCGCCTCCGGGGGCACCGACACCACCACCGGTGGCACCGTGCCGGCCGGCAGCTTCACGGCCGCCTGGGACGGTTCGACCGCAGCCGGCGGACAGGCCACGGAGGGTACGTACTACGTGTGCGTCGAGTCGGTCGTCGAGCACGGCCAGGAGAGCCTGGTCCGCGAGCCGGTCGAGTTCGGGGCCGAGGCCACGCAGGTGACGCTGACCCCGGCCGGCGACATCACCGCCGCGGCCGTCGACTACCAGGCCTGAGCTCACCACTCCCCCACCCGGAGCGTCCGGCCGCCGGGCAGGACGGCGAGCGCCGCGGCACCCGGCACGGCGGCGATGACGGCGGCAGCCTCGTCCCAGGCCAGCACCCCGACCACGGTGGCGAGGGCATCGGCGGTGATCGCGTCCGGCGCCCGGACCGTGGTCGACGGTCGAGCCTCGACCGGCCGCCCGGTGCGGGGGTCGAGGACATGGCCGAACCACTGCCCGCCGATCCGGAAGCCGCGATGCACCGAGCCGCTGGTGGCGAGTGCCCCCTCGGCCAGGGTCAGCACCGCCAGCGGCGCCCCGCCCACCGCGTCGGGATCCTCGACGCCCACCCGGACCGGTTCGGGGCCGGTGTGCCGCAGGTCGCCGCCGGCGTTCACCAGCACGTCCACCACCTCCCCGGTCGCCCTGGCGGCCGCCAGGCCCCGGTCGACGATGTAGCCCTTCGCGATCGCGTTCAGGTCCACGCCGGTGCAGTCGGCGGTGCGGTGGACGCCGGTCCCGTCCACCCGGAAGGGCAGCTCGGTGAGCGTGGCGACCAGCCGGTCCAGCTCGGCGGGTACCGGCAGCCGCCGCTCGGCCTCGGCCTCCAACCACAGCCGCCGGAGGGCGCCGGC
>CAVPHL010000009.1:0-20584 GCA_963704225.1 uncultured Actinomycetota bacterium
CGTCATCGCCGGACCCGGTGACCCGGCTCCCGGCCTGCCGGCGGCCCGGCCCGTCCCCCCACTGGAGGCCGGGGCGAGGGTGGTGGGCGGCAACCTTCCCCGGGGACGTCTGGCAGGCGATCGTCGAGCAGGCTGTGGGCCGGATCGCGGAGGGAACCCTGGACAAGGTGGTGCTGGCCCGGGCGTTGACCCTGATGGCCGGGCAGCCCCTGGACCCGCAGGTCCTGCTGGCGCGGCTGGCCGGGCGCTACCCGACCTGCTGGGCCTACCACGTGGAGGGACTGGTGGGTGCCTCCCCGGGAGATGCTGATCCGCCGTGAGGGCGGCCTGGCGACGTCGCGGGTGCTGGCCGGGACCATTCGGCGCAACGGCGGTGAGGAGCTTCACCTGAAGCTGGCGCACGCCCTGGCCCGGTCCAGCAACAGCCTCGTCGAGCACGAGCTGGCGGTCGAGTCGGTGGCGCGGTCGCTGGAGCCGTTCTGCTCCGGCATGAACGTGCCGGACGCGCCGTACGTGCTGGAACTGCCCAACGTGCTGCACCTGGCTTCGGACGTGACCGCGGTCGCGCACCCTGAAGTGAGTGTGCTCCAGCTGGCCGGGCAGCTGCACCCCTCTGCGGCCGTGTGCGGCACGCCGACCCCGGTGGCCCGCGGCGTGATCGCCGAACTGGAGAGCCTGGACCGGGGTCGCTATCCGGCCCGGTGGGCTGGGTGGACGCCCGTGGCGACGGCGAGTTCGCGATCGCCCTGCGGTGTGGGCTGATCGACCGGGCCGACCCACGACGGATCGCGATCTACGCCGGCTGCGGGATCGTCGCCGGTTCCGACCCGGCCGAGGAGTTCGCCGAGACCGAGGCCAAGCTGCTGCCGATGCTCGAGGCGCTCGGCGCTGACCTGCCCGAGGCCTGAGCGGCCGGTTCGCCCGCCGTCCACACGGCTGCGGGTCGCGCCTGCCGGCTCAGGGACCGCCCCGCGAAGCACGGACGCCCCCACGCTGCCGGGGCAGGGCCGGACTAGGGACGGCGGTGCTTCGTCTCGGCCAGCCACTCGGTGTCGAAGACCAGGTCGAGCTTCTCCAGGCGGGCGATGTCGGCGGCGATCTGCTCGCAGAGCTTGCGCACCTCCGACCGGCCGGCGGCCAGCTCGTTCAGCTCGCGCCAGATCTCGGCCAGTTCCCCGATCAGGACCTTGTTGGCCTCGATGGCGCGCACCCGCAGCTGCACGGCCTGCTCCCTGAGTTCGTCGACGCGGCCACTGGGTTCATCCATGGCCTCATGGTAAGGGGGTCCGGACGGTCGTGGGGGCTCGTCACTCCGCCGACGGGCCGGCGCTACCCCTCGGGCCGGGCACGTTGACGCTTGGTCTCGGCCCGGCGCCGCTTGTTGGTCAGGCGTCGGTCGATCGAACCGCGGGTCGGGCGGGTGGCGCGACGGGGCGGCGCGGGTGGGGCGACCCCGTCCCTGATCAGCCGGGCGAGCCGCTCCCGCGCCGCGACCCGGTTCCGCCGCTGGGACCGGAACTCGGCGGCCACGACGATGAGGACCGTGCCGGCCAGTCGCGGCCCCAGCTTTCGGAGCAGGCGCTCGCGCTGGACCGCGTCGAGCGCGGCCGACCCGGCCACGTCGAACGACAGCTGGACTCTCGAGTCAGCCGTGTTCACGCCCTGCCCCCCGGGGCCGGACGCATGCGAGTACCGCTCGAGCAGCTCACCGGCGGGAATCACCAGCCCCCCCGGGAGTCCCGGCGCCGGCGCCACCCTCAACTCGCTCACCAGCCAACGGTAGTCAACCCGGTCGTGCGGCGGCGCGTTCCCGTGGTGGACGGGCTGCCGCCGGCCGGCCTGCGGCGAGTCCGGCGCAGGTCATCGCCCGGCGCAGCAGGACGCGAGCCTGTTGCATGACCGGAGTTTCGGGGAGCCGGTGTTCCGCGGCCAGGCCCAACGTCCGTTGCAGGGCGGGAAGGTCGGCGGTGGTGACTGCCCGCCGCAGCGCCATCGTCACCAGCGCCGGCGCCAGCGGGGCCCGCCCGGCCGGCGGTAGTGAGGCGAACCGGGTCCACCATGCCGCCGCCACCGCGGCCGGCGGCAGGACGGCGGTGACGGCCTCGGCGGCGTCCGGCCCCGCCGGCGCCGTCGCCGAGCCGGCTCGTCGGGTCGCCGGACGCGGCTGCAGCCGCCCCTCACGGTCCAGGCAGGCCGCCAGCAGCAGTCCGTGCACCAGGGTCGTGTGGTAGCTGGTCCGCAGCACGTAGTCGCCACGTTCCGGCAACGGCAGCCCCCGGTGAACCGACCGGTCGAACCCGGGTCCGGGCAGGAAGCCGCAGGCGTCGCTCACCTCCGCAAGAAAGGTCCGGGCCTCGGTCGCTAGCGGCGTCCACGGGAGGTCGAGCATCGGCCAGGTCCACAACACCTCCGCGGTGACATCGTGGTTGCCGGCGTCCAGCGCCACGGCGAGGATGGCGTCGGCATCGCGCACGATCTCCGCGGCCGGCCTGGGCAGCGCCACCTGGCGGCGGCCGTGGTCGGTCGCGTAGAGAACCGCATGGGTGAAGGCGTAGGCGTCCTCGGTCGTGCCGGCCAGGTGGTCGAACGCCCACGCCAGGCTGGAGGCGGACAGTGCTCGCGCCAGTGCCGCCCGATCCAGCTCGCCGGTCCACAGGCCGTGCAGCCAGAGTTGTTCGAGCTCGCGATGGGGCTGGCGCTCCGGGCCGTGCAGCCGGCCGGCGCCGAGGAGGTCGTCCAGGAGCGGCTCCAGGCGCCGGTCGCCGAGTCCGACGGCCCGCAGGTGGACGGGGACGAGGGCGAGGTCCAGGGCGAGGCCCGGATGCAGGCACAGCCGTACCGCCAGCTCGTCCGGGTCCGGGCGGGCCAGTTCCGCCGCGAGTCCGGCCAGGGCCGCCCGCAGCCCCGGGTCACGATCGCCCACCGGCGCCGCCGCCCGGAGCAGCATCGAGGCCTCGCTGCCCACCTTGTCGCCGTTGAGTGGCGCGGCCGCGTCCGTCGACCCGGCGGGCCCGGGACCCTGGGTACGGGACACCGTCAGGGCGCGCTCCACGAGTTGGACCGCGTCGCGGAGCAGGCGACCAGCTGGGTCGCCTGCTCCCCGGTCATCCCGGACGACGGACGCTGTTGACGTCACTGGTCACCGTCCTGTGAACGAAGGTCAGTGCTGGACGCGACCGAGGTTCTCGGCCCGGAAGACCTCCGGGACCGGCCAGCCGCAGTTCCAGGTGACGTTCTTGTTGATGATGTGGACCAGCGAGTCGCCTTCCAGTGCCGCCCGGGCGCCGTACTTGCTGAACAGGGCACCCACTGCCTCGAAGTCGATGGCCTTGGTCTCGATGAGGGCGCGCACGACCTCGTCCTGCAACGGAGTCCGCTTGTCTGCTGCCATGGTTCTTCCTTTCCCGACGTGCGGCCACGGTGGTTCGCACACCCTGTAGGAGCATCGGGGCGGTCGGGAGATACACCAGGGGGGGTCCGGCTTCGGACAGCCACGGCTGACCGAAGGGTCGGGCCGGTGACCGGCCCCGACCCCGGCCGGCGCGCCGAGCCGCGGCAGGGTGGGGCTACGGCTCCAGCAGGCCGCGGATGTCGTCGGCACCCAGCGGCGCGGCCAGCTCGCCGGACTCCCCGACCACCTTGGCGAACAGGTCACGCTTGCGCTCCTGCAGGGCCACGACCTTCTCCTCGATCGTGTCCTCGCTGACCAGCCGGTACACCATCACGTGCTTGTCCTGCCCGATCCGGTGGGTCCGGTCGATCGCCTGGAGTTCCGCGGCCGGGTTCCACCACGGGTCCAGGACGAACACGTAGTCGGCCTCGGTGAGGGTGAGCCCGAAACCGCCGGCCTTCAGGCTGATCAGGAACACCGGGTCGGTGCCGGAACGGAACGCTTCGATCCGGGCGGCGCGGTCGCGGGTCCGGCCGTCCAGGTAGCTGGCCCCGATGCCCTCCTCGCGCAACCGGTCCCGGACCATGCCCAGGTAGGACGTGAACTGGCTGAACACCAGCGCCCGGTGGCCCTCCGCGGCGAGCTCGGTGACCAGATCGACCAGGGCGTCGATCTTGGCCGACACCGGCGGCTGACCGTCCAGCACCAGGGCCGGGGAGAGTGCCAGCTGCCGCAACAGGGTGAGCGAGGCCAGGATCGTGATCCGGTTGCGGCGCAGGTCGCCCACCAGGCCGAGGATCTTCTTCCGCTCCGCGGCCAGCTGGCGGTCGTACAGCCGCCGATGGGCCGGCGACAGCGGCACGGCCAGCACCTGTTCCTGCTTGGGCGGGAGTTCGGCGGCCACCGCGTCCTTCGTCCGCCGCAGCATCAGCGGCCGCACCCGCCGGTGCAGCCGGGCCAGCACGTTCGCGTCGCCGGACTCGATCGGACGCCGGTACGCCTCGGCGAACGCCGCCGGATCAGCGAACAGCCCCGGCGCCACGATGGACAGCAGCGACCACAGGTCCATCAGGTTGTTCTCCAGCGGAGTGCCGGTCATCGCGAAGGTGGCCGACGCCCGGAGCTCGGCGCACCGCCTGGTACACCCGGGACTGCCGGTTCTTCACGAACTGCGCCTCGTCGAGGAACACCGCCTCCCACGACTGGGCGCTGTACTCCTCGGAGTCCAGCCGCAGCAGCGTGTAGGAGGTGACGACCAGGTCGGCGTCCGCGGCCAGGTCGGCCAGCGACTCGGTCCGCCGCCTCCCGGTGCCGTCGACGACCCGCACCCGCAGCCCCGGCGCGAACCGGGCCGCCTCGGCCTCCCAGGTGCCCAGCACCGACGTCGGCGCCACCACCAGCAGCGGCCGGTCCAACCGTCCGGACTCGGCCAGCGAACAGGCCAGGGCGAGCGCCTGCAGCGTCTTGCCCAGGCCCATGTCGTCGGCGAGGATCCCGCCGAGCCGGGCGCCGTGCAGGAAGTGCAGCCAGCGGAAGCCCACCTCCTGGTAGGGCCGCAGCGCCGCCCGCAGCCCGGCCGGCAGACCCACCGGGGGCAGGTCCTCGGCCCGCAGCAGGGCATTCACCGCCGACGACCAGGCCTGCGACTGCCGGGCCACCACACCCAGTCCGACCAGGTCGTCCCACAACCCGGCGTGGACGGTGCGCAGCCGCAGCCCGTCGGCGTCCCGGGGATGGAGTTTCTCCGCCTCCTCGATCAGCACCCGAAGCTGTTCCAGCTCGGGACGCTCCAGGCTGAACCAGGTGCCCGACGGAAGGATCAGGTGGGTCTGGCCCAGGGCCAGCGCGGTGAACAGCTCGCGGTACTCCACCGGCTCGCCCTCGATCGTCACCGTGACGGCGAGGTTGAACCAGTCGGTGCCGTGGTCCGGCTCCGACACCGCCAGGCTCACCCGGGGCGCCTCGGTCGCCAGTCGGTAGCTCTGCGGCGTCCCGGTCACCTCGACGACCACGCCGAGCCCGGCCAGGCGGTCGAGCCACGTGGTGGCGAAATCGGCCGTGCCGGTGCCGGTGAGCGTGACCCGCTCCAGCGGCCTCGGCCCGTCCACCGCCTGCCGGACCGGCCACGGGCCGGTCGGCAGGTTCTCCAGCAGGGCCCGTTCGGCGTCGGCGTCCCGCAGCACGCCCCGGTCGCCGGTGTGTTGCAGCGGCACGTCGAGCACCCGTTCCCCCACCAGGTAGCGGAACCCCCAGGCCAGCGTGGTCCGGTGACCGGCGCCGAACTCCACCCGCAGCAGCAGCCGCGGCGGTGCGGTCTGGGGCAGTTCGACCCCCGGCTCGACCACCAGGTCGACCAGCCGGCGCAGCGTCGGGGCGAACTCGGCGGCGAAGGACGCCACGTCACCGGCCGGGATCTCCAGGCGGGGGTGTTGCACCAGCAGCGCCTGCTGGCCCTGGCTGAGCGGCTCGGCGAACGGCACCAGCAACACGTCGTCGGCGGTCGCCACGACCAGCCCGTGCGCCGGTGAGCCGAGCAGGTTCTGGTAGAGCACCGGCCACTCCAGCCCGCCCGAGGTCGCGACCGTGCGCAGCCGCAGGCCGTCCCCGTCCGCGGCCAGCTGACCGGCCACGCGGGCCGGCTCGGCAGCGATCCGCACCGGCGGGGTGCCCTGCCCGGGCACCAGTTCGACCCCGGCCGCGACCGCCTGGCGGAGCCACGACCAGGCGGACGCGCCGACCTGGCCCAGCTCCAGCAGGTCGGCGCGGTGGGAATAGAACGAGGACCCGGCCCGCTGGTCGCGGCTGCGGGCCAGTCCGGCCAGAGCCAGCCGGTGCGGCTCGGCGTAGTCGGCGCTCCACGGGTGCGACACCGAGTCCCAGGTGATGCCGGTCCGCACCCAGCGGCCCGACCGCCCCCACAGCAACGGGCGCAGCTGGATCGCACCCGAGGTGGTCCGGGTGACCTGGATCGCCAGCGGTTGGCCACCGGACGCGGCCCGCGCCCCGGCGGTGACCTGCTCCAGCGCTCGCTGCCAGGCCGGGGTGAGGGCGCGCAGGTTCACCGTCCGCATGTGCCACAGCAGGGCCGCCCCGTGCTTGCAGCTGACGCCGACCGGGCAGGAGCAGGACGTGCTGACCGCCCCGGTGGCGACGTTGTGGCGGGCGACGGTCTGGTAGGCGCGGGGCCCCGAACCGCTCACCTGGGCCTGGATCAGCGTGCCGCCGGTGCCCGAGCCGGTGGCGATGTGCCCCACCCGGCCCTGCCGCACGTACTCCTGTCCGCGGGCCAGCGTGACCTCCCCGAACAGTTCGACCAGCCGTCGCTCGCTGAGCGCGTCCACCCATTCGGGGTAGCTGCGTCCACTCATCCGCTGCGACCGGCGGGCTTCCGGGTCAGCCCCCAGAAGGCCGCGGCGACCACGGCGGTGGCGGCCGCCCCGACCAGCCCGGCGGGGGCCGCCACCACCGGGTTGGCGTCCACCAGGACGACCAGGAACACCCCGGCGAAGCCGTTGACGGCACCGTGCAGCACCGCGGGGGCCAGCAGTGAGCCGGTCACTTCCCGGGCCCGCCAGAGCAGGAACGAGAACGGGATGCACCAGGCCACCATGAAGGCGGTGCCGATCCGGCCGTAGTCGCCGTAGTTGAATCCCAGCAGGATCAGCGGACCGTGCCACACCCCCCAGAGCGCGCCGGTCAGGACGTTGGCCCGAAACGCGCCGAGCGGGCGCAGTTCGTCGGCCAGCCAGCCTCGCCAGCCGTACTCCTCGCCGAAAGCGAACAGGCCGTTCACGGTGAACCCGGCCACCAGGGCGCCGACGAAGGCGATCCCGAGCAGCGGCCACAGCGAGGGGGTGGCGGCGCTCAGCTGGGCGACCTGGCCCGCGTCCATGCTGCCGACCAGCAGCAGCGCGTTGGCGACCAGGTCGTCCTGGCTGAAGACGACCCGTCCGGGGCCCCTCAGGTCGAGCACGTTGCCCGCCACCCAGCTCGCCGCAACCATCCCGAGCAGCAGGGCGGCGACCACCCCGGCGGTCACCGCGACCAGCAGCGGCAGCCGTCTCCAGAACAGCTGCAGCGCGGTGCGGATCAGCGCCGGGCGGCGGTCGAGCCGCTCCACGATCAGCGCGGCGACCAGCGGGGCAGGCATGTACAGCAGTGCGAGGACCGCCATGGCCACGGTGGGACCCTGACCGCCGCCCAGGTCCCGATTTCCGGTGAGCAGGAGCGCCGCCGCGACCAGGCACACCCAGCCGAGCGCCAGCCCGTAGAACAGCGACACCCGCCCCCAGCGGACCTTCTGCTGCTCCGCCCGGGGAGCTCCGACCACGACCACGGACCAACCGTAGCCGTCCGCACCCGCAGCCGGCCTCAGGCCCAGGCCCCGCGCCGCATCACCCGGGTCGCGAACAGGCCCTCGTCGAGCACGACCAGGTCGGCCCGCTTGCCGGGGGCCAGCCGACCCACGTCCGGCAGCGACAGGTAGTCGGCCGGCAGCGCGGTGGCCGCCCGCACGGCCTGCGCGAACGGCACCCCGGCGGCGACGGCGTTGCGGACGCCACGGTCGAGGGTGAGGGTCGAGCCGGCGATCGTGTCGGTGCCCGCGATCCTGGCGACCCGATCACGCACCTCGACGGGCAACTCGCCGAGCACGTAGTCTCCGTCGGCGGCACCGGCGGCCGCCATGGCGTCGGTGACGAACACCACCCGGTCCGGTTCGGACGCGGCCACGAACGCGACCAGCTCGGGCCGCACGTGGACTCCGTCCATGATCAGCTCGAGGTAGACCCTGGGGTCCTCCCACAGCGCCAGCACCGGACCCGGCTCGCGGTGCCGCAGCGGCGCCATCGCGTTGAACAGGTGGGTCGCGCCGGTCGCGCCGGCGTCGATCGCCGCCCGGGTGGTGTCGTAGTCGGCGTCGGTGTGGCCGATCGCTGCGACCACTCCCCGCTCGGCCAGCAGCCGGATCGAGTCCAGCGCCCCGGTCCGCTCCGGCGCGAGCGTGACCATCCGCACGGTGCCGCGGCCGGCGTCGAGGAGCTCGACGACCTGGGCCGGCAGCGGGTCGGTCAGCAGCCGCGGCGGGTGGGCGCCCTTGTACTTCAGGGCCAGCCACGGGCCCTCCAGGTGGATCCCGGCCAGTTCCCCCGATTCGACCAGTCCGGCGAGGCAGTCCACCTGGCGCCGCAGGTCGGCCATCGTGCCGGTGACCAGCGAGGCGACCATGGTCGTGACACCGAGCCGGAGGTGGGCGGCCAGCGCCCGCCGGGCGACGTCGGGGTCCTCGGTGACGAAGGAGGCCCCGCCGCCGCCGTGGCTGTGGACGTCGACGTAGCCGGGGATGACGGTGCCGGACAGCAGCTGGTCCGCCGGGCGCGGGGGCTCCCCCGCCCCCGTCGCGACGATCCGGTCGCCGGCGATCTCGAGCCAGCCGGCCACCGGGACGGTCGCCTCCGGGAACAGGACCCGGTCCGCGGCGAGCAGCATCAGACGTCCAGCCGTTGCCAGTCCGGCAGGCTGGCGTAGGTCTCCCGGTAGTAGTCGGCCAGCGTGAGCCCGCTCGCGGCCTCGGGGTCCACCACGATCGTGGCGTGGGGGTGCATCTGGAGCACCGAGCCGGGGCACATCGCCGTGATCGGACCCTCGACCAGCTGCGCGATCGCCTGCGCCTTGCCGGTGCCGGTGGCGACGAGGATCACGCTGCGGGCGGCCATGATCGTGCCGAGGCCCTGGGTCAGGCAGTGCCGCGGCACGTCGTCGATCGAGTCGAAGAAGCGGGCGTTGTCGGCGCGGGTGCCGGCGGCGAGGGTCTTGATCCGGGTGCGGGACGACAGCGAGGACGTCGGCTCGTTGAAGCCGATGTGGCCGTTCGAGCCGACACCGAGGAACTGGATGTCCACCCCGCCCGCGGCGACGATGGCGTCCTCGTAGTCCTGGCAGGCCCGGGCAAGGTCGGCGGCGAACCCGTTCGGCACGTGAACCCGGGCCGGGTCGAGCCGCAGCGGCTCGGTGACCGTCCGGCGGATCACCTCGTGGTAGCTCTCCGGATGTCCCTCGGGGATGCCGACGTACTCGTCCAGGGCGAAGGCGGACGCCTCGGACAGGTCCACCTCTGCGGACTCGACCAGTCGTGCCAGCTCGGCGAAGGTGTGCACCGGGGAAGACCCTGTGGCCACGCCGAGCACCACCTTCGGTCCGATCGACGCGGCGAGCCGGGCCGCCTTGGCCGCGGCAACCTCGCCGACCCGCTGGGCGTTGGGGCAGATGATGACTTCCATTGCTCTCTTCTTCAGGATTCGTTGTTCTTCACGGTAGTACGGGCGCCTCCCGTGCCCGGGAGGCGCCCGCCGGGTCAGGACGCGGCCGTCGGGTCCAGGGTGACCGAAGTCCCCTCGCCCTCGTCCTCGCGGCCCGGGGTCCGCAGGTTCCACTTGCGGATCACGAACCGGAACAGGAAGTAGTAGACGACGCGCGTACGCCGAGCCCGATCGGGATCAGCAGCAGCGGCTTGGTCGCGATGTTGAAGTTCAGCACGTAGTCGAACAGGCCGGCCGAGAAGCCGAAGCCCGTCCTTGATGCCGAGGGCGTTGACCAGGGCCAGCGACGTGCCGGTGAGCACCGCGTGGATGACGTACGAGCGGGCAGGCCACGAACATGAACGCGAACTCGAGCGGCTCGGTGACGCCGGTGAGGAACGAGGTCAGCGCGGCCGAGAGCATGATGCCGCCGACGACCTTCTGGTTCTGGCCGGCTTGGCCTCGTGCCAGATCGCCAGGGCGGCGGCCGGCAGGGCGAACATCATGATCGGGAAGAAGCCGGTCATGAAGGCGCCGGCGGTCGGGTCGCCGTGCAGGAAGCGGGCGATGTCGCCGTGGCACGACGGCGCCGTCGGCGCCGGTGTACTCGCCGAAGATGAACCACGGCGGGTTGTTCAGGATGTGGTGCAGGCCGAGCGGGATCAGCAGGCGGTTCAGGGTGCCGTAGACGAAGCCGCCGAGCACGGCGTTGTCGGTGACCCAGTCGCCGAGGGCGGTGAGGCCGGCGTCGAAGGCGGGGTAGACGAAGCCATCAGCACGGCGATCGCGATCGCCGGCGACGGCGGTGATGATCGGCACGAAGCGGCGACCGCCGAAGAAGGCGAGGTAGGGCGGCAGCTTGATCCGGTAGTAGCGCTGCCACAGGCAGCGCGCGACGCAGGCCCATGACGATGCCGCCGAGGACGCCGTAGTTGATCAGCTCCTGGCTCCCGCCCTCGCGGGCAGGCCCGAGGATGACCGGCGACATCGCGTCGCCGACCCCCTTGAAGACCAGGTAGCCGACGACGGCGGCCAGCGCGGTCGAGCCGTCGGCCTTCTTCGCGATGCCGATCGCGACGCCGACCGCGAACAGCAGCGGCAGGTTGGCGAAGAGCGCGTTGCCGGCGGCGCCGATGACGGCGGCGACGTGCGTCCCAGCCGAGGCCGTCGGCGCCGAGCAGGTCGGGCTGGCCGAGCCGCAGCAGCAGCGCGGCGGCGGGCAGGGCGGCGATCGGCAGCATCAGGCTGCGCCCGAACTTCTGGAGCGGGGCGAGGTTGAACCGCTTGCGCTCGCGCGCGCCGAGGCGTCTCGTGTGCTCACTGGTGGATTCCTTCCGGGGTTGTTGCTGGCCCGGGCCAGGTCGTCCGGCCCGAGTGCCATGTGGACCTGGTAGCGGTCGCCGCGGTAGCGGGAGACGACGTACTCGACGGGCCGCCCCCCGGCGCGAGGAGACGCGCCGGAAGACCAGCAGAGGGGTGTGCGAGCGGGGCGTCGAGCCGGGGCGCGAGGGCGGCGTCGGCCGCCTCGCCCCACAGGGTCTGCTCGGCGGGTCGAGCCGCAGCCCGTACCGCCGACCGAAGATCTCGTAGAGCGAACCGCCGGCGAGGTCCTGGTGGTCGAGGCCCGGGCAGCAGGTCGGCCGGATACCAGCCGTCCTCGAGCGCGATCGGCTGGTCGTCGGCCAGCCGGACCCGGTCCATCCGCCAGGCCCTGGTCCCCGGCTGCCGAGCCCGAGCGCCGTCGCGGCGACCTCGGCGGCGGTCGATCCAGGGTCGACCGAGCACCAGCGGGTGGACGGGTTCAGCCCGCGGCGGCGCATGTCCTGGCTGAACGAGGCGAGGTGCAGTCGGCTCTCCAGTCGCGGGCCGGGCCACGAACGTGCCCTTGCCGTGGATCCGTTGCAGCAGGCCGTCGGCGACCAGGCCGTCGATCGCCTTGCGGACGGTCGCGCGGGAGACGCCGTAGCGTCGCCATCAGCTCGCGCTCGGACGGGATCGCCTGCCCGGGGACGACCATGCCGATCAGCAACTCACGCAACTGCCGGTGCTTCGGCTGGGGGCCTTCGACGATCTGTGCCCCTGCGCTGGTCGACATCGATGCTCCCTTCCTGGACCGCACTGGTCCGTACTGGTCCGTACCACTTGGCGAAATCATGCTATCGTTCCTCCACGTTGTCAAGGAGGGCCACGGTGGCCCACCGAGAGGAGAGAGCAATGGGCACCAAGGCAGAGCAGATCCTCGCCGGGCTGGGGGGCGCGGGGAACATCATCGAGATCGAGCCGTGCATCACCCGCCTGCGGACCGAGGTCAGGGACCCTTCCCTCGTGGACCAGGCGGCCCTGAAGGCGGCCGGCGCCCACGGTGTGATCGCGTCCGGCGCGGTGGTGCAGGTCGTCGTCGGCCCCGAGGCCGACAACCTGGCCGAAGACATCGAAGACCTGATGTGATGCAGGTCCTCTCGCCCTGCCCCGGACGGGCCTTCCCGATCACCGAGGTCAGCGATCCGGTCTTCGCCGGCGAGATGGTCGGCCCCGGTATCGCCATCGAGCCCGCTGACGGGCCGACGACGGTGGTCGCACCGGTCGCCGGCACGATCCTCAAGCTCCACCCGCACGCCTTCGCGATGGTCACCGCCGACGGGCTGGGCATCCTGGTGCACCTGGGGATCAACACCGTCCGGCTGGACGGTGCCGGCTTCGAGCTGGTCGCGACCGAAGGATCGACCGTGGCCGCCGGCGACCCCATGGTCACCTGGGACCCGGCCATGATCACCGGCGACGACATCAGCACCACGGTGATGGTGGTGGCGCTGGACCGGCCCGCCGGGTCCGTCGCCGACCTGGCCGTGGGGCGGCAGGTGGCGGCCGGGGATCCGCTGTTCCGGGTCGATGCCTGAGCCGGTCCAGGCCCTGCTCCTCGACCTCGACGGCACCCTGGTCGACTCCGAGAGGTTCCACCGCCAGGTGTACCGGAGCTGGTTCGCCGCCCGCGGCTGGGCGGTGGAGGAGGCCGTGCTCGCCGGCTTCACCGGGCGACGCGCCGACGACGTGCTGGCCAGCGAGCCCGGGCCCTGGGCAGGGGAGGACGTGGTCGCGATGACCACCGAGCTCCTCGACCTGGTCACCACCCTCCCCCGGCCGGGGCTGGCCCCGGGAGCGGACGCCCTGCTCCGGACCGCCCGGGTCCCGCTCGCCCTGGTCACCTCAGCCAACACCGACTGGGCCCGCACCTGCCTCGGCGACCTGCTGGACCTGTTCACGATCGTCGTCACCAGGAACGACGTGGCCAACGGCAAGCCTCACCCCGAGCCCTACGCGCTCGCCTGTGCCCTCCTCGGTGTGCCGCCGGCCGCCTGCCTGGCCGTGGAGGACGCGCCGGCCGGGGTCAGCTCGGCCGTCTCGGCCGGGATCGGCCGGGTCGTCGCGGTGACCGGGACCTTCCCGGCGTCCGACCTGGCCGCGGCCCACCTCGTCGTCGACGGCCTCGCCGCGGTGAGGGCCCTTCTCGGGAAGGACTGAGGCGGACCTCAGCGGGGCGGCCTGGGGATCCGCACCTTCTCCACCCGCGCCTGCTTGCTGGCGGCCAGTTCCCGCTGTGCCGCCTCGGATTCTGCCTTCATCTCCTCGATGTTGAAGCTGCCACGCAACGCCCACAGCACCACCAGTCCGATGCCGAGCGACCAGTACGCCGGGGCCTGCAGGATCAGCGGTGCCGTCACCAGCGCGACCATGTCGATCCCGCGGAACAGGTTGAAGATCAGGCCCGGCGGCAGGGCGCCGGACGAGGTGGCCATCATCGGGGACTGGTAGTCGACCTTTCCGGCGGTCACCCAGCGGACCGCTCCCAGCAGGCCGGCGAGCGCGGTGACCAGAGCTGCCGCGGCGCCGTCCAGGAGGTTGCGGTCGGCTCCGGAACTGGCGATCCCGATGAACGCGGGCGTGGCCGCGAGTCCCCACACCAGGGCCAGCAGGCCGGGCACGACCATCGCCGCTGACCGCAGCTGCGGGGTCTTGAACGGGAACGACCGGGCCAGGCCGCCGGTCCGCGACAGCACCCGCAGGGTGCCGAGGAAGGGCACCAGGCCCGCCACCAGCGCCAGCCCGCTGATCAGCGGGTTCAGCTGGCTCAGCCGGAGCGCGTCGGTGGCGTAGGGCACGAGGAGGCTCATCCCCAGACCGAGGAACGCCGACGGGTCGCGACGCAGCCGCTCCAGATCGCGCCAGACCAGCGCGCCGAGCCCCAGGCCCCGCCCACGGGTGGGTCGGACGTGGCCCTTCTCCGCCATCCGGCGCTCGACCAGGATGTCGCGGATCAGCCCGAAGTCGAGGGCGAACATGGCGCCCTGCATGCCGCTGACCAGGGAGCCGCCCGACACCAGCCGGGTCCTGCGGATCTGCTCGAGCCGGGACACGACCCGCGGCACCAGCACGGCGAGGGCGATCCCGGCGGCAGCGGCGACGGCGAACAGCGGCCCGGTGGCTGAGCCGGTCCCGACGACCACGGCCGGCGCCACCCAGCCGGCGGCGAGGGTCACCACGAGCAGCAGAACACCCAGTGCGGCGGTGGCGAACAGCGCCTCCAGGGCCTTCACCAGGCCCGCCCGCTCCCGGGACTGTTCGGAGGCCGCAACCCCCACCAGGGCGGCGCTGCCGAAGGCAGCGGCGACGCTCCAGGCCAGCACCTGCACCCAACCCAGGCCGGACAGCGCACCGACCAGCGCCGTCACCAGCCCGGCGACGAGGAAGGACGCCAGCAGCGGCGGCACGAGCCGGCCGCGCAGCAGCCGGCGCCGGCTGAGCGGTGCGTCCATCAGCCAGAACCCTTCGGCCGCGGAGGCCAGGACCGGGCCGAACAGGCGGGCCACCGCCAGGGCCAGGGCGAGGCAGGCGAACATGGTCGCCGTGGGCAGCAGCAGCCGGCCGGACTCGCAGGCTTCGGTCGAGCACCCGGCCATGCCCGATTGGGCGTTGAGCACCGCCGAGAGCACCATCGCGCCGACCACCACGACGCTGAACACCATCACGTAGCCGTCGGAGATGACCTGGCCGAGGGTCCGGGTGGCGCGGCCGTGGCGCCACAGCTTCATCAGGTCGTGGAGGTCGCGCTCGTCCACCGCCAGCGGCGGGGAGTCGGGCAGGAAGTAGAAGCTCCGCTCCGGCTCGGGGGTCACCACGGCCGGCTCGGAGGGCTGCGCCGCCTCACCCGCCGCGGCCGACCGGATCAGCTTGCGCGACTTCTTACTCATCGGCGAGGACCTCGGCGCGATCCCCCAGCCGGACCACCCGGGTGGCCACCTTCTCCACCAGCGCCGGCTCATGGGTGGCCATCACGATCGCCAACCCCCGGTTCCGCTCCGCCACCAGGCGAGCGGCCAGCCACTCGACGCCCTCGGTGTCGAGGCGCTGCTCCGGCTCGTCCAGGATCAGCAGCCTGCGGGGCCGGATGAACGCCGTCGCCAGCGCGAGCCGGCGGCGCTGGCCCGAGGACAGAGTGCCGGGCAACTGACCCGACTGCGGCACCAGCTGGACCTCGTGCAGCACCTCGTCGACGGCGTCGTCGGGGTCGGGGACGCCGTGGGCGCGGGCGAGCAGGTCGAGGTGCTCGACCACGCTGAGGTCGGGGAAGAAGTCCAGGTCGTCGATCACGGTGGCGACATCGCGGCGGATCTCGGGGTTGGTCTCGCTCACCTGGTTTCCGTTCACCTCGACGCTGCCCTCGTCGGGCCGGTCGGCGCCGACCAGGCACCGCAGCACCGTGGACTTGCCGGCGCCGTTGCGTCCGGTCAGAGCCACCGCCTCGCCCGCTGCCACCTCGAGGCTGAAGCCTTCGACGATGACGACAGGCCCGAAGGCCTTCTTCAGATTGGTGACCTTGAGCACCGGGGTCTTTCGCGCCATGCGCCGATTCTCCCTCATCGGCGGCGTGGACCCCGCCACGACCGTCGCCGGGGCGTGGCAGGCTGGGCGGGTGCATGGAACTGGTGAGGCCCGGGCGACCCTGGCGCGGAGGCGTGCGGAGGTGGCGGCGATGTTCGACACCGTTGCCCCGCGGTACGACCTGGTCAATGACCTGCTCTCCGTCGGTCAGGACCGCCGCTGGCGGGCCGAGACCGTCGCCGCCGTCGGCCCCCGTCCCGGCCAGCGCATCCTCGACCTGGCCGCCGGAACCGGCACCTCCAGCCGCCCGTTCGCCGACGCCGGGGCGCTGGTGGTCGCCGCCGACCTCAGCGAGGGCATGCTCCGGGTGGGCCGGGAACGCCAGCGCGACCTGGCCTTCGTGAACGCCGACGCGCTCGCGCTGCCGTTCGGCGACGGGGCTTTCGACGCGGTCACGATCAGTTTCGGGCTGCGCAACGTCGAGGATGTCGCGGCGGCCCTCGCCGAGCTGCGCCGGGTGACCCGGCCGGGAGGGCGGATCGTGGTCTGCGAGTTCTCCACCCCCACCTGGCGGCCGTTCCGCACCGCCTACCGCAACTACCTGCTGCGCGCGCTGCCCGGGATCGCCCGCGCGACCGCGTCCAACCCCACCGCCTACGACTACCTGGCCGAGTCGATCCTGGCCTGGCCGGACCAGTCGGCCCTGGCCGACCTGATGTTCGGCGCGGGCTGGCGGGGGGTCGGCTGGAAGAATCTCAGCGGGGGTGTGGTCGCCCTGCACCGCGCGCACGCCTGATGTTCACCCTCGACCCGTACGCCGCCCGCAGCTGCCCGCTGAAGGTCCACCACGCGTTCCACCCGGGCCTGGCCAGACCCCATGCCGCTGTGCCTCACCGTTTCCCCGGCGGCACGGAGTTCAGCGCGAAGGTGTACGCCGCTGTCCTCGCCGGGGACGCGCCGGTGGCAGATCTGCGCACCCTGGCCGGTGAGCCGAGCGACGTCCAGGAGGCCGCCTGCCTGGCTGCCCTCACCGCGGGGACCGCGGTGATCCTCGGCGGCCTGCTCCCCCGGGACCGGGACGGGCACCGCTCCGGCCGCCCCGACCTGCTGGTGCGGGACCCGGCCGGCGGGTACCACCCCGGCCTGGTCAAGTTCCAGCGGGTGATCGACGTGCGTCGGGACGACCTGGCCTACACCTTCTCCCGGCTGGGCGACCTGCCGGCGCGGCAGCAGGCAACCGGCTGGCGCTACCGGTGGCACTGGCGCTGGGCGAACAGCCTCCAACTGGCCCACCTGTGGCGGCTGCTGGCCGCCACCGGGCACCAGGCGGCGAGCGGACCGTGGGCCCTGGTGGTCGGCACCGACGAGGTGGCGGCGGACAGCCCCAGAGCGGTCTGGCTCGACCTGACCGAGCCCGCCGCCCCGCCGTCCCCCGACCAGCTGGACCCGGTGACCCGCACCGGCGAACCGGTGCCTCCGGTCAGCGCTCTGGACCGCTACGACCACGAGTTCGCCCAGCGGGTAGCGCTCGCCGAGCGGGCCGCGGGGGCGGCGATCGACGACCCGCCGCTGCTCAGGCCGGTGGTCAGCTACGAGTGCTCCTACTGCGCGTGGTGGCCGGTCTGCCGCACCCACCTCGACGACGACGACCTCAGCCTGCGGATCAACAAGTCACCACTGGACGCGCACGAGATCAGGGTGCTGCGTGAGGTGGGCGTGTCGACGGTGCATGAACTCGCCGCAACGGATCTGGAAGCACTGCTCCCCGGCTACCTGCCCCGGGTGGCGCACCGGTCGGGGGCGGAGGAACGGCTCCGGCTCGCCCAGCGGCGCTCCCGGTTGCTACGGGAAGGGATCGAGCTGCAACGCACCACCGACGGGCCGGTCGAGCTCCCGTCCGCGGCGATGGAGATCGACGTCGATGTCGAGACCTCCCGCGACGACCGCGTCTACCTGTGGGGCTTCTGGACCTCCGACGGCTCCGGCGGCGGGGAGTACCGGGAGTTCAGCAGCTTCACCGAGCTCGACGACGCCGCCGAGCTCGAGCTCGCCCGGCGTGCGATGGCCTGGCTGCGGGAGCGCGTGGGCGACACCGACGCGCTGGTGTTCCACTACTCCGACTACGAGGTGGTGCGACTGTCGCGACTCACCCGCCCCGGGGACGAGCTGATGCTGTGGGCATCCGCCTTCGCCCGGGACCACTTCTGCGACCTGTTCCCGATCGTTCGCCAGCACTTCTTCGGCACCAACGGGCTCGGGCTGAAGGTGGTCGCCTCCGCGGGCGCGGGCCACCACTGGCGCGACGAGGACCCCGGGGGCCTGAACAGCATGCGTTGGTTCGAGGAGGCCGTGGGCGGTCCGACCGCCGCCGTCCGGGAACAGGCGTGCACCCGGGTGCTGGAGTACAACGAGGACGACGTCAAGGCGACCTGGCGGCTGCGCCGGTGGCTGCGCTCGCTGGGCTGAACCACCCCCCTGCCCGGACCGGACGGACCGGCTCGCTCCGCCTCCGCGAGGGCCGACTTGGACAGGACATAAACCTATTCAGGCATTCGGTGTTACCGGACTCGGCGTTCGCGGGTTCGGCTAGGGTGCGCTCATGGCGAGGCAGATCCCGGTGAGCATCGACCGCAACTCCCCTGTCCCGCTCTACCACCAGCTCGCCGAACAACTCGCCGCCGCGATCGACACCGGAGTGCTCAAGCCCGGGGACGCGTTCGAGAACGAGTTGTCGCTGGCCGACCGGCTGGACCTCTCCCGGCCCACCGTCCGCCGGGCGATCGTGGAGCTGGTCACCCGCGGCCTGCTCGTGCGGCGGCGGGGCATCGGCACCACGGTCGCGAACGAGGTGATCCACCGCCGCAACGAGCTGACCGGCCTCTACGACGACCTCAAGCGGAACGGCCGGGAGCCGCTCACCGAGGTGCTCGAATTCAACACCTCCTGCATCGACCAGCGCGCGTCGGCGATCCTCGGCCAGCCCCCCGAAACCCCGCTGGTGTACCTGGCGCGGTTGCGCTCGGTGACCGAGGGGCCGCTGTCGGTGCTGCGCAACTGGCTGCCGCCGATGTGGGCCGACCTCGACCTGGACGCCCTCACCGGTCAGGGCCTGTACCACGTGATGCGCGCCCGGGGCGTGATGCCGGCCGTCGCCCACCAGGCCATCGGGGCCAGGCCCGCCGAACCGGACGAGCGGAAGCTCCTCGGCCTGGACAGGAACGACCCGGTGCTGACCATGTCGCGCCGTGCCTACGACGCGTCCGGCACACCGGTCGAGTTCGGCGACCACTGCTACCGCTACGACCGCTACCTGTTCGACATCACCGTGTACGCGAGCTGAGGGCGCGTCGCGCAGGGTGGCTTCCGCCGCAGGCGCGAACGCCCGGTCCCCAGCTCAGAAGAACAGCAGGTAGACCGCCGCGACAGCCACGAAGGCCGTCACCAGCCGGTCGAACAGCGCCTGGTCGATCCGGGTGATCACGACCCGCCCGATCCCGGTGCCGATCAGCACCACCGGCGCGAACACCAGGCCCAGCAGTGCCGTGTCGGCACGCAGGATGCTGTTGGCGATCGAGAACGGCACCTTGGTCAGGTTGACCGCGAAGAAGAACCAGGCGGTGGTGCCCAGGAAGCGCAGCTTCGGGTAGCGGGCGGCCAGCAGGTAGAGGTTCATCGGCGGTCCCCCGGCGTTCGCCACCATGGTGGTGAAGCCGGCCAGGCCGCCGTAGGCCATCCCCACGCCCGGCCGGTGTGCGGCCAACCGGTCCGGCCACCGGCCCAGCACCAGCAGGAACAGCAGGATCAGGCCGATCGTCGGCTTCAGCACCAGCCCGTCCACCGCACCGAGGAACAGGGCACCCAGCCCGATGCCGAGCAGCACGGGCAGCACCAGCCTCCCGATCAGGCGCCAGTCGACGTCGTGCCGGTAGGTCCAGGTCGCGACCAGGTCACCGACCAGGAGCATGACCAGGACGACGCCGGTGGAGTCCCTGGTCGGCAGGACGAGGGCGGCCAGGACGACCGCGACCATCGCCAACCCGCCCAGGGCGGTCTTGGCGACCCCGACGAGCAGCGCGCACAACGCAAGGACCAGCCAGCCCCACAAGGGCAGGCTGGCCCACAGTGATTCGAGGACGGCCACCCGCCCAACGTAGTGGTGCCGGCGGGGCTACTCTGACCCGATGAAGCCGGCCGAGCGCAGGATCCAGCGCACCTACCTGGCGCTCATCCTGCTCACCACGTTGTCAGCCTCGCTGATCTGGGGTGTGAACACCCTGTTCCTGCTGGACGCCGGGCTGGACAACGCCCAGGCCTTTGCCGCGAACGCCTTCTTCACCCTGGGGATGGTGATCTTCGAGGTGCCGACCGGGGTGACGGCCGACACCAGGGGCCGCCGGTTCTCTTTCCTGCTGGGAACCGGCACCCTGCTGGCGTCCACGATCCTGTACTGGGCGATGTGGCAGTGGCGGGCACCCTTCTGGGGGTGGGCCCTCGCCTCACTGCTGATCGGGCTCGGCTTCACCTTCTTCTCCGGAGCAACCGAGGCCTGGCTGGTCGACGCGTTGGCCGACGTCGGCTACTCCGGGGAGCTCGAGGCGGTGTTCGGCCGCGCCCAGGTGGTCACCGGGGTCGCGATGCTGACCGGCTCGGCCCTCGGTGGGGTGGTGGCCCAGTTCAGCAACCTGGGTGTCCCCTACCTGCTCCGCGCCGCCCTGCTGGCCATCACCGCGGTGGTGGCGTGGTTCTGGCTGCACGACCAGGGTTTCACCCCCGACCGCGGTGCCCGGCCGATGAAAGCCGTCCGGGTGGTGTTGGCGGGCGCGATCGACGGCGGCCTGCGCAACCGGCCGGTGCGGTGGCTGATGATCGCCGCCCCCTTCACGGCCGGCACCGGGATCTACGTCTTCTACGCCCTTCAGCCCTACCTGCTCCAGCTCTACGGCGACCCG
Source organism: uncultured Actinomycetota bacterium (assembly GCA_963704225.1). Taxonomy (GTDB): domain Bacteria; phylum Actinomycetota; class Actinomycetes; order Propionibacteriales; family Propionibacteriaceae; genus Propionicimonas. Next base: position 20,514 of record CAVPHL010000009.1, read on the forward strand.
GGCGCCTACGGCATCGCCGGCCGGCCGCCGCACTGGTGGCCGGGGCGCAGGTGCGGGCAGCCTGGATCGTC